>NZ_JARESE010000016.1:0-7663 GCF_029076845.1 Novosphingobium album (ex Liu et al. 2023)
ACAACCGATCCTACCGGCCATCATAGTCGCCGCTCAACCGGCCATCGTAGTTGTCGCCGCGCATTCAGCCTTCGGATCAGGCTCTTGCCGACCACGCCTTTCGCCAGCGGAAAAACGATACGGTGGAACACCAGGTCATCGCCGTCGGCGTTGACCATATCCGGCGCGCTGCCGGGCATGGCCTTGCCCAGACAGTCGAGCAGCCACATGTTCGTGAACATCGGTCCCGATGCTCCCAGAAGCGCGTCCCGATCGGACGGGTCCAATTCCGCAGTGTCCTGAGTTTCGTCGGCAAGTCGGGAAAATGCCTCGACCACTCGCACGGCGCCCTCAGCGCTGAACGGCAACAGCGCTCCGGAAATGCCATGGCGCCCGTTCACGTCGACAACCCTTGCGGCGATCTTGTCCCAGTTGACCAGGGTCTGGGTTGCACCGTGTTCGCGCACCGTCACCGGAGCAACGTCGCGCAGCAGATCGCGCAAGGTCATCGACTGACCAGGCACGACTTCGCTGACCTCATAGAGCGACATGACCGTATCGCGTAACGCGCGCATATAGGCCTTGTTCGGCGCCTTTTCGTTCCAGCCCCGGCGCTTGAGATAGTCATCGACCAGATTGCGACCGTCGGGTTCCAGTTCCTGCGTAAGCAGATCTTCAAAGGCGCAGCCCCATAGCGGCCCTTGCCAGTGATCGCCAATTATCTCGAATATGGCGTCAGGCTCGAGTCCGGTCGCTTCGCTCGCCGGATCGAGATGCGCGGACAGCATTTCGGCCAATGCCTCATCCCATGGCGCGCGATCCGCATATTTCATCAGGCCGGAAAGATCGTGAGCCGATTTCGATCTGGACATTCAGATGGGCCTTTCCACGCCGAGGCGGCGCATTTCTCGATAGATGGTCGATCGGCCGATGCCGAGTTGTCGTGCTGCTTCTGTCGGCGAGATGCTCGCTTCGACCAGTTTGATGGCGGCATGTACCTTGGACATGTCGAGCGGCTGACGGCCGGGCAACTTGCCTTTGGCGCGCGCGGCGGCGATCCCATCCCTGGTTCGCTCGGAGATCAGTCTCCGCTCGAAATGGGCGATGGCCCCGAACACATGGAAGATGAGTTCGCCGGCGGCCGACGATGTGTCGATCTTTTCCTCAAGACTCAGGAGCGCGATGCCCTGGCCGCGTAGCGTCTCGACCGTGGTGAGCAATTCGGCGAGCGAGCGCCCAAGCCGATCGAGGCGGACCACCGCCAGCGTGTCGCCCTTGCGGGCATAGGCGATCAGTTCGGCCAGACCGGGCCGCTCCATGCTCTTGCCCGACATGACGTCGGTGAACACCTTGATCGCGCCGGCCTCCTCCAGACGCATGGTCTGTCCAGCCACGTCCTGATCGCCGGTGCTGACGCGGGCATAACCCAGAATATCGCCCATCCCGTGCGTCTCCCAAACGGTCGTTCTGTGGACGTTATCAAGGGCGACCGCTTCGCTCCATCCATATCCGTCCACATACTATGTCTCTTTACTCATGGCTGTCCATAGGCGCAGATGACCTTTTGTGGACGGGAACCGGCATGACGAAGCGCAAGCATCAACTCCTGACCGAGCGCGAGCGCGATCAGATCCTCGCCATCCCGACCGATCGCGACCGCCTGGCACGGCTCTACACCTTCGAACCTTCGGATATCGAGATCATCGGCGCGCGACGGGAGCGACGGAACCAGTTGGGCGTGGCGCTGCAACTCGCGCTCCTGCGGCACCCGGGTATCACGCTTGCGCAGTTGATACAGGACAGGGGAGCAATACCCCATGATCTCGCCGCTTTCGTCGCGGAGCAACTTGGTCTGCACGTAACCGACCTGGCCAACTATGCGGCGCGGGATCAGACAATGACGGATCATGCCCGTGAGTTGGCGGTGCGCTTGGGCCTTCGGGGGGCGACCCGTGCGGATATTCCCTTCATGATCGAAGCGGCCGCGAAAGCGGCATGGGCGACCGACAAGGGGATGACGATTGCGATGGGCGTGGTCACCGCCCTGCGCGAGGCCCGGATTTTGCTGCCGTCCATCTCCACCATCGAACGCACCAGCAGCGCGGGACGCGCGCGTGCGCGCAAGCAAGCTGCCTATGCTCTGATCGCCGATCTCAGCACCGAACAGGTCAACGCCCTCGATCAGCTCTTCGACGACGCCGGCGGCACGAGCCAACTCGCTTTGCTCAAGACCATTCCCATTGCGGCTAAGCCCGATCACATCCGCCAGATCCTCGACCGCCTGCGGCAAGTGCGGAAGATCGGCATTTCTCCGGACGTGGCTGGCCGCATCCATGCGGACCGCTTTCGGCAATATGTCAGGGAAGGCCGCGCTTCTCCTGCCTATATGATTGAGCGGTATATCCCCTCCCGCCGACGCGCCACACTTGTCGCTTTCCTGCTCGATCTTGAAGAACGACTGACCGACAACGCCCTGGAAATGGCGGACAAGCTGATCGGCAGCATCTTCACCCGCGCGAAAAACGCTCAGGCACGCAGCTATGCCACCACGTCGAAGAACGTGGCGCGGCTGATGCTGATCTTTGGCAGGACGATCGACGCGCTGACCGATGCGGTCGATACCGGCGAAGACCCGATGGAGGTCCTGGACGCCTCGGTAGGATGGCACACCCTCCTGAAGGCCAGACCGGAAGTGGCGACGATCGCGGAAACCGCCAATCTTGATCCGCTGACGGTCGCGGCCGACCGCTATGCGACGTTGCGCAAGTTCGCCCCTGATCTGCTTGAAGCGCTACAGTTCAGGGCCGGAAAGGGCAGCGCGAAAACGATCGCCGCCATTGAGATACTGCGCGACCTCAACAGGTCGGGCAAGCGCGATGTGCCTACCGACGCTCCGATGCCCTTTCGCAAGGAATGGCGGAAAATCGTCGTGGGCGACGACGGCAAGATCAATCGACGGCTCTGGGAGATCGCGACGATCGCGCATCTGCGCAACAAGCTCCGCTCCGGGGATGTCTGGGTGGAGCGATCGGCGGGATACCGCCGGTTCGACAGCTACCTGCTCAGCGAAGCAAAGGCGAAACCGGTCGTATCGGCTCTTGGCCTGCCCCCTACAGCCAGCGAATGGCTCGAACAGCGGGGGCGCGAACTGGACTGGCGGCTGAAGAAATTCGCCCAGCGCCTGAAGCGCGACGCTTTGGAGGGTGTGCGATACCGCGACGACCGCCTCCAGATATCCCCCGTTCGCACGATCGCAACGCCCGACGCCGAAGCGCTGGCCGACCGGCTCGATGCGATGATGCCACGCATCCGTATCACCGAACTGCTACATGAGGTGGCGCAGGAAACTGGCTTTCTTTCGGCGTTCACCAACCTGCGCACCGGCGAGCCATGTCCCAATGAAAATGCGCTGCTCGCCACCATCCTCGCCGACGCCACCAATCTCGGCCTGTCGCGCATGGCCGCCGCGAGCCAGGGAGTCACGCGCGATCAACTCCTGTGGACCCATGACGCCTATATCCGCGACGAGAGCTACCGCGCGGCGCTCGCCGTCCTCATCAACGCGCACCACCGCCTGCCATTCTCGCGGGTATGGGGCGACGGCACAACGTCCAGTTCCGATGGTCAGTTCTTCAGGGGCGCGAAGCGCGGCGCATCGGGCGGCGACATCAACGCCCGCTATGGCGTCGATCATGGCTTCAGCTTCTACACCCATGTTTCCGATCAGCGCGGGCCCTACCACGTCAATGTGATCTCGGCCGCCACGCATGAAGCGCCCTATGTCCTCGACGGCCTCACCAGCCATGGCACCGATCTCAGGATCGTCGAGCATTACACCGACACCGGCGGGGCGACCGACCATGTCTTCGCCCTGTGCGCGATGCTGGGATTTCGCTTCTGCCCGCGCCTGCGCGACTTTCCGGACAGGCGGCTTGCGCCGATCGCGCCGGTTTCGGCCTATCCGTCCATCGCCCCGTTGTTGGGCAAGCGTATCCGCACCGACATCATCAATGAACAATGGGACGACGTACTGCGCCTCGTAGGGTCGATCAAGGCTGGCCACGTCGCGCCGTCGGTCATGCTGCGAAAGCTCGCCGCCTACGAACGGCAGAACCAGCTCGACGTCGCACTACAGGAAATCGGGAAGATCGAACGGACCCTGTTCATGCTGGACTGGCTCGAAAATCCCGATCTGCGCCGGCGATGCCATGCCGGCCTCAACAACAGCGAGCAGCGCCATGCCCTGACGCAGGCGATCTACACCTTCCGCCAGGGCCGCATCATCGACCGCAGCCATGAAGCTCAACAATATCGGGCATCCGGCCTCAACCTGGTCATCGCGGCGATCGTCTATTGGAACACGATCTACATGGACCACGCCGCCCAGCATCTGCGATCGGCAGCGGTCCCGGTCCCCGATGATCTGCTTGTCCATACGTCACCGGTTGGCTGGGAGCATATTGCCTTTTCCGGCGATTTCCTTTGGGATCGTGCAGCCGCTTCCGCTGGCCGCAAGGCCCTCAATCTTCCGCCGGACAGCCGCGCCGCCTAAGCGTTCCTCGGTTGTTCTCCCTTAGCGTTGTTTAGCGTACCTTCCACGCTACGCCCTCTGCAAGACGTTCATCAGCTCCGCGCCACCTATGAGCGTCGCGCCGGCACCTTCCTGTCCAACGCTGGCGTCCTGCAGGTGTTCGGCGTCAACGATCACGACAGCGCCAAACTCGTCTCCGATCTGCTCGGCCAGGAGACGGTCGTGTTCGAGACGATGAGCCGCGCGCTCGACGCGGACGAGAGCGGAATCTCGTTCGGCGTCCAGCATGTCGGCCGCCCCCTGCTGACCCCTGATGAGGTCCGCACGATGCCGGCGAACCTCGAATTGCTGTTCCTCGCGGGGCAGCGCCCAATCGTGGCCGACAAGCTGCGCTACTATGCCGATCGCGAGTTCGCTGGGAAATTCGAAAAGGCGTGAAGCCGTTTAAACGGCGCGTGGATCTCGCGCCAAAAATGCGACCGGCAGGGAAGCCCGTAGAGCGGCATGGAACGCTCGATCGTCCCGAACCCTTCCAAACGCTCGAAATGAGGCTGTGCGGCCCGGAAATCGCGCCAGTCGGGACGTTTCCGTCTGCCCTGCCCTCTCGAATGGATCGCCGCGCTATCCGCCTGGCTTTTCTGGAAAGCCAATCTGCGACGGTGCCTCTGGACGCGGCGCTGGATGGATGAGCGCGACGGTTCGGCAAATTCCACACACCAATAAAAAGCGTGCCGGCGAAGCCGGCTCATCATGGGGATGCCGGGTGGGAGGATCGCAAAGCGATCCGGGGCGGCCGAAGGCCGCGAGCCGGCGGGGCGAAGCCCCAAGAGGCGGCGCTTCTCCGTTAAGGATTCTGTTAAAAGAGGAATCGTTAAGTAAGTTAAGCCGGTCTGAAAGCGGTTTTTCCCGTTTTTGGGCAATGGGTTGGAAATCTGCGCGGTGGGTGATCCCACGTGATTCGGTGTGTGAAACCACGAAGGCCGGGTGTGTGAAACCACGACGCCAAGGTGGGCGAAACCACGATGCCGCGCACCGATCCGGCTCGACTTATCCACAGCCCGAAGGCCCAAAAGCCGCGTAATCCGGCGTTCCGAGTCGCAGATGCGGCGACCCTAGCGCAGCACCGGAGTCAAGCCGGTGGGTGATACCACGATAGTTCAGCGCGTCCCGCCACGTGCGAGGCGGTCCATGAGGTCGTCCACCTCCTGCGTTCGCCGGCGATCGGCGTCCATGCGCTCCCGGCGTTCGCGGTCGGCCTCTAGCCTGGCGTGCAGCTCGGCGGCCTCGGCCGCGCCGCGCAACTGGAACAGCACCGCCGGCGCGCCATCGACCGTCTGCGTCATCGCCAGCGTATATTCGGGAAGCTGGTCGGCCTCGATGATCTTCCGTAACATGCGGTTGAACTCCTTGGGCTGGGCATCGCTGCCGGCCTTCTCGCGCAACATCTCGACGCGACAGGTCCACCCTCCCCGCTGCTGGCCCGCGTGCTTGCGCGCGATCCGGTAGAGCGCGCGTTCAAGCCCGCCAGTCAGCAGGAAATAATCCTGGTGCATGGTGAGCAACGACCGCTCGCTGACGATGCCTTCATAGACCCAATTCGACAGGGTGATGGTCATGCCGCGCGGCTGATCGGTGTCCGCGTCCACCTCAAGCGACCAACCGTCCAGCCACCCGAATTGCGCCTCCGTGCGTCGCTTGGGCGCGCGCAGCGATGTGCGAATGGAAGTCGTCTCCAAGCGCGACAGGGCAGCTTGCAACTCCTGATAGGCCCGCCCCCCGGTGCCGCGCCGGATGCCGCGCAACAGGTCGTAGGTGGTCGTGGTGAGCGTGCGGGGCAGGTCGTTGACGCCCTGCTCCTTCATCCGGTTGAGGACGGACGCGGCCCATATCAGAATATCGGCGTCCCATATCGTCGCCATGCCATAGGCCGGCATCGCCTCGACCTTCACCCACGCCTCGCCGTCCGGGCTGCGATATTCGATCGGCTTGAGGCGCTTGCGCTTCTGGAGCGAGAAAAACGGCCGCTCCATCACCTCCCGCTGATCTTTCAGCGGAAGGTCGTTCATCAACGGAATGAAGAAATCGAACTCGGGGTTCGGATCGCGGCGCTTGCTCACGGCGCGAACCGGGTATGGCCGCGCTGAACGAGATATTGCCGCAACAGCCGCTCGGTGATGACGGTCAGCGGCTCGCCGCCTTCCTCGACGCTGAGCTGCCGCAAGGTGCGGTGCATATCCTCGGGAATGTGGATCAACACCGGCTTTTTGCCGGGATGGCTGCTGCGGCGTGCCGGCGCGGCGCTGGATGCGCCCCGCGCGCCCTCCCCTGCCCGCTTCGGCCGCGATCGGGCGGCGGGTTCCCCCACCGGCTGCGCCGGCTCGGACGGGGGCGCTGCCTCGGGTTCGGGATCATCGAAGATTCCGGCCAGGGCCGACGATTTCTTGGCCATTACGCTACCTCGCTTGGTGGCTTATTCGCATAACCGCTTAGTCGCTTAGCCTCGACGAAGGCGGCGCGCAACTCGGCCGCCGCCTTACTCTCGGGGTCCAGCTCGATCGCGGTCTTGCCGATCGGCGTCGCCTTGTAGAAGTCCTTGCGGAAGTGCAGCACGGAATCGAACACCGCCACGCCCTTCGCCGCGAAGCCGGCGCGCGCCTCGGTCCCCTCCCCTCCCTGGTGGGGCACTTGCGTCAGGATCACAGCGAACGGCGTTCCCGCCTGCTGCACCTGCTTGACGGTTTGCAGCACCGAATGAACGTCGAGGCCGCGCGGTGCGACCGGGATCACCACGAAATCGGCCTGCTCGGCCGCCAGCATGGCAATGTCCTTTGAGTTCGCCGGCGTGTCGATGATGATAAGATCCAGCTTGCCGCTCTCGCGCCCACGCGAGACGTGCAGCGGCAAGCCCGCGACGCTGCTGTCCTTCACCAATACATCGTCGGTTTCGCGGCGCTCCGACCAATAGAGCGCCGACCCCTGCCGATCGTCGGCATCGAGGATCACGACCGCCGCCCCTTCGCGGGCGGCCTCCACGGCAAAGGCGGTCGCGATGGTCGTTTTCGACTGCCCGCCCTTCTGTGCGATGATAGCCCAAGTCTGCATAACGGCTCCTGCTAAGCGACTAAGCGGCTTATATCGCTTAGTCGCTTAGCA
>NZ_JARESE010000016.1:7689-28243 GCF_029076845.1 Novosphingobium album (ex Liu et al. 2023)
CCCCCCCCCCCCCCCCCCCCGTATGGTGCAGCCGAACATCGTTTTGCCCGCCCGCTCGAAATGCTATGGCCGCTCACCATTCAAGATGATGGAGGCTCCTGTGCAAATTGCGGTTCTCACCTTCGACGGCTTCAACGAGTTGGACTCGTTTGTCGCAGCCGCGATTGTGAACCGCATGAAGGCAAAGGGCTGGGCGGCACATATCACCTCGCCGACGCCGGAAGTCACGTCGATGAACGGCGTCACGATCCAGCGCCAGAAGCCGCTTGAGTTCGCGGCGGAAGCGGACGCGGTGCTGATCGGTAGCGGCGTCAAGACGCGCGAGATTGCCGCCGATACCGACATGCTGGCGCGGATCACGCTCGATCCCTCACGACAGCTCATTGGCGCGCAATGTTCGGGGACGCTCATTCTCGCCAAGCTCGGCCTGATCGGCGACTTGCCCGCCTGCACGGACCTGACGACGAAACCGTGGGTCATTGAGGCCGGCGTGGACGTGCTGGACACGCCGTTTGTCGCGCACGGCAACGTAGCGACCGCCGGGGGATGCCTGGCCTCGCAATATCTGGCGACGTGGCTGATTGCACGCATGGCAACGATCGGCGATGCCAGGGACGCGATGCACTATGTCGCCCCTGTGGGCGAGAAGGACACCTATATCGCGCGCGCACTCGCCGCCGTCACGCCGTTCCTGCCTGTGGCGCAGGCGGCATAAGCGGCGACAATCCATCGCTTAAATGCTTAGTCGCTTAGTCGCTTAGTCGCTTAGCTTTCGCTCTCGCTTTCTTCGTCGTCCAGCGGCTCATGCTCCATCCGGCCGTGATCCTCGATCGGGCAAAGCGGCGCGCCGGCCTGCTCAAGCCATTTGCGCGCGGTCCGCACGGTATAGCCGCACGTCGCGCATTCGCATTTGAGCATCCGGGCTTTCTGCTTCTTGGGCGCGGTGGATTCGCCGTCCGTGTCCAGACGGGCATGGGGGAGGGGGCCGACAGCCTCCAAGATCGGAGCTACGGCCGACAGGAACGCCTCGCCGGGGGTGGTGGCGCGCATCGGCCCGACCAGGCCAAGCCCCTGCGCGACCCGTTTAAACGCCTTCCCATGCCCTGCCGGGATGCCGACAGCGGCATGGACCAGCTCATGCGCGAGGATGGCCGCGATCTGCGCTGGCATCGCGTCGGGCGCGTGCGCGAGGTCCGGGCGGATGAAGATTTCAAAATGCCCGTCCGCGCTCAAGCGATTGTCCCAGCACTCGCCGATCGCCTTGCCCTTCGCGCCCCTGCTGGTGAAGCCGATCGCGACGCGCACGCGCGAGGGCAGGGGGGCGTCCAGCGCCTCGAACAGCGGAGCCATGCCCTGCGCCACCGCGTTGAGCCAGCTTTCGCGGGTTTCGTGGACCATCTGATTTTCCTCCTTCAAATCGCCTGTCCGGCGATGGCCATGCCATCGGCCGGAACACGGACGCCCAAGAACGCCGGCAAGAGAGGGGGGCAGCGGGATTCGATGGGGGTGGAGCGGCCGCAGCGCAGCGAGGCACGGCCCCGTCTAATCCCGTTGCGGAGGAGAGGCGGCCGGGACCGCCTTTCCCCCTCGAACGAACATCGACGCCGGCGCACGCCGGCACATCGCCCGCGAGATCCGCGCACGCGATCTCGCTTCCGCCATGTGGATCGTCACCTTGTGCCAAGACCGCTTGCGGGCTTGGGGAGCGAAGCGAGTAGAGCCACGGTGCCGCGCCAGCGGTAGGCGCTTAGTCGCTTATTATTGGCGATCAGGATTGGCCTTGAAAATAATGCGTTTCTGCATTACCCTGATTTGATATGGAGGTAATGACATGACGACATTAAGCGTGACCACGCGGGGCCAGGTGACGTTTCGGAAGGATATTCTGAAACATCTCGGCATCCAGCCCGGTGGCAAGATCAGGCTCGACTTGCTGCCCGATGGGCGGGCGGAACTGAAAGCGGACCAGCCAAAGGGTTCGTGGCGGGCGCTGCACGGGATGCTCAAGGGGAAGGGCGATGGTCCCCGGTTCACGATCGAGGAAATCAACGACGCTATCGCGGAAGCGGGCGCTGCTGCGGGTGTGGCCGGTCTGGACGATAAATGAAGATCACGGCCGACACGAACGTCTTGCTGCGCCTGGTGCTGGCGGACGACGAAGCGCAGGGCCTCGCCGCCGTCGAAGCGATGGAAGGCGCAAGCCACGTTGCTATCAGCGTGCATTCACTGTGCGAACTCGCCTGGGTTCTGGAACGACTCTACAAGAAAACCCGACCCGAAATTGCCGCCGCGATCCGAGGCGTGATCGATGCGGAGAACGTCGTCGTCAATCGCCCTGCGGTGGAAGCGGGCCTAGCTATCCTCGATGCGGGCGGCGACTTCGCGGACGGGGTGATCGCTTTCGACGGCCGATTCCACGGCGGGGAGACGTTCGTGTCCTTCGACAAAACGGCAGTCAAACTGCTGAAAGGGCAGGGGGCCGCCGCCCTGCTGCTGAAATAGCCATGCGAGCGATATTCATCCGGCATGGGGAAAGCACCGGCAACGCCGGCGTGCCGTGTCACGATCTGGCGACGATCGAGCTGACGGAGCGGGGCCACGAACAGGCGCGCGCGGTCGCGGCGAGCTGGACGCAAGCGCCCGCGCTCATCGTCACGTCGCCCTATACCCGCACCCGGCAAACCGCCGCGCCGACCATCGCCCGCTTTCCCGACGCGCCGGTGGAAATGTGGCCGATAGAAGAGTTCACCTATCTGCAACCGGCGCGCTGGAACGGCACGCGCAGCGCCGAGAGGATGCCGCACCTCGAACGCTATTGGAGCGCGGCCGATCCTGATTATTGCGACGGGGAGGGGGCGGAGAGCTTCGGCACCTTACTACGGCGCTGCGAGGCGGCGCTGGCGCGCCTCGCCGGCCTACCTGCCGGGTCGCTGGCCTATGTGTTCGGGCATGGGCAGTTCATCCAGGCCGCCCGCGCGATCGTCGCCGACGCCCATCTGGACGACCGGGCCAAGATGCTCGGGTTCTGGCGCAAGGGCGAGCCGCCCGCGATCAGCAACGCGCAGCGGGTAGGGTTTCATTGGGAAAATGGCCGCTGGGTATGCGCGCCGGCCATGGCCGCCTAGATCAACACCCGCTCCACCTCGTCCAGCGTCACGTCATCGGGGCGGCGGTCGTAGAGCTGGGTGGTCCGAGTCGAGCTGTGGTTCGCCATCGTCGCGGCCGTCTCCAACGTGCCGCCGTTCTTCAAATAGGTGGTGATCCCGGTCGCGCGGAACGAATGATTGCCGATCGCCGTGCCGATCCCGGCCGCTGCCGCACGCCGGCGCACCATCGCGAACGCATTGGCCTGGGGCAGGGGCGTATCGCTTAACTGCTTGGTCCCGCGCGCGATCGTGCGGAACAACGGCCCCTTACGATTCTCGCGCAGCTCGCACCCATCGAGATAGGCGGTCAGATAATCCTCAAGATTGTGGTGGCAGGGCATTTCGTGGCGCTTACCGCCCTTTTCGTGCAGCCGCACCCATAGGCGACGGTTCTGCATGAACACGTCCTCCACCCGCATCGTCAGCGCCGCGCCGATCCGCGCGAAGCTATAGACCATCAACCCGATCAAGGCGCGGTCGCGCAGCCCCGCATGGGTGGTAATGTCGATCCGATCGAGTAAGGCCCGCGCCTCGTCGGGGGCCAGCACCGGCGTCTTGCCGCGCCGCTGACTATGCGCCGGCCCGCGCACCGACGCGGCGGGGTTCACCGGCACGACATGGCCCGTCACCAGCCAGTCGAACAGGTGACGCACGCCGGCGAGCTGCTGCTTGACGCTGGGCGCGGCCAGCTCGCGCCCAAGCGCCTCGATCCAGGCCGCGACATGGAGCGGCTGCACCTGGGGGAGCGAGGCGACGCCGCGCTCCGCTACCCACGCCAGGAAGTCGCCCGCCGCGCGCATATAGGCGCGGCGCGTATGCGGGTTGCGAATGGTGACGGCGAAGAACTCAAGAAAGCGAAGCCGCGCGCGCTCGTCGGCCGCCGCGACCAGGGCCGGCAACGCCAGCTCGGGCGAGGGCAGGGGGGCGAGCTGGTTCATCGCTGGATCTTCTCCCACCGCGCCGCCTCGGGGCGCGGCTCGGCGATCTTGCGGAGTATTTCGTCAAACACCTCCTCGGCGTCATGGACGCGGCCAGCCTTCATGTCCTCAAGGCTGCTCTCCAACATCCGGCGTAGCAGCTCGTCGCGCAAATCGCGGTGCGGCTCCATCTCGATGAAGTTCTGGACGATCGCGAACACCGCCTCGGCAGGATCAAGGAACATGCCGCGCTCGACCCGCTCCAACAGCCAATCGGCCTGATCGCCGATAAGATACGCCTCGAAGCGCAGGCCGCCCGCGCGGGCCTGCTCGCGCAGCGTCTTCGCCTGGTCGCGCTCGGCGTAGTTGTCGGCGAAAGCCGTGTCCTCATCCTCGGTCATGCCGGCATCCTTTTGAGTATATGATAAAGGACATTATCATACGTAGAACGGGCCGTGAATCCCCGGCTTGGCGTGCGCGACTAGACGGGTGCCAGTTGCCTGAATGTCTCTATGACGCGGCGCGCCTCGACCGGCTTGCCCAGGATCACGGCCGGCGGATCGCATGGCTGGCACTCGTCGGGCGTGCCGGTGATGAAGATCACCGGGATCGACCCCATCTCGGCAAAGATCGTTTGGACCGCGCGCGGACCGGTGCCGGCGCGCAATTTCACATCGGAAAGAATGATCGCAGGCGGTTCATCGCGCGCGGCTGCGACAGCATCGTCTTGCGTGGCGGCGGTTGCGATCGAGGTAGCGCCGGCTTCATGGGCGACTTCCTTGAGATATTCGCAGATGAACCACTCATCCTCGATTATCAGCACATGACACATAGACGCATTCTCATTTGCCGGCCGCTCTCATAACCCTCCTGTGGGCAATCCGCTCCCGGCCCGAGGCGTTCCCATTTTCTTCGGCCGGGTAGACCCCTTTCAGCACATCGTCGAAATGCTGGTTGATCGCGCTGTTGCATTCGCAGGCGAGTCCGCGCAGCTCGTCGGGTCCGCGCACGGCAATGCGACCGCGCCGCGTCTCGATGAGATGCCGTTGCCTGAAATCCTGGATGACCCTGCTCAAATAGCTTCGGCCGACGCCCAGCATCGCGGCGAGCTGCTCCTGGGTAAGCACGATGTCCTCGGCGCCGGTCCGGTCGATCGCGGCAAGCAGCCACTTCGCGGTTCGCTGTTCGATCGTATGCGCCGCGTTGCAGGCGGCCGACTGGAAAACCTGGGCCATGAGACAATCCGCGTAACGTGCGAACAGATGGTTCAACGTGGGTGATTGTGCTTTCGCCTCTTCGAGCCGATGCAGGTCGATCCGGAAAAACTCGCCCCCAAGCTGGACTTCCGCGCGCGAAAAGGCCGGGAGCCTGCCTTGGCTGACAATCCCGCCGACTGCGCCTTCGCGTCCGACAAGCGCGGTCTCGATCGCCTTCCCGTCGCCCAACACGACAAGATAGGAAATCAGGCTCGAACCGCGTGGGAAAAAGGCGTGTCGGACCGTATCGCCGGGTTCGTGCAGCAGCGTGCCTGTGGGTGCCGACCACTCTTCGAGCTGCGGCCGCAAGATAGTCCAGTCCTCGGTCCGGAGCGCGCGGAGCAGGTTGTTACCGATGGGATCAGGTCCGTTCACGGTCGCATCAATCTCCCCTTGGAAACACGATAAAACGCTCGAACAGGAGAAATGTTCACTACAGGGCAGACGCTTCCCGGCACTTGTGTCTACAAGGGGACACAAACCCGAGACTGGCCACCCCGCGATGACTCGCATCGCTTCCAGGGCAGGTTTGGAGTGACGCTCGGGAGTTCAACATGCCAACCAAAAACGCTGCTGCTTCGATTGATCGCGCGAAGCACGCCTATTCTGCACGGCCAGCGCGCCGTCAGGCCTGAGATGGACCCCGTGCAATCCGGCGCACGCCCTCCTCTCGGTTTGCGGCTTTACGTGGCCGGTGACACCCCCGGCGCCCGGCGGGCCATCGAGAGCCGCGAGCGGCTGCTCGATGCGTGTGGCAATCGCCTCGACATCGAAGTCATCGACATTCTCGCGCGTCCCGACGCGGCGGAGGCGGCCGGCATCCTGGCGACGCCCACGCTTGCCGATGAGGCCATCCAACCGCCCCGCCGTCTGATCGGCGATTTCAGCAACATCGCCCAGGTTCTCGATTTCTTCGGGCTTCGCAAGGAGGACACCCCCTCATGACCACCGCAGAGGAGATTGTCGATCCCGTGCTTGAGCGCGTGAAGACCGGCATCGAGGCCTTCGACGATCTCGTGATGGGCGGCCTTCCCCGGGGGCGCACCACGATCGTCGGCGGCACGCCGGGAAGCGGCAAGACGGTGTTCGCCACCCAGTTTCTCGCGCATGGCATCACCGATCTTGATGAGCCCGGCGTCTTCGTCACCTTCGAGGAGCCATCGGCCGACATCGAGGTCAATATGGCGAGCTTCGGTTGGGATATCCGGGGCTGGCAGAATGCCAAGAAGCTGGCCTTCGTCGATGCGAGCCCGCGCGATCAGGACGAGCTTGTCGTCGGGGAGTTCGATCTTGCCGGCCTGCTCGCCCGTATCCTGCATGCCGTTCAGGGCATCGGCGCCAAGCGTATCGTCCTCGACTCTCTGACCCAGCTCTTTCATCATTTCGTGGCCGATCAGAACGCCATCCGGCGCGAGCTGCTCCGCGTCGCTTCCGCGCTCAAGCGCGAGGGACTGACCGTGCTGATGACGGCCGAGCGCAACAGCGAATATGGCGACATCTCGCGTCACCGGATCGAGGAGTTCGTCGCCGACAATGTGGTGATCCTGCGCAATGCGCTCGATCGCGAACGCCGCCGCCGCACGATTGAGGTTCTCAAGATGCGGGGCAGCCGCCACGTCGAGGGCGAGGTGCCGATCACCCTGGTCAGTGGTGAGGGCATGGTGGCGGTGCCCTTGTCCTCACTCCGGCTCGAACAGCAATCGAGCACCAAGCGGGTGACGAGCGGCAACGCCGAGCTCGACCGGATGACGAGCGGCGGTTTTTTCCGCGACAGCGTGACCCTGGTGAGCGGCGCGACCGGCACCGGCAAGACGCTCCTCGTCACGAACTTCCTTGCCGGCGGCGCCGCCGCCGGCGAACGGGCGCTGCTCATCGGCTATGAGGAAAGCCGGGGCCAGCTTTTCCGCAACGCGAAAAGCTGGGGCGTCGATTTCGAGGCGCTGGAAGCGGAAGGGCGTTTGAAGGTCGTGTGCCTCTATCCCGAAGCCCAAAGCCTGCCCGACCATCTGCTGATGATCCGCGAGCTGGTCGAGGAGTTCAAGCCCGACCGCCTCGCGATCGACAGTCTCTCGGCGCTGGAGCGCATCGCCCCCGAAACGGGTTTCCGCGAGTTCCTCATCAGCCTGACGTCGTTCATCAAGAAACATGAGATTGCCGGCCTGTGCACGGCGACCGACAAATCGCTGGTCGGCGGCCAAAGCGTCAGCGAACAGCATATCTCAACGCTGACCGATTCTATCATCCTGCTGCGCTACATCCAGCAGGCGCAGTTCATGCACCGGGGCCTGATGGTGCTCAAGATGCGCGGCAGCGAACATGACAAGCAGATCAGGCGCTTCACCATCGACGGCGACGGCATGCATCTCGGAGACGCGTTCGAGGGCTCGCCCGACATTTTCAGCGATTCCGTCCTGCCAGGACCTGCAACGGCATGACGCCGGGATCATCCCATGCCCGCGACACCGTGGCGGAAACCGTCGCCCCTCATGCGTCCGCGCCGGACTTCAGCCGGTCCAGCTTCCGCCTCCTGATCGAGAGCAGCGCCGATGGTGTGCTGGTGGTCAATCTCGTCGGTGACGTTCTTTACGCCAATCCTGCCGCTGCCGAAATCTTCGGCAAACCGCTCGACGTGCTGCTCCATGTTCCGCTCGGCCGGCCTGTCGTGTCCGGCGACACGGCCGAGATTACCGTTCATCGGCAGGGCGGGAAGCCGGCTCAAGTCGAGATGCGGGTGGTCGATATTCATTGGGATGGACGGCAGGCGCTGCTCGCCAGTCTTCGTGACATCTCTGTCCGCCGCGCCGAGGACGAGCGCCTGCGCCAGTCGCAGAAGATGGAGGCGGTCGGCCGGCTTGCCGCCGGCATCGTGCACGACATCAACAATCTTCTGGCCGTGGTCACATCCGGCCTGCGGCTATTGGAAAAGGAGATCGACCGCGACCCGGCAAGCCCGAAAATCAATCAATTGATCGAAGGAATGTTGGAGCGCGCCCAGAATGGAGGGGCCTTGACGCAACAGCTCCTGGCCTTCTCCCGGCGGCAGCCGCTCTCTCCGGAGGCCGTCGATCTCAACCAGCGCATCAGCGCGCTCACGCAGATGCTGGAGCGAACACTCGGCAGAGGCGTAGAGACTCGTTGCGTTCTCGATCCGGCGCTGAGCCCGATTCATATCGATGCGAACCAATTGGATGTGGCCATCCTCAACCTCGCGGTCAATGCGCGCGACGCCATGGCCGGCAAAGGCACGCTCATCATCGAAACGAGCAACGCGACCGAGGATGCTGAAACGGATTCCGGCTCCTTCGTAAGGGTCTCGATCCGCGACACCGGCTGCGGCATGAGCGAGGACGTGCTGGCCCAGGTTTTCGAGCCCTTCTTCACGACTAAAGGCGAAAATGAGGGCACGGGGCTGGGTTTGAGCCAGGTCTACGGCTTCATCAGCCAATCTGGCGGTCATGTCCGGATCGACAGCGCGGTCGGCGAGGGAACCGCTGTCCATCTCCTCCTGCCCAAGAAGGCCAAGACCGAAATATGAGAACCCGAGTCCGTTTCCTTCCCATTGCCATGCTCGCCGCTCTGTTCGCCGCGCCGGCCTGGGCGCAGCAGACGCAGCCAGCACAGCAGGCTCAGCCCGATGCCACCATCAAGCGGGGTGGAGAAATCGTCACCCAGCCCGCGCGGGACGTGGGGGTCGCCAGGACGAAAATCCCGCCGGTTCTCGAAGCTGCGCATGAGGACCCTTATGGGCTTGCCGGGCTCGGCCGATGCCGGCATCTCACCCAGGCGATCACGGAGCTGAACGAGGTTCTCGGCCCCGATTATACGATCGGGAACGAGAAAAAGGAAAACAGAGCGGGCAAGCTCGCCGAGGCCGGCGGCAAGACCGTCATCAACGCGATCATTCCCTTCCGGGGGCTCGTGCGGGAAGTTACGGGCGCGGCGCCGGCCCAGCGGCGTCTTGAGGCCGCGATCGACGCCGGTTTCGCACGGCGTGGATTTCTTCGCGGCGTCGCCTACAGCCGTCGATGCCGACTATGAATATTGGGCTCCGCACGAACATCGGTGAGGCCGGCATCGCTTGTCGATCCCAGCCTCACCCGTTCCTGATATGTCGAAGCCATGCGCTATAGCCAACCACAATCGGGACAAAGCCGTATAGCGGTCAGATGTCGTCGCCAAGCGCGCCCTTGATCTTGCCCTTGAGCTGCTGGGCCTTGCCCTTGACTTCCTGACCGGCACCCTCGTCCCGAGTCTCGGGATTGTCGGATTTCTGCTTGGCCTTGCCGATTGTCTCGTTGACGTTGCCTTTGATCTTGTCGGTTAATTTGCCCATGGGTGCCTCCTGATCCGGGTATTTCAGGAACGAAGCGTCACCCCGACGTGTTCCCGACGCACAACGCAGCGCCGGGGATCGTCGCGGCTTTTCAGAGGAAACGGGTTTATTCCGCGATGGTTGGGAAAAGCGGCGCTGGGCGCCGCGCTTGTGCTTGCAATCGGCCTGTTGGTTCTTGCCCTTGCCCCCTTCGGCTTTTTGCGCGGGTTAGCCGAACAGCAACTATCGGCGCGCTTCGGTGCGCCCGTCAGCATCGCCGGAATCGAGCGGCTCGACCATTTCACGCTGCACCCGCGTATCCGTGTCCTGGGCGTGCGCGTGGCACAGCCCGCCTGGGCAGGGACGGGCGACCTTGCCCGCATCGATGAGGCGATCATCCGCGCGCCGTTGCTCTCCGCGCTGCGCGGTGCGCTGCGCCCCGATTCCATCGATCTGCGCGGCGTCACGCTGAACCTTGTCCGCGACGAGAAGGGCAAGGCCAACTGGGAGGGAAGCCACAAGGATGACAAGTCGTCATCCGCGCCGCCGCGCATTGCGCATCTGACGGTCACGAACGGTCGTCTCACCCTGAAGGACGCCAAGCGCCATATGGAGGTGACGAGGGCCGGCTTTGCGGCCGATCCGATGCGGGGTCTTTGGGTCGACGGCACCGGACTCCATCGCGGACGGCCGATGACGCTATCCTTTCGCGGCGCGGCGATCGACAACCGCGATCCCAATCGGCTCTATCCCTTCCGGCTCGCGATCAAATCGCCGTTGCTCGACTTTGCGGCTGACGGCCAGATGGATCATCCGCTCGACCTCGATCATTTCGCCGCCGCGATCGTCTCGCGGGGCGATAACCTCAAGACCCTGGACGATGTGATCGAGGCAGGCCTTTTCGGCACGCAGCCCTTCACGCTGAAGGCGCGGGTGCGGCATGACGACAAGGATTGGAACATCCGGTCCCTTGCAGGAACGATCGGGCGCTCCGACATGACGGGCGCGGCGATGGTGCGCAAACGCGACGGCCGCACGTTGCTGGATGGGCATCTCGATGCGGGCCGGCTCGATTTCGACGACCTGTCATCGAACAAAGGCAAAGCGCGCGCTGCCGCGAAACGCCGACAGATCGGCCCGCGCGTCATTCCCGACACCAGGATCGATCTCAGGAAGCTGCACAAGCTGGACGGGACGCTGCGCGTCTCCGCCCGCGAATTGCTGCTGAACCATCCAAGCCTGTTCAAAGGCTTCCGGGGAACCCTCAGGCTCGACCATCGCCGCCTCACGCTGGACCCGCTTGTCATCCAGCTCAGCCGGGGGACCATCTCGGGCAGGATGGTGGTCGATCATCGTGGCGAAGGCGATCCCAAGCTCACGCTCGATCTCCGCCAGAAGGGCACGCGGTTTGCGGACCTGTCGGGCGACCCGGCCGCAATCGACGGGCCGGTTGAACTGCGCATAGCCCTGACCGGCCATGGCCGGGAAATTCGCAGCGCGCTTGCCAACGCATCGGGCCGGGTGGGGCTTGCGATGACCGGCGGCACCATGCAGCGCAAACTTGCCATCTTCGCGAGCGGCGATGTGCTCAAGAGCATCGGTCAGCTCGCCGGTGGGGGCGACGCCGCCCAGGTGCCCGTCCATTGCGTCATTGCCGACTTCGCTGCCAGGAACGGCGGAATGAAGCCGCGCGCGCTCCTTCTCGACACGCCTGTCGGTCGCGCCGATGGCAAGGGGGACATCTCCCTCGCCAACGAAAGCCTCGCCCTGCTGCTGTCGGGCCGATCCAAGCATCCTGATCCGGTCCAGCTCGCCGCCAAAATTCAGGTTGGCGGGACCTTCTCGAAACCGAGCGTTGCGATCGTCAACGACAAAGGCAAGATACCCGGCAAAAAGGGACTGTTCGACAAGATCGGATCGCTGTTCGGCGCGCTGCGCACCAAGGACGACGAAGGCCGCGCCGCACCGGCACCCGCCGCCAACTGCCCCGCACTGGCCCGAGATGCGCTGCGCTAGCCGGCAAAAGCAAAACGCCGGCGGCTCCTCGACGCTTCAGCCGATCGTCACGCCTCGCCAGTCCCGCTTCTTCTTCTTTCTCGGCCGGATAGGCCGATCGGCCACCGGCGCGGGCTTGTCCTGGCCGGTCCTGTCGGCCAGCAGCGGCGTCGATCGCTCCTCGATGAGCGCGCGCAGCCGAGCCCGCCCGCGTGCGACGCGGCTCTTGACCGTCCCTGGGGCAACACCGAGTCGCATCGCCGCCTCTTCGATCGACACACCCTGGCTCGCCAGCAGCACGGCCTCGCGCTGATCGGGCGGGAGTTCGCTCAGCGCCCAATCCGTATCGCGCAGCCAAATGGCGAGACTCTGGGTCTCGTCCACCCCCAGCATCCGGTCGCGTGCTTCATCGGGCAGGTCCGCATGGAAACGGGCGCGGCGAAGGCCAGTGAGGAAGCTATTCTTCATCACGGTTCGCGTCCAGGCGATCAGGCTGGTTCCGGCCGCAAAGCTGGCGCGCGCGGTCCAGCATCGCAGCATGGTGTCCTGCAAGAGGTCGTCGGCGTCCGCACCGCCCCCGGTCAGCCGCCGGGCATAGGCGCTGAGCGCAGCCGTCTGCTCGATCAGTGCCGCCCCGAAATGATCGTCGGGAATGGCAATCGGGGAAACGCGGGCGGGCACATCGGGCGGCATCTTGTTCTCCGGACAGGCTTTTCCTGCCCTCAGGTAATATAGGGTGCGCAAGCCGGGAATGGTGCTGGTTCAGCCCATTCGCGGCCCGCTTGGTCCCCTGCCGTTCGATCGAGGCAGCATCCGTGCTATAGCCCCCGAAACAGAATCGGAGAGTGAATGGTGGAGCGCCTGTTCCCGCGCGCCCTGATCGCGTGCATCCGCGATGCTCGGCCGCCGACGCCGAAGGAACTTGCATCGATGGCCGAGAAAATCTGGCGCGAGGCTTTCCCGGGGTATCCATTTCGACACGAGCGCGCGATGAACATCGCCCGCGCCGCCCTCACGGGCGAAGCCCCGACGTGCGCCGCACCGCCGGCGGCGTCCTGTGAACCATCATCGACCGGAAGGCGGAGCGCTGCGATCGGCCAACTGTGCCTTCCAGCGCCAAGGCAGCGGATCGCCCTTTCGTCCTTATGATTGTCGAATTGCCGGCTTCTCGGGACATGATGCGCCGGCACGGCGCCAGAATCCCGTGGATGCCAATCTTGGCGGAAACCCTTCCGGGCTCCGTCGTTCTCGTTGAATGAAAGGAGACTGCAAAATGGCAGACACCAACATAGCGACCGACGAAACCGATCGGCTGATCGCGTCCAACAAGGTCGAGGGCACCGCCGTCTATAACCGCAACGGCGACAAGCTCGGCTCCGTCTACAATTTCATGGTCGATAAGCGCTCCGGCCGGGCGGAATATGCCGTCATGTCGTTCGGCGGCTTCCTTGGCATCGGCGACGAATACCATCCGCTGCCCTGGGACCAGCTCACCTATGACACCGACAAGGGCGGCTATGTCGTCAATCTGACGAAGGAGCAGTTCGAAGGCGGCCCCAGCTACCGGGCCGGCCAGGAGCCCACGTTCGATCGAGCCTATGGCCAGGAGGTCTATGGCTATTATGGATCGAGCTACAATTACTGACATGAAGGAGGGCCGGACCAAGGCAGCGATCCGGCCCCTCCTGGAGCCATGATCGAGCGCGTCGCTCGCTTCCTGTATCACGTCGTCGCGGAGTGCGGCGCTACTCCGAGAAGCGAAATCGAGATGCTGCGAGCAGCCTATGCGCTGGTCAAGGTTATGCGGACGCCCAGCGAAACGATGCAGCAGGCCGGAGCGGCCTTTTTCGCCGAGGATGCGCCAGAGGACAACATCAAGGCCGCCGCGATCGTGTTCACGGCCATGATGGAAGCCGAGCTGGATTGCTGGCCGGGCTGGATGGACGAGGGCGACGAGCCTCGACCCTGATACCGGCGCTGCCCGGACGGCCGAACTCCAAGCTATTCCCCTGCCTTCACCTCGATCGTGCAGCGCACCGGCTTCTTCGCCCTGGTGGCGGACCTGCGGCACGCGTCGATCGGTTCACGGTTGTCACCGGCGAGCTTCACCGCCGCGACGACTCCCGCCCATGTGTCGGGGCTGTCGGTCATCATCAAATGCCGCCCCGCATCCCACATCGTCGGTGCGGCAAGCGTCCGCGTCGCCATGCGCTCGGGCCAATGCCAGCTTGTCGGCATGGTGCGCGCGACGAAGCCGGCGAGCGCCGCCCATAGCAGCATCCCCAGCACCAGGCCGCCGCCGCCGAACAGATAGAGCCAGCGGTTCTGCTCGTCGCCGCGCCGCGCCGATGCGAGCCGATTCCCAAGCTCGCGCGTGGTCTGGTCCAAGGCCGATCGGGCTTCGGCGACAAGACGCGCATCCTCGCGGCGCGCGGCCGTAGCGGCCGAGGCGATCTGGCCCGCCATGTTGTCGGGCGTCATGGCTAGGGCCGGGCTCTTGGCGATCGGATCGATCCGCTGGGCAAGCGCCACCAATATCTTCTCGGTGCGCTCAAGCGTCGGCTCATAGTCGGGAATCTCGATATTCTCGCGCGCAGCGGTCAGCCCCTCGATCGCGGCGCGCAGCAACGTCACCTCGCCATGCACTGACGCCAACCGATCCTCGACCCGCGCGAATGCCTGTGTCGGATCGTCGGCGTCATCGAAACCATCATCCTCGCCCACTTGTCGTTTCTCCTTACCGGCTCAACCCGCGATCACGGCCAATCCCCAAATCCTGCGTCAACTGGCGGCCAAGGTCGCGACCGCGCTCCATGCCCATTTCAAGCCCCAGCTCGCGGGTGCGGCCGCGCAGGATCGATTCCACCTGGGGATCGCGCTCAAGGCTTTTCGCCATGCCCGCCATTTCCTTGCCCGCCTTCTCACGGCCCGTCATGTCGCCAGCGCGATAGAGGCGGTCGCGGTCCTGGGAGAGCTGTTGCCAGCGCTCCACAAACCGATCGGCGCGCAAATTCGGATCGGCACGCACGCGCGCCTCTTGGCGCATCGCCTCGACCATCGGGCCGCTGCGCCCCGCTGCTGCCTCGCGCAGCAAGCCGGGATCGCGCTGCATCGCCGACGCCATATCGCGCGAGGCTTCCGGCCTGATCTGATCCAGCGCCTCGGTCGCGCGCTCGAGCGCGACTTTCTGATGCTCGAGCACCGGCCCGCCCGATGCACGAGCCTGCAATACCGCCTCGGCCGAACGCGAAGCCCGCTCGACCGCGCGCGTAAAGGCGCGGTCCTCGCCGCGATCGGCACGCGCCGGGACTTCCTTCGCCGGCGTCGGCGCCGGCGTGCGGTGGGACAGTTTCAGCCCGTCGAACATGCCGCGCTTGGGAGCCGCCTTTTCCTTCGCACTCTGCGCCGGCTCGGCCGCTCGCTCGGGCGGGCGCGGCCTGAATCCGTCGAACATGCCTCGCCGCGGCTGTCGCTCGCCTGCGGCCTTCGCCTCGCCAGCGCCGCGGCCGTCGCCGGCATCGCGCGTGCGTGAATCTTCGCCCATCTGGCGCATGGTGCCCCCGCCCGGGCCAGGAAGCTCCACGCCCTTGCGGACGGGCGCATCCGCAACGCGGATCTCGCCCGACAGGCCGCGACGATCGGCGAAGCTGCGCGCCTGGGTGTCGGGATCGCGGCCATAGTCGGACGCCATATCTTTCGCCCGCTCACGCGACAGCGTGCGGACAAGCCGGCGATCGTCGGCGAAGTCGTCGCGGCCGTAATGGAGCTGCACCCCGTCACGGTGCCGCGACAGCGCCACATAGGCCGAATGGCGGTCCATCCCCGGCGTCGCCAGCACATGCCCCTGATCGACCGTCACCCCCTGCGATTTGTGGATGGTCGCCGCATAGCCATGATCGACATGGGCATAATCTTTCAGGTCGAACGCGACGCTCCGGCCATCGTCAAGGCGAACGGCCATGCTGTCGGGCGACACGCGCTCGACCCTCCCCAGCGTGCCGTTCTTCACCCCAAGCCCGCGCTCGTTTTTCAGGAACATGATGCGGTCGCCCTGGGCGAACTCGCGCGCGCCGCGATCGGCCGACACGCGCACGTCCGCCCCCAGCTCGCCGGTATCGCGCAACCGATCGCGCGCGGCCTGGTTCAAATCCCGCACCTCGGCATTGGTGTGGGTGAGGATGATCCGCGTCTTGTCGGGATCGGCGACGCGCTGCGCGTCCCATGTGTCGATCAGCTCGGCCCGTGCAGCCTCGCGCGTCTCGGCCGCGTGGACCATGTCATGCTGCTCATAGGCATGGATCGCCTCGCCGGTCCTGCCCGTCGCCAGCGCGCGGGTGGCGTCCTTCTGCCAGTCCTCATGCTGCCGGCGAACCTCGTTGATCTCGGCCGCGCCGTGGCGCTCGGCAAGGGACCGGAACGCCGCGCCGGCCTCGATTGCCTGCAACTGCTCGGCGTCGCCGACAAGAACGACCTTCGCCCCTGCCCGCTCGGCCTCGCCAAGCACGCGCTCCATCTGGCGCGTGCCGATCATGCCGGCCTCGTCGATCACCAGTACGTCGCGCGGGCCTAGCAGCTCGCGGCCCTGCTCCCACTGATATTCCATGCTGGCGATCGTGCGCGACTGAATGCCGGAACCGCCTTCAAGCCCCTCGGCCGCGATGCCGGACAAGGCCGCGCCGCGCACCTGATAGCCCGCCCGCTCCCATTCGTCGCGCGCAACGCCCAACATGGTCGATTTGCCGGTGCCGGCATAGCCGACGACAATTGCCAGGTCGTTCTTGCCGGTGATATGCGCCAGCGCGTCCCGTTGCTGGTCCCCCAGCATCAGGCCATCACTCCCGGCAGCGTCCCGCCCCCCATTTTGCAGCGACGTTGCCGGGAGACCATGCCCCGCTCGATCGGCAAGCCGATCGCCGGCGCGCTCCAACCGCTGCTCCGTCTCGATCATGTCGCGGCTCGTAAAGCGATCCTCGCCGCGCCCGTCTTTGCCCAGCGCCACCAGCTCGGGCGAGGTTCGCACCGCGCTCATCACCTGGTCGAACTGATCCTTGCCGTCGCTGTGCCGGAACGCGAACTGCGCCAGGTCGCGCCGGGTGAACGTGGCCTGCTGGCGCGTGATCGCGTCCAGCGCGATTTCCGGGCGGGCAATGATCTTCTCGCCATTCTCGCGCGCGATCCGGGCATGGTCTTCGACCCGCTCGGCCTCAAGCCCCTGTTCGGGCATCCGCGACGCTGCCGGCCCGATCTTGTGCTGCGGCTCAAGGTCGATCCCCTGCGCCGCCAGGGTCCGGTGATCTATGCGAGCATCAATATCCAGCTCGGCAAGCCGCTCGTTGACATGATCGGCCCACGCCTCGCGCCACCCCTGCAAGAGCGCCGTGCTGTTCCACTCGCGCACCTTCGGCCCGAAGCCCTCCGGCCCTACTTCGCGCATCGACAGCATGACATGCGCGTGGGGTTTCGCTTGCCCGTCCTTGCCCATGTCCCAATGCACATTGAGGTCCGCGACTATGCCGCGCTCGACGAACTGCTTTTCGACGAAATCGCGGGCGAGCTGGACGCCCTGTTGCTGGTTCAACTCGCGCGGAATCGAGAACTCCACCTCGCGGGCAAGCTGCGCGTCCTTGCGCTTCTCGCCGGCCTCGACCTCGTTCCACAAGGTTGCGCGATCGTTTAAACGCTCCGGCGCACCTTCGGGCAGCATGATTTCCGAATGGACGACACCGGCCTTGTTCGAGAAATCATGGTCGCGCCCGAGCCGGTCATCGTGCAGCCGTTCCGCCGCGCGATAGGCCGCGCTGGCAACGGCGCTCGATCCGCTGGCGCGACTGATGACCTTGGCCGAGAAATGGTAGATCGCCATGACGGCCACTATACTGCCTTTCTTAGCGCACGTTGGCAACGACGTATAAGCGCGCACTCACACTCTCTGCCGTTCGCGTGATTGACTTTACCGCATTTCTTGTTCGGAACCGCTGTCCTGCCAGCGCGATCGTGCTACTGTGTAGCTTCTGTTCAACGGGCGCGAGGGAGAGAATGATGCGAAAGACGCGCGACTATGACGCCGAATTGCGGGCGCTGAACGACAAGGCCAAGTCTATCAAGGCGAAGAAGATTCAGCAACTCGGCGAGCTGGTGACGGCAACCGGAGCCGATGCGCTCGATCTCGATACGCTCGCCGGGGCGCTCGCCGCCGCCGTGGAAGCGAACGCACAAGCAAAGGAGGCATGGCGCGCGAAGGGCGTCGCCTTCTTTCAAGGGCGCGGGCGCAAGGCTGGCAAAGGCATTGCGAGCAACGATGACGGCAGAGGCGAAGCTGGTCCAGGCGGTTCGCAGGACTGAGGCCGGACAGCGGCGCGCCGATACGAGAGGATGGGTCGTGCAACGTCGCGAACGCACCCGCCATTTGATCGAGCTGGGCGGCCTCGTCCAGAAGGCGGGCCTGGTCGATCTCGCCGACGACGATCGCGCGACCATTTACGGCGCGCTGCTGGAGCTGGCGAGCAAGGCACGGGGAGACCGTGCCGGCGACGTGCTGGCGCTCTGGAAGCGGCGCGGCAAACGCGCGTTCGATGCGGACGCGGAAGGGAGCGAGGCGCAATGAGCAAACTCGATATCGCGGCGATCCGGGCCGAGGTCCGTGCGCTGTATTTCAAGCGCGGTTCGCTGGCCGAGGTCGCGGCCTGGCGCGAAGCCGATGCGGAATCCCGCGCCAACCTCGCGATCGAAGACATGGCGCTGACGCCCGACGAAGATGCACTGTTCGACATGCTGCGCGAGGAGGCCGTGCCCCCTCCCCTCGCCACCGCGATCGTCCTCAAGCTGCTCGACCATCCCGACGCCGACCCGGCGCTGGCGATCACGCCGATCGGGAGGGCGTAACATGGAATGGCTGCGCCAGCTCGGCCGCGCGATCCGCAACGTCGCCCGCATATCGCGTCAGAATCCGATATGGGCGATCACGGCACTGACCCTCAGCCCGATCGCGCTCATCCGCCATCTGTTTCGGGTCGCCGTCCTGTTCCTGATCGTCGGCATCGTGCTTGGCGGCGGTATGCAATTCGTGCTGCACTCGCTGCTCGGCTTCGCCCGCGATTCCAACATTTACCAAATCGTGATGATGCTCACCTTCCTGGTCATCATCCTCGTGGGCCTGCGCGCGTTGTTCCAACCGCTGATCCTCAAATATGGCGGCCCGGAAGGCGATGCCACCCACGGCTCGGCCCGCTTCGCCACCGACGCGGAAGCCCGGCCGCTCGCGCAAAGCGAGGGCCTGCTGATCGGCCGCGACCGCAAGTCAGGCAAGCTGCTGCGCTATGCCGGCCCGGCCCATCTGCTGACGATCGCGCCCACCCGCACCGGCAAGGGCGTGGGCACGATCATTCCCAACCTCATCGACTATCCCGGCCCGGTCGTCTGCATCGACCCCAAGGGCGAGAACGCCATCGTCACCGCACGCCAGCGCGCCCGCTTCGGCCCGGTCCATGTCCTCGACCCGTTCGGCGTCACCGGCCTCCCCTCGGCCGCGTTCAACCCGCTCGATCGCCTCGACCCTGGCGGCCTCGATCTCGCCGACGACGCCATGACGCTCGCCGACGCGCTGGTCTATGACGTTCCCGGCGAAGCGGGCGAGGCGCATTGGAACGAGGAAGCCAAGGCGCTGATCGCCGGCATCCTCCTGTGGGTGGCCTGCGACGGACAAGCGCAAGGCGCGGACCGCACGCTGGAAGCCGTGCGCGATTGCCTCACCTTCGCGCCCGATAATTTCCAGAAGATGCTCCGGGAAATGTCGCGCAGCACGGATGCGCGGGGTCTGATCGCGCGCGCCGCCAACCGCCACCTCGGCAAGTCCGATCGCGAAGCCGCCGGCGTGCTGTCGGCCGCGCAGCGCCATACCCATTTCCTCGATTCCCCGCGCATGACGGCGGTGCTGGGAAAATCGGATTTCGCGTTCGCCGATCTCAAGGCGACGCCGGCGACCGTGTTCCTCGTCCTCCCGCCCGATCGCCTCGCTGCCTATGCCCGCTGGCTGCGCCTGATGGTGGCTCAAAGCCTCACCGATCTCGCGCGCGCACCGGGCAAGCCCGAACGGCCCATCCTGTTCCTGCTCGATGAGTTCGCCGCGCTCGGCCGTCTCGATCCCGTTGAGCGCGCAATGGGCCTGATGGCCGGCTATGGCATCCAGCTCTGGCCGATCCTGCAAGAGGGCATCGCGTGGAAGGTACGCCAGACAACGCTAAGCGAGAACATTTCAAGAACCGCATGATGGCCGTTACCGCCGGAGGTCGCTAAGCCCCAGTTCTTCCCACATCCATGTAAAGTCATAGGTGCCCATCGGATCGGCGGTGCCCGATTTTGCCGCGCCATTTTCGATATATTTGAGCCAGTCGGCTACCTTTACCCGCCCCGCCTTTGTACAGGCCAGAACGCGTGGCGTCTTGTGGCTGAGGGCTGGGACCGGCTCATCGAGCGTTTTCGTATATTCACGGGTCAGCATATCGTGAACGATGCGCTCCATTTCATGCGGTGGAATATCCAGCGCCTCGTCCTGTGGCGTGCGGGCGGCATCGTCGGCCATAACCTGATCGAGCGTCCGGATTTCGGCCATAGGCGCGCTCACGCAATCACCAAGCCATTCGCCCATCTGGGTAATTGCTCGCTCCGCGCGGGCGGCACTGTTTACCTCGACGATCAGCTTGCGCCCTGCCAGTTCCACATTGGCAAAAACCGGCGTGCCGTCATCCATGGTCGTGACGAAGGCCCGCTTGCCTTTGGTCGCTTGCGGCTTCTTGTTCTTCGTCGCTGGTGCCAGCCAGTTCCAGAAACTGTCGCTGGCAGGTTCCAGCCATTGTGCCGCGTTCAGCCTGTAGCGCGACGATTACGGAGTCCGGTCGGCGTCAATTTTGATGGCCGATAGGTGGCCGCGCC
>NZ_JARESE010000017.1 GCF_029076845.1 Novosphingobium album (ex Liu et al. 2023)
CGCTATCTTCGCCTGCGCCTCGCGCAGGTGCTGCTCAAGCTCGCCCAACGCCTGATCTCCTGAGATGTACGGTTGACCCCAAGACTGGACTGCCTGGCCCATTCGGCAGCACGCGCGCTTCGCAGGTCTCATGATCGACCCGCGCGTAGATGCTCTCGACATTCATTCCGCCGAAGCCGTTGCGCGCGCGATACTTCATCCAGAGACCGTGTTCGCCGTTGTCATTGGGATAGATAGCCGTTTCGACATGCTCGAAGCTCGATGGTTCCCGCAGCATCTCCTTGACCTGTCGTACGGTGGAGCGATTCGATCCGTCCCACTTAGAGAGGCAATGGAGACCTTTGTTGCGCTGTTCGTTCTCCGCAGCCTGCCTTTCATGCTCAACCAATTTGCGAGCATTTATTTCAGCCTGTTTCGAAGCTGCGTATTGCGCTTCGCGCTCAGCGTATCCCTCGGGGTCGACGATCATCTCCACGACAGTGCCAGCGACGACAATTATTATTAGCGCGCACAGGCTTAGAAGTATGATTTTCCCAGTAGTGAGATCGGTCGTCGCGTATTCCCAGACATTGGACGTTCTCTTATCGCCCTGACGACTTGCTCGTTCCCACTCCCGCTGCGCCCGAAGCATCCTCTGCGCCTCGGTTTCCTCATTCATTGCCCGTTTTCCCCGTTCATCCGTTGCACGCGCACCCCGGTGGTTGATGGCAGACGCTGTCCTGCGAGATGCAGCTGTTACCGCAAGCCTTGCCCTTTTTGCATATCTTGCAACATGCTGCCGCGAGCGCGGTCCCGCACACTGGTACGTCGGCGGCTATCGCCCCCAGTCCGAGCAGCCAAATAGCCGCGAATAGCGATTTCATTGCCCCTCCCCCCTGTAATCTGCCCCCGGAACCTGCAGCGTCGGCGATCGGGCACTGTGCGCAATCGTCCGCACAAGTTGTAGCGCGGCCTTTCGGTCAGCCGGCCCCAGATTACGAAGTAGATCGACCCAATCTCGTTCTTCCGCCGTGAATTGGTCACGGGGCCCGTTATTCTCCGGGTCATCTGTTTCACCGGTCAAGTAAGCAGGCGTCGTCGCCAACTCACGGGCAATTTTGTGCAGGTACCGCGAATTGTAGGCACTTCCCCCGACTAGCTTTGCGATGGTTTGCTGCGAAACACCGACGCGACGCGCCAACTCGGCCTGCGAGATATTTCGCTTGGCAAGCGTGCTTCGCAGTCGGTCGGCGACGATCATGCCGAGGGTTTACCACTCACGTTGTCGTGAAAAATTGAATTTAGGTTGTTGCGACTCACGCTTTTGGTTGTTACTACCAAAGCGCAATGACCGACTCACCCAAAGTTGAACCCCTTCAGCGTGCGATTCGAGCTCTGGGCTCCCAAACCGCGCTGGGCCGACTGATCGGCATATCGCAGCAGGGCATTTCGAAGATGGTGCGCCACAGCCGACCTCTCCCCGCCGAGCATGTCCTCACAGTCGAGGCCGCCACCGGCATTTCGCGTCACGAGCTGCGGCCCGACATCTACCCGATCGAGACCCCCCGGTCGTCCGGCACCCCGCCGGGCGATGCGTCGGCGGCGGCGAATCCCCGAACGGCCGCCGCCGGCG
>NZ_JARESE010000018.1 GCF_029076845.1 Novosphingobium album (ex Liu et al. 2023)
CGTCTGCTCCATACCTGCCCGCCTCACGCTCATCGCGTCACCGAAACGGGTAAATCAGGGTGTCCCTTCGGTCGATGAGCGTGGATCGGAGGCGGGCGATGGTCGAACCTGCTCACCACCACCTATCGATCAGGGCGCAATGCAGCCTGCTGCGGATCAGCCGCTCGTCCTATTACTATGCGCCGGTGCCGGAGACCGACGAGACGCTGACGATGATCGACGCGACGTTCCTGGACTGCCCGTGGTACGGCAGCCGGCAAATGGCGCGGCACCTGCGCCGTGCAGGCCATGAGGTTGGTCGCCGCCGGGCACGACGGCTGATGGAGAAGATGGGCCTGACGCCGATCTACCAACGGCCGCGCACCAGTGTCCGTACCCGCAACACCGGGTCTACCCGTATCTGCTGCGCAAGCTGGTGATCGACCGGCCCAATCACGTGTGGTGCGCTGACGTGACCTACATCCCGATGCGCCGGGGCTTCCTGTACCTGGTGGCGATCATGGACTGGGCAACCCGCAAGGTGCTGGCCTGGCGACTGTCGAACACGATGGACGCCGGCTTCTGCGTCGCGGCGCTGGAGGAGGCACTGGCCCGCTACGGCAAGCCCGAGATCTTCAACACCGATCAGGGCAGCCAGTTCACCAGCTTCGGCTTTACCAGCGTGCTGCGCGACGCCGATGTGCGCATCAGCATGGATGGCCGGGGCCGGTGGATGGACAACGTCTTCATCGAACGCCTCTGGCGCTCCCTGAAATATGAGTGCGTCTATCTCCATGCCTTCGAGACCGGCTCTGAGCTGCGGGCTGACCTTGGCCGGTGGATCACCTATTACAACACCCAGCGTCCGCACTCGGGCCTGGCCGGGAGAACCCCGGTCGAGGCCTATCGGCGGATCGGACAATCAGATCATGGGGGGCATGAACGACAACCGGGATTAGCTTAACTCAGCCGCCAAACTGTCCAAGAAGCCGGGACCACCTCATAGACGCGCGCGATCCACGCCGCACAGCGCGCGCGAGAGACGCTCGCCGGGCTGCTGGCGAGCGAGGACCGCACCGCCACGCTTCAGCTCCATCGGAACGCGCAAACGCTGCTGGAACCTGCCGTTCAGCTCGTCAGGCGGTGCATTGCTGTTCCATCTGCTCAGCAAGCTCTACGAGCGCACCAGCGTCGTCATCACCACCAACCTGAGCTTCAGCGAATGGGCTGGCGTGTTCGGCGACGCCAAGATGACAACCGCGTTGCTCGATCGGCTTACCCACCACTGCCACATCCTGGAGACCGGAAACGACAGCTTCCGCTTCAGAGCCAGCACCGCCGCAACCCCCAAAACACGAGAGGAAAAATCGCCAGCTTGACCCACCACCCGCATCGCGGGACATATCTTCAACCCGGGTCACTTCTCGATGAAAATCCCGGGTCAACTCTCAGCGGAAATCAACACCCCTTGTGGGAGACGCTAATTCCACCGCTCAAATAATCGCGAGTGATCGAGCAAAGTGTACCGCCTCTCTTCTCCACAATGGCTGTAATCTCCTCAGACTTGCCAACATTGTGAGCACCATATGCAATCTTCACGTGGTTCGCGAGCAATCCGTCTCGAATAAAAATGCGGCTCTCGGCTACTGCGCCGTGACCTTTCGCACCGGGCATCCCGCCTGGCGAAGGACTGTCACTGAAATGGGGTATCGCAGTATGTCAAAGCTTGTTCGTGACGCAGCCATGGCTGCCTCGCTTGTGCTGCTCGCGGGCGCCGCGCCCGCCTGGGCGCAGGATGCGGACACCGAAGAAAGCGCCAAATCGCCGATCACTATCAGCGGGTCGGCTACGCTTGCTTCCGATTATCGCTTCCGCGGCGTTTCGCAGACCGACAAGGAAATGGCGATCCAGGGCGGCTTGACCGTCACGCACGACAGCGGCTTCTATGTCGGCGCCTGGGGTTCGAACCTATCGGGCTGGGGCACGTTTGGCGGCGCCAACATGGAGCTCGATCTCATCGCGGGCTTCAAGACGGGCATCGGCGATGCGACGCTCGACACGGGCCTAGTCTGGTACATGTATCCGGGCGGCGCCGACGATACCGACTTCGCCGAACTCTACGCCAAGCTGTCGGGGACGACAGGGCCACTCACGCTGACCGGCGGCGTCGCCTATGCGCCAAAGCAATATGCCCTGGCCAACGTCTCGAGCGCCCCGAACAGCCGCGGGCAGAAAGACGACAATCTCTATCTGTTCGGGGATGGCGCCGTTGCTGTCGCGAATACGCCTTTCACGCTGAAAGCGCATGTCGGCTATTCGGACGGCAATCCCGGCCTCGGCCCCAACGGGACCAGCGTCAGCCCCACCGGCTCCTATTGGGACTGGCTCCTGGGCATCGACACCACCTGGCGCAACCTCACGCTCGGCGTTGCCTATGTCGATACCGACATCAGCGGAGCGGCGGCGGCGCGCCTGCAGCCCAACTTCAGCAAAGGGCAGGACGGCGTGGGATCAATCGCCGATGGCGCGGTCCTCCTGACACTGACGGCGTCCTTCTGAAGCTGTTGGGGGGCATTTGGCAGCCCCCCAACCCGCTCTTTCCATAAAGACGGCGTCAGGATTTCCGGAGAATTGGGATGCTGCGCGACAAGGCCCGCAACCATGGCAAGCACGCTTCAGCGGTCGGCCGACAGCCTGGGCGAACCTCGATCTGGCGGTCGCCCGGCATCCGAATCTTTCTCTGGCTCGTGATCGCGCTCGAACTGGCTGCAATCCTCCACATATCCTCAAACTATTGATCTGCCTGCACGGTCATGGCGCTACCGAACTCCGGGCCGACTATGCGGGCAATATTTCCGACAGGATTTGCCGCTCTCGAATACATATGTCGCCATTTGTAAATTGAGCCGGCCAGAAAGGACCGGCACATGTACCATCATCCCAGACCTCCGTTGACAAGCGCCAACAGCCCCATTTTCATCCGGGGAGTAGGCTTCATCCCGCCTCGCGAAGCGTTTGGCGAAAGCCGCGAATCCGTTGCTACGGCGCTGCTTTCCAATCAGGATGTGCCCGGTGGGAATGACGATGGAAAGCCTGAGCGCGAGGAGTATCCGAAAGGCGGTATCATAAGGGTCCACAAGCCCTGGTACGTCGATTTGGGGCTTCGTCTCGCCGGGCTTTGCGCGATCGGCCTAGCGGCATTGTCGATCTACCTGCTGATGGGCCTCGTCCAGCATGCGCCGCAGCATAGCGCGACGTGGATCGAGATGGCACTCGCTGCCGTCGGTTTCCTCGGCGCGAGCCTCGGCAGCGTGCTCCTTTTTCTCGGCGCACACATTTATGATCGCGTCATCATCGCCAGTCGATGGCGGACGATGCGCTAAGCAAACGATCAACCGACGACGAGATCATGGCGTAGAGACGCAAAAGCTCGTCACTGATGCAATATGGTTGGACCGCCTGCGACGGGGTTGCGATCGAAAGCAGATAAGATGTATCCCAAATCCATCGCTAGCGTGCCCTCCGAAGAAAGCCCGCCGGGTCCAATTTCGCCCGGCGCTGCGGCGCCGAACGGCTTGAAAGTCCCTGAAGGTTCGGCGAACGTCCATGGTGATCGTCGCACGCTTTCGGCCAAGGAGTTTTGGGATCTTGTCGACCCGGGGCCGACTGGCGATTCGATCGATAGGAGGGCTTGGCGATGCTCACGACGCGGATAGACACAGGCGATATCCTTGCCGCCACGATTTCGAGCCGGCTCACGAAGGGTGATATCGAACAGGTGATGCGCCGGCTCGATGCCGCGTTCGAACGGGCGGAGCGGGTTCACATCTTCGCCGAGGTTCGCGATTTCGAGGGCATGCCGCTGGACGCATGGCTGAGCGACGCATGGCACGGCTTGCACTATCTCACACGCCTCAAGCAATTCGGCCGCCTCGCGATAGTGAGCGACCAGAACTGGATACGTACCGCGTCCCGGATTGAAAGCGCACTTCTGCCCTTCGTCAAATATGAGATCTATACGCTGGACCAGCGCGAGCATGCCCTGGCTTGGGTCAAGGGCGAGGTCAAGCGCGCCGCGTCCCGAAACGCTGCGGGTCGTCAGCAACGGCGACGCCGACATATTCGCGTTCGAGGTCGACGGCCGCATCGCGCAGGAGAGCATCGCGGCGTTCCAGGCCCATCTGTCGCCGCTTGTCGAACGCGGCGGATCGCTGAAGCTGCTCGGAAGAATCCGCCACTATGACGGGTTCGACCCCGCGATCCTGGTCGATCCCAAATATCTTGAGCTGAAGCTGTCCCTGTTACGCCAGGTATCGCACTACGCTGTCGTCGGAGGGCCAGACTGGATGGCACGCGCCATCACGCTGCTTGCTCCTCTGCTCAGGATGGAGCTGCGCCATTTCGGTGAAGCCGACGAAGATGCCGCCCGGGCCTGGCTTTCGTCGACGAACGGTTCGGAATGACCTCTCGTCCTCCACCGCTGACACATCTGGCCTACAGATTCCGATGAAGAACCAGCAATGCCAGCGAAGCCGTCGTCAGCCATAGCACTTCGTCCCAATGGTTGAACGAGCGCTCGGCCATCCGATCCTTCGCAATCACGCCGACGACCGCCGTGACGGTCCCGTAAAGCGACAACCAGTAGGAAGCGACCAGCAGAAATGCTCCCTTGCCGAGCGCCGCAAAGATCAGCGCAAAAAGAAGCTTCAGGCCGAACCGCGCGATCGTCTTACGGGATATGTCGTCCAGTCTCGCTTTCATCGACACCACCGTCCAGACGAGTCAGGAGCGGCGGCTGTCATTGCCGCTGCGCTCTGCCGCCCGTCCTGGTTTGAGGGACAACGTTCCGGCAATCCGCCGGCTAGGGCACGCGCTCCCTGTCCCTACGCCCTGCGGGGAAGGTTGATCGAGCGGCGCCGTCTTCTTTTCTTTTCCTGCGACCCGGCGGGAAACAGGTAGATCGCTCGGCAGTTTCATATCGCGATAGGGTCCATGTGCTTGGATACAGTCGCGCGCTTTCCATGGCTGTTGGTCCTCCCCGGCTCTGAGAGGAAAAGAGGAGCCGGGGAGGTGACGCCGACTAGCGCGAACAGTCGGCGTGAAGCAGGATGTGGGCCGCTCGGTCGATGAAGACAGGATCAGAGCCGCAGCGCTCCTCGAGCTTGCAAAGCTCCTGCTCAAACAGGCTCGAATAGGGCAAGGCGTCAGGATTCCACCAGGGATGCGCCGCGAAGCGGCTGTGGAACACGTCGAGACCCAGCAGCGTCGATCCTGGCGCGTGCGGCTCGAACAGCGCCTTGAACTCCGCGGCGCAGAAAAGGTGCGAGGTGAATTCGAGGTGCCGACCATCGATCAGGTCGACCTCGAAGCGATCGTTGCCATTGTCCTGGCAGAAGCTCCGTGCCTTCTCGAGCGAACCGACGAAGATCGTCGGCAAGCTGCCGACGGTGCGCACGGTGATGAGGAGATGGCCTGACGTGACGCGGACGAGCTCGGCCGCCACCTGCTCGTGGCGATCCCGCGGCAGGTGGTTGAGGACGCCGTAGAGGCACAGCGTCAGGTCGACGCCGCCCGCCTCTTCCGGCAACGGCGCACAAAGATCACCAGTCCGGAACTGACAATGCCCCTTGAACACCGCGTTCTCGCGCGCGAGCCGGATCATTTCGGGCGAGATGTCGAACCCGATGGCATCGACATGATCAAAGCCCAGGGCCTGCGCCCTGGTCACGGTGCGGACCAGCCAGGTGCCGGGACCGCAACCCGCATCAAGGATCCGGATGCTGTGCCTTCCGCGTGCGAGCAAATCCTTGAGTGCGGCGTCGATCTGCTGCCAGACGAGCTGGTCGGCGAAGCTGTAGCGACCGTCGAACGCGAACAGCGCATCCATGCGGCCGTCGGCATAGGCAAGATAGTCCGGGCCGGCGAAATCATAGGCGGCCGCGGTTTCGATGGGGTCGTGGGCGATCGTGCCCGGATGTGGGGGTTTGGACAATGCATTGAGGCGCATGGCCTGTGCTACTCCTTGAACCTCGCCGTCATCGGCGATTCATTGCGAAGAGGCCGCTACAAGTCGCCGCGACCCGCGCCGAGCGGCGCCGCGCGAGATATGGTGCAGCTTCGCATTTTAAATCGAGACGAACTTCCGACGCCTTGCATAGGCAAAATCAAATGCACGCGGCGATTGGCGCTCCTCTCCCCGCTTTTTCCTCGTCGATCGGGAAGATCATATGCTGTGCATATATCGTCGGCGCTCCTTCCCTCTCGAATTGAAATGCCACCTCCGATTATTCTCCCAGCGTGCAAGACCTCGCCGGAGACGTTCGTGGACCGCCTCTGCGCTGACAGGGCTGCGGGGAGGACCAAGGTGAAGGTTCGGAAATGCGGTTGCGCCATCGGATATTGATCGTCGAGGACGAACCATGCCTGCGCCGGCTCATGCAGCGCACACTGTCGGCCGCGGGGCATGCTGTCGCTGCTACCGACTGGGACCGGTTCTGGGAGAAGCCGGACGCCTCGGAACATGATGCCGTGCTCCTCGACCTGATGACGGTCGACCGCATGGAAGAGGCGATCGGGGCGATCAGGCAGCGGTCGGATGCCATCGTCGTGGTCATCCTGTCGCGAGAGGCGCGCGAGCACTGGCCGCGCGCGTTCGATCAGGGCGCGGACGATTTCCTGCTCGAGCCGTTCGATACCGACGATCTGGTGGCACGGATCAGGGTGGCGCTCAGGAGGCATCTCACCCGCAATGGCGGCACGGCTGTCTGCAGGGCCGGCGATGTCATGATCGACCTGCTCGACCGCCGCGTCACCAGAGATGGGCGCGGGGTGGACCTGACCCGCAAGGAGTTTCTCGTGCTCTTGCAGCTTGCGCGGTTTCCGGGGCGCCTCGTGACACATGACGAGATCATCCAGACCATCTGGTCGGTCCGGAAGAAGAACGCCGTCGCCTATCTTCGCGTGCTGATTCAAGCACTGCGGCGCAAGCTCGGGGATTGGCCGGCGCAGGCCCGGATCATCGAGAATGTGATGGGCAGCGGATATAGGCTGAGGGCCATCCCCACCTGAAATCGACCGCTCCGCAAGATCGCGGCGGATCAGCGCCAGCGCGAGCCTTCGAGCAGCCTGCGTCCGCAGAAGGCGACGAGCGTCCCAGCCGACATGAGGGTGACGGAGACGATCACAAGGACAAATTCCAAAGCCGAGGGTCCGGCAACGCCCGTCGCGGTCCTGACGCCATCCGCCAGAATGCCGGCGATCACGCCCAACCCAATAGTCATAAGGCCGGCGGCACGAACGATCAGATCGGCCATGGTGCAATCCAATGTTGAGGCCGCGTCAGGCTACGCTGGCTCCGCATTGGAATTCGAGAGCACTTTTTCGGACTGGGCATAATATTTCCATAGTCTCCCATGGCCGCCGGTCGACGCGCGGTCTTGGAGCTTTTTGTATCGATGGAGAGACGCGCGATGAAACGCATTGCCCCCGACGGCTTTCTAGGCTCAGTTCGACGCTTGAGTGATGCCTTACCTAGCACTACTTTGGCAGAAGTGTAATTTTTGGGATTCCCATGACGCAAGATGCGTGATTCATGGGG
>NZ_JARESE010000019.1 GCF_029076845.1 Novosphingobium album (ex Liu et al. 2023)
ACCGTGGGCGTCCATCGCCGACCTTACTGCAAAGTTGCGAGCGGCGCAGACTGTCCAGATAAGGCCGCCAGTTCCTCCTTGGCATAGGCCATCGAGCCGAACCGCCCGGACTTGTCCCGCTCCAGTCGCCCCTTGCCGCCAACCCAATGACCGAGCTCGTGCAGCGCCGTGCGATACCAGTTCACCGGATCGGGAAAGGCAGCCTGCGGCGGGACCTGCACGTAATCTTGCCCCGGCGAATAGAATGCCTCGCCTCCCCCGATGCGGAAATCCGCGCGGGTCGCGGCAATGATCCGGTCGGCCTCGGCGATCGCCATGACCGGATCGGGCAAGGCGGGCTCACCCAGAAGCCCTTCGGGCAAACCCTCGCACTGGTCGAGATTGAACACAGTAAAGCGCTTGAGGAACGCAACCTTTCGCGCCTCGCGGTCCTCGCCCTGCGCCTTGGCCGCCTCGTCCTTCGGGGTGAAACGATCGGCATAGCAGACCACCGTTCCCTTCTCGCCGCGCCGCACGTTCCCGCCCGCCGCTGCGGCCTGCTTATAGGTCAGCCACCGCTGCGCGCCGAACCCGCCGCCGACCCCTGCTGCCCATAAAATGAGCACATTGATCCCGGAATAGGTCCGCCCTGACACCGCATTCGCCGGCATGATGCACGGACACTTCGAAGCATCCCACGGCTGCACCCATGGCAACCGGCCCTCTTCCAGCTCAGCGATGATCCTGGCGGTAACCTCTCCATAGAGGCTCTGACGTTCGGTATGGCTCACGGCTCCTTCACTCCTTCCTCAACCGCCATTGACCGGCGCCAGGGTGGCGGGGGGCGGCAGGAGCGGACCAAAAGCCCCGCCGGTAAGGCGGGGCGCACCCGAAGGGCTGGAACGGAGTGGAAGACCCGGGAGCGAAGCGGACGGGTTGCGCGCCGTCGAGGCGGGGCTACGAGGCAGCGACGCCCCCCGCCACCTTGACGCCGAAGGCCCGACGCCGCCGCGCCACCAGCGCGGCGACCGCTGGCGGGATGCGCTGCATCCCGACCGACCCGCTCAGAGCGGGCCGGAACGCGTCACGCGATCGTCACGGCCGTGCCGACGAGACGCCAAAGGCGGCTCGGCTGGAGCGAAGCGGAAGTAGAGCGCGGTCAGGCCGAGACGGCCTGAGACGCCTCCTTGAACTCTCGTGGAAATTTATTTTTCGCAAATGACCTGCCCCCCGCTGGCTCCCTCGATCTGATGTAGAGTCTGCCCCAACGAAGGAGCAGACGAATGAGAAAGAGCCGTTTTTCCGAGGAACAGATAATCGGGATGATCAAGGAGCAGGAGGCGGGCCTGCCGACTGCCGAAGTGTGCCGCAAGCACGGGCTCAGCCCGGCGGCGTTCTACAAGCTGAAGGCGAAGTACGGCGGCCTGGAGGTATCTGATGCGCGGCGGCTGCGGCAGCTCGAGGATGAGAATGGCAAACTCAAGCGGCTTCTGGCCGAGAGTGTGCTGGACAACGCGATCCTGAAGTACTTGTTGGGAAAAGTCTGACGACGCCAGGCCAGCGACGGGATGCGGCGCTCGGCGTGATGCGGGACCATAAGGTCTCGCAGCGCCGTGCCTGCGTGTTGATCGGCGTCGATCCCAAGACGGTCCGGCGAGAACGTCCGCCCGACCATGCCGAGATCCGCGAGGAGATGCGCGAGATCGCCGGCCTGCGTCGGCGGTTCGGCTGTCGCCGTGTCGGTGTGATGCTCGAACGCAAGGGACACATCATGAACCGCAAGAAGCTCTACCGGCTGTACCGGGAGGAGGGTCTGTCGGTGCGTCGCAGACGGGGCCGTAAGCGCGCTCGCGGCAGCCGAACGCCAATGCCGGTCCCGCTGCGGCCGAACGATTGCTGGTCGATGGACTTTGTCGCCGACACCTTCGGCGCTTCCCGCCGGCTGCGCATCCTGGCGATCAATGATGACGCCTGCCGCGAGAACCTGTGCCTGGTGGGGGACACCAGCATCTCCGGCGTGCGGGTAGCCCGCGAGTTGGACACGCTGGTGCGCCTGTATGGCAAACCCGCTTGCATCGTCAGCGACAACGGAACCGAGTTTACCAGCAGGGCGATCCTGAAGTGGGCCAGCCAGAACCGGGTCGAGTGGCATTACATCGACCCCGGCAAGCCGCAGCAGAATGCGTTCATTGAATCGTTCAATGGGTCGTTGCGCGACGAGCTCCTGAACGAGGAGCTGTTCGACAGCCTTGCGGACGCTCGGCGCAAGCTGGCTGTCTGGCGCTACGACTACAACAACGTCAGGCCGCACTCGTCGCTGGGGAACCGAACACCGGCACAAGCGCGCCGGGCGTTCCTGCTAAATGGAGGCGTCACGCCCGACGCGCTTGTGCCGGTGGCGCAGCACGAATATCAAACCGGCAGACTCTCGTTATGACCGCGGGACCAGCGGGGGGCAGGTCACAAAGAAGGGGTCGCGTGGGTTCTCCACGGATATCCTGGCGTAAGTGCGGCTCAGAAGGGCTCTTTTGGGAGCCTTGACCCTGAGAAATTCGGTCTCAATTCTTGGCTTATCGCAACAAGACGACCGATCATAACTCAGGACATTCGCATGATGACCGACCAGCCTCCCGACCGTATCCTACGCCTCAACACCGTGCTCGACCGCACTGGCCTGTCCCGCGCCACCCTCTACCGGAAGATCCAGGATGGCACCTTTCCCAGACAGGTGCGCATCGCCACCCGCTGTGCGGGATGGCGGGAGTCGGCGGTCAACGAGTGGATGCGTAATCCGATGTTCTATCGGGTCGAGGAGGCCCGATAACGGCCGTAATCACGCCCTGCGCAGGGTCTCATAGAGTTCGCCAGGTCCAAGAAGAATTTCCTTCAAGCCATCGCGAACCTTCTGGCTGTGCAGAGCTTGACTACTCATTGTCTCATGCGCGACGAGGGCATCCATCACTGCATTGAGGATTTCGTTCGACAATGTCGGTGAGGCGGAGAACTGGGCCTTTGTGTTGTTCTGTGCCTGAACCCGCAAGGCTTCGGACTCCAGCAGCTTCCCCTTGATCACGTTGTTCACGTAAATCAGTTGATCGTCGTCGGTGAGTTCACCCTCGAAGAGATCATTTACCTTGGCGATGATCTCCGCCAGCAGGGCCTTCTCCTTGTCCTGAACGCTCCCCGAACCGACGCCGGTGATCGGCGGCAACGGAACAAGATCACCGGCGATCGAGAGGTTCCGTTTGCCCTGATCCTTGAGGTTGTGATGTGTCAGCTTCACGCCGGACAAATCCACGCCTTCACGCTCACGACCGAATTGCAGCAGTGGAATTAGACGCTTATAGAACAGAAAGCGCTTTTCGATCTCGGTGCTGGCGTAATCGAAAATCTGCGACAGGAAGGTGTAGATACGAACGAACCCGCCCATGTCATTGCGAAACAGGATCAAGGCATTAATTTCGTCGCGGGCCTCGTCCTTTTCCGCCTTGTCCCGCGCCACCTTGTATCGCTCTTGGGCCTCCTTGAACAAATGGAGGAGGCGTTGAGCCACTGGCTCAAGTGCTGCGATCAACTGGCCTTGCGTCGCGGAAGGATCAAGTTCCACCGTCACCAGCCGGTCGATCTCATATTGATCATAATGACCAGAGGCATCCAGCTTGGCACGCAGATCGAAAATCAAATTGGGATCGGTTTCAGCCTCAATCTCGGCCGTTTCGTAGTATTGCCGGAAGGCCAGGAGCACCTCTTCCGAACTGTTCACGAAATCGAGGATATAGGTGGTATCCTTGCCCGGATGGGCGCGGTTGAGGCGCGATAGAGTCTGCACTGCCTGAATACCGGCCAGCCGCCGATCAACATACATCCCGCAAAGGAGCGGCTGGTCGAAGCCGGTCTGGAACTTGTTGGCCACGAGCAGAATCTTGCAATCATCATCGGTGAAGGCATCGCGGATGTCACGGCCCCTCAGGCTGGGGTTGAGCTTGGCACTGGTTTCCGACAATGGATCCCCACTCCCTCCAGGATCGTTGACCTCCCCGGAGAACGCCACCAGCGTGGACATCTTGTACCCCTGAGATTTGATGTATTTCTCGATGGCCATCTGCCATCGCACCGCCTCCAGCCGACTTCCCAGCACGACCATCGCCTTGGCCTTGCCCTCCAATAGCGAAGCGACGTTCTCACGGAAGTGCTCAACAACAATCTGCACCTTCTGCGCGATGTTGTAGGGATGCAGACGGACCCAGCGCATGATGCCTTTCATGGCTGCGCTTTTCTCGACCTGCTGTTCGTCCCACTCCTCGCCGCCATTGGCCAGCTTGAAGGCCAACCGATAGGGGGTGTAGTTTTTCAGCACGTCGAGGATGAAGCCTTCCTCGATCGCCTGCCGCATCGAGTAAACGTGGAACGGAGCAGGTTTGTTCGTCTCGCTGACGGGAAGCGCGGGGTCAGGTCGGCGGCCAAACAACTCGATGGTTTTCGTCTTCGGCGTCGCGGTGAAGGCAACATAGGTAACGCCGTCCGCAGAAGCGCGGGCGGCCATCTGCGCGGCCAGCAAATCCTCGGTGCTGATTTCTCCGCCGTCGGTAATATCCTCGATTTCTTCCGGGGTCAGAACGGCCTTGAGCTTAGCGGCGGTTTCGCCGGCCTGACTGCTGTGGGCCTCGTCGGCGATCACGGCAAAGCGCTTGCCCTGCGTGGCCGCGCGTTCCCGCACTGCTTCCAAGGCGAACGGGAAAGTCTGCATGGTGCAGACGATGATCTTCTTGCCCGCGTCCAACGCCTCGGCCAACGCCGCGCTCTTGCTACCGCTATCGCTGGTGATGGTGGCGACAACGCCCTTGGTCCGCTCGAACTCGAATAGAGCCTCCTGCAACTGGACGTCGATCACGTTGCGGTCGGACACCACGATGACGCTGGAGAAGACCTTGCTGTCCTGGTCATCGTGCAGATCGGCCAGGAAATGGGCTGACCAGGCGATGGAGTTGGTCTTGCCCGATCCGGCGCTGTGCTGAATCAGGAAACGGCTACCAGCCCCTTCCGACTTAACCTGTGCCCGCAGTCGGCGGGTGGCATCAAGCTGATGGTATCGGGGGAAGATGATCCCGCTAATCTGCTTCTTCTTGTCGCGCCGGGCGATCATATAGCGGCCAATGATTTCCAGCCAGCTATCGCGCTGCCAGACCTCCTGCCAGAGATAGGCGGTCGGATGGCCGGGACCGCTCACGGGGTTGCCCGCACCGCCATGGTTGCCGCGATTGAAGGGCAGGAAGCGTGTGGCACCGCCTTCCAGCTTGGTGGTCATCATCACGTCGCGATTGCTGACCGCGAAGTGGACGAGCGCGCCACTTGCAAAGGCGAGTAGCGGCTCGCCCCGAGGGGGACGGTCGAACTTGTATTGGTCGATCGCATCGCCGACCGACTGCGTGAAATCCGTTTTCAGCTCGGCGGTGGCGACAGGTATCCCGTTGAGGAACAGGCCGATGTCGATGCAGTTCTCATTGCTCTTCGAATAGCGCAGTTGCCGCACCACGCGCAGGCGGTTTGCCTGATAGCGCGCCACGATGTCCGGGTTCATGCCGGAGGCCGGCGCGAATTGCGCGAGGCTGACCAGCCCCTTTACCCCGATCAGTTCCACGCCGTAGCGCAGGACATCGAGCGTGCCACGATCGTTGAGTGACTTGCGCAGCCGGTCGCACAGCACATCGATAGCCGCATGGCCGTGTGCTTTGGTCAGCGCCTCCCATGCCTGCGGCTGGGTCGTTTCCAGCCAAGTCTGCACATCTTCAGGAAACAGCGCCCGCATCCTGTCGTAGCAAACGGCCGAACCCTGATCATAAAGCCAACCCGCCGCGTCGAGATCCGCGCAGATTTCGTCCTCGAAGCTGATTTCCCGATGCAGCGTGCTCATGCCCATCCTTTCCTGGGAGCAGACCCGCTGCAATTGGCCGTCAAATAAATGGCGTCTCCAAAAGCCCCGGAAAACCGTGATTCACTCCACCCCCTCCCCCCGGGGGGTGGGGGTGCAATCAAATACCTATCAAAGAAACTCACGTCCACCATGGCAGGTAGCGGGCACTCTTGTTGGCCTGCCCCTCCTCGTAGGGTTTAATCAGCCCAGCGCCGAGCGTGTCCTTTATGATCCGTGAAACCGTGGCGGCATTGCCAGGAGCCACGCCGAAACGCTCCCGCAGCGAGGAATTGGTGACCAGTTCGCGCATTACGTGGCGCAGGCAGGCATGGAGATAGCAGGCGTGTATCTTCTCCTGCCGATCCATGTCGCGCAGCGCTTTGGGCGCAAAGAGCGTGACCCGGAAAGCATGATCCTGCTGTTCCCAGACCGGCGCCGGCAGCTGGTGGACTTCTGTTTCAAAAACCACCTTGTCGATGCCGCTGCCTCGTTCCTCGCAAATGCCAATACGGCGCATGAAGCGGGCGAGCCCTTCGTTGCGCGAACGGGGCGCATGATCGAGCAGCCGATCCAGATCGATCAAAGGAGCGCCAGGATTGGTAATCTCAATCCGACCCGCGAATATCTCCACCGTAGGGCCGGTGCCGTCGATGCTGAAGTCCTGATGGATCAGGGCATTCGCCACCAATTCGCGAACGGCCAGTTCGGGATAGAGCGGCACCTCCTGGCGCAGAGCTTGCCCGATCTGCTCATTGCGCGGCAATTGCCCATCGATCCATTCCATCAGACCTTCGAAGCCGGCGGCATAGCCGCGAGCACCTTCCTGCTCGCGCTCGGTCTGAATACGATCCCGCCCGCGATAGACGATCACACGGACGGCTTTGCGGGAGATAGTGGGAAAATCCGACAGCCGCCGGGCATAAAGGATCGCCCCCAGGTTTGTGATGTCGAAATGCCCCGCCTCGTTGGGCGCAATCAGGCGATCTTCCGCCAGCCGATCGAGGATACGGGCGCGATCCTCGGGTAAGGGCACCTTCACGCCGTCGAAATAGGCCCGGTAATCGAGCAGATCGACCACCTGCGCGCCGTCGCAATCCGATTTGGCGATCAGCGTTTCAAATGGCCGACGATCGAATTGCCGCCAGAGTTCCGCTTCCTTGTCGCCAAGATCGCCAAGCGGCTGGTTGGTCGAGCCGACCCTGATCCATTCGCGCCCATCAAACTTGGTTGGCTCATTCGCAGCGGCGGGAATTTCCAGAAGCACCACAGATAGGTCATCAATGGCCAGCGAATGGAAACGGATGTTGAGACGCGGCCTCAGGCAGCGCACCAACCAGGCTTCAAGATTTTCATTGCCCTTCTTGGCCGTGCCTGGAACGAAATTCGTGCCGACGATCGCATGATCGCCGTCGCGTACACCCCAGACCAGATAAGCCTTGTCCTGCCCTTCCAGCGTAGCGGCGTTGGACAGGGCAGAGATGGTCTTGCCGATCCTTTCGGGTTCGGCGTTGTTTTCCTTGAATTCCAGCCATTCGGTTTCGGCGGGCAGACGCGTGAGTTCGCGGACCAGCCGTTCCAGATAGCCGGGCTGTTCCTCGTTCATGCGAACAAGTCTCCTTGGTGGTCGGTGCGCGGTGCCGTGCCATCGGGCACAAGGTTATTTCGGCACATCCACGCCAGCCAGTGATCGAGATCGGCGCGCTTGAACTTCTTGGCCTTTTCGGGATGCCAGTCGTTGAGAACGGCATTGCAAATGGCGTCCTCATCAGCAGCCTTGCCGGCGGCGAGCAGATCGTTCCACACCGCATAGAGCGTGGCGACTGCTTCTACGCCGTCCCGGCCGATACCCTTGAGCGAGGACAGCATGGCGAGAAAGCTCTTCGCCCGGTCTTCCCCCACCAAGGCCGACAAGGCGTCGAAGGGAGGCTGATAGCCCTTGGGAACATCATAAGTGACCGGCTTGCCCTCATCTTTGGGCTCGTTGGTCACGATGGCGCAGATCTCCCCAGCTCCACGTTCCATGGCCGAAATCAACCCTGAGTCATATGGGCCGGCCGCGAAGCGCTCGTATCGCCCGTTCAAATCATTAAACCCGGTGTGTCCTTCGGCGAGATAGCCCGCCTTCATCACGGCCATGCGGCCCATCGTGCCGAGTTCTCGGATGGCGTAAGCCCCGACTACTGTCCGCAACGGCGGCAGGTTTGATGGTCGGGGGCTGTCGATAGATACGACGTTGTTCTGCGGTGCCTGCGCGCGCACGTCGATCTTGCCTGTGACAGCGGCGGAGATCAGCGCGGCGCGGCGTTCTTGGAGGAGGGCTTTGGTTTGTTCGGCGACAGAGATCAGTTCGTTAAACGTGGCTTGAGGCCCTTTTAGCCATTGGCAGATTGCTTGTTGCTCTTCGATTGGCGGAACGGGAATCTTGTAGCGCCGGAGCATGTCCAAGGTGATTTCCTTGAATGTGGCCCCCTTTGCGATGCGTTGAAACTCTGTGCTACTGCCTTCGCTTCCCAATATGAACTGGGCGAAGCGATTTAGGATTGCCGGGCCAGGACTGAACTTTGCAGTCCCTTGAGTGAGGTTGGCGCCCGCAAGGTACTCGGGCACAATCAGCGGCTTTCCGATCGTGGCGCGAATGGCGATCACCAGATCACCAGCGGCGACCTTGGAGCGGGCATAGGATGCGTCGATCTCGGGAGACGTCCTGAGATAGCCCGCTTCAGGCAGTTCTTCGCCGCTCATATCTGACGTTCTGATATAAGGGATGCCGTCAGGAATATCCGGACCGGCTTGCACGATGCCGTAGGTAATAGAGGTGTCGGGATCGGCCAGTTGTTTAAGGGGTTGCAGTTCCCAATGCGCCGGGATTTCGCCCAGCCATTCGATGCCGCTGTCTTTCATGGGGGCGCCAGGGTTGAGGCCCTTGGTGACGGCGTGGGAGATGACCGCCTGCCGTTTTTCCCGCAGCAGTGCGATCAACCGCTCCTGCTCTGCCACTAGCGCATCGATCTTCGCCGTTTCCCGGTCGAGGAAGGCGGCAATGGCGGCTTGTTCTGCCAAACTCGGGATGGAAATATGAATCGCCACCAGATCGGAGGCGTTGATTGCGGGATAGCTGACGCCGACCGAGCGAGAGATAACTTCGGCAACAAACGCTTCTGAACGTATGGCGTAGCCGAGAAAGCCGCTGTCAGCGCACTGTCCGCGTATGACGCAGAATCCGGTAGAGGCTATCGCGCCATCGAGGTCTTGCGGCAGTGGCGCTATCGCCCGAAGGTAAGTTCGAACCGTCGAAACGAGGATGTCACCAGCCCTCACGATCCGACGCGCCCTCGATGGCGCATTCCCAAACGCTAGAGTGGTCGTCCCCTTGATTCCGACAACCTCATCAACGTCAGAAATCTCGATGTAATCAATTTCCAGTTCGGGATCGGTCGCCTCGGATAGCACCTCGTCATTAAAAGTGGCGACGGCCTTGACGGGAGCCACAATCCAGTGGCTCGGCACTTCGTCTAACCACGTTATTCCGCTGTCTTTGTAGTCGGGATAGGCCGGAAAGCTCACGCCGCCAGTTCCCGCAACATAGCCTGAATCCGTCCTGTCACTTCCGCCAAATCGGCGTCGATCTCCGCCAATGGCCGGGGCGGCTCGAACACATAGAAATGCCGGTTGAACGGGATTTCATAGCCGATCTTGGTCTTGTCATGATCAATCCATGCGTCGGGCGCGTGGGGCTTCACCTCGCGGGCGAAATAGGCCTCCACGTCCTCGGCCAGCGGCACATTCTCTGTATCGCGCAGACTGCTGTCCGGTTGGTGCTTGCCCTTCGCCTTACCGCGCTGGCCCAGCACCACCTTGCCAGCCTCATCGCGCAAGGGGCGCTCCACGGTGATGGTGCGATAGCCGAAACTCTTGTTGTCGAAGATGCGGGAGAGCGGGGCCAGCTTGACTTTGCCGCCGTCCGGTGCGGCTGGGGGCTGATCACCGGCAAGCACGATCTCGCGTGATAATTCCTTGCCATCGGCATCCAGCACGGTGGCCAGGTCAGCCTCGACAAAGGAACCGAACAGGCGGGTGACATCGGCGATCTGTCCCTCGCTCATCTCCTTGCGCTTGCTGCCCAGCGATTTCCGCATCTTCCGCCAGAAGGAACTGGCGTCGATCAACTGCACCTTGCCCGCGCGTTCGGCTGGCTTCCTGTTGGACAGAATCCAGACGTAGGTGGCGATACCGGTGTTGTAGAACATGTCGGTGGGCAGGGCGATCATCGCCTCCACCAGATCGCTCTCCAGCACATGGCGGCGTATCTCGCTTTCACCGCTGCCAGCACCGCCCGTGAACAGGGGTGACCCATTCAGCACGATACCGAAGCGGCAACCGCCCTCCGTCCACGGCCGCATTTTGGATAGCAGGTGCATCAGGAACAGCAGAGAGCCATCGGACACACGCGGCAGGCCGGGACCAAAGCGACCGGCATGGCCCAGCCGCTTGTGCTCGTCCTCGACCTCTTTCTGGACCTTCTTCCATTCCACGCCGAACGGCGGATTGGAGAGCATGTAGTCGAACGTCTGGCCGTGATGGCCATCTTCGGACAAGGTGTTGCCCTGAATGATCCGGGTGATGTCCTGTCCCTTGATCAGCATGTCAGCCTTGCAGATCGCGTAGGACTCGGGGTTCAGTTCCTGGCCCGACATGGTGAGCTGGGCGTCGGGGTTGTGTTCGAGCAGATATTCCTCTGCGATTGAAAGCATCCCACCCGTGCCAGCCGTTGGATCGTATATGCTCCGAACGACGCCGGGCTTTGACAGCACGTCATCATCTTCCACGAAAAGCAGGTTCACCATCAGCCGGATGACCTCGCGAGGCGTGAAGTGGTGACCGGCCGTCTCGTTTGAGATTTCGGCGAACTTGCGGATCAGTTCCTCGAAGGCGAGGCCCATCTGGTTGTTGCTCACCCTGGCGGGGTGGAGGTCAATCCCCGCAAATCGCTCGGTCACCTGATAGAGCAAGCCGTTCTTAGCCAGCCGGTCGATCTGCGCCGCGAACTCGAACTGTTCGAAGATGTCCCGAACCTCGGGCGAAAAACCCTGGATGTAGGAAAGCAGGTTGGTGCCGATGTTGTCCTGATCGCCGACCAGCTTGGCGAGGTCGAGCGAACTACGATTGAAAAAGTTTTGCCTGGCCGCGCGCAACAGGAACGGATCGGGGCGGCCTGCCTCGGCTTCCTTGAGAACGGCGGCCTTGGTCGACTCCAGCACGCAATCCAGCCGCCGCAGGACGGTGAAGGGCAGAATTATCTTGCCGTAGTCTGACTGCTTGTAGTCACCGCGCAGCAGATCAGCGACTGACCAAATGAAATTTGAAAGCGATTGATGGTTCAAGCCGGTGACTCCCCTGAGGCTCTGATGCATCACCGAAGTTCGCCGAGCAACATTCTCGCTCACCTTTGGTGGAACGCCGAGAGCTGGGCCGGCCCGTCGGTCCAGCTACTGCCCACCTGCTAGGCTGTGGAAATGGCCCCCGAGGAAGGTTCGGCTCAGCCAGCCATTACCCCCGGAAAGGGAAGGACGGTGGCTCCGCTCCGCAATGAGTCCAAGAGATCGGACCACCATTGCGCCATGGCAACCCGCTCCTTCCAATGCGCGCCGCGATGGTAGGCGGCGCGCACCTTGTCACTGTCCCCATGCGCGAGCGCGCGTTCGATGGCATCGGGGGACCATTTGCCCGATTCGTTGAGCAGAGTGCTCGCCATCGCCCGAAAGCCGTGCCCGGTCATTTCGTTGCTGGCATAACCCAGACGGCGCAGCGCCGCGTTGAGGGTGTTTTCCGACATTGGCCGCGTTCGGGACCGCATCGACGGAAAAACGTAGCCCGAAGACCCGGTGATGGATTGGATTTCCTGCAAAATCGCGATCGATTGACGCGAGAGCGGCACATGATGCGGCTTGCGCATCTTCATCTTCTCGGCCGGGATGGTCCATAGTGCCGCTTCGAAGTTAATCTCATCCCATCGCGCATGGCGCAGCTCGCCTGGGCGCACAAACACGTGTGGTGCCAGTTGCAGTGCCCATTTCGTCATGCCCAGGCCTTCGTAGCCATCGATGGCCCTGAGCAGGTCGCCAACCTCACTGGCATCGGTGATTGCACCATAGTGGGTGACCGTTGGGGTGGTCAGCGCCCCGCGCAAATCACGAGTGGGGTCTGATCGCAGGCGGGCCGTGGCGACGGCGTAGCGGAACACGGCTCCGGCCAGTTGCAAGGTGCGCCGAGCGCTTTCCAGCTTGCCCCGCTTCTCGATCTTGCGGATCGCTGCGAGGGCGTCGATCGGCTCGATCTCATGAATCGGCATCTTGCCGATCGAGTTGTCCAGCAGACTGAGCAGATACTCGCAGCGCGCAGCGGTTGCCGGTGCCCAAGCCCTGTCACCATCGCGGCGTCGCTTGCGGCAATATTCGTTGGCGATGCTGGTGAAAGTGTTTTCCGCCAGCGTGCCCGCTCTGAGTTTATCGCGCTGCCGCTCAAGGGCAGGGTCCTTACCCTCTGCGATCAAGTCACGTGCGTCGTCCCGCAATTTACGCGCGTCGCGCAGGCTCACCTGGGGGTACGCGCCGAAGCTCAGCTTCTTCTCAGATCCCCCATGGCGGAACTTCATTCGCCAGAGTCGCGAGCCTGACGGGGAGATCACCAGAAAGAGGCCCAGCTCATCATATAGCTTGTAGGGCTTATCACGCGTCTTGGCTCTGCGAATTGCTATATCAGTCAACGGCATAGATCGGGCCTTCCATGGCGAGGCCCCGACGCTTGGGGGCCTCGTGCATCTTTTGGCCCGATATTTTCAGAAAAGGCCCCACTTTTGCCTGAGCTTCCACGGCATGAGGCGAGATTTCACGAGCCGGATGGCCCGAAAAATACCCCAGATTTCCTAGGGTTGCAAACGCGTCTGGGATGTCGTGAGATCGAAAATTGGAGCGGGTGAAGGGAATCGAACCCTCGTCGTAAGCTTGGGAAGCTTCTGCTCTGCCATTGAGCTACACCCGCATGTCGCTGGCAACACGCGATCATTCGTTGAGGGCCCGGCAAGGCCGGGCGCGCTCGTTGAATGCGGTTGCCGATTGCCACAATCACGCCCGGCTGGTCAACGCATGATCTGCCGGAATCGCGCACGGCGTGCGGCGCGGGGTTCGTCGCAAAACCTTGTCTACCTGCCGGCAAAGCAAACCTTTGCCTTGACTAAACCTGTTTCAACGAAATAAGTAGACATTACTCCGCACGGCAATGGGTGGTCAGGCCCGCCGTGCATTTACCGGACCCTGGCCCGCGGCTTTTGATGGGAAGCAGCTTGCTCCGCGTTACCAACCGCTAAAGCGCGCGATGCTCAGGCGACCTCGCCAGGCTTCGTGTTCCTCTCTTGCCAACGATGAGGTGATACGATGCGCATGTGTTCGACCATAAATTGACCTGAGCGGGGCGCGGGCCGGGCATGAGTGCCAGGCCTGGCGCCGGCTGGGTCCGTAGAAACAGCACTTCTCCCCCAGTCCCCGCGGGCGGACGCGTGACGTCCCGCGTCTCGTGAACCCGTACCCGATCCGCGCGCGCCGATGATGGCCGTGCGGCCCCCGGACAAGCGCCGATCGCGCTTTTCCGGCCGATGCCCCGTGCCTTTCGACCCCTACTTTCGGAGTTTGCCATGACCACGCTTATCGATCGTTATCCCAACGCCAAGGACCCCGCCTCACCGCTCGACATCCACCCCGTCACCGGCCGCATCGGCGCCGAAATCCGCGGCGTGCAGCTTTCCGGCGATCTCGATGCGGAGACGGTCCGCGCGATCGAGGCCGCGCTTGTCCGCCACAAGGTGATCTTCTTCCGCGGCCAGCAGCACCTCGACAACGCCGAGCACGAAGCCTTCGCCGCGCTGTTCGGCGATCCCGTGGCCCATCCCACCGTGCCGGTGGCCGAAGGATCGCGCTACCTGCTCGATCTCGACAGCAAGGAAGGCTACGCCGCTTCGAGTTGGCACACCGACGTGACTTTCGTCGATGCCTATCCCAAGGGTTCGATCCTGCGCGCGATCACCGTGCCCGAGGCCGGCGGCGACACCGTCTGGGCCAATGCCGAGACCGCCTATGAAGGCCTGCCCGAGCCGCTGCGCCAGCTTGTCAACAATCTCTGGGCGTTGCACACCAATGACTATGACTATGCCGCGCAGTTCGGCGTGGCCAAGGATGCGCCGCAATCGGTGCACGATCGCCAGAAGTTCCAGCGGAACGTCTTCGCCTCGACCATCTATGAAACCGAGCACCCGGTGGTGCGCGTCCATCCGGTCTCGGGCCAGCGCAGCCTGCTGCTCGGCCATTTCGTGCGCAACTTCCTGGGGCTGAACCAGCAGGATTCGGCGCGGCTCTACAATGTCCTGCAGGACCATGTGACGCGCGAGGAGAACGTCGTGCGCTGGCGCTGGCAGGCGGGCGATGTCGCCTTCTGGGACAACCGATCGACCCAGCACCGCGCCGTCGCCGACTTCGCGCTGCAGCGGCGCACGCTGCGCCGCGCGACCGTGAATGGCGATGCGCCGGTGGGCATCGATGGCCGCGTGAGCCGCACCACGCGCAAGGAAGTGGCGGCGGACCGCCAGTCCGCCTGACGCCCGGAGCCAGGGGCCGGCACCTTGCCGCCGGCCCCTGGCTCTCTCCCCGGGCTCTCACTTTCGTCCATCCCGTCGCCACGCAAGCCAACCAGCGAGTATCCGCCATGGCCACCAGCTTTGCCTCGACCACATTTTCCCCCGCCCCGGCGCGCGGGCGGCCAGCGCGCGATCTGGCGACCGCCCGGCTGGTCGGCTTTTCCACGCTGGCGGCGCCGATCGCCGCCGCGCAAGTGCCGATCACCAATTTCCTGCCAGCGATCTATGCGCAGGAGTTCGGCATCTCGCTGGCCGTGCTGGGCACGATCTTCCTTGTCGAACGGCTCTGGGGCGCTTTCGCCGATCCGCTGGTCGGCGCGCTGAGCGACCGGACCCGCAGCCGCTTCGGCCGCCGCAAGCCCTGGATCGCGGCCGGCGGCGTCCTTTATGGCCTGGCCACCATCGCCTTGTTCTTCCCGCCGGCCGGCATCGCGTCGCGATATCTCGGGATCGCGCTGTTCGCCTTCTATCTCGGCTGGTCGATGATCCAGATCCCTTATCTGGCCTGGTCGGGCGAGATCTCCGGTGAATACCACGAGCGGACCCGGATCGCGACTTACGTGACCGTCGCCGGCTCGATCGCGCTGCTGCTGGTCCTGCTGCTGCCCGCGCTGATCGAGCAGGTGCGCCCGCAGGATGGCACGCTCAAGCTCGCGGCCATGGGCTCGGTCATCCTGCTGACGCTGCTGCCCGCCGCCTGGCTGACGCTGCGCGCCTTTCCCGAAGCGCCGGTCGTTCCCGTCTCCGGCCCGCGTGAACGGCCCGGCCTGGTGGCGACGCTGCGCTTCGTCCTGGGCGAGAAGCTGCTGCTGCGCGTGCTGCTTTCGGATCTGGCGGTGACGTTCGGCCAGGGCGTGCGCGGCACGCTCTTCCTCTTCGTCGTCTCGTTCTACATGGGGCTGCCGCAATGGGGGGCGCTCCTGATGCTCTCGCAGTTCGTCTTCGGCATCGCCGCCGGGCCGATCTGGATGACCATCGCCCGGCGCTTCGGCAAGCATCGCACCGCCATTGCCGGCGAACTGGCGCAAGTCGCGATCAACCTGGGCCTGCTGGCGATCGCGCCGGGCACGCTGGCGCTGCTGATCGGCCTTACCGTGGCGCAGGGGCTGGCGCAGGGTTCGGGCAATCTCATGCTGCGCGCGATGGTCGCCGATATCGCCGATCACCATCGCCTGCGCACCGGGCACGATCGCACCGCGCTGTTCTTCTCCAGCTTCAGCCTGTCGATGAAGGCGGGAACGGCGCTGGCGGTGGGGATCGCCTTGCCGCTGGTCGCCCTTGCCGGCTTCGATCCGGCCGCCGCGCGCAACAGCCCGCAGGCGCTGCAAGTCCTGCTGGTGATCTTCGCGCTGGGGCCCGCGCTGGCGCACTTGTGCTCCGCCGCCCTGCTGCGCGGCTTCCCGCTCGACGAGGAGGCCCATGCCGCCGTCCGACGCGAGCTTGACCGGCGCCGCGCCCACGCCGCCGCCGCCTGAATTATCCCAGTATCCCAATAAAGCAGACACCCAGATCAAGAAGGAAAACCGTCATGAATGCCATCACCACCCTGCAAGTCGCCCGCCAGGACAGCCACGAGGAGATCGCGATCGTCCGGGTCGAGGCCAATCTCGGCGCCGAGGTTCGCGGCCTCGATCTCACCGCGCCGATCACGCCCGAAGTGGCCGATCTGCTGCGCACGCTGCTGTGGGAGCACCAGGTGCTGTTCTTCCGCGATACCGGCATCGACAACCAGCAGCAGGCCGCGATCGGCCGCGTGTTCGGCCCGCCGATCGCCGACAGCATTTCCAGACGCCACGGGGTGAAGGATGAAGACATCCTGCCGATGAACACCGGGCCTTATGCCAACGCCTATTACGGCACGCCCTGGCACGCCGATGCGACTTATCTGGAAAAGCCCTATCTCGTCTCCGTCCTGCGCAGCGTGATCGCGCCCGAACTGGGCGGCGACACCGTCTGGTCCAGCGGCATCTCGGCCTATGAGGCGCTGCCGCAGGACGTGAAGGAGCGGATCGACGGGCTGACCGCGATCCATCGCCCCAACAGCAAGGCCTACAAGCTGATCGAGGACAAGGACGAGCTGGACGATTACTTGCGCCAATACAGCGGCGTGCAGCACCCGGTGGTGATCACCCACCCGTTCAACGGCCGCAAGGTGCTCTACGTCAACGAGGGCTTTACCGAGGAACTGGTCGGCCTGCCCGAAGGGGAAGGCAAGGATCTGCTGGCGTTCCTGAAGCAGCAGTTCACCCGGCCCGAGCATCAGGTGCGCTTCAAGTGGCGCCCCGGATCACTGGCCATCTGGGACAACCGCGCGGTGCAGCACAAGGGCGTGGCCGATTACGGCAATGCCCAGCGCCAGCTCGTGCGCGTGGTCGCCGCCGGCGAGAGGCCGACCCGCTAAGGCTTGGGAGAAGGGCCGCTCCCTCACCCCGGGGCGGCCCGCATCCCGTGACGACCCCGCCTGGCCGGTGAACGGCGGGCGGGCCTGACCGATTTTCCGCGCGAGGCCGGCTTGGGCCCCGCGCTTCCACGCACGCGGCCCCCGCTCGCGCGAGCGATGCCGCGTGCCCGCGCAACAGGGACAATGGACAAGACAATGAAGACGATCATTCTGCACGGCGCCCGAACCCGGCGCGCGCTCCATTCCACCGCCGGCCTGCTGGCGCTCATCGCCGGCACGCCGGCGCTCGCCGCCGGGGAGGCCGGGGCGGGCGGCGCTGCCACCGCGCCTGCCTCCGCCGCCGACGATGCCGCGGACGCTTATGCCGGCGAGGCGATCGTCGTCACCGCGCGTCACCGCGAGGAGAAATCGCAGGACGTGCCGGTGGCGATCAGCGTGGTCGATTCGGGCACGCTGGAGCGCACCGGCAACTTCACGCTCAACCAGATCCAGCAGCTCGTGCCCAGCCTGCAGGTGAGCGCGACCAATCCACGCAATTCCAACATCAACATTCGCGGGCTTGGCGCCAATTCGGCGCTCGCGGTCGACGGCCTCGAATATGGCGTCGGCTTCTATATCGACGGCGTCTATTACGGGCGGCCGGGACAATCGCAGTTCGATCTGGTCGATCTGCAGCAGATCGAAGTGCTGCGCGGGCCGCAAGGCACGCTGTTCGGCAAGAACACGACCGCCGGCGCGCTCAACATCACCTCGCGCGAGCCCAGCTTCGAGCCGGAGCTGACGGCCGAGGCATCGCTGGGCAATTTCGATTACCATCAGGTGCGCGCTTCGGCATCGGCGCCGATCCTCGACGACAAGATCGCGGTGCGCCTCAGCGTCGCCGATACGCATCGCGGCGGCTACCTGCTCAACCGCTATGATCTCAGCCGCGCGCAGGACTACGACAACTTCACCATTCGCGGGCAAGTGCTGATCAAGCCCGCCGAGGATCTGAAGATCCGGCTGATCGGCGATTATTCCAAGCAGAAGCAGCACTTCTCGCTGAGCCTGGTCGATGGCTATTTCACCACGTTCGCCAATGGCGCGCCGATCGTGAACAACATCTTCGATCGGGCCGCGCGGCTCAACTACACGCTGCCCGCGCCCGATGCCTTCCAGCGCGTGGGCAATGCCGACGCGCCGTTCCAGGCGAACATGGAAAGCTATGGCGTTTCGGGCCAGGCCGACTGGGATATCGGCCCCGCGACGCTGACCTCGATCACCGCCTATCGCTGGTGGGACTGGTATCCGGCCAACGACGTTGACGGCACTTCGCTCTCGATCAACATCAAGGGCCAGCAGATCAACTATCAGCGCCAGTTCAGCCAGGAACTGCGCATCGCCTCGAACGGCACCAACAAGATCGATTACGTCGCCGGGCTGTTCTATTTCTGGCAGATCATCCGGGGCTATGGCGCGACGCAATATGGCCAGGACTTCGCGGCGTGGAACCTCAATCCCGCGACCACGCCGGCCGCGACCATCGCCAACACCGCGCTGGCGCTGACCGGGTTCGAGGCCGACAGCTATTCCGATCCCCGCACGAAAAGCTATGCCGCCTTCGGCCAGGCGGACTGGCACATCACCGACGAACTGACGCTGACGGCGGGCCTGCGCTATACGCATGAGAACAAGAAGGGCTCGTTCAGCCGCTTCCAGCTTGCCGGCACCGGCGTCAACCTGGCGACGCTGACGCCCGATCAGGTCGCGGCGGTCACCGCGATCCGCAATGCCGCCGCCTACCAGCTCAGCAACCTCTCGTTCTCGGCGGCGCTGAAGGACAATGCCGTCTCGGGCCTAGTCACGCTGGGCTACAAGCTGACGCCCGACGTGCTGGTCTACGGCAGCTATTCGCGCGGCAGCAAATCGGGCGGGCTCAACATCACCGCCGGCGGCGCGAGCCGGCCGACGGTCGATCCCGAAAAGGTCGACGCCTTCGAGCTGGGCCTCAAGTCGCAGTTCCTCGACCGGCGCCTGACGTTCAACGCGGCCGCCTTCCTCACCGAGATCCGGGACTATCAGGCCAACGTCTCCGAACAGATTCCCGGCTCCACCGCGAGCAACCAGTACATCGCCAATATCCCCAAGGTCCGTTCCAAGGGCATCGAGGCCGATCTCAGCTTCGCGGCGAACGAATGGCTCAGCTTCACCGCATCGGGCGCCTATACCGACGCCAGGTTCGTCAGCTATGCCAACGCGCCGCAGCGGCCCGAGCTGGCGATCCCCGGCACGCTGCAAGTGCAGGATCTTTCCGGCCAGCGCCTGCCGGGCGTGTCCAGGTTCGCCTATTCGCTGGGGGCCGATGTCGCCCAGCCGGTGAGCGATGATTTCGAAGTCTATGGCCACGCGGATTACCTGCACCGCTCCACGTTCAATTCCACCGCGACCAACAGCATCTACGGCATCGTGCCCGCCTATGGCCTGCTCAACGGCCGGATCGGGCTGCGCAGCGCCGACGGGGTCTATGACTTCGCGTTCTGGGTGCGCAACCTGACCGACAAGGACTATTATGTCTCGCGCTCGCCCGGCACGTTCGGCCTGATCAGCGCCGCGGTGGGCGAGCCCCGGACGTTCGGCGCCACCTTCCGGGTGAAGCTGTGATGGCCCGGCGGCCGATGCTGGCCTTGCTGGCGGCGCTCTGCCTGAGCGCCCCGGCCGCCGCGCGCGAGAGCGTGGCGCGGCCCAACTTCCTGATCATCGTCGCCGACGATCTGGGCTATTCGGACATCGGCGCTTTCGGCGGCGAGATCGAGACGCCCAATCTTGACGCGCTGGCCGCGCGCGGCCTCAAGCTGACGGGCTTTCACACCGCGCCCACGTGCTCGCCCACCCGCTCGATGCTGCTGACCGGGCTTGACCATCACGAGGCGGGCGTGGGCAACATGGCCGAGCTGATCGCGCCGAACCAGCAGGGCCGTCCGGGGCACGAGGGCTATCTGCGGGCGGACAATGCCACCCTGGCCGAGTTGCTGGGCGCGGGCGGCTATCGCACGCATTATTCGGGCAAGTGGCACCTTGGCGTGAAGCCGGAGCAGGACCCGCACAACCGGGGCTTCCAGACCAGCTTCGCCCTGCTGCCGGGCGGCCACAACCACTTCGGCCTGCAGATCGCCCGGGCGCCGGGCGGGCCGGGGTACGAATATACCGAAAACGGCCAGCATGTCTCCACGCTGCCGGACACGTTCTATTCCTCCGACTATTTCGCCACCAAGCTGATCGACCAGTTCAAGGCGGCCAGGGCCGGGCCCGACGGCAAGAAGCCGTTCTTCGCCTATCTTGCCTTCACCGCGCCGCACTTTCCGCTGCAGGCCCCGCCCGAAACCATCGCCAAGTACAAGGGCCGCTATGACGGCGGATACGAAGTGCTGCGCGAGCAGCGGCTGAAGCGGCAAGTGGCGCTGGGCCTGCTCGATCCCAAGGTGGTGCCGCACGGCTTCGATCTGGCGCCGCGCTGGGATTCGCTGTCGCCCGAGGACAAGGCCAAGGCCTCGCGCCGGATGGAAGTCTATGCCGCGATGGTCGATCGGCTGGACCAGAACGTGGGCCGGGTGATCGCCGCGCTGAAGGAGAGTGGCGAGCTGGACAATACCGTCATCCTGTTCCTGGCCGACAACGGCGCCGAAGGCTCGGTCCTGTCCGAGCGGAGCATGGGCATGTTGAACGCGGTCTATGCCGCGGCCGACAACCGGCTGGAGAACATCGGCAAGGCTTCGTCCTACGAAGCGCTCGGGCCCGGCTGGGCCGAAGCGGCGACCGCGCCGTCCTGGCGGGTGAAGGCGTTCCAGAGCGAGGGCGGCACGCGGGTCGTCTCGATCCTGTCGGGGCCGGGCGTGCGCCCCGCCGTGGGCGCGGCCTATACCAACGTGATGGACGTGGTGCCGACTTTCCTCGATCTGGCCCATGTCCCGCAGCCGCTGGGCACGCTGGACGGGCGCGCGATCAAGCCGATCCGGGGCAGGAGCTGGGCCGACTGGCTCGGCAACCGCGAGGCGGGGCGGGTCTACGCGCCCGACCAGCCCATCGGCGAGGAGCTGTTCGGCGGCCGCGCGCTGCGCCAGGGCGACTGGAAGATCACCGATATCGGCGACGGCAAGTGGCGCCTGTTCAACGTCGCCGCCGATCCGGGCGAGACGCGTGACCTGGCCGCCACCGAGCCGGCGCGCCTCGCGGCGCTGGCCAAGGCGTGGGACGCCTATGCCGGGCAGGTCGGCGTGATCCTGCCCGAACCGCGCCAGTCGATCCTCGACCGGCCGAGCCGACGCTGACGATGGACCGCCCGCGTCTTTCGCCGCGCCGCCGCTGGCGGCTCGCCCTCGCGCCGGTCGCGGTCCTCGCGCTCGGCGGGGCGGGCGGGCAGCCCTCCACCCCGCGCGACCGCTGCCTGAGCGGGGACGGCCGGGTTCGCGTCCCGGCCGGCATCGTGCTGCTGGGCGAGGACGGTTTGGACCGGCCGGGCCGCGCGGTGGCGGTGCCCGGCTTCTGGATCGATCGCCACGAAGTGACCAATCGCCAGTTCGCCGCTTTTGTCGCGGCGACCGGCTATCGCACGCAGGCCGAGCGCGAAGGCGCCTCTGCGGTGTTCGTCCAGCCGACCGAAAGCGTCCCGCTCGACAACGCGGCGCGCTGGTGGCGCTTCGTGAGCGGGGCGGACTGGCGCCATCCGCGCGGGCCCGGCAGTGGCCTGGCCGGGCGTGACGATGATCCGGTGGTGCAGGTCGACCGGGCCGACGCGGCGGCCTATGCGCGCTGGGCGGGCGGCGCCTTGCCCAGCGAGGCGCAGTGGGAACGCGCGGCGCGGGGCAACCAGAAGGACGCGGTCGATCCCGCGAGCTGGGCCTTCGACGGCGCGGGCAAGCCGCGCGCCAATGTCTGGGAGGGCGTGTTCCCGGTGCGCGACACCGCCGAGGACGGCTTTGCCGGCATCGCCCCGGTCGGCTGCTTCCAGCCCAACGATTTCGGCGTCTACGACATGGTCGGCAATGTCTGGGAATGGACCGCCGGGGAAGGGGCGGTGGGGCTGGTCAAGGGCGGCAGCCATTTGTGCGCGATGAACTATTGCGCCAATTTCCGCCCCGCCGCCTTCCAGGCGCAGGAAGAGAACCTGGGCACTTCGCACATCGGCTTTCGCGTGGCTTACCGCGCGGCGCGATAGGCGGGAACGGCATAGGGGGGCATGGCGGCGGGCGGCAGCGCCCTTGCGGTCACGACCATGCGGCCCAGGAACACCGGCCGGGCGACTTGCGCGCGCGGCGCGGCGCTGGCCGACAGAGGCGCGGGCGCGGGCGCGGGCGTGGGCGTGGCGGGGCCGGCCGGGCCCAACGCCAGCAGTGCCGCGACAAGCTTGCCGGAAAGGATCAGCAGGGGGATCATCGGCGCGGGGCTCCGTCATCGTTGCGATGCCGCATCCCTGCACGCAAGGTGTCGCAGGCTTATGCCCGGCCTGTATCCTCTGGTAAGAATTTGTATCCCGCGCCCGCCGTCAGAGCATGGCGGCCAGCGCGCTGCTGAGCCATTCGGTGCCGTCGCGAAACAGCAGGCGCGCGGCCAGCAGTTCGCGCTCGGCCAGCGCGCGGGCCGGCGCGGGCGCCAGCACGCCCAGCGCGCTGGCCCAGGCATCGGCCAGCATACAGGAAGGGTGGATCACGCTGACGGCGGTGGCCGCCTGCGCGGGCGGGCGGCCGGTCGCGGGATCGAGCGTGTGCGCCCCGCGCAGATAATCGCCCGAAGTCGCGACCGCGAGCTGGTGGAGTGCCACGCGCAGCGGCGGCAGCGCGAAGCCCTCGGGCGTTTCCAGCTCCACCCACCACGGATCGCAATCGGGGCGCACGCCGCGCCCGACGCATTCGCCGCCCACCTCGACCAGCGCGTGCCGCACGCCGGCCGCGGCCAGGGCATCGGCCACGGCATCGGCGGCGTAGCCCTTGGCGATGCCGGACAAGTCCAGCCAGACGCCGCCCGGCTGGCGCAGGCGCGCAGTTTCGGCATCATAGGCAAGGCGCTGCCAGCCGCAATCGGCGCGGGCCGCCGCGATGGCCGCCACGTCCGGCGCGCGGTCTACGGGGCGCGGGCCCAGGCCCCACGCGTCGGTCAGGCGCCCGATCGCGGGATCGAACGCGCCGCCCGATCGCTCCGCGACCGTGAGCGCGCCGGCGATGACCGCGGCGAAGTCGGCCGGCAACTCGGTCCAGCTTCCCGCTGGTGCCCGGTTATGGCGCGACAGCAGCGAGCCGGGCTCCCAATGGCTCATCTGCGCGACGATCGCATCGAGCCGCGCCTGGATGATGCCCGCCAGCGGCGCGGCATCGCGATCCGCCGCGAGGGCGAGGCGCGCGTTCCAGCGCGTGCCCATCGTCTCGCCGCCCAGAGCGACGATGCCGTCCTGCGATCGGCATTCGGCGATCAGGGCGGCATCAAGCATCCCTGGCACCGCGATGCGCGGCGCCAGGGACGCGAAAGCCATCGTCACGGCGCGACGACTTCCAGCGTGACGGTGTAGCTCATGCGGCGCTTGCTGGCCTTGGCCACGCTCGGCTTGTCGTCGGCCAGGCTGGCGTTGACCCAGTAGAAGCCGGCGACCGGCCAGGCGACGGTGAGCACGCCGTCACGGTCGGTGGTCAGCTCCTGCGCGTGGTCGGCCTCGCGATAGCGCTGGCCGCCCGGGATCACCGTGACCTTGAGATCGGGCGCGGGCTTGCCGTCCACCAGGAAGCGGAACTTGCCCGGCTCGTTGGCGACAAGATCGGTGGGGGGCGTGATCGGCACCATTTCCAGCCCCTTGCCGGTGGGCTTGAACAGGGTGTCGGTGGGCTCGCCCGCCGTGACGAAGAACTCGTTGCGGTTGTCCATCTGGGTGAGGTTGAGGTCGGTCGCGCCGGCGGGGATATCGTCCACGCTGGCGACCATGTGGCTGGGATCGATCATCCGGCGCGGGCCGCCTTCGCCCGGCCCCTCGCCGCCAGCCGGCGGTGTCGCGCCCATCGGCCGGCCGGCGGCGTTCGCCCCGGCTCCCGGACCGCCCGCACCCGCGCCACCGGCTCCGGGCCCGCCCGGCCCGCGACGGCGGCCGCCGACCATCCAGTCCTCGCCATTCACCTTGAAGCTGCCCATGACCGAGGACGATGCCATGCCGATGCGCCAGGTGCCCGGCTTGTCGATGGCGACATCGAAGGTGGTGCGATAGCGCCCCTTGCCCACGTTCTCGATCTTGCCCATCGAGCCGTCCGGCGCCCAGACCTGGATGCCATCGACATTCATCGGCGCATGGTCGGAAACGAAGGGATCGGTCGAGGCGCCGGCATCGACCGTCACCATCTGGGTCAGGTCGGACAGCACCGTGATCGACGGCAGCAGCCAGGCGCGGTGCGCGTGGGCGGGGGCGGAAACGGCCATGGTCGCGATCGCCGCCGCGAGGAGTGATTTTCTCAGCATGTTCTCAAGCCTTCAACGGAGGGAAACGGAAACCGCGCCAAGCTCGCTGCGGCCAGTGGCGGAAGCAGCGCGCACCGGCACGGTGAGCGGGACGGAAACCAGCTCGCGCCCGCCGTTCTCGCGCGCGGCTTCGACATAGACCACGTAGGAGCCGGGCTTGAGGTCGGCGGGCAGGGGAATGCGATAGGCGCCGGGCGCGCGCGTCGCGCCGCTCACGCCGTCGGCCGGCAGCTTCAGGCTGCGGCCGCCCTTGCGCCACCAGGTGCGCAAGTCCGAAAGCCACTTGGTGCCCGGCTCGTTGCCCTTCTTCTTGATGTCGTACCACACCGCCAGCGTGCGCGCCTGGCCGCCGCCGGCCGGCTCGATCCACGCGGCGACATAGGGCCGGTGGTATTCGGCCACGGACTTGGCGGGGATGGTGACGTTGAGCGTCGCGGCGGTCGCCGGAGCGGCCACGACACCGGCGGCAAGAGCAAGGCTTATGCGCATCGACGGGGAGTCCTTCATGGAAATGGGCACCTTCAGTGAATCAGGAACAGGGCGATGATGACCGGGATCGCGGTGCCGAGCGCGACGAGCGGCCAGGTGGAGGGCCGGTGCCGCGCGTGGATCTGCAACAGCAGCAACCCGGTGATGGTGAAGATCAGGCAGGCGACGGCGAAAACGTCGATGAACCAGAACCAGGCCGTGCCGGAGTTGCGGCCCTTGTGCAGGTCGTTGAGGTAGGAGATCCAGCCCCGGTCGGTATATTCGGCCTCGATGGCGCCGGTCGCCCGGTCAAGGCTGACCCAGGCGTCGCTGCCGGGGCCGGGCATGGCGACATAGACTTCCTCGTCCGACCATTCGCCCGGCCGGCCGGCGGGATCGAGCCCGACCAGTTCCTTGATCTTGCCGGCGACGGGGGCGGGAAGCGGCGCGTCGCTGGCGGGCGGGTTCGCCAGCAGGGGCAACTGCGCCGGGGGCAGCATGGCCTGGCGCGCGGTGACTTGCGGCGCGGCGCTGATCGTCGCGGCGTGGTTGAGCGTGATGCCGGTGATCGCGAACAGGAACATGCCGATCAGCGACACCGCGGCGCTGATCCAGTGCCAGGTGTGGAGCTGCTTCAGCCAGAACTGGCGGATCTTGCGGGGCTTGCGCGGCTTCACCTTCGGCGCGGCGGCCGGGGTGGGCGCGGACTTGGCGCGGAGCGGCGAATCCTCGTTCGCCACCGGCTCGCCATCCCCGCGACCAAGCACTTGCACCTGATCCAACTCTGTCTCCAAAAACCGCGCCATCGCCTGAAATTTCGCCCGCGATCCCGGCGGGCTTGCGGCCCTATGCACCTATTGAGAATTATTATCAAGAGCGATTGAGGGTCGCTCCTGGCCGGCGGGCGCGGGGTCGCCGCATGGCCAGGCCGCTGCCCCGATCCGCACGCCGCATCAACCGTTGAACGATTATCTCTTGCAATTGTCGCGACTCATTTGCATTAGCGCCATCATCGTAACTGCGAACCATTTGCAATAGGGGGAAACATGACTCGTCCGCTTTCGGCATCCACGCCTTCGTTCCTGGCGCTCAGCTGCATCGGCGCGATCGCCGTCGCCACGCCGGGCCACGCCCAGGAGACCGGACAGGGCCAGAAGCTTGGCGGCGTGACCGTCACCGACACGGCCATCACCGAGAACGAAGGGCGCCAGCAGGCCAGCCCGAAAGCGACGCGGCCGGTGCGCGATACGCCCCAGACCGTCACGATCCTGACCAACCAGGTGATCGAGCAGCAGAACCTGCTGACCTTGCGCGACGTGCTGTCCACCGTGCCCGGCATCACTTTCGGCGCCGGCGAAGGCGGCGGCGGCTATGGCGACAGCATCAACTTGCGCGGCTATTCGGCCAATACCGACATCACTGTCGATGGCGTGCGCGACAGCGCGCAGTACACCCGCACCGATCCCTTCAATCTTGAGCAGGTGGAAGTGACCAACGGCGCCAACTCGGCGGTCGCGGGTTCGGGCTCGGTCGGCGGGTCGATCAACCTCGTCACCAAGCGGCCGACGGCGGACACGCAAGTGATCGTCAACGGCGGCATCGGCACCGACAACTACTATCGCGGCACGATCGACGCCAATGTGCGCGCCAGCGATCTGATCGCCTTGCGCCTCAACGCCATGGCGCACCAGAACGACGTGCCTGGCCGCGACGTGGAGGATTACCAGCGCTGGGGCATCGCTCCGTCGGTGACGATCGGCATCGAAAGCCCGACCCGGCTGACGCTGCAATACCTGCACCAGCAGGACGAGAACATCCCGCAATACGGCGTGCCCTATTACATCAACGCGAGCTACAACGGGCCGATCCCCGGCGTTCACACCAGCGACTATTTCGGATCGCGCAATGTCGATACGCAGAAGATCAACGTCGATCAGCTGACCGCGACGTTCGAGCACGATTTTTCCGACCGGGTGAACATCCGCAACCTTTCGCGCTGGCAGGATGTCCAGCAGCTCACGCGCGTCAGCCCGCCGCAGGGCACCTATTGCCTGGCCTCGGGCCTGCTGCCCACCGGCGCGGCCTGCCCGGCGAGCACCCCGCCCGGATACTATCTGGCGAGCGGGCCGCGCGGCAACACGCGCGATTCGCGCAACCAGCTGATGTACAACCAGACCGACCTGAAGGCGGTGTTCGACACGGGCGGGCTGGAGCACACGCTGGTGCTTGGCGCGTCGGTCGCCTGGGAAAAGTACGGCCTGCTCACCGGCAACTGGGCGCGTAATGCCGATGGCACGGCCATCGCGGGCGGCTTCCCGCTGATCAACATCGCCAATCCCAACGAGGTGGTCGTCGGCCCGGCCGGCTTTGCCTATGGCAGCAACCTGTGGACCGGCCCGGTCAATTTCATCCCCACCGCCAAGCAGAACGGCGAGCTGGAAAACTACGCCGCCTACCTGTTCGATACCGTCAAGGTTTCCGAGCAGTTCGAGATCAACGGCGCCATCCGCTATGAAAAGAACAAGGGCTGGTACCGCAACGACACCGTCGCCCGCGCCACCGCGACGAGCGACGGCGATCGCACGATCGGCACCAAGTTCCACAACGATGACAACCTGTTCTCCTACCGCGTCGGGCTGGTCTACAAGCCGGTCGAGGCGGTGAGCGTCTATGCCGCCTACGGCAATGCCAAGACGCCGTCGAAAACCTCGGTCAACGGTTCGTGCGCGGCCGAAACCTGCAACGTGAAGCCCGAAAGCGCCAAGAACTATGAAGTCGGCGTCAAGGCAGAACTGGGATCGGGCGTGCTGCTCACCGCCGCGGTGTTCCGCAACGAGCGGGACCAGTACAAGGTGGCCTCGGTCGATCCGACCATCCCCGACCAGCAGCTTGACGGCAAGTCGCGCGTCAACGGCGTGGCGCTGAGCGCGTCGGGCCAGGTCACGTCCGCGCTGTCGATCACCGCGAATTACACCTATCTCGACAGCAAGGTCATCCGCAGCGTCGCCGACAACGCCCCTCCGGGCACGACGCCGCCCGCCGATGCCCAGGCCGGCAATCCGCTGACCAACGTGCCCAAGCATTCGGGCAGCCTGTTCGCGACTTATGCGTTCCCGTTCGGGCTGAAGGTCGGCTACGGCATGACCTACCAGGGCAGCTTCTACCTGAACAACGCGCTGACGACGCCGACGACGGTGCTCTACAAGGCGCCGGACTACATGATCCACAACGCCTATCTGGCCTATGATTTCACCGACAACATCTCGGCCCAGATCAACGTCAAGAACTTCACCGACAAGGTCTATTACACGCGCATCCGCAACAACGGCTGGGCGACCACGGGTGAGCGGCGCTCGGCGGTGCTGACGGTGGCCTACAAGTTCTGATCGATACCTTCCGGCCGGTCCCACCGGCTGGTCGGAAGGTTCGGGCGGGGCGGCGAAATCGTCGCCCCGCCCGGAATGTTTGATCGGGATCAAAGCTGGGGCAACGGATTAATGCGATTGCCTCGCAATAGGACATCCGGTAGAGGCGAGACTCGCGGATCATCGAGGGGTGCAATGTCGTGCTGCTGACGGCGGACAAGGCTTACGAGGAACTGGAAGCGGAACACCTGGCCTTGCCGGGCGGGCCCGCCGCCGCGCCGTTCCCGGCCCCCTCGACGGTCGAAGCGCCGGCCCGCTATGGCGAGGGGCGCCGGTTCAACCCCGTCGCCATCGCGCTCACGGTGCTGTTCCATGCCGTGCTGATCTTCGTTGTCGTGCAGGTTCGCCAGCAGGCGACGCACGAGCAGCGCCAGCGGCTGACCGTGGTCGATCTCACCGCGCCGCCGCCTCCACCCCCTGCGGCGACCCGGCCGCCCGAGCCCAAGTCCGCCGTGGCCGCGCCCGTGCCGCTGGTGCAGGCGCCCCGCCCGGCGCCGCAGATCACGCTCACGCCTGCTCCCGTGGCGCCTTCCGCCCCCTCGGTGGTGGCCGCGCCGCCCGCCCCGGCGGCGGCGCCGGGCCCGCCCGCGCCCCCGGCGCCGCCCAGCCCGGTGGAAGCCAGCAACCTGGGCACGCGGATGATCTCCGCCCCGCCGCCGCGCTATCCGCTGGAAAGCCGCCGCCAGCGCGAGCAGGGCACGGTCGTCCTGGCGCTGACGCTCGATCTCAACGGCAGCGTCGCGACGATCGCGATCGCGCACAGCAGCGGCTTCCCGCGCCTTGACGAAGCGGCGCTGCGCGCGGTGCGCAAGTGGCGCTGGGCGCCCACCGTGCGCGATGGCCAGCCGGTGATGGTGCGCGGGCAAGTCGAAATCCCGTTCATGCTGCAAGGCTGATGGCCGCCACGGCCCGACTGGCGCATCCGCGTGGCCATGCGATCCCTCGCGGGCAAGGGGGCATCGGCGCATGATGCTGACAGTGCCGGGGCTGCTTTCGCCCGAAGACGTGGCCGAATGCCGCGCGGCGCTGGAAGGCGCGGCCTGGGTCGACGGGCGCGTCACCGCCGGCCATCAGGCGGTCGGCGTCAAGACCAACCGGCAACTCGCGCTCGACGATCCGGTGACGCGCCGGCTGGGCGATCTGCTGCTGCGCCGGCTGGAACAGTGCCCGCTCTACATCGCCTCGGTGCTGCCGCTGCGCGTGCTGCCGCCGCGCTTCAACCGCTATGAGGGCGAAGGCGCCTATGGCAGCCACATCGACAACGCCTTGCAGCAGAACCACCTGACCGGGCTCTACGTGCGCACCGACGTTTCCTGCACCGTGTTCTTCAGCGATCCCGATGAATACGAGGGCGGCGATCTGGTGGTGGAAGACAGCTATGGCGAGCATCGCGTCAAGCTGCCGGCGGGCGATATGGTGATCTATCCGGGCACCAGCCACCACCGGGTGACGCCGGTGACGCAAGGCGTGCGCTTCGCCTCGTTCTTCTGGACGCAGAGCCTGGTCGGGTCGGAGATCGCGCGGCGCACGCTGTTCGAGCTGGACAGCGCGATCCAGCGGCTGACCGCCGATCATCCGGGCCATGCCTCGATCGCGGCGCTGACGGGGGTCTATCACAACCTGCTGCGCCAGTGGTCGGCCCCATGACCGGCCCGGCGCCGCTGCCCCCGCTCACCATGATTCCCGACAGCCTGCGGAGCCTGCGCGACTATGAGCGCCAGGCCGAGGCGCATATGCCCGCCGCGTCGTGGCGCCATGTCCAGTCGGGTGCGGGGGCGGAGACCACGCTGGCGGCCAACCGCGCGCAGTTCGATCGCCATCGCCTGGTACCGCGCGCGCTGGCCGACATGCGCGGCGCGACGACCGGGCTGGACCTGTTCGGCCTGCGCCACGCGGCGCCGATCCTGCTCGCGCCCGTCGCCTATCACCGCCTGGCCCACCCGGACGGCGAGCTGGCGACCGTGAGCGCGGCCACCGCGCTCGAAACCACGATGGTGGTCAGCACCTTGTCGAGCGTCCCGCTGGAAGACATCGCCGCGCGCGCCCGCGCGGTGGCGAGCGAGCTGGCCATGGCGCCGCCGCCGCTGTGGTTCCAGCTCTATCTCCAGCCGGACCGGGGCCACACCGCCGAACTGGTGCGGCGGGCCGAAGCGGCAGGCTATCAGGTGCTGGTCTTCACCGTCGATGCCGGGGTGAAGCGATCGGGCTTCGCCTTGCCGCCGGGGGTGGATGCGGCCAACTTGCGCGGAATGCCGGTGCTGTCGCAGAGCGCCAGCGTGGCAGGCGGGCGGATGATTTTCGGCACCGCGCTGCTCGATGCCGCGCCCACCTGGGAAAGCCTTGACTGGCTGCGCGGCATCACCCGCTTGCCGATCGTGGTGAAGGGCCTGCTCTCGCCGGCGGATGCGCGCATGGCCGCCGGGCGGGGCGCCGACGGGATCATCGTGTCGAACCACGGCGGCCGCGTGCTCGATGGCCTGGCCACGCCGCTCGACGTGCTGCCGGCGATGGCCGAGGCGGTGGACGGCAAAGTACCGCTGCTGCTCGACAGCGGCGTGCGCGAGGCGACCGACGTGCTCAAGGCCCTGGCGCTCGGCGCGCGGGCGGTGCTGATCGGGCGCCCGCAGATCCACGCGCTGGCGGTGGCCGGGATGCAGGGCGTGGCCCACGCGCTGCACATCCTGCGCACCGAGCTGGAACTGGCCATGGCGCAAGTGGGCTGCCCCTCGCTCGCCGCGATCGCGCGCGGGGATCTGCTGATGGGTAGCGGTTCGAACGCCTGAAGCATCTGTGAAAGTCCGATCCAGCGGCGCCGCATCCTCGCCGGGGGATCAGGCTCTACGCCACCGCCTCGACCGGCGGCGCTTCGCGCCAGCCGTTCGCCAGGATCAGCAGCCCGGCGATGCCGGCCAGGAACGTGGGCAGCACATAGACCAGCCGGATAACCTCCTGCGCGCCCAGGCTGGCCGGCGCGCCCGGAACGAAGCCGGCCGTCGCCAGTATCCACAGCGCCGCGCCCACGCCCAGGCTGGAAGCAAGCTTCAGCGTGACGTTGAAGAACGCGTAATAGCTGCCTGAACGGCGCATCCCGCTGGCCGCGTCCCGGCCCGAGATGTCGGCCACCATCGAGCGCAGCAGCATATAGTCGCCGCCAAAGCAGGCGCTGCGCACCAGCATGTAGATCGCCAGCGGCGCCAGTCCGCCCGTCGGCAGCAGCAGCGCCAGCGGCGCGGCCAGGGCTTGCCAGGCGAACACCCCCATCAGCGTGCGCCGCTTGCCCAGCCGGCGGCTGGCCTGCGCCCAGAGCGGCAGCGTGACCAGGCCGACCAGTGCGGGGATCAGCATCAGCGTGCTGCCCCAGCCGTTCAGCCCCAGCACTTGCTCGACAAAGAAGAAGAACGTGCCGCTGCTCGATGCATCGGCCAGCCCGACCAGCGCGTAAAGCGCCAGCACGATGGCCAGTTCGCGATCCTTCAGGATCGCCCCGAACAGGCGGAACGGGCCGACCGCGCGCGCCGCCGCCGCGCGATCGCTGGGCGGTTCGGGAATGAAGCGCAGCACCAGCAGCACCGAGAGCGGCGCCAGCAGGATCAGCAGCAGCCCCATCGCGCCCACCTGCTCGGCCCGGCCGGCACCGAAGCCGCGTTCCAGGATGCTGGGCAGCAGGATGGTCAGCGGCATACCGGCGGCGGCGAACCAGATCTTGGCCCCCATGATCCGCGTACGCTCGTGATAGTCGCGCGCGATCTCCAGCCCCCAGCCGCCATGCGGGGTCAGCATCAGCGAATAGCCGAAATGCATGACCAGGCACCAGCCCGCCAGCGTGGTGATGCCGATGCCCGGCGCGGCGAAGAACACTTGCCAGGTGCCGATCATGACCAGCGGCACGCCCGCCACCATCCACGGCCGGCGCTGGCCGAAGCGGGTGGGGAAGCGATCGCTGGCCCAGCCGATCGGCGGATCGACCACCGTATCGAACAGGCGGATCGCCATCAGCAGCGTGCCCACCGCCGCCAGCGGCAGGCCCAGCGTTTCGGAAAAGAACGACGGCAGATAGATGCGCCAGGGCAGCTCGATCGCCTGGAACAGCACGACCGGCAGCGAAAAGACCGTTAGCTGGGCCCAGGTCAGCCGCTCACTGCGATGCTCGTTCATGGCGTCTCCGCTGGTCCGCAACAGACCCGTTCCGCCATATGGCCGGTTTTCTAAGTTTCGATGACGGCCGGCCGGAACCCGGCTGAAGCGAGCGATGCGCGGGGAAAGCGGCGAGAGGCTCAGCCGCTTTCGGGGCCCAGCAGTTCCAGCAGGCGGACCATGCTGTCGCGCGCGTGGCCGCGCGCCGCTTCGGGCGCGATTCCCACGGCGGCGCGCCTTTGCCCGCTGCCCAGGCCCGAGAAAAGCGCCGCGTCGAGCGGGGAGACCGCGCAACCGGGGCCGAGCAGCGCTTCGAGCAGCCCCCGGCTGGTCTGCCCGCGCAGATAGCGCAACTGGGCGGAAAGCGGCTTGAGCCCCGGATCGCGCGCCACCGCGATCAGCAGTTCGTCAAAGGCCAGCAGCCGGTCGGTCGGCGCGGTCTGGTCCACCAGCTTGTCGATCAGGCGGATACCGTGCTCCTCGATCGTCCGGGTGACGTGCTCTTGTGGCGTGAACGGCAGCACCCGGCGGTAGATCATCTCGAAGGCCGCGCGCAACAGTTCCGCGCTGGTGCGGAAATTGTAGGAGACGACGCCCAGCGACAGCCCGGCCTGCCTGGCCACGGCCCGATGGGTGAGCCCGGAAACGCCGAGTTCGGCTACCGTGTCGGCGGCGGCGGCGGCGACCTGTTCGGGCACCACGCCGCTGATCGAGAGCGCGGGCATCAGCCGGCTCGCCTCGGTCCGCGCGAAACGCCGCCATGGTCCTTCGTCGACCAGCCTTCCGGCCAGCCATTCGCCCCAGCCCCGGCAGGTCTCTTCCAGGCAGGCGCGATCGACCGCCCGGCGCCATTGCGTCAGGTGCAGCAGGCTTTCGCCGTCGAACAAGTGGTACGTCAACTCGCCATGCTCGGGAAGGCCGCAGCGCGCGCAGACGTTCTGCCAGAATCCCTGCCAGAGCGCTTGCCAGCGCTGGAGCGCGGGCATGTAGCGCGCATCGCGCGCGGCCATGATCTGGCATTCGCGCCAGGCGAAGGCGAGCCGCCGGTGCGCGTGCGACCAATCGTCGATCAGCGCGGCCATCAGCGCGGGCAGCGCTTCGGCGCCCAGCGCGCCGGCATCGGCGAAGGTATCGAGATGGGCCGCGCACCATTGCTCGGCGGCGGCGCGGGCGCTGTCCTGTGCGGCGAAAAACAAGCGTTCCATATCACCGAAGTGGTAATAGATGCTCGAAACCGGCAGCCCGGTCGCCTGGGCGACCGAGCGGACCGAGGTGCCGGCATTGCCGTGGGTTTCCCAGATCGCCAGAACCGTCTGAATCAGCCGGTCGGGTGACGGGATTTCCTTGGATTCACTGGATACGGCCGCGTCTTTCACCGAATCTCTCCGCATGGCGTCCTGCGCCGGTTGTTCGCCGCGCAATCCCAAAGACATAGCCGATTGCGGCCCGGATGGAATCGCTGATTGATGACAGTTCGATGATACAGACGTCACAGAGGTGAAATACAAACGCTCCACATGTCCGCCCGAATCAAACATCAGGGGGGCTTTATGAACACCTTCAATTCGCGTGAATTCCGTGCTTTCATCCTTGCCGGCGGCGCCTTGCTCGCGGGCGTTCCGCTCATGCCGGCACAGGCGCAGACCGCCGCGCCCGATGCGGCGCAGGCTCCGGCCGAGGACGAGGGCAATGGCCTGGGCGACATCGTCGTCACCGCGCAGAAGCGCGAGACCAACCTGCAGCGTACGCCGGTCGCCATCTCGGTGCTGAGCGGCGAGGATCTGAAGAACCGGGGCGTCGTCAGCCTCAAGAGCCTGATGGACGGTGCCGTGCCCTCGCTGCGCATCGCCCCGTTCGCCTCGCGCAATTCGGCGCTCACCGTCGGCATCCGCGGCATCGTGCCGTTCGACGCCAACCAGCCCAGCCGCGATGCGGGCGTGGGCGTCTATATCGACGGCATCTACCTCGGCCGTTCGCAGGGCCTGGGCGCGGCGCTTTACGATATCGAGCGGATCGAGGTGCTCAAGGGCCCGCAAGGCACGCTGTTCGGCCGCAACTCCACCGGCGGCGCGCTCAGCATCGTCACGCGCAAGCCTTCGGGCGAATTCCACCTGACGCAGACCGGCGGCATCAGCAACTACAACGGCTACAAGGTCGAAACCCATCTCGACCTGCCCAGCTTCGCCAATGTCAGCGTCAAGCTCGACGCCATCATCACCAAGCGCGACGGCACGCTGGACAACCCGATGGAGGGCGAGGAAGACTATAACCAGAACGACCAGCGCGGCCTGCACGTGGGCGTGCTGTGGGAACCTTCGGACAGCTTCAGCGCGCTGTATGACTTCGATGTCTCGCGCGATGCCAGCACGCCTTACTACATGCAGGTGCTGGCCAAATCGCCGATGATCCCGTTCGCCGACATGGCCAAGGTCCAGCCCGATCGCGTCAAGGTGGCCGATATCGGCGTGCCCGAGCAGGTCAGCCTGGGCCGCACGCATGGCCATGCGCTGCACCTTGACTGGACGGTGGCGGACGGCATCCACGTCCGCTCGATCTCCTCGTACCGCAAGCTCAGCCAGGACCAGTACGACAACGGCGGCGCGCACCAGGGCGCTTTCGGCCCGAACGCGAACTTCGCCCGCTACAGCCTCGCCGATCTGCACCAGGAGCAATACAGCCAGGAACTGCAAGTGGTGGGCACGCTGTCCCGCCTCGATTTCGTGGCCGGCGCCTACTACTATCACGAGAAGGGCGATGACTGGGCCTGGGCGCCCTACACCATGCGCTGGGGCGCCACGCCGGCCGATGCGCCCACGCGCCTGCCCACGCTGCAGGCCGGCCAGGTCAGCCCTTATCCCGACCGGGCGAGCGACGCGGTGGCCACCAGCTTCGCGCTCTATGGCCAGGCCACCTGGACGCCCGCGCTGCTCAACGATGCGCTGCACCTGACCGCCGGCGCGCGCTATACCCGCGACAAGAAGCACGGCGATCTGTTCAAGGTGAACGGCGTCGACACCAATTTCGCGTTCCGCATTTCCAGCAGCCGGGTGGACCCCACGTTCACCCTTGCCTTCGATGCCAGCGAGAACATCCACCTCTATGCCAAGTGGGGCACGGCCTACCGCGCGGGCGGCGCGAACTCGCGCTCGATCACGTACCGCGCTTATGATCCCGAGGAAGTCGAGACGTCCGAACTGGGCTTCAAGGGCGAGTTCTTCGATCGCCACGTCCGCCTGAACCTGGCCGCGTTCAAGACGATCTACAAGGACCAGCAGATCGATTTCAACGCCGTGCTTTCCGCGGTTCCCGGCGGGCCGACCCGCACCACGATCGAAACGGTCAACGCCAAGGGCAACGGCACGATCAAGGGCGTGGAAGCCGATCTGACGATCGCGCCGCTGGAAGGGCTGACGCTGACCGCCAGCTATGCCTATACCAAGGGCGATCTGGAAAAGGCGGGCAATCCGTTCAAGAACAATGCGCTGGAAAACGTGTTCCTGGTCTACACGCCCGAGAACGCCTACAGCGCGGCGATCGACTACAGCCTGCCGCTCGGCGGCGCGACGCTGCGCGCGCATGTCGATGCCGCCGGTGGCGATGGCTATCACTCGCAATCGAGCGATCTGGTGCTGACCGACAAGTCGTTCATCGTCAACGGCCGTCTCTCGCTGGCCGACATCGCGCTGAACGACGCGGCCGACCTGCAGATCTCCGCCTGGTCGCGCAACCTGTTCAACGAACAGCACACCTTCTTCAAGACCGGCACGGCGCAATCGCTCCAGCTTGGCATCTATAACGAGCCGCGCACTTACGGCATCGAGGCGACAGTCCGCTTCTGACGGACAGAACAAGGAGAACCGCCATGAAACGCATCACGTTACTGACAGCGCTGCCGCTGCTGGCGATGCTCGCGGCGCCCGCCGCCTTCGCCGGCACGATCGCCAGCCCCACGGTCGAGCGCGTCGCGCCCGACAGGCTGGTGCTGCGCTGGAACGACAAGGACCCGGTCGACGTGCTTCAGGCCGATCGGCCGGATGCCGATGCCGCCAGCGCCACCGTGGTTTCCGCCAGGGACCGCGACGGCACCCACGAAGTGGCCTTCGCGCCCGGCGCCGCGCGCCCCTATTTCCTGCTGCGCGATAGCCGCAGCGGCGAAGTGGTGCACCTGGCCGAGCGAGTCCTGCCCTTGCAGCAGGGCTCCAACTTCCGCGATGTCGGCGGCTATCCGGCGGCGGGCGGCAAGCACGTGCGCTGGGGCATGATCTTCCGTTCGGGCGGCCAGCCGATGCTGACCGCGGCGGACGTGAAGGAGGTCAAGCAACTGGGCATCGCCAACCTGATCGACTTGCGCTCGGACGAGGAACGCGTGCTGGCGCCCACCAAGCTGGATGGCATTCCCTATAACGCCATCGGCTATTCGATGGCCGAGATCATGGCCAACATGACGCAAGTGGGCAAGAACCCGGCCAATCCGATGCAGGGCATGGAAAACGGCTACCGCGCCTTTCCCGCCCAGCTTGCGCCGCATGTCCGCCTCGTGTTCCGCAAGCTGCTGGCGAAGGAGGGGCCGGTCCTGTACAATTGCTCGGCCGGGCAGGACCGCACGGGCTTCACCACCGCCATGATCCTGAGCGCGCTGGGCGTGCCGCGCGAGACGATCTATGCGGACTACGTGCTGTCCACGCCTTCGCGCCAGCCCCGCTGGGAACTGCCCGAGATCAGCGATGCGATGGCCGGAACCAATCCTATCGCCGGCTTCTTCGCCAAGTTCCAGAAAGACCCGGCGGCGGCCAAGGCGATGCCGCTGGTGACGCAGGACGGGACGCCGTTCCTCGCCTTCGCCCTGGCCGAGATCGACAGCCGCTGGGGCTCGGTCGATGCCTATCTCGAAAAGGAGATCGGCCTGACCGGCGCGGACATCGCCGCGCTGCGCGCGACTTATCTGGAATAGCGCAGACGCGGCCGCCGGGGCCGGACGTGCCCGGTCCCGGCGGTCAGGAAGACCGCGCCACCGGCTGGCGCCGGGGCGCGGCCGCCTTGCCGATCTCGTTTCCGACCACCCGGTTGCGGCCGCCACGCTTGGCCTCGTACAAATGGAGGTCGGCGTGGTGCACCAGTTCGACCACGTTCGCGCCGTCATCGGGCGCGGTGGCGACGCCGATGCTGACGGTGGGCGGCTGGTCCAGCGTGCCTTCGAACGCGGCGGGAACCGCCTGGCGCAGCCGCTCGGCATGGGCCAGCGCGGTTTCGTGCGGCATCCCTTCGCACAGGACGATGAATTCCTCCCCGCCATAGCGGAAGACATGATCGTCAGAGCGGATCGAGCCTTTCAGCGCGGCGGCGATGCGGCGCAGCGCCTCGTCGCCCATGACATGGCCGTGGCGATCGTTGATCGCCTTGAAGTGATCGACATCGATGATGGCCAGGCTCAGCGGCCGGCGCTCGGCCAGCGCGCGGGCGATGCCGGCTTCGGCGATCGTCTCGAACCGCTTGCGATCGCCCACGCCGGTCAGCGCGTCGATGCCGCTCTGCTCGACCAGCGCCTCGTAGCGGTGCCGGTAGGTCAGCTTGCCGAACAGGTCGGACATGGGCTCGTTGCTGTCGGCCGCAGGCGTGACCGCTTCCACATGCTTCAGGTAGAAGCCGAGCAGCGCGCTATAGACCAGCGCCGCGGCGACTTTCGCCAGCCAGCCGCCCCACAGCGCCATTGGCGGCGCCGCCGTGACAAGGTGCAGGCCGGTGAAGAACAGCACCTGATCGAAGCTCAGCGTGGCGATCAGCGCCAGCGACGCGCGCACCCAGAAGCGATCGGCCAGCCATTGGCCCAGCCGCTCATACAGCAGGATCAGGCCGATGCTGTCGACGAACAGCAGCGCCGTGCCCCAGACCATCAGCGCGCCAAGCTGGCTGAGCAGGTGCAGGTCCGGGTTGTAGCCGGGCATCGCCACGGGCGAATAGAGCCGCAGGATCGCCGCCAGCGCGACCATCAGGCAATTGCCGACCAGCAGGCCATAGATCGGCTGGCGCACGGTTTCGGCATCGGCCTTGATATAGAGCAGCAGGATCATCGCCAGCTTGCCGGTGAACATCACCGTGGAACCGGGCGAGATCAGGCCGAATGGCAGGCGGATGAAGAACACCGCCGCCAGATAGGTTTCGAGAAAATGCATGACGCCGATGGCGCAGACGAACACGCCGATGCCAAGCTGGGCCCGCAGCCGCAGGAGCAGAGCCATCACTCCGAAATAGAGGAGAGCCTGGGCGAGAAGGAACAGGGCGCCGATCATGCTTAACCACGGTTTAAAGCGACGCTCTGCGATGCCATCTGCCTGCCCTTTGGGCAATCGGCACGCCCGGTTTTTTCGCTGGTAACGCTTGACCGGGGATTTCTTGCCACAAATCCGGGGCGCCGGAACGGGATCGGCGCGCGGTGCAGCGGCTGTCGGGCTAGGACCGGATCGCCTCGATCGCCCTGGCCAGCGCGTCCATCTCGGCAAAGGTGTTGAACAGGGCGGGGGTCACGCGCACGCAGGCGCCGTTGTGGACGCCGCCGCGCTGGACGGTGAAGATGCGGTGCGCTTCGAGCAGGCGCTGGACGATCTGCTCGTTTTCCGCGCCGCTGGTGCGGCCGGTCAGGCGAAACGAGGTGATGGCGCCGTGGAGCGCGGGGTCGTCGGGCGTCAGGATCTCCACGCCGGCGATGCCCCGCGCGCGCGCCACCCAGCGGTCGCGCAGCGCGCGCAGGCGGGCGGCCTTGCGGGCCGATCCGATCCGCTCGTGGAAATCGATCGCCGCGGGCACCGCCAGCAGGGCGGCGGCGTTCACCGTGCCGGTATGCACGCGCTCGCCCAGGGTGTCGCGCGATGCCATGTCGCTGGCCAGATCGTGGTCGATCCGATCAAGCGCTTGCCCGCGAATATGCACGATGCCCACGCCGAGCGGCGCGGTCAGCCATTTGTGGCCGTTGAGGCCGACGAAGTCGCAATCGAGATCGGGCAGGGCGAAGTCGATCTGGCACCAGCTGTGCGCGGCATCGACAATGGCGTCTATGCCGCGCGCGCGGGCCATGGCGGCGATCTCGCGCACCGGAATGACCAGCCCCGTCCGGTGGCCGAGATGGGTCAGCAGCACCAGCCGGATGCGCGGGTTGGCTTCGAACGCCTGGGCATAGGCGTCGATCAGCGCCTGACGGCTGGCCGGCTCGGGCAAGGCGATCCGCACCACGCTGGCGCCGTGGCGCCGGGCCAGCCGATCCATGCAGTTCTGCATCGCGTCGTAATCGAGATCGGCATAAAGCACCGCGTCGCCCGCTTGCAGGCGGTTGTAGCCGCCGATCAGGGCCTTGAGCGCTTCGGTCGCGTTGCGGGTGAAGGCGATCTCGCCGGGCGGAACCCCCAGCATGGCCGCCAGCCGCTCCTGCACGGCGCGCATGTCGCGCCCCATACCCCGCCGCGCGTAATAGCTCGTATCGCGGTTCACCCGCGCGGTCTCTTCCAGATAGCGCGCCTGGACCGGGCGGGGCATCATGCCCCAGTTCCCGTTCTCCAGCTGGATGACTTCGCGCGTGACATCGTATTGCGCGGCGATCTCGCGCCAGAACGCGTCGTCACCGGCGCCGGACCCGGTGGCCGGCCCCGCGAGCGTCGGGGAGGCGGCGAACGCGTTCGCCACTGGCGCCGTGGCGGCGCCGATCAGCAAAGTGCGACGATCGACCTGCATGGTTGCCTCCTCCCCCGACGGGATCAGAACGTGACGCCGAAGCGGACGTAATACTGTCCGCCATCGGTATCGTAAGGGGCGTTGCGCGAATAGATCAGGCCGCGCACCGCCTGGTTGGTCGCCTCGTCGGGATAGCTGTTGAACAGGTTCTCCGCGCCCGCGCGCAGCGAGATATGCTCGTTCAGCTTGTAGGTCGCGGAAAGATCGACCAGCACCATCGCGCCGAAATCCTGGAACAGATCCTCGGTGCCGTTGCCGCTGATATCGGTCCACGCGCCGTAATAGCGCGCCCGCGCCAGCAGCGAGACCGGCCCCACGTCATAGCCCAGCGTGCCGGTGGCGTTGTGCCGCGGCAGCTTCTGCTCGAACGTCACGCGCGAGGTTTCGTTCAGGTTGGTGCCGCCGTCGTCCAGCATCCTGGTCTGGTTGTAGTTGTACGACAGGTTGAGGTTCATCGTGCCCGGGCCCACCGGATGGCGGTATGACAGCACCAGATCCACGCCGCGCGTGCGCGTCTTGTAGGCGTTCATGTAGTAGTTGACGGCGGTATAGCCCTTCGGGTTCTCGAACCCAGTGGGCACGGTGAACTGCGGCGATGTGGTCAGCCGGTCGCGCACCTCGATCTGGTAGACGTCCGCGCTCAGCACCAGCCCGGTCTGGCTGTTGTAGACGAGGCCCGCGGTGAAGTTGCGCGACTTTTCGGGCTTGAGCGGCTTGGCGCCCAGCGCGATGGCCACCGGATCGTCCACTCGCAGGCGCCCGCGCGTGTCGATCGTGCCCTTGGTGGTGTTCAGGCTCTGCGCGGTGTTGGTCGAATAGAGCTGCGCCGGGTCGGGCGCGCGGAAGCCGGTGGAATAAGTCGCGCGCAAGGCCAGCCGCGAAGTCGGCTCGATCCGGCCCGAGAACTTGTAGTTGAACGTGCCGCCGAACGAATCGTAATCCTCATAACGGCCGGCGGCGCCCAGCGTGACCAGCGAGACCGGCTTCCATTCCAGGTCGACATAACCGGCATAGCTCGTCTGGTTCCACTGGCCGGAACGGGCCGGCTCGAAGCCGGGGAAGCCGTTGGCGCCCGTGGCCAGGCCCTCGGCCGCGCCGGGGCCGATTTCCCACGATGCCCGCTCGCCCTGCGCCACCTTGTAGGTTTCGGAACGGCGCTCGGCCCCGAAGGCAAGGTTGATCGGCTCCGCCCCGCCCACCGGCAGGCGATAGACGAAATCGGCGTTGAGGATGAATTCCTCCTGCGCCAGACGGCCCAGATAGAAGCTGGTCGGGCTGGCCGGGCCGAGCGAGGCGTTGAGGCTTTCCGACATCGTGTATCTGGTGCTGTTGTGGCCGTAATCGGCGCTCAGATCATAGCTCAGGCTCTCGCCCAGATCGCCGCGCAGCCCGCCGGCAAGCTGCTGGTCGGAATATTCGGTGCCGAAACGCGGCGTGAAGCCGGTGGGATAGAGCGGCAGGAACGAAAAGCCGGGGAACGCCTTCGTGCCCTTGTAGACGCTGGCGGTGGCATCGGGGTTGCGCCAGTTGAAATCGGTCAGCCCCTCGCCGCTCTGGACCGTGCCGAAGACATAGAGCGTCGCCGCGTCGGCCAGCGTGTAATGCGCGTCGATCGCGCCGCGAATGCGCTGTTCCTCCGGCTGGCCCCAGCGCTGCACCGGATCGGGCACGACGAGTTCGGGATGGGCCGCCTGATAGGTGATCGCATCCGGCCGCTGGCGCGTGCGCGATGTGACTGCGCCATCGCTGTATTCGCCGGTCAGGACGATGCTGCCGTTCGCGCCCAGCGCGGCGCCGCCGCGCACGCCGACGCGGTATTCATCGCCATCGCCTTCGTAATATTGCGAGAACTGGCCGAAAGCTTCCATGCCGGGCCGGTCTTCCAGGATGATGTTGATCACGCCCGCGATCGCATCGGAACCATATTGCGCCGAAGCGCCATCGCGCAGCACTTCGATGCGCTTGACGGCGGTGGACGGGATGCTGGACAGGTCGGTGGCCTGCGAGGCGGCCGAGCCGTGGTAGCGCTTGCCGTTCACCAGCACGAGGACATAGTCGCCGGGCAGGCCGCGCAGCGTGGCCGGGCGGACGAAGGCCTGGCCATCGGCGGCGGGCAGGCGCTGCACGTTGAACGAAGGCAGGAGCTGGGCCAGCGTGTCGTTCATGTCATTGGACACGCTCGACTGCACGAGTTGCTGCGACAGCACGTCGACGGGTGCCAGCGTCTGGTCGGCGGTGCGCGAACGCTCGCGCGTGCCGGTGACGATGATCGCATCCATATCGGCGCCAGTGGTCGAGGCGGGAGCCGCCTCCTCGGCACGGGCCAGCGATGGGATGGCCATCAGGCATGAAAGGGTGAGCAACCCGGCGCTGCGATAATTCATTGTGTCCTCCCTGTGCGAACCGAAAACGTGCGAACCGAAAAGCGTGGCGGGGGCCACGGCGAAGTGACCGGCATTCACGCGTGAAGCAGGAGGCGGCGGCTAGGGAGGCGGGGTGACAGTTTGATTTCAAACGAAAAATATTGTTTTTGCCACAAAACTTAAACAATCCGAATCTATCAGTTTCAGATCGGAATATTTCTTTGTAGGAAAGAATACTTCTCTGATTTTGGGGAGGTCAGGCGGGAAATTTACAGTTAATCGCGCCATTCTGGCAGGGATTTTCTGAATTTCTTCCTGAATATGCGATGATACTACGATCGCTGATGCCGCATCAATGCCCCTGGCGCGCCGAACGGCGATAGAGGAACGAGTCGCCGGACCGGGCGAAAGGCTGCCAGCCGGGCACCGGGCGTGGCGCAACGTGCCAGATGATCCACAGGTAAGGAACACCGCGCGGCACGCGCCGGATGCTGTCGATCAGCGGGATGGTGGAGCCCTGGCACGGCTCGCCGATCTCGATCGTCGAAGGGTCGCGGTCGAACGGGCCGACCACGGGATTGGCGATGCTCAGCAATTGCCCGCCCGACATGGCGAACTGGTCGCTGGCGAAGGCGTGCCGGCGAGTGAGGGCATAACTGGCGATGTGCATGTTGCGCTCGCGCCCTTGCAGCACGTAAGTCCGGCAAGGCAGGGCGCTGAAGCTGACGAGCTGCGATCCGCGCGGCAAGTGGTCCAGCACTTTCAGCTCTTCGGCCAGCCGCCGGTCCCACATGGCCATGCTGGCGGTCGTCCCCGCCAGGCGCACCAGCATGAAGGCGATCGCCGCCACGGCCAGGATACGCTGGCCGCGCGCGCCCAGCCGCTCGGTCGGGCGCGCTGCCAGGATGGCGATGGCCAGCGTGATCGGCACCATCCGCATGTCGGCGTAGAACGATCCATAGACCCAGGCCGGCATCAGCAGGTAAATCGCCAGCAGCACCAGCGCGCCCAGCGTCAGCCCTCGATGCAGCGCGAAGGCGGGCAGGCGCCACATTGCCGCCGCCAGTCCGAAGAGCGCCAGGGCGCACAGCACATCGAACGCGGCCCAGCGGTCGGCCAGCACGTTCGCCAGGTACAGCAGCTTGTAGGGCCAGTCGAAGAATCCCTCGGTCGGCAAGTGCGCGGGCGTGTCGGGCCAGAGCAGCGAAAGCGCCTGGGGCACCAGCAGGCAGGAACTGGCGATCACCCCGGCGATCAGCGAAGGCACCAGCCTGCCGCTCCTTTCGTGGCGGCTGGCCAGTTCGCAAGCGCCCACCAGGATGCACAGCGTGGCCCAGGCGGCGAGGTGGCACAGCCAGATCGCGCTGCCGATCACGCAGAACAGCGCCCAGCGCGCCAGCGGACGCGCGGCCATGCGCGGGCTGATCCACAGCGCCAGCGCCAGCGTCGCCAGCGCGATCCCCAGCGTGAAGTTGAGGAAGCCGTACTGGAACGGATTGCCATAGGCCAGCGGCAGCGCGAACAGCGCGGTCACCGGAATGCGGCCATGCGCCGCGCGCGCGAGCAGCAGGTAGCCGGCGCTCTGCAAGCCGACGATCAGCATCGCCAGCGCCTTCATCGCGCCTTCGATGCCGAACAGCGGCACGAAGGCTTCGGCCAGCAGATCGGTGCCCAAGTTGGGGATCAGGTTCCAGCGGAAATGATACCAGCGCGCGATATCGGCCGAGCGGCCCTGATCGAGCTGGACCATGAAGCGCGCCATGTGCGCGGGCAGGTCGGTCAGCGGCGGGACCGAGGGATAGAGCAGCGGCACGAGCGCGAGCAGGACCAGCAGCAGGGCCCAGCGCGGCGAAACCGCCAGCGCGCCGCGCATCGCCGCGCGTTCCTGCACCGCGTTCGCCAGCTTCATGCCCCCTTGCCTCTCCCCGCCTCGGCCCGCGCGCGAGGAAACACGAAACCGCGCGAAAGCACCAGCAGGCAGCCCGAATAGGTGATCATCGCCGCGCCCTGGCCGACCAGGCTTTCGCGAAAGCCCCAGCCGCGCATCAGCGTGAGCACGGCCAGGCTGAGGCCATAGGCGATCGCCACCGCCCCCAGGAACCGCGCGACTTCCGCCCAGTGCACCGCGCCGCGCACGCCGAAGGTCCACGAGCGGTTGAGTACGAAGGAGAGCGCGAGCCCGACCAGATAGCCGTAGAGATTGGCGGCATAGTCGCCGGCGCCGAGCGCGATCAGCCCCATGATCACGGCCAGGCCGACCAGCGTGTTCACCAGGCCGACCGCGCCGAAGCGGATCAGCTGGCGCATCGGCTTGCGGTCACCAGATATTGCGCGCCAAGCGGCACGGCCGCGAGCCAGGGTTCCAGCGGCCGCAGGCGCGCGAGAAAGCCCGGAAAGAACAGGCGGTATTCCACGCGCGGCGCGGCAAAGCCCGCGTCGCGAAAGCGCGCGCGCATCGTGCCCGCGCGGATCAGCACGGCATTCGCGTCGAACGGGCAGGTGTTGACCGCGTGCCGCGTCAGCGGGTTGAGCGGATTGTGCTCGAACAGCACGATCAGGCCGCGATCGGTCAGCCGTTCGCGCAGTTGCGCCAGCAGCGCGACATGCGCCTCGGGCGGGATGTGGTGGAAGACGCAGGCGGTGAAGATCAGGTCGAAGCGCCCGAGATCACCGGGCAGGGCGGTGCCGTCGTAATGGCGATAGGCGGCGGCATCGCCATGGCGGCGGTGCGCCAGCGCCAGCGAGACTTCGGACACGTCAAGGCAGGTCAGCCGCGCCTGGGGAAAGCAGGCCCGCAACGGGCCGATCGCATTGCCGATGCCGGAGCCGAAATCGAGCACGCTGGCAGGCGCGATCCCGTGCGCATCGGCCAGCCGCCGGGCATCGCGCGCCTTATATCGCGCGAAGAAGCCGGTCTCCTCGCCGCTCAGCCGGATCGAGGCGCGGTGCTGGTCCTCGTAGCTGGTGGCGATACTGTCGAACTCGGCGGTCATTTGACCAGGTCGAGCGGCGCGGCGGCCCTGGGCTTCGCGTCGGTGGCGCGCGCATCGGGCGGCGTTGGCACGCGCGACTGGCCGCGCACTTCGCGCAGGATGAACAGCGGCCGCCGCTTGTTCTCGATATAGAGCCGGCCCAGATAGTCGCCGAAGACGCCCAGGATGATAAGCTGCAGGCTGCCCATGATCAGCATCACCGCGATCATGCTGGTCCAGCCCGCCATCGTCCCGTCGGCCAGCCACGAGGCCAGCGCCCAGACCAGCAGGCCGAAGCCGACCACGCCCATGAACACGCCCAGGTGCGAGGCGATGCGCAGCGGCAGCGTGGAGAAGCTGGTGATCGCATCGAGCGCGAGGCGGATCATGCGATACAGCGGATAGTGCGTTTCGCCCGCCAGGCGCGGATCGCGTTCGTATTCGATCGCGGTCTGGTTGAAGCCGATCCAGCTGACCATGCCGCGAATGAAGCGGAAGTGTTCGGGCATGGCGTTGAGCTGATCGACCACGCGGCGCGTCATCAGCCGGAAATCGCCGGTGTCGAGCGGGATCTCGTGATCCGCCAGCCGATTGAGCAGCTTGTAGAACAGCGATGCGGTGCCGCGCTTGAACGCGCTTTCGCCATGGCGGTGGGTGCGCTTGCCATAGACCACGTCATAGCCTTCCGCGATCCGCGCGACCATGCGCGACAGCAGCTCGGGCGGGTCCTGCAGATCGGCGTCGATGATCAGGACGAGATCGCCCCGGCTGAGATGCAGCCCGGCCGTGACCGCGAGCTGGTGGCCGTGGTTGCGCGAAAGATCGAGGCCGACGACGCGCGGATTGCGTTCCGCCAGCGCGCAGATCACGTTCCAGGTGCGATCGCGCGACCCGTCGTTGACCAGCAGGATCTCGTAGCTGTCGCCGAATTGCGCGGCGCAGACCGCCGCCAGCCGCGCTTCGAGCGTATCGAGCACGGCTTCCTCGTTATAGCACGGGACAACCACGGACAGGGCCGGCGGCATCGTTTCAGCATCCGTCACGAATGGCGCCATCATCATGGCCGATTACCTTGCCAATTCCCTGATATAGTCAAGGCTTATCCGCTCGCCATGGTTAACGAAGCGTGTAGCCGGGCCTCGCCCCGGCGGGGAGCGGCGCGCTATTGCGGAAGGCTGAGGCAGGACGCGCCGCTGCCAAAGCCCGCGGTGGCGGAATCGCAGGTCCAGCCGCGATACCAGGTGTCGGCGCCATCCTTCACCGCGCCGATGTGATCGGTACGCGCCATGAAGCCGCCCAGCGTCGAGGCGTCGAAGGCGGGCACGGCATTCTCGTTCGCGCCGTTGACGAACAGGCCAGTCAGCGTGGGGGTGAAATTGGCGTGGTTGTTCGATGCCGGAAAGTCGAAGATGCCGGACCAGATCGCGGCGGTGATCTCGCTGGTGCGCGGGAAATTGCCCTCGCCGCAACTGAGCGCCACCGATCGGAACACCGGCGGCCCCTGATCCGCCAGCGCCGCGTCGGCCGCCCGGAAGGTGGTGCCGCGCGTCGAGGCGATGTTCACGCACGTGCCGGGGGAGACGACCACGCCATTGGCCATGGTATAGTCCGCGCCGCCCCGGATCAGCATGGCGCTGGCCGCGCCGGTGGAGCGTTCGATGAAGGTGAAGTTCGCCAGGCGCGTCCACTGGCGCGGCAGCGAATCCTCGTTGCCCGGCGAATCGGCCTCGACGATCGTGTCGCCCGATGCGCCGCCCGCGCGCTGCACCGCGATGACGAACTGGATGAACCCCTGATAGCCCTGATCGGTATCGAGGCTGTCGTCGTCGGCGCCGGTGAGGACCAGGTACTTCGCATTGGCCCGGCCGCCGAACCATTCGATGGCGTCATCGGCGCTGTTGTGCACCTGGATATGGTCGATCACCGTCGCGGAGCCGACGCCGGCCAGCGTCAGGCCGTTGATCTCCTGATCGGGCGCCAGTTCGAAGCCGGCATAGCGGATCTGCAGGTATTGCAGCGTGCCGCTGTCATCGTTCGCCACGCCGCCGCCATAGCGGATGTCGCTCAACCCCTCATAGGCCTGCTCGCATGTGTCCGAGCCGCCGGGCGCGCCGCCCAGGCAATCGGAGATCGGCGCCCGGCCCAGCACGATGATGCCGCCCCACTGCCCCTGGCTGCTGTCGGTCGCCAGCCCTTCGACATTGGCGCGGCTGGTGAAGATGATCGGCGCGGTGGCCGTGCCCGCCGCGCGCAGCTTCGACCCGCGATTGACCACGAGATAATCGAGCCCGCCCGAGCCGAACACGACCACGCCGGGATCGACCGTCAGCGTGACCGGCACGCCGCCCGGTTCGCGTGCGTCGCTGCCGACATCGCGCCCCACTTCGACGCGGCCCGACAGCGAATAGATCGTGCCGTCGCGGCGGGGCAGCGTCAGGTTCTGCAAAATGCGATTGGGTAGCACGCAGTTGCGCTTGCCGGCGATGACGCCGCCGTTGGCGAAGGGTTGCGGGCAATCGGCGGCGGGCGCGCCGGGTGACGGCGTCGGGCTGGGCCCCGGCGTGGGTGTCGGCGTCGGGCCGGCGCCGTCTCCGCCGCCGCAGGCGCCAAGGCTCAGCCCCGCGTATGTGAGAAGGACCGCCGCGATGATGCGGGAAACGCTGGCCATGTCCTTCACTGTCTCCAATGCGATGGGGAATCCCGTCGCCAACCCCGAGCCTATTGCCAACCCAAGCCTAGAGCACGCCCGGCTTACAGTATTTTGACCGAATCGCGATGGAACCGTCGTAACCCGAGTGTCACAGCAAAGTGACAGACCGGGCATCGCAAACCGAAAGGAACGGGCCTGCCATGACCTCCTCCGCCAACCATCCCGCGTTCGAAATGGAGCGCATCAAGCAGGAAATCGCCGATAGCTTCGACGAGGAGCTGGAGATGGAGATCGACGAGAGCCGCCTGGAAACGATGTTCCAGGACCTGGCCGACCACCCTGAGCAGGAGCAGATCGACCGCCGGCTCTATTTCCGCGAGCTGTTCCGCCTGCAGCACGAACTGGTGCGCCTGCAGGACTGGGTGCAGACCCAGAAGCTGAAAGTGCTGGTGATCTTCGAAGGCCGCGATTCGGCGGGCAAGGGCGGCGTCATCAAGCGCGTGACGCAGCGGCTCAATCCGCGCGTCTGCCGCGTCGTCGCGCTGCCCGCGCCCAACGAGCGCGAGCGCACGCAGTGGTATTTCCAGCGCTATGTCGCGCACCTGCCCGCCGCCGGGGAGATCGTGCTGTTCGACCGGAGCTGGTACAATCGCGCCGGGGTGGAGCGGGTGATGGGCTTCTGCACCGACGAGGAGGTGGAGGAGTTCTTCCGTTCGGTCCCCGAGTTCGAGCGGATGCTGGTGCGTTCGGGCATCATCCTGCTGAAATACTGGTTCTCGATCACCGACGAGGAGCAGCAGTTCCGCTTCAGTATGCGCATCCACGATCCGCTCAAGCAGTGGAAGCTATCGCCCATGGACGTGGAATCGCGGCGGCGCTGGGAAGATTACACCGTGGCCAAGGAAGCCATGCTGGAACATACCCACATCCCCGAAGCGCCGTGGTGGGTGGTGGAAGCGGTGGACAAGAAGCGCGCGCGGCTCAACTGCATCGCGCACCTGCTTTCACAGATCCCCTATGGCGAGGTGACGCGCGAGCCGGTGATCCTGCCCGCGCGCGTGCGGCATGACGATTACATCCGCCATCCCGTCCCGCCGGAAATGTACGTTCCCGCGATCTACTGACCCGGGTGGGGGCGCGGGCCGGTGCCACATGCGCCGATAGGCGCATCCCCACACCGGCGCTCCTACAGCACCGACGAGAAGATCATGTAGAGCCCGCCCGCCAGGAAGATCGACACTGGCAGGGTCAGCACCCAGGCGACGGCCAGGTTGCGGATCGTGCTCATCTGCAGGCCCGAACGGTTCGCCGCCATCGTGCCGGCGACGCCGGACGAGAGCACGTGGGTGGTCGAAACCGGCAGGCCCAGGCCATCGGCCGCGAAGATCGTGCCCATGGCGACCAGCTCCGCCGCGGCGCCTTGCGCGTACGTCAGGTGCGACTTGCCGATCTTCTCGCCCACGGTGACGACGATCCGCTTCCAGCCGACCATCGTGCCCAGCCCCAGCGCGATGGCGACCGCGACCTTGACCCAGGTGGGAATGAAGCGCGTGCCCGCGTCCAGCCCGTCCTTGTAGGCGCCCAGCGCTTCCTTCTGCCCGTCAGTCAGCCCGGCGGCCTCTTCCTTGCTCAGCCGCTTGATGCCTTCGGAGGCCAGGTACATGTCGTTGCGCACGTTCTCGACGGCGGCGGCGGGCACTTTGGCCAGCGAGCCGTATTCGCTGACCTGGCGATCGATATCGCCGATCAGCACGGCCATCGCCGGCGTGGTGACAGGGGTATAGGTCTTGTCGGCGATGTAGCGGGTGATCGCCGCGCGGGCCTGCGGCGCGGGCATGACGGTGCCGGGCGCGACATGCAGCGCGGTGCGCGCGGCATCGGCATTGGCGTGGAACTCGGCGGCATAGTTGGCCGGGACCGCGCGGTTCAGCGCATAGGCGGTGGGCACCGTGCCGATCAGGATCAGCATGATCAGGCCCATGCCCTTCTGCCCGTCGTTCGATCCGTGCGCGAAGCTGACGCCGGTGCAGGTGAAGATCAGCAGGCCGCGAATCCACCACGGCGGCGGCAGGCGGTCATGCGGTTCCTGGTAAAGCGCTTCGTGGCGGATCAGCACTTTCATCGCCAGGAACAGCAGCGCGGCCACGCCGAAGCCGATCAGCGGCGAGAACAGCAGCGCCTGGCCGATCTCGGTCGCCTTGCTCCAGTCGACCCCGGCGGTTCCGCTCTTGCCGTGCAGGATCGCGTTGGCGACGCCCACGCCGATGATCGAGCCGATCAGCGTGTGCGAACTGGACGAGGGGATGCCCAGCCACCAGGTCGCCAGGTTCCAGATGATCGCGGCCAGCAGCAGCGCGAAGACCATCGCGAAGCCAGCGCTGGAGCCGACTTGCAGGATCAGTTCCACCGGCAGCAGCGAGACGATGCCGAAGGCGACGACGCCGGTGGACAGGAGCACGCCCAGGAAATTGAAGAAGCCCGACCAGACCACCGCGACATGGGCGGGCATGGCATTGGTGTAGATCACCGTCGCCACCGCGTTGGCGGTATCGTGGAAGCCGTTCACGAACTCGAACCCGAGCGCGATGAGCAATGCGACGAACAGCAGGATGAACGGCAGGATCGCCAGTGCCGGAGCGCCCGTGGCGGTCGCATCGACATAGACACTGTAGGCGACATAGGCGATGGCCGCGAGCATGATCGCGCCGAAGCCCAGTTGTCCGGCCTTGCCCAAGCCCTTGTCCAGATCGGGGCGGGCAAACGGCTCGGTTATTGCGAGCGTTGCGTCCATTGTTTCTGCCTTGTGTGATTGGTTTTCCAGCGGCTAGGAGGTGGTGGTGACACGCGTGTGACATGCAATCGCAGGCGACCGCGACGTTCCGGGGGCAAGCGGGGAGGACGCGGGCGGATCGACATGAGAGCGTCATCTGGCGATGCCACCTGACCGGGTGTTGCAGTGATAGACCGATACGAAACGGGGATCATCGGTATGGTTGGCAAGCGCTTTGCCCTGGGCGTGCCGGCGTGTGTGGCGGCCGCGACGATCTGCGCCGCCCCGGCCGTGGCCCAGGCGGTTTCCCCGCCAGCGCCGGCCTCTCCCGCCACGGCCGCCTCGCCCGACCCGGCGCCCGCCGGCACCGCACTGCAGGACGAAGTCGTGCGCCTGCGCGCCGAAGTGGAAGCGCTGAAAGCGGAAATGCGCAGCCTGCGCGGCGAAATGGCGGCCGCGGGCCAGCCGGCAGCCCCGGTTCCCGCCGCCCCCGCCAGCGAAGCCCAGGTGGCCCGCGCCGCGCCGCCCGCCAAGCCCGCCGATGCCGGCAAGCCCGCGCCAGGCGTGCTGGCGGCCACCGCCTGGAAAGGCGCGCCGGAGTTCAGGAGCGACAATGGCTGGAGCTTCAAGCCGCGCGGACGGCTGCAGATCGATGGCGGCTATCTGGCCGCGCCCGCTTCGCGCTTCAGCGGGCAGGCGGACGGGCGCGGCGTCACCACGCGGGTGCGCCGCGCTTATCTGGGTGCGCAAGGCACGATTCCGGGCGGCTTCAGCTATCGCGCGGAAGTCGATCTGGGCACCAACGCGGTCTCGTGGGTCGATCTGCTCCTGGCCTATGACAAGGGGCCGTTCAACGTCACCATCGGCCAGCAGAATGCCTTCACTTCGCTGGAGCAGATGCAGTCCGACCTGTTCCTGACGTTCAACGAGCGCGCCTCGTTCATCACCGCGTTCAACCTTGAGCGGCGGGTCGGCGTGTCGATGGGCTACAGGGGCAAGAGCTTCATGGCCAATGCCGGCGTCTTCACCGACGATCTCAGCAGCCTGACCAACGATGGCGACAAGAGCGTCAGCTATGATGGCCGCGTGGTGTGGATGCCCCGGCTCGGCGCCGCGCAGCTGCATCTGGGCGGATCGGCGCATTACCGCAGGCTGGGCGATTTCCAGGCGACGCTGGGCAGCCGCTATCGCGCGCGGCCCTATATCGCCACCACCGATATCCGCTATGTCGATACCGGCATCCTGACGGTGGAGGACGAGACCCAGTACGGCCTTGAATTCGCGCTCAACCGCAAGCGCCTGCATCTGGCCGGTGAAGCGGCCTGGCTGCGGGTCGGCCGTCCCGCCGATCGCAGCCCGACGTTTTTCGGCGGCTATTTCGAAGCGGGCCTGTTCCTGACGCCCGACAGTCGCGGCTACCGCAACGGCACGTTCGATCGCACCGTGCCCACCCATCCGCTGAGCGCGGGCGGCATCGGCGCGATCGAGGTGAACTTGCGTTATGATCGCCTGGACCTGACCGACGCCGGCATCGGCGGCGGCACGCAGGACGGCTTCGGCTCGGCCATCGTCTGGACGCCGGTGGACAACGTGCGCTTCATGGCGAATTACATGCACTTGCTCTACGATATCCCGAACGCCCAGCCCCGGTTCGACGCGGACGTGGTGGGCCTGCGCTCGCAGCTCGATTTCTGAGGGTCGGAATTCCGGCCTGCGCTACGCCACGGGCGAGCAATGGCCGGCGGCGACCCGCCACGCCTCACCCGCGCGGTGCCAGACGCGGGTATAGGCGAACACGCCGCCGAACGGCTGGCCGGCGTATGTGCCCGCCAGATCGACCGTGACGCAGGCGATCGCGGCATCGCCCAGCAGGCGCATGACCGGCGCGCCCACCGGATCGAGCCGCACGATCCGCAGCAGGCCCGAGCGGTGGGCCGAGAGATCATCGGCTTTCGTCAGGCGCTGGCCGTCCTGATTGGTGAAGATCAGGTCATCGGCCAGCAGCCGGTCCAGCGCGGCGACGTCGCCGGCCAGCATGGCCTGGCGCAAGTCCGCCTCGCGCGCGGCGATTTCGGCGATAGGGTCCATCAGGCGGTGATGCCCTGGCGGCGGCGCGGGGGCAAGCGTGCCTTTCGGACCCTTGCGGGCGGCGCGGTTCAGGCGCCGCCGGGGGTCAGGTTCAGGCCGCGCTTGGAATGATGCCAGGGGATCGAGAAGTGCTCGATCAGTTCCAGCGCGAAGAACAGCACCATGCCGATCACCGTGAGATAGAGGATCGCGGCGAACATCGTGGCGGTATCGAAATTGCTGTTCGCGGTCAGCAGCACGTTGCCCAGCCCGTCGCGCGCGCCGATGAACTCCCCGACGATGGCGCCGACCACCGCGAGGGTCGAGGCCACTTTCATGCCGGCGAAAATGCTCGGCAAGGCGCTGGGCAGCGTCACCTTGATGAAGATGCCCATCGGCCCGGCCCCCATCGAGCGGGCGACATCCAGCTTGCCCAGTTCCACGCCCTTGATGCCGATCATCGTGTTGACCACGATCGGGAAGAACGAAAGCAGGAAGGCGACCATGATCTCGGTCGGCCGGCCGATGCCCAGCCACACCGTCAGCAGCGGCGCCAGCGCCACCTTGGGCACCAGCTGCGCGCCCACCAGCAGCGGGAAGAACGCGCGTTCCAGCGTCCGCGACGACAGCAGCACCAGCGCCAGCCCGACGCCGAGCCCGACCGCCAGCAGGAAGCCGCCCAGGATCGACTTGGTGGTGGAAAGCGCCGCCGGCAGGAAATCGCCCGCGCCATAGATCACCGATGCCAGCACGTCGGCCGGCTTGGGCAGGACGAAGGGCTGCACGTCGAAGGCGACGATCGCCAGGTGCCAGGCCGCGATCATCAGGACGACGACGATGACGGTCAGGATCCAGTTGTGGAACCGGATATAGTTGCGGATCTTGGCGCTCAGGTCCACGGGATGCGTCCTTGGGAAGAAGGGAAAGGGTGGCGGGCCGCCGTCACGAATCGACCCCCAGCGAGCGGAAGACTTCGTGGATCTGATGGGCATAGCGGCCGAATTCCGGCGTGGCGCGCAGCTTCAGGGTGCGCGGCCGGGGCAAGTCTATGGTGATGACCTCGGCGATCCGGCCGGGACGCGGCGACATCACCACCACCCGGTCGGACAGCAGGATCGCCTCGGTTACGCCATGGGTGACGAACAGCACCGTCTTGGGCGATCGCAGCCAGATATCCTGGAGCAGCAGGTTGAGGTTGTCGCGCGTCATCGCGTCGAGTGCGCCGAACGGCTCGTCCATCAGCAGCAGCGAGGGATCGTGCAGCATGGCCCGGCAGATCGCCGCGCGCTGCCGCATCCCGCCCGACAATTCGTGCGGCAGGCTGTCGAGAAAGCCGCCCAGGCCCACCCGTTCGAGCAGATCCCTGGCCTTTTCGGTGTAGACCGCCTTGTCCAGCTTGCGGAATTCGGCCTGGAGCATGACGTTGCGCAGCACGCTGCGCCATTCCAGCAGGAACGGTTCCTGAAAGACGATGCCGATATCGGTCTGCGGCTTGACCACCGGGTGCCCGCCGATCTCGATCCGGCCCGAGGTGTGGCGCGTGAGGCCCGACACGGCCTTGAGCAGCGTGCTCTTGCCGCAGCCCGAAGGGCCGAGCAGCGAGACGAACTCACCCTGGGCAATGGTCAGCGATACGCGGTCCAGCGCCAGGTAATCGCCATTGCGCGTGGGATAGACCTGGCTGACATCGTCGATGATCACCGAGGGGCGAGCGGTGGCTTGGGCTGGCATGGCGGTCATGCGATCGTGCACCGATGCGGGCTGGCCGTCAAATTGCCCATCGCACCGACCATCAATCCGCAACATCGGCATGAAGCACCGTTGCCTGTTCGGGGCCATAGGCGGGCACCGGCGGCCGCTCGCCCTGGATCTGCACGCGATAGCCCGAGCGGGTATGCGGATAGTAATCCCAGATCGCCCGGTGATGGGTGCAGCGGTTGTCCCAGAAGCAGATCGAATGCGCGCGCCACTGGAAGCGCACCTGGAAATCGGGCTTGGCGCAGTGATCGTAGAGGAATTCCAGCACCGCCGCGCTTTCCTCGGGCGGAATGCCGTTGAGGTGCGAGGTCTGGCCGCGATTGACGTAAAGCAGCTTGCGGCCTGTCACCGGGTGGCGCGCGATCACCGGATGGACATTGACCGGCGCGTCCTTGCCGAAAGCGCGGCTGCCGTCATGCGTGGCGGTCAGCGGCGCGAGATAGGCCTTCATGTTGTCCGACAGCGCGTCATAGGCGGCATACATGCTGGCGAACAGCGTGGCGCCGCCGCCGTCGGGCGGCACGGTGTGCAGGTACAGGATGCTGCCCAAGGGCGGCGTCTGCGCGCAGGACTGGTCGGTATGCCAGCGCTCGCCCGCGACCTTGGCCGAATTGGCATCGAAATGCAGCGCGCGCACGTCGGGATAATCGGCGTGCTGGCGGCTCTCGGTCGAAGGGCCGACGTGGCGGTGCAGCGTGCCGAAATGCATCCCCAGCTCGCGCAGGTTCTCGACGCTGACCGGCTGGTCGCGGAAGAACAGCACCAGGTTTTCCGCGAAGGCGGCCTTCAGCTCGGCAAGCTGGCTGTCGTCCAGCGGGCGGGTAAGGTCGATATCGCCGATTTCCGCGCCGATGTGCGGGGTCACGCGGGTTACGGAGATTTCCCTGTATTCCATCGAAAAACGTCTCCACGCTACGGATCGGGACTGCGCCGGCATCCCGGATCAGAAATATATATCGCTACCGATGTATTTCGTCAATGGATAGTACATCGGCACAATCGCCACGCGCCGGCCCGCGCGCGAGGAAAATCGGTCAGGGATCGCTGCGGATCTGCGCGCGGCAGGCGGCGATGATCTCGGCGCCGGTCGCGTTCCACACCAGGCCGCTGGCGGTGATCGTCTCCAGCAGCCGGGCCAGCGCGGCGATGCGGTGCGGATAGCCCAGGATCCATGGGGTGATCGCCAGCGGCAACACGCGCCCGCCGCCCTGTTCGCGCGCTTCCCGGCCGATCCGCGCGAAGGCGGCCAGGACGGCGGCGGCGTAATCGTCCACCATGCGGTCCTGTTCCACCAGCAGGTGCCGGTCGGACAATTCGTGGCTGGTCGGCAACATCATCATCGAACTGGCGGGGCCAGTCAGCGCGTAAGGCATCTCGTCGTTCTGCCAGTCCGCGACATAGGTCACGCCGCGCGCCGCCAGCAGGCCCAGCGTGTGGAACGATTCGGAGCAGGCGGTCGAAAGCCAGCCGGTGACGGGCGTGGTCGCCGCCGCGCGCAGGCTGGCCAGCGCCTCGGTGATCCGCGCCGCTTCCTCCCCGGCGTCCATGCCGCCGTGCAGCGGCGCGTCGGCACGCCAGCCGTGGGCCATGATCTCCCAGCCCCGCGCCTCGACCGCCGGGATCAGCGCGGGATAGCGTGCGGCGGCGAGGGGGTCGATCGCGGCGCTGGCCTTCAGCCCCAGCCGGTCCAGCACGCGCAGGATGCGGTGAATGCCGATGCGGTTGCCATAGTCGCGATTGGCATAGGCCCACAGGTTGGGCGCGGGCGGCTCCAGTGCGCCGGTCGGCCGCACCGGGCCGCTGGCGGGATGGAGCGGGAAATGCTCCACCGGCACCACCAGCCACAGCGCGACCGGCTTGCCGCCGGGCCAGGCCAGGCGCGGCCAGGCGCGCGCGGTGCGGTGGGCGAACCAGTCATGGTCCAGGCCCGGGCCGCGCTTGGCGTAAGTCAGGTACGAGGGATCGAGAGGCATGGCGTTCAATCCGCGAGCAGGGGGAACTGGCCGGCCGCGCCGACATGGGCGGCATAATGCGCGGCGATCTCCCGCCCGGTGGCGAACCACACCGCTTCGCGCGCGCCGATATGATCGAGCACGGTGTCGAGCGCGTCGATGCAGTGCGCCTGGCCGATGATGAAGGGATGCAGCGGAATGCACAGCACCGTGCCGTCGCGCTCGCCTTCCTCGTAAAGCTGGTCGAACGCGGCCGTCACCATCGCGGCCCATTGCGCGGCGCTGTAGCTGCGAAAGCCCAGGATGCGGATATCGTTGATCTCGCTGGAATACGGCACGCAGACAAGCTGGCCCGACCGCAGCTTGAGCATGACCGGCCGGTCATCGGGCACCAGGTCTATGCTATAGGAGATGCCGCATTCGGGCAGCAGGTCGAGCATCGTCTCGGTAAAGCTGATCGCCGGGCCGAGGAAGCCCGCCACCTGCTGGCCCGAACAGCGCCGGATCGTCTCCACGCTGTCGCGGATCACTTCGCGGACTTGCGCCTCGTCCATGCCGAACAGCAGGCGGGTGTTGTAGATGCCGTGGCTGAGCAGTTCCCAGCGCCGGTTGACGCATTCGCGCACGATCTCGGGAAAATGATCGCAGACCGCCGCATTGAGCGAGACGCTGGCCCGCACCTGATGGCGATCGAGGCTGTCCATCAGCCGCCACAGGCCCACGCGGTTGCCGAAATCGCGCCGCGAATAGGCCAGCACGTCGGGCGCCGGGCGATGCCAGGCCGCGCGCGCTGGATTGGCCGGCGGATCCAGCTCGTAGAATTCGATGTTGGGCACCAGCCAGACCGCGATCCGCGCGCCGCCGGGCCACTGGATCGGCTCGCCCCGGTTTGCGCTGGCCTCATATCTGTCCACGATCGTTCCCTTTTCCCGTGAGAGGCGCGGCCTAGGTGCCGGCCCGCGCATCCGGCCGGTCGAGCGCGGTGACGTCGATCGCGCCGGCGCCCGCCGCCAGCGCTTGCCCCAGGCGGCGGTGCACGGCCTCGGCGATGGGCCCCGGCGGCACGTCGGCCAGCGCGAAATCGAAGTATTTGCGCGCATTGGCGGCGCTGAAGCATTGCCCGGTGTCGCCGCGCATCTGCGGGAACTTGGCCGCGATCCGGGGATCTCCGGCGGCGGACGTGGCCAGCACCTCCAGCATCAGGTCCAGGTCCAGCCCCGCCCGCTCGCCCATCGCGACGCCTTCGGAAAAGGCCATCATATAGGAGATGTAGATGATCTGGTTGATCAGCTTGAGCAGCATGGCCGTGCCCGGCGGGCCGACATGCGCGACATGGCCGCCCAGCACGTCGAACAGTGGCCGCGCGCGGGCGAAGGCATCGGCCTCGCCCGCGACCATGATCGTCAGTTGCCCGTCGATCGCGCCCTGCTGCGATCCGCTGACCGGCGCCTCGAGGTAGGCGATGCCTTTCGTGCGCGCCTCGGTGGCGAAAATCCTGCTGGCGGAAACGGGCAGGGTGGTGAAATCGATCACCAGCAGGCCGGCCGGGGCTTCGGCGATCAGCCCGGCCGGGCCGAGCAGGACATTCTCGTCCTCATCGGGGCCCGGCACGGCGATGATCACCGCGTCGGTCACGGCGACGAGTTCGCGCACCGAGGCCAGCGCGCGTTCGCCGAACGCGCGCGTCACCTCGGGCCGCGTGTCGATGACGAAGACGTCGAACCCGGCCGCGGCCAGATTGCGCGCCACGGGCAGGCCGATGCGGCCAAGGCCGACCACGCCGATCCGCGCGAGCGCGCTGGTTTGGGCCTGACCGGACATCGCGCTTGCCGCCCCTCGCCTAGCCGGCCTCGGCCTGCAGCGCGTCGAACTGCGCTTGCGCGGCCTGGCGGTAGAGCCGGCGGATGCGGCTGACGCCGACATCGCACTGGAGCAGGTTCTCGCGCTCCAGCGCGCCGTGCGGGATGGCCGAAAGCGCGACCGCATCCTGCGCCAGCACTTCGGCGCCACGATCGGAAGCGCGGTTGCGGTAGAGGAAGCGCCAGGCATCGCGCTTCCAGCCGGTGTGGCGGATCATGCGATAGTTCCACACCAGGGTGTTGTCGCGGTCGATCGGTGTGGGGAAGCGGAACAGCCGCCCCAGCCCGCCGGCTTCCTTGGCTGGATAGGGAATGTCGGTGATCGCCCAGAAGCCGCTGTTTTCATAGTGTTCCAGCCAGGTACGATCGAGATTGACGCCTTGCTGGTTCTGCCGCCAGACGACGAAGCCGCGCTCGGTCTCCTCGAACGCCATGTCGGCGTCCTTCTTGCCCTCGCGCAAGGCGTGGGTGCCCAGGTGCAGGAACGAGCCGTGGGCCGGATCGAACTGGTTGTCGCGCAGCAGTTGCCAGTTGCAGCCGAAGCTGCGGATATCGAGGAAGCCCTGCCATTCGCCCGTGCCGAACTCGTCGGGAAAGCGCAGCGGCGGGGGCGCCCCTTCCAGCGGGCGGCTGCTGAAATAGAGCCAGATCGCGCCGTGGCGTTCCTCGGCCGGATAGGACTGGATCAGCTTGCGGCCGACCATGCGGCTGCCCGGCTGCGGCGGCGTGGCGGTGACGACGCCTTCGCCGTCAAGCTGCACGCCATGGTATTCGCAGGCGATCTCGCCTTCGCAGACATGGCCGAGCGAAAGCCGCGCGCCGCGATGCGGGCAGAAATCCTCGATCGCCTGGGGCCGGCCGGCCTTGTCGCGCCACAGCACGATCTGGCGGCCCAGGCGCGTCAGCCCCAGCGGCTTCACTCCCAGGTCCACGTCCCGGCAGACCAGGTACCAGCTGTCCAGCAGGCCGGTTTCCAGCAGATCGTCGACGGAAGACGGTTTGCCGCCGCTTATCTTATCCATTGTTCTTGCTCCTGTATCGCCCGCGCCGATCACCAGGCGAGGCGCCGCAATTCGTCTTGCAGGCTGTCTTCGGTCCAGGTCTTGCCGCCCCGGTCGGTCACGTCGATGGCGTTCAGGCCGCGCGCCAGATCGGCCAGCGTATCCGCGCCCTGGCCCAGTACCCGCTCCAGCCCGTCGCCCAGGGCATTGCGATAGGCGATCTCGACCGGATCGGCGTTGTAGTCGTGCGGGTCGAAACTGAATGCGATGGCGTCGTTCAAGGAAGTGTCCTCCAGCGTCGCGCGCGGCGGCGCGGTTGCATGTGGTTGCCGTCTGGCAGGGTGGGTTCGCTGCGACAAACAATAACGGTACCGATGTATCCGTCAAGCGCGAACATTCAGTTTGCATCGCCACCGATATAAATATACGCTCCGGCTTTCGCAAACGATAGAAGGGAGCCCCCCGTGACGTTCAGCCTGACCAGACGACAGACGATCATGCTTTCCGCTTGCGCGGCGGCGCTGCCGATGCTGGGCGCCTGTGGTTCGAAGCCGGCGGGCAATGGCGCCGATCAGGTTACGCTGATGTTCGACTGGGTGTTCGAAGGGCTGCACGCCGCGTTCTTCTATGGGCTGGAAAAGGGCATTTTCGCCAGGCACAAGATCGACCTGACGCTGCTGCCGGGCACGGGCAGCCGCAACGCGGCGCTGGCGGTGGCGGCCGGGCACACCACGTTCAGCATGGTCGATGCCACGGTCATGCCGCAGGCGGTGCTGCAAGGCACCGACCTGAAGGCGATCTACTGCTTCATGCCGACGACGCCGTTCGGCGTGTGCTACAAGAAGTCAGCGGGAATTGCGGTGCCGACCGACCTTGCCGGGCACACTTATGGAGATTCGCCGGGCGCGGCCACATATGTGCTCTGGGCGCTGTTCATGAAGAAGCTGGGCGTCGATCCGAAGACGATCAAGCTGGTCAACATCAGCCCGTCCTCGCAATGGGCCGCGTTCCGCAACGGCGAGTTCGACGCGACCTATACCGCGATGAACAACAGCTTCGTCAAGGTCAGTCGATCGGACCCCGGCGTGGGCGCGTTCCCTTATGCCGAGCATGATTTCAACATCCTGTCCAAATGCATCGTCGCCAAGCCCTCGACCGTGGCGAACGGCGATCTGATGGCGCGGTTCGCCGCCGCCGTCACCGAAGCGGTCGACGCCGCGAAGGGCCAGCGCGATGCCGCCATCGACACCTTGCGCAAGAGCATCACCTTCAGCACCCCCAGGGAAGAACAGCGCGCGATGCTGGACGATACGCTGGACAAGCGCATCACCAGCCCTTCCACCGCCGGCAAGCCGCTGGGCTGGATGCCCGAGGCGGACTGGCAGAACGTGATCGACATCATCGGCCAGACGACGCCCGACGTGAAGCGGCTGAAGCTGGCCGACCTGTTCACTAACGAATTCATCCGCGGCTGATCGCATCCGCCATCGCCCGTTGCGCGCATCGCCGCCGATGCGCCGATGCCGCCGCGGCGCGGGCATCGGGCCGGTGTGCGCCACGGGCACGGCGATCGCCGCCGAACCCTGGAGACTAGCCATGGCCACCATGCAATTCCGGTCAAAGCCGTTCGCGGCCGCCACCAGCGCCTTTCGCGCGGGCACGATCACGCCGCGCGATTTCCTCGAAGACTGCCTTGCCGCGATCGCCGCGCGGGAGGACGAGGTGCACGCCTTCGCCGCGCTGAACCTTGCGGGCGCGCGCCACCAGGCCGATCTGGCCAGCGCGCGCTGGCGCGAGGGGCGACCGCTTTCGCCGATCGACGGTATGCCGATCGGCATCAAGGACGTGATCGAGACGGCCGACATGCCCACCGGCATGGGATCGCCGCTGTTCGAAGGCACGATGACCGGGCGCGATGCCGCCAGCGTCTTCGCCTTGCGCGAGGCGGGCGCGGTGATCGTCGGCAAGACGGTGACTTGCGAATTCGCCGCGACCGAGCCGGGGCCGACGCGCAATCCGCATGACTTGCGGCGCACGCCCGGCGGATCGAGCAGCGGATCGGCGGCGGCGGTGGGCGCGGGTATGCTGAGTGCTGGGCTGGGCACGCAAGTGATCGGATCGATCGTGCGGCCGGCCAGCTATTGCGGCTGCCATGGCTTCAAGCCCACCGTGGGCGCGATCAACCGGGGTGGCAGCCACGATTTCAACAGCCAGAGCGCGCAAGGCGTGCTGGCCGCCTCGCTGGCCGATTGCTGGCAGGTGATGCGCGAAATCGCCCGGCGTGCAGGCGGCGATCCCGGCTGCTGGCCGTTCCAGGGGCCCGAGGAGCCGCCCGCCGCGCGCGTGCCGGCACGGCTGGCCTTCATCGAGACCGCTGGCTGGGCGGTCGCGACCCCGGCCGCGCGCCAGGCGATCGAAGCGCTGCTGGACGATCTGGCCGGCTTCGGCATCGCCATCGGCCAGCGCGGGTCCGACCCGCTGGTCGAGGATATCGAGCGGCTGATCGCCGGGGCGCTGCCGCTGTCGCAAGCGCTCAATGCCTGGGAAAGCCGCTGGCCGCTCAACCTCTATGCCGCGCGCGCGCCGGAAAAGCTCAGCCTGGCGATGCGATCGCGGCTGGCCATGGCCGAAGCGATGACGCCCGAAGTCTACGCCGGCAATCTCGCCCGGCGGCAAGTGGTGCGCGATGCCTATGCGCAGTTGCGCGGGCGCTACGACGCGGTGGTGACGCTGGCCGCGCCCGACGTGGCGCCGATCGGGATCGAATCGACCGGCAATCCGGTCTTCGCCGTGCCTGGCTCGATGCTGGGCGTGCCGGCGCTGTCGCTGCCGGTTTTCGCGATCGGCGGCCTGCCGCTCAATCTCCAGATCATGGGTTTCGCGCGCGATGACGCGGATCTGTTCGCCGTGGCCGGCGCGATCGAAGGCATCATCGATCCCCCGGTGTAGGCTCCGCAAGGCCGCGCGGCCGGCCCGGATTCGCGCGCGGCTTTGCGCCGGGGCGCGGCGATCAGCGTCGCTTTCCGGCCCGGCGCGCCGCCCCGCGCGGCCGAACCGCCGCCCCGCAGCGGCCACCACCTGCGGGAAACCCCTTGGGGGGCAATATATTTCACATTTATATCAGCGATTTATGACAAATTTCTGGCCAATGGGGCGCTTTTGCCAAAGCTTGCTTACAGTATGATTGCATTGGGTCCGATATATGTGTATCGTCCCCGATATAAATAAAAGTGTGTCTGCGGGAGAACGGTCACCCAGAGAAAAAAGGGGGAAGTCGCGTGCAAATCCATAATCCCTGTCACCATGGCAGGTGGTCCAGCCGGACCACCGAACGATCGGCCGACACGATCACGAATACCGACCGGCGCAATCCATCCGGCACGCATTTCGCGGCCATGTCCCCTCGCGGGGGCCGGGCCCTTTCGATGAGTGTTTGCGCAACCGTCCTGGCCATGACCATGGCCTTTCCCGCCATCGCGCAGGCGCAGGCCGCGCCGGCCCCGCAAGGCGATGACAGCGCGATCGTCGTCACCGCCACGCGGCGGGCCACCACGCTGCAGGATACGCCGATCGCGGTCTCGGTCACGAGTGGCGAGACGCTGGCGAAATACAACATCACCTCGTTCCAGGATCTGAGCAGCCTGGAACCCACGCTGGTGGTCAACAACCAGGGCGTCGCCGGCAACCAGTACATCATCCGCGGCATCCTGTCGGACATCGGCTCGACCACCGGCTTCTACATCGACGAGGCACCGATGGTGGGCGGCCAGGCGGTGCAGGCCAATGGCGACGGCAAGCCGGGGATGCGGCTGCACGATATCGAGCGGATCGAAGTGCTCGAAGGGCCGCAAGGCACGCTGTTCGGCTCGGGATCGATGGCGGGCACGCTGCGCATCATCACCAGCAAGCCCAAGCTGGATGCCATCGCCGGCGGCTTCAGCGCCAGCCTGGCCGGGGTGAAGAGCGGCAGCGCGGCTTATGACGGCGATGCCTATTTCAACCTGCCGCTGGCCCCGACGGTCGCGGTGCGGGCGGTGGCCTGGGGCGAGTTCGGCGGCGGCTACGTCGATCACACCATCAGCAACATCGCCGGCACCCAGTCGCACACCAACCACAACGTCGATGACAAGAACGTGTGGGGCGGGCGCGTGTCGATGCTGTTCCAGCCGAACGAGGCGTTCTCGTTCATGCTGCAGGCCAGCCATCAGCAGATCGCGGTCGACGATTACCAGGCATGGCTGCTGGGCGAAGGCGCCTACAACATGACTTTGCCGACGGTGGCGCCCTATCGCGACAATTACGAGCTCTATTCGGCCACCGCGACTTATGACACGGGCATCGGCACGCTCACCGCGATCGGTTCCTACGGCGATCAGTACGTGTTCCACCCGGAAGACACCACCGCGATCAGCCAGGGGCTGGCGCGCCGGTTCAACCTGCTGCCGGACAAGACGATCATCACCAGCTTCCAGGACTTCAAGAACTATACCGGCGAGCTGCGCTTCGCCTCGAAGCTGGACGGGCCGCTGCAATTCGTCGCCGGCGCGTTCTATGAGCATGACAAGACCGATGCCATGACCACGGCGGTGCGCGCCGACGAGGCCACGGGCATCGCCCCGTGCTATACGATCGACACTTGCGCGCCGCTGGGCCTGCGCGGAGCGGGCTTCAGCGTTCCCGGCCTGGTGCCGGCCAGCAACGTCAAGAACACCTCGCTGTTCAAGGAAACGGTCAACCAGTGGGCGGTCTACGGCCAGGTCGACTACAAGATCCTCGACAAGCTGACGCTGACCGCCGGCATCCGCTATTTCAAGGCCAAGCTGCACGATTATGGCTTGTCGGTGCAGAGCATCGCGCCGGACTGGGCGACGGGCAAGATCAGCACGCCGGCCGTCACGCGCGACAACCGCACCACGCAGGACAGCCCGAGCTACAACTTCTCGCTGCTCTACGAAGCGACGAACGACCTCAGCGTCTATGCGCGGGCCGCGTCGGGCTTCCGCATCGGCGGCACCAACAATGCCGCCTCGCTGGCCAGCCAGGTGGGCGTGATCGTGCCCGAAGCCTATGGCTCGGACAAGCTGTGGGACTATGAACTGGGCGCCAAGCTCTATCTGGCGCAGCGCCGCGTGTTCCTGGACGGCTCGATCTACCAGATGAACTGGACCGGCCAGCAATTGTCCGCCACCGATCCCTCGGGCGCGTTCGCCTACGTGCTCAACGCGGGCAAGACGCGGATTCGCGGCGCGGAGCTGAAAGTCACCTACAACTCGCCCATCGGCCTCACCATGTCGGGCGGCATCACGTATACCGATGCCGTGCTGCGCGAGGATCTGGACGCGGCCGTGGTCAAGGCGGGGACGATCGGCCTGAAGGGCGATCGCCTGCCGCGCGTGCCGCGCTGGACCTTCGCCGGACAGATCGAATACGAGCACGCGCTGAGCGATACCCGGTCGTTCTATGCCCAGAGCAACTTCAGCTATCGCGGCGCCAGCGAATATACGTTCAACGACCTCAACACCTATAACGAGACGCTGCCTTCCTACTTCCTGCTGGGATTGCGGGCGGGCTTCCGCGCCGGTCCGTTCGACGCCTCGGTCTTCGTGAACAACCTCACGGACAAGATCGCGATCGTCGGCATGGAGAACGGCAGCCACGGCGACAAGGTCTACACCGTGCCGCCCCGTACCATCGGCGCCCGCTTTCAGGCCCGTTTCTGAAGCGCGCCGTCGCACGGTGCCCGGCGGGGGAGCGGCGCGCCGTTCCCCCGCCCTTTCCGGGAGGAAAGACGATGTTTCGATTCCTGTTCGCGAAGTTCGCCCTGCTCGCCGCGATGATCGCCCTGGCGGCTCCCGCCCTGGCGGCGCCGCCGCCGCCACGCCTTGCCGACGCGGCCGTCGCGCCGGTGGCGGCCAATGTCGCCGCGGCCATGCCTTGCGCCGATCTGCTCAAGGTCGATTTCACGCGCCTGCCCGAAGCGCCCACGGCCTTGCTGGGCGCGGAGGAAGTGCCCGCGACCGCCTCCGCCAAGGCCTATTGCCGCGTCACCGGCTATGTCCAGCCGCAGATCGGCTTTGAGCTGCGGCTGCCGGTGTCCTCGTGGAACGGCCGCTATTTCCAGGTCGGCTGCGGCGGGCTGTGCGGCGTGATCCATATCGAGAACTGCGGCCCGGCGCTGGCGCGCGATTTCGCCGTCGCCGCCAACAACCTTGGCCATGTCAGCGATTCCTGGACCGATCCGCTCTGGGCGATCGACCCGATGCTGCGCGAAGGGCTGGGGCGGCGCTCCACCCATGCCGTGGCGGTCGCCGCCAAGGCGATCCTCACCACCTATTATGGCAAGAAGCCCGCCTTCAGCTATTTCCAGGGCTGCTCCACCGGCGGCCGCGAGGGCCTCAGTGAAGCGCTGCATTATCCCACGGACTTCAACGGCATCATTGCCGGCGATCCGGCCTTTCCCGGCCGGCTGGCGCTGTCGAGCAACTGGAACGCGGTCCACCTGCTGGATGACCGGGGCAAGGCCGTGTTTTCGCCCGCCAAGCTCGCGCTGCTGCACGCCGCCGTGCTCAAGGGCTGCGACGGCATCGACGGGCTGAAGGACGGCATCATCGAAGATCCGCGCGCCTGCCGCTTCGCGCCGCGCACGCTGCTCTGCCCCGGCGGCGACGGTCCCGATTGCCTCAGCGCCGCGCAAGTCGCCGCCGCCGAGGCGCTCTACGCGGGGCCGCGTGACAGCAAGGGGCTGCGCTATGCCCCCGGCGGCTCGCCCTATGGCAGCGAACTGTCCTGGGATGGCGACAATCGCCGCGAGATCTCGCAAAGCAACTTGCGCTATCTCGCGTTCAGGGAGCCGAACCCGGACTACGATTACCGCACGTTCAATTTCGACACCGATCCTCCCGCCACCGCGCCGCAAGCCGCGATCTACGATCCGGTGGCGCCGGGCGAGGCGCCGGACCTTGCCGCCTTCCAGGCCGCGGGCGGCAAGCTGCTGGCCTATCATGGCTGGGCCGATCCCGGCGTGCCGCCCGAAGGGACGCTGGACTTTTATGCCCGGGTGGCGCGCGCGCAGGGCGGGCTGGCCGCCGTGCAGCCGTGGTTCCGCCTGTTCATGGTCTCGGGCATGTTCCACTGCCGGGGCGGCGATGCGCCCAACACGTTCGACCTGCTCTCGCCGATCATGGCCTGGGTCGAACAGGGGCAGGCACCCAACGGCATCCTGGCGACGCAGTACAACCCGGACAAATCGGTGAAGCGCACGCGGCCGCTCTATGCCTATCCCTCGGTGGCGCGCTACACCGGCAAGGGTGACGTGAACGATGCGGGCAACTGGCGCGAGGTCAAGCCGGCCAAATTCCGCGACGACGCGGTCGACTGGGCCTGGGCGCCGAAGAACTGAAAGGCGCGTTTCCGCCGGGGCGCGGGCCGGCCGGGGCAAGGCTCCCCGCCGGTCCGCGCCGGGCGTGACGCGTGACGATAGCTGGAGAATGCATGTGACGAAGCTGGTGCTCAGCCTTGCGACCTCACCTTACGATCGCACCGCCGGCCTGTTCGACGGGCGCATCCGCGTCGAGGGCTGCGATATCGTGCCGGTGGCGCTATCGCCCGAGGAAACCTTCCACCGCGCGTTCAAGCACGCCGAATTCGACATCACCGAGATCTCGCTCAGCTCGCACACGCTGACCGTGGCGCGCGGCACGTCCGCCTATGTCGGCATTCCCGCCTTCACCTCGCGCGCGTTCCGGCACAGCGGCATCTATATCCGCACCGATCGGGGCATCGCCAGCCCGGCGGACTTGCGCGGCAAGACGATCGGCCTGCCCGAATACCAGCAGACCGCCAATGTCTGGATTCGCGCACTGCTCAAGGACGAGTACGGCGTCGGCGCCGACGAGATCCGCTGGCGCGTCGGCGGGATCGAGCAGCCGGGGCGAGGCGAGCGCGCGCCGCTGACGCTGCCGCCCGCGATCGACTATCAGCCGGTGCCGGCCGGCGGCACGCTTTCGCAGATGCTACGCGATGGTGATCTGGACGCGGTGTTCAGCCCCAAGGAGCCGTCATGCTTCAGCCAGGGCGCGCCGCATGTCGATCGCCTGTTCCCCGACTATCAGGGGGTGGAGGAAGACTATTTCCGGCGGACCGGGATCTTCCCGATCATGCATCTGGTGGGCATCCGGCGCGCGCTGGTCGAGCAGCATCCCTGGCTGCCGGTCAGCGTGCTCAAGGCTTTCTCGGCTGCCAAGAAGCTGGCGCTGGAGGAGCTGGGGCTGATCGGCCATCTGGCGGTGACGCTGCCCTGGCCGGTGGCCGCGCTCACCCACGCGCGCAAGCTGATCGGCGAGGATTTCTGGTCCTATGGCGTCGCGCCCAACCGCGCCCAGCTCGAAGCCTTTCTCGACCATTCGGTCGAGCAGGGGCTTTCGGTCCGGCGTGTCGCGCTGGAAGAGCTGTTCGCGCCTTCGGTGCTCGACATGTCGCGGCTGTGAGGGCGTTCAGCGTTTCGCTTTCGACTGGCGCAGATACGTGTTGAGGTTGTCGATGATCGTGTTGATCGCCTGATTGAACCCGGCGAGCTGATCGCTTGTCAGCCCCTTGGTGAAGATCGGCACGCCTTCCTTGATGTTCTCGACCAGGTCGCCGGAGATGGCGCGGCCCTTGTCGGTCAGGCAGATGCGGAAGGCGCGGCGGTCCTGCGGCTCGCGCTCGCGCTTGACCAGGCCCATGCGCTCCATCCGGTCCAGATGCTCGGCGACGGTGGATTGCTCCATGCCGGTGCGCGCGATCAGTTCCTTCTGGATCAGATTGCCTTCCTCCAGCAGCCAGAGCAGCAGCGGGATCTGGCCGGGCCAGGCGCCCACTTCGCCCAGGCGCACGCGCGCCGCCTTTTGCAGCAGGCGCGCCGCGAGGCTGATCTGCGAGCTGATCTGCGCCTCGTCGACAAGGTGCGGAACCTGGGCATCCTTGCCGTTCAGGTGCGCGGCCACGACCTTTTCCGGTGTATTCAACGAAATCTTCCCCTGCCTGACGCCCGGACCGCGCGCGGGAACCGCCCCGGCCGGCCCTCTATGCGGGCATTCCTCTCAACTGCGGCCATAGGCGCGAAGGACGGTAAAAAACAAGATATATCGATTCCGGTTGATTAACACCGGTAGCGATGTATTATGCCCGAAAGCGCACCTGCCGCTCGCTTCGGGAACTCGAAATTGTCTGATATCGCTCCACAAAACACGCTTTCCGTCACGCTGCACGAACGCGATACGGCCAAGATCGCGCAAGTTGCGGTGCGCCATCTGGTCATCGCCGGCTGGACCGGGCGGGACCGCGCAGCGCTGGAAAAGCATATCGCCGAACTGGAGGAACTGGGCATCTGCCGCCCGGCGTCCACGCCGATCTTCTACCGCGTCGCCGCCGCGCGGCTGACCACCGCCCCGGTGATCGAGGCCAGCGGCGGCGCGTCGAGCGGCGAGGTGGAGTTCGCCGTGCTGCGCCACGCGGGCAAGCTGTGGATCGGCGTCGGCTCGGACCATACCGACCGCGAGGTCGAGGCTTATGGCGTCACGGTCTCCAAGCAGATGTGCGACAAGCCGGTCGCCGCCCATTTCTGGGACTATGCCGATGTCCTGCCGCACTGGGACCGGCTGATCCTGCGCTCCTTCATCGTCGAGCAGGGCGAGCGTCGGCTCTATCAGGAAGGCCCGGTCACCGCGATGCTGGCGCCGGCCGACCTGCTCGCCTTGTGGAACGGCGGCGAGATGGCCGAAGGCACGCTGATGTTCTGCGGCACGCTGGCCGCGCAAGGCGGCATCCGGCCTTCGCCCGGCTTCGCCTTCGAGCTGGAAGACCCGGTGTTCGGCCGCACGATCGCACATCGCTATGCCATCTGCGAGCTGGAGGTCGCCGGTTGATGCGTGCCCTGTTTCCGGGCCTGCGCGCGCGGGGCGCGCGGCCATGAAGATCGCCGTGCCCGATCTCATTTCCAATTCCTATTTCCCGGTCTGCGCCGCCGTGGAACTCGGCTGCTTTCGCGACGAGGGGCTCGACCTCGAACTGGAGATGATCTTCCCGGTCGATCGCGCCTACCGGATGCTTGCCGCCGGAGAGATCGCTTTCGTCGGCGGTTCGGCGCATTCGGCGCTGGCGGCCTTTCCCGGCTGGCGCGGGGTCAAGCTGCTCGCCGCGCAGGCGCAGGGGATGTACTGGTTCCTGGTGATGCGCGCCGATCTGGCGGCCCGGCGCGGCGATCTCGCCGTGGTCAAGGGCCGCCGCATCGGCGCTGCGCCCTGGGTCGAGATGGGCTTGCGCCGGCTGCTGGCGGCGGGCGGGATCGACATCGTTCGCGATGAGGTCCAGATCGCGCCGGTTCCCGGCACCGGCGATGGCAGCGTCAATTTCGGCGTGACGGCGGCGCACGCGCTGGCGGCGGGCGCGATCGACGGCTTCTGGGCGAATGGCATGGGCACCGAAGTGGCGGTGCGCGAAGGCGCCGGCACGGTCGTGCTCGATGTGCGGCGGGGCGATGGCCCGGCCGGCGCGTTCGATTACACGTTCGCTTCGCTGGCGACGAGCGATGCCCTGATCGCGCGCGATCCCGCGCTGGCCGCCGCCGCCGTGCGCGGGCTGGTGCGGGCGCAGCGCCTGCTGGCCGCCGATCCGGCACTGGCGACGTGCGTGGGCGAAAAGCTGTTCCCCGCGCGCGAGGCGGCGCTGATCCGTCCGCTGATCGAGCGTGATCTGCCTTACTACCAGCCGGCGATCGGCCGCTCATCCATCACCGGCATGAACGCCTTCCTGCGCGCGCTCGGCCTGCTCGAAGGCGATCCCGCTTACGAGGATGTCGTCGCCACCCGGTTCAGCGCCGAATGGGACGGTCCGGCTCATTAATTCCCCCCGAAGGACACATCATGGCGGTCAACAAGGTTCACGACGAATTCCATGCCATCGACATGGCGGATGGCTGGCAATTGCCCGAAGGCTATCGGCCCGATGCCGGGGTGCACGAGAAGGTCCTGGCCGGCAGCCTCGATCCGGCAGCGAAGCGCGGCACGCGCACGCGGCTGTTGCGCTTCCAGCCGGGCGCCTTTTCCACCAGGCCGTTCACGCACGATTACTGGGAGGAAGTGTTCCTGGTCTCAGGCGATCTCAGCGTCGGCAGCGACGAGCAGGGCCGGGGCGGCACACCGTTCACTGGCGCGACCTATGCCGTGCGGCCGCCGGGGGTGGCGCATGGTCCGTTCCGCTCCGACGGCGGCTGCGTGCTGCTTGAAATCCACTATTACGATCCGGTCTGAGCGCGATGGCGCCCTTGCCGACGCTTGCGGTTCTGGCCGCCGATCTGGCGCGCGGCGCGATCACCAGCCGCGCGCTGGTCGAAGCGTGCCTCGCCGCGATCGCCGATCCCGAAGGCGAAGGCGCGCGCGCGTTCCTGGCGGTGGACGCCGAGGGCGCCCGTGCCGCCGCCGACCGGATCGACGGGTTGCGGCGCGCTGGCGAGGCCGTGCCGCCCCACGCCGGCATTCCGCTTTCGATCAAGGACTTGTTCGATGTCGCCGGGCAAGTGACGCGCGCCGGCTCGATCGTGCTGGCCGACCGGCCGCCGGCCGCGCACGATGCGCCCGCCGTCGCCCGGCTGCGCACGGCCGGCTTCATCCCGATCGGGCGCACCAACATGACCGAGTTCGCCTTTTCCGGGCTCGGCCTCAATCCGCATTACGGCACGCCGCGCAACGCCTGGCACCGCGATGAAGCGCGCATTGCGGGCGGCTCGTCCTCCGGCGCGGCGATCTCGGTGGCGCAAGGCATGGCCCATGCCGGGCTCGGCACCGATACGGGCGGGTCGTGCCGCATCCCCGCCGCGTTCAACCGGCTGGCGGGTTTCAAGCCCACTGCCGGCCGCGTGCCGCGCGAAGGCGCGGTGCCGCTCTCGGTCACGCTCGATTCGGTGGGGCCGATCGCGCGCAGCGTCGCCTGCTGCGCCGCGCTCGACGCCTGCCTTGCGGGCGAGGCGCCGGGCGTGCCATTGGACGCCGACCTTGCCGCGCTGCGCCTGCTCGTGCCCACCGGCTTCCTGGTCGAGGACATGGAACCGGCCATTGCCGAGGGGTTCTCTGGCGCGCTGGCGCGGCTGCGCGATGCGGGCGCGGCGATCGTCCCCGCGCCGCTGCCGATGCTCGATCGCATCGCCGCGATCAACGCCGGGGGCGGCTTTCCCGCCGCCGAAGCCTATGCCTGGCACCGCGACCTGATCGAAAGCCGGGCGGCCAGCTACGATCCGCGTGTGCTCATGCGCATCTGCCGGGGCGCGGAGCAGAGCGATCATGATATTGCCGCGCTGCACGCGGCGCGCGCCGGGCTGGTGCGCGAGGCGACGGCCGCGCTTGCCGGTTTCGACGCGGTGCTGTTCCCCACCGTGCCGATCGCTCCGCCCCGCATCGCCGATCTGGCCGACGACGCGGCTTATTCGCGCATCAACCTGCTGGTGCTGCGCAATTCCACCGCGATCAACATGATCGATGGCTGCGCGATCTCGATCCCGATCGGCGATCCCGCCGGACCGCCCGTGGGCCTGACCATCGCCGGCGCGGGCCATGCCGATCGCCGCGTGCTGGACTGCGCGGCGGCGATCGAGGCGCGGCTGAACGTGGCCGCGTGAAACCCCGCTCCCTTTCCTTCCTGTTTCGCGAGCTGATCCGATATGCTTGAAAATCCCCAGGTTCTTGTCGCCGGTGCTGGCCCGGTCGGTCTGTTCAGCGCGCTGCTGCTGGGCGCGCGCGGCGTGCCGGTGCGCGTGTTCGACATCAATCCCGGGCTTCAGCGCGATCCGCGCGCGGCCACCACCCATCCGGCTACACTGGAAGTGATCGATGTCGACGGGCTGGTCGAGGACATGGCCCGGGTCGGCCTGATCGCGCCGATCTATCAGTTCTGGGACCGGCCCTCGGCCCGGCTGGTCGCCGAGTTCGACCACGGCCTGCTTGGCGACGAAACGCGCTTTCCCTTTGTCATCCAGTGCGAGCAGTTCAAGACCTCGCGCCTGATCCTCGATCGGCTGCTGCGGCTCGGCAATGTCGAAGTGCTGTTCGATCACGAGGTGCTGTTGGTCACGCAGACGGCCGACGCGGTCGCGGTGGAGGTGAAAGGCCCCGGCGGCATCGCCAGCCACCGCGCGGCCTACCTTATCGGCGCGGACGGCGGCCGCAGCACGGTGCGCAAGCAGTGCGACATCGCCTTCGAGGGCTTCACCTGGGACGAGCGCTTCATCGTGCTGACCACGCCGTTCGATTTCGCGGCTGAGCGCGGCTATTGCTACCGCAGCTATTTCGCCGACCCCGAGGCGTGGTGCAATTGCTTCAAGGTGGCCGCCGACGGCCCGCCGGGCCTGTGGCGCACCGTCTTTCCCACCACCGGCGACACCCCGCTTGAGGAACTGATGAGCGATGCCGGCGCGCAGGCGCTGCTGCAGAAGTACTTCCCGGCCGACCGGCCTTACGAGATCGTCCACCGCAACATCTACACCACGCACCAGCGCGTCGCGCACCGCTTCCGGCAAGGGCGGGTGGCGCTGGCCGGCGATGCCGCGCACGTCAACAATCCGATCGGCGGCATGGGGCTGAACGGCGGGTTGCAGGATGCGGCGAACCTGGCCGACAAGCTGAGCGAGATCGTGCTGAACGGCGCGCCCGACAGCCTGCTCGACCTTTACGACCTGCAGCGCCGCACGCTGGCCACCGAATTCGTGCAGGAACAGTCGATCGCCAACAAGAAGCGGCTGGAAGCGAGCGACGAGGAGACCCGCCAGCGCACCTTCGCCCAGTTGAGCGAGACGGCGGCCGACCCGGCCAGGGCGAAGGATTTCCTGTTGCGCTCGTCCATGCTGGTCGCGCAGCGCCGGGTCAACGCGATGACGCTCTAGAGTCAGTCCGCCTCGGGCGGAAGCGGCACCAGCCCACGCCCCCACCCGACCTCCCACGGAAGTATACTTGATGGGAGGTCGGGTGGGGGCGTGGGCTGGTGCCGCATAAACGGCAAGGACTCCCGGCGGATGCCGATCAGCCCGGAACCGCGCCGTCCGCCAGGGCGAGCAGCAGGCCGCCGATGATCGCGATGTTGTTGCGCCAGCTATTGATCGCGGCGGCGCGCTCGCGCCCTTCCATGCGCCAGAAGTCGAGCATCATCGCCGATGCCGCCAGCGTGAAGGCGATCAGCGCCAGGGCGCAGGTGCCTTGCGCGATGCCGAGCATGAACAGCGCGCCCACGGCGATGCGAAAGACGATGCTGATCGCCAGCAGTTCACGCGCGGCCGGCACGCCGCGCCGGGCCATGCCGCCCGCCGTGCCCGCGAAGCCGGCGATGCCGCTCCACCCGCTGAGGACGTAAAGCGATCCCAGCAGCACCCGGCCGCCGGTTTCGAGCAGGGACAGCGCCAGCAAGGGCAGGGCCAGCGGCGTCATCGCGGCTCAGATATCGAGCGAGAGCGTGGGCGAGCACGCGCGCGAGCAGCAGATCATGATCGCCTCGTTCGAAGCGCGCTCGGCCGCGCTGAGGTAAAGATCGCGGTGATCGGGCACGCCGGCCAGCACCCGCGTCATGCAAGTGCCGCACACGCCTTCCTCGCACGACAGCGCGACCGCGACGCCGGCTGCCTCCAGCGCCTCGGCGATGCTCTGGCCGGCGCCGACGGTCACGGTCTTGCCGCTGCGCCGGGCTTCCACGGTGAAGGCATCGCCCGCCAGGTCCGCCTCGGCGCCGAAGTATTCGCGGTGGATCGCCTCGTCGGGCCAGCCGAGCCGCTGTGCGGTGCCCACCACCCAGTCGATATAGCCCCTGGGGCCGCAGACATAGAGGTCGGGCCGCTCGTTGCGCTCGATATGGTCGCCCAGCAGGCGATCGAGATCGAGCCGCTGCGCTTCCGGGCCATCGTCGTAATGGAAATGGCACTGGGCGGCGAAGCCCGCGCCGGCGATCTCATCGGCAAAGGCGGTCTGCGCCTGGCCGCGCGTGCAGTAACGCAGCTCGAACGCGCGGCCCAGCGCGTGCAGGCGATAGGCCATGGCCAGCAGCGGCGTGATGCCGATGCCGCCGGCCAGCAGCAGCGATCGCGGCCGGTCCTCGCGCAGCGGGAAGTGGTTGCGCGGCGCGCCGATGCGCACGACCGCACCTTCCACCAGCCGCGCGTGCGCCGCCTGCGATCCGCCGCGCGAGCGGGGATCGAGCAGGATGGCCAGGCGATAGCGCGATCGGTCCGCAGGATCGCCGCACAGCGAATACTGGCGGACCAGCGCATCGCCCAGATGCACGTCGACATGCGCGCCGGCCTGATGCGCGGGCAGCATCGCGCCATCGGGCGCGACGAGTTCCAGGCTGATGATCTCGGGGGTTTCCTGCGCGCGCGCCGACACTAGCAGATCGAGCAATACGGGGCTCTCCGATGGGGTGGGGGATGCGATATCCGGCCGTGCCGGGCCGCGCGGCGCCATGGCGGCGGCGCGGAGCATCTGGTCGGGGGACTGGTCTGTCATGCGATCACCGTGAGAACCTGCGATTGGCAATATTCGGCAATGCCCTCGCGGGCGGCCTTGCGGCCCTGGCCGCTGTGCTTGAGCCCGCCATAGGGCAGGCGCCGGTCAAGGCTGGCAACGCCATGGCCGTTGACGAAGACGGTGCCGGCTTCCAGCCCCGTGGCCAGATCGGCCGCCCGCGCCGGATCGTGCCCCCAGACCGAGGCGGACAGGCCGAAGTCGCTGGCGTTCGCCCGCGCGATCGCCTCGTCGGGATCGCGATAGGTGGCGATCGGGATCGCCGGGCAGAACTGTTCCTCGACCATCAGCGGCGCGTCGTCGGCGATGTCGGTAACCAGTGTCGGGCGCATGAAATGGCCGCGATCGAACGCCGCCGCATCGTCGATCGTGCCGAGCGGGAGCACGATGGCGCCGCGCGCCCGCGCATCCTCGATGAAGCCGTGCGAGCGCGCCAGCGCGGCGCGCGAATGCAGCGGGCCCATGGTGACATGCGGCAGCAGCCCGTTGCCCACCACCAGCGCATCGACGCATTCGCGGAAGCCCTGCACGAACGCGGCAACATCGTCCTCGTGCAGGTAGAGTCGCTTGATCGCCATGCAGACCTGCCCGGTGTTCATGAACACCGCCCGGCGCAGCGCCGCGAACATCGCCGCGTCCGGCCGGGTGCCGGGCAGCAGGATCGCCGGATCGTTGCCGCCCAGTTCCAGCGTCAGGCTCTTCAGCGTCAGCGCGGCCACGGCGCCGATGCGCGCGGCCGAGGCGCCGCTGCCGGTAAAGGCGATCTTGGCGACATCGGCATCGGTGGTCAGCGTCGGGCCGATGACATCGGGCAGGCCGGTGACGGCATTGACCAGCCCCTCGGGCAAGGCGCGGGCCAGCACGTCGAGCAGGGCCAGCAGCGTCAGCGGGCAGGTCTCGGGCGGCTTGACCACCACCGCGTTGCCCGCGAGCAGCGCCGGGATGACCTGGAGAAAGGCGAGCGCGGCCGGCGCGTTCCACGGCACGATCGAGACGACCACGCCATAAGGCACATGGCGCAGCCGGGTGAAGCCGGCGCCACGGTCCATCGCGCTGCCCGCGTCGAACTGCGCTGCCCAGCCGATCGTCTGGCGCTGGTTCGGCAGGATCGAGGCCAGTTCGCCTTCGGCTTCCCCCAGCGTGCGCCCGTTCTCGCGCGCATAAAGTCCGGCCAGCGAGCCGATCATCGCGCCGACCTGGTCGAGCGCGGCGTTCAGCAGTTCGCCGCGCCGCGTGAACGACAGCCGGCCCCAGCCGCGCTGGGCCCGCTTCGCCGCCGCGATCGCCGCCTTGGCCTCGGCGGCGCCGGCCAGGCCGATCACGCCGACCACGTCTTCGGGTGCGGCCGGGTTGGTCACAGGATGGCGCTCGCCCGCGATGACGCGCGCGCCGCCGATCAGCATCGCGGCCTCGATCGGGGGAAGGGGCAGGTGCACGGCTTCGCCTCGCGCGCTCAATGCGGCCGGACCATGACGTGGAGCAGCGCGCTGCGCCCTTCGGCCAAAGCGGCCAGCGCGCGATCGAGCGCGGCGGGGATCGCGGCGGGATCGGCCACCTGCTCGCCATAGCCGCCGGCCGCCTCGACCGTCCGGGCAAAGTCCATGCCGGTGGGCAGGCGCGAATGGAATTCCTCGCGCGCCTGGGCAATGCCGGCGGGATAGACGCGCTGCACCGCGCCTTTCACCGCGCCCCAGCCGCTATTGTCCAGCACCACGGTCAGGATCGGCAGGGCCTGCGCCCTGGCGACCGCGAAGACGGCGGTGGGGTTGTTGAAATAGAATGTCCCGTCGCCGACGATCTGGACCACGCGCGCGTCCGGCCGGGCGAGCTTGACGCCGAGCGCGACCCCGCCCGAGGCGCCCAGGCCGCCGCCCGGATTGCTGATCATCGTGCCCGGCAGCGGTCGCGGGATCTGCATGGCGACAGTGGCCTGCGAGGTCACCGCCTCGTTGATCACGATGTCGCTCTTGGCCAGCCGCTCGCCCAGCAGGGCGCAGAAATGGTGCGGATTGATGCCGCCCGCCGCGCCGGGATCGGCCGCCAGCCGGTCACGCTCGGCCAGCCGGGCGGTGCGCGCGGCGACCAGCGCGGCGCGGCGGGCTCGCGCGGCGGCGTGAAAGTCCGGCGCGGCGCGGCGCTCGATCGTGTCGGCAAGCTGTTCGAGGATGCGCGCGGCCCGGCCTTGCAGGCGCATGTGCACGGGAAAGGGCCAGAGCGGCGATCCCGCCTTGATCGGGTCCACGTCGATCTGGGCCCAGAACGTCGCCTCGCTGGTGCGCGCGGTCAGCGGAATCCACGGCACTTCGATATCGACCAGCAGCCCGAAATCCACCGTATCGAGCGGGCCAGGCGCGATCCCGCCGAATTCGGGGAATTCCCAGCCGATGTTGTGGACCGAAAGGTAATCGACCACGCGGATGCCGGCCAGCGCCGCCAGCCGGGCGATCGCGTCCGAAGCGGCCGGATCGCGCCCGGCATAGGAGGTGAGCAGCACCGGATCGCGCGCGGCCAGCAGCCGTTCGGCCATGGCCTCGATCGCGGCGGGATCGGCGCCGGCCGGTTCCAGCGGGGGCGCGGTCTCGGCCGGGAAGGCGGGCGCCGCGTCGGCCGGCCACTGCTGCGTCAGGATCTCGCGCGGCAGCATCAGATAGGCCGGGCCCTTGGGCGTGGAATTCATCACGGTATGCGCGCGGCGCAGCGCTTCGCCGGCGGAAAGCCCGGACAGCAGGGTATATTCCCACTTCACGTAAGGCCGCACCAGGCTGGCCTGATCGAACGGCTGCTGGATGAAGTGGACGTAGGTGTCGCGCGATCCGGGCAGTTCGCCGAACGAGGTGAACGGCGCGACGCCCGCCATCAGCAAAAGCGGCACGCGCCAGCGGAACAGGTTGTGCAGCGCCATCGCGGCATTGGCCGTGCCGCTGTCGACATGGACGAAGACCGCCTGCGAGCGGCCGGTGGCCAGCGTGAAACCGGCCGCCATATGCACCGCGACGCTTTCGTGCGGGCACAGGATGACGTTGGGCGCAGGCCGGCCCGCGCTGCGCCAGCGGGCGAATTCCTCGATGATCGGGGCGTGATCGGTGCCGAAATTGGCGAAGACATGCTCCACGCCGATGGCGCGCAGGCCCTCCAGCAGCAGGCAAGAGGCCGTGGCGATCGCGGGTGCCGGGGAATCCTGGGTCTGGGGGAACGTCATCGGGGTAGGCTGTCCGGCTGGTGATCGCTGCGTGATCGGCTTTGGCAAACCGATGCTTGCGAGGATATATATCGTTACCGATGTTTCTTCAAGGCAAAACCGGCGCGGCCAGTGCATTGCATGGCCCGGGCTTGATCCTGGTCATGGCAATCGCGGTTTTACGGCCCTAGTCGCCAGGCTTCTCGCACCGTGCAGGATGGGGCAGCAGGTGGGCCAGGACATCGAAACCGCCGGTTTCCGCGAAGCGGACTTCGCCGCGTTCCGGCAGCGGCTGGAACTGGAGACGCGCAGCCTGGGCCAGGGCTTTGCCGAAGGCCGCCTGTCGCGCGAAGGGCCGCGCATCGGCTTTGAGCTGGAAGCCTGGCTGATTGATCGCAACTGCTTTCCCGCCCCGCATAACCAGAGCTTCCTGGCGCGGCTGCGCGATCCCATGGTGGTGAGCGAGCTGTCGCGCTTCAACATCGAGCTGAACGGCCCGCCGCAGATGTTGGCGGGCGACGGGTTGCTGCGGCTGGAGCGCGGGCTGGCGGCAAGCTGGCGGCGCTGCATCGGCACCGCGCATGACGATGTCGATACCGTGATCGCCATCGGTACGCTGCCGACGCTGCGCGAAAGCGACTTGTCGCTGGCCAATATCACGCCATCGAACCGCTACCTCGCGCTCAATGCCGAACTGGGCAAGGCGCGGCGGGGCGCGCCGCTGCGGATCGACATCGATTGCGCCGACGCGCAAGGCGCGCACCTGCGCACGTGCCATAGCGATGTCATGCTGGAAGCGGCGACGACATCGTTCCAGCTTCACTTGCAGGCGCCGTGCGATCGTCTGCCCGCGCTGTTCAACGCCTCGCTGCTGCTGAGCGCGCCGCTGGTGGCGATCGCGGCCAATTCGCCGTTCCTGTTCGGCCAGCCGCTCTGGCACGAAAGCCGCATCCCGATCTTCGAGCAGGCGCTGGAACAGGCCCCGCCGCGCACGGGCGAAAGCGATCACCGCCGCGTCACGTTCGGCGCCGGCTACCTGGGCGATGATCCCACCGCGATCTTCGCCGAGAACTTGCGCGATTATCCGGTGCTGCTGCCCGTGCCGCCGCACGAGCCGGTCGAACGCTATGCCGCGCTGCGGCTGCACAACGGCACGATCTGGCGCTGGAACCGTGTGCTGGTGGGCTTCGACGCGGATGGCACGCCGCACTTGCGGCTGGAGCACCGCATCATGCCGGCCGGGCCCAGCGTGATCGACATGATCGCCAATGCCGCGTTCTACTACGGCGCGGTGCACATGCTGGCGCAAGTCTCGCGGCCGGGGCGCGAGGGGCTGTCCTTCGCCAGCGCGCGGGCCAATTTCTACACCGCCGCCAAGCATGGGCTGGACGCGCAAGTCATCTGGCTGGACGGGCGCATCCAGCCGGTGCGCGACGTGCTGGCCGAACTCCTGCCGCTCGCGCGCGAAGGGCTGGCGCGCCAGGGCGTGACGGCGGGGCTGATCGACCGCTATCTGGACGTGATCGGCCTGCGGCTGGCCAGCGGGCGCACGGGCGCGGCCTGGCAACTGGCGCATCACGCGCGGCATGGCGATCTGTTCCGGCTCACCGCCGAATACCTCGAACACCAGCGCAGCGGCATGGCGGTTCACGAATGGCCGTTGTAGGAACGCTTGCGGTGCCCGAACTGACGATACGCGATTCGCTGCCTGACGGCTTTCTGGACTGCGCGCCGCGCGATCTGCACCGGCTGCTGCCCGAACCGACCCTGATCGAACTGCCCGGCCGACGGGCCGCGCCGCTGTTCGTCTCGATCCTGCTCCACGGCAACGAAACGTCGAGCCTGGCGGCGATCCAGCAATTGCTGCGCGCGCGTGCCGGCCATGCGCTGCCGCGCGCGCTGATGCTGCTGGTCGGCAATGTCAGCGCCGCGCGCGAAGGCCTGCGGCGGCTGGACGGCCAGCCGGACTACAACCGGATCTGGCCCGGCACCGTCGCGCACGCGGGCACGCCCGAGGCGGCGGTGATGGCGCAAGTCCACGCGCGCGTGCTGGCCCGCCAGCCTTTCGCCGCGATCGACCTGCACAACAACACCGGGCTCAATCCCTATTACGCGGTGGTCTGCGGCCCCGATCCCCGCACGCTGCATCTGGCCGCGCTGTTCTCGCGCATCGCGGTGTGGTTTCGCGGCATTCCCGGCACGCAGACCGCCTCGTTCGCCGGCGCGATCCCGGCGATCACGGCCGAATGCGGCCAGCCCGGAGTGGCGGCGAACGCCACGGCGGCGGCGCGGCTGGTCGATGCCGCGCTCAGCCTTGCCGCCTTTCCCGATCACCCGCTGCGGCACGAGGATATCGACCTCTATCACACCATGGCGGTGGTGCGCGTGCGGCCGGACGTGGCGATCGGCGCCGCGGCGGACGCGGCTGGGCTGCGCTTCGATGCCGGGCTAGACCGCATGAACTTTCGCGAGATGCCCGCCGGCGCGCGCTTTGGCGAGACGGGCCATGCCATGCCGGTGGAGGTGGTGGACGAAGCCGGGCGCGATGTGGCCGGCAAGTTCTTCAGCACCCGGGGCGGCGTGCTGCGCCTGCGCCGCGATGCCATGCCGGCGATGCTGACTTGCGATGAACGCGTCATCCGCCAGGATTGCCTGTGCTACCTGATGGAGCGCGTGGGCGGCCACGACATGCCGCCGGGCGCGATCGCCTGAAGGCGCCGGCGCGGAAGGCGGATCGCCGCCCGCGCCGGGTTCGCCCTGATCCCATCGGCCAGGGCATCAGCCCCGGCCGGAGTCTGTTACGGTCAGCCCCAGCCGACGATGGCCTTGGTTTCCAGATACTCGTGGAAGCCCAGTTCGCCCCACTCGCGCCCGTTGCCCGAACGCTTGTAGCCGCCGAACGGGGCGTGGAAATCGAACCCGCCGTTGACCCAGATCGCGCCGGTGCGCATCTTGCGCGCCACCGCGCGGGCGGTTTCCAGATCGTTGCCGCTGACGTAGCCGCCCAGGCCGAAGGGGCTGTCGTTGGCGATCTCGACCGCATGGTCGAGATCGTCGTAGCCGATGATGACGAGCACCGGGCCGAAGATCTCCTCGCGCGCGATCACCATCTGGTTGGTGCCGACGAACACCGTGGGCTTGACGTACCAGCCCTTGTCCAGCCCTTCGGGCCGGCCCAGGCCGCCCGCGATCAGTTCGGCGCCTTCCTCCAGGCCCTTCTCGATATAGTCCTGGATGATGTTGTACTGGCTCTTGGACACGACCGGGCCCATTGCGAAGTTGCCTTGCGGATCGCCCACGGTGACGCCGTTGGCGGCCTCGGCGGCGGCGGCCTTGACTTCGTCCATGCGCGCGGCGGGAACCAGCAGGCGCGATCCGGCCGAGCAGGTCTGGCCCGAATTGCCCATCATGCCGGCGGTGGCACCCGCGACGTTGGCGGCCATGGCATCATCGTCGAGCACGATCCACGCGCTCTTGCCGCCCAGTTCCAGCCCGACGCGCTTGACCGTGTCGGCCGCGTCCTTCTGGATCTGCACGCCCACCGGCTCGGACCCGGTGAACGAGATCATGTCCACGTCCTCGTGCTTCGAAAGCGCCGCGCCGATCACGCTGCCCTGGCCCTGGATCATGTTGAACACGCCGGCGGGCACCCCGCTGGCGTGCAGGATCTCGGCCAGGATCTGGGCCGAATAGGGTGCCAGTTGCGGCGGCTTGAGGATCATCGTGCAGCCGGTGGCGAGCGCCGGGAAGATCTTCACGCAGGTCTGGTTCATCGGCCAGTTCCAGGGGGTGATCAGGCCGCACACGCCGATCGGCTCACGCCGCAGCATGGTGACGCCGCGCTGTTCCTCGAACTTGAATTCCTTCAGCACTTCGATCGCGGTGCCCAGGTGCCCCTTGCCCAGCAGGGTGTGGAAGCCGCAGGCGAGCGAGCGCGGCGCGCCCATCTCTTCCATCACCGCTTCGCCCAGTTCCTGCTCGCGCTTCAGGTATTCCGCCTGGATCGTCTCGAGCAGGTCGAGCCGGTCCTTCACCGAGGTTTCCGAATAAGTCGCGAAAGCCTTGCGGGCGGCGGCGACGGCAAGGTCCACGTCATCGGGCGAGCCGAGCGAGATCGTGCCGGAGACTTCCTCGGTGGCCGGATTGATCACTTCGGCCGTCTTGGGCGTGACCGGATCGACCCACTGGCCGTCGATGTAGAACTTCAGATATTCGCGCATAACATCTCCCGGGGATCGCGAACGGGGCGTTTGCGGCCCCGAACGTCACCGGCGCGCCGCCCTTCCGCAAGGGCGACGCGCCGTGAAAACTGCGGCGTTGGTCGCCTTCTTACTGCGTGCCTTCGGCGTACCAGGTGCGGAATTCGGAGTAGTTGGGCATTTCCTCCGAGTTTGCCTTGGGATCGATCGGCACGTGGATCACGCCGACCTTGCCGCTGGCATAGGCGCGGGCGATGGCCGGGCCGATGTCGGCGGCCTTGCTGACGAATTCGCCATAGCAGCCGAAGCCTTCGGCGATCTTGTCGAAGCGAACCTTGTCGGACCAGTGCGTGCCGGTTTCCCTGGTCCCCTGGCCGAAGGTGCGCTTGTAGACGCCCACTTCGAGGCCCCACTGGAAATCGACGCCGACGACGCAGACCAGCGGCAGGTTCTCGCGCACGGCCACTTCCAGCTCACCGATGTGGAACAGGAACGAGGAATCGCTGGTCAGCAACATGCCGGGGCGCGACTTGCCGGTCTGCGCCCGGTCGGCCAGCATCGCGCCGGTCGCATAAGGCAGGCCGGTGCCGATGTGGCCGTAGTTCTGGTTCCAGATCACGTCCTTGGGCTTGCACTGCGAATAGGTCCACTGGAAGATCACCGTGGCGCCGCCGTCGCGGATCATGATGCCGTCCTTGGGGAAGGCCTTGGTCGCTTCGGTGACGAACTGGCTGGTGTGCATCAGGCTTTCGCTGCCGTCGGGCTTGCCGGCGGCTTCCTCGGCCAGTTCGACGAGCTGCTGCGCGTCGCGCTGGATATAGGCCGAAAGCTCCTCGGACGGCTTGCGGCCGCCCAGTTCCTTCAGCGCCCGCGAAAGCTGCGGCACCACTGCGCGCACGTCACCGACCAGCGGCACGTCGATCGGGCGGTTGACGCCGATCGCGGTGGGGTCCTGCTGGACGTAGATCCACTTGCGGTTGGCCTCGTTGTCCACCCAGTGGCGCCAGCGGCCATAGTGCGAAGGCTCGCCCAGCTCGGTCGCCAGCGCGACGCAGCAGTCGCTCTCCACCACCGCGTCGATCGAGACTTCCGAGAAGCCATAGGGGAAGGTGCGGTCTTCCAGCCCTTCGATGAAGCTGGTGCCGCCCGAGGTCTGGATCACCGGGCACTGCATCAGGTCGGCCAGTTCCTTGACCGCCGCGCCCGATTTCGAGGTGTGCACGCCGTGGCCGACCAGCAGCACCGGCTTCTTGGCTTCGGCGATGATCTTGGCCGCTTCGGCGATGCGATCGCCGTCGGCGCCCTGCATGGTAAGGCGATAGCGGCTGGGCGGCAGGATCGGCGTGTTGGGCACTTCCTCCAGGATCACGTGCGCCGGATATTCGATATAGGCCGGCCCGGGCGTGCCCGACATGCAGACGCGGATCGCCTCGCGCACGATCTCGTCCACCTGGTCGGCATATTCGATCGAGCTGGAGAACTTGACCGAATCCTCGATCATCGGCTCCTGCCGCACGAACTGGATGCGGCCGCGGCGCACGCGGCGCTCGGTGATGCGGGCGCGCTGGCCGCCGATGAAGATGACCGGGTCGTTCTCCACCTTGGCGCACTGGATCGCGGGCATCGCGTTGGCCATGCCGGGCCCGAGCGTGGCGATGCAGACCGAAGGCTTGCCGGTGATGCGCGCCGCGGCGGCGGCCATGTGGCCGGTCGCGGCCTCGTGGTGCGAGGAAACGACGGTCCAGCCGCGCGTCTCGGCTTCGAGGAACAAGTGAACGAAATTGGGATCGGGAATGCCGAACAGCGTCTTGATTCCCTCGGCCTCGAACAGGTCGAGCATACGCTTGTATACAGGTATGCCCGCGCTTGCCGCCTGTTTGGTTTCCGCCTGAGGCTGGTCATCGTACATCGTGTTGCCTTTCCTGATCTCGGTCCTGTAGGTCTGGTTCAAATTCTCAAGGGAGGTCAATTGGTTGGCTGAAAAGCGCGGATTGCGTTGCGGCGTTGGCCGCGTCCGCTCCATCCCGATCGCGCGTTCTGGCTGGCCACCCTCCCAAGGTTCGACTTGGATTCGCTGTTAGCCCAAGTGGATGGGGCCTGCCAGTTCAAATCAACAGCACTGTCTACTTCGTCGCGGCCCGCGCTCCGGCCATCGCCGGGGCGTCATCGGTCAGCCCCGCCAGCACCGCCTCGGTATCCGCGCCCAGCAACGGCGCGGGGCCGGCGACATGGCCCGGAGTGGCGGAAAACCACGTCGGCACGCCCGGGAAAGTGACCGGGCCCTGATCGCTGTCGACCGTTTCGAAAAAGCCGATCGTGGCCAGGTGCTCGTTCGCGAAAAGTTCGTCGGTGGTGCGCAGGCGCGCGCAGGGGATGTGCAGTTCGCCCAGCAGCGCGATCCATTCGTCGGTCGTGCGTTCCAGGAAGGTCTCGCCCAGCAGGCCATAGACCCGGCCGATCTGCCGGGCGCGCTTTTCCAGGCTGTCGAACTCGGCGCTGGCCCATGCTGGCCGCACCGCGTCGATGAAGGCGGCCCAGTGCTTGTCGTTATAGACCAGCGCGGCGACATAGCCGTCCCTGGTCCGGTAGGGCCGCCGGTTCTTCTCGACCGCGCGGTGGTAATGCGCCGGGGTGGTGGGCGGATCGAACATCGCGCCGTTGGCGTGCTCCACCAGCATGAACGAGGTCATCGCCTCGAACATCGTCACTTCCACTTCCTGGCCTTCGCCCTTGCCGCGCCCGCCCGTGCGCTCGCGGTGGAACAGCGCCATCATCGTGGCGTAAAGCGCGTGCAGGCCCGCCACCTTGTCGGCCATGATCGTGGCGACGAAGCCGGGCTCGCCGTTCATCAGGCCCTGCACATAGGGAATGCCGCATTCGGCCTGGATGGTATCGTCATAGGCCGGCTTGTCCGCCTCGGGCCCGCGCCGCGAATAGCCGTAGCAATTGGTGTAGATGATGTCCGGGCGGATCGCGCGCACCGCCGGGTAATCGAAGCCCAGCTTGGCGATCGCGCTGCCGCGCATCGAATGGATGAACACGTCGGCGGTGGCGATCAGCCTTTCGAGCGCGGCCTTGTCCGCTTCCTGCCGCAAGTCGAGCATCACGCTCTTCTTGCCCCGGTTCACGTTGACATAGATGCCGCCCATGCCCGGCACCGGGCCCGTGGTGATCCAGCGGGTGTTGTCGCCGGCGGGCGGCTCGATCTTGATCACTTCGGCGCCCATGTCGGCCATGATCTGCGTGGCGTAAGGCCCGAAGACCACGCTGGTCAGGTCGATCACCCTGATGCCCGCGAGCGGTCCGGTCGGCCGGGCGGCGTCTTCCCGGGCAGTTTCTTCCATCGCATCCTCCGCGTCGATCCTGGCCTGCTAGCCGAGGCCATCAGTCTCGTCTATTCGTATTTCGGTTCATTGGGCGAATATCGGGACATTGGCCAGTTGTCTTGGCCCGACCGCGCTGCTACCGCGCCCGCCGGACAGGATTGCGCCGGAAAGGTCGGGCCCATGGATTTCTCCTTCACCGAAGACCAGCAGAACATCCGCGAGGCAGTGCTCAGGCACTGTTCGCAGTTCCCCGACGAATACTGGCTGGAGCATGATCGTTCGGGCGAATTTCCCACCGATTTCCACATGGCGATGGCCGAGGCCGGCTGGCTGGGCGTCGCCATGCCCGAATCGGTGGGCGGCTCGGGGCTCGGCATCACCGAGGCGGCGGTGATGATGCAGGCCGTGGCCGAAAGCGGTGGCGGCATGACGGCGGCCTCGGCGATCCACGGGCCCGTCTTCGGGCTGGAGCCGGTGATCCTGTTCGGCACCGAAGAGCAGCAGCAGCGCATGATCCCGCCGATCCTTTCGGGCGCGGAAAAGATGTGCTTCGCCGTGACCGAGCCCAATACCGGGCTCGACACCACCAGCCTCAAGACCCGGGCCGAAAAGGTCGCGGGCGGCTACCGCGTCAACGGCGAGAAGATCTGGATCACCAATGCCCATGTCGCCGATCGCATGTTGCTGATCGCGCGCACCACCCCGCTCGAGGAGGTCAAGCGCAAGACCGAGGGGCTGACCCTGTTCTATACCCGGCTTGATCGTGAGCATATCGAGCACCGGCTGATCCCCAAGATGGGCCGCCACGCGGTGGGATCGAACATGCTGTTCATCACCGACCTGTTCATTCCCGAGGAAGACCGCATCGGCGCCGAAGGGCAGGGCTTCAGGATCCTGCTGCAAGGGCTCAATCCCGAGCGCGTGCTGCTCGGTGCCGAAGCGACCGGCCTTGGCCGCGTGGCGATCCAGAAGGCATCGCGCTATGCGCGCGAGCGCGTGGTGTTCGGCCGGCCGATCGGCCAGAACCAGGGCATCCAGCACCCGCTGGCCAAGGCGTGGATGCAGGTGGAGGCGGCCAGCCTGATGGTGTTCAAGGCTGCCACCCTGTTCGACAAGGGCGAGGATTGCGGCACCGAGGCCAATGCCGCCAAGTACCTGGCCGCCGAGGCCGGCTATGAGGCGTGCCAGACCGCGGTCATGTCGATGGGCGGCATGGGCTATGCGCAGGAATACCATGTCGAGCGCTATCTGCGCGAAGTGCTGATCCCGCGCATCGCCCCGGTCAGCCCGCACCAGATCATGAACTACATCGCCGAGCGCGTGCTTGAGTTGCCGAAGTCCTACTGACAAAGGCAACGCCAAGCTCACCGTGACGAGAGGATAGTCCATGCCCGTTACCCACGAACCGATTTCCGCCCGTTCCTGGCTGTTCGCGCCGGGCGACAGCGAGAAGAAGATGACCAAGGCGATGGATGGGCCGGCCGACATCGTCCTGATCGACCTGGAAGACGCGGTCGCGCCCGACAACAAGGCCCATGCCCGGCCGATGGTGCACGATTTCATCAAGGCCCATCCCGAGCAACGCCAGCGCCTGTGGGTGCGGATCAATCCGTTCGACGGCCCGCATACCCTGGCCGATCTGGCCGCGATCATGCCGGCCCGGCCCGGCGGGATCATGCTGCCCAAGGTCTATGGCCGCGCCGATGTCGAAAAGCTCGACCACTGCCTGTCCGCGCTCGAAGTCGCCCACGGGATCGAGGAAGGCTCCACCCCGGTGATCGTGCTCATCACCGAGACGGCCGAGGCGATGTTCCACACCGGCGACTACAAGGGCGCGCCGCGCGTCGTCGCGCTGACCTGGGGCGCGGAAGACCTGGCCGATTCGATCGGCGCCAGTTCGAACAGGAATGCGGACGGTTCCTATTCCTTCACCTATGAACTCGCCCGCAGCCTGACCGTGCTGGGCGCGGCCGCCGCCGGCGTGACCGCGATCGAGACGATCTCGGCCGATTTCAAAGATCTGGAAGCGCTGCGCCTGCGGGCCGAGCGTGTCCGGCGCGATGGCTATCGCGGGATGCTGGCGATCCACCCTGCGCAGATCGACGTGATCAACGCGGCCTTCACGCCGACCGACGCGGAAATCGCCGAGGCGCAGGAGATCGTCGATCTCTTCGCCGCCAACCCCGGCGTCGGCGCGATCGGCTGGAAGGGCGGAATGCTTGACCGGCCCTATCTCGCCCGGGCCGAGCGGCTGCTGCGCCAGGCCGGCAAGCCGTGACGATCCGGGTCGCCGCGGCCGATCTGGACCTTGGCGGGTTCCTGCGCGCCGGAGACCGCGTGGTCTTCGGCCAGGCCTGCGGCGAGCCGACCACGCTGGTCGAGGCGCTGATCGCGCAAGGGGCCGGCATCGGCGGGCTGGGCGCGTTCATCGCCACCAGCTTTTCCGGGCTGTTCACGCCCGAGACCGCCAGTGCCTTTCGCCTCTCGTCGATGGGCGCGATCGGCGCGCTGCGGGCCATGACCAGGGAGCAGGCGCTGGACGTGATCCCGGTCCACGTCAGCCAGGTCGGCCCGCTGATCGCCACCGGGGTGATCGGCTGCGAGGTGGCGATGATCCAGGTCAGCCCGGCCGACGCGCAGGGCAACCATTCCTGCGGCCTGATCAGCGATTATGTGCGCGCCGCCGTAAACCGGGCGCGCGTGGTGATCGCCGAAGTCAACGAACAGGTACCCTATGTGCCGGGCGAGACGATCCCGGCATCGGCGATCGACGTCGCGGTCACGGTCAGCCGCGCGCCGGTGGAAGTGGCGCCCGCGAAAATCGGCGAGACTGATGAGGCCATCGCGCGGCACTGCGCGGCCTATATCGGCGACGGCTCGGTGATCCAGACCGGGGTGGGCGCGGTGCCCGACGCGATCCTGCGCCTGCTGCACGATCGCAAGGACCTGGGCGTCCATTCCGGGATGCTGGGCGACGGCCTGGTCGATCTGGCCGAAGCCGGCGTGCTGACCAACGCGCGCAAGGAGATCGACGCCGGCATTTCGATCAACGGCGCGCTGATCGGCACGCGCCGGCTCTATGACTGGGCGGCGAACAACCCGGCGATCCGCATGACGCCGACGAGCTATACGCACGATGCGGCCGTGCTTGGCCGGCTGTCGCGGTTGGTCACGATCAATTCGGCACTGGAAGTGGACCTGACCGGGCAAGTCAATGCCGAGCAATCGGGCGCGGCCTATCTCGGCGGCACCGGCGGGCAGGTCGATTTCGTCCGCGCCGGCGCGCGCTCGCCGGGCGGCGCCTCGCTGATGGTGCTCGCCTCGACCGCGAAAGGCGGGACGATCAGCAAGATCGTGCCCGCGCTGTCGGGCCCTGTCACCACCGCGCGCAGCGAAGTGGACGTGGTCGTCACCGAATATGGCGCGGCCGAACTCAAGGGCCGCTCGCTGGCCGAGCGCGCGCGCCGGCTGGTCGCGGTGGCACACCCGGATTTCCGCGCGGAACTGGACCGCGCCGCGCACGCGATTGCCAAGAGGGGATTCTGACGATGAGCGAACCCGTGCTGTTTGATGCCCGCGACGATGGCATCGCGGTGATCACGATCAACCGGCCGGAGCAGCGCAATTGCCTCAGCCGCGAAGTGCGCGAGGCGTTGCGCGCGGCGTGGCTGCGCTTTGAGAACGATGCCGCGCTGCGCATCGCCATCCTGACCGGCGCGGGCGAGAAATCGTTCTGCGCGGGCGGCGATCTCAAGGAAATGGTCGAGACGGGGATGAAGGTGCCGCCGCGCGATTTCATCCCGGTGCCTTACGACAATCTGGAACTGACCAAGCCGACGATCGCGGCGGTCAACGGCTTCGCCTTTGCCGGCGGCTGGCTGATCGCGCAGGCCTGCGACTTGTGCGTGGCCAGCACCAACGCGAAGTTCGCCATCACCGAAGTGAAGATCGGGCGCGGCAGCCCCTGGGCCGCGCCGCTGATCCACATGATCCCGCAGCGGATCATGATGGAGATCATGCTCACCGGCAGGCCGATCACTGCGCAGCGCGCTTACGAGGTCGGGCTGGTCAATCGCCTGGCCGAACCCGAGGTGCTGATGGACGCGGCGCTGGAGCTGGCGCGCGAAGTGCTGGAAGGCGCGCCGCTCTCGGTCAAGGCCGCGCGCGAGACGGTGATGCTCGCCACCGAGATGGGGCGCGGGGCCGCGCTGCAGGCCGCCCGCGCCGCCCACGAAGTCACCTACAATTCCGGGGACGCGCAGGAAGGCCCGCGCGCCTTCGCCGAAAAGCGCAAGCCGGAGTGGAAGGGCCGGTAGGCTAGGGCCGGCCTCAGTCGGGAAACTCGCGATTGGCGCGCAGCACTGCGCCCGCCAGGTAAAGCGATCCCGCGATCAGCACGATCTCGCCCCGTGCGGGACCGATCCGCAGCCCTTCCAGGGCCTCCGCCACGCTGGCGCGGGCCTCGGGCGCGGGTCCGCCGCGCGCGATCGCGGCGAAGGCCTCCACGCCATGGTGCTCATGGCCGGGCACCGGCACCACGCTGAGGCTGGCCAGTTGCGACAGCAGCGGCTGCACGATCGCTTCTGGGCTCTTGTTGGCAAGCTGGCCGATGACGAGGTGGATATAGCGGTCCGCCCGGCGGAAGAAGCTCGCCAGCGCGTGGCCCGCGTCGGCATTGTGCCCGCCATCGAGCCACACCGGCGTGCCCGGCGGCAGCAATCCGGTCAGCGGTCCCGGCCCAAGCTGTTGCAGCCGCGCGGGCCAGCGCGCCCATTCCATCGCCGCCGCCAGCGCCGAATCGGGCACCGCGACAGCGCTCTGGTGGCGCAGCATGGCGATCGCCAGCCCGGCATTGGCGATCTGGTGCCGCCCGCGCAGGCGTGGCGGCGGCAGGCGCAGGAACCCATGCCGGTCGCGATAGCTGAGCTGCTTGCCGCGCAGCGTGACTTGCCAGTCGTCGGGCCGGGTGAACAGCGGCGCGCCGACCCGCGCGGCCTGATCGGCGATGACCTGGTTCATCGCGGGCGAATAGTTCTGCGTTACCAGCGGCACCCCCGGCTTGGCGATGCCCGCCTTTTCGAACGCGATGCGCGAAAAGGGCGGCCGGGGCGTGCCTTCCTCGGGCGCCAGCAGGAACGCCTCGTGATCGATGCCGAGCGAGGCGATGCCGCAGACGGCGGGGCTTTCGAGCACGTTGGTCGCATCGAAGCGCCCGCCCAGGCCAACCTCGACGATCGCGGCGGCGGCCGGCACGCGCGCGAAGGCCAGGAAGGCGGCCGCCGTCGTCACTTCGAAGAAGCTGGGGCCGATGCCCGCCGCCTCGGCCGCGTCGAGCACTTCGGCCAGCAGCTCGGCCAGCGCGTCGTCCTCGATCAGCCGGCCGGCCAGGCGGATGCGTTCGTTGTAGCGCACCAGATGCGGGCTGCTGAAGACATGCACCGCCTGGCCCGAAGCCTCGATCGCGGCGCGCAGGAACGCACAGGTCGATCCCTTGCCATTGGTGCCCGCGACATGGAACGCGGGCGGCATGTGCCGGTGTGGATCGCCCAGCCGCGCGAGCAGGGCGCGGATCGTATCGAGCCCGAGCCGTCCTTGCGGCAGCGACAGGGCGCCGAGCCGATCGAGCTGGCGCTGGACGGCGGGACTGTCGGACGTGGCGAAGTCTCTCACGGCCTCTCGACCACCCTATCGGCGCTCCCCCTCCCCGCGCCGGGGAGGACGCGCATCACGCAACCTCGCGCGCCGCATGGACCGCGGCGGCCAGCGCGCCGGTCAGCTCGCGCAGCGGGCCGGGCGCATCCGCGCCATGCCGCGCCACCAGATCGACCAGCGCCGATCCCACCACCACGCCATCGGCTACGCGCGCGATCCGGGCGGCCTGATCGGGCGTGCGCACGCCGAAGCCGACCGCGACGGGAAGGTCCGTCGCCGCCTTGAGCCGGGCGACCGCATCCTCGATCGATCCTTGCGCGGCCTGCTGCATCCCGGTGATCCCGGCGACCGAGACGTAATAGAGGAACCCCGCCGATCCATCGAGCACCACCGGCAGCCGCGCCGCGTCGGTCGTCGGGGTCGCCAGCCGGATCGGCGCGATGCCCGCCGCGCGCAGGGCCGGGCCCAGCTCGGCATCCTCCTCGGGCGGGATATCGACGCAGATCACGCCGTCGACGCCGGCTTTGGCGCATTCCCGGGCAAACCATTCGGGGCCGCGAATGGTCATGGGATTGGCATAGCCCATCAGCACCAGCGGCACTTCGGGATGGCGCGCGCGGAATTCGCCGGCGATGCGGAACAGGTCTGCGGTCTTCGTGCCCGCCGCGAAGCTGCGCAAGTTCGCCTGCTGGATCGCCGGCCCATCGGCCATGGGATCGGTGAACGGCATCCCCAGCTCGATCACGTCGGCCCCGCCCGCGACCAGCGCGTCGAGATTGGCGGCGGTATCGCCGTCCCCCCCGGTGATGAAGCAGACGAGCGCGGGGCGGCCCCTGGCGAAGGCGTTGGCAAGGCGGGCGGTCATCGCGTTTCCTCTTCGCGGGAAGAGGCGCGCAAGGCTTGCGTCGTCAACGCCCTCTCCCCTTCAGGGGAGAGGGTTGGGAGAGGGGCACGGCGCGCCATCTCGATTGTCTCGGCCAGCCTGATCAACACACCTTCCATATTCGTCATCACATCCTGATTGGTGAAGCGGATCACGTGATATCCGCGCTCATTCAAGAATCTCGTCCGTTCCGTATCATAGTCATCATCGGCATCGTGCGTCCGCCCGTCGATCTCCACGACCAGCCTCGGCTCGTTGGCGGCAAAATCGGCGATGTAGCGGCCAATGACCTTTTGCCGGCGAAATTTCACTCCATCGAACCGCCCGGCGCGCAGTTGCAGCCAGACGCGGGTTTCGGGTTCGGGCATCTGCTGACGCATGGCTTTGGCATATCCAGTCAGCCTTGCGTCTCGCACTTGCCCCTCTCCCAACCCTCTCCCCTGAAGGGGAGAGGGCTTTTAGAGCTTCACCCCCAGCGCTTCGGCCACGGTGAAGATGTCCTTGTCGCCCCGGCCCGAGACGTTGACGACGATGATCTGGTCCTCGCCCATCGTCAGGGTTAGCTCGGGCAGCGCGGCCAGGGCATGGGCGCTTTCCAGCGCCGGGATGATGCCTTCGAGCTGGCAGCACAGCTGGAACGCATCCAGCGCCTGGTTGTCGGTGATCGGCAGATAGCGCACCCGGCCGCTTTCGTGCAGCCACGAATGCTCCGGGCCGATGCCGGGATAGTCCAGGCCGGCGCTGATCGAGTGGGCCTCGGTGATCTGGCCGTCCTCGTCCTGGAGCAGATAGGTGCGGTTGCCGTGGAGGATGCCGGGGCCGCCGCCGGTGAGGCTGGCGGCGTGCTGGCCGCTGGCGATGCCGTGGCCGGCCGCCTCGATGCCGACCATGGCCACGTCGGGATCGTCGAGGAAGGGGTGGAACAGGCCGATCGCGTTCGATCCGCCGCCGACGGCGGCCACCAGCATATCGGGCAGGCGCCCTTCGGCCTTGAGGATCTGCTCGCGGGCTTCCTTGCCGATCACGCTCTGGAAATCGCGCACCAGTTCAGGATAGGGATGCGGGCCGGCGGCGGTGCCGATGATGTAGAACGTGTCGTGCACGTTCGCCACCCAGTCGCGCAGCGCCTCGTTCATCGCGTCTTTCAGCGTTTCGGCGCCGCTCGTCACCGGCACCACCTCGGCGCCCAGCAGCTTCATGCGGAACACGTTGGGCTTCTGCCGCTCGACATCCTTGGCGCCCATGAAGATCACGCAAGGCAGGCCGAAGCGCGCGGCGACCGTGGCGGTGGCGACACCGTGCTGGCCGGCGCCGGTCTCGGCGATGATCCGGGTCTTGCCCATGCGCAGCGCGAGCAGGATCTGGCCGACGCAGTTGTTGATCTTGTGCGCGCCGGTGTGGTTCAGCTCTTCGCGCTTGAAATAGATCTTCGGGCCCATCCCCTGCGGTGCCGCCTCGCGATAATGCGCGGTCATGCGCGGGGCGAAATAGAGCGGGCTGGGGCGGCCGACGAAATGTTCGAGCAGATCGTCGAACTCGGCCTGGAACGCGGGATCGGCCTTGGCCGCGCGGTATTCCTTCTCCAGATCGAGGATCAGCGGCATCAGCGTTTCGGCGACATAGCGCCCGCCGAAGCGGCCAAAATGCCCGCGCTCGTCGGGCAAGGTGCGGAAGCTGTTCGGCTGCGGACTCACACTCATGCCGCGCGCTTGGCAGAGGGCCGCCGGCTTGTCCAGACCGGGCGGTGGCAAGGGCGCGCGCGCCCGGCCCTGTTCCATCGTTATGCGCCGCGTGCCGCCGCGCAGAAGGCGGCGATCCGGCCCGCGTCCTTGACCCCCGGCGCGCTTTCGACGCCGGATGAGGTATCGACCAGCGGCGCGCCGGTCAGCCGCGCGGCTTCGGCGACGTTTTCCGGCGTGAGCCCCCCGGCCAGCCCCCAGGCGAGCGGCCCTTGCCAGTGCGCGACAAGGCTCCAGTCGAAGCTGAGGCCCATGCCGCCCGGCAGCGTGCCCTTGGGCGTCTTGGCATCGAACAGCACGAGATCGGCCGCCCCCGCATAAGCGCCGGCCTGCGCGACATCGGCGGGGGAAGTGACGGGCAGCGCCTTCCACACCGGCAGGTCGAAGCGCGCCTTCAGGTGCGCCGCGCGTTCCGGGCTTTCTCCCCCGTGAAGCTGCAGCGCGTCGAGCCGCGCCGCCGCCACCGCATCGGCGATCACGGCATCATCGGCATCGACGAACAGGCCGACCTTGCGGACATGGCCCTGCGCCCGCGCCGCCAGGGCCGCTGCCGTGGCGGGCGAAAGGTTGCGCGGGCTGGGCGCGAAGAACACGAAGCCGGCGTAGTCGGCGCGCGCGCGGATCACCGCGTCGAGCGCGGCGGGATCGTTGATCCCGCAGATCTTGATAAGCGGCGCGGCCATGGCACGCCCCTTAGCGCGCCATGGCCGGATGTCGAGCGTTGCCGGCGATCAGGGCGCCAGTTCGAACTGCACCGTCACGCCCATGTTCATTTCCAGCTCGCCGGCGGCGACCGGCGGCGGGGGCGGCGCGGCGGAAAGCGAGTCGGCGGCCGCGCGGCGGTACATCACCGGCTGCGGGGCATAGCCGCCGTTCTCGCTGATCGAGATGATACGCACCACGCGCAGGCCCGCCGCCTGGGCATAGAGCTGCGCGCGCTGGCGGGCGATCTTCATCGCTTCCACCCGCGCTTCGTCAAGCGCTTCCTCGGGCCTGGCCAGCATGAAGTTGGGACCGTTGACCTGGTTGGCCCCGGCCGTGACCAGCGCGTCGATCACCTTGCCGAAGTTGTCGAGCTTGCGCTGGCGGACCGAGACGGTGTTGTTCGCCTGATAGCCGACGATGCTCTGATCGCCGGCTTCATAGCTGCCATCGGGCAGGCGCTTGGGCGGGGCGTAGACCGGGTTGAGGTTGAGATTGCTGGTCTGGATGTCCTTGTCGGCGATGCCCGCGCGCTTGAGCGCGGCGATCACCGCCGTCATCCGCGTGGAATTCTCGGCCAGGGCGGCGCTGGCGCTGGGCCCCTGGGTGGTGACGCCGGCGGTGAACATCGCCATGTCGGGCTCACGCGTGGACGCGCCTTGCGCCGAAACGGTCAGCAGCGTGTGGCTGGCCTCCAGCGTCGGCACCGGGGTCTGCTGGGCCATGGCGGGCTGGGCAAGGGTGGTGGCGGCGAACGCGGCGGCGGCAAGCAGGACGGCGGACTTCAGGGACATCGGTTTTTCTCTCCTCGATCGTCGGCCCGCTCATCGCCGTTCGGCACTTTCGCGGGCCTGAACGCCGATAACGCCCAAGGTTCAGCCTGGTGCCGATCCCGCCTACAGCGTCGCCTCGATCGCCCGGGCCGCCGCCAGCGGATCCTCGGCGCGGCTGATCGGGCGGCCGACCACCAGCACGCTGGCGCCCGCGTCGCGCGCCTCGCGCGGGGTGACGGTGCGCTTCTGGTCGCCGGTCTTGCCATCGGCCGGGCGCAGGCCGGGTACGACGAAGAAGCCGTCCTTCCACTGATCGTGCACCGCGCCGACTTCGTGGCCCGAGCAGACGATGCCGTCGAGCCCGGCGGCATGGGCCAGTTCGGCCAGCCGCAGCGCCTGCTCGTGCGCCGAGCCGGAAACGCCGGTCGCATTCAGGTCGCCATCGTCAAGGCTGGTGAGCACGGTGACGCCCACGACCTTGCAGTTCTCGCCCGCCGCCGCCTTGGCGTCCTCCATCATCGCCCGGCCGCCCGAGGCGTGGACCGTGACGATCGAGGGTTCGAGCACGTGGATCGCCTGCATCGCGGCGGCGACGGTGTTGGGAATGTCATGCAGCTTGAGGTCGAGGAACAGCGGCAGGCCGATCTTGTGGATCTCGTGAACGCCGTGATGGCCGTGCGCGCAGAAGAATTCGAGGCCGAGCTTGATCCCGCCGATGTGCCCGGAAACTTTGCGGGCAAGCGCTTCGGCGGCGTCGAGACGCGGCAGGTCAAGGGCAAGATATACGGGATTCTGGCTCATTCAGGTCTTTCCGTGGTGGTATTCGGCACAGGCGTGGTCAGCGGGGCGGGATCGCCCGGCGCAAGCTCGGGCAGGGAGGGCGGCGGCGCGACCGAGACCGAGCGCACGCTGCTTTCCAGCGCGGTGATCCGGCGGTTGTATTGCCAGCGGCGCGCGCGGTGGAGCAGCCACATCGGCACCGCGCCCAGCCCGAAGAAGACCAGCGCGACCACGCCCACCGGCCATTCGAAATGAATGTAGTTGCCATCGGACAAGGGCCAGAAATTGACCGGCACCGTCGTCCAGTTCATCGCGATGAATGTCACCAGGATCGCCGTAAGGGCGATCCACAGGATCGTGCGAATGACCTGCAAGGCTTCCTCCTGTTCCCGCCTGTAGTCCCGAAGGAATGCTAGGCGGGAATGCGCCGGTTGGGAAGGCCGGGAGATTCCCGGTGCGGCTGGGGGATTTTGTCTGGAAATGCGCGCGCCGGTGCCGCCTCGGGCCCAACGGCGCGCTTCCAGACGACACCCTCAGGCGGCGAACACGCGATCGAAGATGCGATCGACCTGCTTGTAGTGATAGCCCAGGTCGAACTTCTCCTCGATCGTCTCGGCCGGCAGCGCGGCGGCGACTTCGGGATCGGCCTTGAGCAGTTCGAGCAGGCTGAGCTGCCCGTCCGATTCCCACACCTTCATCGCGTTGCGCTGGACGAGGCGGTAGGATTCGTCGCGGCTGAGCCCCGCCTGGGTCAACGCCAGCAGCACGCGCTGCGAGTGGACGAGGCCGCCCATCCGGTCGAGGTTCTTCTGCATCCGTTCGGGATAGACCAGCAGCTTGTCGATCACCCCGGTCAGCCGCGCCAGCGCGAAATCGAGCGTGATCGTCGCGTCCGGGCCGATGAACCGCTCCACCGAGGAGTGCGAGATGTCGCGCTCGTGCCAGAGCGCCACGTTCTCCAGCGCCGGCACCACGGCGGCGCGGACCATGCGGGCCAGGCCCGTGAGGTTCTCGGTCAGCACCGGGTTGCGCTTGTGCGGCATGGCGCTCGACCCCTTCTGGCCGGGCGAGAAGTATTCCTCCGCCTCCAGAACCTCGGTGCGCTGCAAGTGCCGCACCTCGATCGCGAGGCGCTCGATCGAGCTGGCGATCACGCCCAGCGTGGCGAAGAACATCGCGTGCCGGTCCCGCGGGATGACCTGGGTGGAAATGGGCTCGGGCACCAGGTCCATCTTCCAGGCGACATATTCCTCGACCGAGGGATCGACATTGGCGAACGTGCCGACCGCGCCCGAGATGGCGCATGTCGCCACGTCCGCGCGCGCCGCGATCAGCCGCGCCTTGCAGCGGGCGAACTCGGCATAGGCCTGCGCCAGCTTGAGGCCGAACGTCACCGGCTCGGCATGGATGCCGTGGCTGCGCCCGATGGTGGGGGTATACTTGTGCTCCTCGGCCCGGCGCCGAAGCGCGGCGAGCAGCGCGTCAAGGTCCGCCAGCAGGATGTCGGCCGCCTTGGTGAGCTGGACGTTCAAGGTGGTGTCGAGCACGTCGGAGCTGGTCATGCCCTGGTGCATGAAGCGCGCCTCGGGGCCGACCTGCTGCGCCACCCAGTCCAGGAAGGCGATCACGTCATGCTTGGTCACGGCCTCGATCGCGTCGATCGCGGCGACGTCGATCGCCGGGTCGGTCGCCCACCAGTCCCACAGCGCTTGCCCCGCGCTTTCCGGCACGACGCCCAGCTCGCCCATCTTGACGGCGGCATGAGCCTCGATCTCGAACCAGATGCGATAGCGCGCTTCGGGTTCCCAGATCGCGGTCATCGCGGGGCGGGCATAACGGGGGACCATGTTCGACTCCGGTTGGCTGGATGCGGCTGCCGCTAGGGCGCGGGGGGCCGGAAGGCAAGGGGCGGGGCGGAGGAGGAGGAGGGAGGGGGAGGATGAGGAGGGGGCGGGCGGCAGGGCGAACCGCGCCCGCCCCTTTGCGCCTAGCGGATCAGGCCGTGCATCCGCGGCACGCCGATCTCGCGATGGGTCACTACGCCCGGTGCCGCCTCGCACACCGCCGGGATCACGTTGACCCCGGCCATGGCTGTCCACGGCAGGCCGCCATAGCGCTTCTCGCCATCGACCTCGCGCATCGAGGTGAGCGAAAGCTCCATCGGCGGATCGCCCTCGATGCGGATGCGATAGCCCGAAGGGCCGGTGTCCCAGTGGGGCGAGACATGTTCCTGCCCCATCACCCAGAAGCAGTGGTAGGTGATGCACGGCTTGCCGCCGGCCCAGCCCGTCCATTCGTAATGCTGCCCGGCGACGGTGCCTTGCCGGATCACCCCGTTGGGATAGGGGATGTCCTGCGTGGCCGTGGCCAGTTCCAGCCTGGCGGTGACATCCTCCACCGCCAGGCCCAGCGCTTCGAGCACGAGCTGCATCGACTGGGCGAACATCTGCGGCGCCTCCGGCGAGCGGCCGGGATTGGCCAGCACGTCGTCGGGCGTGCGGCCAAAGCCCATGAACTCGATATAGTTCGACGGGTTGGCCAGGTGATCGATGATCTCGTAAAGATGGATATGGTCCACCCGGTCGGCGATGCGCAGCACGGTGAGCGGCAACAGGTCGCCCGCGAAGCCGGGATGGATGCCCGAACCGTGGAACGAGACACCGCCTGCCTTCGCCGCCGCGTCCAGTCCGTCCAGCTCGTCCTTGTACTTGCCATAGCGATAGAACGGCCCGAGCGGCGAGACCACGTTCTTGCCCGAGCGCAGCAGGCGGCTCACCATGTCGAGATCGGGCAGGGCCGGGGCGAAGTGCACGCAGTCCGCCTCCAGCGCCAGGATCGCCTCGGGATCGTCGGTGGCGATCACGCCCAGCGGCGCGATGCCCGCGATCTCGCCCGCGTCGCGCCCGACCTTCGCGGGATTGGTGACGAGCGTGCCGACCAGTTCGAAGGCCGGATTGCCGGCGAAGTGCCGGATCGCGGTCTTGCCGACGTGGCCGGTGGCCCATTGCACCACTTTGTATGTCCTGTTGGTCATCTTGCTCTCCCTGTGAACTCTTATTCTGGCCAGGCGAAGGCGATCCGCGTCTCGCCGTTGGCCTCGCCGTGTGCGTCGAAGCGGCGCTCGACGATGCTGCCCCGGCCTTGCGCGTCGATCGCCACCACTGTCGAGCAGCGCGTGCCATAGACCGGATCGCGGATGAAGGGCGCGGTGTCGGGTGCCTCGCGCCGGATCTCCGAAGGCTGGGTGGAATGCAGCCCGATGCCCGGCAGTGTCTCGTCGGCCAGCGCGGCGAACAGCGGGTCGAACGCGCTGTCCTCGCGCGCCAGCCAGTCGAGCACGGCGGCTTTCAGCTGCAGCGTCTTGGGCCAGGGCTCGTCCAGCGCGCCGTTCGACAGGCCGTAGATGCCCCGCGCCAGCGCGGTGCGCAGCGCCTCGGGCCGGTTGGAGAAGAACCGCGCCCCGCCCTTGTCCGCCAGGATGAGGTTGAACGGGTTGAAAGCCATCAGGTCCACCGCGCCCGGATCGGCATAGGCGCCGCTGCCCGAAAGCGCATCGGTGACGAGTGCCCCGCGCGAGGCGCGCGAGGGATCGGGATCGCCGAAGCCGCGCCGGTTGGTGACCAGGGCGAAGCGGCCGCGCGCGCTCACCCCCAGCCAGGTGCCGCCGGACTTGAGATCGCGCCCGGCGATGATGCCGCTGGCGTCATCCCAGCGGGCCAGCGCGGCGGCGGGGCGCTGGTGGTATTCGTCGCGATTGCCGATCGCGACCAGCCGCCAGCGCGGATGCGCGGCCCAGGCGATGGCGGCCACGCACATCAGATCAGCCCCTTGGCCTTGAGCGAGACATGCCCTTCGCGCCCGATCACGACATGATCGTGCACGACGATGCCCAGCAGCCGCCCGGCTTCGGCGATGCGGTTGGTGATGTCGATGTCGGCACGGCTCGGCTGGGGCGAGCCCGAGGGATGGTTGTGCACCAGGATCAGCGCCGTCGCGCCCAGATCGAGTGCGCGGCGGATCACTTCGCGCGGGTGGATCGCGGCTTCGTCGATCGAACCGTCGCCAACGTGATCGTCCAGGATCAGCATGTTCTGGGAATTGAGGTAGAGCACGCGCACGCGCTCCACCGTCAGGTGCGCCATGTCGATCGTCAGATAGTCGATCAGCGCTTGCCACGATCCGATCACCGGCGCCTCGCGCACGCGCTGGCGGGCCAGGCGGCGCGCGGCGATCGCCACCAGCTTGAGCGCGGCGGCGCTCGATTCGCCCATCTCGGGATGCAGCGCCAGCGCGCGGGCATCGGCGTTGAGCACGCCGGCCAGCGATCCGAACCGCTTGATCAGGGTGCGCGCGATCGGCTTGGTGTCGATCCGCGGCCGCGCCAGCATCAGCAGGTATTCGATCACCTCGTGATCGGCCAGCGCGTCTTCGCCGCCGGCGATCAGCCGCTTGCGCAGGCGCGCGCGGTGGCCGCTGGCGTCCTGCCCGGCCGGAGGAACCGCGCGTTCACCGAAGAGTTGGGGTTCGTCTGGCATGGCGTCGTGGATTGCATTGCCTTTCTCGCGGGGCGCGCGCAAGTGAGGGAGCGGATGGCGCAAGACGAAGACCTGCCGGACCCGGATGCCGAAGCCGGACAGGAGCCGCCGCGCCGGCGAGGCTGGCGGCGCTGGGCCGTGGGCGTTCCCGTGGCGCTCGCGCTGGCGCTGGGATTCGCCTGGATCTCGCGTGAGCGCATCGCCGACGATTTCCTGGCCGGGCAGCTGGAAGGCATGGGCCTGCCGGCGACCTACAGGATCGCCCGCATCTCGCCCGACGAGCAAGTGCTGCGCGATGTCGTGATCGGCGATCCCGCGCGGCCGGACCTGACCATCGCCGAAGTGCGCGTGCGCACGCGGCTGCGCTTCGGCCTGCCGGGGCTGGGGCGCATCACGCTGGTGCGCCCGCGCCTGTGGGGCAGTGTCCATGGCGGCAAGCCGAGCTTCGGCAGCCTCGACAAAGTGCTGTTCACCGGCGGCAAGGCGCCGTTCCGCCTGCCCGATCTCGACGTGGCGATCGAGGATGGGCGCGCGCTGATCGAAAGCGATTACGGGCCGCTCGGTGTCAAGGTGGAAGGGAAAGGGCCCTTGCGTGGCGGCTTTGCCGGCGCGCTGGCCGTGCTTGCGCCGCAACTGGCCCACGGCACCTGCCGCACGGGGCGGGCCAGCCTTTACGGCACGGTGACGATCGCTGGCGAGAAGCCGCGCTTGCGGGGGCCGCTGCGGCTGGCCGGGCTGGATTGCCCCGACGATGCGCTGAAGCTGGCGAAAGCCGGGGCCGAGATCGACATCACGCTCGACCAGCCGCTCGATGGCGGCGAGGGTCGCATCTCGCTGGCCGGCGGCGCGCTGGCGCTGGGGCAAAGCCGGCTGGGCGAGGCGAAAGGCACGGTCCGCTTCACGTATCGCAAGGGCGCGCTGACCGCGCGGCACGATCTGAAGGCGCAAGCCATCGTCACGCCGCAGGCCCGGCTGGCGGCGCTGGGCATCGAGGGCCGGGTCCGCGCCGCCGACGGGCTGCGCCGGATCGAGGTCGAAAGCGATATCACCGGGTCCGGGCTGGCCGGCGGGGGGGCGCTGCTCGATGCGCTGGCGCGCGCGCAGGCGGCGGGCGAAGGCACGCTGGCCGTGCCGCTGCTGACGCAGATCCGCGCGGCGCTGGCCCGCGAGACGCGTGGCAGCCGCTTTGCCGGCAGCATGATCCTGCGCCGCGCGGGCAAGGCGGTCACGCTGGTCGTGCCGCGCGCCGCCCTGCACGGCGGCAGCGGCCAGACGCTGGTGGCGCTCTCGCGCGTCCAGCTCATGGCGGGCGAGGCGGGGCTGCCCCGGATCACCGGCAATTTCGCCACGGGCGGCAAGGGCCTGCCCGCGATCGCCGGCCGGATGGAGCGCGGCGCCTCGGGCGGGTTGACGCTGCGCGTGCGGATGCCCGAATACCGCGCCGGCGACGCGCGCATCGCCTTGCCCGAACTGGCGCTGGCGCAAGCCCCGGGTGGGGCGATCGGCTTTGCCGGCGAGGCCCGCCTGACGGGAGCACTGCCGGGCGGGCGCGCGGAAAACCTGGTGCTGCCGCTTGATGGCAACTGGTCGGCGCGCGGCGCGCTGGCGCTCTGGCGGTCCTGTGTCGATGTGCGGTTCGATCGGCTGGAGATCGCCAACTTGCGGATCGACAAGCGGCGCCTGCCGCTGTGCCCGCCGCGCGGCCGGGCGATCGTGCAAGGCACGCCGGGCGGTTCCATCGCCATCGCCGCCGGCGTGCCCGCGCTCGATCTCTCCGGGCGGCTGGGCCAGACACCGATCCGTATCGCCAGCGGCCCGGTGGGCTTTGCCTGGCCCGGCACGCTGACGGCGCGCGCGCTCGATATCGCGCTGGGGCCTGCCGCCACCGCCTCGCGCTTTCGCGTGGCCCATCTCGATGCCCGGGTCGGCCGGGAGATTTCGGGCACGTTCGATGGCTCGGACGTGCTGCTGGCGGCGGTGCCGCTCGACTTGCGCGATACCGGCGGGACCTGGCGCTATGCCGATGGCGTGCTGACGCTGGGCAACGGCGCGTTCCGGCTGGAGGACCGCGAGCAGGTGGACCGTTTCGCGCCGCTGCTGGCCCGCGACGCGACGCTGACGCTCAAGGACAACGTGATCGACGCTGAGGCGCTGCTGCGTGAGCCGGCAAGCGGGCGCGAGGTGGTGCTGGCGACGATCCGGCACGATCTGACCAGCGGGCGCGGTCATGCCGACCTCGCCGTGCCCGGCATTCTCTTCGACAACGCGCTCCAGCCCGATACGCTGACCCCGCTGGCGCTCGGCGTGGTCGCCAATGCGCAAGGCACCGTGCGTGGCCGGGGTCGGATCGACTGGGACGAGAACGCCGTCACCTCGAACGGCAGCTTCACCACCGACGCGCTGGATTTCGCCGCCGCCTTCGGGCCGGTGCGGGGCCTGTCCGGCACGGTCGCCTTCACCGACCTGCTCGGCCTTGTCACCGCGCCGCGCCAGCGGCTCGATATCGCCGCGATCAATCCGGGCATCGAGGTCTATGGGGGTGTGCTGTTCTTCGATCTCAAGCCCGGCTACGTCGTCGACGTCGAGGGTGGAAACTGGCCGTTCCTTGGCGGCACGCTGCGCCTGCAGCCGGTAACGATGCGCATGGGCGTGGCCGAGACGCGGCGCTATGTGCTCGATATCGAGGGGCTGGACGCGGCCCAGCTGGTCGAGCGGATGGAGCTGGCCAACCTTTCGGCCACCGGCACGTTCGATGGCACGATGCCGCTGGTGTTCGACGAGAACGGCGGGCGCATCGTCGGCGGCAGGCTCACCGCCCGGCCGCCCGGCGGCAATGTCTCCTACATCGGCGAGCTGACTTATAAAGACTTGTCGGCCATGGCGAACTTCGCGTTCGACGCGCTGAAATCGCTCGACTATCGCCAGATGGAGATCGGCATGGAAGGCGCGCTGGAAGGCGAGATCGTCACGCGCGTGCAGTTCCTGGGCATCAAGCAGGGGCAGGGCACGTCGAGCAATTTCCTGACCAGGCGGATCGCCAAGCTGCCCATCCGGTTCAACGTCAACCTGCGCGCGCCGTTCTTCCAGCTCGCCAGCTCGTTCCGCTCGTTCTACGATCCGGCCTATGTGCGCGATCCGCGCGGGCTGGGCCTGATCGATGCGCAAGGCCGCCCGATCGCGCCCGCCCCCGGCGCGCCGGCCGGCCTTGCTCCGCCGCAACCGCCCATTCAGCCTTCCGAAAGCGCGCACCAGCCATGAAGCCATCACGATTGACCGTTCGATTCCCCGCTGCGACAAGCACAGGCATGACTGTGGCAGGGATGGGATACGGGCAGCCGGGCCGGCGTGGGCTCCCGCAAGGCGCGGGACGCGCGGCGGCGGTGCTGGTGACAGGGGCGATGATGCTTTCGGGCTGCATTTCGGTGAACGCGCCGGACAAGCCGATCGTCATCGAGCTTAACATCAACATCAAGCAGGAAGTGATCTATCGTCTCGCCGATGATGCCTCGAAGACGATCGAAAGCCACGGGGATATCTTCTGATGAGGAATGACATGCAGACCAGCCGTTTCCACCGTATCGGCCTTGCCGCCGGCGCCGCCGCGCTGATGCTGGCCGGGCTGGCCGCGCCGGCCTTCGCGCAGCGCGATCCGGCCTATGAGGCCGCGCGCGCCGCCGGCCAGATCGGCGAGAAGATGGATGGCTATCTCGGCGCGGTCGGCGGCGTTCCGGCCGCGGTGCAGAAGATGATCAGCGATCTCAATATCAAGCGCAAGGCGGTCTATGCCCAGAAGGCGCAGGAACAGCACGCCACGCTGGAGGAATATGCCTTCACTTCGGGCTGCCTGCTGATCTCGCAGACCAGGCCGGGCGAGAAGTACCAGGCGCCGGACGGAAGCTGGCAGACGCGCGGCGGCGGCGCCCCCCAGCGCGATCCCCGCTGCCCGTAAGAGGCCAGCCTTAACCCAGCGCCGCCTGCTTTTCCGCATAGAGCCGGTCCAGTTCGGCCCGGCTCTTCTTTTCGGCCGCGGTCTTGAGCTGGCCGCAGGCGGCGTCGATATCGCGGCCGCGCGGGGTGCGCACCGGCGCGCTGATGCCCGCTTCGAAGACGATGTCGGAAAAGCGGCGGATACGCTCGGGGCTGGAGCATTCGTAAGGCGCGCCGGGCCAGGGGTTGAACGGGATCAGGTTGACCTTGGCGGGCAGCTTGTACTTGCGGATCAGGCGGACCAGCTCGCGCGCGTCCTTGTCGCTGTCGTTCTTGTCCTTCAGCATCACGTATTCGAAGGTGATGCGCCGGGCATTGCTGGCGCCGGGATAATCCGCGCAGGCCTGCAGCAGTTCCTCGATGCCGAACTTGCGGTTGATCGGCACGATCTCGTCGCGCACCTCCTTGGTCACGGCGTGGAGCGAGACCGCGAGATTGACGCCGATCTCCTCGCCGCAGCGCGCCATCAGCGGTACCACCCCGCTGGTGGACAGCGTGATGCGCCGCTTGGACAGGGCCAGGCCATCGCCATCCATCACCAGCGCCAGCGCATCGCGCACATTGTCGAAATTGTAGAGCGGCTCGCCCATGCCCATCATCACGATATTGGTCAGCAGGCGTCCGTCCGAGGAATAGGAGCCTTCGTCCTCCTCCTCGTCCAGCCCGGCCATGGTCCCGCCGCCCTTGGGCCATTCGCCCAGCGCGTCGCGCGCCAGCATGACCTGGCCGACGATCTCGCCCGCCGTCAGGTTGCGCACCAGCCGCATCGTGCCGGTGTGGCAGAACCGGCAATTGAGCGTGCAGCCCACTTGCGAGGAAACGCACAGCGTGCCGCGATCGGCATCGGGAATGAACACCATCTCGAAATCGTGGCCGTCGGCGGTGCGCAGCAGCCACTTGCGCGTGCCGTCGGTCGAATGCTGGGCCTCGACGATTTCCGGCCGGCCGATCACGAAGCGCTCGGCCAGCCATGGCCGCATGGTCTTGGCGATATCGGTCATCGCCTCGAATTCGGTGACGCCGCGATGGTAGAGCCAGTGGAACACTTGCTTGGCGCGCAGCCGCGCCTGCTTTGCGTCCAGCCCGGCCTGGGCGAACAGTTCGGCGATCCGCCGCCGGGGCAGGCCCATCAGATCGAGGCGGCCATCGGCGCGCGGCGTCACGCCCTCGACCAGATCGGGGCGCGGCACGGGCACCGGATCGATGTGTCCGGGGATCGGCATGAGATTGGTATCGGCCATGGGAGCGCGGATATAAGCCTTCGCGGGCCGAACGGGAAGCCCGCCGGGTCGCTTGCGCGCGAATGGCGTGTTCGCCCGCCGGGTTCCCGCCGACGATCGCATGGCAAAGCCGGGCCATCGCAAACATGTGACAAATTTCCCTCACTTGTTTCGTTGTGTCAGGTTCATGAAACTTTCTTCCCACGAACTTCATTCCACAAGTCCGGCGGCCACGGCTGCCGAGCATTATGGAGTTCACTATGAAGAAGATTTTTGTCTGCATCGCCACCGGTGGCGCGCTCGTTTCGGTCCCCGCGCTGGCGCAGGACACGGCCTCGCCGTTCACCGGGCCGCGTGTCGAGGCCATCGTCGGCTATGACAAGACCCGCGCCGGCAGCAGCGTCGATACCGATGCCGCGGTCGGCAACAAGCAGTCGATGGACGGCGTGCTCTATGGCGTCGGGGCCGGCTATGACGTCGATCTCGGCAGCGTCGTGCTGGGCGCGGAGGCCGAAGTCACCGATTCGACCGCCAAGCAGAGCTTCGGCGCCGGGGACTTCGAAGGCTTCGGCAGCGGCAACATCAAGACCAACCGTGACCTCTACGTTGGTGCGCGCGCCGGCGTGAAAGTCGCGCCGACGACGCTGCTCTATGCCAAGGCCGGCTACACCAACGGTCGCTTCGGCGCCTATTCGAGCGACGGCGAAGTCGCCTATCGCGAGAAGTTCGATGCCGATGGCTACCGCGTGGGCGCCGGCGTGGAGCAGGCGGTGGGCAGGAACACCTTCGCCAAGCTCGAATACCGTTATTCGAACTACTCGAAGGGCGAGATCGACTTTGGCGACGACTTGCCGGACAGCCAGCGCTTCGACGTCGATCTGGACCGGCACCAGGTGGTGGCCAGCGTCGGTATGCGCTTCTGATCTGAAGCATAGGCCGTAACGGCGAAGGGGCGGCGACCGCGCGGCCGCCCCTTCGCTTTATGAAGGGTGTCGGAAATACGCGAAAGAGCGTGTTTCAAGGAGCGTGTTTCGTTGCGGCGTCGGCGGCCCGCTACCGCACCCTCGCGCAGCCCACCGAGGCCGCGTCCATCGCCGATGCGGCGCCCGGCAAGGGCCAGGTATTGCTGAAGCGCCGGCCGCGCGCGTCCGTGGCGCTCACGGTCATGGCCGGGGCGGAGCGCATGGCCGCGACGATGGCGGCATTGGCGCGGTCATCGGGCGCCCAGGCATCGCCGCCGCCGCCCGAAAGCGGATAGCGCTGGTCAGCGATGGTCAGCACGATCCGCGCATGGGCGGCCAGCTTGCGTGAAACCCGGAAATGCACCTGATTGCGCGCGCCGCGCCGGGGCCAGGTGCCGATGGCGGCATAGGGCTGGTAATCGCGCGCCAGCGTGCTGGGCTCGGCCATGGCGATGGCATAGCAGCGCGGCACCGCCGGATCGCGAAACGCGCCCCACTGCCCATACATCCCCAGGCTTTCTCGCGCCTGCGCCGGCCCGCCGAAGGCCATCGCGGCAAGGCAGAGTGCGAAAAGGGCCGTCCGTCTGGTCACGGCCGTCCCCATCGCAGATCGCGTCAGCCGGCGAAAGGCCCCGTTCGCGCGATTCCTCAGGCGACTTCGCGGAAGACCTCGCCGATCTTCTTGCCGTCCTCGAAATAGCCCAGGCCATAGTCGCCCTTGATCGTGGTGCGCAGGGTCTGGCGTTCGTACTTCGCGTTGCAGCCTTCCACCGCGTGGAGCATCCGGTGGTTGTCCCAGATCACCATGTCGGTGGGCGACCAGTCGTGCCAATAGGCGCTGGTGCCTTCGCCCAGGCGGTTGATCTCGTGCGCCACTTCGTCAAGCAGGGCATCGCCGGCCGCGTTCTCCTCGTGCTCCAGCGCGACCGCCATCCACGGGCCGAAGTGCAGCACTTTCTCGCCGGTTTGGCGCTCCCAGATCGCCGGGTGCATGGCGCGCGGGAAGATCGCCACTTCCTTGAGCAGCGCGGCGGTGGAGGCATGTTCGGTCAGCGGCGTGAAATTGACCCCGTATTTCTGCTTCGAAAGCCGGGTGTCGAGCGTGTAGATCACATTCCGGCCTTCCAGCCGGTCGCGCAAGCCCCGCGGGAACTGGCGGTACAGCTCGATGCCGTCCATGAAGCCGGTGCGGCCACCCACGGGCGCGGCGATCGGCGATCGCAGCACGCCGGCATAGTTCAGCTCGTCGTTGTAGCAGTGATCGAAGTGCCACGGCGAAAAGCGCGCCAGCACTTCGCCCTGATATTCGACCAGACCCTCGCCCTCCTCGGGATTCTCGTTCCGGGGCACATAGTGCATGTCGATCACGCCTTCGGCCTCGTCGCCGGTTTCCTTGTCGCGCGGGGTCGATTTGGTCGGGTGGTCCTTGAGCGGGCCGAACACCTTGCTCAGCGCCACTTGCATCCGGGCGCTGGGCTCCATGCCGCGAAAGACGATCATGCCGCGATCGACGAACAGGTCGCGCAGCTGCTGGCGGATCGATTCGTCCTCGATATTGCTCCAGCCCAGGCCACTGACCTGCGCGCCGAAGCTGAGCGTGTCATCAAGGTCGCGGACGGTGATTCCTGCCATTTCTCTCTTCTCCCATGTCTTTTCCCGTCGTTCGCCCGCCCCGGAAATGGGCGAAAACCGCCATTTCGAAAAGGGTGCGGAAGGCGCCGGCGGGCGCATCAGTAAGCGTGCTCACGATATACTATCGCTCATATGTCCGCGCCAGGGAAAAACGTGGCCGCGCCGCAATTCGGCGGTTGCGTCGCGTCGCGGCAGGCCGCACAATCGCGCTCGCTTTCAGGGAGGAGAGGGAACCGTCCGGGCAATCCTGCCGGGCGGTCTTCCAGGGGGCGAACTTGGCGGGGCGATACGATTTCATTGTCATCGGCAGCGGGCCCGCGGGCCGGCGTGCCGCTATCCAGGCCGCGAAGCTGGGCAAGTCGGTGCTCGTGATCGAGGGGCGGCTGAAGGTCGGCGGGGTTTCGGTGCACACCGGGACGATCCCGTCCAAGACCTTGCGCGAAACCGCGCTGAACCTGTCCGGCTGGCGCGAGCGCGGGTTCTATGGCCGTTCCTACCGGGTCAAGAAAGAGATCGGCAGCGATGACCTGTCGATCCGGCTGGGCAAGACGCTCGACTACGAAGTCGACGTGCTGGAACACCAGTTCCTGCGCAACGGCGTCGCCACGCTGGCCGGGTTCGCGCGCTTCGCCGATCCGCAGCACGTGGTCGTCACCTCGCCCGACGGCAGCGAGCTGCTGGTGGAAGGCGAGCGTTTCCTGATCGCGGTGGGCACCGTGCCGTTCCATCCCGGCAATGTCGATTTCACCGATCCCGACATCATGGATTCGGACGAGGTCGTCGAGATTCCGCGCTTGCCGCGTTCGATGACGGTGGTGGGCGCGGGCGTGATCGGCATCGAATACGCGACGATCTTTTCCGCGCTCGACGTGGCCGTGACCGTGGTGGAGCCGCGCCCGACCTTCCTCGATTTCGTCGATCGCGAGATCATCGACGAGTTCGTCCACCAGCTGCGCGATCGCGGCGTCACCTTCCGGCTCGGCGTCGCGGTGGAGAATGTGGCGAAAGGCCCCGATGGCCGGGTGGTGACGACGCTGTCCGACGGGCGCATGGTGCGCACCGAGATGCTGCTCTACTGCGCCGGGCGCATGGGCGCCACGGCTGACCTGGGGCTCGACAGGTGCGGGCTGGAGTGCGACGCGCGCGGCCGGCTGACGATCGACCCGGCGACGTTCCAGACATCGGTGCCGCATATCTATGCGGCGGGCGACGTGATCGGCTTTCCCAGCCTCGCCTCCACCTCGATGGAACAGGGCCGGATCGCCGCCTGCCACGCCTTTGGCCTGCCGCTGCCGCCCGCGCCGGCCTATTTTCCCTATGGCATCTATGCCGTGCCCGAGATCTCGACCGTGGGCATGAGCGAGCAGGAAGTGCGCGATCGCGGGATCAATTACGAATGCGGCATCGCCCGCTTCCGCGAGACCTCGCGCGGGCACATCATGGGGCTGGAACAGGGCCTGATGAAGATGATCTTCTCGAACAAGACGCGGCGCCTGCTGGGCGTGCACATCATCGGCGAAGGCGCGACCGAGCTGATCCACATCGGCCAGGCCGTGCTGAACCTGAAAGGCACGATCGACTATTTCATCGAGAACACGTTCAATTATCCGACGCTGGCCGAAGCCTACAAGATCGCCGCGCTCGATGCCTGGAACCGCATGGCGCGATAATCCTGCCTTCTCCCCTTTCAGGGAGAAAAGGTCGGGGGCAGGGGCCATTACCTAGCCCGCGAATTACCCGATATCATGAATCGTCCCTTATCGCCGCCCTTGCGCGCGACGGTGAAGCCGCGCGAATCCTCGACTTTGCTGAGGGCGAGAGATGAACGCGGGGCTCGATACGCTGTTAAGGAAAGCCAGGGGCGCCGAGCGCCGGGGCGAGCGCGAGCTGGCGCTCGGGCTCTATCGCGAGGCACAAGCGCGCTATCCCCGCAATCCGCGTGTCCATGAAAGCCTGCGCAAGCTGGAAAGCGCCGCCCCGCCGAAGAACGATCCGCCGCAGGCGGCGTTCGATGCGGCGGTGCGCGATTATCGCCGGGGCGCGTTCGGCGATGCTGCGCGACAGGCCGAGGCGCTGGCGCAAGCCCATCCACACTCGCACGCGGTGCACAACCTGCTGGGCGCGGCCTGCCTGTCGCTGGGCGATCATGCGCGGGCGGCGGCCGCGTTCCGGCAAGCCGCGGCGATCGATCCGGGGCAAGTGGCCAGCTATAACAACCTGGCGATTGCCCTGCGCCGCGCCGGCCGGATCGACGAGGCCGAGGCGACTTATCGCGACATCCTCGCGCGCTGCCCGGACTATGCCGAGGCGCATTACAACCTGGCCGGCCTGCTCCATGCGCAAGGCCGCGCGGCCGAAGCGGCGCGCGGCTACCAAACCGCGATCGCGCTGAAGCCCGACTATGCCGATGCGCACTACAACCTCGCCAACCTGCTGCGCGAGGGCGGCGAACCGGCCCTTGCGCTGGAGCCTTACGCCCGCGCGATCGCGCTGCGTCCCGATCACGGCGACGCGTTCAACAACCTGGGCTGCGCGCTGCTCGCGCTCGACCGCGACGAGGAGGCGATCGCCGCGTTCCGCCGCGCCGTCGCGATGCAGCCAGGCAATGCCGCCGCGCTGGTCAACGAAGGCAAGGCGCTGGCCCGCCGGGGTGAGCTTGATCTGGCCGTGGCCTGCTTCAAGCGCGCGCTGACGATCGCGCCGGGCGATGCGGCGGTGAGGAAGTACCAGCTATTCCATCAGGCCCACGCCTGCGACTGGGAAGCCTATGCCGAATTCCCGGCGCTTCCGGTCGAGGCGGGGCAGGATAGCGGCGCGCTCGCCCCGTTCTCGGCGCTGCCGTTCGAGGATGATCCCGAGCACCAGCTGCGCCGTTCGGCCGCTTATGCCCGCGCGACCTTTCCCTCTGAAACCGCGCCGCTCGCTCCGCCGCCGCCGAGCGCGGACGGGCGCATCCGCATCGGCTATTTCTCCTCCGATTTCCATGACCACGCGACGCTGTTCCTGATGTCGGGCCTGCTGCGCGCGCATGACCGTTCGCGCTTCGCGATCCGCGCCTACAGCTACGGGCCGGGCCGGGACGATGCCATGCGCCGCCATGTGCGCGATCATGTCGACGCCTTCATCGACATTCGCGAGATGGACGATACCGCCGTGATCGCCCGCGCCCGCGCCGACGCGCTCGACATCGCGGTCGATCTCAAGGGCTTTACCTGCGACAGCCGGGTCGCGCTGTTCGCCGGGCGGCTGGCGCCGGTGCAGGTCAGCTACCTGGGCTATCCCGGTTCGATCGGCCATCCGTGCATGGACTATATCGTCGCCGACCCCGTGGTGCTGCCCGAGGGGGACGAGCGGTTCTATTCCGAGAAAGTGGCGCGCCTTGCCGGCAGCTATCAGGCCAATGACGATCGCCGGCCGATCACGCCCGACAGCCGGGGCCGGGCGGGGCATGGGCTGCCCGAGCAGGGCTTTGTCTTCGCCAGCTTCAACCACACCTACAAGATCGGCCCGCGCGAGTTCGACGTGTGGATGGGCCTGTTGCGCGAGGTCGAGGGCAGCGTGCTGTGGCTGCTGCGATCGAACCGCTGGGCCGAAACCAACTTGCGCGCCGAAGCGGCCCGGCGCGGGGTCGATCCCGCGCGGCTGGTGTTCGGCGAGTGCCTGCCGCACGGCGAGCATCTCGGCCGCCTCGCGCTGGCCGACCTGTTTCTCGACAGTTTCGCGGTCAATGCCCACACCACCGCCAGCGACGCGCTGTGGGGCGGGCTGCCGGTGCTGACCCTGGCCGGCCGCCAGTTCGCCGCGCGTGTCTGCGCCAGCCTGCTCCACGCCGTCGGCCTGCCCGAACTGGTGACGCACGGCGAGGCGGCCTATGCCGCGCTGGCGCTGGACCTGGCGCGCGATCCGGCGCGGCTGGCGGACCTGCGCGCGCGGCTTGCCGCCAACCGCCTGACGCACCCGCTGTTCGATACCGCCACGCATACCCAGGGGCTGGAAGCCGCCTATGCCGCCATGCACGAACGCCGCCTCAAGGGACTGGCGCCGGATCACTTCGCGATCGCTTGATCGCGCCGCCCCTCGCCCGTCGAGGCGGCAGGCGGTATGGTCAGCCCAGTTCGCGCGGTTCGCCCGTGCCCATGTAGCGGGCGAGGTTACGGTGCAGGCTGATCACCGCGCCTTCGCCTTTGGGGTTGGGGATATTGCCGGCATAGCCGCCTGTCTTCATCCCCTGCTGCACCGCCGCCATGTTCGAGAAATCCTGCCGCAGCACATGCGGGAACTGCTCGGGATTGGCGTATTCCCACTCGGTTTCGGGCGCGGCGCCTTCGGGATAAAGCTCGTAGACCGCGACTTCGAAATAGCACTTGTCGGGATCGTGGCCGAACGGCCGCGCATGGTAGCACAGCATGTTGTTGACTGCGTGGCCGATCTGCTGGTTCGGGAAGATCTGCCAGGCCGTGCCGCTGGCCGCGACATGCCCCGAATCGACTTTCGGCCAGACGACGCCGCGCCGTTCGTCCAGCGCGCGGGCCGTGTCGAGCCAATAGCGCAGCACTTCGTCGGCCGGCGTGTCCTCGGCGAGCACTGCGGGCAGGCTTTGCGCCACGTCCACCAGCGTCTGCGTGGTGTTGGTGTTGACGCCTTCCCAGGTGTATTTCTGCATCTCGGCGGTGGAGATGCGCGGATCGCCCGCGCCCAGGCGCAGCTTGGCCTTGTTCTCCTCCAGCCCCTTGGGCGCGTCATAGCCGATGTGGCTGTGCTTGCCTTGCTGCCGGCCCCAGCCGGTGAAATCGCCAAACGCCATGAATTCCGGGTGCGTGCCGGGGACATGATAGGTCTCGTTGAAGGCTTCGAGCGCGACTTTCCAGTTACAGTCGAACACCGTCCATTTGCGCCAGCGCGGGCGCATGTCCTGCAGGCGGAAGGGATCGAGCATGGTCGCGGCGGGTTCCAGATAGGCGCGCAGCGGCTCTGCCTCGGGATCAAGGTTGATCCACAGGAAGCCGCCCCAGGTGTCCAGCTTCACTTCGCCCAGCCGCGTCACCGCGTCGCACAGCGCCGGGCCCCAGTCTTCCTTCGCGGCGATGTAGCTGGCGCTGCCGTCCAGCTCGAACGTCCAGGCGTGGAAGCCGCAGACGAAGTTCATCTGGCGCCCGCGCGCGTTGCGCATACCCTTGGGCGTATCGACCAGGCGCCGGCCGCGATGCGTGCAGACATTGCGGTAGGCCTTGATCGCGCCCGGTTCCTCGCCCGGACGCACCCGCACGATCAGCACCGAATCGTCGACGATGTCGTATGTCAGGTAGCTGCCGATCTCGGGCAGGTCTTCCACCCGGCCGGCCTGAAGCCAGCACTTGCGCCACAGCCTGTCGCACTCGGCACGGGCGTAATCGGCTGAAATATAAGCTTCCACCGGGATGACCATGGGCCTGGGCATATCCTGCGCCCCGGCTTCGATCCTGCTTGCCTCGTTCATGTCCCACTCCCGCAACCGGCCCGGCGCAGCGGCGCTGTCCAGGTGTTCAGCCGGTCTAGCGGAGGGGGTGGCGGTGCATCTTTGATCGAACGCAAATCGGTCAGGCGGTCGGATATGCGATCGCCGTCACTTCCCATTCCTTCTCGCCCGATGGCAGGCGCACCCGGCGCAAATCGCCGATCGCGGCGCCGCGCAGCGCGCGCGAGAGCGGTGCGCTCCAGCCGATTCGCCCGGCGCTGGCGTCCTGCTCGTCATCGCCCACCAGCGTCACGGTGATGCGGGCATCGTCCTCGTCGGCCAGCGTCACCGTGGCGCCGAAGAACACGCGGCTGCGATCCTCCTGTGCCGCCGGATCGACCACGCGCAGCGCCTTCATCCGGCGCGCCAGGTGCGCCAGCTCGCGGTCGATCTCGCGCATCCGCTTGCGGCCATAAAGATAGTCGCCGTTCTCCGAACGATCGCCATTGCCGGCCGCCCAGCTCACGATCTCGACGATCTCGGGCCGCTCCTTGCCCAGCAGGTGGTCGTAACGGGCGCGCAGGCTCGCCATGCCGGCCGGCGAGATCGGCGGGGAAACGGGCTTCACCCGTCAGCCCGGCGTGCGCTTGCCAAGGAAATGGCTGAGCGGGGTGTCGCCCTTGTAATAGGCGTGATCGGGATAGATCGCGTCATAGACCACGGCGTTCTCCAGCACGCGCTGGATGTAGTTGCGCGTCTCATAGATCGGGATCTTCTCGATCCATTCCACCCAGTCGATCGCGCCGGTGCGCGGATCGCCGTTTGCCGCCAGCCATTTGTTCACGTTGCCCGGCCCGGCGTTGTAGGCGCCGACGGCCAGCGGATAGGCGCCGCCGTAATAGTCCATCATCCGCCCGAAATAGCCATTGCCAAGCTGGATGTTGTACGTCGCGTTCGTCGTCAGCGCGGCCGGATCGTAGGACAGGCCCAGCTTGCCCGCCTGCTCGCGCGCGGTGCCGGGCATGAGCTGCATCAGCCCGCGCGCGCCGGCGTGGCTCAGCGCGTTCTGGGCGAACTGGCTTTCCTGCCGGGTCAGCGCGTGCACCATGGTCCAGTTCGCGCCCGGCGGCGTGGGCATGACCGGGAAGGCGATGCGGCCGAACTGGCCATAGCCGTCGGCATGGGCCGACTGGCCCAGGATCACCGCCAGGTCGCGCCGGCCGATCTCGCGCGCCAGATCGGCGACCAGGACGTGGTCCTCCTCGCTTTGCGCCTGGTCGGAGATTTCGCGGAAGAACTGCACCGTGGTGCGCCAGTCGGCATCGCGGGCCACGTCCTTGACCGCGTTGGTGATCGGCCTGGCCTCGAACGCGGCGCGCTCATCGCGCGAGGGGCGGGCCTGCGGCATGGAATCGAGGTTGGGCAGCGGCCGGCCCAGCCGTTCGAGCGAAAGCTGGCCGTAGAAGTATTCGGGGTACTGCGCCGCCATCTCGAAATAGCGGCTGGCCCCGTCGCGATCGCCCGCCTGCGCTTGCGCGCGGCCGGCCCAGTAGAACCCCTTGGAGCGCGTGCCCGGCGTCTGCGCGGCGGCGCCATAGCGATAGAACAGCGGCGCCGCGCGGCGGGCATCGCCCAGCGACCACAGCGCCTTGGTGCCGCCCAGCCACATCAGCGACGTGTAATCGTCGCGCAGGCGATAGCTCAGCTTGCTGATGTCGGTGCCCGGCGCGAAGCCGTCGTCGATCGAGCTGGCGATGCGCACCGCGCTGTCCGCGCCCGCGCCGCGCGCGGCGGTGAGCAGCTCCTTCACCCATTTCTCGGGCTCGGCCACCGGGCCGGAAAGCGGCGGGCGCGTGGCCAGCAGGTTGATCGCCGAGCCCAGGTTGCCCGAGGCGCGCGCCTGCACCACCCGGTTGTAGACATAGCCCGGCTCGCGCATCATCGCCCCGTCGACCGGCAGGCCAAGGCTGCCCGGTGGCGAGCCCTGCGCCAGTGCCAGCCGCTCCATGAACAGGGCGCGCCTGCCGGCCGAGACGAACGAGATCTGCCGCTCGGCCTGCGATGTCGCGCCTTGCCAGAGCAAGGCGTCCATCCGCGCGTCATGGTCATCGACGGTCAGCGCCTCGCGATAGGTCGAAAGGATCATCGCCTCGTCGTCCGGCGTCAGCGAGCCGCCGCGCCAGGCGGCGATCGCCCGGCCACGCGCATCGTCGCGGCGCAGATACGTGAGCGCGGCGGCATAGCGGCCGGCGGCCGTGCTCGACAGCGGCGGGAACTTGTCGAAGAAGGCGGCCAGCGTCGCCGGATCGGGCGATTCGCGTTCCAGCGCCTTTTCGGCATAGCCGCGGATCTTCTCTTCCATCGGGAAGCCGGGGAAGCTGATGAGGAAGCTGGCGTAAGTCGCGAAGGGCTGCGACGCGGTCGCCGAAAGCGTGCGCCAGCGATCCACCGCCTGATGCACGGTCAGGTTGTGGTCCTGCATCAGCGCGGCGCGGGCCTGGTCCCATTCGCTGCCGTCATCGCAGCGCGCGGGGCTGGAAACGCAGGCGGCGGTCAGCAGCATCAGAACCGTGGTAGCGCGGAGCATGCTGGACATTTTGGGAAAAGGCTCCTTATCAGGCGCTGAACAACAGGTCCGGCGGGCGGCGCTCGTGCCGCGCATACCGGGCGTAGATGAACCAACAGCAGAGGCAAAGTCCATGTTCTCGGGATCCATACCGGCGCTAGTCACACCGTTTCGTGACGGTGCTTTCGATGAGCCGGCGTTTCGCAAGCTGGTCGAATGGCAGATCGAAAGCGGCTCGTCCGCGCTGGTCCCGTGCGGCACCACGGGCGAGAACTCGACGCTTTCCAACGCCGAGCATCACCGCGTGATCGAGGTCTGCGTGGAGCAGGCGGCGGGCCGCGTGCCGGTGATCGCCGGATGCGGCAGCAACGATACGATGAACGCACTTCTCCACATGAATTTTTCGAAGAAGTGCGGCGCGGCCGCCGCGCTGCTGGTGGCGCCTTACTATAACCGGCCCAGCCAGGAAGGGCTGATCGCCCACTTCTCCTACCTTGCCGAGCACAACGACCTGCCGATCGTGCTCTACAACGTGCCCGGCCGCACCGTGACCGATATCGAGCCCGAGACGGTGTGCGAGCTGGCGCGGCTCTATCCGGGCCGTTTCGTCGGCATCAAGGATGCCAGCGGCGATCTCAGCCGCGTGACCGATCATCGCATGGGCATCGGCAAGGATTTCTGCCAGCTTTCCGGCGATGACGAGCTGGCCCTGCCGTTCAACGCGGCCGGCGGCGTCGGCTGCATCTCGGTGACGGCCAACGTCGCGCCCCGGCTCTGCGCCGAGTTCCAGGCCGCCTGCGCCGCCAACGATCTGGAAAAGGCGCGCGAGCTGAACGACCGGCTCTATCCGCTGCACTACGCCATGTTCGAGGATGCCTCGCCCGGCCCGTGCAAGTATGCGCTGAGCAAGGTGCAGGACTGGATGGCCAACGAGCTGCGCCTGCCGATGATCCCTTGCGGAGACCGGGCGATGGCGGCGGTGGACGCGGCGCTGGTGCACGCCGGGCTCGCCTGACGGGAAGGGCTGGCGGAGGGGTCCGGCGGCGGTTTCGGGAAATGCACTTGCGTTGGCCGGCCGCCTGCCGGACAGTGCATCGAGTCTTATAAAAGAACCAAGATTGGAGAGATGCTCGATGGCCACCCAGACCCTGGAATCCACCTGGACCGATCGCACGGCCGTGACGGGCGAATATGCCCGCAAGGTGCTGGACTATACCGATTGCATCAAGCGCACGGTCGATCGCGCGAAAGAGCCCGGCTTCGACGAATCGGGCTGGGACGAGCTGGCCGCGCTGCTCGACACCGCCCGGTTCGAGCGCGTGGGCAACGATCGCGTGGCGATGGGCTGGGACGTCTATCGCGGCCTGCTGATGCAATGGGGCACGACGACCGACTTCTGGGCCGAGTTCCATCGCGTCAGCGAAGCCGGCCGCCGCGTGTTCCTGGAACTGACAGAACACAACACGCCGCGCGGCGGGGCCGAAAGCGTGGTCAATTCCTGCACCGTCTACCAGTTCGACGAAGCGGGCAAGCTGGTGCACCTGGATATCTATCTGCAGCATGATTGAGTGATTGTTTGGGGATGCGCCTCACGGCGCATGGCGGCACCAGCCCGCTCCTCCACCCGGCTTCCCATCGGAATGGGACTCCGTGGGAGGCCGGCCCCTCGGCGAAAATGTCCCCCGGACATTTTCGTCACCCTCGGACGGGCGCGGGCTGGTGCCGCAAGAAATGCGCTCTTCCGCGCATTTCCAAACAACCCGACCCAATGCGCGATTTATTTTTCGCGGTGGCGCTCCTACATGCCGCACCACCATGGCACGTCCCCAGCACAAATCGTTCGACAAGCAGAAAAGCGTCGCGGAAAACCGCAGGGCGCGTTTTGACTATCACATAGAGGATACTTTCGAGGCCGGCATCGCGCTGACCGGCACCGAGGTGAAATCGCTGCGCTTCGGGGAAGGCTCGATCGCCGAGGCCTATGCCGAGGTGCGCGGCGGCGAATGCTGGCTGGTCAATTCCAACGTGCCCGAATTCAGCCACGGCAACCGTTTCAACCATGAACCCAAGCGCCCGCGCAAGCTGCTGCTGCACGAGCGCGAGATCTCCCGCCTGCAAGGCGCGGTGGAACGCAAGGGCATGACGCTGGTTCCGCTCTCGATCTATTTCAACAGTCGCGGCCGCGCCAAAGTGGAGCTGGCCCTTGCACGCGGCAAGAATGCGGCGGACAAGCGCGCGACGATCAAGGAACGTGACTGGAAGCGCGAGCAGGCAAGGGTAATGCGGGACCACGGATGAGTACGATGTTTGCCCGTTTCTCGCGCTGGTTCCATCGCCAGATGCCCACGCACGCGCAGCTTGAGGCCAACCGGCTGACCGCGCCGTTCACTCGCCGGCCGGAACTGTTCCGCTTCACCCGCCGCTCGGTGCCGCGCGGAGTCGCGGTGGGGCTGCTGGTGGGCATCTTCGCGCTGATCCCCGGCGTGCAGATCGTCGGCGCTGCGCTGCTGTGCGTGCCCTGGCGCGGCAATATCCCGATCGCGGCGGCGATGACCTTCCTGTCGAACCCGGCGACCACCCCGTTCATCCTGGCCGCGGCGATCTGGGTGGGCAACCGGCTGGGCTTCCACGCCGATCTCTCCACGTTCTATGCCTTGTACGAAAGCGGCGCGGGACCGCGCGCCTGGGGCTACTGGCTGCTGTCCGACGCGGCGCCGGCGCTGGTCATCGGCCTGCTGGTGATCTCCACCGTCGCGGCCGCGATCGGCTATGTGCTGGCCTTGTGGTTCTGGCGCACCTGGATCGGGCGCAAGCACCGCGCCCGCCTGGCCCGGTCGAGCCGGCCGCCGGACTTCGTGCCTTGACCGCCGAGGCGGCCACGCGGCGGGGCTGGACCGACTGGCTCGGCGTCGGCGTCGCGCTGGCCGGCAGTGCCTTGCTGCTCTGGTTCCTGACCAGGGACCCGGTCGTGGCCGGGGTCTTCGCGCTGGGGCTGGGCGTGCTCGCGCTGCTGGCCGCCACGCTGACCTTGCGCAAGCCCGCGCCGGTCACGCAGGAATTCGCGCTGCCCGACTGGTCGGTCACGGTCACCGCGATCGAGCGGGCCGATGTCGCGGTCGCCATCGCCGATCGGGCCGGGCGGCTGGTCTGCGCCAACCGCTGTTTCATCGAATGGTTCGGATCGGGCGGCGCGCCGCCGCAGATCCCGGTGCGGGCCAGTTCGGTCCATCGCCTGACCGACGCGGCGCGCGGCGCCTGGCGCGATGGCCGCGCGAAAGTCGACCTGGTGGAAGAGCGCGAGGCTGGCGCGGGCGGCCGCCGCTGGCGCGCCGAGGTGGAGCGTGCCGGGCGTGGCGAGGATTTCCTGGTCTGGCGGATCAGCACGGTCAGCATGGCCGATCCGGTGGCGGAACTGGTCGCGCAGCTTGACGGCAAGCTGGGCAAGGCGCTGTCGCGCGCGGGCATCGCCGCCGCGCTGGTCGATCCCGACGGCGCGATCCGCGCGGCCAGCGCCGGCTTCGCGCTGCGCGCCACGGGCGATGCCATGGCCGACATGGCCGGCCAGCCCTTCGTCGCGCAGCTTCGCCAGGAAGAGGGCGATCGCATCACCTGGATGCGCGAAGGCGCGCGCGGATCGCCACTGACGCTGTATTACCTGCCGGTGTCCGACCCGGACCTGCCCAGCGATCCCGATCCCGAAACCACGCCTTCGCTGATGCTGCTGGCCGATTCGGGCATCGCCATCGGCGGCGGCGAGGGCGGCGGCGGGGCCGCGCCGCATCTGGAAGCGCTGCTGGGCCAGTTGCCGCTGGGCCTGGCCATGGCCGATCGCGACGGCCGGCTGCTGTTCGCCAATGCCGCCTTCATGCGCGCCGCCTGCCGCGAGGGCGAGGCGCCGCCGACTTATCCCACCGACCTTGTCGTCAAGGAAGACAAGCGCGCCTTGTCCGAGGCGATCCGCCGGTTCGGCCAGGGCCCGGCGACCGCCGGCGACATCGCCATCCGCCTGGCCGGCCAGCCCGACGATCCGGTTTCGCTCAGTCTCGCCGGCGTGCGCGGGCTGGGCGAGGCGGCGGTCCTGCTGGGGCTGACCGATTCCTCGGAGGAGACCCGGCTCAAGCGCCAGGTCGCGCAGGCGACCAAGATGCAGGCGGTCGGCCAGCTGGCCGGCGGCGTCGCGCACGATTTCAACAATGTGCTGACCGCGATCCTGGGCACTTGCGATCTCATGCTGATGCGCCACACGCCCGGCGATTCGGACTATGACGATATCCAGCAGATTCGCGCCAATTCGAATCGCGCCGCCTCGCTGACGCGCCAGCTCCTGGCCTTCTCGCGCCAGCAGACGCTACGGCCCGAAGTGCTGCAATTGCCCGATATCGTCTCGGAAACCTCACAGATGCTCAAGCGGCTGATCGGCGAGAAGATCCAGCTCGTCGTCACGCATGATCGCGATCTGGGCCCGGTGCGCGCGGACCCTTCGCAGCTAGGCCAGGTCATCATGAACCTGGTGGTCAATGCGCGCGATGCGATCCAGTCGCGCGGCGACGGCAAGGGGCGGCTGTCGCTCGCCACCCGGCGCGTCACCGCCGCCGACGTGCGGGCGATGCGCAGCGAGATCATCCCGGCGGGCGATTACACGGCGCTCGTGGTCGAGGACGATGGCGGCGGCATCCCGCCCGAGCATCTGGGCAAGATCTTCGAACCGTTCTTCACCACCAAGGAACAGGGCAAGGGCACCGGGCTCGGGCTTTCGACGGTCTACGGCATCGTCAAGCAATCGGGCGGCTTCATCTTCGCCGACAGCGAGCCGGGCAAGGGCACGCGCTTTACCGTCTACCTGCCGGTCCACCACGTTGCGCCGGGCGCGGCCGCGCCGGCCCCCAAGCCGGTGCAGGCGCCCAGCAAGTGGGCGGGTGGCGGGCGCATCCTGCTGGTCGAGGATGAAGACCCGGTGCGCATGGTGGCCGAACGCGCGCTCACCCGCCAGGGCTATCAGGTGACATCCGCGCGCGATGGCGAGGAAGGGCTCGATCAGGTCCGGCAAGGCGGCCGGTTCGATCTTGTCATCAGCGATGTCGTCATGCCGACGATGGACGGTCCCGCGATGGCGCGCGAGATCCGCAAGATCGCCGCCGACCTGCCGGTGCTGTTCATGTCGGGCTATGCCGAGGAGCAGCTGCGCAAGGAAATCGGCATCGCCAACGCGTGGTTCATGCCCAAGCCGTTCTCGGTGCAGCAGCTCTCCGAAAAGGTGGGCGACGTGCTGGCGCGGACGGCGCGCGTCGAGTGAGCATTGGCCAACCTTCCGCGTTCTGCCTATCCAGGGCACAGTAAGCAGGCATCGGGGTTCCTCGCGATGACGATCCGCAATCCGCCCGAAATGGAACCGATCGATTTTTCCGATGCCAAGACCGCGTTCGTGATCGAACGCTGTCGCGGCAAGCGCGTGCTCGATCTCGGCTGCGTGATGCATGATATCGCGCATTATCAAAGCCGCCATTTTCTGCATCGGGCCATCGCCGAGGTCGCGCAATCGGTGATCGGCCTCGATCTGCATCGGGAGGGCATCGAACACTTGCGATCCCTGGGATATGACGCACGGGGCGGCAATGCCGAGAACTTCGATTTCGATGAGCCGTTCGATGTCATTGTCGCCGGAGATATCGTCGAGCACCTGAGCAACCTCGACGGGTTGCTGTCCAGTTGCCTGCGCAACCTGACGCCCGACGGCCACATCATCGTCCAGAGCCCCAACCCCTGGTACTGGCGCAATTGCGTCAAGGCCGTGCTTTATCGCGAAGTGCCCAACAATGCCGAGCACACGTGCTGGTTCTGTCCAAGGAATGGCGGCAACTCGTGGAACGCTATGGACTGACGCTGGGCGCGATCGAGTTCGGCTCGCGCAATTTGAGCGATCGCCTTATGCCCTTGCCGCGTGGGCTCAGGCACTCCAGCTGGAGTGCGGAAACGGTGCGCTCGCCCCAGGCGGGCCAGGCGGGGCCGCGCGATTGAAAAAGGCCGGGCTTGTCGCCGCTGGCGTCCTCGTGCTGCTGATAGCGGGCCTTCTCGCTTATGGCGCCAAGGGATACCGGGACGCGGTGAACGATGCGCCGGCGCTGGCCCGCCGCGCCGATCGGCTGATGGCCGCGGGGCGCGGGCCGGAAGCGCTGGGGCCGGGGCGCATCGACCAATTGCTGGCCGTCGAGGATCGCGGTTTCGTGCGCCACCATGGCGTCGATCTCGACAGTCGCGGCGCGGGCAAGACGACGCTGACCCAGTCGCTCGCCAAGCGCCTCGCGTTCGACCGTTTCGCGCCCGGCGTGAAGAAGATCCGCCAGACGGGTTACGCGATGGGGCTCGAAAGCCGGCTGACCAAGCGGCAGATCATCGCGCTGTGGCTCGATACCGCGCAGATGGGGCGAGGGCCGAACGGCTGGATGACCGGCTTCTTCACCGCCAGCCGGCAGGCCTTCGGCCAGCCGCCGGCCGCGCTGGACCAGCGCCGGTTCCTCTCGCTCGTCGCGGTCGGCATCGCGCCCCGGCGATTCGATCTGTTCCACCGCGATACCGCGCTGGAAAACCGGGTCGGCCGGATCGAACGGCTGGTCGCCGGGACCTGCCGACCCACGGGAAACGGCGACGTCTGGCTGGAAGGCTGCGCGGGTACCTGATGGGCAAGGCGACATTTCCCGAATCCTTCGTTCCTCTCTTGTTCCAAAAGAACAAATGCGATACACGGGCTTTCGTTGACCTTTCCGGTCAGCCTAGTAGCTAGGAGGAACGTGTGATGGCTGCACAGCTCAAGCTGATTCAGGAAGGCAAGGAAAAGGACTCGATGGACCGTCAGAAGGCGCTCGAAGCAGCGCTCGCGCAGATTGACCGCGCATTCGGCAAAGGCAGCGCGATGAAGCTGGGTTCGAAGGCGACGATGCAGGTGGAGGCGATCTCGACCGGCTCGCTCGGGCTTGACATCGCGCTGGGCGTCGGCGGGTTGCCGCGCGGCCGGGTGATCGAGATCTATGGCCCGGAAAGCTCGGGCAAGACCACGCTGGCGCTGCACTGCATTGCCGAAGCGCAGAAAATGGGCGGCACTGCCGCGTTCATCGATGCCGAGCACGCGCTCGATCCGGTCTATGCCAAGAAGCTGGGCGTCGATATCGACGAACTGATCGTGTCGCAGCCCGACACGGGCGAGCAGGCGCTGGAGATCGTCGATACGCTGGTGCGTTCGAACGCGATCGACGTGCTGGTGGTCGATTCGGTCGCCGCGCTGGTTCCCCGCGCCGAGATCGAGGGTGAGATGGGCGACAGCCACGTCGGTCTCCAGGCCCGCCTGATGAGCCAGTCGCTGCGCAAGCTGACCGGGTCGATCAGCCGTTCGCGCTGCATGGTGATCTTCATCAACCAGCTGCGCATGAAGATCGGCGTGATGTACGGCAATCCCGAAACCACGACCGGCGGCAACGCGCTCAAGTTCTATGCCTCGGTCCGCCTCGACATCCGCCGCACCGGCGCGATCAAGGACCGCGACGAGGTCGTGGGCAACGCCACCCGCGTGAAAGTGGTCAAGAACAAGGTCGCTCCGCCGTTCAAGCAGGTCGAATTCGATATCATGTATGGCGAAGGCGTGTCGAAGATCGGCGAGATTCTCGATCTCGGCGTCAAGGCCGGCCTCGTCGAGAAGTCGGGCGCGTGGTTCAGCTACGATTCGATCCGCATTGGCCAGGGGCGCGAGAACGCCAAGACTTACCTGAAGGCCAATCCCGAAGTCGCCGACCGTCTCGAAAAGGCGATTCGCGCGCGGACCGAGGGGCTGGCCGAGGAAATGATGGTCGGCGCCTCGGCCGAAGACGATGACGAATGATCCCGGCGCGGGGCCGGCATGACCGGCTCCGCCTTGCCGCTGCGGGCGGCATGGACCGGAACCGCGCGGCGTCTCGGGCATTGCTTCTGTCATGACTTCAGCGCTCGCGGCCAAGGGCGAACCTCTTGCATCCGCCCCCCTTGCCGTCATCGTCAATCGTGGCGGCGGCACGGCCGCGAAGCTCGGCGACAAGCTTGAAGAGCAGGTGCGCGCGGCTTTCGCCGCCACGGGCCGGCCGATCGACCTGCACTGCGTCGAAGGCCGTGATATCCCCCAGGCCGTGGCCCGCGCGCGGGGCGGGACCGTCGCGGTGGGCGGCGGCGATGGCACGCTGTCCTGCGCGGCCGGCGTGCTGGCCCGGCAGCAGCGGCGCCTCGCCGTGCTCCCGCTCGGCACGCTCAACCACTTCGCCCATGCCATCGGGCTGGACGGCACGCTGGAGCAGGCGGCGCGGGTGGCCGCCGGAGATCACGCACGCCGGATCGATCTGGGCTGTGCCGGCGATCGCCTGTTCATCAACAACGCCTCGATCGGCATTTACGCGCGCATGGTTCGCGATCGCGATCGGCGCGCCTTGCCGAAATGGCTGGCGACGATCCCCGCCGCGCTCGGCGTGCTGGCGCGGCCGGGCGCGCGCCATGTCCGGCTGATGATCGATGGCGAGACGCGCTTCATCAAGACCCCGCTGCTGTTCGTCGGCAACAACCGCTATTCGCTTGCCACGGGCCGGCTGGGCGAACGGGCGGAGCTGCGCGACGGGCTGCTCTCGCTCTATGCGGTCGCCGAGCGCGGCAGCCTCGGGCTCATCGTGACCGCGATCCGGGTGCTGGCGGGCAAGGCCGATCCACAAGCCGATTTCGCCGCGCTGGCCGATGCGCGCGAAGTCGTGGTCGCGGGCCATGGCGAGCACCAGGTCGCGATCGACGGTGAAGTGCACCAAATGCCTTTCCCCTTGCGCTTCGCCATTCGCCCGGCCGCGCTCGCGGTCATGGTTCCCGCCGGAGAGAGCACCGGCGCGAGCGAATAGTTCGCCCGATCACCGCGATCGTGCCTTCGCGCTTGCCGCAGAACAGCGCCTGTTTTATCGGCGCAGACATGAGCTCGACCAACGAAATCCGCCGTTCTTTCCTCGAATACTTCGGCTCGCATGGGCACGAGGTGGTCCAGTCGGCGCCGTTGGTGCCGTATAACGACCCGACGCTGATGTTCGTCAACGCGGGCATGGTTCCGTTCAAGAACGTTTTCACCGGGCTGGAGACCCGCGCGATCCCCCGCGCGACGTCCTCGCAGAAGTGTGTACGCGCCGGTGGCAAGCACAACGATCTCGACAACGTCGGCTATACCGCGCGCCACCATACCTTCTTCGAAATGCTCGGAAATTTCTCTTTCGGCGACTACTTCAAGGAGCAAGCGATCACCCATGCCTGGACCTTGCTGACCAGCGAATGGGGGCTGCCGAAGGACAAGCTGCTCGCCACCGTCTATCACACCGATGACGAGGCGTTCGATCTCTGGAAGAAGATCGCCGGATTGCCCGAGGACCGGATCATCCGCATCCCCACCAAGGACAACTTCTGGGCGATGGGCGATGATGGCCCCTGCGGCCCGTGCTCGGAAATCTTCTATGACCATGGCGATCACATCTGGGGCGGTCCACCGGGATCGCCCGAGGAAGATGGCGATCGCTTCATCGAGATCTGGAACCTGGTGTTCATGCAGTTCGAGCAGGCGGCGGGCGAGATCGTCGGCGATCTGCCCAAGCCCTCGATCGACACGGGCATGGGGCTGGAACGCATCGCCGCCGTGCTGCAGGGCCAGCATGACAACTATGATATCGACACCTTCCGCGCGCTGATCGCCGCTTCGGTGAGCCTTACCGGGGTTCCCGCCGAGGGGGAGAACCGGGCGAGCCATCGTGTCATCGCCGATCACTTGCGCTCCACCAGTTTCCTGCTGGCCGATGGCGTGCTGCCTTCGAACGAGGGGCGCGGCTATGTGCTGCGTCGCATCATGCGCCGCGCGATGCGCCACGCGCACCTGCTCGGCGCGGCGGACCCGCTGATGCACCGCCTCGTCCCCGCGCTCGTCACCGAGATGGGCGATGCCTTTCCCGAGTTGCGCCGGGGCCAGCCGCTGATCGAGGAAGTGCTGGAACGCGAGGAAACCCGCTTCCGCCAGACGCTCGACAAGGGCCTGCGCCTGCTGGATGAGGCGACCGTGGGCCTGGGCGAAGGCGACAGCCTGCCCGGCGACACCGCCTTCCGCCTCTACGATACGTTCGGCTTCCCTTACGATCTGACCGAGGACGCCTTGCGCGCGCGCGGCATCGCGGTCGATCGCGAGGGCTTCGATGCGGCGATGGCGAAGCAGAAGGCCGCTGCCCGTGCCGCGTGGAAAGGCTCCGGCGATGCCGCTTCCAACGAGATCTGGTTCGACATTGCCGAGCGCAACGGCGCCACCGAATTCACCGGCTATGCCTCGACCAGCGGCGAGGGCCGCGTCGTCGCGCTGGTCAGGGATGGCGCCGAAGTCTCCTCGGCCACCGCTGGCGAAGCGGTGTCGATCATCGTCAACCAGACGCCGTTCTACGGCGAAAGCGGCGGCCAGGTCGGCGATGCCGGCATGATCACCGGGGGCGATGGCCTGCGCATCGTGGTGGCGGATACGGCCAAGCCGCTCGGCCGCCTGCACGCGCATCAGGCCCGGATCGAGGCGGGCACGATCCGGGTGGGCGATACCGTCCATCTCGCGGTCGATACCGCGCGGCGGGATGCCATCCGCGCCAATCACTCCGCCACGCACTTGCTCCACGCGGCGCTGCGCAACCGGCTGGGCGATCACGTCACGCAGAAGGGCTCGATGGTGGCGCCCGATCGCCTGCGTTTCGATTTCTCGCACCCCAAGGCGCTGAGCGACGAGGATATCGCCGTGATCGAGGCCGAGGTGAATGCCGAGATCCGCCACAACGATCCCGTCACCACCCGGCTGATGAGCCCGGACGATGCCGTGGCCGCCGGCGCCATGGCCCTGTTCGGCGAGAAATACGGCGAGGAAGTGCGCGTGCTGGCCATGGGACGGGCGAACTGGAACGCCAGCGGGCACGCCTATTCGGTCGAGCTGTGCGGCGGCACCCATGTCAACGCCACGGGCGATATCGGCGTGTTTCGGATCGTTTCGGAAAGCGCGGTCAGCTCGGGCGTGCGCCGGATCGAGGCGCTGACGGGCGAAGGCGCGCGGCAATGGCTGGTCCATCGCGAGGATGCGCTGAAAGGCGCGGCCAGCCTGCTGCGCACCACGCCCGAGGACGTGGAAGCGCGCGTCGCCGCGCTGCTGGACGAGCGCAAGAAGCTGGAGCGCGAGCTGGCCGAAGCGAAGAAAGCGCTGGCGCTGGGCGGCGGCGGCGCGGTCGCGGCCGGGCCGGTGGACGAGGAAGTCGGCGGTGTGAAGTTCTCCGGCCAGGTGCTTGAAGGGCTCGATCCCAAGGAACTGCGCGGGCTGCTCGATCAGGCCAAGCAGCGCATGGGCTCGGGCGTGGCGGCGATCTGCGCGGTGAACGAAGGCAAGGCGAGCTTCGCGGTTGCCGTTACCGATGATCTGATCGGCCGGTTCAGCGCGGTCGATCTGGTGCGGCTCGGCGTCGAGGCGCTCGGTGGCAAGGGGGGTGGCGGCCGGCCGGACATGGCGCAAGGCGGCGGGCCGGATGGCGGCAAGGGCGCCGAAGCGATCGCGGCGGTCAGGGCGGCACTGGCCGGTTGACCCCGATGGCCTGGACCACGATTATCCCGGCCACGGCGCTGCACGATCTGATCGGGCAAGGCGCGCCGGTGCTGGTGCTCGATTGCGAATTCGACCTGGGCGATCCCGCCAGGGGGCGCTCGGTCTATCGGGCCGGGCATATCCCCGGCGCGCGCTACGTCCATCTCGATGACGATATGTCCGCGCGGCCCGACGGCAGCAATGGCCGCCATCCGCTGCCCGATCCCGCCGCCTTGGCCGCGCGCCTGCGCGCGCTGGGGCTGCATCGCGGCCAGCAGGTCGTCGCCTATGATGGCAATGGCGGTTTCTACGCGGCGCGGCTGTGGTGGATGCTGCGCTGGCTGGGGCACGAGGCGGTCGCGGTGCTCGATGGCGGGCGGCAGGCGTGGCTGGCCGAGGGGTTCGTGCTGGAAAGCGACGATCCGGCCCCCGTGGCCGAGGGCGATTTCACCATCGCGCCTGCGCTGGTGGGCGGCGTGGTCAGCGCGGACGAGGTGCTGGCCAATATCGCGAGGGGCGATCTGCTGGTGGTCGACGCGCGCGATCCGGCGCGCTTTGCAGGCGCGCCGCATCCGCTCGATACGGTTTCGGGGCACATTCCCGGCGCGCGCAACCGCTTCCTGCGCGACAATTTCGATGCCACCGGCAAGTTCAAGCTCCCGGCGGAACTGGCGCGCGAATTCGCCATGGTGCTGGGCGAAACTCCGCCCGACAAGGCGGTGATGCAATGCGGATCGGGCGTGACCGCGTGTGCGAACGCGCTGGCGATGGAAATCGCCGGGCTCAAAGGCGCGAAGCTCTATCCCGGCTCGTGGAGCGAATGGACCAGCGATCCGGCACGGCCCGTGGCGACGGGCCAGGCTTAACCCATTCGTTCCTTCAGGCTGGCGCTGCGCAGCCTGGGCCGCTCGGCCAGGCCGCCTTCCTCCATGATCAGGTCACGCAGCTCGTCGCGCTTCTCGTGGATCGAGGCGATCACCGGGCCCATCGGCACGCCCAGGTTGACCAGCACCGCTTCGGATAGCTGGAGCGAGCTTTCCAGCGCCTCGGGCACGGCCAGCGTGGCGCCGGCGCGATAGAGTTCGGCCGCGTGGCTGGCATCGCGCGCGCGGGCGATGATCGGCATGTCGGGAAACTGGGCGTGCAGCTTGCGCACCAGGCGCTGCGCGGAAACCGGCTCGTCCATGGTCAGGATCACGGCCGATGCCTTGTCGGCGCCCAGCGCCACCAGCGCATTGCCGCGCGCCGCATCCCCGAAAGCGACCGAATAGCCCTGCCGGCGCCCTTCGCTGACCAGATCGGCATCGGAATCGACCGCGACATAAGGCTTGCCATGGTGTTCCAGCATATCGGCGACCAGCCGGCCGACCCGGCCGAAGCCGACCACGACCGCGCGGCCGGTGGCGGCCTCTTCGGCGGCCGTCGGCGCTTCGACGCCATCGACGCGGCGGCCCATCGAACGGCCGGCGAGCGCCAGCAGCGGCGTCACGGTCAGGCCGATGGCGGTGACGATCTGCCAGAACTGCGCGGTGCCCGGCTGGATCAGCTCCGCGCCGGTGGCGGCGGTCAGCACGATCAGCGTCGTTTCCGAAGGGCTGGACATGAGGATGCCGGTCTCGGTCGCGGTGCCGCGCCGCGCGCCCATCAGGCGCAGCAACATGCCCGTGACCGCCGCCTTGAGCGCGATGATGCCGACCGTGGCGGTCACGATCGGCACGATGTTCTGCGCCACCACGCGCAAGTCGATGCTCATGCCGATGGTGATGAGGAACACGCCGAGCGCCAGGCCCTTGAACGGCTCGGTGATCTGCTCGACTTCGGAATGGTATTCGGTCTCGGCGATCAGCAGCCCGGCGATCAGCGCGCCGACGATGGGCGACAGGCCGACCGCCGCCGTGGCCAGCGAGGCGACGATGACGACGAGCAGGCTGGCGGCAAGGAACAGCTCCGGGCTCTTGGTCCGCGCGGCCTGCGCGAACAGGCGCGGCAGCCCGAACCGGCCGACCACCAGCAGCCCCAGGATCACGCCGGCTCCCAGCAGGAGCGTGTTCAGCAGATCGCCCACGCCGCCAGCCGCGTTGGGCGCCAGCGCGCCCAGCAGGAAGATGATCGGGACCAGCGCGATATCCTCGAACAGCAACATGGCCAGCGCCGCCCGGCCGACCGGCGTGGACGTGTTGGTGATCTTCAGCACCAGCGCGGTGGAGGACAGCGCCAAGGCCAGCCCCAGCGCCAGCGCGCCATCGAAACGCTGCCCGATCGCGGCGAGAATGAAGGTCATCGCCCCGCCGGTGACGATCAGCTCCAGCGATCCCAGCCCGAACACCAGCCGGCGCATCTGCCACAGGCGATCGAACGAAAGCTCAAGCCCGATCGAGAACAGCAGCAGGATGATGCCGAACTCGGCGAAGACATCCAGCCCCCCCGGATCGGTGATCGTGATGTACGACAGCCAGGGATAATCGAACACATGCCGCCCCAGCCCGAACGGGCCGACCAGCAGCCCGACGAGGATGAAGCCGATGACCGGCGTGATGCGAAAGCGCGAGAACACCGGAATGACGATGCCGGCCGCGCCCAGGATCACCAGCGCATCGGACAGGAAGGGGGAGTAAAGTTCGCTCGATCCGGCCATGTCCGGCCACTATGGCAGGGTGAATGGATTTGTCACGCGCGGGGGCCATCGCAGGGCAGGCCCGACCGGGAAAATGAAAAAGGCGACCGGGCGGGCTGCCCGATCGCCTTCAATTCATGCCGGTCGATGATGAACCGGGCGGCTCGGCCTCAGGCGGCCATCGCCTTTTCGAGGTTCTCGACGATCGCCTCGAAGAACTGCTCGGTGGTCATCCACGACTGGTCCGGCCCGATCAGCAAGGCCAGGTCCTTGGTCATCTTGCCTTCCTCGACCGTCTCGATGCAGACCTTTTCGAGCGTTTCGGCGAACTGCACCACTTCGGGCGTATCGTCGAACTTGCCGCGATACATCAGGCCGCGCGTCCAGGCGAAGATCGAGGCGATCGGGTTGGTCGAGGTCGCCTTGCCCTGCTGGTGCTGGCGATAGTGGCGCGTGACGGTGCCGTGCGCGGCCTCGGCCTCGACGGTCTTGCCGTCGGGCGCCATCAGCACCGAGGTCATCAGGCCGAGCGAGCCGAAGCCCTGCGCGACGGTGTCGGACTGGACATCGCCATCGTAGTTCTTGCAGGCCCAGACGAACTTGCCGCTCCACTTGAGGGCGGAGGCGACCATGTCGTCGATCAGGCGGTGCTCATAGACGATGCCCTTGGCCTTGAACTTCTCGGCGAAGCCTTCGGTGTCGAACACTTCCTGGAACAGATCCTTGAAGCGGCCGTCATAGGCCTTGAGGATCGTGTTCTTGGTGGAAAGGTACAGTGGCCAACCCAGATCGAGCGCGTAGTTCATCGAGGCGCGGGCGAAATCGCGGATCGAATCGTCGAGGTTGTACATCGCCATGGCGACGCCCGGCGAGGGGAAGTCGAACACGTCGAGATCGATCTTCTCGCCGTTGTCGCCGTCCCAGACGAGGCGCAGCTTGCCGGGGCCGGGGATCAGCGTGTCGGTGGCGCGATACTGGTCGCCGAAGGCGTGACGGCCGACGACGATCGGATCGGTCCAGCCCGGCACCAGCCGGGGCACGTTGGAGATCACGATCGGCTCGCGGAAGACGACGCCGCCCAGGATGTTGCGGATCGTGCCGTTGGGCGACTTCCACATCTTCTTGAGGCCGAATTCCTCGACGCGCGCTTCGTCGGGCGTGATCGTGGCGCACTTCACGCCGACGCCGCAGGCCTTGATCGCGTTCGAGCAGTCGATCGTCACCTGATCGTCGGTGGCGTCGCGGTTCTCGATCGAAAGGTCATAATACTGCAAGTCGATATCGAGATAGGGAAGGATGAGTCGCTCGCGGATCCATTGCCAGATGATTCGCGTCATCTCGTCGCCGTCGATCTCCACGACCGGGTTCTTGACCTTGATCTTCGCCATGCCTGAAAGCTCCCCTGGGAATGAGAAATTCGCGGCTTCTTAGGCAGCGATCGGGCGCTTAGCAAGGCAAGTATCCGCTGGACAGCGTGTCGGGGAGGCGGCACTCGGGGAGCGAGTTCCCATGAACGGAACCAGTAACCGTGAGAGGCGAGAATGAGCGACGAAGTGCTTGTAACCGATGCCGACGGCATCCTGGAAGTAACGATCAATCGTCCCGAACAGCGCAACGCGATGACCAAGGCGGCGGCCGAGGCGATCGCCGAGGCGATGGACCGCCTGGACGCGGAGCCCGCGCTGCGCTGTGCGATTCTGACGGGCGCGGGCGGTACGTTCTGCGCGGGCATGGACCTCAAGGGATTTCTCAAGGGCGAATTGCCGGTCGCGGGCGAGCGCGGCTTTGGCGGGCTGACCTCGTGGACGCCGAAGAAGCCGGTGATCGCCGCGGTGGACGGACACGCGCTGGCTGGCGGCCTGGAACTGGCGATCGCCTGCGATCTGGTCGTGGCCAACGTCAACGCCCGGTTCGGCATTCCCGAAGTCAAGCGCGGGCTGGTCGCGGGTGGTGGCGGCGTGGTCCACTTGCCGCGCCTCCTGCCCCGGCAACTGGCGATGGAACTGGCGCTGACCGGCGATCCGATCACGGCGCAGCGCGCCTATGACCTGGGCCTGGTCAACCGCGTGACCGATGGGCCGGCGATCGCGGCGGCGCGCGAACTGGCCGCGACCATCGCCGCGAATGGCCCGCTGGCGGTGGCGGCATCGAAAGGGATCGTGCGCGATTCCTGGCTCTGGCCGGCCGACGAGATCAATACGCTGCAGGCGCCCTACATCGCGCATGTCTTCGTCTCCGAAGACGCCAGGGAAGGCGCGCGCGCCTTCGCCGAAAAGCGCAAGCCCAACTGGCAGGGGCGTTAGCCAGCGCGGATAGATTCGGAAGCCGCCAAATACGGCGAACGGCAGTCCCTTGCATTCGCTCGTCAACCCGGCCTTGTGCCGGGGTGACGGGAGCGACAATGGGGATAGTCACGCTTGCTTCAGCGGGGCCGAAGGAGAGCGATCAGGTGCCGCCAGCCAAGCGCGGATGCGATCGGCGCCCTTCGCCAAGCACGCCGCGCAACAAAAAACCCGCCGCTTTCGCGACGGGTTGCCTGTGGTGTTACGGGAATGGTGGGCGTAGCAAGGATTGAACTTGCGACCCCTACGATGTCAACATAGTGCTCTACCACTGAGCTATACGCCCGAGCCATTCGCGTCTGCCGGAAGGGAGTGCCCCCGGCGGAAGGGCCATTTAGCGTCGAGCCCGCGACGATGCAAGCCGGTTTGAACGGCTAATTTCGCGCCTCAGATCTGCGCCTGCGCGCTCAGTCCGAAGACGCGCTGCACTTCCAGCACGAGGTCGCGCAAGTGGAACGGCTTGGACAGCACCTTGGCTTGCGGCGCCTCGCGACTGGCGCGCAGCGTGACGGCGGCGAAGCCGGTGATGAACATGACCTTGGTGCCGGGCGAGACTTCGGCGCAGTGCTGCGCCAGCTCGATCCCGTCCATTTCGGGCATGACGATGTCCGAAAGCAGCAGGTCGAACTTCTCGTTCCGCAGATAAGGCAAGGCATCGGTCCCGCGATCGACCGCGACGACTTCGTATCCGGCGTTCTCGAGCGCGCGGCCCAGATAAGTGCGCATCGCCTCGTCATCTTCGGCTAGCAGGATACGGATCATGACCTTCTCGCTCGGACTGATGGGCGACAACGGGTGGCGGCAAAGGACATCCCCGTCGCGAACGGCGGCGCGATGCCCTTGATCGCGCTATAGCGCGGCAGGGGTTAAGATTCTTGTGTGATCTGGCGCCTGCCCGGCTTTGACACAGCGCGCGGAAAAGGACAGCCTGAAGGCCTATGAGCAATGACGAGGCTGAAGGCGATTCGCGGCGGCGCGCGGGCGGGATCATCCCCGGCGCCGCGGGCGTCCCGGCCTTCACGCTGACCGGATCGGAGCCTTCGGCGCTGCCCGTGCTGATCGCGGTGCCCCATGCCGGCCGCGCCTATCCGCGCGCCTTGCTGCGCGACATGCGCCAGCCCGCGTCGGCCGCGCTGAAGCTGGAAGACCGATTCGTCGATCGCGTGGCCATCGCCGTCGCGCGCGCCACCGGGGCGACGCTGCTGGTGGCCCATGCGCCGCGCGCGATGATCGATCTCAACCGCGCGCCCGACGATGTCGACTGGGAGATGTTCGGGCGGAATGAGCGGCCCGATCCCGGCAGCTTTGCCCCCGGCCGCCGCGCGCGCAGCGGCCTTGGCCTGATTCCGCGCCGCTTGCCGGGCATGGGCGAGCTTTGGCGCCGGCGGCACGACGAGACCGATCTGGCCGCGCGGATCACCGGCATCCACGCGCCCTATCATCAGGCGCTGGCGGGCGCGATCGCGGCGGTGCGCGAGCGCTGGGGCGCGGCGCTGCTGCTGGACCTGCATTCGATGCCGCCGCTGCCCGCACGCCCCGGCGTGAGCACGCCGCGTTTCGTGATCGGCGATCGCTTCGGCGCGACATGCCATGGCAGCCTGGTGGCGGGGGCTTTCGCCCATTTCAACCAGAGCGGCTATGAAGCCGCGCACAACCGGCCTTATGCCGGCGGCTATGTGCTGGAACGACATGCGCGCCCGGATCGGGGCATCCATGCCATGCAGATCGAGATCGACCGGGCGCTCTATCTCGATTCGCGGCTGGCCGAACCGATCGCGCCGGGCCTGGACGATGTGGCGGACCTGCTGACCGGGCTGGTGCGCCAGCTTGCCGGCGAAGTCTCGGCACTGGGGCAGGCGGGCGACACGCGCTGGTCGCAAGCGGCGGAATAGCCGGGGCGAAGCGCCGAAAACCGGCGCGCATACGCCCGAAGCATCCCCCACATAAGAAACCACCTCGCGCGGGGAGCGCGAGGTGGCCAAGGTTCAGGGAGGAGGTGCACGGGGTGCACCACGCACCATCAGGCCATGAGGGTAGCGCTGATGGAACTCGTCCTACATATGGCAGGCCGCCGCCGGTTTCAAGCCCCGACTGGAACCACGATGCCGCGATCGCCACGGCTGGCTGGCCGTAGCGCAGCCCGATCGCGCGATCGGGGCGGATTTCCGTGGTTTCAGGCTTGTGCGAGCTGCGGCGCGGCGACCTTGCCGAGCTGCACCTGACGGCCGAAGATCTCGCGCACGAGTTCAAGCGAGAACAGATGCGCGTAGATCAGCGGCAGCAGCCCGCTCTGATTCCAGCCGCGCAGCACATCGCCGCGCACATCGCGCAGCTTGTTCTCGTCCACCATGCGGAAGCCGCGATAGATGAACGGCTGGCCGCCGGCCTGGCCCGATTCGATGTTGAGCTCGCCATCCATCAGCAGGTCGTGCTTCTTCAGCTCGGCGACGAACTGGCCGGTGCGGGCGCCCGCCTGCTCGAAGTGCTCGCAGAACTTGAGCGTATCCTGGCAGCTTGCGCTGGGGGCACCGTCGGCGAACAGCGGCTTGCCGTCCTCGAACTCGCCGATCAGCTCGCTGGTGGGATCGAAGCAGAGCGAAAGGTCGGGCTTGTCGGCCTGCAGCTTGGCCAGCAGGAACGGATAGCGGCGGACATAGGCCGGCACGTAGATCGGCGTGTTGACGGTGCCATCATCATCGACGAACACGTTCACGCCTTCATTCATGCCCATCAGCGCCAGCGGCACCGGATCGTCGCCGGTCGAGAACACGATGGGATAATGGCGCTGCGCCATCGGGAATTCCTCGACCGTCAGCGGAATCGCATGTGCGCCCACCATCCACGCCGCCTTGTTGGTCGAGCGCGCGGAGTAATTGGCGTGCTCCTGGGTGTTGAGCGGGATCAGGTCCTTGTAGAACAGGGGCAGGGATGCAGTCTTCGGCGCGGTGGCCATTGGTACTCTCCGCAAGCTGGGATTTCGATAAGGGCGTGCCTTTAGGCGCTCGCGCAGTGTGGCGCAAGCTTGGGGCAAACCGGCGGTGCGCGGCGCGGGTTCAGACGAGCTTGCCGGGATTGAGCAGGCCCGCCGGATCGAGCGCGTGCTTCACCGCGCGCAGCATCGCCAGCGCCACCGGATCGCCCAGCCGGGCCAGCTCGTCGCGCTTGAGCTGGCCGATGCCGTGCTCGGCCGAGATCGAGCCGCCCCAGGCCGTGACCAGATCGTGGACTTGCCGGCTGATCGCCTTGCCGTCGCGCTCCTGCCAGGCGGCCGCGTCGGTAACGCGGGGGGCGATGACGTGGAAATGCACGTTGCCATCGCCCAGGTGGCCGAAGGCGACCGCCTCGGTGCCCGGCCAGGCGGATTCGATCCGCGGCACGGCGGCATCGACGAATTCGGGCATCCGCTCGACCGGCACCGAGATATCGTGCTGCACGGCCGGGCCGCGCGCGCGTTCGGCCGGCGCGACCGATTCGCGCAGCAGCCAGAACGCCTCGGCCTGACTTTCGCTGGCGGCGATCGCCGCATCGTCGAGCAGGTCGCGCTCGAAGGCATCGGCCATCATCGCCTCGCAGCGATCGCGCAGGGTGGCGGCGGTGGCGCGATCGGCCACCACCTCGATCAGCACGTGCCAGCGATGCGCGCCGTCCAGCGGCGCGCGCGCGCCAGGCAGATGCGCCAGTACGGCGTCGAGGCAGGCCTGCGGCATCACCTCGAAGCCTTCCAGCGCGGCATTGGCCGCATCCTCGCAATGCAGCAGCAGCGCGCGCGCCGCCTGCAGCGAGGGCACGCCTGCCCAGATCACCACGCGTTCGGCCACTGCCGGCACCAGTCGCAGTGTCGCGGCGGTGACGATGCCCAGCGTCCCTTCCGAGCCGATCATGAGCTGCTTGAGATCGAAACCCCGGTTGTCCTTCTTGAGCGGGGTGAGCATCGAGAACACACTGCCATCGGCCAGCACCGCTTCCAGCCCCAGCACCAGCGCGCGCATCGAGCCGTGGCGCAGCACCTGGCTGCCGCCCGCGTTGGTGGAGACGAGGCCGCCCACCGTTGCCGAGCCCTTGCCGCCCAGCGTCAGGGGAAAGCGCAGGCCCTGGGCTTCGGCCGCCTCGTGCAGCGTCTGCAGCACCAGCCCGGCCTCGCAAGTCAGCCGGCGGCTTTCCACGTCGATCTCGCGGATGGCGTTCATCCGCCGCAGCGAAAGCAGCAGCGCGTGGCCCGATGTATCGGGCGTGGCCCCGCCGGACATGCCGCTGTTGCCGCCCTGCGGCACGATCGGCACGCCATGCGCGGCGCACAGGCGCACCAGATCGGCCAGCTCGGCCGTGCTGGCGGGCGAGGCCATGGCGCAGGCCCGCCCGGTGAAGCGCCCGCGCCAGTCGGTCAGCCAGGGGGCGATCAGATCGGCGTCCCGGGTCAGCCCGCGCGGGCCGAGCAGGGCGGCGGCTTCGTCAAGAAAGGCCTGGGTGGGATTGCGCGTCGCGGTCATGGTGGGCGTCTTTGGCACAGATGGAGGGGGCTTGCATCCCACTTGGGCCGGGTTAAGCGGCGGTTCAAGCTCTTGCGGTATGGCATCGAGGCGTGCATTTTCGCTCCCCGGGGTTCGATTGATTGATGAATTTTGCCGCTGCCTTGCTGACGCCGCTGATGCTGCTGCTGCCCGCGGCCGGCACGGTTGAGGCGAACCGCGAGGTCGTGGCGGAAGCGGGCGTGGCCACGCCGACCGATTTCGATCCGGGCACCGCCATCGCGGCCAATGCCTTTCCCGACCGTCCCGACGTGCAGGCGGCGCCGGCCTGGGCGCTCGATCCGGTCAGCCAGGGTTTTCGCCCCGACAGCGCGTGGCAAGTGCGGATCGAGCAGCGCATGACCATCCGCATCACGCCGCGCGCGCCGATGCCGACGCGGCCAGACATGCTGTTCAACTTGCCTGACCGTGAGATCGGCCCCCATTTCAGCGAGCGCAAGATCGGCAAGTGCCTGCCGGCGGCGGGCATCACCGGGGTGCAGCCCAATGGCGGCAACCGGCTGCTGCTGTTCATGCGCGACCAGCGGATCGTCAGCGCCGAGCTGGAGCGCGCGTGCAAATCGCGCGATTTCTATTCGGGCTTTCTGCTGGCGCGCACCGGCGATGGCCAGCTTTGCGTCAATCGCGACACACTGCTTTCGCGCAACGGCGCCAACTGCAAGCTTTCGCGGATTCGCCAGCTTGTCGAGGTGGGGGATTGAGGATCGGCGTGGGAATGGGCCTTCCGGCGCATTTCCTTGACTTTCCCTCCCTGTTGGGCAAAGGGCCGCCCGGAGCCTCGCGACAGGAGCGCAAGGCCGGGTCGCCCCGGTTCTGTTTCCCCGACGCCGCGCGGCATTTTTCCGGAAACCCAAGAAGCCTATGAAATTCGCCGATCTCGGCCTGTCAGACGAATTGTTGCAGTCGGTCGCTGCCGCCGGATACGATGAACCGACGCCGATCCAGGCGCAGGCGATCCCTTCCGTCCTGATGATGCGTGACCTGATCGGCATCGCCCAGACGGGCACCGGCAAGACCGCCAGCTTCGTCCTGCCGATGATCGACATCCTGGCGCATGGCCGCCGCCGCGCGCTGATGCCGCGCTCGCTGATCCTGGAGCCGACGCGCGAACTGGCCGCCCAGGTCGCCGAGAATTTCGAGAAGTACGGCAAGAACCACGATCTGCGCATGGCGCTGCTGATCGGCGGCGTGCAGATGGGCGATCAGGTCAAGGCGCTGCAGGATGGCGTCGACGTGCTGATCGCCACGCCCGGCCGGCTGATGGACCTGTTCGAGCGGGGCAAGATCCTGCTGACCGGCTGCGACCTGCTGGTGATCGACGAGGCGGACCGGATGCTCGACATGGGCTTCATCCCCGATATCGAGAATATCTGCACCAAGCTGCCGTCCAGCCGCCAGACACTGCTGTTTTCGGCGACGATGCCGCCGCCGATCGCCAAGCTGGCCGACAAGTTCCTGTCGAACCCCAAGCGGATCGAAGTGGCCCGGCCGGCCACCGCCAACATCAACATCGCCCAGTACAAGGTCTTCATCGACCAGCGCAAGAAGCGCGAACTGCTGCGCGAACTGCTGCGGACCGACAACGTCACCACCGCGATGGTGTTCTGCAACCGCAAGACGACGGTGCGCGAGCTGAACACCAGCCTGCAGCGCCACGGCTTCTCCAGCGGCGAGATCCACGGCGATATGGACCAGCCGGCGCGCAATGCCGAATTGCAGCGGTTCAAGGACGGGCAGATCAACATCCTGGTGGCGTCCGACGTCGCCGCGCGCGGGCTCGACATCAAGGGTGTCAGCCATGTGTTCAACTTCGACACGCCCTGGCATCCCGACGACTACGTCCACCGCATCGGCCGCACCGGCCGCGCCGGCGCGACGGGCCGGGCCTTCACGTTCGTGGCGCCGGCCGATGCCGAGGCGATCGACAATGTCGAGAAGCTGACCAAGAGCACGATCCCGGTCTATGAAGCGCGGATCGAGGGCGGGTCCGAACGGCCCCAGCGCGAGGACAAGCCTGCGCGCGAGGACAAGCCCCGGCGCGAGCCCAAGGCCAAGCGTCCTCCCCGTGAGGACCGGACACCGCGTGAGGAACGCGCGCCGCGCGAAGAGCGTGCCCCGCGTGAAGCTCGCACGCCGCGTGAGGAAAGAGCGCCGCGTGCGGAACGGGCCCCGCGTGAGGACCGCGCTCCGCGCAGCGCCCCCCGCGCCGAGGAACCGCGTCGTGACCGGCGCGGAGAACCCGATCCGGCCGACACCAGGGATGATGGCGGCTGGAATGGCCCGGTGCCCGGCTTCCTGAATATCTCCGCGCTCGCCTGACGGGTTTTCCCGGCTTCGGGGAGCCCTTGCGGGATCGCCGGCCTTCAGTCCGCCAGCTTGACGAAGCTGTCGATCACGCGCTTGCGGCCGGTCTGCTCGAAATCGATTTCGAGCTTGTTGCCTTCCTGCGCGGCGACCGTGCCGTAACCGAACTTTTCATGGAACACGCGCGCGCCCGGCGCGATGTCGGCGCGCGGCCTTGCCGCGAAGCTGGCGGCGCTGCGCGTGCTTTCGGCGATGCGGCGCGGCGTGGGATCGTATTCGCGCGCGGCCGCCCGCTGCCAGCCGGGGCCGCGCGTCATGGTGCGCGCCGGCTGCGCGCGCGCGACATCGGCGAAAGGATCGGACTGTTCGGACCACTGCGCGCGCCATAGCGAGGCGCCGCCCGAAAGCGTGGTTTCCTGATGGACTTCGCTGGTCGGCAATTCGGCGATGAAGCGCGAGGGGATCGAGCTGGTCCACTGGCCGTAGATGCGCCGGTTCGCCGCATGCAGGATGGTGCAGCGCCGCCGCGCGCGCGTGATCGCGACATAGGCGAGCCGGCGCTCTTCCTCAAGGCTGGCCAGCCCGCCTTCATCGAGCGCGCGTTGCGAGGGGAACACGCCTTCTTCCCAGCCGGGCAGGAACACATGATCGAATTCCAGCCCCTTGGCGGCGTGCATCGTCATGATGGTGACTTTCTCGCTCTCGTCCGCCGCGTCGTTGTCCATGACCAGGCTGACGTGTTCGAGGAAATCGCCCAGCGTCTCGTATTCCTCCATGGCGCGGGCCAGCTCGGCCAGGTTTTCCAGGCGCCCGGAAGCTTCGGTGCTCCGCTCGGCCTGCAAGGCGTCGGTATAGCCCGATTCGTCCATCACCGTGCGGATCAGCTCGGCCGGGCTGGTCTGCTTGCCCAGATCGCGCCAGCGGGCGAAATCGCGCATCAGCGCAAGGAAGGTATTGCGCGCGCGGGCCGGCAATTCGTCGGTATCGGCGATCTCGATCGCGGCCAGCGCCAGCGGGATGCCGCGCCGGCGCGCGTGGACGTGCAGCTTTTCCAGCGCCTTGCTGCCCAGCCCGCGCTTGGGCGCGTTGTAGATCCGCTCGAACGCCAGATCGTCGGCGGGCTGGGCGATCACGCGCAGATAGGCCAGCGCGTCGCGGATCTCGGCGCGCTCATAGAAGCGGAAGCCGCCGATGATGCGGTAATTGAGGCCGATCGAGATGAAGCGATCCTCGAACTCGCGGGTCTGGTATTGCGCGCGCACCAGGATGGCGATGCTGTCCAGCCGCGCGCCTTCGCGTTCCAGCCGCTCGATCTCGTCACCCACGCGGCGCGCTTCCTCGGGCGCGTCCCACACGCCGATCACGCGCACCGGATCGCCGGGGTGCCGCTCGGTCCACAAGGTCTTGCCCAGGCGCTGGCTGTTCTCGTTGATCAGGCCCGAGGCGGCGGCGAGGATCTGCGGGGTGGAGCGATAGTTCTGCTCCAGTCGGATCACCCTGGCGCCGGGAAAGTCCTTTTCGAACCGCAGGATATTGGCGACTTCGGCGCCGCGCCATGAATAGATCGACTGATCGTCGTCCCCCACCACGCAGATGTTCTGCCGGCCTTGCGCGATCAGGCGCAGCCAGAGGTACTGGACCTGGTTGGTGTCCTGATATTCGTCCACCATCACGTACTTGAAGCGCTGCTGGTACTGTTCCAGCACTTCGCGGTGGGTCCGCAGGATGTTCAGCATGTGCAGCAGCAGGTCGCCGAAATCGCAGGCGTTCAGCGCTTTCAGCCGGTCCTGGTAAAGCTGGTAGAAACGCTGGCCCTTGCCGTTGGCGTAAGATTCGTTCTCTGCAGCGTCGAGATCGGCGGGATTGAGCCCCCGGTTCTTCCAGCGATCGATGCAACCGGCAAGCTGGCGGGCGGGAAAGCGCTTTTCGTCCACCCCCTCGGCCACGATCAGCTGCTTGAGCAGGCGGAGCTGATCATCGGTATCGATAATCGTGTAATTGGGCTGGAGCCCGACCAGCTCGGCATGGCGGCGCAGCATCTTGGCGGCGATCGCATGGAACGTGCCCAGCCAGGGCATCCCTTCCACCGCCGGGCCGATCAGCTTGCCCACCCGCTCGCGCATTTCGCGCGCCGCCTTGTTGGTGAAGGTGACGCACAGGATCTCCGACGGCCAGGCCAGCCGCATACGGATCAGGTGCGCCAGCCGCGCGGTGAGTGCCGCGGTCTTGCCCGTGCCGGCGCCCGCCAGCATCAGCACCGGCCCTTCGGTGGTCAGCACCGCCTCGCGCTGCGGAGGGTTTAGGCCGGCGATCAGAGGGTCGTCGGCCGCATCGGGCAGGGCCGTGGGCAGGGGGGCTGGAGGGGCGGTCATGCGTGAACAACTAGGGAACGCACCGCCGGCGCGCAAGGCCGCTTCGTCGCAGGGGAGGAACGCGTTTGCGCGACCGATGCGATCGTTCGCGCGGCCAGCCGTGCCGGAGCCGGGCGTTTCCGCTTGGACGGCCTGTCCGGCGAGCCTATGAAGAATGCCGTATCGCACTGGCCGATGGACCGGCGCGAAACCCACGGGAAGGATGCCGTTCGATGAGAAACCTCACTCTTGCCATCGCCGCCGGCGCGCTCGCCTTCATGACCGGCGTGGCTTATGCCGATCAGGCCGCCGCGCCCAAGCCCGAGATCGTCGAGAAGGACGCCAGGGGACGCCCCACCGTGGTGCGGATCGACGGGCAGGAATACAAGGTGTGCACCGCCGAGGGCCAGGATGGCTGCATCAACCCGCGCGAGGCCGGGCTCAAGTGGGGCAACACCCCGCTCGATTACTGGCCGGGCAAGCCCGCCAGCGAGAAGTAGGCGCGCCTAGGATCGGCCCTGGTCCGGCGGATCGAGCCGGGCGATAGTGTCTTCGATCACCCGCAGCACTTCGGCGTGCCCGGTGGCGATGCCCAGCGCGGCTTCGCGATGGAGCGAAAGCGCGGCGCTGGTCGCGAAGATCGCTATGGCCACGGGGGCCACGGGGGAAAGCGTGCCCGGCGCGGCGCTGTCGGCCATCGCGCGCGACAGGGCTTCCACTTGCAACGCGCGCGAATGCTCGATGAAGCCGGCCACTTCCTGGCGCAAGGCGTCGATCCGGTTGGCCAGCGCCATGAATTCGGACACCAGCTTGGTATCGGACGTCTCGACCAGGATCTGCCAGGTCTCGCGCAGCGGGTGGCGGCTCAGCAGCGCCCGGTTCAGCCGTTCGACCTCGCGCACCGCCAGCGCGCGGAACGTCTCGACGATCAGCTCGTCCATCGTGCGGAAATAATAGTAGATCAGCCGCTGCTTGACGCCGATGCGTTCGGACACGCGGCGCGAGGTGAGCGCGCCATAGCCTTCCTCGCGCAGGATGTCCTCGGCCGCGCCCAGCATGGCGAGCCAGATTTCCGATCCCCTGGGCCCCATGCGCCTGTCGCTCGCCATCGCTTCGCGGTCTCCCTCGCGCCCCGCGCCGATGCTCGGGGGATCGCCTTTCTAGCTGGCGCGCGGGCGGGGTAAAGCTCTGGCGATTCCGGGACCGTCAGGCGGGGAGGGCCGGGCGCGGCGCTACCAGCGCACGCCTTCCTCGCGCGGTTTCCACTGGTAGGGCCGGTCGTAGGACGGGTCCTGCCCGTTCCACAGCGCCTTGAGGAAGCCCTGGACGTTCTTCGAATGGACCCAGGTGCCGTCGCCATCGGCCGTCGCCTCGATCGTGCAGCGCCGCACGGCGATGCGCCATTCGCCGCCGCGCTTCTCCAGCCGATCGAGGTAGCGGCCGAATGCGATCGTCGTGCTCTTGCCGTCGAGCCAGTAGAGCGCGCCGATCACGTAGGATTCGACATTGGCGGTATCGCCATCCAGTTCGCACACACTGTTGGTGATGTTGTGGCTGGTCATGTTGAAGTTCATCCGGTGGCCCAGGTTGGCCTTTTCCGGGTATTCCGGGGCGAAGGTCACGCTTGGTCCGTGCTCGTCCACCCCATCTTCCCACCAGCAGCTGGCGATCTGCGCCACGTCCTGCCGATCGCGCGCGCGGCTTTCGCGCTGGATGCAATCGAGGATGTCCTGCCGGTCCTTGAGATAGCCGACAGTGGCCCTGAGTTCGGCCAGTTCCTGATCAGGGCTCATCCCGGCGTTCTCCCGCTATTGTCCCACCGCCGGTCAGGCCGGCTTCTTCGGCAAGGCGATCTCGGCCGTGCCGGTGCACATCGTCGTGCCCTTCTGGTTCTTCATCAGGTGCTTGACCTGCACCAGGTGGCGCCCTTCGGTGCGCGGCGACAACTACGATGGCCGGTTGAGCGGCGACTATGATGGCCGGTAGGATCGGTTGTC
>NZ_JARESE010000002.1 GCF_029076845.1 Novosphingobium album (ex Liu et al. 2023)
GCACGCCCCAGATACCAGGCCAACATAGCCCGAACCCACCATCGCGATCTTCATGCTGTCCTCATGTGCTCAAATGCCGGCCACCGGCGACGTGCTGGCGCGGCGATTACAAAACGGCCCGCCGCGATCAGTGATCCGGCGCGGGTTTGGTACTTGTCTTTGGCCATGCCCGAAGTCAGAATCGCGACAACGCGGAGGGCGGGCCGCAACCGGACAGCAAAGCGATGCAGATGACCTTGCGGCATTCCCTGACCAGCGCGGCCGCGATTCTCGCCGCCGCGCTGGCATTGCCGGCCCTGCCCGCTCACGCCGACGAGGCCAAAACAGGGGTGCTCGCCTTGTTCATCGCGCAGGATCGGGCCGTCGCGCAAGTCGGCTACCGGCTGGCGATCGCGAACGCGGACCTGTGCCCCCGCCAGCGTTTCCTGCCGGGCTTCACCGTCACCAGCCCGGTGCAGTATGCCCTGGACTATCGCCCCGATTTCACTGCCTTGACTAGGCTTGACAAAGGCTTCGCCATCGCCGCGATCGCGGCGGATTCGCCCGCCGCACGGGCCGGGCTGCGCCAAGGCGATCGCCTGATCGCGATCGACCGCGCGCCGCCGCCCGCCGCCGACGGCAAGGAGGCCGACTATGCGCCGATCGAGACGGCCAATGCGCTGATCGACACCGCCATGTCGGACGGCGTGCTCAATCTTGCCGTCGAGCGCGATGGCGCGAGGCTGGACATCACGATATCGCCGGCCAGAGGCTGCGACCTGACCTGGCAGGTCATCGGCGGCGAAGGCTGGAACGCGTCCACGGACGGACGGCTCGTCACTCTGCGTTCCGGCATCGTCGCGGGCACCGCCGACGATGCCGAACTGGCGGTGGTCATGGGCCATGAACTGGCCCACAATCTCTACGCCGATCCGATCGCGCGCGGGGATGTTGCCGGCGGCATCGAGCGGCGCGCCGATGTCGTGGGGCTCTACTTGATGGCGCGGGCCGGCTACGATCCGCAAGCCGGCCCGCGCTTCTGGCGGCGTTTCGGTGCCAGGCACCCGATCCACGCGCTCGGCAGCCTGGGCCATGCCAGCCCGAAGCAACGGGGGACGCTGCTGGACGATACCGCGCGCGACATCGCCCGGCGCCGGTCCGCGCACGGCGAACTCTGGCCGGACAGCTATGCAAGGCCGGGAGCGGCGGATCAGACGTTGCGCCCCTGACCGGCCAGGAATGCCTGGTAAGCCCCGGCGATCCCTTCCTCCAGGCTGACACGCGGATGCCACCCCATGGCGTTCAGCACGCTGCTGTCCATCAGCTTGCGCGGCGTGCCGTCGGGGCGAGACGGGTCAGTCACGACGGCACCGGAAAAGCCGATGACTTGCGCCACCAGCCCGGCGAGATCGCGAATCGGAATATCGCTGCCCGAACCGACGTTGACGTGGCTGTCGCCACTGTAGCGTTCCATCAGGAAGACGCAGGCATCGGCCAGATCATCGACATGCAGGAATTCGCGGCGCGGCGTGCCGGTGCCCCAGATGGTCATTTCCCCCGCACCGCTTGTCCTGGCTTCGTGCGCCTTGCGTATCAGCGCGGGCAGCACGTGGCTGGATTGCGGATCGAAGTTGTCGCCAGGACCATAGAGATTGGTCGGCATCGCCGAGATGAAATCGCGCCCGTGCTGGCGGCGATAGGCCTGGCACAACTTGATCCCGGCGATCTTGGCGATCGCGTACCACTCGTTGGTCGGCTCCAGCGGCCCGGTCAGCAGCGAATCCTCGCGGATCGGCTGCTCGGCGAATTTGGGATAGATGCACGAGGAGCCAAGGAACATCAGCTTGGAAACTTCGCTGCGGAACGCCGCCTCGATGATGTTGGCCTCGATCATCAGGTTGTCGTAGAGGAAATCGGCGGGATAAGTGTCATTGGCCAAAATGCCGCCAACCCTTGCCGCCGCCAGGAACACCGCGTCGGGCCGTTCCCTGGCAAACCAGGCCCGAACGGCCGCCTGGTCGATCAGGTCCAGTTCCTCGCGCCCGACGGTGAGCACGACACAGTCCTCGCGCGCGAGGCGCCGCGCGATCGCCGAACCGACCATGCCGCGATGGCCCGCGACGAAGACGCGCTTTCCGGCGAGCGAATAGAGATTTACGGTCACTGCTGCACCTTTTCCCGGATCTTGAGCGCCAGGTCCCTGGCCAGTTTTTTCGTCCCGCGGCGCGGCCACCCCATCAATCGCGCATAACTGGAAAATTCCAGGCCCAGCCTCCCCGCGTCGCGAGCGGGATGGGCCTCGGGATGGCGCGCGATGGCTTTGAACAGGTCGGCGAAACCGGTCTTCTTTTCCACCGGCAGGTGCCAGACGGCAAGCGCCTCGTCCTGTGGCCGCAGGTTGTTGTAATGGAACGTGGTCCACATCCGGCGAATGAAACGATCGGCGGTTCCGGCCGGCAGACCCTCGATCTCGTAGATCAGCGAGAGGAGGTGCGCTTCCTCGAGCGGACCGTCGGGATCGCCGGCAAGTACCGCCGGCCAGAGCAGCCGCGCGCGCTCGCAAATCCGCCGCGACACGTCGCGGCGCGCGGCATAGATCTCGCCGCCGTAATAGTGCGTCTCGTCCATCGGTGGACCGCCCAGCCGCCCCAGGAAACGGGCGAGCTGCGCGCGCGTGCGGCCATTGATCATCTCGTCGACATCGGTGCTGAGATCATAGGTCAGCGCGCCGCTGGCCTCGATCTCGGCGGCCATGGCATCGACGGGCTTGAGCCAGATGCAATCGCTGTCGAGCACGATGGCGCGCGCCGGCGCGCCGTCCCGCGCCAGCCAGTCGATGACGTCGAAGATATAGAACTGGTTGCCGAAACTGCTGACCATGCCGCTGGCAAGGCGATAGGTGATCGGCAGCGTGACCGTCTCGATGCCCCAGCGCTCGAACAGTTCGGCGATCTCGACGCCGTCGATGCGCGGCAGGCGCGTGTTGGTGAAGAAGATATGCCGCGCGTCCGGGTTGAGCGCGATGCTGCTGGCATAGAAGCACACCGTACAGCGCCAGTAGATCGCCTGCGTCGCCGAAGCGTCGGAGCGCGAGCCGACCTGCGGGAAGAACGAAGCGGTCGCCGCGTCATCGGCGACGAACCAGGTGCATATCGCGGTATCGCTGCGCATCATTCCTCCAGCCCTTCGCTTGCCAGACGTTTCTTCAGGACCGCCGGGACGCCGGCATGCAGTTCGTCGTCGGGGATATGGCCGGTCACAACCGAGCCGGCGCCCACGATCACGCCATCGCCGATCGCGACGCCGGGCAATATCGTGCTGCCCGCTCCGATCCAGCAGGCGCGTCCCACGCTGACCTTGCGCCGGGTGCTGCCCCCTGCCCGCCGATCGCGATTTCCCACGGCGTGCGTCGCGGTCAGGATCATGCATCGCGGCGCGATGTGGGTTGCCGCCCCGATGGCGACCGATCCTTCGCCGTCGATCAGCACGCCACGATTGATGAAGACGCGATCGTGCAAAATGATCTTTCCGAAGACGAAATCGACATCGCACGTCACCACGACCCGATCGCCCACCTCGATGCCCATCGCCTTCATCAGCACCCGGCGAAAGGCAACCGGCCAGATGTCCCACTTCTGGATGCTGTTCAGCAGGCGAAAGAGGCGGTGGCGCATAATCAGGCCGCCCCGCGCCGAAGCGAGCGCCGGATGCGCTCGCGAGCCATGGCATCCCCGAGCGGCACGTCACCCGGTTCCGGGCCTGCCCCGTTCGCGCGCTTCATCGGAAAGCCACGGCCATCGGCTGGCGAAGGGCCATCAGCATGCCATTCCACGGACCCGGAACCCGCCCGGCGGACCACGCCGCGCCGCCTCGATCAGCCGTCCTTCGCGATGGGGGCATCGGCCATGACGACAAGATCGGCCTCCACCATCTCTCGCGCCAGTTCGCGCACGTTGGTCTCGTGGCGCCAGCCCAGCTTCTGGTGGGCCTTGGCGGGATCGCCGATCAGCAGATCGACCTCGGTGGGCCGGAAATAGCGCGGATCGATCTCCACCAGGCAGCGGCCCGTCTCGGCGCAATAGCCCTTCTCTTCCAAGCCCTCGCCCTCCCAGCGCAACGTAATGCCGACATCCTCGAAGGCCCATTCGACGAATGTGCGCACTTCGGTGGTCTCGCCGGTGGCCAGAACATAGTCGTCAGGCTCGTCCTGCTGCAGCTGCGCGGCGACAACTACGATGGCCGGTTGAGCGGCGACTATGATGGCCGGTAGGATCGGTTGTC
>NZ_JARESE010000020.1 GCF_029076845.1 Novosphingobium album (ex Liu et al. 2023)
TTGCCGAGATCGATGCCGCCTGGCGCGACAAGATGCGCGCCGCCCACCCCGATCGCGGCGGCAGCACCAGCGCGGCCGCCCGCCTCAACCACGCCCGCGACGAAGGAAGGAAAGCCAATGGCTGAGAGGATTGATCCCGCGACGTTTGAGGTGTTTGCCGACGGAGTAAGGAAGGCGGTTGCCCGCGAGATTGCCACCCGGCAGGCTCTCGATCAGGCGATCGCTGATCGCGCTGAGGCCGTACTGGCGGCGCAGGATGCATGGGGCCAACTCTTCAAATACGTTTCAGAGGTTGTCGGCTTGCTTCACCAAGACGTTGCCGGGGCAGCGGCTGGTATTCGGGCGCCCGAAGAAGGACGATGAGCCGTTGGGTAGTCGTACTTCAGTGCCGGCGCGGGAAGCGCCCGGCCGCCTGCTCAAGATGCAGGACATTGTCCGCGAGACCTCCCTCCACCGCGCGACGATCTACCGCCTGATCGCGAAGGGCGAATTTCCCCGCCCAATTCCGCTCGGCCGCCAGCGCGTCGCCTGGGCCGAACGCGACGTCGAACAATGGAAACTTCGCCAGCTCGACCACGCCGCCCCCTGAAAACCTCGGGGTATCGGCGGGGGCATCAGAAAATCCGCAACGCAAGAAAATCGTTAGTTTTGAGGATAATAGATATGGACCACCAATCCTCGCGGGGCATCCAGGTTTCCATATGATTTCAGATAGATAGGGCGGGCAGCCACGACACGCGCGGCCCACGCCCCGGCGCCATCGCGCGCGCGGTCAGGCCACCGCGGGTTCGAGCAGGTGTATCATTCCGGTATCGGCGTCGATTTCGGCCATGACGCCCACCGGGATGCTCACCTGGCTGGCGATGTGGCCGATCAGCGCGCCCTGGAACGCCGGGACTCGCAGATCGGCGAACTGGCGGTCGAGCACTTCGTAGACGGTGAAATTGCCGAACGACGGCCCCGGATTCTCGCAATTGGTGCACTGGCCGAAAACCACGCCGGCCACTTTGCCGAGAATCCCCGCGAGCGCGAGCTGGGTAAGCATCCGGTCGATGCGGTATTCGGCCTCGTTGGTATCCTCCAGGAACAGGATCGCGCCGGAAAAATCGGGCAGGTAGGGCGTGCCGACCAGTGCCGAGAGGACCGAGAGATTGCCGCCCAGCAGGCGCCCGCGCGCCTTGCCCGAACGGAACGTGCGCACCCGGCCGGCGGTACGGCCCAGGCCGCCCGCCAGACCTTGCGGCACCGCGTAAGTCGGCGTGGCGGCATCGAACGCGACATCGTGGAACGATTGCCACGCGGCCGGCGGCCAGCTTGCCGCCGCGTTCGGGCCGTGGATGCTGGGGATGCCGGTGCGCGCCGCCAGCGCGAGGTGCAGCGCGGTGACATCGCTCGATCCCACAAGCAGCTTGGGATGGGCGCGAATCACCGCGAAATCGAGATGCGGCAGGATGCGCGCGCAGCCCCAGCCGCCGCGCACCGCCATGATCGCGCGCACTTCGGGATCGGCGAACATGGCGGTGAGATCGCGCGCGCGCGTGGCGTCCGATCCGGCCAGATAGCCTTCGCGATCGAGCATGTGCGGCGCGGACCTGGGGACCAGCCCCATGGCCCGCACCGCGTCCTCGATCTCGGCGATGCCGAAGCGATCGGCGATGAAACCCGCCGGCGCGACCAGCCCCAGCGTATCGCCTTCGCGCAGGCGCGGCGGGCGGGGCGATGCGGGCGAACCGGGCGAGGCGGCCGGAATCGCCGGGGCGGCCAGCATGGCGGCAGTACCGCCAAGGCCCGCCAGCAGCGATCGTCGCGTCAACATCGGCACAGGTCTAGCGGCAAATCGGCCGCCTCGCGAGCCGCCTTTGCACTCGACGGAACGAACCTGACGCGCCATGGAACACGCATGGCCGATACCGACAAGAAACTCACGCGCCGCCGGTTCTACAAGGCGGAGCAGGAAGCCTCCTTCGCCGAAGCGCAGGAAGGCACGCCGCAAACCCGCAACCCCGCCTACCGGCTCGCGTTCCTCGACCAGGAATTCATGCTGCGCGACGAGCTGCGCCCGGTGCGCTTCCAGCTCGAACTGCTCAAGCCCGAGATGCTGCTGGAGGAAGCCAACATCGGCTCCACGCTGGTGATGTACGGTTCCGCGCGCATCCCCGCGCCCGACCAGTGCGACGCCATGCTCGCGGCCGCGACCACGCCTGAGCGCAAGGCCGTGGCCGAGCGGCTGGTGGCCAAGTCAAAATACTATGTCGAGGCCCGCAATCTCGCGCGGATGGCCAGCCAGTGCGCCATCGTCGAGAAAGGGATGCGCCAGTTCGTCGTCTGCTCGGGCGGCGGGCCGTCGATCATGGAAGCGGCCAATCGCGGCGCGGCCGACGTGGGCGCCGAATCGCTGGGGCTGAACATCGTGCTGCCACACGAGCAGGCGCCCAACCCCTACGTCACCCCGCGCCTTTCGTTCCAGTTCCACTACTTCGCCTTGCGCAAGCTGCACTTCCTGCTGCGCGCCCGCGCGGTGGCGGTGTTTCCGGGCGGATTCGGCACGCTCGATGAATTCCTCGAAACGCTGACGCTGATCCAGACCGGCAAGATGAAGCCGATCCCGATCCTGCTCTTCGGCCGCGAATACTGGGAACGGATCATCAATTTCGAGGCCATGGCCGAGGAAGGCGTGATCAATCCCCGGGACGTGGAGCTGTTCCACTGGTGCGAAACCGCCGAGGATGGCTGGGGCAAGATCGTCGAGTTCTACGATCTCGATTGCGGCTGACCCCATGGTCACGCTGCGCACGGAGCGCCTGACCCTCAGGCCCGCGCGCGCGGACGACCTGGACGCGATCCATGCCCTGCTTTCGAACCCGCGCGCCATGGCCTACTGGTCGACGCCGCCGCATACCCACCGCGACCAGAGCCGGGAATGGCTGGCCGGGATGATCGCGACAGCCCCGGACGAAGGCGTGGATTTCGTGATCGCGCATCATGGCCGGGTGATCGGCAAGGCCGGGTTCTATCGCTTTCCCGAGATCGGCTACATCCTCGATCCCGCCCTGTGGGGCCAGGGCCTGGCCGGCGAGGCGTTGCGCGCGGTGCTGGGCCATGTCTTCACCGCGCACGGGCTGGAGCGCGCCGTGGCCGATGTCGATCCGCGCAACGCGGCCTCGCTGCGGCTGCTCGAACGGCTGGGCTTTCGCGAGACCGGCCGCGCCGCGAAGACCTGGCTGGTGGGGCGCGAATGGTGCGACAGCGTCTACCTCGCGCTGGACCGGAAGGACTGGCCTCAGCGCACCGCCTGATGGCCCAGCGGCCCGTGCCCGGCGCCAAAGCCGGGCGCTTCGCGCATGGCGGAACGGACGAAATCGCGCGCCGCGCCCACCGCCTCCGCCAGCGTCGCGCCCTGGCCCAGCAAGGTGGCGATGGCGCTCGACAATGTGCAGCCGGTGCCATGCGTGTGGCGCGTGACGATGCGCGGCGATCGCCAGACCACCGGCGCGGCGCCGGGCACGACCAGCCGATCCTCCACCACGTCGCCTTCGGCATCGCCGCCTTTGGCGAGATAGGCCCCGCCGCGTGCCGCCATCGCCGCATCGCCGCCCAGCGCGGCCAGTTCGGGCACATTGGGCGTGGTCAGCGTGGCCAGCGCCATCAGCCGTTCGAACGCGGCGATCGTCTCGCCATCGGCCAGCACCGAGCCGCTGGTCGCCACCATCACCGGATCGAACACCACCGGCGCGGCCAGCGCTGCGAGCCGATCGGCAACGGCATGGGCGATCGCGGCCGAGCCCAACATGCCGATCTTGACCGCGTCCACTCCGATATCGCCCAGGCAGGCATCGATCTGCGCGCCGACGATCGCGGGCGAAAGCGGCTCCACCGCGCTGACGCCCCGCGTGTTCTGCGCGGTGATCGCGGTGATCGCGGTCATGGCATAGCCGCCCAGCATCGCGATCGTCTTGATGTCGGCCTGGATGCCCGCGCCGCCCGAGCTGTCGGAGCCGGCGATGGAAAGGATGCGCGGGGGAATCATCCCACCGGGCTAGGGCCGCGCGCGCGCTTCGACAAGATCAAGCCGCGCGATCGACCCCTAGCAGCCGGTCAGCCGCGAAACTTGCGCTCGGTCGAAGGCGGATGCTGCGCGTGGTGCTTTTTCGCCCGCGTCGGCCGATCGACCAACTCGCCGCCGCAATTGGGGCAAAGCTCGTCAAGCACGTCGGCGCATTCGGTGCAGAACGTGCATTCGAAGCTGCAGATGAAGGCGCCCGGCGCCTCGGCCGGCAGATCCGCGCCGCAGCGCTCGCAATCGGGGCGCATCTCCAGCATCAGGCGGCGACCTGCGCGACCGCTTCGCACACGCAGGCGACGGCGGCCTCCACTTCGCCGGCGTCATCGCCTTCGGCCATCACGCGAATGACCGGCTCGGTGCCCGAAGGACGGATCACCAGCCGGCCCTTGCCATCCAGCGAAGCCTCGGCATCGGCGATGGCGGCGCGCACGCGCGCGTCTTCCAGCGGCTTGCCGCCGGAAAAGCGCACGTTGCGCAAGAGCTGGGGCACGGGATCGAACAAGTGCAGCAGCTCGCTCGCCCGCTTGCCCGACTGGACCAGCGCGGCCAGCACCTGCAACGCGGCGACCGTGCCGTCGCCCGTGGTCGCGTGGTCGAGCAGGATCATGTGGCCGGATTGCTCGCCACCGACATTGTAGCCGCCGCCGCGCATCGCTTCGAGCACATGGCGATCGCCCACCCGGGTGCGCACCAGGTCGATCCCCCGGCCATTGAGGAAGCGTTCGAGCCCCAGGTTCGACATGACCGTGGCGACCACGCCGCCGCCGGCCAGCCGCCCTTGCGCGGCCCACTGGCTGCCGATCAGCGCCATGATCTGATCGCCATCGACGGTATTGCCCTGTTCATCGACCACGATCAGCCGGTCGGCATCGCCATCAAGCGCGATGCCGATGTCCGCGCCTGATCCGACCACGGTTTCCTGGATGAGATCGAGGTGCGTCGAGCCGCAGCGATCGTTGATGTTCTTGCCATTGGGGCTGACGCCCACCGCGACGATTTCCGCGCCCAGTTCCCAGAACGCGGAAGGCGCGACCTGATAGGCCGCGCCATTGGCGCAATCGACCGCGATCTTCAGCCCATCCAGCCGGATATCGTGCGGCAGCGACCATTTGACCGCATGGATATAGCGCCCGCGCGCATCCTCGATCCGGCGAGCCCGGCCGATCTCGGCCGCCTCGGCCAGCGGCAGATCCTCGCCCAGCAGCGCCTCGATCGCCAGCTCGTCCTCATCCGAAAGCTTGAAGCCGTCGGGCCCGAACAGCTTGATGCCGTTGTCCTCATAAGGGTTGTGGCTGGCCGAGATCATCACGCCGACATCGGCGCGCAGCTCGCGCGTCAGCAGCGCGACGGCGGGGGTGGGCATCGGCCCCAGCAGCACCACGTCCATGCCGACGCTGGTGAAGCCCGCGACCATCGCGTTTTCCAGCATGTAGCCGGAAAGCCGGGTGTCCTTGCCGATCACCACGCGGTGCCGGTGCGCGCCGCGCAGGAAGTGCTTGCCGGCCGCCTGCCCGACTTTCATCGCCGTTTCGGCGGTCATCACGCCGGCATTGGTGCGGCCGCGAATCCCGTCCGTGCCGAAGAATTGCTTGCTCATGGCCCTGCCCATATCACGCGATTTGCTGACAAATTGCTATGTCGCGCCGCGCTGGTAAAGTCACGCCCGCATGAACGACGAAGCCGGTCCATCCCGGATGCCCGAAATCCGCGTGCCGGGGCTGCTGACCCTGGCCGGGCTGGTTTGCGGGCTGCTGCTGGGCCTCCTGCTCCACGGCACGACCGCGCTGCCGCCGCTGCTCGCGCTGGCCGAGCCGGCCGGCGGGCTGTGGCTGCAAGCCTTGAAGATGACGATCCTGCCGCTGGTCGCCGGACTGCTGTTCACCGGCATTGTCGAGACCGTGGCGGCAGCACGCGCGGGCGCGATGGCGCGGCGCACGCTGGGCTTCATCGTCGCGCTGCTGGCGGCCAGCGCAGTGCTGGGCGCGGTGGGGATGCCGCTGCTGCTCGACCTGTCGCCCGCGCCGGCCGGGATCGCGCTGCGCGGCCCCGGCGATCCCGGCTCGGTTCCGGGCATCGGCGATTTCGTGCGCTCGCTGCTGCCCGGCAATGTCGTCACCGCCGCCGCCGGGGATGCGATGCTGCCGGTGATCGTCTTCGTCGCGCTGTTCGCCCTGGCCTCGACCCGGCTGGCCGAAGCGCCGCGCCGCCAGCTCGCGCTGCTGTTCGCCGCGATGGCCGGCGCGATGATGGTGGTGATCGGCTGGGTGCTGGCGCTCGCGCCGATCGGCGTCTTCGCGCTGGGCCTCTCGCTCGCGGCGCAAAGCGGCGCGGCGGCGATCGGCGCGCTGGCGCACTATATCACGCTGGTGAGCACGCTGGGCGCGGTGATGCTGCTGGCCGCCTATCCGCTCGCCCGGCTGGTCGCGCGCCTGCCGCTGGGCACGTTCGCCCGCGCGGCGATGCCGGTGCAGGTCGTGGCGATCTCGACCCAGTCGTCGCTGGCGAGCCTGCCGGCCATGCTCGCCGCCTCGCGCAAGCTGGGCCTGGCGACCACCACCGCCGAATTCGTCCTGCCGCTGGCGGTCACGCTGTTCCGCGTGACGAGCCCGGCGATGAACGTGGGCGCGGTGATCTATGCGGCCAGCCTGGCCGGCGTGGACCTGCCCCCTTCGGCCATCGCGGCGGGCGCGCTGGTGGCTTTCGTCACCACGGTCGGCTCGGTCTCGCTGCCCGGCACGGTCAGCTTCATCGCCTCGACCGCGCCGATCGCCGCCGCCATGGGCGTGCCGCTCTGGCCGCTGGGCGTCCTGGTGGCGGTGGAAATGCTGCCCGACATCATGCGCACCGTCGGCAACGTGACAATGGACGTGGCGGTGGCAGGCGCGGTGGATGCGGGCAAGGGCATCCATGGACCGGAGGACGATTAGCGCCTTCGGCGATGGCTCAAGCATCGATGACGGGAATTATCGTTTCGAAGCAGGCCCGTTGGAAATGCGCGGAAAAACGCATTTCGGTGCGGCACCGGCCCGCGCCTCCACCCAGCCTCCCACAGAGTACCATTTCGTTGGGAGGCCGGGTGGGGGCGTGGGCCGGTGCCGCTATGCGCCGAAAGGCGCATTTCCAGACAGGCTCTCAGAAATACCGCGCCAGCTTGAACTGCACGCGGTGGCGTTCGCTGGCGTAGAAATCGTAGTTCGAATCGACCTTGCTGAACTGGTATTCGACCGAGGGCGAGAAGCCGGCGACGCGAATCTGCCGCAATCCCAGGTAGGCCCGGCCCTGCAGCCGCCATTCCTCGCGCTTCTCGAACGAGAAGAAGGGTTGCGCCTCGTCGTATTTCGACCAGGTGGCGCCGCCCGACAAGCCGGCGTTGATGCCCAGCGGCAATTCGCCGCCGATGCCCGCGTTGAGCCCGAACGTGGTGTTCGAATAGGCGTCTTCCTTGTCGGATTCGCGCCGGGCGAGCACGCTGGCCGAAACGATCGCGGAACGGGCGACGACTTGCTCGTAGGTGGCATTGGCGCCGATCTGCCAGCCATTGTAGCCGGTGTTGAGATCGGATTCGCTGCGCCGCCCGTCGATCTGCAAGGCGATGCGCCGGGAACGGTCGAGCGATTGCTGGAACGTCGCGCGCGCGCCGTATTGCCGCGCCGCCACCTCGCCGCCATACCAGCGATAGAGGCCGACGGCCTGCACGGTCAGCGTGTGGTCACCGTCCAGCCGCAGTTCCGGCCCGCCGGCAAGCTGCACGGTGTAATCGTCGAGCGTGTTGTCCTCGTAATTGACCATGGCCGCGTTGGTATCGAACACCAGCGAGCTGTTCTCGGCGGTCGGCAGGCGCAGCGTGGCATACGTGCTCGCGGTCACGCCCACGCCCGAGCGCGCGCGCGCCTCTGCATCCAGCGTGAGCGGCACTTGCATCGAGCCGAAATTGACGTCGATGGTTTCGGCCGCGGTCGCCGAATTGATGTTCGAATCGGGCGCGAAGCCGAAATCGAAGCCGAAGCGGAACCGGCGGTTGGATCGCACCGCGCTGCGCGCGTTGCCGATCATGCGGGCGATATCCTCGGGCAACGTCTCGTCCTGCCCGGCCAGCCGCAAGTGATACTCGGCGCCGTCGTAATTGCCTTGCATCATCAGCGCGCGGGCCAGTTCCAGCCGCACGCGGGTCTGGCCCGGATTGTCCTTCAGGATCGCGCGGAACCGCTCGGCCGCGCCTTTGGCATCGCCCGTGCCCAGGCGGATCAGGCCATCGAGGAAGCCATAGGGAATGGCCATGCCCGGCGCATCGCGCAGCGCCGCCACGAAAGGCCGCGCCTCGTCATAATGCTTTTCGAGCACCAGCCGCTCGGCCAGCGCCAGCATCTGGCCGGGCGAGAGGCGGTAATCGCAGCGCCCGCCCGAACACGCGCCCGGCACCGCCGTCGCCCCGCCCCGCGCGGCGGCCGCACTGGCGGGGGCTTCCTCGGCGCTGGCCGGCACGGCGAGCAGGGCGGCGCCCGCCAGCGCCGAAGCGATGGCAAGGCGCTGCGGAATGGCAGGCATTACTTCTTGCCGACGAAAGCGCCGAGAATATCGATGCGCTCATCCGGGTTGCCGCCGACGATGCGGAAGCCGCCGCCGGCTTCCTCGGCGGCGGGGCCGAAGAAGGTGCCGTCGATGCTGGAGCCGGCGATGTTGACGTTATAGGTCGTGCCGTTCGGGTTGACGAAGCGCGCGTCGGAGAACTCGCCCTTGAAGCCGCCGAAGTTGATCATGTTGATCGTGCCCGCGCCATGCGCGGCGAAGGTCGCCTGATCCTTGATCACGCTTTCCTGGGGGCCGGTGTAGTAATCATAGTGCGGCGCATAGACCTTGCCATCCAGCGCGAGGTTCACCGAGCTGTTGGCGAAGTTCACCGCCAGGTCGGCCGTGCCTTCGATCCACTGGAAGTAGTTCGGCAGCATCCCGTTCGTCCCGTCGGGGCTCACCCCGTCGAGCGTGGGGTTGAAGATCATCGAGGCGATCATCGAACCGTGGTACGAGCCCGAGCCCGTCCGGGGCACCGCGCCGTTGTCGGTCCGCTCGCCAAAGGCAAAGGAGCCGCGTTCCAGGTGATGGTCGATCAGGGCATAGGCGCCGGTATCGGTCTCCAGCGTGCTGAAGCTGTAGGCGTTGCGCACATAGCCGGCATAGGTGACGTACTTGGTCTCGCTGCCCGGTTCGAGCACGAAGAGCGTGGTCGACTGGTAATTGCTGCCGTCCGCGCCCGTGGGCGCGTGCTGGTTGTCGCCCGCGTTGACCAGGCCCGACCCGCTGCTGTCATAAGGCGATCGCGGATCGCCGTCACCGGCCTGCAGGTAATGGATGTTGGGATTGGCCAGGTGCGGCACGCCCCATTGCGGCTCGGCCGCGCCGCCGAAATCGGTGCGGCTGCCCGGGTCCTGAAAGCGCGTCGCGGTGTCGGCGCCGGAAAGCTGATCCTCCAGTTCCAGCGTATAGACCGCCTCGCGCGGGTTGTAGGTGATGGAGATCGCCGAATCGCGCGCGGTGGAGGAATTGCCGGCGTAGACCTCGCCCTGCTGGTTGCAGCACTGGCGCTCGTCGGTCAGGTACTCGAAGACGTGGCTGCCGCCGATGCCCTGATAAGTCTTGGGCTCGGTGGGATGGACGAAGCTGTGCACGGCGTCGGGGTTCACCGGCGGCGGCGTGCTGATGGTCGTCTCGCCGCCCCCGCCGCAGGCAGCGAGCAGGCAAGTGGCCGAAAGCAGCAAGTAATGACGCATTGGAAGAAGCCCCCGAAAGAATTTCGCGGGCCCTTGATTAGGTATTCTAGGTTAATTTGGGGTAAAGGATGCACTGCGGGCGGCCGGACGAAAGCGCGCGAAAGCCGCGAAACCGCGCTATTTCCGCCGCAGCGTATAGATCATGTCGTCCAGCGCGAAGCGCGCCGTGGCCGGATCGACGAAATGGAACGCGATCCAGCCCGCGCAGCCGGTTTCCAGCGTCTCGATCGTGGCGCCGGCAAAGCCCAGCGCCCTGGCCTGCGCCACCGGATCGGTCAGCGTGCCCTGGAACAGCATGTCGGGCGGCACCGCGATCATCCGGTAATCGGGCTTGCGGCAGGTCAGCATCGGCGGACCATAGATCCGGGTCCTGGCAAAAGTGACGGTGCGGCCCACCAGCCGGCGCCATTCCGCGGCGCCCGAAGGCTGGCGATCCCCCACCCACGGCGCCGGCCGCGCATCGGCGATGGTCCAGCTTCCCAGGTATCGCGCCGCCGTGCCGGGCGCGGCCTCGGCACGCGCGGGGCCTGCCGCGATGCCGGGCAGGCAGGCGGCAAGCAGCAGCGAAGCGGCCCACGCTTTCACGCTTCCAGTGCCCTCACGCTTCCAGCTCGACATCCCAATAGAGCCAGTCGCGCCAGGTCTCGTGCAGGTAGTTGGGCGGGAAGGCCCGGCCGCGTTCCTGCAGTTGCCAGCTTGTCGGCCGGATCGGCTTGACGATCGGCGGCATCTTGGCCTGCGCCGGCGTGCGCCCGCCCTTGCGCATGTTGCACGGCGCGCAGGCGGTGAGGATGTTTTCCCAGCTCGTCCGGCCGCCGAGCCGCCGGGGCAGGACGTGATCGAACGTCAGGTTGTGCGGCGATCCGCAATACTGGCAACTGAAGCGGTCGCGCAGGAACACGTTGAACCGGGTGAAGGCGGGAAATTCCGAGGGGCGCACATATTGCCGCAGCGCGATTACCGAGGGGATCTGCATCGTCCAGCTGGGGCTGTGCACCGCGCGGGCATAGGATTCGAGGATGTCCACCCGTTCGAGCACCACGGCCTTGATCGCGGTCTGCCACGGCCACAGGCTGAGCGGATAATAGGACAGCGGAGTGAAATCCGCGTTGAGGACAAGGGCAGGACAATCGGAAAGGCTTCGGGCGGGGTCCTCCGCCGCGCTGCGGAACTTGGCCGCGCGCTCGATCAGCTCCGACTTGAGCATGGCCTCCTGTTGCAGCCTGTCATTGCGGTTTCATGGCAGCGCATGGCGATAGATCAGCATTTGCCGGACTCTGCGTCAAGTCGCTCGATCCGCCTGAATCCACAGGATGTTCCGCTTCGGGCCGAATTCACCGGCGGGGAAAATTGCTTTAGGCGAAAAACCATGATCCGCACGCGCTTCGCCCCCAGTCCCAACGGGCCGCTGCATCTGGGCCACGCCTATGCCGCGCTGTGCGCGCACGATCTGGCGCGCGCGCGCGGCGGGGCCTTCCTGCTGCGGATCGAGGATATCGACGGCGAGCGCAGCCGGCCCGAATTCGTCGCCGAGATCCTGGCCGATCTCGCCTGGCTGGGCCTTGGCTGGGATGGCGAGGTGGCGTTCCAGTCCGCGCGGCTCGACCGCTATGCCGAGGCGGGCGAGCGGCTGAAGGCCATGGACCTGCTCTACCCCTGCGTCTGCACCCGCGCCGAGATCGCCGCGGCGGCACGCGCGATGGGGCCGGACGGCCCGGTCTATCCCGGCACCTGCCGGGGCCGGCCGGTGGACCCACGCGGCGCGGCCTGGCGGCTCGACACGGCGCGGGCCATGGCGCTGGCCGGCCCGCTCGCATGGATCGACGAGCGGGCCGGCGCGCAAGTGGCCACGCCCGGGATCTTCGGCGACGTGGTGCTGCTGCGCAAGGACTTGCCGGCAAGCTATCACCTGGCCGCCACGCTGGACGACGCGGCCGACGGCGTGACGCTGGTGACGCGCGGCATGGACCTGTTCGCCGCGAGCCACGTCCACCGGCTGCTGCAGGCGCTGCTGGGGCTGCCGGTGCCGGTCTGGCACCACCATGGCCTGCTGGTGGAGGCGGACGGGCGCAAGCTGGCCAAGCGGCGCGGATCGCCCTCGCTGGCCGACCGGCGCCGCGCCGGGGAAGATGGGCCTGCCCTGGCCACGGCGCTCAGGGCCGGGCGCTTCCCCGCTGGCATTTCGCTGGCATCGGCGTAAAGAGAAGCGATGACATACGTTCTCATCCCCATCATCGCCGTGCTGATGATCATGGTCGTCGTCAGCCTGGTGCGCGGCATCATCGCTTTCCTGCAAAGCACCAAGGCCGATCTGGAGCGTGATCCGGGCACGGGCGCGACCGAGATGCAGCTGATGCAGAACCGGATGATGTTCGCCCGCATCAAGTACCAGGCGCTCGCGGTGGTGGTCGTGGCGCTGCTGCTGGCCATGGCCCGGTAAGCTGACGCGATAAGGCTGGGGGTTGGGCTTTGGTTCGGCTGAACCGCATCTACACGCGCACGGGCGATGACGGCACGACCGGGCTGGTCGACGGATCGCGCTTGCCCAAGCACGCCGCGCGGATGGAAGCGATCGGCGCGGTGGACGAGGCGAACAGCGCCATCGGCCTCGCCGTCTGCGCGCCGGGCACTGGCGACCATGCCGCCGCGCTGACGCGCATCCAGAACGACCTGTTCGACCTGGGCGCGGACCTGGCCACGCCGGGCGCGGATTTCGCCCCGTCGGACATGACGCTGCGGATCGTCGATGCGCAAGTCGCATGGATCGAGACCGCGATCGACGCGCTGAACGAGGGGCTTGAGCCGCTGCGCAGCTTCATCCTGCCGGGCGGCAGCGAGGCCGCCGCGCGCATCCATGTCGCGCGCGCCGCCACGCGCCGGGCCGAGCGCGCGGCCACCGCGCTGGCCGCCGAAGCCCCGGTCAACCCGGCCGCGCTGGCCTATGTCAACCGGCTGAGCGACTATCTGTTCGTCCTGGCCCGCGCGGTGAACGCCGCCGGCGCGGGCGACGTGCTGTGGGTGCCCGGGCAGAATCGCTAGGTGCCCCGGAATCGCCAGGTTCCCATGCCGCCGCAGAGCCGCTAGGCAGCCGGGAAATTCCAGTCAGTGAAGGAGTCGGGGATGCAGACAGTCGCGATCATCGGTTCGGGCATCATGGGTTCGGGCATCGCGCAGACCGTGGCGGGCAAGGGCATCAACGTGCTCCTTTCCGATGTCGATCTCGCCATCGCCGAGAAGGGCAAGGCGGGAATCGCCAAGAGCCTCGACAAGCTGGTCGCGCGAGGCAAGCTGGACGCCGCCCAGGCCGCGGCGACGCTCGCGCGGATCACCCCGATCGGCGATTACGCGCCGATGGCGGCGGCCGACCTGATCATCGAGGCGGCGACCGAGCGCGAGGACATCAAGCACGCGATCTTCAAGACCGCCGGCGAAGTGCTGGGCGCGAACGCGATCATGGCATCGAACACCAGCTCGATCCCGATCACCCGCATGGCCGCCAGTTCGCCCGACGCCAGCCGCTTCTGCGGGCTGCACTTCTTCAATCCGGTGCCGGTGATGGGCCTGGTCGAAGTGATCCCCGGCCTTGCCACCTCGCCGGAAACCACCGCGCGGATGAAGGCGTTCGGCGAGAAGCTGGGCAAGACCGTGGTGCTCGCCGGCGATGAGCCCGGCTTCGTGGTCAACCGCATCCTGTGCCCGATGCTGAACGAGGCAATCTTCGTGCTCGGCGCCGGGGTCGGCACGGTCGAGGATATCGACGCGGGCTGCCGCATCGGCCTCAACCACCCGATGGGCCCGCTGACGCTGGCCGACTTCGTCGGGCTCGACACGCTCTACGAGATCATGAAGGTGTTCCATTCGACCACCGGCGATCCCAAGTACCGCCCCGCGCCGCTGCTGCAGAAATATGTCGAGGCGGGCTGGTACGGCCGCAAGACCGGGCGCGGCTTCTACGACTATTCGGGCGAGAAGCCGGTCCCCACGCGGTAAGAGGGAGTTCGGGAACCCGGCGCGCGCCGCCGCGTTGGGCCCGGCAAAGGAACACGAGCATGAGCGAACATCCGGCCGGCGCGAACGGCAAGCGCGTGAGCGTGCGCAAGCGGCCCCGCCGGCCCAGGGCCCGCTATCTGGGCCTCGGCAATGTCGGGCTGGACGATCTGCGCGCGGTCAAGGCGCCCGAACTGGTGCGGCGGCTGCTGCGCAAGCGAATCCGGCGCCGCGCCAGTATCAACCGCGCCGGCAGCGAGGAACGGTAGGCGGGTCTCCTCGCGACTCGCGCTCAGTAGGCCCGGTGGTCGACAGGCACGCCGCGGCTGCGGGTGGCCGGGGCTTCCGCCTCGTGCTCGGGCCGCTCGGGCTCGGTCATGGCCGAAGGGTCGCTGCCGCTGGCATCGTCGATCAGCTGTTCGTCGGGCACGGCATCCATGGTGACGACGTCCTGATCCTCGACCGGATCGGGCGCCGGCCGTTCGGAAACGCGGGGCTTGGCGGGTTCCGGCACGGCTTGCGCGTCATCGCCCGGCGCGGCCTCCCCGGCCTGCCTTGCCGCGAGCTGCGCGGCGGCGGCGCGGCTGAGCGCGCTTTCCTCCTCGGGCGTTCCCACCAGCAGTCGCACCAGCACCAGCACGACCGCCACCATGCCCAGCGTAAAGCCGATCCTGTGCGAAGACTGCTTTTCCATGACGCGCGCAGACTAGCGCGGATTGGTTAAGCAATGGTCGCCGGGGCGGTCGCCGGACGCGCCGCGCCCCGCGCCCCGGCGTTCACTTGGCGGTCTTGGCCCAGGGATTGACGTGCTGCTGCGTCTTGGCGGGCTGGCCCCCCTGGTCACTGTCGTCGGCGGAGGGCACCGAGCAATAGGCGGTGAGCAGGACGCCCGCCGACCAGAACAGCGCGTTCCAGCGGCTGCGGAATACGGTGGAGATCTTCGGCCCGAACATGGCGCCTGCCTAGCAGGCACAAGGTTAAGGATCGGTGCCCGCCTCGCGTTTCAGTTCGTAAAGCATGTCGAGCGCCTCGCGCGGGCTGAGCGCATCGAGATCGAGGCCGCGCAAGCGCTCACGCAAGCCGTCGCACGCCTCCTCGCGCGCTTCGAAGGCGGCGGCGAACAGCGGCAGGTCGCCCAGCCCCGCCGCCAGCCCGCCAGTCTGCGCCCGGCCCTTTTCCAGCTTTTCGAGCACGGCCCTGGCGCGGGCGATGACTTTGGCGGGCACTCCCGCCAGCCGGGCGACGGCCAGGCCATAGCTGCGGTCGGCCGGGCCGTCGGCCAGTTCGTGCAGCAGCACCAGATCGCCTTTCCATTCGCGCGCGCGGACGTGGTGGAGCGACAGCGCCTCGCAGGTCTCGGCCAGCCGCGCCAGCTCGTGGTAGTGGGTGGCGAACAGGCAGCGGCAGCGGTTGGTCTCGTGCACCGCCTCGGCCACCGCCCAGGCGAGCGCCAGGCCATCGTAAGTCGACGTGCCGCGCCCCACTTCGTCAAGGATGACGAAGCTGCGCTCGGTCGCCTGGCTGAGGATCGCGGCGGTCTCGACCATTTCGACCATGAACGTGGAACGCCCGCGCGCGAGGTTGTCCGACGCGCCCACACGGCTGAACAGCCGGTCGACCAGCCCGATCGTCGCGGCCTGCGCCGGCACGAAGCCGCCCGCCTGCGCCAGCAGCACGATCAGCGCGTTCTGGCGCAGGAACGTGGACTTGCCGCCCATGTTGGGCCCGCCGATCAGCCAGAGCCGGTCTTCGGGTGCGAGCCGGCAATCGTTGGCCACGAAGCGCTCGCCAGCGGCGGCCAGCGCGGCCTCGACCACCGGATGCCGTCCGCCTTCGATCGCCAGGCAGGGCTCGTCGCGGATCTCGGGCCGGGCCCAGCCGCCTTCGGCCGCGCGCTCGGCCTGCCCGGCGGCGACGTCGATCCGGGCGAGCGCGGCGGCGGTCTGCGCGATCGCCTGGCGGGCGGCGATCGCCATCGTCACCAGTTCCTCGAAATGCGCGTCCTCGGCGGCGAGCGCGTGCGCGCCCGCCTCGGTGATGCGGCTGGCCTCCGCGTGCAACGCCAGCGCGTTGAAGCGCATCGCGCCAGCCATCGTCTGGCGGTGGCTGAAGCCGCTGTCGGGCGCCATCAGCTTGTCGGCATGGCGTGCGGGCACTTCCACGAAATAGCCCAGCACGTTGTTGTGCTTGATCTTGAGCGTGGCGACGCCCGTCTGGTCGCGATACTTCGCTTCCAGCGCGGCGATGGCGCGGCGGGCATTGCCGGCGATCCGGCGCAGCTCGTCGAGCGCGGCGTCATAGCCTTCGGCAATGAAGCCGCCCTGCCCGCGCTCGGTCGGCGGTGCGGGCACCAGCGCGCGATCGTAGCGATCGACCAGCGCGCCATGGCCGGCAAGCGCCGGCAGCAGGCGCGCCAGCAACAGCGGCAGATCGCCGCGCCCGCCCAGCCGATCGTGCAAGGCGCGCGCGCCGGCCAGCCCATCGCGCAACTGGCCCAGATCGCGCGGGCTGCCCCGGCCCGCCACCACCCGGCCCAGCGCCCGGCCCAGATCGGGCAGCGCGCGCAAGGCGGCGCGCAGGCTTTCGCGCAGCAAGCCATCCTCGTGCAGCCAGGCGACGAGTTCCAGCCGCTCGGCAATCGCGTGTGCGCCGGTCAGCGGCGCCGAAAGATCCTCGGCCAGCTGGCGCGCGCCCGCGCCCGTGACGCAGCGGTCGATCGCGTCGATCAGGCTGCCCTTGCGTCCTCCTTGCGCGGCTTCGAGGATTTCCAGGCTGGCGCGCGTCGCCGCGTCCATCGCCAGCGCGGCATTGCCGGCGCGCGCTTCGGGCGGCAGCAGCAGCGGCAGGCTGCCGCGCCCGACATGTTCGAGATAGGCGACCAGCCCGCCCGCCGCCGCCAGCATCGTGCGCGTGAACAGGCCGAACCCGTCGAGCGTGGCGACGCCGTGGATCGCCTTGAGCCGCGCCTCGCCGCTGTCGCTGGCGAAGCCGCGCGCCGGCCGCGCGATCGCGCCTTCGGGCATGGCCTCCCACCCCTCGGGCGCGACGATCTCGCTCGCGCCCAGCCGCGCCAGTGCCGCGCCCAGCCGATCGGGCGCGCATTCCTCCAGCTCCATCCGGCCGGTCGAGATGTCGCAGGCGGCGATGCCCACCAGCCCGCGCATCTCGCACACGGCGGCCAGCACGTTCGCCCGGCGCGGTTCGAGCAGCGCTTCCTCGGTCAGCGTGCCGGCGGTGACGAAGCGCACGATATCGCGCGCGACCAGCGCTTTCGAGCCGCCGCGCTGCTTCGCCTCGGCCGGCGTTTCGACCTGCTCGGCGATGGCGACGCGGCAACCCGCCTTGATCAGCCGCGCCAGATAGCTTTCGGCTGAATGCACCGGCACGCCGCACATCGGGATGGGCTGCCCCAGATGCTCGCCGCGCGTGGTCAGCGCGATGTCGAGGATCTGCGATGCCTGCCGGGCATCGTCGAAGAACAGCTCGAAGAAGTCCCCCATGCGATAGAACAGCAGGCAATCGCCCGCCTCCCCGCGCAAGGCGAGGTATTGGGCCATCATCGGGGTTGCGCCGCCACTCATCATCCGTGGTTAGCGCCAGCGGTGCCGATTCGAAAAGCGCGGCGGGGTGAGCTTTCCCCTATCGCGTCCGGGCGAGATTGGTTAGGGCGTGGCCAAACTGGGGAGTTCCGGCGTGTCCGACAACAAGATCGAATTCACCGAGCGCGAGGCGCTGTTCTACCACAACACGATCCGGCCGGGTAAGATCGAGATCATCGCCTCCAAGCCGATGGCGAGCCAGCGTGACCTCAGCCTCGCCTATTCCCCCGGCGTCGCCGTGCCGGTGCGCGCCATCGCCGATGATCCCGCGAACGCTTACGAATATACCGCCAAGGGCAACCTCGTCGCCGTCGTGTCGAACGGCACCGCGATCCTGGGCATGGGCAATCTCGGCGCGCTGGCCTCCAAGCCGGTGATGGAAGGCAAGGCGGTGCTGTTCAAGCGCTTCGCCGACGTCGATGCCATCGACATCGAGCTCAACACCGAGGACCCCGAGGCCTTCATCAACGCGGTGGCGCTGATGGAACCCTCGTTCGGCGGCATCAACCTTGAGGATATCAAGGCGCCCGAATGCTTCCTGATCGAGCAGGCGCTGCGCGAGCGGATGAACATCCCGGTGATGCATGACGACCAGCACGGCACCGCGATCATCTCGGCCGCCGGCCTGGTGAACGCCTGCTACCTCACCAATCGCGAGCTGAAGGACGTGAAGGTCGTGGTCAACGGCGCGGGCGCGGCGGCGATCGCCTGCACCGCGCTGATCAAGGCGATGGGCGTGCGGCACGACAACGTGATCATGTGCGATTCCAAGGGCGTGATCTACAAGGGCCGCACCGCCGGGATCGACCAGTTCAAGTCGGCCCACGCGGTGGAGACCGACGCGCGCACGCTGGCCGACGCCATGGTGGACGCCGACATCTTCCTGGGCCTTTCGGTCAAGGGCGCGGTGACGCAGGACATGGTCAAGTCGATGGCCAAACAGCCGATCATCTTCGCCATGGCCAACCCGGACCCGGAAATCACCCCGCCCGAAGCCAAGGCCGCGCGGCCCGACGCGATCATCGCCACCGGCCGTTCAGACTATCCCAACCAGGTCAACAACGTGCTGGGCTTCCCCTTCATCTTCCGCGGCGCGCTCGACGTGCGGGCGACCGCGATCAACGAGGAGATGAAGATCGCCGCCGCGCGCGCCATCGCCGAGCTGGCGCGCGAGCAGGTGCCCGAGGAAGTCGCCGCCGCTTACGGCAAGAACCACCAGTTCGGGCTCGACTACATCATCCCCGCGCCGTTCGATCCGCGCCTGATGGAAGTGGTGTCCTCCGCCGTCGCCAAGGCGGCGATGGACACCGGCGTGGCGCGCAAGCCGATCGAGGATTTCGACGCCTATCGCCACGCGCTGCGCAGCCGGCTCAACCCCACGACCTCGGCGCTGACCAACGTCTATGCGCTGGTCAAGCAGAACCCCAAGCGGATGATCTTCGCCGAGGCGGAGAACGAGGTCGTGCTGCGCGCCGCGATCCAGTATCGCGATTTCGGCTATGGCGAGCCGGTGCTGGTCGGCCGCACCCAGGCGGTGCTCGACAAGTTCGCCGAACTCGGCGTCAGCGATCCCGAAAGCTACCAGATCGAGAACTCGCTCGTCTCCGAGCATGTCGAGCCGATGGTGGAGATGCTCTACGGCCGGCTCCAGCGGCGCGGCTTCCTGGAGCGCGATGTGCGCCGCATGGTCAACCAGGATCGCAACGTCTTCGCCTCGGGCCTGCTCAAGCTGGGCGTGGGCGATGCCATGATCACCGGCATGACGCGGCCTTTCGCGCAATCGATGATCGAGGTGCGGCGCGTGCTCGATGCCAAGCCCGGCACGCTGCCGTTCGGCATCCACATGATGGTGGGCCAGCATCACACCGTGTTCCTGGCCGATACCACGATCAACGAGCGGCCCAGCGCCGAGGATCTGGCGCTGATCGCCACCGGCACCGCCGCCGTCGCGCGGCGGATGGGGCATGAGCCGCGCGTCGCCTTCCTCAGCTATTCGACGTTCGGCAATCCCTCGGGCCGCTGGCTGGAGAACATCCGCGAGGCGGTGCACATCCTCGACGGCCAGGACCCCGGCTTCGAATACGAAGGCGACATGGCGCCCGATGCCGCGCTCAATCCCAAGGTGATGAAGAACTATCCGTTCTCGCGGCTGTCGGGACCGGCCAACGTGCTGGTCATGCCCGGCCTGCAATCGGCCAACATCTCGGCCAAGCTGCTGCGCGAGCTGACCGGCACGACCACGATCGGCCCGATGCTGATCGGCATGGAAAAGCCGGTGCAGATCGCGCCGATGACCGCGATCGCGCCCGACCTGCTGACGCTGGCCGTGCTCGCCGCCGCCGGCATCGCGGGGTAGAGCGCTATCGCGCCGGTTCGGTCGCGGCGATCCAGCCGCCGCCAACGACGCGATCGCCCGCATAGAGCACCGCCGCCTGACCGGGGGCGACGCCGTATTCAGGCTCGGCAAAGCAGATCGTGGCGGCCGCGCCGTCACCCAGCGACCCTGCCAGCGAGACCGGCACGGGCCGCGCCAGCGACCGGACCTTGGCGGCCAACGGCGCATCGGACAGCGGGCCGATCCGGTTGGTCTCGACGATCCGCGCCGCGCCCACGGCCAGCAGGCGCCGGGGGCCGGCCAGCACCCGCCGCGCCGCCGCGTCGATGCCGGTGACATAGAGCGGCTCGGGCTGGCCGCCGATCTCCAGCCCGCGCCGCTGGCCGACGGTGTAGTGGATCACGCCGCGATGCGCCCCCAGCACCGCGCCGGTCTCGGCGTGCACGATCTCGCCCGGCGCCTCGCCCTCGGGACGGACCTGGCGGACGACTTTCGCATAATCGCCATCAGGCACGAAGCAGATGTCCTGGCTGTCGGGCTTGGCCGCGACCCTGAGGCCCGCGACCTCGGCAATCCGCCGGGTCTCGCTCTTGGGCAGGCCGCCCAGCGGGAAGCGCAGGAAATCGAGTTGCGCCTCGGTGGTGGCGTAAAGGAAATAGCTCTGGTCGCGCGCCGGATCGGCCGCGCGGTGCAGCTCGGCACCGGCCGGGCCCACGACGCGGCGGACATAGTGCCCGGTCGCCAGGCAATCGGCGCCCAGATCGCGCGCCATCGCCAGCAGGTCGGTGAACTTGGGGCCCATGTTGCAGCGGATGCAGGGGATCGGCGTGCGCCCGGCGAGATAATCGTCGGCGAAGCGTTCCACCACCTCCTCGCGAAAGCGGCTCTCGTGATCGAAGACATAGTGCGCGATGCCAAGGCGATCGGCCACGGCGCGCGCGTCGCGGATGTCGTCGCCGGCACAGCAGGCGCCCTTGCGGCCCGTCGCGGCGCCATAGTCATAGAGCTGGAGCGTGACGCCGATGGTCTCGGCCCCGCTCGCGGCCGCCAGCGCGGCGACGACCGAGCTGTCGACCCCGCCCGACATCGCCACCACCACCCGGCGCGCGCGCAAGGGGCCGGCCAACTGGAACAGCGGCGCGATATCGAGGTCGGAAAGATCGCCAGGCGCGGACATGGCTGCGGCCCATACCCCCCCGCGCGCGCCACGCCAACTACTGATGCCGGGGGACCGGGACGGTTAACTATCCTCAACAGCAGGTAAAGCCGGCCTTTACCTCCCCTTGACCAACGCGTGCCTATAACCTGCCGCATGGAGATCGCATTTGACCTCGTAAATTGCACCGACGGGCTTTCCGGCGCCGCGCGCGAGCGGGCATCGGACCATCCCGAATGGCCGGTGCTGCACGCGCGCCTGGTCGCCGCACGCGAATCATTTTCCATGCTGAGCAAGGATTTCGCCGTGGGAACCAGTCGCCGGCGCGGCAGTTTTGCCGATGAAGCGGCACACCGTCTGGCCACTTACGGTCATGTCTCAACGACCGTTAACCCTAGTGCTTTAGTCAATGGCAAGCCCGAAGCGGACAATGATGCGCTTGTCGCCGGCACAACCAGAACTGGCGGACGAGGGTAAAGATGATCGAGAACCAGAAGATTCGTCCTGCCCAGGTGATCGGGCCGCTCGGTGAGCCGCTGACGCTCGAGTCGCTGCCGCCGCCGAACACCAGCCGGTGGGTGGTGCGCCGCAAGGCGGAAGTCGTCGCGGCGGTCAACGGCGGCCTGCTGACGATCGACGAGGTGTGCGAACGCTACCAGCTCACGCTGGAGGAATTCGCCTCGTGGCAGCGCGCGGTCGATCGTTCGGGAATGCAGGGCCTGCGCGTCACGCGCATCCAGCACTATCGCGACCTCTACGAGCGTCAGCAGAAATACTGAGCGCGCGGGCGCTCCGGCTTAACCATGCGGCTATCCTTCGGCGGCGGCGGGCGATATGCTCGGCGCCGCCGGGCCCGTTGCGGGCCCGCGCCGGGCGCGCGGCACCGGCCACGCGCGAGGAGAGGAGTGCATTGCCGTGATTGACTTCATCGTCGCCATCATCATGGGCGGGATCATGGGCTGGCTGGCCAGCAAGGTAATGAATCGCGATGCCTCGATGGGCATCTTCTGGAACATCGTGGTCGGCTGCGTCGGCTCGATCCTGGGCCGCTTCCTGCTCGGCCAGTTCATCGGCGGCGGCCAGTTGCGCGGCGATGCGTTCGACTGGCGCACGCTGGTGACGGCGTTCATCGGCGCGCTGATCCTGCTGGCCCTGGCCAATCTGGTGCAGCGCGGCCGCTTGCGCTGAGCGCGCGAAACCCGCCTTTCGCCAAGGCTGAACGCGATACTGTTGCCCCGTTGCAAGTCGTTCGTCGATGCGTATTGCAGCGGGGCGACTTCGCATTGCCACCCGTTCGACGCGGGTATATGGCCGCACGACCTGTTTCGAAGGCGGGGTCCGTATGCCGGTTCGGCGGACGGTCTGGCGCCGAAAATCAATCGTGCCGCGCCGCTCACGGGCTGAGGCGCGCGACATTGGGCGGTGACGGCAATGAATTACGACGCCAAGATCGAACTCGGCGATGACGAGACCGCGCTTGACGCGCTGACCCACGGCGACGCGCAGGATCGCGCCTCCCGCCGGCGCATGTGGCTGATCCTGGCAGCGATCGTGGTGGTGCTGATCGGCATCTGGTTCCTGCTCCATCGCGGCAATGCCGACGAGTTCGACGCGGCCAAGCAGGAGCAGATCCCCACCGTTTCCGTGATCCAGCCGGGTCGCGCGTCGATCACCGGCACGATCACCGCGACCGGATCGCTGGCCGCCCGGCGCGAGATGCCGGTGGGTTCGGCGGGCGAAGGCGGATCGGTGGCGCAAGTGCTGGTCGATGCCGGCGCCTGGGTCGAACAGGGCCAGGTCCTGGCCGTGGTGGACCGTTCGGTGCAGACCCAGCAGATCGCCGGGCTCGCCTCGCAGATCGACGTTTCGGCGGCCGACGCCCGGCTGGCGCAGGCCAATCTCGATCGCGCGCTCAAGCTGGTCGATCGCGGTTTCATTTCCAAGGCCGACGTCGATCGGCTGACCGCGACGCGCGATGCCGCCGTCGCCCGCGTCGGCGTCGCCAGGGCGCAGCTGGGCGAAATGCAGGCCCGCACCCGCCGGCTCAACATCGTCGCGCCGGCCGCCGGCCTCGTGCTCGAACGCAATGTCGAGCCCGGCCAGGTCGTCACCGCCGGCAGCGGCGTGCTGTTCCGCATCGCCAAGGACGGCGAGATGGAGCTGCGCGCCCGGCTGAGCGAGGACGACCTCGCCAAGCTGAGCATCGGCCAGGAAGCGCAAATCACCCCCGTCGGCCTCGGCCGGAGCTTCACCGGCCAGATCTGGCAAGTGGCGCCCACCATCAATGCGACCGACCGCCAGGGCGAAGCGCGGATCGCGCTGCCCTATGCGCGCGAACTGCGCCCCGGCGGGTTCGCCAGCGCCGAGATCGCCTCTGGCGCGCTGGTCGCGCCGATGCTGCCGGAGTCCGCCATCATGAGCGATGCCAGGGGCAGCTTCGTCTACGTCGTCGGCCCGAACGACAAGGTCCAGCGCCGCTCCGTGCGGACCGGCACCGTCACCGCCGGGGGCATCGCCGTGATCGAGGGGCTCAGCGGCACGGAACGCGTAGTCCTGCGCGCCGGCGGCTTCCTCAACGAAGGCGACGCGGTCAAGGCGCGCCTCGTCAAACACGGCGGCTGAGCGGGACGATGGGTCTGCGCAATATCTCGGCATGGTCGATCCGCAATCCGATCATACCGATCGTCTTCTTCATCGGCGTGATGATCGCCGGCATCGTCTCGTTCAGCCGGATGGACGTGAACAACATGCCGGACGTCGATTTCCCCGGCGTGCTCGTGCGGGTCTCCCAGCCCGGCGCGGCGCCGACCGAGATCGAGACGCAAGTCACCCAGAAGGTGGAAGCGGCGGCCCGCTCGATCAGCGGGGTCGAGGAAATCGAATCGACCGCGTCCGAGGGCAGCTCGGTCACGTTCGTGCGCTTCGCCATCGGCACCGACGTCGATGTCGCGACCAACCAGGTCAAGAACGCGGTGGACCAGATCCGCAGCGACTTGCCCGAAGGCATCCTGGAACCGCAAGTCAGCAAGATCGAGGCCGGCGGCGGCGGCTCGCTCGCCTTCTTCGCGGTCAGCGCCGATGACATGACGATGGAGCAGCTCAGCTGGTTTGTCGACGATACGGTGGCCAAGCGGCTGCTCTCGCTCGAAGGCCTCGCCACGGTCGATCGCAACGGCGGGGTCGATCGCGAGATCCGCGTGGTGATGGACCCGGCGCGGATGGACGCGCTGGGCGTGAGCGCGCGCGATGTCAACAATGTCCTGCGCTCGATCAATACCGATGCGGCCGGCGGGCAGGCGGAAATCGCCGGCTCGCGCCAGTCGGTGCGTGTGCTGGGCAATGCCGACACCGCCTATGAGCTGTCGCAGACGCGGATCAATCTGGGCGGGGGACGCTCGGTCAAGCTGGCGGACATCGCCCAGGTGCGCGACGGTTATTCCGAGCAGACCCGCATCGCCCGGCTCAACGGCCGCGAAGTCGTGACCTTCGGCTTCGAGCGCGCGCGCGGCGCTTCCGAAGTCACCGTCTATGACAACGCGATCAAGGCGCTGGAAGAGATCCAGAAGGAAAACCCGGACGTCCACTTCACCGAGCAGTTCTCGCAAGTCACGTATACCAAGGGGCAATACACCAGCTCGATGGAAGCGCTGGTCGAAGGGGCGGTGCTGGCGATCGTGATCGTCTACCTGTTCCTGCGGGACTGGCGGGCGACCTTCATCGCCGCGATCGCCATCCCGCTTTCGGCGATCCCCACGTTCTGGTTCATGGAAATGCTGGGCTTCACGCTCAACTTCCTCTCGCTGCTCGCGCTGAGCCTGGTCGCGGGGGTCCTGGTGGACGATGCCATCGTCGAGATCGAGAACATCGTCAGACACATGCGCATGGGCAAGACGGCCTATCAGGCCGCGATCGACGCCGCCGACGAGATCGGCCTGGCCGTCGTCGCGACCACGTTCTCGATCGTCGCGGTGTTCCTGCCGGTCGGCCTGATGCCAGGCATCCCGGGCCAGTTCTTCAAGGCTTTCGGCCTGACGGTGGTGGCCGCCGTGCTGATGAGCCTTGCCGTCGCGCGGCTTATCACGCCGATGGTCGCGGCCTATTTCCTCAAGGCGCATGGCCATGCCGAGCACGGCGCGGGCCGGGCCATGGACCTTTACATGAAAGTGCTCGCCTGGACGCTGGACAACAGCGAATCGCTGCGGCGGCGCGCGGCGCTGGTCAGGGTCCGGGGGCTGTGGTGGTTCTATCCGATCGCCGCGCTGCTCATCGTCGCGATCGTCGGCATCAGCATCGCGCTGTCGTATCTGACCTTCCAGGGGCTGAGCAAGATCGGCTTGCACTTCGTGGTCGCGGCGATGATCTCGCCGCTGGTGGCCGTGGCCGCCGGCGTGCTGATCGCCAAGGGGCTGAAGGCGCTGGCCGGCACGATGGGCCGGTTCGGCGCATGGTGGACCTATTTCGCCAACCGCTTCAGCGCGCGCACGCGCGATCATCGCTTCTTCGCGTTCTGCGCGGGCCTCTATGCGCTGGTGATCACGTTCGCGCTGCTGGCCGGGCTGCCGCAGCAGTTCCAGCCGAACACCAACGAGGATACCAGCCAGGTCAATATCGAGTTGGTGCCCGGCACCACGATCGACCAGACCGCCGAGGTGGCGCACCATGTCACCCGGCTGATCGAGGCGCAGCCCGAAGTGCTGCGCGTGCTGGAATCCGCGCGCGAAGGCAATGCCTCGCTCTACATCTCGCTCAAGCCCGCCGCCGAGCGCGAGGCGACCAGCATCGAATTCGAACGCCGCGTCGCGCCCGAACTCCAGAAGATCCCCGATGCCCGCGTCAGCTTCGCCTCGCAATCGGGCGGCTTCGGCACCGGGCGCGACATCTCGGTGATGCTCTCGGGCAGCAATCCGGAACTGCTCAACCGCACCGCGCAGAAGCTGGTCGAGGAAATGCGCGGGATCGACGGCGTCGTCGCGCCGCGCATCGCGGCCGACCTGCAACGGCCCGAACTGGTCATCGTGCCCCGGCTCGACCTTGCCGCGCAGCTGGGCGTCACCACCGCCGCGCTGAGCCAGACCATCCGCATCGCCACGCTGGGCGAGATCGACCAGAACGCGGCGAAGTTCTCGCTCACCGATCGCCAGGTGCCGATCCGGGTGATCCTGCCGCGCTCCTCGCGCCGCGACATCTCGACGATCGCGAACCTGCCGGTGCCCACCGCCAGCGGCGGCTCCGTCCCGCTCAAGCGCGTGGCCGAGATCCGCTTCGGCGAAGGGCCCACCCAGATCCAGCGCTACAACCAGTCGCGCCGCATCTTCGTTGGCGCGGACCTTGGCGAAGGCAAGGTGAAGGGCCCGATCATGGCCCAGATCCAGACCCTGCCAGTCATGCAGAACCTGCCCACGGGCGTGTCGAACGAAGCGGTCGGCGACGACAAGTGGCAGGCCGAGATGATCAACAGCTTCATCATCGCGGTGATCAGCGGCATCTTCCTGGTCTTCGCGGTGCTGGTGCTGCTCTACAAACGCTTCGTCTCGCCGCTGGTGAACATGATCTCGCTGTTGCTGGCCCCGCTCGGCGGGCTGATCGCGCTCACCATCCTGGGCGAGCCGGTTTCGATGCCGGTCTATATCGGCATCCTGATGCTGCTGGGCATCGTCGCCAAGAACTCGATCCTGCTGATCGACTTCGCGCTGGAGGAAATGGCCAAGGGCGTCGACAAGGTGCACGCGATCATGGACGCCGGGCACAAGCGCGCCCAGCCGATCGTCATGACCACCGTGGCGATGACCGCGGGCATGATCCCCACTGCCGTCTCGCTTTCGGGCGATGCCGCCTGGCGCGCGCCGATGGGCATCACCGTGATCGGCGGGCTCGTGCTGTCCACCATGCTGACGCTGCTGATCGTGCCGGCCGCCTTCAGCCTGGCCGACGGGTTCGAGAAACGGATCGGGCCCAAGCTGCGCCGCTCGCTGCTCACTTATGAGCCCGGCCATGGCGACGAAGACCGTCGGCGCCTCGCCGGCGAGGGCGGGTTCCCGGCCGAATAACGCGGATGGCGCGCCATTCGGCCTTGTTCCGGCGCACCGGCCCGGCCGTGGCGCCCGACAAGGCGCGGCGGATGCGCCTGTTCGCCACGGGCCTGCTGGTGGCGATGGCCGCCGCCTTCCTCCTGCTCAAGCATTACGCCGGCACGCATCCGGGCTGGGATTTCGCACTGGCCTTTACCGAGGCGGCGATGGTCGGCGGCCTGGCCGACTGGTTCGCGGTGACGGCGCTGTTCCGCCACCCGCTGGGCCTGCCGATCCCGCACACCGCGATCATCCCGGACAACAAGGACCGGATCGCCGATTCCATGGCGGCGTTCCTGCGCGACAATTTCCTGACGCCGCAAGTCGTCGCGCGGCGGCTGATCGGCTTCAACCTGGCGGCGAGCGCGGCCGCGTTCCTCTCCGACCCGCGCCGCGAGGGCGAGGCGCGCCTGCGCGACGGCGCGGCCAGCCTGATCGCCGACGTGCTCGAATCGCTCGATCCCGACCGGATCGGCGGGCAAGTGCGGGCCGGACTCGCCCGCCAGCTCGAAAAGCTGGAAGTCGCGCCGCTGCTGGGCCAGATGCTGGCCGCCGCCATCGCCGACAAGCGCCACTTGCCGCTGATCGACGGCAGCATCCGCTGGGCCGGGCACACGCTGGAAGCGAACGAGGACATGGTCCGCACGATGATCCGCGAGCGGGCGAACAGCCTGCTGCGCTTCACCGGGCTCGACACCCGCATTGCCAATTCGGTGCTCGACGGGCTGTACAAGCTGATGGCCGAGATGATCGTGATGCCCGATCACCCGCTACGGCTGAAGATCGAAAGCCTGCTGGAAGGGCTGGCGCACGATCTGGTGCACGATCCCGTGCTTCGCGCCAAAGTGGAAGGCACCAAGCGCGAGATGCTCGCCAATCCGGCGCTGACGGGGTGGTGGCAGGGCCTGTGGGAACGCTTCCGCCACGCGCTGATCGCGACGCTGCGCGATCCCGACGCGGAGCTTACCGGCAAGTTCGGCACGATGCTGGCCGATCTGGGGCAGGCCGTGCGGAACGATCCGCGCCTGCAGACCCAGATCAACCGCTTCGCCCGGCGCACGCTCGTCGGCGTGGTCTCGCGCTATGGCGACGAGATCGTCCGGCTGGTTTCCGAAACGGTCAAGCGCTGGGATGCCGGCACAGTGACGGCGCGGATCGAAGGCGCGGTGGGCCGCGACCTGCAGTTCATCCGCATCAACGGCACGCTGGTGGGCGGGCTTGTCGGGCTGGCGATCCACGCGGTGGAGCGCCTGCTATGACCGAACAGCCCGTATTGACGACCGAGCGGTTCGAGCTGTGGCGCCCGCGCGCCAGTGATCTGGACGGGCTCGTCCAGCTTATCGCCGACGAGGAGACCCGCCGCTTCCTGGGGCCTGCCCGTGCCGACGCGCCATCGCAATGGGACCGACTGCTGCGCAACGCGGGGAGTTGGAGTCTTTACGGCTATGGCACATTTATGGTGCGCCGGCCCGGCGAGGATGCGATCGTCGCCAGTTGCGGCGTGTTCCATTCGTGGCGCGGGCTGGGCCATGGCATGGACGACCAGCCCGAGGCCGGCTGGATCGTGCACCGCGACGGCCGGGGCCAGGCCATCGCCGGCGAAGTGATGCGCGCGGCGATCGCCTGGTTCGAACGGACGCACGGCCCCCGCCGCATCGTCTGCATGATCGAGGAAGGCAACCACGCGTCGGAAAAGGTCGCGACCCGGCTCGGCTTCGCGCGCTATCACACGCAGGCGGCCGAAGAGGATGGCGCGGTACTGAACTTCTACGAACGGCTGCCGCGCTGAGCCAGGCCGCCCCCGCGCCTCACCGCATGATCCATGTGACCGTGTTGATATAGTAGGAAGCCATCGGCTGGCCGCGCGCGTCGAGCGCGGGTTCGAAGCGGGCGCGGTCCATCAACAGCGCGCAGGTCTGCCGGTCGAACCTGGGGCCACCGTAGGAACGCGGAATCCGGCAATCCGTCGGCTTGCCTTGCGCATCGATCATCAGGCGGAAATTGACGATGGCCTGCTTGCCATACACGGATTCGGCGGTTGGGTAGTCGCCGGACCGCAGCCAGGTGTCGGGGTCAGTCATCGGCTTGGGCCCACGCATACCGGTGGCCTGCGCCTGGGGATCGAGCCCCCATGTCTGGACCAGATTGTCCGTGCACTTGCGCAGCGCGGCAAAGGGCTTGTTCATCGGCCCCGTGTCCAGCCGCAACGATTTGCCCGCAAGGCGCAGCGTGATCGAACGAACCGCCGCTTCCATCGCCGGCGTGATGCTGAAATTGTGCTCGTCGTTCTTGTCCTTCCTGTCGACCAGCCGGCTTACCGGGATGAAGATCGTCGGCATCGTCTCACCGACCGTGCCGGTCAGCACTTTACCGTCATAGATGTGAGGCTTGCCTGCGCCGAAAGCGATCGAAAAGCGGCTTTCGTGATCGGTGTGGCGAAAGACCTGCCCCATCAGGAGGAACTGGAAGCTATTGCCGGGCGCGAACCGTTCGAAGCGGATGATCAGCGGATCGTCCTGCGGCCCGAAAGCGCGCGAGAGCGTGCAGCTGGTGTCGTTCCAGTCGACCTGCCACTTGGTGGCCGGCGCCAGCACCGTTTCCCCGGCGAAGGCAGGGCTCGTCGTGGCCGCGACGGCCACGATGCCCGCCAGTATCCGATGAGCTGCCCGTGCCATGCTGTCGCGCCTCTTTGCCATCGGGCGGGACGATATGCAGCGGCCAGCGGCGGCGCCATGAAAAACCCGGCCGTTTCCGACCGGGTTTCTCTTCATTTCGGCGCGGTATGGCGGCTTACAGCTTGCTGGTCAGTTCCGGCACGGCGTTGAACAGATCGGCGACCAGGCCGATATCGGCGACCTGGAAGATCGGCGCGTCCTCGTCCTTGTTGATGGCGATGATGGTCTTGGAATCCTTCATGCCGGCAAGGTGCTGGATCGCACCCGAGATGCCGACCGCGACATAGATTTCCGGCGCGACGATCTTGCCGGTCTGGCCCACCTGATAATCGTTGGGCACGTAGCCCGCGTCCACCGCAGCGCGGCTGGCGCCGACCGCGGCGCCGAGCTTGTCGGCCAGCGGGAAGATGACCTGCTTGAAGGTCTCCGAATCCTTCAGCGCGCGGCCGCCCGAGACGATGATCTTGGCGCTGGTCAGTTCCGGGCGCTCCGACTTGGCGATCTCGGCGCCGACGAAGCTGGAAAGGCCCGCGTCGCCGGGGCCGGCAACCTCCTCGATCGCGGCCGAGCCGCCCGTCGCCGCGGCCTTTTCGAACGCGGTGCCGCGCACCGTGATCACCAGCCTGGCATCGGTCGCCTCCACCGTGGCGATGGCGTTGCCGGCATAGATCGGGCGCGTGAAGGTCTTCTCACCTTCGACCGAGAGGATGTCGGAGATCTGCATCACGTCGAGCAGCGCGGCCACGCGCGGCGCGATGTTCTTGCCGGTGGTGGTGGCGGGCGCGAGGAAGGCATCGTGATGGCCCATCAGATCGGCGATCAGCGGCGCCACGTTCTCGGGCAGGCCATGTTCGTAGGCGGCATTGTCGGCCAGGTGGACCTTGCCCACGCCGGCAATCTGCGCGGCGGCCTCGGCCACGGCGCGGCAGCCCGCGCCGGCGACCACGAGGTGGACTTCACCCAGCTTCGATGCGGCGGTGACGACGGCGAGTGTCGCGTCCTTGAGCGACGCGTTGTCGTGTTCGACCCAGACGAGCGTCTTCATCAGGCTACTCCCATTTCCTTGAGCTTGGCGACCAGCGCGTCGACATCGGGCACCTTGATGCCGGCCTGGCGCACCGGCGGCTCGGAGACCTTGAGCGTCTTGAGGCGCGGCGCGGTATCGACGCCGTAATCGGCGGGCGCCTTCACATCGAGCGGCTTCTTCTTGGCCTTCATGATGTTGGGCAGCGAGGCATAGCGCGGCTCGTTCAGGCGCAGGTCGGTGGTGACGATCGCGGGCATCTTCAGGCTGACCGTCTCCAGGCCGCCATCGACTTCGCGTTTCACCTTCACCGATTCGCCTTCGACGGTGACTTCGCTGGCGAACGTGCCTTGCGGCCGGCCCAGCAGCGCGGCGAGCATCTGGCCGGTCTGGTTCGAATCGTCGTCGATCGCCTGCTTGCCCAGGATCACCAGGCCGGGGTTCTCCTCGGCCACGATGGCCTTGAGGATCTTGGCGACGGCCAGCGGCTCCACCTCGTCATCGGTTTCCACCAGGATCGCCCGGTCAGCGCCCATGGCAAGCGCGGTGCGCAGCGTTTCCTGCGCCTTGGCCGGGCCGACCGAGATCGCCACGATCTCTTCGGCCACGCCCTTTTCCTTCAGGCGGATGGCTTCCTCGACCGCGATCTCGTCGAACGGGTTCATGCTCATCTTGACGTTGGCCAGGTCCACGCCCGTGCCATCGGACTTCACCCGCGGCTTGACGTTGTAATCGATCACCCGCTTCACGGGCACGAGGATCTTCATGCGCTTCGGTCCTCTCTTTGCAGGAACGGCGACGATTTAGCCGCGCGATTAAACTGGTTGCGGGCTACGCCATTGCGTCCCGCGCGGGTCGCGTCAACCCCGCTTTTCAGCGTGATTAAATGAATGCGCCCCCGCGAAGGCGGGGGCGCTCATGCTTTGGGCGGCAGGTTTCAGGCGACCGCCTTGACCTCGGCGACGATCTTGCGGGCGGCATCACCCAGATCGTTCGCCGGCACGATGGCCAGGCCCGAGTTGGCGAGGATCGCCTTGCCCTGCTCCACGTTGGTGCCTTCCAGGCGGACCACCAGCGGCACCGAAAGGTTCACGTCGCGAGCGGCCGCGACGATGCCGTCGGCAATGATGTCGCACTTCATGATGCCGCCGAAGATGTTGACGAGGATGCCCTTCACCGCCGGATCGGACAGGATGATCTTGAATGCCGCCGTCACCTTCTCCTTCGAGGCGCCGCCGCCGACGTCAAGGAAGTTGGCCGGGAACATGCCGTTCAGCTTGATGATGTCCATCGTCGCCATGGCCAGGCCCGCGCCGTTGACCATGCAGCCGATATCGCCATCGAGCTTGATGTAGGCGAGATCGTACTTGCTGGCTTCGACTTCGGCCGGGTCTTCCTCGGTCTCGTCGCGCAGCGCCTCGACATCGGGGTGCCGGTACAGCGCGTTCGAATCGAAGCTGACCTTGGCGTCGAGCACCAGCAGCTTGCCGTCGGTCGTCTCGATCAGCGGGTTGATCTCGAGCATCGCCATGTCGGTGGCGTTGAAGGCTTCGTAAAGCTGCTTGGCCAGCTTCTGCGCCTGCTTGTTGAGATCGCCCTTCAGCTTGAGGCCGAACGCGACCGCGCGGCCGTGGTGCGGCTGGAAACCTTCGGCCGGGTCGATCGTGATGGTCACGATCTTCTCGGGCGTGGAATGGGCGACTTCCTCGATATCCATGCCGCCTTCGGTCGAGACGATCATGGCGATGCGGCCGGTCTTGCGATCGACCAGCATCGAAAGGTAGTATTCCCTGGCGATATCGGCGCCATCGGTGACGTAGAGGCGATTGACCTGCTTGCCGGCCTCGCCCGTCTGCACGGTGACGAGCGTGTTGCCGAGCATGTCGGCGGCATTGGCGCGCACTTCGTCCAGCGTCTTCGACAGGCGGACACCGCCCTTGGCATCGGCGCCCAGTTCCTTGAACTTGCCCTTGCCGCGGCCGCCGGCGTGGATCTGCGCCTTCACGACATAGAGCGGCCCGGGAAGCTTGCCGGCCGCTTCCACGGCCTCGTCAACGGTAAGGGCAGCGTAGCCGGCGGGGACCGCGACGCCGAATTTCGCGAGCAGTTCCTTCGCCTGATATTCGTGAATGTTCATCTGGGGATCGCTTTCTGCTGGAGTGTGCGACTGGAGTGCCTCATGCGCGGGCGGCGGGGGGCCGGATATGCGTGGCCGCATAAGCACAAAGCCGGCCGCTTGAAAAGTCCCGGATGGGGCCCAATTTGACGAGTTGAGACGAATGCCCGCACTTCAGATGACATCCCCGACATGATCGACCGCGCCCGCCTTGAGGCGATCGTCCGCGAAGCGGGCCGGATCGCGCTGGCCGGCTGGCCGGGTGACGGCCATGCGCTGACGCACTGGCACAAGGGCGACGACAGCCCCGTTTCCGAAAGCGACCTTGCGGTCGACACTTTCCTGAAGCGCGAGTTGCGCGCCCTGCTGCCGTCGGCGGGCTGGCTTTCCGAAGAGACCGCCGATGCCCCCGAACGCTGCGAGGGCGAGCTGGTCTGGCTGGTCGATCCGATCGACGGCACGCGCGACTATATTCGCGGGCGCGACGGCTGGGCGGTTTCGGTGGCGCTGGTCAACACCCGCCGGCCGCTGCTGGGCTATCTGTTCGCACCGGCCCGGCGGCGCGCGCAAGGCGGCGAATACTGGCACGCCGAAGCCGGCAAGGGCAGCTGGCGCAATGGCGAGCGGCTGGTCGCCAGCCGGCGCGCGGAGCTTTCCGGCGCGCGCGTTCCGGCCAAGGTGCTGTCCGTCGAGGATGCCGATCTGGTCCCGGTGGCGCAGCCCAACAGCATCGCGCTGCGCATGGCAATGGTAGCGGCGGGCGATGCCGATCTCGTCGCCACGCTGCGCTGGGGCTATGAATGGGATATCGCCGCCGCCGGCCTGATCGCGCGCGAGGCGGGCGCCGCCGTGACCGACGCGTTCGGCCAGCCGCTCAATTACAACAAGCGCGATCCGCGCGCCTTCGGCGTGCTGGCGACATCGTCGGCGATCCACGCCGCCGCCGTCGCCCGGCTGGCCGACCGGGCCCGGCGCATCGCCGCCTGACGCGCGCCTGACGCGAAAAAAGGGCCGGCACTTTCGCGCCGGCCCCTGGCAGCCTTCCGTCTCGGTACTGTCGCGCGGGATCAGTGCGCGGTCTGCGCGTCGGTGGTCGTCACTGGCGTGATCTTGATCTCCACCCGGCGGTTGAGCGCGCGGCCCTGTTCGGTGGCATTGTCGGCGACGGGATAGGATTCGCCCATGCCCTGCGTCTGGATGCGCGCCGAATTGACCCCGCGCGAGATCAGGTAGCGCGCGACCGAATCGGCCCGGCGCTTCGACAGATCCATGTTGTACTGGTCCGATCCGGTCGAATCGGTGTGGCCGTACACGTCGATCAGGCTGTTGGGATACTGGTTCATGCTGGCCGCGACCTTGTCGAGCGTCGCCTGGAAATCCGGCGTGATCGTGGTGCTGTCCACGGCGAAGGTCACATCGGGCAGGTTCAGCAGGATGCCGTCGCCCACCTGGCTGACATCGACGCCCGAACCGGCCGTCTGCTCCTTCAGTTCCTTGATCTGCTTGTCCATCTGGTAGCCGACGACGCCGCCGGCGACACCGCCGATGCCCGCGCCCAGGATGCGCGCGGTCTTGCCGCCGATCACGCTGCCCAGCAGATAGCCCAGGCCCGCGCCGCCGACGCCGCCGATCGCGGTGCGCGAAACCTTGCGCTCGCCCGTGTTGGGATCGGTGACGCAGGCGGAGACGGTGACAAGCGCCAGCGCCGCCGCGGCGGAAGTGAATAGACGTGAATTCTTCATGGCTTTCGCCCCTTTCGTGAGGAAGGCATCCCGCTCGTTGTGTGCATTAGGCAACATGAATGCCAACTGGATATAGGGACGACAACGGTTGATCCCGCCCCATGTTCCGTCCGGCGCGCGACGCGCGGCGATCCCCGCGATGCAGGCCGCGCTTCGCGATTCGCCGATTCTCTGCTAGCGCGCAGGCATTGTGACGCCCTTTCCCTGGACCGACCTTCTCATCATTGCCGGACTGATCCTGGTCAATGGCCTGTTCGCGATGTCCGAACTGGCCATCGTCTCGGCGCGCACCGCCAAGCTTACGATGGCCGCCGACAAGGGCAGCGGCGGGGCCAGGGCGGCCCTCCTGCTCGCGTCCGATCCGGGCAAGTTCCTTTCCACCGTGCAGATCGGCATCACCCTGATCGGCATCATCGCGGGCGCCTATTCGGGCGCGAGCCTGGGCGAGCCTACCGGCGAGCGGCTGGCCTGGCTGGGCGTGCCGCAGGACTATGCCGGCGAGATCGGCTTTGCCGTGGTCATCGCCGTGACGACTTACGCCAGCCTGGTGATCGGCGAACTGGTGCCCAAGCAGCTCGCGCTGCTGGCGGCCGAGCCGATCGCCATCGTCATGGCGCGGCCGATGGTGGTGCTGGCGCGCGTGATGGCGCCGTTCGTGTGGCTGCTCAATCGCTCTTCGGGGCTGCTGCTCAGGCTGTTCGCGGTGCGGGGCGGCAGCGAGGAGCGGCTCACCGCCGAAGAGCTGCACATGATCTTCGCCGAAGCCACGCGCACCGGCGTGATCGAGGAAGAGGAACGCGCGATGATGGCCGGCGTGATGCGCCTGGCCGAACGCCCCGTGCGCGAGTTGATGACGCCGCGCCCCGAGATCGACTGGATCGACCTTAACGCCACCGCCGCGCAATTGCGCGAGATGATCGCCGGCACGCCGCATTCGCTGCTGCCGGTGGCCGATGGCTCGGTCGACAACATGGTGGGCGTGCTCAAGGTGCGCGACGTCCTGATGGCGCTGGCCGATGGCCGCCCGGTGGAGATCGCCGCGCTGATGAAGAAGGCCGAAGTGATCCCCGACCAGCTCGACGCGATCGACGCCTTGCGCAGGCTGCAGGTCGCCGAAGTCTCGATGGCGATGGTGCATGACGAATACGGCCATCTCGACGGGGTCGTCACGCCCACCGACGTGCTGACCGCGATCGCCGGCACGTTCGCCAGCCACCAGGACGAAGGCGACGATCCGCTGGTGATCGAGCGCGAGGACGGATCGCTGCTGGTCTCGGGCGCGATGCCGGCCGACGCGCTGGCGCAGCGGCTGGACCTGACGCTGGCGGATGACCGCGAGTTCGCGACGATGGCCGGCTATGTCCTGGCCGTGCTGAAGAAAGTCCCGCGCGAGGGGGAATATTTCGTCGATCAGGGCTGGCGCTTCGAAGTCGTCGACATGGACGGCCTGCGCATCGACAAGCTGCTGGTAAGCCTGGAAAATCCCGAGGACGAAGACGACGGCGTGACCGGCGACGGATAAGCCCGACGCGCGGACTCGCGCTAGGGACAAGGTTCGCTGTGGACAGGATGCTGATCGACTGACAAAATAGCTCCCGATCAGGCGACAAATCACGATCGCCCCACGGGAGAGGATGGATGACATTGCACGCCGCCAAGGCCGCCCCAGGGCGCGACCACGCGATCCGGCCACGGCTGCGCCGTGGCACCCGCCGGCCCGCGCGCTAGGCCGGACATGGCGCATCCCTCCCCCGCCCGCCCCGGCGCGGCGCCTTACTTCGCCGAGCTGCGCGAGCATCGCCGGGCCGTCGCCGGAGCCAGCGCGGGCATGGCCGCGGGCTTCCTGATCAATCACTATGTCGCCAATCTCTTCGCGGCGCCGCTGATCGAGGAGTTCGGCTGGTCGCGCGCCGATTTCGCGCTGGTCGGCACGATCGGCCTGCTCTCGCTGGTGTTCGTGCCGCTGTTCGGGCGCCTGACCGATCTGGTCGGCGCCAGGCCGGTGGCGGCGGTCGGCATCGTCTGCTTTCCGCTCAGCTTCCTGGCCTTCAGCGCGATGAACGGCAGCCTGGCCATGTTCGTGCTGATCAGCGGGCTGCAACTGCTGTTCGCGGCGGCGAGCACCAGTTCCACCGTCTACAGCCGCTTCATCGCCGAGCGCTTCACCCGCGCGCGCGGGCTGGCGCTGGCGATCATGGCGACCGCGCCGGCGCTGGTCGGCGTCGTCGGCAGCCCGCTGCTGGCGCATGTCATCGCGGTGCAGGGCTGGCGGACGGGCTACGTGATGGTGGCCGTCTACACCGGCGTGGTCGGCGCGCTGGCCCTTGTGCTGATGCCCGGCCCGATCCGGCCGGCGGCAAGCCGGGGCCTTGGCGCGCGGCCCGCCCGGCGCCCCGCCGCGCAGGCCTATGCCGCGATCCTGCGCACGCCGGCCTTCTGGATCGTGAGCGGCGGCTTCCTGATGTGCAACCTGCTCTATCCGCTGCAAAGCTCGCAGATGAAGCTGATGCTGCTGGAACACGGCGCCTCGTCCGAAAGCGCGGCGTGGATGATATCGCTGCTGGCCGCGGGCGTGCTGTTCGGCCGCTTCGCCTGCGGGCTGGCGCTGGATCGCTTTCCCCCCGCGATCGTCGCCGCGATCGCGCTGGGGATGCCGGGCGTGGGGCTGCTGGCGGTGGCCATGGGCTTCGATTCCGAGCTGTCGCTGGCGCTGGCGGTCGCGGTGATGGGCCTGTCGCTGGGCGCGGAAAGCGATCTGGCGGCCTATCTGGTGATGCGGTACTTCCCGATGGAGGTCTATGGCACGGTGCTGGGGCTGGTGGTCGCGTGCCTGGCGGCATCGGCCACACTGGGGGCAGTGCTGCTCAGCGTGACGCTGCGGCTGGTCGATCACTTCAGCGCCTACATGGTCATCGCCGGCCTCGCGAGCTTTGCCGGCGGCAGCCTGTTCCTGCTGCTGGGCCGCATCGAGCAGCCGGCCGGGGCGCTCGCCGCGCAGCATTGAGAGGTTGTCCGGGACATGCGCCTCTCGGCGCTTGGCCCGCGCGCCGAAGGCTGGCAGGGTTTCGCGCGAACCGCGATCCTTCGCCTTTGGGGAAAATCCAGTGCCCACAAGCAGAAGAATGGGGCGCCCGGACTCGGCGACCTTCAATGCCCTGCTCGACGCGACCGAAACCGTCATGCGCAACGAAGGCTATGCCGCCGCCACCTCGCGCCGCATCGCGCTGGAGGCGGGCGTCAAGCAGCAGCTGGTCTATTACTACTTCCGCACGATGGACGAGCTGCTGCTGGCGACGTTCAAGCGCCGGACCGAGCGGGCGCTCGCGGCGATGGAGGAAAACGCCGGCAGCGCGCATCCTATCCAGTCGATCTGGGCCAACTTGCGCAACCGGGTGGACGCCAGGCTGGTCTTCGAATTCGTCGCGCTGGCCAACCATCACGCGGGCATTCGCGCGGAAGTGGCCCGTTACGTCACCCAGTCCCGCCGGATCGAGGCCGCCGCGATCGCCCGGCAATTCGCACGCGACGGCATCGACAACGGCCCGATCGGGCCGGGCGCGGCCGCCTTCGTGATGTACGCCGTCTCGCTCCTGCTCGAACGCGAGACCTCTACCGGGATCACCGAAGGGCACGACGAAGTGCGTGCGCTGATCGACTGGATGCTCGGCCGGCTGGGCTGAGGGTTTGTTGACAGTGCGCCTTTCGGCGCATGACGGCACCTGCCCGCTCCCCGACGATGAACCTCCCCACGGGCCGGCAGCCGTGGTTGACCCTGTTTGCACCCTCATGCTAATAAAGTGATCAGCAAATAACGAAACGGCCGTCGTTCCCTGCGAATCGCGACCGGATAACGGGAGAGCCGCTGATGACCGAGGCTGTGATCGAGACTGTGACCGACAAGGGCGCGCTATCGCCCGACTGCCCCGAAAAATGGATCGAGCAGGGCTTCGAACGCCTGTTCGAGCTGAGCTGGCGCGATTGCGTGGGGGTGCAGAACGCGGCGCTGAAGATGCGCTTCGAACAGCAGAAGGACTCCGTCGCCGCGCTCAACAAGCTGGCCCGGCGCGAAGGCGTCGAAACCGTCGATGGCTTCGAGGACGCGCTGCCGCTGCTGTTCGATCACCGCGTCTACAAGGCCTATCCGCTCTCGCTGATCGAGAACCGCGATTTTCCCAAGCTCAACGCCTGGCTCAACCGCCTGACCACGCATGACCTGACGCAAGTGGACCTGTCGGGCCTGACGATGATGGACGACTGGCTCGACCGGCTCGACGCGTTCGGGATGCTGGTCGGCCATTCGTCGGGCACCACCGGCAAGCTCAGCTTCGTGCCGCGCTCGCAAGTCGAGTTCCCGGCCTGGCAGCGCTCCTACTATGAGACGACGCGCGCCGTCTCGGGCGTCGATTCCTATACCGATCCTGTCGAGACGTTCTTCCCCGGCTATCGCGGCGGGCACCAGATGATGATGAAGATGCTCAGCCTCTTCAACATCCCGGCTGCCGGGGGGCCGGAGCATTACCACACGCTCTACCAGTCGCACATCTCGTCGGACCTGATGTCGCTCGCCGGACGGATGCAGGCGGCCGAGGACCGGGGCGAGCTGGACCGGCTCGGGCTCGATCCCGCGCTGCTCAAGGCGCGCGAGGCGATGGTTGCGCAGGCCCGCCGCCGCGAGGAGGACATCAAGAGCTGGTTCTTCACGCTGTTCGAGGAATTCAAGGGCAAGCGCGTAAAGCTGGGCGGCACGTTCGCCGATCTCATCCGCACCGCGCGCAGCGGCATCGAGCAGGGGCTGCATCCCGAATTCACGCCCGATTCCTTCATCATGACCGGCGGCGGCATGAAAGGCTTCAAGGACGCGCCCGATGACTGGGAAGGCTTCGTCAAGGACTACTTCGGCATCCAGACGGTGGGCATGATGTACGGCATGTCGGAAGTGACCGGCATGTCGCCACGCTGCTCGCAAGGGCATTATCACATCATGCCGCACACCATCCCGCTGCTATTCGACCGCGAGATGAACCTGCTGCCGCGCGAAGGCGCGCAGACCGGCCGCTTCGCCTTCTTCGACCTGATGGCGCAGACCTACTGGGGCGGCTTCATTTCGGGCGACCAGCTGACGATCGACTGGGAAGAGGATTGCCCCTGCGGCTGGAAAGGCCCGCGCGTGGGGCCCACCATCACGCGCTTCTCCGAGATGGAGGGCGGTGACGACAAGATCACCTGCGCCGGCACCGCGCAGGCCTACAACGATTTCATGGACTACATCTCGGAGGTCTGAACATGACCGAGCTTTACGATATCCCGATCATCGCGCGCGGCCGCATCATCGCGCCGGGCGAGGACGCCATCGAATTCAAGGGGCGCGGCGGCGCCACGTTCCGCGCGCCCGATCCGCACCGGCACGTGCACGATCTGGTGCTGGGCAACCCCGTCCTGCTGGGCGATCTGGCGGCGATGCCGATGCGCCAGGTGATCGATTTCCTGGCCGAGCTGGGCAAGCGGCTGCGCATCGCGGACAATCCCTATCTGCAGGAAAGCTTCGAGCTGGCGCTGCGCGCGGGCGGGCTGGCCGAGCCGATCCTGGCCGGCGTCTATGCCGAGCTGCCCGCGATGTTCAATCCCGACGCGCTGATCGAGCAGGTCGAGCGTACGATCGGCATCGACTACCTCGATGGCTGGGTGCCCGCGCCGGGCGCCGACGGGCATGTGCGGGTGCGCGCGGTCGGCACGCGCCAGCTTCACATCACCGCCGGCAACGTGCCGGTGGTGGCGGCGCTGACCATCGTGCGCGGCGCGCTGACCAAGTCCGACGTGCTGATCAAGTCCCCGTCGAACGATCCGCTCACCGCCAATGCGATCGCGCGCACCATGATCGAGCTGGATGCCACCCATCCGGTCACGCGCCATCTCGCCGTCGCGTACTGGAAAGGCGGCGACGAGGCGATGGAAAGCCAGATCGTGCGCACCAGCCGCATCGACAAGATCACGGCCTGGGGCGGCATGTCCTCGGTCAGGCACATCCAGAAGTTCCTGACGCCGGGGATCGACCTGACCGCGCTCAACCCGAAATACTCGATGTCGGTCATCGGCCGCGAGGCGCTGGAAGACGAGGCGGCGATGGACGAGGCGGCGCTGGGCGTCGCGGTGGTTTCCGGGCTCTACAACCAGACGGCCTGCTCGAACACGCGGATCGTCTATGTCGAAAGCGAGGCGGACGACGCATCGCTGGAACGCGTGATCGAGTTCGGCCGCCGCATCGCCGCCGCCTACAAGGACCTGCCGCCGATCATGTCGACGCCGGCGGCCAGGCCCGACCTCCCGCTCGAGGCCGAGCTGGAAGCCGCCGCGCTGGAAGACGAGTTCTACCATGTCGAGGGCAACACGATCGACGGCGGCGTGGTCGTCTCGCGCTTTTCCGACCGGGTCGATTTCTACGACCAGCTTAACAACCGCGTGGTCAATCTGGTGCCGGTGCCCAACCTGCTCGACGTGGTCAAATGGTGCGACGACACGACGCAGACCGTCGGCATCTATCCCGAGAGCCTGCGCGACCGGCTGCTCAACCCGCTGGCGCTGGCCGGCGTGCAGCGCGTCGTCGGGATCAGGGGCGGCGACGCGATGCGGGTGTTCCACGATTCGCACTCGCTGCCGCCGGGAATGCCGCACGACGGGATCGAGCCGCTGCGGCGCAACGTGCGCTGGGTGATCGACCATCGCCCGGCGGACGAGGAACCGGCCTTCAGCATCGCGGCGGAATGACCGTGAGACAAGGTTGAGCGAACACGGCGGGAAGCGGCCAGCGCCGCTCCCGCCTCAGCCGATCAGATCCTGGGGCCGTTCGCCATTCAGAAGATGGCGTGCCGAAAACGGGGGTTTTTCATCACCCAGGGCGCAGCGTACTAAGGGTACGTGAGCACCGGAAGCACGGAAAAATCGCCATTTGCCGGCCGTCAGGGCCGAATGGCGATCGGCCCTAGCCGCCGATCGCGGTCTGCGCGCTCTGGCCGTCGCCTTCCGGGGCGGCGAGGATCTGGCGCGTGATCTGGCCCTTGGCGACGGTGTTGGTGGTGAAATCGCCCACAGAAGAGCGGATCGCCGGCGCGGCGGTGCCGGCCATGCCCAGCGTGCGCGTCTCGATTTCGCTGCGCGCCGAAGGGCCGCCGAACAGCGCGTCGAGCGTCTGCTGCTGCAGCGGGCGGTCATAGGGGCGCGGCTCGCCCGGCTTGGGCGGGGTCAGCGAGAAATCGGGCGGAACCACCAGCGGCGTCTGGCGCTGGACGGCGAATTCGTCGGGCCGGTCGCGATTGAACAGCCCGCCGGTGCTGCCGCAGCCGGAAAGGAGCAGGGCGCCCGTGGCGACGAACAGGATGGTCCCCAGTCTGGCCTTTGCCGGCTTGGCCATAAGTGTCTTGCGCATGTGTCAGCTCTCCGGGGCGATATTTGCCGCTGCATCGGGCTTTTCGCGCGAAAGCAGGGAACGGGCAAGGATAATGAGGACGCCGATGGTGATGGCGGCATCGGCGATGTTGAAGATCAGGAACGGGCGGAATTCGCCGATGTGCAAGTCCGCGTAATCGATCACGTAGCCATAGCTGAAACGATCGCGGATATTGCCGAGCGCCCCGCCCAGCACGAGCGCCAGCGCGGCGATATCGGCCATCGCCTTTTCGCGCAGCAGCCAGACCAGCACGAACAGCGCGATCCCGGCGGTGACGGCGACGAGCAGCCAGCGCATCTCGGGCGAGCCGGCGGTCAACATGCCGAGCGAGACGCCGAAATTCTTGGTCCAGCGCAGATCGAAGAACGCGGTGATCTCGATCGCGCCGATCCGGCTGAGATCGAGCGGCCCCTTGATATAGCCCTTCACCGCCTGGTCGATCGCGAACACCGCGCCGGCCAGCACCAGCCCGACAAGACGGTTCAGCAGGGCCGGGTTCATGCCGGGGTTTCCATCGCCCCGACCACCTCGTCACAGCGATCACACAGCGCGCCGTCTTCCGCCACTTCGGGCAGATGGCGCCAGCAGCGGCCGCACTTGTGATAAGTGGTGGGAGAGACGCTCACCACATCGCCCTGCCCGCGCGTGACTGTCGCGGTGATGAACAGTTCAGCCAGATCGGCCTCGGGTGCCGTGCCGGGAACGCTCACTTCGGCGGCCAGGCTGGAGCCGATCACCTTGTCGCGCCGCAGCGGCTCGATCGCCTCGGTGACTTTCTCGCGCAGCGCGCGCAGCGCCTGCCACTTCGCCTCGTCCACCTCGGCGGCATGGGCCGCAAGGTCCGGCCATTCGAGCAGGTGCACGCTCTCGCCAGCGGGATAGCGCGATTGCCAGACTTCCTCGGCGGTGAACACCAGCACCGGCGCGGCATAGCGCACCAGCGCCTGGAACAGCACATCGAGCACGGTGCGGTAGGCACGCCGCCTGGGGTCCGCAGGCGCGTCGCAATAGAGGCAGTCCTTGCGGATATCGAAGAAGAAGGCCGAAAGATCCTCGTTGCAGAAATCCGAGATCTCGCGGACGTAAGTGTTGAAATCGTAGTCGCCGACGGCTTGCCGCAGCCGCCCGTCGAGCCGGCCGAGCAGTGCCAGGACATAGCGTTCCAGCTCGGGCATGGCGTCCACGCCGATCCGCTCGTCCGGGCCGAACCCGTCGAGCGCGCCGAGCAGGTAGCGGAAAGTGTTGCGGATCTTGCGGTACTGGTCGGCCACGCCCTTCAGAATCTCGTCGCCGATGCGGTGATCCTCGGTATAGTCGACCGACAGAGCCCAGAGCCGGATGATATCGGCCCCGTACTGCTCCATGACCTTGAGCGGGTTGACCGTGTTGCCCAGCGACTTCGACATCTTCAGACCCTTGGCATCCATGGTGAAGCCGTGGGTGAGGACCGTGTTGTAGGGCGCGCGGCCGCGCGTGGCGCAGGATTCGAGCAGCGAGGACTGGAACCAGCCGCGATGCTGGTCGGACCCTTCGAGGTAGAGATCGGCCGGCCATTGCACATCGGGCCAGCGACCCGATTCGAGCACGAAGGCATGGGTCGAGCCCGAATCGAACCAGACGTCGAGAATATCGGTGACGCGCTCGTAATCCTCGGCCCGATAGGCATTGCCGAGATATTCCTGCGCGCGCGCATCGGACCAGGCATCGACGCCGCTCTCGCGCACGGCGGCGACGATACGGGCGTTCACTTCCGGGTCGGCGAGGTACTGGCCGCTCTCGCGGTGGACGAACAGCGTGATCGGCACCCCCCAGGCGCGCTGGCGCGAAAGCACCCAGTCGGGCCGGCCTTCGACCATGCTGCCGATGCGGTTGCGGCCCTTTTCGGGCACGAAACGCGTCTGGGCGATCGCTTCCATGGCGAGCTGGCGCAGGCTTGGGCTGGGCTCCTGCGACCCGCCCTCGTTCTCCCAGCGGGCTTCGGGCGGCGTATCCTCGTGCTCGAGCACGCCGTGCCGGTCCATCGGCACGAACCACTGCGGCGTGCAGCGGAAGATCACCTTGGCCTTGGAACGCCACGAATGGGGATAGGAATGCCGGTAATCCGCCGAAGCCGCCAGCAGCGCGCCCGCTTCGCGCAGCGCGGTGCAGATCGGCCCGTCGGGTGCGTTGAACTTCGGATTGATGACCGAACCCTCGCCGCCCAGCCACAGCCAGTCAGCGCGGTACTTGCCGTCGCCCTCCACCGCGAAGACCGGCTCGATCCCGTGCGCCTTGCACAGATCGAAGTCGTCCTCGCCATGGTCGGGCGCCATGTGGACCAGCCCGGTGCCGCTGTCGGTAGTGACGAAATCGCCCGCGAGCAGCGGACGCGGCTTGGCGAAGAACCCGCCGAGCGCGTGCATCGGGTGGCGGGCGATGGTGCCGGCGAGGTCGGAGCCGCGATAAGTGCCCAGCGCATATTCGGCGAGCGCGACCTCTTCGGTCAGTCCCTCGGCCTGCGGGCCAAGGCCAGTGCGCGCGAAAAACTGTTCGAGCAGATCGACGGCCACCAGAAAACGGCGCCCGTCATGCGCGCGGTAATGGTGGTAATCGACTTCCGGCCCATAAGCGATCGCCTGGTTCACCGGGATCGTCCACGGCGTCGTCGTCCAGATCACCGCATGGGCGCCGACCAGTTCGGGGATCGGCGATTCGGTGATCTCGAACGCCACGTCGATCTGCGTGGAAACGATGTCCTCGTATTCCACTTCGGCCTCGGCCAGCGCGGTCTTTTCCACCGGGCTCCACATCACCGGCTTGGCGCCGCGATAGAGCTGGCCGCTGGTGGCGAACTTCATCAGCTCGGCCACGATCGTCGCCTCGGCCTGGAAGTCCATCGTCAGGTAGGGATTGTCCCAGTCGCCATTGATGCCCAGGCGCTTCAACTGCTCGCGCTGCACGTCCACCCAGCGCGCGGCATAGGCGCGGCATTCGGCGCGGAATTCCTCAGGCGGAACCTCGTCCTTGTTCTTCTTCTGCTTGCGGTATTCCTCCTCGACCTTCCATTCGATCGGCAGCCCGTGGCAGTCCCAGCCGGGCACGTAGGGCGCGTCCTTGCCCAGCAACGTCTGGGTGCGCACCACCATGTCCTTCAGGATATGGTTCAGCGCGTGGCCGATGTGCATGTCGCCATTGGCATAGGGCGGGCCATCGTGGAGAATGAACTTCTCGCGCCCCGCGCGCGCCGCGCGGGTCTGGCGGTAAATGTCGTCCGCCTGCCAGCGCGCCAGGATGCCCGGCTCCTTCTGGGGGAGCCCGGCCTTCATCGGGAAGTCCGTCTTCGGCAGGAAAACGGTGGATCGATAGTCGCGCTGTTCAGTCATTGTGCCAGCGCGCTTAAAAGCTTCCGCGCGTTGTCGCAATCCCGCTGCATCTGCGCGATGAGCGCGTCGATCGTATCGAACTTCGCCTCGGGCCGCAGGAAATGGTGGAAAGCCACCTCGATCTCCTGCCCGTAGAGGTCGCCGGAAAAATCGAGGAAATGCGGTTCGAGCAGTTCCTTGGGCGGATCGAACATCGGCCGCACGCCCAGACTCGCCGCGCCCGGCAGCACGCGCCCGTCAGGCAGATGGCCCGTCACCGCATAGATGCCGTAACGCGGCCGCAAGTAGCTGCCCAGATCGAGGTTGGCGGTGGGAAAGCCGATCTCGCGCCCCCGCTTGTCGCCGTGCTGCACGCTGCCCCGGATGGCGAAAGGCCGCGTCAGCAGCCGGCGCGCGGTGGCGCAGTCCCCGGCCTTGAGCGCTTCACGGATACGGCTCGACGAAATCGGCCCGTCCGAATCGTGCACCGCGGCGACGCGGCGCGTCTCGATGCCGAGCGGCTCGCCGAATTCGCGCAGCGATCGCGCATTGCCGCCGCGCCCCTTGCCGAAGACGAAATCCTCGCCCGTTACCACGCCGGCGGTGTGGAGGTGACCGTGGATCATGTCATGGACCCAGCGCTCGGCGGGCATCCCGGCGATCTCGCCGTCGAAATGGAACACCAGCATCGCATCCGCGCCGGCCGCGCCGAACAATTCCTCGCGCTGGTCCAGCGTGGTCAGCCGGAAAGGGGCGGTATCGGGCCGGAAATAGCGCACCGGATGCGGATCGAAAGTGGCGACGATGGCCGGGCGGCCCTCGCCACGCGCCCAGGCGATGGCTTCGCCGACGACGGCCTGGTGGCCCTGGTGGAACCCATCGAAATTGCCGAGGGCCAGAATCGCGCCGCGCAGGGCTTCGGGGATCGGATCGCGGTGGTCGAGGCGAATCATGGTGAGTGGCCTATAAGTCGCGCACGAGCGTCACGAAAGCGTAGCCGGGCCTGCCATCTTCGGCCGGGTGCGCTTCACGGACGGTTTCGCGCCATTCGGCGCCGAGCGCGGGCATATGCGTATCCCCCGGATAGTCGGCATGGATTTCGGTCAGCTCGATGCGCCGGGCCAGCGGCAGGAAGGCGGCATAGACTTCCGCCCCGCCGATCACCGCCACCTCGCCGTCTCCGGCCAGCGCCAGCGCCTCGGCCAGCGAATGCGCGATCTCGGCGCCGGGCGCCCGCCAGTGGGAATCGCGCGTCAGCACGATATGGCGCCGGCCGGGCAGGGGCTTGGGAAAGCTGGCGAAAGTCTTGCGGCCCATGATCATCGGCTTGCCCATGGTCAGCGCCTTGAACCGCTTGAGATCGGCCGGGATGTGCCAGGGCAGCGCGCCATCGCGGCCGATCGTGCCGTTGGCGGCGCGGGCGTAGATCAGGACCGGATCGCGGGCCATCAGGCCAGCGTCAGCCGCGTGACGTGGCCCATCTTGCGCCCGGGGTGCGCCGCCGCCTTGCCATAAAGGTGCAAGTGATTTGCCGGATCGGCCAGGATCGCCGGCCAGTCCTCGGCCGCATCGCCGATCACGTTGCGCATCTCGACCGCCCTGGCCGCCAGCCCGGTATCGCCCAGCGGCAGCCCGCAGATCGCGCGCACGTGGTTTTCGAACTGCGACGTCACCGCGCCCTCGATCGTCCAGTGGCCCGAATTGTGCACGCGCGGCGCCATCTCGTTGAACACCGGGCCATCGGCCGTGGCGAAGAATTCGAGCGTGAGCACGCCGACATAGTCCAGCGCGGCGGCGACCCGGGCCGCCAGCGCGCGCGCGGCGGGAACCTGCACTTCCACCACCGGCGAGGCCGGCACGCTGGAGCGCGCGAGGATGCCGCCGACATGGACGTTCTCGGCCGAATCGAAGAAGCGGATATCGCCGTCCTCGCCCCGGCACAGGATCACCGAAAATTCGGCGAAGAAATCGATGAAGGCTTCGTAGATCAGGGGCCGGGCCGGCAAGGCGATCGCCCGCGCATCCTCGGGCGCGGCGATGCGCCACTGGCCCTTGCCGTCATAGCCCTCGCGCCGGGTCTTGAGGACGCCGGGCGTGCCGATGGCGCCGATGGCAGCGGCAAGCTCCGCCGCGCCGCCGACCGGGGCGAACCGGGCGGGCGTGCCGCCCTGCGCGATGACGAAGCGCTTTTCGCTGAGGCGATCCTGCGCCACTTCCAGCGCGCGCGCATTGGGGCGCAGCGGCACATCGCCCAGCGCCGCCAGCGGGCCCACCGCGACATTCTCGAACTCGTACGTCACCACCGCGCAATCGGCGGCAAAGCGGGCCATGGCCCCGGCATCGTCCCAGGCGGCGCAGGTGAACGCGGCGCTGACTTCGGCGGCGATGCTGTCCGGCTCGGGCGCGTAGATATGGCAGCGATAGCCGAGCTGGGCCGCGGCCATGGCCAGCATCCGGCCAAGCTGGCCGCCGCCCAGGATGCCGATGGTTTCGCCTGGAGGAATCATGGACGCGGGATCATGAATGCAAGGTCATGGCTGCGAAATCAGGCGGGCCGTTCGGCCACGGCCGCGGTCTGCTCGGCGCGGAAAGCCTTGAGGCGTTCGGCAAGGGCGGCATCGCCCGTCGCCAGGATGGCGGCGGCGAGCAGCCCGGCATTGGCCGCGCCCGCCTCGCCGATCGCCAGCGTGCCCACCGGAATGCCGGCGGGCATCTGCACGATCGAGAGCAGGCTGTCCTGCCCCGACAAGGCCTTGGACTGGACCGGCACGCCCAGCACCGGCAGATGCGTCATCGCCGCGATCATGCCGGGCAAGTGCGCCGCGCCGCCCGCGCCGGCGATGATCACCTTGAACCCCTCGCCCTCCGCCCCTTGCGCGAAAGCGACCAGGCGCTGCGGCGTGCGGTGCGCCGAAACGATCCGCGCGTCATAGGCCACGCCCAGCGCATCGAGCATGACGGCGGCGCGCTGCATCGTCGGCCAGTCGGACTGGCTGCCCATGACGATGGCGACAGGCGCGACAGGCGCCGCGCCCATCTCAACGCTCCGAGAGGTAATAGCGGTCAAGCACCGCGAGATCGTCGGCAAGGTCATAGACGATCGGCTGGCCGGTCGGGATCTCCAGACCCGTGATCTCCGCGTCCGAAATGCCCGACAGGTGCTTGACCAGCGCGCGCAACGAATTGCCGTGCGCCGAGACCAGCACGGTCGCGCCCGCGCGCAAGTGCGGCACGATCGAGCCTTCGTAATAAGGCAGCACGCGCGCGATCGTGTCCTTCAGGCTTTCGGTCTGCGGCACGGCGATCCCGGCATAGCGCGGGTCGGTGGAAAGATCGAACGCGCTGCCGTATTCCAGCACCGGCGGCGGCGTATCGAAGCTGCGACGCCAGATCTTGACCTGTTCGTCACCGTGCAGCGCGGCGGTCTCGGCCTTGTTCAGCCCGGTGAGGCCGCCATAGTGGCGTTCGTTGAGCCGCCAGTCCTTGGTTTCGGGTATCCACAGCAGGCCGGCAGCTTCCAGCGCGAAATGCAGCGTCTTGATCGCGCGCGTCTGCAGCGAGGTGAAGGCGACGGTGGGCAGCAGGCCCTTTTCGGCCAGCAGGCGGCCGGCGGCGCGCGCCTCTTCCTCGCCCTTTTCGGTCAGGTCGACATCCCACCAGCCGGTGAAGCGGTTTTCGAGGTTCCACTGGCTCTGGCCGTGGCGGACAAGGATCAGGCGGGGCAAGATCGGCGCTCCTCTATTCAGGAGCGCCACGCCCTAGCTTTGCGGCGGCGATTTGGGAAGGGCGGGCGAATCGTTTTTGCCATTATCGCGCGCGGTGTCGCCCGCGGGAGTTGTCGCGCGCGCCCGCGCCTTGCGGCGGTGCAGGTTCTCGCGCAGCTTGGCGGCCAGCCGCTCCTCGCGGCTGGGCCTGGGTTCCTTGCCGGGTTCCTTGGCGACCATCACCCGCCCATGCCATCCACGGCGCCACCGCGCAAGCCGCGCTTGACATTTGCGCCCCTCACGGACAATAGCGCGCGCCTGCCCGGCCCACCTCTGCTAGAGACACCCGGACGAGAGCGCTGCTGTAGCTCAGTGGTAGAGCGCACCCTTGGTAAGGGTGAGGTCGGGAGTTCAATCCTCCCCAGCAGCACCACTTTCCCCCGCCCCGGCGGCGCAAGCCGCGTCTGGGCAGTCCCTGGTTGGCAGCGCGGGCGCGAATGCGATATCTGGCGGCGGCCTCGGTTTGCGATGGGGATCGATTCGTTGAAGCTTGTGCAAGGGATATCGGCCGGTCTTGTGGCGCTGGCCTGCGCCATGCCCGGATCGGCGAGCGCGGACGTGCTCGAAGTCGGCAAGGGCGGCTACGAATGGGTCGCCGGCGGCCCGGCCCCGGTGGTGGAACTGCTGGAACAGGGCGACGCGCTGGCCGCCGATGGTGCCCCTGCCGTTGCCGATGCCGCGCTGCACCCGCAATCCTTCACGCAAGTGCTCGATGCCGCGGGCCCGGCCCGCTGGCGCGCGCAAGTGGCGCAGATCGCCGCGAAGTACGATATCAGCCCTACCCTGCTCGAAGCGGTCGTCTGGCAGGAAAGCCGCTGGAACGAAGGCGCGGTGTCGCCCGCCGGCGCGCGCGGCCTGGCGCAGCTCATGCCCGGCACCGCGCGGCAGATGGGGGTCAATTCGGGCGATCCCTTCGCCAACCTGGAAGGCGGCGCGCGCTATCTGCGGATGCAGCTCGATGCCTTCGGCGGCGATCTGGAAAAGGCGCTGGCCGCCTATAACGCCGGCCCCGCCCGCGTGCAGAAGGCCGGCGGCATTCCCGCGATTCGCGAAACCCAGCTTTATGTCGCGGCGATCATGTCGCGGCTCACCGATCCGGTGCGCAAATGATGACCCGCAAGACCGTTCCGTCGTTCCTGGCCGCGCTGTTCGCGCTGCCTGCCCGCCCCGCTTTCGCGCAGGCCACCACCGATCCGGCCGGCAGCGGCCCGATCGTCGCCGCGCTGGCCTGGCTGCAAGGCACGCTGCTGGGCAATGTCGCCACCGCCGTCGCGGTGATGGCCGTGGCCGCCGTCGGCTTCATGATGCTGACCGGGCGGATGAACTGGCGCTTTGGCGCCACCGTGATCATCGGCGTGTTCATCCTGTTCGGCGCCGGCGCGATCGTTTCAGGCATCCAGCAGGCCGCCGCCGGGTAACATCCGCGCCCCGGGGCAAGCCCGCTTCCCCGACTTTCCTCGCCATATTCGGCCTGCCTATATTCGGCCTGGCTATATTCCGCCTGTACGCCCCGCCGTGGGGCAAGTATCGTCTTGTCCGCAGCAAATTGGCCGACAGAGTCTTCGCTGGCCTGGCCAGACAAAAGGGGGAAGACAGATGGCGATCACCGATCACGTTGATTTCAACGGCTTCATGGAAGGCGTGAAGCGCCGCAACCCCTATCAGCCCGAATTCGTCCAGGCGGTCCAGGAAGTGGCCGAGGACATCTTCGATTTCATGGAAGACAAGGAGGAATACCACGCGCAGCAGATCCTGCGCCGGATCTCCGAGCCTGACCGGGTGGTCTCGTTCCGCGTCTGCTGGGAGGACGATGCCGGCAACATCCGCGTCCAGCGCGGCTGGCGCGTGCAGAACAACAACGCGATCGGACCCTACAAGGGCGGCATCCGCTTCCACCCGAGCGTGACTGAAAGCGTGCTGAAGTTCCTCGCTTTCGAGCAGACGTTCAAGAACGCGCTCACCGGCTTGCCGATGGGCGGCGGCAAGGGCGGATCCAACTTCAACCCCAAGGGCAAGAGCGTGCGTGAGATCATGCGCTTCTGCCAGTCGTTCATGACCGAACTCTATCGCCACATCGGCGCCGACGTGGACGTGCCGGCGGGCGACATCGGCGTGGGCGGGCGCGAGATCGGCTTCATGTTCGGCCAGTACAAGCGCATCACCAACCAGTTCACCGGCGTGCTGACGGGCAAGGGGCTGGAATACGGCGGCTCGCTGATCCGGCCCGAGGCGACCGGATACGGCGCGGTCTATTTCCTCGCCGAGATGCTGGCGACCAGGGATGACGGCCTGGTCGGCAAGACGGCGGTGGTGTCCGGCTCGGGCAATGTCGCCACCCACGCCGCCGAGAAGATCACGCAGCTGGGCGGCAAGGTGGTGACGCTGTCCGATTCGGGCGGCTTCATCCATGATCCCGACGGCATCACCCAGGAGAAGATCGACTGGGTGAAGGCGCACAAGACGCACCGGCGCGGTCGCATCCAGGACTATTGCGAGGAATTCGAGAACGCCAGCTTCCATCCCGGCAAGACGCCCTGGGGGGTGCCTTGCGATGTCGCCCTGCCTTGCGCCACGCAGAACGAGCTTTTGGGCGAGGATGCCCGCACACTGGTGGCCAATGGCTGCATGGCGGTGTCCGAAGGGGCCAACATGCCCACCGACCTTGACGGGGTGCACGTGTTCAAGGCGGCCAGGCTGCTCTACGCGCCGGGCAAGGCGGCCAATGCCGGCGGCGTTGCCGTCTCCGGCCTGGAAATGAGCCAGAATTCCGAGCGGCGCGCGTGGAAGGAAGAGGAACTCCAGCAGATGCTGAAGGACATCATGGCCGGCATCCACGAACGCTGCATGACTTATGGCCGGCAGGATGGCGGCTATTGCGACTATGTGAAGGGCGCGAACATCGCCGGCTTCAAGAAGGTCGCGGACGCAATGCTCGCCTTCGGCGTCGTCTGAGAGCGCACGGATGGCCGATACCCGCGAAATGCCCGGAACGGCGCCGCCGCCTCCGGGCCTGCGCGATTATGACGAGGGAACCTATTCGGTGCACGCCGTGCATCTGGTGCGCACCGCGATGACCAATCACATGGCGCTCAGCCAGATGGCCGACCAGAAGGCCAATATCCTGATGGGTGCCAATTTCCTGGTGTTCACGCTGGCGATCGGCGCGTTCGGCGGCGGCCATTACCGCCTCTCGCTGCTGATCCTGGCCTTCACCGCGTTTATCTCGGCGATGCTGGCGATGATCGCGGTCGTCCCCAAGTACGCGCCGCCCCGGCTGAGCGATGACGCCAATGTGAACCTGCTGTTCTTCGGAGTCTTCACCGGCTTCCCGCAGGAGGAATTCGTCGCGCGGGTGATGCCGCTCCTGGAGACCGACGGCCGTGTCCTGAGCACGATGCTGCGCGACATCTACCAGAACGGCATGGTGCTGCAGCACAAGAAGTATCGCTTCCTCGCCTATGCCTTCCACGCGTTCCGCATCGGGCTGGTGCTGGCCTTCGCGGTGTTCCTGTTCGAGAACCGCGACAAGTTCTGGACGATCTTTTCCTAGCGCGCCGCAACCGCCTCTCGTGCGTCATGCTGAACTCGGTTCAGCATCCATCGCGCGGCCGAAGCCGTTGGCCCGATCATTTCTGAAACACGTTCAGGATGACGAGAAAAAGGCCTGTCGTCCGCGCGGCCCCCGGCCTACTTCACGCCCAAAATCGCCGCCTGCTGGCGCAGGTAATCGGCCTTGCCGGGATTGGCCGCGACCGCTTCGGCCAGCGCCCCGGCGGCCTTGTCGGGCTCGCCCAGCGTCATTCGGCTGCGCATCAGCATGATCCAGCCATCGACATTGGCCGGATCGCCTTTCAGCCGGGTTTCCAGCCGATCGACCATGCCTTGCGCCATCTCGCGCTGCTGGCTGGGCGGAATGCGCGAGGCGCCGGCCAGATCCTGCGCGGTGGGGCCGGGAATGCCCTGTGCAGCGATGGGCGCGGCGACGGGCGGGCGCGCGGCCGGCGGCGATTGCGCGCTGGCAGCGGCGAGCCGGCCGGTCACGTCGATCCGGTTGATCTTGCCCACCTGCTCGATCGTGCGCACCAGATCCGCGCGCCACGGGGCATCGGCGGGAGTGTCTTCCAGCAGCGTCAGCCAATCGACGATCGCCCCCTTGTGATCGCCGGTCAGATCCTTCCTCACCGCCAGGAAATAGCGCGCGCGCGGGTCTTTCGGATCGATCGCCACCGCCTTTTCGAAAGCTTGCGCCGCCGCCGCCGGCATCGGATCGCGCGCGCTGGCCATGACCCGCGCCTCGCCCAGCGCCGACCAGGCCGCCGCATCGCCCGGATCGATCAGGCTTGCCCGCTCATAGGCGCGCACGGCATCGGCGAAGCGGCTTTGCGCGAAGTAGGCCATGCCCAGCCGGGCCCAGGCCGCGCCGTCCTTGGGATTGGCCGCCGTCTGCTTTTCCAGCGCGGCGATCAGGCCTGTCGCGTCCGCTGGCGCCGTGCTGGCCGGTACGTCTTCCGGCGCCGGATCGCGGCGGTGCGAAATGGCGAAGACGATGGCAAATGCGGCCGCCATCGCCGCGATCACCAGCAGTATCCTGCCGGCCGGGAAAGTTTTCGCGGCGTGTTGTGTCATGAAGGATAACCGTTCATTACTGTAGAGATGGCCCGATGGTTTGCCGCCGGACTTTGCACTGGGGATTTGCGCAAGTCGCGGCACTTTTGCAATCGCCTGACGGGTCGGGACCGGGGGTATTGGGGTGGAAGCTCGCGTGCGTCTTGCCATTGTCGGCTCAGGCCCGGCGGGCCTGAGCGCGGCCGGCCGCGCCGCGCAGCTCGGCATGTCGCACGTGCTGATCGAAAAGACCGCCCACTTGTCGGACACGATCTACAAGTACCAGAAGGGCAAGCACGTCATGGCGACGCCCGCCACGCTGGTGCTGCGCTCCGATCTCGCTTTCGATGCCGGCAAGCGCGAGGCGATCCTCGGCATCTGGGACGATCAGGCCGCCGGCCTCGCGATCCATGTCCGCTACAATGCCGAAGTCACCGCGATCGAGGGCGAGGAGGGCGCGTTCACGCTGAAGCTGAAAGGCGGCGGCACGATCGTGGCCGAGGCGGTGATCCTGGCCATCGGCACGCAGGGCAATCCCAACCGCCTGCGCTGCCCCGGCGCGGACATGCCGCACATCCAGTACCAGCTTGACGATCCCACCGAATATATCGACGAGCACATCACCGTGATCGGTTCGGGCGACGCCGGGATCGAGAACGCCCTGGGCCTTGCCGCCGATCCGGCGCAGGGCAACATCGTCACCATCCTCAACCGCAGCGCCGACTTCGCCCGCGCCAAGAAGGCCAATGTCGAGCTGTTGCAGGAAGCCGGCGCTGCGGGCCGGATCATCGTGCGCACCGAGACCAGCCCCGCCGAAGTGCGCGCGGGCGAGCTGGTGCTCGATACGCGCGACGGGCAGGAGACGATTCCCTGCGACCGGATCATCGCCCGCACCGGCTCGGCCCCGCCGCGCGCCTTCGTCGAGGCTTGCGGCATCGCCTTCACCAGCCCCGAGCGCGAGGCTTTCCCGGTGCTCTCGCCGGTGTTCGAAACGACGCGGCCCGGCATCCACGTGATCGGCGCGCTGGCGGGCTATCCGCTGATCAAGCACTGCATGAACCAGGGCTATGATGTCGTCGAATTCCTCAACGGCAACACCACGCTGAAGCCCGCCGACGAGCCGATCCTGGCCGAGAAGTTCGCTCCGCTGCCGGGCAATCGCAGCGTCGAGGAATGGCTGGACCTGTTCGGCAGCCGGATCGAGATCTTCAAGGAACTTTCGCCGCTGCAATTGCGCGAGCTGATGCTCGACAGCCGGGTGAAAAGCTTCACCAAGGGGCAGGCGGTGTTCGAGCGCAACGCGCCCGGCTCATCGCTCTTCGCCATCGCCAACGGCTCGGTGCTGGTCGAGGTCGACAAGGACGATCCGGGCAAGGTGGTGCCGATCGCGGAAGGCTCGATCTTCGGCGAAGTCGGCCTGATCTCGGGCCGGCGGCGCGGCGCGACGATCCGCGCCGCCGAGGATCTGATCGTCGTCGAGCTGTCGCGCACCGCCGCGCTCAAGCTCATCGCCACCGCGCCGCCCGCCGCGCGCGCGGTCAACCGCATCGCCATCGAGCGCCAGCTGCTCCAGATCTTCGGCTCGGGCCTCACCACGGAAGACGTCGCCGAGCTGGTCGACGGCGCGACGGTGGAGGAAAAGCGCGCGGGCGCGGTGGTCCTCAAGGAAGGCGACGAAGGCAACGACATCTACATCGTCCGGCGCGGTTCGATGATCGTGGAGCGCAATATCGCCGGCAAGGAGGTGTTCCTCAGCTACCTGCCCGCCGGCTCCTATGTGGGCGAGATGGCGGTGATCGACGGCTCGCGCCGCTCGGCGACGGTGCGCGCGGCGATCCGTTCCGAAGTGATCCGGCTGCCCGGCGACGCCTTCGTCCGCCTGCTCGACCGCAAGCCCGAGCTGAAGCGCAAGACGCTGGGCGCGATGGAGAAGCGGCGCGAGGTCAACGACTTCATCGAGGGGCGCAAGGAGAACTTCTCCAGCGTCGTCGACATGTATTCGCAGACCGCGCAGTTCCTTGTCGACAACGGCATCGGCGAGGCGACCGACGTGCTGCTGATCGACGAGACGCTCTGCGTCGGCTGTGACAATTGCGAGCGCGCCTGCGCCGACAGCCATGACGGCCTCTCGCGGCTCGACCGCGAGGCGGGCACGACTTACGCGCACCTCCACGTGCCGACTTCGTGCCGCCACTGCGAGCACCCGCACTGCATGGCCGATTGCCCGCCCAACGCGATCCGGCGCGGCGTCGACGGCGAAGTGTTCATCGACGATACCTGCATCGGCTGCGGCAATTGCCAGCGCAATTGTCCCTATGGCGTGATCCGCATGGACAGCGTGCCGCCGAAGAAGCCCTCGCTGCTCTCGTGGCTGTTCCTCGGCAAGGGGCCGGGGCCGGGCGAGCCGCCCAAGCTCTGGCGCAAGAAGCACGCCGAGGGTGTCGAGAGCCCCAAGCGGGCGATCAAGTGCGACATGTGCGCCGGGATCGAGGGCGGCCCTTCGTGCGTGCGCGCCTGCCCGACCGGGGCGGCGATCCGCGTTTCGCCCGAAGGCTTCCTGACCGTGACCAGGCTGGGGGAAGACGCCTGATGGCCTCGGTCCCCGAAACGAAAGCGACGGGGACCAGCCGCGATCGCGTGACCAGCCACGAAAGCTTCCTGCGCCACCGGCGCTTCCGCTGGCTCAAGATCGCGACCGTGCTGTGTCTGGTGTGCCTGGTCGCCTACTTCGCCGCCGACGTGAAGCCGCGCCCCGGCGGCGGCACCTGGCTGGGCTATGTGCTGGGCACGATCGGCGCGCTGCTGATCGTCTGGCTCTCGCTGCTGGGCATCCGCAAGCGGGCGATAACCGCCGGGCGCTGGTCGCTCAAGGCCTGGACTTCGGCGCACGTCTACCTTGGCCTATCGCTGATCGTCGTGGCCACGCTGCACACCGGCTTCCAGCTCGGCTGGAACGTGCACACGCTGGCCTATGCGCTGATGATGCTGGTGATCCTTTCGGGCCTGTTCGGCATCTACGTCTATGCCACGCTGCCTTCGGCGCTCAGCACCAATCGCGAGCAGATGACGCAGGGCCAGATGGTCGATTCGATCCGCGCGCTCGATCGCCAGCTCAACGACGCGGCCCAGCCGCTGGCGCGGGCGCAAGCGGATCTGGTGCTGGCCGCGCTGGCCGAAAGCCCGTTCGATGCCGGGCTGTGGCAGCGGCTGTCCGGCCATTATGCGCATTGCGCCACGCGAAAGGCGATCCTGGGCCTGGCCCGCGCCGGGCCGGGCGACGCGGCGATCGACCGGGTGGAAAAGCTGCTGGTCCGCCGCATGGCCCAGCTTGAGCGCCTGCGCCGCCACATGCGGCTGAAGGCCCTGCTCGAAGTCTGGCTCTATGTGCATGTGCCCGCGACGATCGCGCTGCTCGCGGCCCTGCTCGCGCACATCATCAGCGTCTTCTACTACTGGTAGGGCGGACCGATGAGTTTCACGCTCCGCACGATCGAGCTGACCGCGACCGGCCGCGAGATCGTGCGCGATCGCGCGCTTCCCGGCCCCAGCCTGACCATCGGCCGCGCGGCCGAGAACGACGTCCACTTGCCCGACCTCGCCGTCGAACCCCGACATGCGACCATGACCGAGCGCGAGGACGGGCGGGTCGATGTCGATACCGTGGGCTCGCTGGGCTTCACGCTGGACGGCGTCGATACCCGGCAAGCCTCGATCGACAGCCGGGGCAGCGCCGAGCTGGGCTTCGGCACCTATCGCATCACCGTCGCGCGCGAAGGGGCCGACGTGCTCCTGACCGTGCGGCAGACCGATACCGCGGCGACGCGATCGGGCGATCTGGAGGAAAAGCGCGGCTTCTCGCTCGCCGGCGTGCTGCCGGGCAAGCGCGGCGTTTCCTGGGCGCTGGCCATCGTCATCCTGCTGGCGTTCCTGGCGGTGCCGATCGTCAGCCACCTGACGCGCGACGTCACGGCCCGGCAGACCGTGATCGGCGATGCCGGCTGGAATCCCGGCGAGCTGAGCCTTGCCCACCACCAGCTTGCCGATCGCTGCGAGGCTTGCCACGTCCGTGCGTTCGAATCGGTGCGCGATGAAACCTGCCGCTCCTGCCACCGGGACGTGCACGACCATGCCGATCCCGCCCGGCTCGCCGCCGCGCGCGGCAACCAGCCGCTGGGGCCGCGCTTCCTCCAGGCCGTCGCCCATGCGTTCGGCAAGGAAGGGCCCGGAGCCTGCCAGGATTGTCATGCCGAGCATCAGGGGCCGGTCAAGCTGACGGCCCCTTCGCAGCAGTTCTGCGCCGATTGCCACGGCCAACTCAAGACCAGCCTCGCCGATACGCGGCTGGGCGATGCCGGCGATTTCGGCAAGCTGCACCCGCAGTTCACTCCGGCGATCGTGGTCGATCCGGCGACGCGCCGCACCGCCGCCGTCTCGCTCGACCGCCACCCGCGCGAGGACAACGGGCTGTTCTTCCCGCACAAGCTGCACCTCGATCCGCTGGGCGGCGCGGCGCGCATGGCGGGCAACATCGGCGCCGAGCGCGGGTACGGCCGGAACGGGCTGCAATGCCAGGATTGCCACCACAAGACCGAGGACGGCATCCGTTTCAAGCCGATCGACATGGAGCGCGATTGCGAAGGCTGCCACAGCCTGGCCTATGACAAGGTGGGCGGCGTGTTCCGCCGGCTGAAGCATGGCGATGTCGATCAGGTGATCGCCGACCTTACCGCCGCCGACATCACCCGCCCGCTGCCCAACCCGCGCCGCCGCCCCGGCGAATATGCCGATGGCGGCACGTACAGCTTCAACTTCTCCGCGCCGGTGTGGCAGGGGCTGCAAGTGCGCACCGCGCTTTCGCGGGACGGCATCTGCGGCGAATGCCACCGGCCGACCTTCGCGGGCGGCAAGCCCGGCGTGCTGCCGGTGACGCTGCCATCGCGCTATATGGCGCACGGCTGGTTCGATCACGCGGCGCACAAGCAGGAACCTTGCGCCAGCTGCCACGCCGCCAGGGCTTCCACCAGCGCGAGCGACCTGCTGCTGCCCGGCATCAAGGATTGCCGCACCTGCCATCTGGGTGAGGATGCGCGCAGCGCCAAGGTGCCATCGGGCTGCGCGATGTGCCATGGCTATCACACCACGGCGCAAGGCGCGGTGGAGGAAGGCCGAAGGACGCGAAGCTGATGGTCGCACGGATCGCAAGGCGGGATCGGGGCCGGGCGTGCTGATCGCCCAGCTTACCGACATTCATATCGGCTTCGACCGGGGCAACCCGGACGAATACAACATGCGCCGGCTGAAAGCCGTGGTGCAGCGCCTGATCGAAGGCCCGGACGAGCCCGACCTGCTGCTGCTGACGGGCGATCTCACCGAATATGGCGATGCGCAAAGCTATGCCCTGCTGAACGAGGCGCTTTCGGTCTGCCCGTTCCCGATCTGGCCGGCGGTGGGCAACCATGACGTGCGCGCGGCGCTGCTGGCCGCCTATCCGCAGGTTCCGGCGGCGGACGGCTTCGTCCAGTATGCGCTGGAAGCGCAGGGCCTGCGCCTGATCGTGCTCGATACGCTGGAGGAAGGCCGGCACGGCGGTGCTTTCTGCGAAACCCGCGCGCGCTGGCTGGATGCCGAGCTGTCCGCCCATCCCGATACGCCGACGCTGCTGGTGATGCATCACCCGCCGTTCGCATCCGGGCTGGTCTGGCTGGACAGCGACGAGGACGAAAGCTGGATCGGCCGCTTCCGCGAGGCGATCGCCGGCCACGCGCAAGTGGGCGGGGTGATCTCGGGCCACTTGCACCGCACCATCCACACCGTGCTGGACAGCGTGGCCTATACCGTCGTCGGATCGACCGCGCCCGCCGCCGCGCTCGACCTGACGCCGATCGACTTGCGCGTGCCTGACGGCCGGGCGATGATCACCGACGAGCCGCCGGTCTTCGCGCTGCACCGCTGGGACGGCAGGCGCGTGGTCTCGCACAGCGAAGCCGTCACCGACGCGGCCGTGCTGGCCCGCTATGACGCGAACTTCCTGCGCGTGGTGCAACTGATCGAAAAGGAACGCGGCGAAGGCTGAGCGGTCAGCAGATCCTGACCGACCCTACCGCGCCGGCCGCCAGGCCGCCATGTCGACGTCATCGGAAACCTTGAACGGCACGCCGCGCCCGGTCATGAACAGGCGCTCCATCTCGGGCCGGGTGAAGGGGCGCGAGCCGACGCGGCCGAACACCGCCATCTGGCCCCCGGTCTCGTCCACGCCGCGATCGCGATCGAGCCCCTTGGACAGCGCCAGCGCGGGCATGGGGGTGCGCGCCCAGGCGATCAGCTCGGGCATGGGGGCGGGCGAGAAGCCATAGAAATTCGGCTGGCTGGCGGGCGAGGTGAGCTGGATCACCTTGAGCCCGTTGCGCCCATCGGCGACATAGGCGAACAGCGAGGCATTGGTGGTGCCCACGATCACGTCCCGGGCATCGTTGAGCTGCCCGTCGAACGTCACCTTGCGGTAGACCACCGGCGCCATCGGCCGCGTCACGTCAATGATCACCAGCCCTTCCGGCCCGGCCGCGACATAAGCGTAAGTGCGGGCAAGGTAGATCCGCCGCGCATCGGCCAGCGGCACCGTGCCCGCAGGCACCGCCACCGGATTGCGCAAGTCGGTCACGTCGAACAGCTTGAGGCCCTCACGGTCCGTCACCCAGAGATAGCGGAACTGCACCGCGCTGGCCCGCGCATCGCCGAGCGGACGCACGGCGGCGAGCCGGGGATGCAGCGGGTCTTTCAGGTCCACCACCACCAGACCGGCATCGGCGGTGACATAGGCCACCTCGCCCGCCAGCACGATGTGCCGCGCGCCCTTGAGCACGTTGTCCGGGTTCCAGGTGACGGCGCGTTCCAGCCTGTTGTTGCGGAACTCGCCGTCGGCCAGCGATTCGACGTTGACCATGATCAGGCCCTCGACGCTGTCGGTGACGGCGGCATAGCTGTAGATCGGCAGGAACGGCTGTTCCTGGTTGGCATCGCGCAGCGTCAATGGGCTGCCATCGGCCTTCATCATCGGATGGCCCGCCGCATCCTTGATGCCGGTTTCGGCCATCATGCGGTTGCGGGTCGGCGCGATCGCCTGGTTGGTCGGCAGCGCCATGCAGGTGGCGTTCGTCGTCCTGACCCGCGTGTCCTGCCCCAGCGGCGAGAACGGCGCGCTGATCACCGCGTCGGAGAAGCCCTTGTTGGCGACCGAGGCGATGTCATAGACGCGGAAGCCGCCCTTGCCTTCGGCCACGAACATGTATTCGCCGCGCATCTGCAGGCAGCCGACCGCGCCACTGGTGCCCTGCACCACGTTGCGGAACGGCTCGATCGGATGGGTCTCGCCCGAAAGCTTCGCGTCGAAGGTCTTGCCGCGCGTCCAGTCCTTCAGTTCGCGGTGATTGTCCTCCACGTGCATCCGGTAATAATCGGGATAGGCGTATTTCTGGAGGTACGATCCGATCACCGCCTGCGGCTCGTCCCATTCGGTGACGCGCACCGCCTCGAACCCGCCGGCCAGGCCCACCCAGGCGTTCATCCCGACGAAGTTGACGAAATTGGTGCCCAGCAGCAGCGTCTGCGCCATGATCGCGTTGTTGTCGTCCTGGGCGGACAAGTGGCAATCGCTGCAGGTCTTGGTCTCGGTCAGCCGCACGGTGTGCGGGAAATGCGGCGCGAAGGCCTGGCTGGAAAAGCCCGCCGCGCTGATCGGCGGCTGCTGGATATAGATGCGCTCACGGTTGAGGTTGGTGGACGACAGCACCAGCGCCGAGGTCGAGCGGATCGGCGCGACCTCGTTGCCCTTGGTCGTCATGTGCTTGCCGAGCTGGAACATCTCGTCGCGCGCCACTTGCGGGTTGTAGGTCGCGAAATTGCGCGTCTCCTCGCCCTCGTAGTGGTGCATCCTGGTCTTCCAGTTCGCCTCGATCGGCAAGTGGCAGCCGCCGCAGCTCGTGGTCCAGGAAAGGTGGCAAGTGAAGCACGCCATCTCGCCGTCCTTGTGCGCCCGGTCTGCCAGCGGCACGCCGGGGCCGAAGCCGAAGCTGCCGTCCTCGGCGCCGGACTTGCTCATCAGCTTGGCGCGCGCCGACTTCGCATTGAACTCGGGCGAGGCGGGATCGACCGCGTTCTTGACCAGGCTGACCTCCCACTGGAGGCGCGGATCGACGATCGAGCGCTGGATCAGGTGCTTGCGGCCAAAGCCGTCACTGCGCCATTCGAAGCGGCGCTTGCCATCGGGGTTGCGCAGCAACGTCAGGTTGTTGCCCTTGGGCGGCGCGGCCGGGCCCGACGTGATCAGCGTGGGATAGGCATCGGCGGTGCCGTGGCAATCCTTGCAGCCGATCTCCACCGCGTTGGCCACTTCGCCATAGATGAAGCCGCTGCCGTGCGCGTCCTGCGCGAAGTGGCAATCGGCGCATTGCAGGCCCTTTTCGGCGTGGATGTCCATCATGTGCACGGTCTTGCCGGGATTGGTGCCGACCGCCGCGAACTTGCCTTCGCCCGCCTTGCGCCATTTCTCGGGATCGTCGGGATCGACGATGTGTGCCTTGTCGGTGCCGTAAGTCGCCATGTTGCCATCGGCGTCGAGCAGATTGCCGTCGCGATCGCGCTTGAAGATGCCCCGGAAGTTCCAGCCGTGGCCATGATAATCGGCGAACTGGGTGTCCTTCAGCCCGGGGTTGAGGTCATAGACGTTGCGCAGGAAATCGAGATCGGCCCACTTGCCCTTGGGCGAGGCGGCCTCGGGATTGCGCTCCAGCACCTGGTGGATTTCGGCCGCCGTCGGGTACTTCTGTTGTTCCGGCCACATGTGCGGCGCGTCGGACTCATACTCCCACATGGTGTAGCCAAGGTAGCTGTTCAGGAAGATGTTCGGCTGGTGCATGTGGCAGTTCATGCACTGCGCGGTGGGGATCGCGCGGGTGAACACATGCTGCAGCGGGTGGCCCTTCTCGCGGTCGTCGGGCGCATCGGCCAGGCCGTCGCCGCCGTCGCCATGCCCCTCCGCGCCTTTCAGCGCGCCGTGACCGCCGCCGTGGCCATCATCGGCCGCGCGCTGTTTCAGCGCGGCGATGGCCGGATCGCGCGTGATCGACTGGCCGTCGCGGCCCAGCGGAGCGTAGATCAGGCTGTGGCGCGGCTCGCGATCGTTGGCATAGATCACGTGGCAGGCGCTGCACCCCGAACTGCGATAGTCGCCCGGCTGGTCGTTGGTGCCCATGAACCAGGTGTAGGGATCGTTGAGGCGCGTCTTGTGGATATTGAGCGCGGGGATCGCCACCCGCAGCCCCGTGCCCGGCCCCCGGCTGGATTGCTTCAGGTCGGGCCGGCCCGGCTCCTCCAGCCGCTGGATGCTGCCGGTGGGATTGGGCAGGCCGATCTCGGCGAACTGGGTGCCGATGTTGCGCCCGCCACGCTCGAACACGCGGAACACGTCGCCCGGCGGGATGACGTTCCAGCGCGGCAGCGGATAGAGCGCGGCCAGCGCGCCGCGCGCCTGCTGTTCGGGCGTCAGCGTGCCCGGCGGATCGCCCGGCGAGACGATCTTCGCCGGCTCCCCTTCACGCGTATAGCTTTCGCCGAAGATGTAGTTCTTGAAGGGGACGATGCCGTTGTTATAGGCCGCGCCGCCCCACAGCATCGCGCCCGATGCCATCAGCGAGCGTTCCGCCGCCTCGATCACCGGCAGATGGCAGGCCCCGCACGCCTCGCGCGCCACGCGGTAATCGCCGGGATTGACGAAACGGACGAATTCGGGCGCCTCGCGATTGAGCAGAGTATAGCTCCGCTCGGGATTGGCCGAAGCGGGATAGTGCCAGGATTTCGGGTATTTGGGCAGGACATGCGCCTGCTCGCGCGCGGCGATGTAGTCGGGATGGTCGAAGCCCAGCTCGGGGCGGCCCACGATCCGGGCATTGCCGCCGTGGCAATCGGTGCAGCCCAGCTTCACCGCCGGCGTGGCGTGCATACTCACCGAATCGGACGCGGTGTGGCAGCTCATGCAGCCGGCCGATTTCGTCCGCACGTCGTCCGCGCTCTGGCGCGCGGGCGCGGGCAGCGCGGTGACGCGTGCATAATCGCGCGCGACCGGCTTTTCCTCGTCGCTCGCCAGCAGGCGGCCGGCCGGGATCGCCAGGGTGGCCAGAGCGATGGCGAGCAACAGGAAGAGGTGGCCCAGGCGCCGCATCAGTACGTCACGATCACGTTGGCCAGCACGGAATAGTAGTTCCGGTTGTCGTTGGCGTTGTCGAACAGGTCGCGAAAGCCGCTGCCCGGCAGCAGGGCGGCGGCGGAGAGCCGGGCGACGATGTTCTGCGTCGCCTTAGGCCGCCAGATCGCCGAGGCCGACAAATCCCAGCCGATGTCCCTCGGGATCGAGCCTTCGTTGCGCAGCGTCTCCAGCGTCACGGTGTTCTCGAACCACAAGTGGTTGGAGTTGACCGACAGGCGGAACTCGGGAGTGAGGTCGAAGTCCGCGCCTGCGCCGAGCAGCATCGTGCCCGGATTGTTGAAGTTCGACTGGCCCTGTTCCTTCGACGAGCGCAGCGAATTGAGGATGCCGTTGCGGCCGTTGATGCCGATCACGCGGCCGCCGCCGGCGAACGGGATGGTCTGGCGGATCCAGTAGCTGGTGTCCGCCCCGGCGAAGACCGGGTTCTCGAACACCGCGTCGAACCCGGTTTCCTTGTCGTCGTAGGGATCATGATCGCCGGTGGCATAGAGCGCTGAGAGCCGGAAGCGTGTCCAGGCGCGGTCATAGCTGAGTTCGGCGGCGCCGAAGAAGGCGCGGATATCGGCCTTCTCGTCGGTGAAGAAGCTGTTGCGGTCCTGCCCCAGCGCGGCATAGGCCGAGGCGGTGAGGTTGAGCCGGCCGATCCGGCCATCGGCGTTGTAGCCCAGGTACACCACGTCGTAATCGCGGCCCCGCAGCGTTCCGAGCAGCGCCGGGCGCACCGGGAAGCCGTTGTCGTCGACCTCGATCTCGTCGCCCTCGCGGTTGCGGTTGTAGGCGATCGTGATCTGGCTGGTCAGCGCCGGGATCAGGAAGTCCTGGCGATAGACATTGACGATGAACAGGAAATCGTCGCGCGGACGCTGCACCACTGAATTGAGCCCGCTGTTGGTGTCCTTCTCCAGCCGCCAGAACGCGGCGAGATTGTACTGGAAGCGGTTGTTGTCGCGATTGCCGAACAGGCGCACGCCAAGCTGGCTGTCGTTGAACAGGAAGCCGCGAAAGTCCGCCTGGAACGGCTGCACGCCGACGCGGATCGAATCGAAATCATAGCGGTCGGAGACGTTGCGGATATGATAATCGACGAAGGCTTCCTGCACCCCCAGGAAATGGTCGGCGCGGTGCGAGGCCCTGGACGGCTCGACATGCAGCACGCGCCGTTCGGGCACGTTGACGTAGCTGTAATTGAACGCCAGCGTCAGGCGGTACTCGATCTCGGGCGGCTTGAACGCCGTGTTGCCCTTGATCAGCGCCACCCCGGCGATGAAACTTTGCGAGAAGACGAAGCTCGCGTCCTTGCCGAACACGTCCAGGCTGCCGGGCCGCTCGGTGGTCTGCACGCCGACCGGAATCGGGAAGGTACGCGGCTCCAGCACCGTGTCGGAAATCGCGCTGGCGACGAAGAACCAGTCGTCACCCTGGATCGGCAGCCAAGGCACCCTGGCCCGATCGATCGGCCGGTCGCCCTTGTAGGTGTTCTGGTGATAGGGATCGAACCAGCGTTCCTTGACCACGCCCAGCGTCTCGATCAGCCGCCAGCGGTCGGGGATCGGCACCTGATCGGTGGGAAAGGCCTCGGGCGGCGGCGCGCGCACCGCGCCGGGATTGTCCTGCGTGATCCGGCCGGGCAGGCGCGGGTCGTAGCCGGGGCGGCGGCGGCCCTGGATGATCGTGGGATCGACATCGTCGGGCGCGGGATCGACGCCGGGCGGGTCCATGATCGGCTGCTCCCCGGCGTCGGCGGCATCCTCTTCGGGCGGCGGGAAGTCCTCGGCCGGTTCGTCCGGTGGCGGCGACTCGGGCGAGGCCACGGCGGGCGGCGGCGCGACATCGGCTATCGGCTGGGCCAGCAGCAGGGGAAGCGTGAGCGCGGGGATCGCCATCACAGCCCCTGGCAGACGTTCTGCGCCGCGCTGTCGAGGAACGGCGCGAAGGGGCAACTGACATAGCGCAGCCGCACCGGCTTGCCGCCCACGTTGACCACGATCGTGTCGGCGCGGATTTCGGCCGGGGCATTGCCCAGCGTGCCGAGCCTGGCCCCGGCATTGTGTGCGCCCAGGAAGCTGATCATGTCATCCTGGTCGATGCCGTCGCCCGAAACGCCGAGCCCACCGATCAGCGTGCCGCCGCGATAGATCGGGACCGAGCCGGGGAAGATCTGGATGCCGTTCTGCAGCCGACTCTGGCCGGGCGCGACTTCGGGCAAGGCGGTGCAGCGCCGCGGCGTATCGGCGTTCGACTGGCCGAGCACATAAGCCAGGTGCTGGCCAAGGTTGGCGAAGACCAGCGCCGATTGCAGCCCGGTGGAGAACGGGTTGAACTGCTCGATCGGGCGCGAGAGCGGGCCGGGCGGATTGCCGACCTCGCCATCGGGGAAATAGGGCCGCGACAGGTTGCCGCCCGAACGATCCGCGAAAGCGAACGCGCCGGTCAGCGCGGCCGGATCGTTGAGGAACGTGCGCAGCTTGCCGACGAAGCCACGCACGTCGGCACTGGGATCGGCCAGCAGGTCCGGCCCGGCATGGGCGCCCGAAAAGAACGCGGCGGTGCGCGCCTTCTGCAGCGAGACATCGGTGCCGAAGATCGGCGCATCGGGCGCGCGCACCACGCCCAGCACTTGTCCGCGCGTATCGACCAGCGAGATCGTCACTTGCGCGCGGCTGTCGAGCGGCTGGCGGATCTGCGCCCGCGCGCGCGTCATGATCTGGAAGGCTTCCTCCAGCAGCGCGCGCGCCTCGGCGGCGGTGATCGGCTGGGCGATGTCCGCCCCGTCGGTGCCCGCGCGGATCGGGAAGCGGTTGGCGCCGCTGCCGTCGGTGAGGATGAAAGCGTCGCGATCGGCGAATTCGGCGGTGGTCGCCTGGCGCACGCCCGAGGCTTCCGTGCCGTAAGCCGTGCCCGCCAACGGCGCGTTCGCGCTGAAATAGCCGCGCACCGCCAGCATCGCGCCCAGCGCCGGATCGGTCTGCGCGTAAGTCGCGCCGGTGACGTTGAACAGGCTGGCGTAAGCGGCATCCGAATAGCGCAATTGCGTGCCATCGACATAGATCCGGTCGGCACGGATAGCCTCAGGCGCTGCGAAGCCCAGCGTGCCGGCGAGCGCGATCTGCTCGTCGATATCGGCATCGGTATCGAGGATATCGGGATCGAAGGCGTAGTCGGGATCGGCGCTCACGCCGATGCCGCCCACCAGCACGCCGTCCTTGTAGAGCGGGAAGCCGCCCGGATCGGCCGAGAGGCCGAGGGGCGAGCGCTTGGGCCCGATCAGCGCGTCGGGGCTGGCGGTGCCCGGAAAGCGCGCGGCCAGGTCCGAGCAGGGAAGCTGGCTGAACTGCACGCCGAACAGCGGCCCGCTTTCCAGCCCGACCGTGCTGGGCGCCGGCGGGAAATGCGGCTGCACGATCTGGCTGGCGGTGCGCGTGGTGAAGGCATTGCCCGCGCTCGACAGGTAAGCGCCCGTGATGGCCTTGGCGATCGCGGCGGCCTGTGACGGTACGTCAAGGCCCTGCACGTCCACGTTCTGGCGGTTGGGCGCATCGGGGATCTTCACCGTGCCGGGCGCGCCGGTCATACGGAAGACGGCAAGCACGTTGCCCACCCGATCGACCACCGCGATCGTCGCCGGGTGGCCCGCTTGCCGGGCCTGCGCGGCCGCCTGCGCGACGATCCTGCCGGTGTCCGTGGCCGAGAGCGCAAGCTGCGTGGGCGCGGCGTATTCCTCGATCGCGGTGCCGGGAACACCGGCGGGGCCCGGTGCCGGCGTCGGGCCGGGCGTCGAACCGCCACCTCCGCCCGTGCCGCCATCGCCGCCGCCACACGCCGCGACCAGCAGGAGCGCGGCCGTCCCCAGCGAACGGACGGGTCTGCCCATCAGCGCAACGCCGCGATGCCGCGCGCGGCATTGCCCAGCGCGGCGCGGAACGTGGCGGGATCATAGCGCTCCGGGCTGCCCACGGCGGCATAGGCGCGATTGATGCTGGCGCGGATGCCGGCCGCCGCGCCCAGCGTGACGCGGTCCTCGCGCACCATGGCGTTGAGCAGGGTATCGACCGCCATGACCGCCTGGGCCGAGCCGGCATAATCGGTGAAGCGCGGCGCGATCGCCTTGCCGGCAATCGCCGCGACCACCTGGAACGCGGCATCGCCGCCATAGCCGCGCGCCGCGATCGCATCGGACAAGGCATCGGCGGCGGCGCCCAGCTGCTGCGCGGCGGCGACGGCCTGCGGACGCCCTTCGGCCATGGCGGCGTGGAACTGGCGCGCGGCGGCATCGAAGCGGGCGCCCGGACCGGGCGCGAGCACGCTGGCCACGGCCGAGAGCATGATGATGTTCTCGTCATTGTAGGGCGGATTGCCGAAGGGGATGGGCCGCGCCGGATTGACCTCGAACGTGCGCCGGGCGGCCGGGTTGTCGCTGATCCGGCGGTGGCAGCTATGGCAATCGTAGAAATAGAATTGCGGAAACAGCCCTTCGCTGCCGAACCGGGGATTGGCGAAAAGCCGGGTCGAGCGCTTGACCGCTTCGGCCTGTCCGATCGCCCAGGTCTGGACGCTGTCGGGCCGGCCCTTGCGCTTCACGTAGTCGTCATCGACGTCGTAGTGCTGCTGCAGCGAGGAGAACAGGTCCAGCTCGAACGAGACGCGCGGGTGCCCCGCCGCCATCATCGCGTGGGTGACGAACTGGCCGGGCTTGTCGCTGCCGAAATGGCAATCGAGGCAGACAGCGGCGCGCACTTGCGGCCGGTCAAGCGCGATCATGCCGGCCGCCACGTTCGAGGCGTGGCTCGCGGGCACGGCATAATGACTGGAAAGCCAGCCCGAGGCCGCGCCGTGGCAGGATTCGCAGCCCACGCCGTCGGCGGCGAGATAGCGCCCGCCGCGCGCTTCGCCAGGCGCATTGGTGGAATGGCAGCCCAGGCAGGCCGGGGCCGAGCCCGCGCGGCCCAGCCCCAGCGCGGTGGCGATGCGCTGGCCGCGCGCGGTATCGAGCACGGCGGCGGCGCGGCTGTGTGCCCCGGTCTTGCTGGAAGGCTCCTGCCAGATGCGCAGCTCATCCTGACGCACCGCCTTGCCGTCCCCCTCGTTGCGGCCGTGGCAAGTGGAGCCCGCGCAACTGGCGACGCCTTCGAAGCCGCCCGCCTCGGCGATCGTGGCGGCGCCCAGGCCCACGAGCAGCGCGAGGCCAAGCGCCAGCAACAGCCGGGCAAGCGGCCGGAAACTCGTACGCTGTGCCCCCACATGCGTCACCGATCTTGTCCCCCACTTGTGCAGCCCGCCGAATCGTCCTTGCCGCAGGCGTCATCCCACAAGTCGTCGTTACCTACTCCGGTCACAGGCTCATCAACAAGCGGAAGCAGCGTATCAGGCTGATTCTCATCGGCTTCAATCGCCAGGAAGAAATGCACTGACGGTTTGGGCGGTTCGACTTTCTGAACAATTTCCGGGCCGCGCAGAACGACTTCGTTGATGGGTGGCAGTGGTGTCGGCGTGGGTGTGGGTGTCGGCGTAGGCGTCGGTGTCGGTGTCGGCGTGGGTGTGGGTGTCGGCGTAGGCGTCGGTGTCGGTGTCGGCGTGGGTGTGGGCGTCGGCGTCGGCGTTGGTGTCGGTGTCGGTGTGGGCGTCGGTGTCGGCGTAGGCGTCGGTGTCGGTGTCGGTGTCGGCGTCGGCGTCGGAGTGGGCGTCGGCGTCGGAGTGGGTGTCGGTGTCGGCGTGGGTGTGGGCGTCGGCGTGGGTGTTGGCGTCGGTGTCGGTGTGGGCGTCGGCGTGGGTGTCGGCGTAGGCGTAGGCGTGGGTGTCGGCGTTGGCGTTGGCGTCGGTGTCGGTGTCGGCGTTGGCGTCGGTGGAGGGCTCGGCGACGAAGGAGTGGGCGTATGCCCCGGCGGAGTTGGCGTCGGCGTCGGGGTCGGCGTCGGGGTCGGCGTGCCACAAGGCTGGCCGATCACGCAGCCATTGATCGTCGAGAGCGGGTCGAACAGGCCGCCAGCCGCCGCGGGGGTGCCGTTGATGATCACGGTCGGGATCGTCTCGAGCCCCGTCACCGGATCGCCCAGCGCATCGATCGTCACACCGTTGATCGCGATGATGGTGTCGCCGGACGCGGTGTTGATCTCCAGCCGCGATGCCTCGAACCCGCGGCGGTCGGCATATTGCGTGGTCGCGCCGGTGTTCTGGATGAACAGGCCGTCGGTGGGATTGGCGATCACCGTGCCGGCCAGGATCGCGGGCGCACCGTCGGGCGTGGGCGTCGGCTGGTCGAGGATGGCGGTGATCTGCGGCGTGGTGCTGGCCGCGTCGATCAGCGGGATCATGTCCGTGGGCGCGACGAAGATCCGGTCGGCGGTGAGCGTGAGCTGGCCCTGGCGCAAGCCGCCCGACGCCGCCATGGCCACCCGCCCGATATCGGAAGCGATCTCGATGCGCGTGGCCGAAAGATCGAACGCGTCGAACGCGCCGCTCGTCTCCAGCGCGACTTCGCCGTAGACGCCGATCAGCCCCGGCGTGGTGATCGAAAGCCTGCCGCCCGTGCCCAGATTGCCGGTGACGCCATAGACCAGCCCCATGTCGCGCACGATGATGTCCGAGGGAATATCGGACATCGCGGTAAAGCCGATCGCCTGATCGGCGCTGAGCCGGCCGATCTCGGTCTGGTCCAGGCTGTAGCCTGACGGATTGGCCGCCCCGCCCAGATAGCTGACGCGCGCAAGGTCGGTATTGCTGAGCGCGATCGTCTGCGTCCGGCCGCGCTCGCCGATCGCGCCGGCCGCGCCGATGGCGATATCGCCCGAGCCAATGCTGATTTCCGCCGCCGAGACCAGCGCGTCGAGCGTGGCCAGCGCCGGGGCCGAGATCATCACGACGTCCTGCGCGATCAGGTCCGCGCTGGCCGTCACGCTGGTGCCGGCGAACAGGTTGATCGCCTGCCCGTGCACCGCGCCGCTGTTGGCGATCTCGCCGCCGCTCGACAGGAAGACGATCCGGGTCGCATCCGCCGTGGCCAGGTGCAGATCGCCGGCAGTGCCGATGCGCAAGTCGCCATCGGTCGCGTCGGCATCGGCGAAGGACAGCGCGCCCAGCGAGCTGATATCGACATCGGTCCCGCTCACGGTGACGAGCCCGGCCGATAGCAGGCTGCCGGTCACCTCCACCGTCCCGCCGCTTGCCGTCAGCAAGGTGGTGCCGCCCGAATCGAGGTCGCTCAGCGAAATGCCGTTCGGCGCGATCACCGAGGCGTCCTGTCCCGACGAGATCGCCCCCGTGGCGGTGACGCTGTCCGCGCTCTCGATCGCGAGGGCCAGCGTGGTGGCAAAGCTCGCCCCCCCGGTCAGCGCCATGCCGATCGCGCCGGTGGCGCCGAGCGTGCTGGCGCCATCGACCGTGAGCGTGCCGGTATCGATCGCCATGCCGATGCCGCGCCCGTCGGCGCGGGCCGCGTCGCCCAGCGCGGTGGCGGTGAACGATCCGCCGATCGCCAGCGCGCCCATGGGCGCGGCCAACGCATCGTTGATGGCGATGAAGCCGGTGGTGCTCGCCCCCGTCTCGCCGCCTGATCCGGTCCCGCCTGTGCCCGAAGCCGCGAGCGTGACGCTGCCGAGAACCTGCGCCGCGCCATTGGCCAGCGCGAAACCGGCCGTGCCGCCTTGGCCCAGGCCGCCCGCCCCGCCTCCAGTGGTGGCGCCGCCAAGGCCGCCGGCATCGACCGCAAGATCGTTCGCGATCGTGAAGGTGCCGCCGTCGGCGCCGACCAGCGCGGTGTTGCCCTGGCCCCTGCCGCCCGCGCCGCCGTCATCGCTGGTGCCGCCAAGGCCTTGCGCGGAAACCGTGGCGCTCCCCAGGCCGACGGTGCCGTCGCCGGCCTGGAGCAGCGCGCCGCCGCCCGTGCCGTCGCCCGCGAAAGTGACGGGGGCGGTCAGGTCGGCATGGCCATCGGCCGAGATCCGCAAAGTGGCGATGTCGATGCTTGACGTGCCCGATGCGCCCGGCGCGGTACGCACCGTGGCTTGCCCGCCCGTCGCATCGAAGCCCCCGCCCGCGACGATATCGCCAAGCGCCCATTCCCCGGCGTCGGCCGAAACCTGCGCCGTGCCATCGACCTTGATCGTGCCGCCCAGCGCTTCCAGCGTGGCGAGGCCGCCCGTGGCGTGCGCCGGGCTGCCAGTGCCGCCATAGGCATTGGCCTCCACCAGCAGGTCGACCGGCTGCGCCGAAACGGGCGACACGGTGATGCTGCCGCCGTTGCTGCTGGTCACGCTCGCGCTGCCGCCCAGCACTTCGCCGCTCGCCGTCAGCGAGCCGACGCCCGAGGCCCGCGCGGTCACGGTCATCCGGCCGGCTGCGATCGCGCCGCCATCGGCCGTGACCGTGGCGAAACCGCCGGTCAGGTCCGGGCTGGTCACGGCCGTGGCGCTCAAGCTTTCCATCTGCATCCCGGCCGCGGCGGACACGTGGAGCGTATCGGCGGACAGTGTCGCACCATTGTCCACCATGAGCCGCGCGGTGCCGGCCACGGCCGAATTGCCCGCCCCTTTCTGCCCGGCGAAGCTGTCGGCGATCAGGTCCAGCCCGTCCTGCACGCGCAGCGTCTGGCCGCCGGTGACGTGCAGCGAGACCGAAGGCGCCGCCTGCGGCCCGGCGCTGCCGGCGACCGTCGCCGAGCCATAGCCTTCGCCGCCATAGGCCTGCGCCGAAAAGCTGGCATTGCCCCAGGTCTGCGAATGGCTCTGGATGAGCACCGAGACGGTGCCGCTGGTCGCGTCGCCCGCCTGCTCCCCGCCCGAGCCGCCATGGCCGCTGGCGATCAGGCCCAGGCTGGCGAGTTCGAACGTGCCGGCGTTGTCCGTCAGCGTCACCGTGCCGCCCGAGCCGCTGCCCGAGGTTGTCGTGCCGGTGCCGCCGTACCCGGAAGCGACCGCCTGGAACATGTTGGCGGAAATCACCCCGTTGTTCGCGGCGGCGATCTCCACCAGGCCGCCGGTCGCATCGCCGCCGGCCCCTTCGCCGTTCGGCGCGCCATAGGCCGAGGCATCGGCCAGGATTGTGCCGGCCGCGATCCGCCCGCCATCGGCCAGGATCGACACGCTGCCGCCGCTCGCGCCGGTAGCCGGCGGAGCGGCGAAGGCCGAGGTATCGAGCGAGAGCGTGCCGGTGACGTCGATCGTGCCGGCCGGACTGAGCGAATCGGCGGCATCCGCCCGCACCGTGATCGCGCCGCCTTGCGCGACGCCAGTGGCCTTGACGGTGAGGGCATCGAAGCCGGCGGCATGGCTGACGATCCGCGCGCCCGGCACGGCGATGAAGTTGGCCGCCTGCCCGGCCTGGAGAAAGGCGGCGGCATCGAATTCGGCCACTTCGCCCGTGCCCGGCGTGACGGCGATCGTGCCCGATGCGCTGGCGGTGAGCGCGGAGGTGAAATGCGCGTCGGTGATGGTGATGGCGCTGCCCGGATCGCCTGACCCGCCAAAGCCCGGCCCCTGGCTCGCGGAAAGCACGATGGTGCCAGCCTCGTCCGCCGCCGACATGGCCGGCGCATAGCCGATCGTGCCGCTCAGCAGCATGGTCAGCGCATCGTTCTTGGGCACCGCGACGATGGCGATCTGCTGCGGATCGGCGGCGCCGTCGGTCGCCGGGCCGCCGGTCGATCCGGTGTGCTCCACACCGTTCGCGTCGGTCGTGCCTTGCGAGACGACGATGTCGAACAGGCCGCCGTTGATCCTGATATCGGCCGCTTCGGCCGCGACCAGCGCGACCGGCCCGTTCGCCTGGATCGCGCCGCCCTGGACGATGCGCGGGGCGACGATGGCGACATAGGCCGAATCGGCCGACAGCGCGTTGAGCTGCGCGCCCGGCGCGATGCTGACGGCCGACGCGACATCGGGCACGCCGCTGAAGCGGATCGTATTGCCCGGCCCATAGAGCCCGCCGCCAGTGTCGATCTCGTTGGTGGTCAGCACCAGGCTGCCGACATGGAAGGCCGCCGTGCCCCCCACCAGGATGCCGCCGGGCGAATAGAACCAGATATTGCCGCGCGGCGTCCCGTTCAGCAGGCTTTCGACGGTGCCGTTGAACGCGATCGGCCGGTTGGTGGGATTGTCCGCGATATCGACCGGGATGATCCGGTTGAGCACGGTGAAATCGCCTCCCGCCAGACTGTCGCCACTGGTGAACGTCGCGGTCGTGCCCGAAGGCTGGAAATCGATCGTGCCGGTGGCGGCCTTGTCGCCCGGCGTCCAGTTGATCTGGACTTCCGGGCTGTTGACCACCACCAGCGTGCTGGTGCCGCCGCCATTGACATCGGCCGCGCCGACGACGACCTGGCCATTGCCCTGGAACGACTGCGCCCGCGCCGGCGGCTGGGCCAGCGCCAGCCCCAGCACGATCGCCAGAACGCTGGCGCCGCCAAGCTGGCGCTCGCGGAAAGCCGGCGTCGCGCCCTGTTGCATTCGGGGATTCATTCCGGCCTCCACGGAACCAGCCGCGCCCTGACGTTGAACAGGATGCGCACGTCCCCGCGCGTGGCGCGCAGCGGCGCGCGTTTCAGGGGAACCGCGAGCATCAGGTTCGCGTCGAGATGATCGCCCCAGCGCGCGCGCAGGCCGCCACCCGCCGAATAGAGGCTGAAGCTGTCCTCGCCCGGCGCGCGATCGTGGCTCCAGGCCCGCGCGGCATCGAGGAAGACGAACGGCTGCAACGCCACCGCGTCAGGCGAATGCGGCGTGCCCCGGCCATAGCGCAGCTCGAACCCGGCGCCTGCCCCGCTGTCGCCCAGCACCGCGCCCGGATCATAGCCGCGCCCGACGGTGTAGTTGCCCAGGCTGTACTGCTCGAAATTCAGCAGCGAAGCGTCGGAATACTGGATGCGCGGCGACACCGCGAGCGTGACCACCGGGTGCGGCCGATATTCCAGATAGCCCTCCCCCCGGATCACGAACGCGGTGGGATCGCCGAAGAAATTGCTGATCGGCACATGCGGCGCCAGGCAAGCGGCGATCGGCGCGCAATCGCCGCTCGCGCCCAGCGCGCCGATGCCTTGCCGCAGCTCGATCGCCATGCCGGCCCGCCAGCGCGGCTCGTTGGGGGTATAGCCGCGGTAGCCGGTCAGGCTGCGGCGATCGATCGCATCCGCCGTCAGCCGCGCATAGACCACGCGCAGCTTGTCTTGCGAAACCCGGATCGCGCCGAGATCGACCGACTGGTCGATCACGTCGAGCCCGCCCGCCAGCGTGATCGAGCGCGACTGGCGGCGCACCAGCGGATAGCTCAGCTCCAGATTGCCCAGCACCGTCTCGGTCTTGAAATCGCCGCCCGGCAGTTCGGGCTTGCCGGTGCCGTACAGCAGCCGGCCGCCCAGCCGCAGCCCGTCCGGGCCGAGCGCGAATTCGTGCCCCACCTGCACTACGGTCTGCTCGTCGAACTGGGCGGTGTTGAACAGGCTGAACAGCGTCTGGTCGCCCAGCCCGGTCACGCCGTTGAGGATAAGCTGGGCAAAGCCGCCCTCGCGCCCGTTCGCCCGGGGCCCCAGGTTCTGCACGCCGACGGCCAGTTCCAGCGGACGCCGCTCCACCAGCACGTCGCCGGTCACGTCGCCGGGCGCGCCGCGCGCGGGCCTGAGCACCAGCCGCACGCTGTAGCCGGGCAGATCGCCCAGCAGCAGCAAGTGCCGCTCGGCCCGGTTGACGTTGAACCACTCCTCGCGCGTCAGCCGGGCCAGATGCGCGGCGATCAGCTTTTCGCTCGGCCCCGCCTTGCCGCGCACTTGCACTTCGGTAAGCCGCGCGATCAGCACGTCCATGCGCACCGTGCCCGATTTGCCGATGCGCTGCGGCGGGATCTGCACGGCGGCGAGATAGCCCATGGCCCGCAGCGCGGTGGCGGCGCGATCGCGCACTTCGCACAGCGCCGCGACAGGCACCTCGCGCCCGGCCAGATCGCTCCAGGTATCATCAAGCGCGGCCGGCGGCACCGCGCGCAGGTTCGCGAAGGTCACGCTGGAAAAGGTCACGCGGGTTTGCGCGAAAGCGGGATCGGCCAGCGGGCAGGGGCCGCGCTCGATCCCGTCGTCCTGGACGATCAGGCGCGGACGCGCGACCGTGGGATTGGCGGCGTCCTTGCCGGCGGTCAGCTCCTCGCGCGTGGGCGGCACCGGCGCCTCCTGCGCCCGGGCGCCGGCCGGCGGCATGACCCACGGCAAGGCGGCACCGGCAAGCAGCAAGCCCGCGCGAACGCCGCGCGCACCTGCCCCGCCACCTTGTCCACGTGAGAGCGTCACAGATTTCCCCCCAAGCCGGCACCTGCCGCCCAGCCCCCCGGGTGCCCGCCGCGCGCGATGGTGCCAGCTTCGCGATGATCGGGCAAGCTTGGCGGCGGCGGCATCGGGGTGGGCCGGTGCCCCAACCCACCCGCCCGCCTAGTTCTTCGGGCTGGCCAGCGTTTCCGACAACAGGTCGAGCTGCGCGGTGCAGCCCTTCGCGATCAGCGCTGCGGCCAGATCCTCGGGCGATCCCGGCGCCTGGTCGAGCAGCGCGAACGTCACCCGGCGCGCCGGCGCGTCGCCCGGCCCGGCGATGGTGAACGCGGCGCCATCGCTGATCGGCAGCATGGTGACATCCCAGTTGCCGACCGTTTCCCGGGCCTTGAACGTCACTGTCGCCTGGGCCGCGCCATCGCCGGAGGCGATGCGGTAAACCGCCGCGCTTTTCCATTCGGGGCGCCACACTTGCACTTGCGTCCGGTCGAGCAGGCACATCGTGCCGGCGCGGCTGGCATCGAGGTTCCACAGCGAGGGATTGATGACCTTGCCGATCTCGCTCTCCGCGCCGCGCACCGCGCCGGTCCTGACGCGCGACGCGCTGGCGCGCCGGGTCAGCGTGTTGAACACCGATATGCGCGAAGGCCCGCCGGTGCTGCCCACGGTCAGCGTGGCCGGCCCGCGCAGCACGCGCGTGCCGCGACTGTCGAGGATCGTCACCGCATCGCCGGCCTTCAGGCTGATCCGCGCGGCATCCTCCAGCTTGCGCCCGACAGGGTATTCGCCCGCCGAAGGACCGCTGGAGGCCACGACGATCCCCGCCAGCGCGGCGACGGGCGCGGCCAGCGCGCCGGCCACGGCCAGCATGGCCGCGAGACGGGCCGGTTTCCTATCCCAGAACATAGGCATGAGCATCCCCCAACTCCTCGATGCGCCTTAGCAGGTTTGCCAGTGCCACGTCACCGGCGTGCGTGTCCGTGAGCTTTCGCACGATGGCGATCGCGCGCAGGCGATCGGGCGCGGCGCCGGTGTCGATCAGGCGCATCGCCTCGGCCAGCCGATCGCGGTCTTCGCGCGGGAAGTGGGGCGCCGGCTCGAACAGCTCGATCGGCCGGGAGCGGCCGCGCAGGATCACCCGGCCCATCGGCCGCCACCAGTCCAGCCCCGATCGCTCGGCCAGCTCGCGGCTGGCCATCATCGCCGAGCCGAGCAGCTTGTTCGCCGCCTCCAGCCGCGCGGCGGTGTTCATCGCATCGCCCAGCGCGGTGTACTGGATGCGCCGTTCACCGCCGAAATTGCCCACCACCGCCTCGCCGAAATGCATTCCCACGCGCGTCTTGCCGATCGGCGGCAGCGCGGGATCGACGCCCTTGCGGAACTCCTCGCCCGCCCGCCACATCGCATAGCCGGCCAGCGCCGCCTTGCGGGCATCATCAGGCCGGGCGATCGGCGCGCCCCAGAAGGCGACCACGGCATCGCCGACATACTTGTCGATCAGCCCGCCATGTTCGAGCACCACCGCGCTCAGCCGGTCGAGATAGTCGTTGAGCAGCCGCGCCACGGTTTCCGGCTCAAGCTGGTGCGAAAGCTTGGTGAAGCCTTCCAGGTCGCTGAACAGGATATAAAGCTCGCGCTTGGCGCCGGTCAGGCTGAGCCGTTCGGGATTGTCGATGATTTCCTGCGCGATGTCGGCGGGCAGGTATTTGCCCAGCGCGGTCTGGGCGAACTGGCGCTCCACCGCGGTGGACGCGCGCACCGTGGAGGACACCGCCAGGAACGCCAGCACCCAGCCGATGGCCCAGCCCACCGCGGGCGTGCCGATGGTGTTGATCCCCCATTTCTGCAACGCGAAAGGCAGGCCGCCGATCAGCGTGAGCTGCGCCAGCAGGAACGGCACCGCGCGCCAGACCCGCGCTTCGAGCAGGCTGGTGAGCGCGGCGCTCAGCACGATCGCCAGCGCCATCACCCAGCGCTGCCAGCCGAACACGCTGGTATAGCGCGCCCCGTCCAGCATCTGCGCGATCATTTCGGCATGACCGACGATGCCCGGCGGCGTCTCGGCATCGACCGAGGTGAGCGCGGTGTTCAGCCGGTCGATATCGACGATGTCGCCGCCGATCAGCACATAGCGCCCGGCAACCTGGCTGGCGAGCGCGGGGGCCATCGCCGGATCGGCGAACAGGTCGATCCGCAAGGTCGAATAGACCGGCCGATCGGCGAATTTCGGCAGGCGATAGCGCACGGGCCCGACATAACCGGCAAAAGCCCTGTCCTCGCCCGTACCCGCCGCCGCGACCATGGCCCGGCCCAGCAGCGGGGGCAGGCCGGGCACGATCTCGGGCCAGCTTCGCGTCACCCCGTCCTCGTTGTCGAAGCGGACGCTGGCGGGATGCGCGTTGCTGCCGGCCAGCCGCGCGACGAAGCTCTTGAGGAAAGTCTGCTGCTCGAACTCGATGCTGGTCGCGTTGGTCTCCTGCTCGGCATAAGCGACGAACGTGGGCGTCTTCATCGCGCGCAGCGCGGCGATGAGATCGGCGTCCTCGTCCTGCGGCTGGTCGAACAGGATATCGATGCCGATCGCCCTGGCGCCCATGCCGTCGATATTGCGCAGCGCCCGGGCCAGCAGGCCGCGATCGAGCGGCGATCGCTTGCGCGCGGCGATCAGCGTCTGGTCGTCATAGGCGATGATCTGGATGCGCTGATCCTGATCGACTTGCGGCGCATTGACGTAAGTGCGCAAGTCATAGAGCGAGCGTTCGGCATCGCCGATCACCGGCAGGCTCCAGCTGAACCGCGCGATGGCAAGCGCAAGGATCAGCAGCAGCACCATCACCGCGAAGCGCTGGCGGCTGGCGGCGCGCACGCTGCGCCAGCCTTTCTGGAGCAGTTCGCGCCCCGTCGCCTCGGCTTCGCGGAAGGCATGGTCCATCGCCGCGCTACTGGCCGCTCAGCGGCTTGGCGGCATCCCCGATGATCGCGAACCCGGCCCAGTAGAAGGGATGCGAGGTGAGCGGATCGTCCATCAGCTTGCGCTGGGCATCGCGCAGCGCCTCGCCCACGGTCGCGCCGGTATCGCCATAGAAGGTGTTGAACAGCCGCCGCGTCGCATCGTACGAATCGGGCGCCGGCCAGTGGCTGGCGATGACTTGCCGGCCGCCCGCCGCGATGAAGGCGCGCACCAGCCCGTCAAGCGACTGGCCCCCGCCCGAGACGACGCCGGCATCCCGCGTCGCTTCCAGGCTCGCGCCGCCGGCCGTGTCGCAGGCCGAAAGCACCACCAGATCGGCATCGAGGCGAAGATCGAAGATCTCCTTGAACGACAGCAGCCCGTCCGATCGCGCATCGCCGAACGAGGTGAGCAGCGCGGGCCGGACCGGGCAGCCGGCCCTGGGCGCCGTGACCAGCCCGTGCGTCGCGAAGTGAAGGATGCGATAGCGGTCCAGATCATCGCGCGCGAGGATCGCCTCGTCGGTGAACGCCTTGCCGGTGACGAGGTGCGAACGTGCGCCGCCGAAGATCGCCGAGGCGGTGCGCAGTTCGTCATCCGGGATCGGCTGGTTCCACGCCGCGACGGGCCATTCGCAGCCGATGTCGGTCTCGCTCTCGATCGCGCCGCGCACGCCGGGGGTCTGCGTCACCGGGCCCAGCGGGATGTTCTGGCCCAGCCCCAGATAGGTGCTCGCGGCCCGCGATGGCGGGGCATTGCGCGCGTCGCGGAAGCTGGCCGCCGAAAGCGCGGTGCTGATCGGGCGATCGCGGCCCAGCCAGTCGATCCCGGTGAAATCGTATTCGTCGCCGCCGGCATTGACCCGGTCGCGATAGGCCTTCGCCCCGGCGCGATCGGCGGTGATGAGGTTCAGCGGCAGTTCCAGCATGGCACCGTCCGGCTCGAAGATCAGGTGCTTCACCGCGCCCAGCTCGCTCGCCACCGGCGAAAGCAGCGCATCGAACAGTTCGACCGAAGCCTCGATCTCGAACGGATAGGTGGTCTGCACGCCGTTCAGCGTGACCGAGATGCTTTGCCGCAGCACCGAGACATATTCGTCAAGCCGCCGCGCATCGAGCGGCAGCCGCCAGCCTTTCGCCCCGGTCGGCGTGACGAACAGGGCATAATCGCCGCCGCCGATCTGGATCAGCTTGAAATAGGCCTCGCCCGGCCGCAGCGCGCCCTGCAGCTCGGCCAGCGTGATCGCGCGGGTGGCGACGGCGCGATAGGCGGGATAGCCCGACAGCGCATTGAGCACGCCAAGCTGCGCGGCCAGCAGCCGGTCGAGCCGGTCGCGCGTCGCCTCCAGCCCCGGCGCCGCGCCGCCCGCCTCGGCCGAGGCATCAAGCCGCGCCAGCGTGACGCGGGTGCGTTCCAGATCGCGCGCGATGTCGAGCGAGCGGCGGAACATCGTCGCCGCGTCGTCATCGCCCGATTCGAGCTTGCGCGATAGCTGCGCCAGCGTGTCGGCCGCGCCCGGCCGCGCGACGAGCTGGCCGGCGCGGAACAGCGGCTCGACCATGGCGGGCGCGGCCTGCCCCTCGCCCGTCAGGAGATCGAAATAGGGGCGGATCAGGTTTTCCATACCGACAAGCTGGTTGCGGCTCTGCGTCACGCTATCGACGATGCCGCCGAACAGCGCCATCGCCTCCGCCCGCTGGCCGCGCCGCGCAAGGAAGCCGGCAAGCCGCGCGCGCGCGACATTGACCGAGGCGCTGTCCGGGTATTGCAGTTCGACCAGCGCGAGCGCGCGGCGCAGCAGCGCCTCGGCCTCGGCATGGCGGCCATCGGCCTCATAGCTCAGCGCCGATTCGGACAGGATCTGCGCCCGCAGCCGGGTGATCGAGATCACGCGCCCGTCGCGCACCCGCAACGCCGCCGCATAGGCTTCGGCCAGATCGGCCCGCGCCTCGGCATTGCGGCCTTCCAGCCGGCGCACGGTGCCGCGCAGTTGCCGGGCCTGCGCGTCGATGATGCTGGCCCGCTCCTGCGGCGAAAGGCGCGTCGCCTGCCCCAGCAGCGCGGCCGGGCCGGCGCCGTTCGCGGCATTGAGCCCGGCGGCGAGATAAGGATCGATCGCCAGCGCGCCGTCCCCGGCCAGCGGCACGCCGGCCACGGCCGGCACCGGCCGGTCCAGCACGGCCAGCGCCTGATCCAGCCGGCGGCGGTTGAGCGCGTGGATCGCCTCGTAATTGCGGCCCAGCCGCGATTGCACCGGATCGGGCAAGTCCGCGGTCCGCGCCTCGGCGAACAGCCGGTCCGCCTGGTCGAACGCGCCCAGGTTGGAAAGCTGCAGCGCGCGGTTGATCTTCGCTTCGTGAAGCTGCGCCGCGCGCGATTCGATGCCTTCGGCGTCCTGCAGCAGCAGGGCGGGCGCCGCCGCGAACGCTTCGGCCGCCTCGGCATAGGCGCCCGCGCTGTTGCCGCGATAGCCTTCGCCAACCATGACGCTGGCGTCGGTCACGGCCGCGCGCGCGCGCATCATCGCCAGCGCGCCGCCCACGCCGACATCGGCCACCGCGACTTCGCCCGGCACGATCCGGTCGGCGACGAGATTGGCGAGCGTCAGGCGCAGCGCGCTGTCGTATCCGGCCAGCCCTTCGACCACGAAGGTCTTGTCCCCCACCCGCCGCGCATAGGATCGCCAGGCCAGCCCCGAGCGTGCGCCCCGGCAATCGCGAACCTCACCGCCGCCCGCCGCCGGGCTGGCCGCGCCGCATTCCAGCGCTTCCTCGCGCTGCGCGGCCATGCGCGCGCCGGCATCGCCGCGCAGCGCATAGGCGCTGCCGACGGGCAGCGAGACATCGCTGCACAGGATCATCCATTTGCGTTCGAACAGGGTCCGGCGCGCATCGCCCATGCTCACGCCCTGCGCCTCGCAGGCCGGGCCGGACGTGCCGACCGGGAAGCTTTCGGCGACCGAGGGGCGGGTGCGCGCGCCGGCCGCCATCGCCGCGACCGACGATCCCAGCAGGATCGCGCCGGCCACGAGCCCGAGCGAGGTTAGGCCAAGCCTTGCCACGTCGTCCAAAACCCCCCGCTTGCGCTGCGCCCAGAACGCGCCCTCGTCCATCGGTGGACGGACAGGCGGGCTTGCCACGGCAGCGCACTTCCCCTGTGGCACCTAATCACCTCCGCCGCCGCGCGACAAGTACGGTCTTGCCGCGATCTGGGCGCCGGCCCGGAAATGCGCGGGCCCGCGCGGCGCCAGGCGCACCTATTTCTCGGTCGCGGCGTAGACCATGTCCCAGTCCTCGGACGGCGGGTCCGCCGCGAGCCGGGCAATGCGATCGCGATAGAGGTGGTAGAGCTGTTCCAGCCCGAATGGCGCGGCTTGCGCGGCCAGGCGATCGGCCAGCCGTGCCGCCACCGTCCAGTCGCGCGCGCGGAACGCGGCCAGCATGTGCCCATGCGCCGCGGCCAGCGCGCGGAACGCGGGATCGTTCGCCAGCCGCTCGTCGCCCAGCAGCGCGTGCACGTCCTCGGGCCGGTCGCGCCCGACCACGCGGACGAGATCGACCGGCAGGCTGGCGAAGCCGGGCAGCCGCGCGGCCAGCGCGCCGCCCATGGCGATGGGCACGCCGTAAAGCTTGGTCAGCCCCTCGATCCGCGAGGCGAGGTTCACCGTGTCGCCGATCAGCGAATAGGACAGGCGCTGGGCCGAACCCATGTTGCCCACGCAGCACGGCCCGGCGTTGAGGCCGATGCCGATCCGCACTTGCCCCGGCCAGGGCTGGTCCGCCCGGCCCGGCATCTCGGCATTGAGCGCGTCCAGCCGCGCCACCATGGCGAGCGCGGCGCGCGCGGCGTTCTCATACTGCTCGGGATCCTCCAGCGGCGCGTTCCAGAAGGCGAGGATGGCATCGCCGATGAACTTGTCGATCGTCGCCTTGCGGGCCAGCAGGATGTCGCACATCGGCGTGAGGAAGCCGATCAGGAAGCGGATGATCTCGCTGGGCGCCATATCCTCGGACATGCGCGAGAAACTGCGCACGTCGCAGAACAGCACGGTCATCTCGCGCTCTTCGCCGCCCAGTTCGAGCTGGCCGGGATCGGCGGCGATGCGCCGGACCATCTCGGGCGAGAGATAGCGATCGAATGCGGCGTGGATATAGCTGCGGCGGCGTTCCTCGCGGTAATAGGTCAGCACCGTCATCGTCACGTAGACCGCCAGCACCGTGAGCATCGGGTAAGTCGGATCGAGCAGGAACAGCTCGCGGCGAAAGGCCAGCCAGCTTCCCGCCAGCGTCGCGGCGGCCAGCACCGCGCCGAGCAGCGCGCCCCTGGCCGCGCCCAGCCACGGCAGCGCAAGCAGCAGGACGAGCCCGAGCGCGAGGACCAGCGCCCGCTCCAGCCCCGGCGCCCAGTCCGGCCGCACCAGGAAGCGGCCGAGAATCATCTGCTCGGCCGCCTGCGCGTGCACCATCACGCCCATCTCGCGGCTGCTGACCGGCGTGGAGACCAGATCGCGCAGGCCGATCGCGCCTGTGCCGATGAAGACGATCCGGCCGGCGAAAGCGTCCTGCAGCGCTTCGGGCGAAAGCGCGCCCGACTGCACTTTCCACGCCGGCACGACGCGTTCGGGGCGCGGCTCGGTGTAATACATCCACAGCCGCCCCTCGGCCGTGGTCGGCACTTCGAACTGCCCGACCTTGAGCGAGACCACGTCGCTTTCCGCCCGGCCGCCGCCCAGGCTGCCCGAACCGTCGCTGGTCTTGACCAGGGTCGCGCCCGCGCCTTGCGCCACGCGCAGCGCCTCGATCGAGAGCGCGGGCAGAAGCTGATCGCCTTGCCGCGCGATCAGCGGGGTGGAACGGATGATGCTGTCGGCATCGCCCGAAAGCGTGAGCGAGCCATTGCCCGCCGCCGCCGCTTCCAGCCCCGGCAGCGGCAGCACGGCGTTGCGGTAGGCCGGCACGGCCGAGCCCGGCGCGGTGCCGGAAATCGCGAAGCCCGCCTTGGGCACGGCTTGCGCGCGGCGGGCATCGTTGGTCAGGAAAAAGCCCGTCACCACCGGCCGGCCGGCCATCGTGCGCGCCAGCAGGTCATCGTTGTCGGGCAGGCGCGACAGCTCGGCCAGGCCCGGCGCCTCGGGATCGAGCTGACGCAACTGCTCGGCGATCCGCGCGGGCGAGGTCCGGTCCGGCTCGGAAAAGACGATATCGAGCGCGACCACGGCGGCGCCCGCATCGGTCAGCCGCTGGATCAGGCGGGCCACTTCGGTGCGCGGCCAGGGCCACTGGCCAAAGCGGCGGATCGATTCCTCGTCGATATCGACGACGCGCACCGGCGCATCCTCATAGCCGCGCGGCGCGGCGCGCTGATAGGTATCGAACAGGAGCTGGCCGGCGCGCTCCAGCGGCGCGAACCCGGCGAACTGGAGCGCCAGCACGGCCAGCAGCGCGACCGCGCCGGGGGCCATCGTCGCCAGCCATTCGCTTCGCATCCACCGTGGCAACGGCATTGGCCCGATCCCCCCAAGCGGAGTGATTGTGGCCGATATCCGCGCGGGACGGAAGGGGCCCGGTGGGGAGCGGGCTGGCACCGCCCTGATTCAGCCGCGCTGGATCGGATCAAAAAGACCTGATCGCATCGCTTGCCAAGACGAGGGCGATGGGATGGCTGCGACCTGGTTCTCCACGCATAGGGGAGGTGGCTGCCCGCAGGGCTGACGAAACGGTGTCCCGCTGGCGGTGATACCCCTCCCCCGGCCGGGGGAGGATTTGCCAGCCGGCATGGCCGGGGCTGCGAACGATCCCAAGGAATTCCGGCGTCAGCCCAGCAGCCGCGCCATTATCGCGCGCACTTGCTCGCCCATGTCTTCACGCTCCAGCGCCAGTGCCAGCGTGGCCTCGACGAAGCCCAGCTTGGAGCCGCAATCGAACCGGCGGCCAGCGAAGGTCACCGCGTGGAACGGCTGGGCGCCGATCATCCGGGCCATCGCATCGGTGAGCTGGATCTCGCCACCCGCGCCCTTTTCCTGATTTTCCAGCGTGCGCATGACTTCGGGCTGGAGGATGTAGCGGCCCGAGATGATGAGGTTCGACGGCGCATCCTCCACTTTGGGCTTTTCGACCAGCCCTTTCACCTCGGTCAGCGTGCCGCCCAGGATATCGGGCGTTTCGCCCGGCGCGATCACGCCATAGCTCGATACTTCGTGCCGGGGCACTTCCAGCACCGAGATCAGGTTGCCCCCCACCGCGTTGTAGGCTTCCACCATCTGCGCCATGCAGCCGGGCGATCCGTGCATCAGCTCGTCCGGCAGGAAGATGGCGAAAGGCTCATCCCCCACCACCGCGCGCGCGCACCAGATCGCGTGGCCCAGCCCCAGCGGCACCTGCTGGCGCACGGTGACGAGATTGCCCGGCTGGATGCGCGTGGGATCGAGCGGCGCCAGCGACTTGCCGCGCTCGTTCATCGTCGCCTCAAGCTCGTAGGCGGTATCGAAATGCTCGACGATCGCGGTCTTGCCGCGGCCGGTCACGAAGATGAATTCCTCGATCCCCGCCTCGCGCGCTTCGTCCACCGCATACTGGATCAGCGGGCGATCGACGATCGGCAGCAGTTCCTTGGGAATCGCCTTGGTGGCGGGAAGAAAGCGCGTGCCCAGCCCGGCGACGGGAAAAACGGCCTTGCGCACGGGTTTGCGCCCAGGCGCAGATTGAACCGATTCGGACATAAACCCTGTCGTCGCTCCATGATGTTGCAGTGCGATTAAAGCCACTTCGTCAAAGCGTTGCAACCACGCAACGGTAAGCATGTTCCGCACCCGCTTGCCGCCTTCGCAATTCGCGTTAAAGCGCTGGGATGGACAAGATCATCATCCACGGCGGCAAGAAGCTTTCCGGCACCATCCCCGTTTCCGGCGCCAAGAACGCCGCGCTCACGCTGCTGCCTTGCGCGCTGCTGACCGATGAGCCGATGACGTTGCGCAACCTGCCGCGCCTGGCCGATATCGACGGTTTCCAGCACCTGATGAACCAGTTCGGCGTATCGACCACGATCGCCGGATCGCGCCCGGAGGATTTCGGCCGGGTGATGACGCTGGAAGCGACGCGAATCACCAGCAACGTCGCGCCATACGATCTTGTCCGCAAGATGCGCGCCTCGATCCTGGTGCTGGGGCCGATGCTGGCGCGAATGGGCGAGGCGACCGTTTCGCTGCCCGGCGGCTGCGCCATCGGCAACCGGCCGATCGACCTGCATCTGAAGGCGCTGGAAGCCTTCGGCGCGACGATCGAGCTGGCGGCCGGCTATGTCCGCGCGATCGCGCCCGACGGCGGCATTCCGGGCGGCAGCTACAGCTTCCCGGTGGTCTCGGTCGGCGCGACCGAGAACGCGCTGATGGCCGCCGTGCTGGCGCGCGGCACGTCGAGCCTGCACAACGCCGCGCGTGAGCCCGAGATCGTCGACTTGTGCAACCTGCTGGTGGCGATGGGCGCGGAGATCGAGGGGATCGGCACCGGCGATCTGGTGATCCACGGCGTGCCGCGCCTGCACGGGGCGACTTATCGCGTCATGCCCGACCGGATCGAGGCGGGCAGCTATGCCTGCGCGGCGGCGATCACCGGCGGCGAAGTGACGCTGGCCGGCGCGCGCGCCGAGGACATGGCCGCGACACTGCAGGCGCTGCGCGATGCCGGCGTGCATGTCGAGGTGGTGAAGGACGGCCTTCATGTCGCGGCCAACGGCAAGCTGCGGCCCGTGACGATCTCAACCGCGCCTTATCCCGGCTTTGCCACCGACATGCAGGCCCAGCTCATGGCGCTGCTATGCCGCGCCGAAGGATCGAGCGTGCTGACCGAGACGATCTTCGAGAACCGCTACATGCATGTGCCCGAACTCAATCGCATGGGCGCGCATATCGAGACCAAGGGCCGCACCGCCATCGTCCACGGCGTGCCGAAGCTGACCGGGGCGGAAGTGATGGCGACCGACCTGCGCGCCTCGATGAGCCTGGTCATCGCCGGCCTTGCCGCCGAGGGCGAGACGCAAGTGCACCGGCTCTATCACCTCGATCGCGGCTATGAGCGGCTGGAGGAGAAGCTCTCGCTGGTCGGCGCCGATGTGGAGCGCGTCGGCGACTGATCGCGGCTCGAGGCGCACCCGCGCCGGAACCCGCGTGCCCCGCGCGCGTTGTCCCTCTCGAAGTTCCAGAGGAGCAAGGCAATGGGCTTGATCAGATTGGCCGTGGCCGGTGCCGCCGGTTATGCGCTTTACAAATACGCGACGCGCGCGAAGGAACCCCGGCTGGCCTATGGCGGCGGCGACGGGCACTTTCCCGAAGTGCGCGATGCCGGACCCGAGGCGATGACGACCACGCCCCGGAGCTGGAGCAAGGTGGACGAAGCGAGCGACGAGAGCTTCCCCGCCAGCGATCCGCCTTCGACTTACTGATCCGCGCAGTCGGATGGTCCCAAGGGGCGGCTCCGAGAGGGGCTGCCCCTTTTTGGTGGCGCCCCCGCTCAGGGCGAAACCAGCCAGACGCGGATCGCGCTGGCCAGCCCTGGCGGCGTATCGGCTTCCAGCCGCGCGGCATCGACGCGGGCGACAAGCGCGTTGATCGGCACCCCCTCGCGCGCGGCGCGGGCTTTCAGCATGTCCCAGAACACCGGCTCCAGGCTGATCGAGGTCTTGTGCCCGGCGATCTCGACCGAACGCTTGACCGGCGGGTGGAAAGGGATCGCCATCGGCATGGTCTAGAGGCTAATCCATCGACGTGGAAGCAGCAGGGCAGGAACGTGACGCGATGACCGGATGCACCTGGGCCCAGGGCGATCCCCTGATGGCCGCCTATCATGACAGCGAATGGGGCGTGCCGGTGCGCGATCCCCGGCTGCTTTGGGAAATGCTGGTGCTGGAAGGGTTCCAGGCCGGCCTGTCATGGCGCACCATCCTGCACCGGCGCGAGGGGTTTCGCCGCGCCTTCGACGGTTTCGCCCCGGCCGTGGTCGCCGGCTACGGCCCCGACAAGGTGGACGCGCTGATGCAGGACGAAGGCATCATCCGCGCCCGCGCCAAGATCGAGGCGACCATCGGCAATGCCCGGGCCTGGCTGCGCATGGCCGAGGCGGGCGAGGATTTTTCCGGCTTCCTGTGGGATCTGGCCGGCGGCGCGCCGCGCATGGGCGATGGCCGCACCGTGCCGGCCAGCACGCCGGCCTCGCTGGCGATGTCAAAGGCCCTGAAAGCCAAGGGCTTCAAGTTCGTCGGCGCGGTCACGGTCTATGCCTTCATGCAGGCCGTGGGCATGGTCAACGACCATGCCCTGGATTGCCCGCGCCGGGATGCCTGCGCCGTCTAGGGCTGATCGCCATTCAGCCCCAGAGCGAGCGGGGAGGCTCCCGCCCGCATCAGTACATGTGCTGGCCGCCGTTGATGCTCATGGTCGATCCGGTCATGAACGAGGCGTTCTCGCTGGCGAGGAATGCCACGCCGCGCGCGATCTCATAGGCATGGCCCAGGCGGCCCACCGGGATCTTGGCGACGATCTTTTCCAACACCGCCTCGGGCACGGCGGCGACCATGTCGGTATCGATATAGCCCGGCGCGATCGCGTTCACCGTCACGCCGAACTTGGCGCCTTCCTGCGCCAGCGCCTTGGTGAAGCCGTGGATGCCCGACTTGGCGGCGGCATAGTTGACCTGGCCGTACTGCCCGGCCTGCCCGTTGATCGAGCCGATGTTGATGATCCGGCCCCAGCCGCGATCGCGCATTCCGGGGAACGTGGCCTTGGCCATGTTGAAACAACCGCCCAGGTTGATCCGCATCACCTCGTTCCAGTCCTCGAACGACATCTTGTGCAGCGTGCTGTCACGCGTGATGCCCGCGTTGTTCACCAGGATATCGATCGGCCCATAGGTTTCGGCCACCTGCTTGCAGCCTGCAAGGCAGGCTTCGTGATCGCCCACGTCCCACTTGTAGGCGGGAATGCCGGTGGCTTCGGTAAAGGCCTTCGCCTTCACGTCATTGCCGGCATAGTTCGCGATCACGGTGTGCCCGCGATCCTTGAGCGCGAGCGAGATGGCTTCGCCAATGCCTCTGGAACCACCCGTAACGATAGCAACACGCGCCATAGATATGCCTTTCTTTAAGCAATCCTCTTGAGTCATTGCTAGAAAATGCCGGGAAGCAGGGCAAGGGCGCAGCACGCGCCAAGACGCGAATAAACGCATCCGAAATTGCGCAAACTGCAACTGAAACGGGATTGCCCGGCAGGCATCGTCCCGGCCGGGCGGGCGGAGGCCCGACGGTGCCGCCTAACGCCCCGGCAAAGGCTCAGAAGCGGAACTGGGTACCGACGTAGACGGCCTGGTTGTCCTGCTTGCCGTCGGTCAGCGGCACCAGCCGCTCACGATCCTGCGAATAGCGCACGCCGGCGGTGACATCGAGATTGTCGGTCACGCGGTAAGCCCCGCCGACATCGACTTCACCCGCTTCGCCCGCGAAAGTGCGCGGGGCGCGTCCGGCGGCCTGCTTCTCATCGATGCTGATGCGCGGACTGAAGCGCGAACTGTCAGGCTTGGCGCCGGGCGAGAGGGTGTATTTCCTGAGATCGGGCAGATCGGCCACGCCGCGCCCCGAAGGCTGGACGAGATCCTGCGAGAAGCTGCGGTATCCGCGCGAAACGCCCAGGTTGAAGGCGGTGGGCGCGATTCGCAGATGCGCGCTGTCGCTATCGACTTGCGCCAGCTTCACCGGGCCGCGCACCGTGATGGTTTGCGCCGCGCCGGGATCGACTCGCACCGCCACGGTGATCGAACGATCCGGCCGGTTGGGCATACCGGCGGGCGTGAAGGGAAAGAGCTGGCCCTTGGCGAACGAACGCAGCGCCAGCGGGCGGGCCAGGCTGGCCGGCGGGGAAGCCGGGCCGATCGGGTCGATCTTTGGCGTCTGCTCGTCCGTGGGGCCGAAATTGGCCGTGAAGGCAAGCACCGCGCTGGGCAGCGCCAGCAGGCCGACGGCGCTGGCGAGCAGCAATCCGGCCGTCGTGCCGGACCGGGGGCCGCGCTTGCCGCTGAAGGCCATGACTTTCACTCGCTCCACTTTTTTGCCGTTGCCCCGCGCGCGGACTCGCCTTGCGCGCGCAGGCCTCTGAATCACTACTGAATCACTGCGCGGAGCTTAACACAGGATGATCGCCGCTCCCAGACCCTGCCGTGCCTTGCCGCGCGGGTCCGTTCAGCGCGGGTTTAGGCCGCCGGCGCCAACGCGGCCGGCGGGCGCGGCTTGCGGCCGATACGCGATGGCGTACTTGCCGCCGGGACAACGACAGCTATAGAGGCGTTTGATGGCGAGCGCTTCCGACGCACCTTTTCGCCAACTGCGACAGGAACTGGAACGACGATGACAGGGACCACCGATACTGGCCATTCCACCGGGCGCCTGCTGGCGCGCGTGGGCCTTTGCGCCGCGCTTGCCGTCGCGCTCGCAGGCTGCGGCGGGAAGAAGGAACTGCGTTCGCAAGTGGCGCCCTCGCAAGTCACGACGATCGGCGTGAACAGCTATCTGTGGCGCGCCAGCCTCGATGCGCTTTCGTTCATGCCGCTGCTGCAGACCGACAGCGCGGGCGGCGTGATCGTCAGCGACTGGTACGTCAATCCCGCCAACCCGGGCGAGCGCGTCAAGGTGACGGTGACGATCCTCGACCAGGACCTGCGCGCCGACGCGCTGCGCGTCGCCGCCAGCCGCGAAGTGGCCGCCGGCGGCGGCTGGGCGCCCGCGCCGGTCCAGGCCGCGACCGTGCAGAAGCTGGAAGACATCATTCTTACCCGCGCGCGCGACCTTCGGCGTAATTCGCTCGGCGGCTAGGCCGCCTGCAGGAGAATCTGGAAGTGATGAACGAGCGGTTCGATCCGGGCCGGGCAGACACGCATTGGCAGCGGGTCTGGGACGCGCACGCGTGCTTTCGCGTCGATGAGGCGAGCCCCAAGCCGCGCAGCTATGTGCTCGAGATGTTTCCCTATCCTTCGGGGCGCATCCATATCGGCCATGTCCGCAACTACACCATGGGCGACGTGCTGGCGCGCTACAAGCGGATGACCGGGCACGAAGTGCTCCACCCGATGGGCTGGGACGCCTTCGGGATGCCGGCCGAGAACGCGGCGATGGAAAAGGGCGTGCATCCCGGCGGCTGGACGCGCGAGAACATCGCCAACATGAAGGCGCAATTGAAGCGCCTGGGCTTCGCGCTTGACTGGAGCCGCGAGCTGGCGACGTGCGAGCCGGACTATTACGGGCACGAACAGGCGCTGTTCCTCGATCTCTATGCGGCGGGCCTGGTCTATCGCAAGGAATCGGCAGTCAACTGGGATCCGGTGGACCAGACCGTGCTGGCCAACGAGCAGGTGATCGACGGGCGCGGCTGGCGATCGGGCGCGCTGGTGGAAAAGCGCAAGCTTTCCCAGTGGTTCCTCAAGATCACCGACTTCGCCGAGGAACTGCTCGACGGGCTGGGCACGCTGGAGAACTGGCCCGACAAGGTCCGGCTGATGCAGGAGAACTGGATCGGCAAGTCGCAGGGCCTGCAGTTCCGCTTCCAGTCGGCCAATTTCGACGAGACGATCGAGGTCTACACCACCCGGCCCGATACGATCTTCGGCGCGAGCTTCGTGGCCGTCGCCGCCGATCACCCGGTGGCCCACGCCGTCGCCGCAACCTCGTCCGAGGCGCAGGCGTTCATCGAACTGTGCCGCGCGGGCGGCACCACCGCGGCCGAGCTGGAAACCGCCGAGAAGCTGGGCTTCGATACCGGGCTCAAGGTGTTCCACCCCTTCACCGGCGCCGAGCTGCCGGTGTGGATCGCCAATTTCGTGCTGATGGACTATGGCACCGGCGCGATCATGGCGGTGCCCGGCCACGACCAGCGCGACTTCGATTTCGCCACCAAGTACGGCTTGCCGATCGTGCGCGTGGTCGCGACCAGCGCCGTGGACGTGGACCGGCCCTTCGCCGGCGAGGCCGAGGCGGGCGACGGCATCCTGGTCAATTCCGGCTTCATCGACGGCATGGGCGTGGCCGATGCCAAGGCCGCCGTCATCGCCCGCGCGCAAGGTGAGGGCTGGGGCGAGGGCAGGACGGTGTGGCGCCTGCGCGACTGGGGTGTTTCGCGCCAGCGCTATTGGGGCACGCCGATCCCGTTCATCCACTGCGATGCCTGCGGCGTGGTGCCGGTGCCCAAGGACCAGCTGCCGGTCACGCTGCCCGAGGACGTCGATTTCCAGACGCCGGGCAATCCGCTGGCACGCCACGCCACCTGGAAGCACGTCGCTTGCCCGTCCTGCGGCAAGCCAGCGCTGCGCGAGACCGACACGCTCGATACTTTCGTCGATTCCTCATGGTATTTCCTGCGCTTCGCCAGCCAGCCGGCCGATCGCCCGTTCGATCCCGAGCAGATCGCCCGGTGGCTGCCGGTCGAACAGTATATCGGCGGTATCGAGCATGCGATCCTGCACTTGCTCTACGCCCGCTTCTGGACCCGCGCCCTGAAACGCATCGGGTTGATCGACGTCGCCGAGCCGTTCGCCAGCCTGTTCACGCAAGGCATGGTGACGCATGAGACCTATTTCCGCATCGACGATGCCCATGGCCAGCCGGTCTATTTCAGCCCCGGCGAGATCGAGCGCGGGGCCGAAAGCGCGGTGCTGAAAGCCGATGGCGCGCCGGTCGAGATCGGCCGGGTCATCAAGATGTCGAAGTCGAAGAAGAACGTCGTCGATCCCGACGAGATCGTCGCGACGTACGGCGCCGACGCGATCCGCTGGTTCATGCTGTCCGACAGCCCGCCCGAGCGTGACTTGCCATGGTCCGAAGCCGGGATCGAAGGCTGCGCCCGCTTCGTCCAGCGCCTCTGGCGCCTGTTCGGCCAGTACGACGCGGCCGCCACGGGCGAGGACAAGCCGCTTGACCGCAAGCGCGACCAGACCGTCGCCGCCGTGGCCGAGGACATCGAGGCACTGTCGTTCAACAAGGCGGTGGCGCGGATCTACGAACTGGCTTCCGCCATCGACAAGGCCGGGCCTTCCGCCAGCCGCTCGGCCGCGATCCGCGCGATCCTGCTGCTCGTCGCGCCGATGATGCCGCACCTGGCCGAAGAGGCCTGGGCGCGGATCGGCGAGGGCCTGATCGCCGAGGCGGCCTGGCCCCCGGTCGATCCGGCGCTGCTGGTCGATGACGAAGTGACCATCGCCGTGCAGGTCAAGGGCAAGCTGCGCGACACGCTGACTGTCGCCAAGGGCACCGCGCGCGAGGAACTGGAGGCGCTTGCGCTCGCCAGCGACAAGGTGCAGCGTGCGCTGGACGGGGCGGAAGTGAGGAAAGTGATCGTCGTGCCCGACCGTCTGGTCAATCTCGTCGCGTGAAACGGCTCGCCGCCTTGGCCGGCGCGCTGATGCTGGGGGCCTGCGGCCTCCAGCCGATGTACGCGGGTGGCGGCAACGGCGCGGTGGCGCGCGGGCTTGCGACGATCCAGGTTTCCGCGATCGAGGGCCGCGCCGGCTGGCTGGTGCGCAACGCGCTGGTCGATCGCCTGCAGGCGGGCGGCGGGAACGAGGCGCCGCGCTATCGCCTGGACGTGCGGCTGGATGACAATCTCGAAGGGTTCGCGCTGCTCTCCGACGACACGATCGGGCGGGAACGCCGGACCTTGCGCGCACGCTACCAGCTGGTCGACGTCGCCAGCGGCGCGATCGTGCTCGATGCCACGGCCGGATCGGACGCGGGCATCGACGTCGTCTCGTCCGACTACGCCACGATCGCGGCCGAACAGACCGCGCTGGAAAACCTGTCGCGCGACGTCGCCGACCGCATCGTCACCAGCGTCTCGCTGCAATTGCGGGCGGGCGAGAGCGGGAGCCGGTGAAGGCCACGCAGAAGGATTTCGCGGGGCTGGCGCCGCGTGCCGCCCGCGACGCGCGCATCTTCTTCTTCTGCGGCCCGGACGATGCCGGCATCCAGGACGCGGCGACGAAGCTCGCCGCGCTGCTTGCCGATCCCGGTGAGCGGATCGAGCTGGCCGGCGCGGACTTGCGCAAGGATCCCGTGCGGCTGGGCGACGAGGCGCGATCGAATTCGCTGTTCGGCGGCACGCGGCACATCTGGGTGCGCGCGCAAGGCGACGAGGCGCACGATGCCGTGGCCAACCTGATCGACAGCGACGTGGAGCCCTGCCCGGTGCTGATCCTCGCCACCGGGGCGACCGACAAGTCACGCACCGCCAAGCTGCTGGCCACGCGGCCCGATTCGCTCGTCGCCATGTTCTGGCCGCCCGACCTCAGCGCCGTGACCGCCGCCGTGCGCACCATGGCCGGGCAGGCCGGGCTGCGCATGGGCAGCGAGATCGCCGAGCGCATCGCCGCCGCATCGGCGCTGGACACGCGGATCGCGCGATCGGAGATCGAGAAGCTGGCGCTCTATCTCGATGCCGGCCCGGAAAGCCCGCGCCCGGTCACCGCGCGCGATCTCGATGCGATCGGGGCGCAGGCCGAGGATGACGATTTCGCCTCGCTGGTCGATGCGGTGCTGGGCGGCCCGCGCGAATCGATCGCGCCCGAGTTCAAGCGGATGCGCGATCTCGGGCTCAACCCGGTCGGCCTGCTGCTCGCGTTCGAGCGGCGCGCGGCGCAACTCGCGGCGCTGGCCGCGCGGCTGGGGCCTGGCGGCGATATCGACGGGTTCCTCAAGGCCGAGGCGGGCGCGCGGCGCATCTTCTGGCGCGATCAGGCAGCGCTTTCGGCGCAGTTGCGCAAATGGCGCGGCCGCCGGCTGGAGCGGCTGGCCGAGCGGCTGGTGGAACTCCACCAGATCCTGCTGGCGAACAGCCAGGACGCGGAGTTGCTGCTGGCGCAAGGGCTGGCGGAGATCGCACGGATCCAGCAGCAGCCCGCCAAACGCCGCACGAGCGCCACCGCTTGACGGATTTTGCCTTTGGTCCGGCGGCAATTTGCGTTAGGGAATAGCCCCTATCGCATTGCAACATCCGATTTGGATTAAATTTTGCGTGCGAACGGGGCCACATTGCGTGGCTGTGTCGAGAACAGCTTTGGGGTGGATGCTGGCGGCATCGTCACGGTGGCAGGGAGCACGAATGAGGTGAATGCGCCCTTCGCGGTCCGATCCTCCTTACGGATCAGGGCCGTTTCGGATGAATTGCTGGTGGCGCCGTCGCTGGAGCGCAGGCGCCTGCAATGCTATCTGGCGCTGATGCTGGGCGACATGGTCGCCATGCTGTGCGGCTTCGGCACCGCCGGCTATCTCTATCGCGGCTACGAAGGCTGGTTCGATGCGCTGACGCGCGGCCAGGTGCTGCTGCCGATCTTCCTCACCGTCGCGCTCTACAACGGTTCCTACTCCACCGCGGCGCTGCGCGAGAGCTGGATCGGCATCATGCGCGTGCAGCTTGCCCTGGTGCTCTCGTTCGCGGCGGTGATCTTCGTCGCCTTCTTCACCAAGTCGGCCGACGAGTTCTCGCGCGCCAGCTTCGCCAGCGGCGCGATCGCCACCAGCTTCCTGCTGCTCTGGGCGCGGCTGCAGATGCGCGCGGTGGTGCGCTGGCGCTGCGGCGAGAACGTGACCAACGAACTGGTGATCGACGATGGCGGCCCCAGGATCGAGATCAAGGGCGTGATCCGCGTGTCCGCCGCGGCCATGGGCCTCAAGCCCAATGTCAACGATCCCCACGCGCTCGACCGGCTGGGGCTGGTGCTGCGCAATATCGACCGGGTGATCGTCAGTTGCCCGCACGATCGCCGCGCCGACTGGGCACTGATGCTCAAGGGCGCGAACGTCGATGGCGAAGTGCTGGACGATGAAGTGGCGCGGCTGGGCGCGCAGGGCGCGCGCGTCGCCGGTGGCCACGGCCTGCTGCTGATCTCCGCCGGCCCGCTTGGCCTGCGCGACCGCGCGATCAAGCGCCTGTTCGACGTGACGTTCGCCGGCTGCGCGATCGTGGCGCTTTCGCCGCTGCTGCTGCTGACCGCGCTGGCGGTGAAGCTTGGCGATGGCGGCCCGGTGTTCTTCGTCCAGCGCCGCATGGGCCGGGGCAACCGCTTTTTCGACATGTACAAGTTTCGCAGCATGACGGTCGCCCAGGCGGACAGCGACGGCAATGTCTCCGCCTCGAAGGGCGATCAGCGCGTCACGCGGGTCGGCCGGTTCATCCGTTCGACCAGCATCGACGAGCTGCCGCAGCTGTTCAACGTGCTGATCGGCGACATGAGCCTGGTGGGCCCGCGCCCGCACGCGATCGGCTCGCAGGCCGGCTCCAAGCTCTTCTGGGAAGTGGACTTGCGCTACTGGCAGCGCCATTGCCTGAAACCGGGGCTGAGCGGGCTGGCCCAGATCCGCGGCTTTCGCGGCGCGACCGACAGCGAATCGGATCTGATCAGCCGGCTGCAATCCGATCTGGAATACCTGGAAGGCTGGACGATCCTGCGCGATATCAAGATCGTGCTGCTGACGATGCGCGTGCTGGTGCATCACCGCGCGTTCTGACCGGCCGTCGCCGGCTGGCGAAAGCCCCCCCCCGACGGAAGCGCTCAGTTCTTCTTCTTGGGAACGTTGAACGTGCCCGAAACGCGGCCTTCGGCGGCGGAGACCCCGCTGTTGAGATCGATCACGAAGCGATTGCCGCGCAGCGTGTCGCCCCCGCGCGTCAGCGTCGCGTTGCCGACCATGGTGATGATCCGCTTGTTGAAATCGTAGATCGCGACATCGCCCGTCGCCCGCTGGTCGTTGCGCGTGACGACCACGCCGCCCGTCGCGGTGACGCGCTCGATATCCTGCGAGCCGGCGCTCGACAGCGCGACGATCGTGCGCTGCGCGCGCAGCCGCAGCTCGCCCTGCCGGATATCGACATTGCCCGACAGGACAACGCGATCCTGCCGGTCCTGCAATTCGATGCGATCGGCTCCGAAGTCGACCGGGGCGTCGCTGTCATGGCCTGAGAAAGTCTGCGCGCCCAGCTGCTGCCATCCCGCGAATGCGGCGGCGGCGACGAAGGGCGCGACAAGCGCGAGCCGCAGGCGGCGAGGGGTCATTGCGGTATCCTCAGCTTGCCCGGCGTCATGCGCAGCCGGGCGTTGCCTTCAAGGCTGATGGTGCGCGTTTCCAGATCGACGGCGATCCGGTCGGCGCGGAAAGTGCCGGTCTGCACCGTGCCCGAAACCCCGCCCGAGCCCACCGCCGAACGGTTCTTGAGATCGATATCCACGTTTTGCGTCACCATGCGGTAGCCATCGGGCGCGGTGAAATTGACCGGGCCGGATACCGCCAGCCTGTCTGTATCGATGTTGTAGGCGCCTTGCGGCGCGCGAATCTCGCCCGGCCCGTCGTTCAGCTTCATCTGCGCGACAAGATCGTTCATCGTCACGACCGGCACGCTGGCCGTCTGCTGCACCGCGCTGCCGGCGGTGACGACGAATGGGCGCCCCTTGGCGTCCTGCCCGCGATAGGCCGCGCTATCCACCTTGATCCGTTCATTGGTCACGGCCACCTTGTTGCGATCGAGCAGGAAGCTGATCTCGCCACGCGGGCTGAGCGGTGAAAGGATCATCACCGCCGCGATCAGCCCGATGCCGGCGGGCAGCGCCCGGGCGAGAAAGCCCACCAGCCGATCGTGCGATCCGCCAGGCGCGGCAAAGTGCCGGCGCCGGTTGCGGATCTGCGTGGCTTCGAGCGACATCGCCGGCTCAGGCGGATTCGTGGCTGAAGATATCGTGCTCGGGCCAGCCGGCCAGATCCAGCCGCGCCCGCGCGGGCAGGAAATCGAAGCAGGCCTGCGCCAGTTCGGTGCGTCCTTCGCGCGCCAGCCGCTCCACCAGGATCGCGTGCATCGCGTGGAGATAGCGCACGTCGGACGCGGCATATTCACGCTGCGGCTCGGAAAGCTCGGCCGCGCCCCAGTCGCTCGATTGCTGCTGCTTGGAGATTTCCTTGCCCAGCAGCTCGCGCACCAGGTCCTTCAGGCCATGCCGATCGGTGTAAGTGCGCACCAGCTTGCTGGCGATCTTGGTGCAGAACACCGGCGCGGCGGTGACGCCCAGGTAATGTTCGATCGCCGCCAGATCGAATCGGGCGAAGTGATAGAGCTTGATCCGCGCGGGATCGGCCAGCACCGCCTTGAGATTCGGCGCGGCGAACGCGCTGCCCGGCGCGAAGCGGACGAGATGCTCATCGCCCTTTCCGTCGGAGATCTGCACCAGGCAGAGCCGGTCACGCGGGGTGATAAGCCCCATCGTCTCGGTATCAACCGCGACGGGCCCCGGCGCAAGCACGCCTTCGGGGAGATCTTCTTCGTGGAGATAGACAGCCATGCTGCCGAAATGCTTAGGGACTGGGCCAGGATTTCGCAATGGGCGGCAGGCGATGAACGAAACTGCGAACGCAAGCCCGGTACCGCCAAGCTGGCAGCCGGCACTGCACCCGGTGCTCGACGGGCGCGAGGCACGCAAGCTGGGCGGCTTTCTCAAGGCGCAGGAAGCGGCCGGCAAGCAGATCTATCCCCCGCGCGGCGCCCGCCTGCGCGCGCTGGAGCTGACCCCGCTCGACACGGTGAAGGTCGTGATCCTCGGGCAAGACCCCTATCACGGGCCCGGACAGGCGCATGGCCTGGCGTTTTCCGTGCCGGACGGCGTGAAAATCCCGCCCTCGCTGCTCAACATCTACAAGGAGCTGGAAAGCGATTGCGGCATCACCCGCCCGACGCACGGCAATCTGGAACATTGGGCCCGGCAAGGCGTGCTGCTGCTCAACAACGCGCTGACAGTGGAGGCCGGGCAAGCCGGATCGCACCAGAACCTGGGCTGGGAAGCGATCACCGATGCCGCCGTCGCCGCTGTCGCGGCCGGGCCGCAAGCCTGCGTGTTCATGCTGTGGGGCAGCCATGCGCGCCGCAAGGCGGAGCGCGTGCCCGGCCTCCATGCCGAACACCACCTCGTCCTCACCGCGCCGCACCCCAGCCCGCTTTCGGCCCATTCGGGCTTCTTCGGCTGCCGGCATTTCAGCCAGGCCAACCGCTTCCTCGAAGCCCACGGGCGCCAGCCGATCGACTGGCAGCCGTGAAGCCGGCCAGCGCGCCGCTTGGAGCGTGATCGTCTTGGGTTGATGCGCCGCGATGCGAAACGGCGGGTCGCTCTAGGCCGAAGGCCCGGCGATCGGCGCATCCATCTCGTAATGGCTCATCCCGCCACCCACGGTGAGATCGCCGAACGCGGCGCGGAACTGGCCGAAAGCGTCCAGCGCGCGGGCGGCCATGTGCGCGTCCATCGATGTCCACACCACGTTGAACGTGAACTTGCCGGGGTTCTCCACGCCGCGCCCGAAGCTGACCGAAACCACGCCTTCGCAAGTGGCCAGATGGGCAAGGCCGGTTTCGCGCATGGCCCTGGCGAATTCCTCTTCCGCGCCGGGGCGCACTTCGATCTCGGCAATTTCCAGCAGCATCGCACGCTCTCCCTGATCGCGGAACCGTGCCTGTCTCGCGGCTGGGCCCGCCTGCGTCAAGCGGCGGCACGCCCGGCCGGGCGGCGCGATGCCGGGTAATCGCTCCCGCGGTGGGCCGGTTCAGGCAGCCGCGCTGAACGAGGCCGGGGCGGGCTCGGCGCCCACGGCGGTCTGCCGGCGCAAGGCGCGCGCGTTCGGCCCGTCGGGCCGGGTATCGCGCTCGCGCGTGCGGAAGGTGGAAACCAGTTGCGACAGGCCCATCGCCTCTTGCTCCAGCCGGCGCGTGGCCGCCGTGGTCTGCTCGACCATGGCCGCGTTGCGCTGGGTGGTAAGGTCCATTTCGCGGACGGCGGAATTGACCTGGTTGAGGTTCTGCGCCTGATCGTCGGTCGAAGCGGCCATGCTGGCGACGAGCGCGTGCACCGCGCCCACTTGCGCGACGATCGCGGTCAGCTTCTCGCCCGTCTGGCCGACCAGTTCGACACCGGCCCCGACCTGGGTGGAGCTGTTGAGGATCAGCGCCTTGATGTCCTGCGCCGCGTCGGCCGAGCGCTGGGCCAGCGCGCGCACTTCATTGGCGACGACGGCAAAGCCCTTGCCGGCATCGCCCGCGCGCGCCGCTTCCACCCCGGCGTTCAGCGCCAGCAGGTTGGTCTGGAACGCGATGCCGTCGATCACGTTGATGATCTTTGAGATTTCCTGCGCGGATTGTTCGATCGCGGCCATCGCCTCGATCGCGCGGTGCACCACTTCGCCGCCCTCGGTCGCCTGGCGGTGGGCCTGCGCGATCGCCTCCTGCGCCTCGTCCGCGCTGCCCGATGCGGCATCGACGCGCCCCGTCACCATTTCCATGGCGGCGGCCGTCTCCTCAAGGTTGGCGGCCTGCTGCTCGTTGCGGATCGCCAGATCATCGGACGCGGCGCGGATCTCGACCACGCTGGCCATCACGCCGGCCGCGCCGACACGCACCGTGCCCAGCGCCTGCATCAGCGCGTCGAGCGCCTGATTGAAATTCGCCCGTACCGCCTCATAGCTTTCGGGAAAGGGCTGATCGAGCCGGAATTCGAGATCCTTGGCGGCAAGCTTGCCCAGCCCCACCGACAGCGCCTCGACCACCTCGCGCTGCGCCTGTTCGAAATCGCGCTGGGCCAGGCCGGCCCGGCGGAACACGTCCATCGATCGCGCCATCCTGCCCAGTTCGTCCTCGCGATCGAGGCCCGCGATGGCGATCGCGTAATCGCCGCTGGCCAGGCTGCCGATGGCATCCGATGCCACCCCCAGCGGCGCCACGATCCGGCGCTGGATCAGCCAGGCGGCCAGTTGCAGGGCCGCGACCAGCAGCAGCGCGATCGCCCCGCTGGCGGCCAGGCACAGGAACACCACGCGCCGGTCGCTGGCCAGTTCGGCCTCGCTATAGGCACGCGACATCTCCACCAGCTTGACCACTTCATCATGCTGCTGGTGGTAAAGCGGCGTCAGGATGCGACGATGAATGTCGCGGATCGCCGCGCCATCGCCCGCGCGGACCGCGGGCGTGAAGCGGGTGTCGACCGCGCGCCAGAATGCGTCCGCCTTGCCCAGCACCCGATCGAGCCGGGCCTGCACTTGCGGCGGCATCGGCGTTTGCCGCCAATAGGCCTGCCGATCGCGAAATTCCTGATGCAAGGCATCCAGCGCGCGCAGCTCCTCGCCCGCGGAGGCGGGATCATCGGCGATCAGCGTCGCGTGCAGGTAGGGTTCGACCACGAAAGCGGGCGGCGGCAGGATATCGGCCAGCATCTCGTCCTGCAGCGCGTGCTTGCGCTGGATCGGGCCGCCGAAGCGGATCTGGGAAATGACGAAGCCCGTCAGCACGACCGCCATGATGACAAGCGCGCCCAGCACGCGGCCGCCGGTTCGGGTCTGGTCCTTGATCATCGCGGCACGGCATCCTTTCGCGGGGCGAGTTCCGAAGGAATGCCGCTTTAGCCGCCGATTGATGAAGATCGGCGCAGGATGGAGCCACGGGGGTTCCAGTAGCCGGGCATTCACCCCCGTGGAACCGATCGCGCCGCGCCCAACGGGAAAGGGGCGCGCCTTGCGGCAACGCCCCCTGGTTCATCCCTATGTGGTCCGAAGGCTCAGCGCGGCAGTTCGCTGACGCCCATCAGCGCTTCGTCCACCGCGCGGGCGCACTGGCGACCTTCGCGGATCGCCCAGACGACCAGGCTCTGCCCCCGGCGCATATCGCCGCACGCGAAGATCTGCTCGTCGCTCGACTGGTACTTGTCGGTGTCCGCCTTGACGTTGCCGCGCGGGTCCAGCTCGACGCCGGCCTGTTCGAGCAGGCCCTTGCGCGGGCTGACGAAGCCCATGGCCAGCAGGATGAGATCGGCCTTGAGCGTGAATTCGCTGCCCGGCACTTCCTGCATCTTGCCGTCCTGCCATTCGACGCGGACGCATTCCAGACCCTTGACGTCGTTCTCGCCGACCACGCGCTTGGTCAGTACCGCCCAGTCGCGCGTCACGCCTTCCTCATGGCTGGTCGAGGTGCGCAGCTTGAGCGGCCAGTTCGGCCAGGACAGCGCCTTGTTTTCCTTTTCCGGCGGCCTGGGCATGATCTCAAGCTGCGTGACCGAAGCCGCGCCCTGGCGGTTCGACGTGCCGACGCAGTCAGACCCGGTATCGCCGCCGCCGATGACGATGACATGCTTGCCCGTGGCGGTGATCGAACCGCGCGGCGCGGCGCGCAGTTCGTCATCGCCGGCATTGCGCTTGTTCTGCTGCATCAGGAATTCCATCGCCAGCCGCACGCTGGGCAGCTCGGCACCCGGAATTTCCAGCCGCCGCGCTTCCTCGGCACCGCCGGCGAAGACGATCGCGTCGAAATTCTCCTTGAGCGAGTTCACCGAGATCGACACGCCCACCTCGACCGAGGTGCGGAATTCGACGCCTTCGGCCTCCATCTGCACCGCGCGGCGGTTGATCAGGTGCTTTTCCATCTTGAAGTCGGGAATGCCGTAGCGCAGCAGGCCACCGACCCGATCGTTCTTCTCGAACACGGTGACGAGATGGCCGGCACGCGCGAGCTGCTGCGCGCAGGCCATGCCGGCGGGCCCCGAGCCGACCACCGCGACCGACTTGCCGCTGCGCTGCGCGGGCACTTGCGGCGTGATCCAGCCGCGCTGCCAGCCGCGATCGACAATGGCGCATTCGATCGACTTGATCGTCACCGGCTGGTCGATGATGTTGAGCGTGCAGGCCGCCTCGCACGGCGCAGGGCAGACCCGGCCGGTGAATTCGGGGAAATTGTTGGTCGAATGCAGCACTTCCAGCGCGTTGCGGAAGTCATCCTCGTAGACTAGGTGGTTCCAGTCCGGGATGATGTTGTTGACCGGGCAGCCCGTGTGGCAATGCGGCACGCCGCAGTTCATGCAGCGCGAAGCCTGCGCGCGCAGTTCATCCGCCGACAGCGGGACGGTGAACTCCTTGTAGTGGTGCAGGCGCTCCTTCGGGTCCGCGTATGTGCGATCGTGGCGGTCGATCTCGAGAAAGCCGGTTTCCTTGCCCATCGTCGCGCCCCCTTATTCCGCGGCCACCGAAGCGGCTTCCCGCCGCTCGGCCTCGAGTTGCCTGAGCGCCTTCGCATAGTCGCGCGGCATCACCTTGACGAACTTGCCCAGTGCAGTCTCCCAGTTGTCGAGCAGGTCGCGGGCGCGCTTGCTGCCGGTGTGCAGGTGGTGGCGTTCGAGCAGAACGCGCAGGCGCTCGGCATCGTGGCGCAGCATGTCGCCCATGCCGGTATCGTTGACTCCGTTGGTCCGCTGCTGCGGCCGGCCGGCGCCGTCCTCCTCGTCGGGCCCGGCCGCGATCGCGACCAGATCGACCATCGAGAGGTTGCACAGCTTCTCGAACACGCCGTCCTCGTCATAGACATAGGCGACGCCGCCCGACATGCCCGCCGCGAAGTTGCGCCCGGTCTTGCCGAGCACCGCGACGACGCCGCCGGTCATGTATTCGCAGCCATGATCGCCGCAGCCCTCGACCACCGCGACCGCGCCCGAATTGCGCACCGCGAAGCGCTCGCCGGCAACGCCGTTGAAGAACGCCTCGCCCGCGATCGCGCCATAGAGCACGGTGTTGCCGACGATGATGTTGCTGAGCGGATCGCGATCGACATGGGTGGGCTGGCGCACGATCACCCGGCCGCCCGAAAGACCCTTGCCGACATAGTCGTTGCCGTCGCCCGTCAGGTCCAGCGTGACGCCGTGGGCCAGCCACGCGCCGAAGCTCTGGCCGGCAACGCCCGTCAGCTTCACGTTGATCGTGTTGTCGGGCAGGCCGGTGTGGCCGTAACGCTTGGCGACTTCGCCCGAAAGCATCGCGCCGACCGTGCGGTTGACGTTGATCACGCTGCGTTCGATGCGCACCGGCTGGCGGCTTTCCAGCGCCTCGGCCGAAGCGGCGATCAGCTCGTTGTCGAGCGCGTTTTCGAGGCCGTGGTCCTGCGTTTCCGACCAGTTGAGCGTCGGGCTGCCGCCCTTGTCGACCTGGTGCAGGATGCGGCTGAGGTCGATCCCCCTGGCCTTCCAGTGGGTGATCGCCTTCTTCATGTCGAGCCGGTCGACCCGGCCGACCATCTCGGCCACAGTGCGGAAGCCCAGCTCGGCCATGATCGCGCGCAGTTCCTCGGCGACGAAGAAGAAGTAGTTGACCACGTGCTCGGGCTGGCCGGTGAAGCGCGCGCGCAGCACCGGGTCCTGCGTCGCGACGCCGACCGGGCAGGTGTTGAGGTGGCACTTGCGCATCATGATGCAGCCCGCCGCGATCAGCGGCGCGGTGGCGAAGCCGATCTCGTCGGCGCCGAGCAGCAGCGCGATGGCCACGTCGCGCCCGGTGCGGATGCCGCCGTCGGCCTGCACCGCGATGCGGCTGCGCAAGTTGTTGAGCAGCAGCGTCTGCTGGGTCTCGGCCAGGCCGATCTCCCAGGGCGAACCCGCGTGCGTCAGGCTGGTCAGCGGCGAGGCACCCGTGCCGCCTTCGTAGCCGGAGATCGTCACATGATCGGCCCGCGCCTTGGAAACGCCGGCCGCGACCGTGCCGACGCCGACTTCGGACACCAGCTTGACCGAGATGCGCGCCACCGGGTTCACGTTCTTGAGATCGTGGATGAGCTGCGCCAGATCCTCGATCGAATAGATGTCGTGGTGCGGCGGCGGGCTGATCAGGCCGACGCCCGGCGTCGAATGGCGCACCTTGCCGATGGTCTTGTCCACCTTGTCGCCCGGAAGCTGGCCGCCTTCGCCAGGCTTCGCGCCCTGCGCCATCTTGATCTGGATGTCATCGGCGTTGACCAGGTATTCGGTGGTGACGCCGAACCGGCCGCTGGCCACTTGCTTGATCGCCGAGCGCATCGAATCGCCATTGGGCAGCGGGGTGAAGCGATCGACTTCCTCGCCGCCCTCGCCGGTGTTCGACTTGCCGCCGATGCGGTTCATCGCCATGGCCAGCGTGGTATGCGCCTCGCGGCTGATCGAGCCGAAGCTCATCGCGCCGGTGGCGAAACGCTTGACGATCTCGCTCGCCGGCTCGACCTCGTCGAGCGGCACCGGCTTGCCCGGAACGAATTCCATGAGGCCCCGGATCGTCAGCAGGCGTTCCGACTGGTCGTTGATCGACCGGGCGAACTCGCGGTACTTCTCGGGCAGGTTGCCGCGCACCGCGTGCTGCAGCGCGCCGATGTTCTGCGAAGTCCAGGCGTGCTCCTCGCCGCGCAGGCGCAGACCATACATGCCGCCGACATCGAGCATGTGCGCATAGATCGGGTTGTCGCCATAGGCCGCGGCGTGGCGGCGCACCGTCTCCTCGGCGATCTCGGCCAGGCCGGCGCCTTCGATCGTCGTCGCGGTGCCGCTGAAATAGGTTTCGACGAAGCGGGTGGACAGGCCCACCGCATCGAAGATCTGCGCGCCGCAATAGGACTGATAGGTGGAGATGCCCATCTTGGACATGACCTTGCGGATGCCCTTGCCGATGGCGTAGATATAGTTCTTTTCCGCGTCCCTGGCCGAAACTGGCAGGTTCTTGCGGGTGCGGATATCCTCGATCGTCTCGAAGGCGACGTAGGGATTGATCGCTTCCGCGCCATAGCCGGCCAGCGCGCAGAAATGCTGCACCTCACGCGCTTCGCCGGTTTCGACGACCAGCCCGGTCTGCATCCGCAGGCCCTGGCGGACCAGGTGGTGGTGCACAGCCGAAGTGGCCAGCAGCGCCGGCATCGGAATGCGTTCGGGCCCTTGCGCGCGATCGGACAGGATCAGGATGTTCTTGTCGGCCAGCACCGCCTCGGTCGCGGCCCAGCACATTTCCTTGATCGCCATGCCCAGCCCGGCGGCGCCGGTTTCGGCATCCCAGGTGATGTCGATCGTCTCGGTGCGGAACGCGCCATCCAGCGCCGCCTCGACCGAGCGGATCTTGGCGATATCCTCGTCGGTGAGGATCGGCTGGCTGACTTCCAGGCGCTTGTGCGCGCCCGCGTCATGCCCCAGCAGGTTGGGGCGCGGGCCGATCATCGAGACCAGGCTCATCACCAGCTCCTCGCGGATCGGGTCGATCGGCGGGTTGGTGACTTGCGCGAAGTTCTGCTTGAAATAGTCGTAGAGCAGGCGCGACTTCCTCGACAGCACCGGGATCGGCGTGTCGGTGCCCATCGACCCGATCGGATCGTCGGCGTTCAGCGCCATCGGCTCCAGGAAGCGCGAGATGTCTTCCTGCGTATAGCCGAAGGCCTGCTGGCGATCGAGCAGCGTGGTGGTGGCCACGGGCAGCTGCGCCAGTTCGGGCTCGATCACGTCGAGATCCTTGAGCATGTACTGCGCCTTGTGGAGCCACTCCTGATAAGGCTCCGCGCCGGCGAGCTGGGTCTTCAGCTCCTCGTCCTCGATGATCCGGCCCTGCTCGAAATCGATCAGCAGCATCCGGCCCGGCTGGAGGCGCCACTTGCGCACGATGTTGTCTTCCTTGATCGGCAGCACGCCGCTTTCGGAAGCCATGACGCACAAGTCGTCATCGGTGACGAGGAAGCGCGCCGGGCGCAGGCCGTTGCGGTCCAGCGTCGCGCCGATCTGGCGGCCATCGGTGAAGGCGACGGCGGCCGGGCCGTCCCACGGCTCCATCAGCGCGGCGTGGTATTCGTAGAACGCGCGGCGCTCCGGGCTCATCAGCGGGTTGCCCGCCCAGGCCTCGGGGATCAGCATCATCATCGCGTGGGCCAGCGTGTAGCCGCCCGCGACCAGCAGCTCGAACGCATTGTCGAGGCAGGCGGTGTCGGACTGGCCGTGCGGGATCAGCGGCCACATCTTGTCGAGATCGGAGCCCAGCAGCTCCGATTCCATGGTGCGGCGGCGGGCGTTCATCCAGTTCACGTTGCCGCGAACCGTGTTGATCTCGCCATTGTGCGCCATGTAGCGATAAGGGTGCGCCAGCTTCCAGCTCGGGAAAGTGTTGGTGGAAAAGCGCTGGTGCACCAGGCCGAGCGCGGACACGCATTCGGGATCGCGCAGATCCTGATAGAAGCTGCCCACCTGCGTCGCCAGCAGCAGGCCCTTGTAGACCATGGTGCGGCTGGAGAAGCTGGGCATGTAAAGCTCGTTCAGTCCGGGCAGCCCGTGCTTTTCGGCCATCTGCGCCAGCGGGTTCTGCGTCTGCTTGCGGATCGCCAGCAGCTTGCGCTCGAACGCGTCCTGATCCGCGCAGCCCGGCCCGCGCGCGACGAAGCACTGGCGGATCACCGGCATGGATTCGATCACCGCCTTGCCCAGCCCGTCGAGCGAGACCGGAACGTCGCGCCAGCCGATCAGCGTCTGGCCTTCCTTGAGGATGAACTTCTCGAAGGTTTCGATGACCAGGTTCCGGCTCGCCTCGTCCTGCGGCAGGAAGCACATGGCCACGGCGTAATCGCCCGGCTGGGGCAAGTCATGCCCGGTTTCGGCCGCCCACTTGCGAAACAATGCGTCGGGCATCTGGATCAGGATGCCGGCGCCGTCGCCCATCAGCGGATCGGCGCCCACCGCGCCGCGATGGTCCAGGTTTTTCAGGATCTCCAGCGCCTGGGCGACGATTGCGTGGCTTTTCTGTCCCTTGATGTGGGCAACAAAGCCCACGCCGCAGGAATCGTGTTCGTTGCGCGCATCGTAAAGGCCTTGGGGCTTAGGAAATCCCATCGATAAAAACCCATCCTGTTATTTGCCGGACCCCGCCCCGGCGATCGTGCCCGCGAACACGACTCGCACTGCCGCGATATGCGGTGAAACTGCCCGAACGTTTTCCATGACGATTGGACACCGTTTTTGCAACCGCGAAGGATTGCCCGGTGTACGAATGCGCTCGGAAAGTTTCGGTAATGGGAAGTATTATTGCCCGCAAGCCCGCTCAGGCATTCCGGGACGAAACGCGCGGGCGGTCCTGGCCGGGGGCCGCGATCGGCCCGAACCGGGGACGCGCGGCGCGCGGTCAGGCGGCGCCGCTCATCCGCTGCAAGGTGGCGAGCGCGGCGCGCAGGGCGCGTTCGGTCTCGCGCGCGTCGCCCGGCGAAACCGGCTGGCCGGCGGTTTCGGGCGCATCGACCGGGCGATCATTGGCCTGCGGCGCGGCATCGGGGCGCGCGAAAGGCGCGGGATGGGCCGCGTCCTCGGCGGAACTGGCCGCCGGCTGGGCGTCATCCTCCCCGGCGGGATCGGCGCCGGGCACGAACTGCTGGCGGCTCGCGGAGCCGCGCGAGAGATCGAGCAGCGAGGAATAGCCTTCCTCCAGCACGCGGTTTTCGTCTTCCAGACTGTCCTCGTCCAGCCCGTTCGCCAACGCCGAAGGCAAGGCGATATGGCGCGGCGGCACGAAGCCGGGCAGCGCATCGGCCTCGTCATCGATCGGATCGAGCGCGACCGGGCGCAGCGCGGCCGGCACGGGCGATGCCACGATGTCGTCGTGATCCTCGGGCGCGATATCCTCGGGCGCGGGCGCTTGGGCAGCGACGGGTTCGGCGACGATGGCATCGGGCTCGCCGATCCCGTCCGCTGCGTCGCCGACGGCCACGGGCCCATCCACCAGCGCATCGACCGTCACCGCTTCCACGGCGGCGGCCTGCGCGGCGCGCGCTTCGGCCAGTTCGCACATCCGCGCGCGGCGGCGTTCGAGCGACAGCGCGAGGCGTTCGAGCAGTTCGACATGCGACAGTTCGCTCAGATCGACACCGGCGATACGCTCGGCGGCGGTGCGCTCGCGCGGCGGCGTCTCGCGGCCCTCGCCGACGGCGGCCGGGCGCGCCTCATGGGTGGCGGCGGTCGCCGGGAACAGCGGCGCGGCCGGGCCGGCGACGGCGAGGCCGCTGGCGTCATCCTCGTCCTCTTCCCACCCGCTCTCGCCCAGGCGCGGCAGCAGGGTGAAGCCGGGCGCGGGCGCGCTGGACCGCGCGGCGATCTCGCGCGAATAGGCGGCGAACAGCCGGTTGTTGAGCGGAGCGGTGCTTTCCCCGGTGTCGTCGGCGATGGCGGCGGCGGGCGCGGCATCACCCTCGCCCGTCACGGGGCCAGCCGCGCGCGGCGAGGCGAACGGCGGCGAGAGCGCGCCATCGGTCGCTTCATCGCGCAACTCGTCGTCGTCCAGCGGCAGGAAGACCTGGGCATCCTCGGGCCTCGGCTCGAAACGCCGCGCCACGCCGAACGGCACAGGCTCGCCCGGCTCCGCCCAGACGGCTTCCCCGCTTGCATCATCGACTTCCACCGACTCCGGCGGCTCGGCGAAGGGATTGCCGGTATCGAACGGATCGGCCGCGACGGCGGCGGCGTCATCCGCGACCACCGCAGGCGTGGGGGCTTGCTCGAATCCATCGAGATCGAATTCGGCCACGTGGAGAATCTGCGGGGAACCGGGCAAAGGCGCGCGATCGTCAAGATCGTCGAGCAAGCCCGCCTTGTCGTCGATCGCCAGCGCGCGCCGGCGGCCGTGGACGGCGGGTTCCGCCTCCGGGGCGGGCGCGAGGCGCGAGGAGAGATCGTCCGGCACCTCGCGCGCGGGGGCGGCACTCCGGCGGCGCTCATGCGGCTGCGCGGCGGGGCGGGCGATCCGGCGTGCGAGCACGGCGCCGATCAGCGCGCCAAGGCCGGCCATGGCCACTGCCATCAGGATGCGGAACGTGCCGCCCAGCGGCGGCGCGGCCATCGGGATCACCCGATCGATGCCGAGCGTCAGGACGATGCGTTCGATCGCCACGGGGCGGATCATCATGCTGCCCAGCCCGAACAGCGCGCCGAACCACAGCGCGACGATGACCGGGAACAGCGGATGCCGGCTGATCGGTTGCTTCGCTGCCGATTTCCTGCGGTTTTGCTCGGCCAAGATCTTTCACCCCGTCTGCGGATGGCGGGTCGGCCGGTCAGCTTACGCGGCGGCTCCCACCTCAATGCGAGCCCCGGGCACTAACAGGCTTTGGTAAACGCCGAGATAACGCCGCGCGTTGACCGCCCAGTCATGGCTTGTCTCGACATGGTGGCGCCCGGCTGCGCGCCAGTCCGCCCAATGCTCGCGATGCGCCAGCAGCGAGGCGAGCGCGCCGGCGCAAGCCTCGGCACTGTCCGGCGCGAACAGCTTGCCGGTCACGCCGTCGGTCATGAGCTCGCGGTGCCCGCCGACATCGGAAGCGGCGACCAGCTTGCCTTGCGCCATGGCTTCCAGCGGCTTGAGCGGCGTGACCAGATCGGTCAGCCGGCTTTTCTTGCGCGGATAGGCCATGATATCGGCCAGCGCGTAATAGCGATCGACCTCATGGTGCGGCACCCGCCCGATGAAGCGGATCGCGGAAGCCGCCGGCGAGCGGGCGGCCTGTTCGCGCAACGCCGCCTCGCAAGGCCCGCCGCCCACCAGCAGCAGCCGCGCGTTCGGGTGATAGCGCACCAGCAGTTCCATCGCCGCGATCAGGATGTCGATGCCTTCATAGTCATAGAAGCTGCCGATGAAGCCGATCACCGGGCAAGCCGCGCCATCCGCCTCGAAGCCCAGCTCGCGCGCGAGCGCGCCGTCGCGCGGCAGCGGCTGGCCGAACAGTGCCAGATCCACCCCGTTGGGCATCACGGTGATCCGCGCCGGAGCGTTGCCGCGCGCGATCAGATCGGCGCGCAGCCCCTCGCAGATCGTCACCACCGCGTCGGCCTGGGCGACGACGTGGCTTTCGAGCTGCCGCGTCAGCCGGTATTTGAGCGAGCTGTCGCGGCTGGTGCCGTTGCCGACGGCGGCGTCTTCCCAGAAGGCGCGGATCTCATAGACCATGGGCAGCCCGCGCCGCCGCGCCACGCGCAGCGCCGCCTGGCCGCACAGCGCCGGCGAATGGGCGTGCAGGATATCGGGGCGCCAATCGGCAACCAGATCGTCGATCGCCTGCGCCATCCGGCCGATCTCGCGCCATTCGCGCAGCCCCGCCACGCCCGTGGCCCGGCCGGTGGTGCGATGGAACAGCAAGCCGTCGGCTTCCTCCACCGGCGGCCCATCCTGGGTGTGGCGCGGCCCGGTAAGCCCGCGCACTTCAAGGCCCAGCGCGGTCTGCGCTTTCATGATCGCGCGCGTGCGGAAGGTGTAGCCGCTGTGCATCGGCAGCGAGTGATCAAGGATGTGGAGTATGCGCGTCATGGGCGGATTCCTTAGCCCGGCAAGGCTTAACGCGCCGTCAACTCGCGGCGCCTATGACAAGGCCCGTGCTCGACTATTTCGCCCTTGCCCTGTCGCATGGCCTGCTGGCGCTCGCCTGCTGGCGCCTGCTGTGGCGCGACGATCTGGATCAGGAACCGGGGCGCGAGCAGCGCGAGCAGGAAGCGGGGCGCGATCGGCAGCCGGCGGCGGGCCAGCGGCCGGGCTTGCGGCAGGAGCCCGGCGGCGATGCTTGATCTCGCGCTGGCCGGCTTCTTCGCCCTGCTGCTGGCGATGGGCCTGAAGCGGCCGTTCATCTGGATTCTGTGCTACCTCTACGTCGATATCCTGTCGCCGCAGATCATTTCCTATCGCATCCTGGCCGCGCTGCCGGTCTCGCAGATCGCCTTCCTCGCCGCGTTCGGCGGCTGGCTGCTGTTCGATCGCAAGGAAGGCACGCGCTTCACCTGGCGGCAGGGGCTGATGGCGGCCTTGCTCGCCTATTGCGCCTATACCACGCTGACCGCCACTTTCGCGGCCGAGGCGGCGGAGAAATGGGCCTGGGTTTGGAAAGCGATGGTCTTCGCGATCTTCCTGCCGCTGACCCTGCGCACCCGCCTCAGGATCGAGGCGGTCGCGCTGGTCATGGTGCTGACGGCCAGCGCGCTGATCATCGACGGCGGCATCAAGACCGCGCTGGGCGGCAGCGGCTATGGCACGCTGCGCTTCTTCGTCGAGAACAACACCGGGCTTTACGAAGGCTCGATCATTTCGTGCATCGCCATCGCGATCATCCCGATCATCCTGTGGTTCTGCAAGCACGGCACGATCTATCCGCCGGACTGGCGGGTGTGGACCTTTTCCGCCGCGCTCATCTTCGCCTGCGCGCTGATCCCGGTGGGAACGCAGGCGCGCACCGGGCTGATCTGCCTGGGGCTTGTCTGCGCGCTCTATCTGCGCACGGCCAAGCACCGCGTCCTGATCCTGATCGGCATGGCGGCCGCCCTCGCGCTGGCCATGCCGTTCCTGCCGCAAAGCTTCACCGCGCGGATGAGCACGATCGAGAACCACCAGGGCGACGAATCCGCCGGCACCCGCCTTGCCGTGTGGAAATGGACACTGGGCTATGTGAAGGATCATCCGTTCGGCGGCGGCTTCGAGATCTATCTGGGCAACAAGCTGCGCTTCGAGACGGTGGACAGCCAGACCGCCGGCAGCACCACGCTGGTCGAAACCAAGGTGGTGGAGGATGCCGGCCGCGCGTTCCATTCCAGCTATTTCGAAATGCTGGGCGAACAGGGTATTCCCGGCTTCGCGATGTGGGTGCTGCTGCAGGTTTCCGGGCTGTGGCAGATGGAGCTGATCCGGCGGCGCTACAAAGCGCGCACCGGGCCCGACGAGCAATGGCAAGGGCCGCTCGCCATCGCCTTGCAGCAGGCGCACCTGGTCTATCTGGCCGGCTCGCTGTTCGTCGGCATCGCCTTCCAGCCGTTCATCCTCATGCTGATCGGCCTGCAATGCGGCCTGTGGAGCTATCTGAAACGCATCGAGGCGCCGGACATGCGCGTGGCGCGCCGCAAGCCGGTGGCCATGCGCCCGATGGGCACCATCGCTTCCTGAGAGGCTGTTGGGAAACCCGCGGAAGAGCGCATTTCTTGGCGCCGATACGCCCATCATTGCCTCTCCCCGCGCCTTGCCCCATCTACAGGGACAGGAACGGCCATAACGGGAGACAAGAGGATGCGGGATGCCGTGATCGTCGCCGCCGCGCGCACACCGATCGGTCGCGCCTACAAGGGCGCCTTCAATGCCACGCCGGCCCCCACCCTGGGCGCCTTCGCGATCACCGCCGCGCTGGAACGCGCCGGGATCGAAGGGGGCGAGGTGGACGACGTGGTCTGGGGCTGCGCGCTCCAGCAGGGCGGGCAGGCGCTCAACATTGGCCGGCTCGCGGCCTTGCGCGCCGGGCTGCCGGTGACGGTGCCGGCCATGACCATCGACCGGCAATGCTCGTCTGGCCTGATGGCCATCGCCGCCGCCTCTCACCAGGTCGTGCGCGACCGGATGGACGTGGTGATCGCCGGCGGGCAGGAATCGATCAGCACGGTGCAGACCCCCGCGTTCCGCATGGAATTCGATCCCGCGCTGATCGCGCTGCACAATGCCGCCTACATGCCGATGCTGCAGACTGCCGAAGTGGTCGCCCGCCGCTATGGCATCGCGCGCGAGGCGCAGGATGCCTATGCGCTCGGCTCGCAGCAGCGCACCGCCGCCGCGCAGGCGCAAGGCCGCTTCGCTGCCGAGATCGTGCCCGTCACCACGACGATGAAAGTCACCGACAAGGCCAGCGGCGAGACCAGCGAGCGCGAAGTCACGATCGCAAAGGACGAAGGCAACCGGCCCGACACCACGCTCGAAGGCCTGCACGCGCTCCCCCCGGTGGTTCCGGGCGGCAGCGTCACCGCCGGCAACGCCAGCCAGCTTTCCGACGGCTCGGCCGCGGTGGTGGTGATGGAAGCCGCGCTTGCGGCCCGCAAGGGGCTGGCCCCGCTGGGCCGCTTCGTCGGCATGGCGGTCGCCGGCACCGAACCCGACGAGATGGGCATCGGCCCGGTCTTCGCCATCCCCAGGCTGCTCGATCGGTTCGGCGTGGCCATGGACGATATCGGCCTGTGGGAGCTGAACGAGGCTTTCGCCGTGCAAGTGGCCTATTGCCGTGATCGGCTGGGCATTCCCGAGGACCGGCTCAATGTCGATGGCGGCGCCATCGCCATCGGCCATCCCTATGGCATGACCGGCGCGCGCTGCGCCATGCACGCGCTGATCGAGGGCAAGCGGCGCGGCGCGCGCCACGTCGTCGTCACCATGTGCATCGGCGGCGGCATGGGCGCGGCCGGGCTGTTCGAAGTGCTCTGACGCCAGTGGGCCACCCGCTCGGCATCGTCGAGATCCTGGGCCTTGCCGCCAGCCTCAGCCTGCTGTCGGGCTGGCGGCTTTACCTGTGCGTCTTCGCCACGGGGATCGCCATGCGCCTGGGGGTGCTGCCGCTGCCCGAGCATCTGGCCGCGCTGGACGTGCTGGCCAATCCCTGGGTGATCGGCGTGGCTGCCTTCGCCGCGCTATGCGAGCTGCTGGCCGACAAGATCGCCATCGTCGATACGATCTGGGACGGGGTGCACACCGTGATCCGCCCGCTGGGCGGCGCGCTGCTGACGCTGGCCATCGTCGATCCGTCCGACCCGGCGACGCAGACCATCGCCTTCCTGCTGGGCGGCGGCGCCGCGCTGCTGGCGCACGGCGGCAAGGCCGGCGCCCGCGCGGTGGTGAACACCAGCCCCGAACCGTTCAGCAACCTGGCCGTCTCCACCGTGGAAGACCTGTTCACCGGCGGCCTGCTGGTGCTTGCCTATGCCTATCCGCTGGCCGCCGCCGGCGTGGCGCTGGTCCTGCTGGCGCTGGCGATCGGGCTGCTGCTGGCCGCGCGCAAATGGCTGCGGCGCCTTGCCGGCCGGCAACCATAAACGCGATAACTCCATTGTGGAATTATCCGCGAATCAGGCACCTGCGAAGCTTTACACAAAATTAACCTTTAAGTTTCATAAGCCATATGGTTAATAGGCGGCAATATCCCTGCGAGCGGGGATGGCGTCGCCGGACTTCGGGGCAAAGGGGGAAACCCACATGCGCGTGCTGTTGATCGAGGACGAACCCACCACGGCGAGGGCTATCGAGCTCATGCTGACGGCGGAAGGCTTCAATGTCTATTCCACGGATCTGGGCGAGGAAGGTCTCGATCTCGGCAAGCTCTATGATTACGATATCATCCTGCTCGACCTGAACCTTCCTGACATGCATGGTTACGATGTGCTCAAGAAGCTGCGCGTCGCCAAGGTGCAGACGCCGGTTCTGATCCTTTCGGGCATCTCGGAAATGGATTCCAAGGTCCGCAGCTTCGGCTTCGGGGCCGACGACTATGTGACCAAGCCGTTCCACCGCGAGGAACTGGTCGCGCGCATCCACGCCGTCGTCCGCCGTTCCAAGGGACATTCGCAATCGGTCATCCGCACCGGCAAGCTGGTCGTCAATCTCGATGCCAAGACGGTCGAGGTCGATGGCGCGCGCGTGCACCTGACCGGCAAGGAATACGCGATGCTGGAACTGCTCTCGCTGCGCAAGGGCACCACGCTGACCAAGGAAATGTTCCTGAACCACCTTTACGGCGGCATGGACGAGCCAGAGCTCAAGATCATCGACGTGTTCATCTGCAAGCTGCGCAAGAAGCTCAGCCACGCCTGCGGCGGCGCCAACTATATCGAGACGGTCTGGGGCCGCGGCTATGTGCTGCGCGATCCCGACGAACAGGCCGAGGCGGCCTGAGGCCTTTTCGTCTGCTGCGTTAAATCCACTGACGTGGCAGCGGGTCGGTGCCGCTTCGATTCAGCCTCGCAGAATCGCCTTCCAGCTACCCGAAATGGCCCGCCTGAAACGGCGGGCCAGGTTCGTTGCGGCCTTGGTGCGGTGCGAACCGCCTACTTCGCGGCCTTGCCCGACGAGCGCTTGGGCTTGCCGGGGGCGGTCTCGGCTTGCTCGCCTTCGCCCTTGGTCATGGCTTCCAGCGCGCGTTCGGGGGACTGGAACACGTCCTCGCCCTTGGCGCGCTTGCCGATCGAATAGCGGTAGATGACATAGGCCGAAGCGCCGCCGATGGCCCATCGCAGCAATTTCATGGATCGTTTCCTTTCTTGTGACGACCTCGCTGGGATCCGCTTTGGCGCGAGATGCTTTCAAATGAAACCCTTTCACGCCGCAAAGGGTTCCGGCATCAACAATTACGTGATCTTGCGGAGCCTCCCTTGCCGGCCGGGCGCGGCCCGCTTCGCGCTTCTCCGCCCGGTTGACCGGCGCGCCCGCGCCTGCCATCGCGCCGCGCCATGACCGCGAACAAACCCGGCGATCCGACCACGCTCAACCGCCTTTACGGCCGCGCCAAGGGCAAGACCCTGCGCGCCGGCCAGCAGGCGCTGGTCGATACCCTGCTGCCCCGGATCGCCGTGCCCACCGACGGCCCCGTCACCGCCGAGCGCCTGTTCGGCGCGCCGCGCCCGCTCCATTTCGAGATCGGCTTCGGCGGCGGCGAGCACATGGCCGCCCGCGCCGACATGCTGCCCGATCACGGCTTCATCGGCTGTGAACCCTTCGTCAACGGCGTGGCCCAGGCGCTGGTCCATGTTGCCGGCGGGGATTCGGGCGCGAGGGGAGGCACGCACCCGCCGCTCGGCAACGTGCGCATCCATCACGGCGACGCGCTGGACGTGCTGGCGCGCGTGCCCGACGGCGCGTTGTCGTTCCTCTATCTGCTCCACCCCGACCCCTGGCCCAAGGCCCGGCACGCCAAGCGGCGGATGATGAACGACGGCCCCGTCCGCCTGTTCGCCGCCAAGCTGCGGCCGGGCGGCGAATTCCGCTTCGGCACCGACCATCCGGTCTACCTGCGTCACGCGCTGATGGTCATGCGCCGCAACCGCGACCTGTTCGACTGGCTGTGCGACAAGCCGGCCGACTTCCTCACCCGGCCCGGCGGCTGGCCCGAAACCCGCTACGAGGCCAAGGCCCGCAAGCTCGGCCACGAGGTGTGGTACTTTCGATACCGGCGCCGGTAGAGGCTGAACAGAGCGGCGCCGGCCGGGTCATCGCGGCGCGAAGGTCATTTCATGCCGGCAGTCGCCAGGATGGTGGCCAGGTCGATCTTCTGCAGGCGGACGTTGGCGTCCTTCTCGATCCCGATCCATTCGTCGAGCGAGTGGCCGCGTCCGCCGCTGGCTACCCGGCCGATGGTGATCGCGGGAATGCCCAGGCTGATCGCGATGTTGGAATCGGTCGAGCTGGAACTGTAGCCCACCCTGATCCCTTCGGCCGCATAGGCCGCCGTGGAGAACTGGACGATGTCGGCCGCCTTGTCGGTCTGGCCGGCCGGGCGCTCGCCGATCTGCTTGACGTCGATCGTGATCGGCCCTTCTTTGGTCGATCGCGCGGCGTTCTCGGTCGCGACCGCCTGGTTCAATATCTCGAGAAAGCGCTGGTCGACTTTCGCCAGCTCGACGGCGCTTTCGGAGCGCATGTCGAATTCCATCCACACCTCGCGGGGGATGGCGTTGACCGAGGTGCCACCACCGACGACGCTGGCGCTGTAGGTGGTCTTGATGCCTTGCGGCACCGGGATCTTGTAGAAATCGACCACGGCCTGCGACATCGCCGCCATCGGATTGACCAGCCCGAAAGCGCCATAGCTGTGGCCGCCCGGCCCCTTGAAGGTGACGCGGTAGCGCTTCGATCCGGCCCCGCCGGTGGTGATCGAATCGAGCCCGCCACCATCGAGCGAGAAGAAGGCGCTCACCTTGTCCTTGTACCGCCCCTTGCCAAGCAGGTAGCGCACGCCGCGCAAGTCGCCCGCGCCTTCCTCGCCCACCGTGCCCATGAACAGCACGTCATCGCGCGTGCGGATGCCGCCGGCGTTCATCGCGTCGATCAGGCTGAGCAGCGTGGCAAGGCCCGCGGTATCGTCGCCCACGCCCGGTGCGAACAGCTTCTCGCCCTCGCGCCGCACCTTCACCGGCGTCCCTTCGGGGAACACCGTGTCCATGTGCGCCGAGACGACGACCAGCCCGCCGCCGCCCGTTCCCTTGCGCATACCCAGCACATTGCCTTCGCCGTCGATCTCGACATCGGTAAGGCCGCGCGCCTTGAACATCTCCAGAAAGGCCTGGGCGCGCGCCGCTTCCTTGAACGGCGGCGAGGGAATCTCGGTCAGCGTGACGATGGTATCGACCCATTGGCCGTGACCGGCGTCGAGAGCGGCGACCGCCTTCTTGAAGGCCGCGCTCGCCTCGATCCGCTTGATCTCGGCGGTCGCCTTGGCGGAAGGCGGGGACGAGGGCACCTCTGCCGAAACAGCGGTGCCGGCCATCAGCAGAACAAGGACGGTCGGGAAAGCAAGGCGCATGGTCAACTCCAGGGGAAGGACAGTTCGCAGGGGCTGCCCGCGCGGCGAGGGCGGGGACGCCGGAGGGCGACGGCTGGCCGGCGCCCCAGGGCGTTCGGCCAGCCGCGCATCACGCAACGGGTGTGGGGGAAAGGCCCGTTGGATCAATCGTTGCTCTCGGTTTCCTCATCGTCGTCGTCATCGGCGCGATAGGTATAGTCGCCTTGCAGGAACGCCTCGATCTCGGCCGTCTGCACCGGGCCCAGCACGCTGTTCAGCTCGGCGGTGATGGCGTCGATCTTCGGGCGCAGTTCCTGATAGCGCTCGATCGCATCGCGGCCCACCTTCTGGTCGGTCGCGTTGGTCAGGCTGTAGAGATAGCCGACATGGGTCTGCAGGCCGGGATGGCTGTAGCGGATCGGCGGGGTGAGCAGCCGGTCGGCGATCGCCTTCAGCGCCTTTTCCTTGGCCGCATCGGGATGGTCCTTCAGCTCGGCCAGCGCGTGGGTGAGGCGCGAGACGTTCAGGTTGGTGTCGTTCACCAGTTGCAGCACGCGCATGTTGTGCTCGAACTGCGCGACAAGATCGGCATCGGTCACGCCGCTGGCCAGCACGCGCGGATCTTCCACGATGGTGAGCGGCTGGCGCATGGTGGTGCCGCCGATCGACATCTCGATCGTATAGCTGCCCGGCGCCGCCACCGGCCCGGCCGGGAAGCGCGAACGGCCGCCTTCGCCCGGCCGGGTCGCGGCCGGCTTCACTTGCGGCTCGCCCGAATAACGCAGATCCCAGATGAAGCGGTGCATCCCCGGCTTGGCTTCAAGGCTGGTGGCATAAGACGGGCGATAGCTGCCAAGGCCATCCTCGCCGCCACCGCCGCCTTCGCCCTCGCCGCGCGGCGCGGCGCCCTCGCTGGTGAAGCGCCGCACCACGGTGCCCGCCTTGTCGAGGATCGAGAGCGTCACCGGCCCGGCATTGCCGCCCGGCGCGACGTAGTAATCGATCTGCGCGCCGGGCAGAATATATTCAGGCCCGGTGCCGGGGTTGGGGCCCTTGTCGGCCCCGGCGTTGACCCGGATCGCCGTGGCGGGCTTGTAGAGCCGGCTGGCCTTGCCGGCCTCACCCTCGGCGGGAAGCTGGCGCAGCACGCCCAGGTTGTCGAGGATCCAGAAGCCGCGGCCCTGCGTGGAGAAAGCCAGATCGCCATGCGTCAGGCGGATATCGGTGACGGGCACCGCCGGCAGGTTGAGCTGGAAGCTCTGCCATTTCGCGCCGCGATCGAACGAGACGTACATGCCGAACTCGGTACCGGCATAAAGCAGGCCCGGCCGCTCCGGGTCCTCGCGGATCACGCGGGTCGGCTCGTCCACGGCGATGCCGTTGCGGCCGTCGGTCAGCTTGGTCCAGGTCTTGCCGTAATCGTCGGTGCGGTAGAGATAAGGCGCGAAATCGCCCAGCAGATAGCGGTAGATCGCGACATAGGCCGTGCCGGGGGCACGAACGCCCGGCTCGATATTCTGCACGCGTCCGCCCGGCGGCAGACCCTTGGGCGTGATGTTCCGCCAGCTCTTGCCGTCGTCCTGCGTCACCCAGAGCAGGCCGTCGTTCGATCCGGCCCAGATCACGCCGGGCTTCAGCGTGCTTTCGCGGATCGCATAGACCGTGGAATAGACTTCCTCGCCCGTGGCATCGCGCGTGATCGGCTCGCCCGAGCCATATTGCTTGTCGGCGGGATTCGCCGTCAGGTCGGGGCTGATCTTCTCCCAGGTGACGCCGCCATCGCGCGAACGGTGCACATATTGCGAACCGTAATAGATCGTGTTGGGCTCGGTCGGCGAAATCTCCAGCGGCGCGACGCGCTGGAAGCGATAGCGCAGCTCCCTGGGATCATTGCCGTAAAGCGATTCGGCGCCGATCCAGAAGCGTTCCTCATTGCCGTTGGTGCGCATGTCCAGCCGGCTGAACTGCCCCTTGCAGCCGCCCCAGACGAAGTTCGGATCGTTCAGCTTGGGGATGATCGGCCCGGTCTCGCAGCCCGGCCCGACCTTGAATTCCTGCCCGTCACCCAGGGGGAGCGAGGGCACGATCACGGTCGTGTTGTCCTGCTGCGCGCCATAGAGGCGATAGGGGAACTGATCGTCCACGGCGATCTGGTAGATCTCGGACGTAGGCTGGTTGGCCTGCGTGCTCCAGCTCGTGCCGCCATTGAGCGAGACGTTGGCGCCGCCGTCGTTCGCCTGGATCAGGTAGCTGGAATTGCGCGGATTGATCCACACGTCATGGTTGTCGCCATGCGGCGTGCGCTGGGTCTTGAAGGTCTTGCCGCCGTCGGTCGACTTGAACCAGCCCTCGTTGCCCACGAACACGACATCGGCGTTGTTGGGATCGACGCCGAGCGTGGTGTAGTAGAACGGGCGCGTGGTGAGCCGCGTCTCGCCGTTGACCAGCGTCCAGCTCGCGCCGGCATCGTCCGAGCGGTAGAGGCCCGCGCCGGGCTTCGCCTCGATCAGCGCATAGACCCGGTTGGGCGCGGCCGCGCTCACGCCGATGTTGGCGCGGCCGAACAGGCCGGTGGGCAGGCCGCCGCCCAGCTTAGTCCAGTGATCGCCGCCGTCGGTCGACTTGTAGACGCCGCCGTCGGTGCTGCCCGAGATGATCGACCAGGGCCGGCGCAGGCCGTGCCATATCGTGGCATAGAGCACTTGCGGATTGCCGGGCTGGTATTCCACGTCGGCGGCGCCGAGCTGATCGGTGACGAACAGCACCTGCTGCCAGGTCTTGCCGCCGTCGCGGCTGCGGTAGACGCCGCGTTCCTTGCTGTTGGTGAAGGGGTTGCCGATCGACGCGACGAACAGTTCGTCGGGGTTGGCGGGGTTCACGCGGATCGTGGCGATCTGGCCGACATCGCGCAGCCCCATGAACGTCCAGGTCTTGGCGCCATCGACCGACTTGTAGAGGCCGCGCCCGATCGACACGTTGCTGCGGATCTTCGACGATCCGGTGCCGGCGTAGATGATGTTGGGATTGCTGTCGGCCACCGCCACCGCGCCGATCGATCCGACCGAGATCTGCCCGTCGGTGGTGTTGGTCCAGCTCTGGCCGGCATCCGTGGTCTTCCAGACGCCGCCGCCGACCGTGCCCATGTAGAACGTGAAGGGCTGCGAAGGCACGCCGGTGACGGTGGTGACGCGGCCGCCGCGCCACGGGCCGACCTGGCGATAATGCAGGTCCGACCACTGGCTTTCGTCGTAATCGGCATAGAGGGGCGTGGCGAGGAGGCAACTGACGCCGAGCAAGGCGAACCAACGAGTGAACTTCATGAAAGGCCCCTTTTTTCAATCTGGCGGAAATGGTCGAAGGCGGAACGGCTCATCGGATTGGGCGGGCGCGCGAACGATCGGACAGACAAGCCTGAGATTCCGACATCGATTTCCCCCTTTATCGAACGATGCGTGACAAAAAGCGGTACTCTTCCCCCATCCCGAGTCCCACGGCTCCGTTTGGCTTATGGATTTCCGGCCGGTACGGCTTTGCCGCTCCGCTGCCCCGGGTTCCGCAACCCGCGCAGCATATCGCCGCTAACCTGTCACAAAGCTGTCGCTGCCCGAGCGATGCGGCGGTTCATGCGTCAGGCGCGCGCCGCCGCTCCGATCCGGCGTGGCCGAACCGGAGTGGCACCGGCCACCCCGCGAGGGGCCGGTGCCGCTTCCTTGCTTACAGCGCCTTGGCGGCCAGGCTGACGAAGAAGGTCCGGCCCTGTCCGGGGATGGCGCCGCTGCCGGTGCCGGCGGCATAGTCGTAATTGCGCTTGTCGCCGATGTTGCTGACGCCGGCACGCACCGTCCAGGGGCCGTGCAGCAGCGCGGCCGACAGGTCGATCATCGTGGCGCCCGGCAGGGTCCGGGTCTCGCCGGTATCGCCGAAATAGGCGCTGCGGTAACGCAGGCCGGCGGCGAACTGCAGCGTGCCCACCGCTTCTGGCAAGGCAAGGTCATAGCTGGTCCAGACATTGCCGATCCGTTTCGGCACGCTGGGCACGCGATTGCCGATCTGGCCGGGGTTCTGCGGATAATCCACCAGCACCGGGTCCTGCAGCGTGAAGTTGGCAATGATGTTCCACGCCGGCACCGGGCGCAAGGTGAGGTCGGTCTCCCAGCCCTTCACGCGATAGGAAAAGACCTGCGATACATCGAGATTGTCGACCAGGATGATGGTGTAGACGTTCTTGCGCGTGGTGCGGAACAGCGAGGAGGACAGCGCCAGCCACTTGTCCTGGCGCACGCGCAGGCCAGCCTCGATCTGCGTGCCCTTTTCCGGCACCTGGCCAATGCTCTGCGGTTCCTCGGTGTTGAAGATCGGATAGCTGTTGCTGGCATAGCCGCCGAACAGCGCGAAGGCATCCGCCAGTTGATAGACCGCGCCGACATCCCATTCGAAGCGATCATCCTTGCGGACCACCGGCTGGCCGGGCACGAAGGCGCAAGTCGTCGCCTGGGGCGGATCGCACGGATGCTCGGACCCCGGATTGACCGGAATGGCCGAACGACCCTCGGCCGATGTCCTGAACCAGTCCTCACGGCCCGACAGGCGCAGCTTGAGGCGCGGCGTGAGGTCGATCTGCGCCATGGCGTAAAGGCCATGGAAGCGGCCGTCGATATCCGCGTCGTTGCAGCTATGGCTCCTGTCGCACAGGAAGTTGAGCGCGGCCAGGCTGGTCTCCGGCGTCACGGGCGCGCGGATGTCGGCGATATTGGGCAGGTCCGCCGTGGCGCGGCGCGTGGTCGCGCTGACCTTGCGGTATTCGAAGCCGGCCAGCAGCGTCACCGGCATGGCGCCGGCCGAGAAATGCCAGGTCGGCTCGGCCTGGACGACGAAATCGTGGATATTGTCGGTCTGCTGGCGAAGCTGCCGGCCGGTGAGCGAATACGTGCTGCCCGCCGCCGTCAGCCGGCCGCCGGCGTTGCGCGCCAGATCGACGTCACGATCGGTATAGGCGGCGCGCAGATTGACCACGAGGCTCTCGTTCAGCGTCCAGGCATCGCTCAGGAAAGCGCGCTTGATCGTCTGGTCGGCATAGGCGAACGGCGTGTAATAGCGGTTGCCCCGGTCGACATCGGCGGGCAGGCCAGTGCCGCTCGGCGGCGAGAACGGCAGGCCGATCGAATCGGGTCGGATCTCGATCCGGTGGTATTCCAGCCGGGCGATGATGTCGTGATTGGCCGGATGAAAGCCCAGCGAGCCATAGACCTCGCCGGTCTTGTTGCGCCGGCCGCGCTGGCCATCCGAATGCTGGAAGCCCCCGTCCAGCCGCGCGCTGACGCCCGAAGCCAGCGGCGCGTTGAGCGAGGCATTGGCCGTGATCGTCTCGAACGAACCATACTGGAGGGCGCCGTTCACGGCGAACGTATCGGTCGGCCGATAGTGGACCAGGTTGATCGTGCCGCCCGGCGCGGTGGTGCCGAACAGCGCGGAGCCCGGCCCCTTCAGCACCTCGACCCGCTCCACCCCGGTCAGCCCGTGGACATAGCCGCCCAGATCCGAGGTCGTATCGGGCAAGCCGTCGTTGAGGAACGTGACGTTGAGCCCGCGCGAGACAAAGCGGTCATAAAAGCCGAAGGAGAACTGTCCCCCCTGAACCAGACCGCTGACGTTGCGCAGCGTGTCGCGAAGCTGGGTGGCGCCCTGCTGGTCGATCAGCTCGCGCTGGACCACCTGGATGCTGCGCGAACTGTCGAACAGCGAAGTGCCGATCTTGTCGACCGCGGGCGCCAGATCGAACGGCGTGGTCGAGGGCGCGGTGACGACGATGGTCGGATCGGGCGGCGCATCCGCCGCCATCGCGGGCATCGCGCCGAGCGCCGTGGCCATCGCGCCAAGCGATGCCCAGCTTACAACATGCATTTTCATCATTTCCCTCACGTCTGCTTTTAAAACCTGACTCTTTATTATATTATTGTTTTCTAAAGATAAAATCGCAACATCGGCCGGCCGTCGTCATCCAGCGCGGTCGCCCGCACGTCGAAGATGCGCCGGACCAGATCGGTGGAAACAGCGCCTGGATCTTCCACGACATCGTGCAAGCGGCCGTCGCGCAGGAAGATCAGCCTGTCGCCGTAACGCATCGCCAGATTGAGATCGTGCAGCGTGACGATGATCGTGCAGCCGCGCGCAAGCAGGCCGCGCACGATCTCCAGAATCTGGAGCTGGTGATGCACGTCAAGGCTGGCGATCGGCTCGTCCAGGAAGATGGTGCGGGCGGGCGGCGGCGTCTCGTCGCTCCACACTTGCGCCAGCACGCGCGCGAGCTGGACGCGCTGCTGCTCGCCGCCCGAAAGCGTGGGATAGATCTGGCGGCGCCGGGCCGCCATGCCCACCATCTCCAGCGCGGCATCGACGATGCGCCGGTCCTCGCGGCCGGGCGCGCGCGCGAAATGCGGATAGCGACCCATCAGCACCACTTCCTCGACCGTGATCGCGAAATCGATCTCGACATGCTGCGAAAGGAACGCGCGCTGGCGCGCCAGCGCCCGCGCATCCAGGCCGAACACGTCGCGATCGCCATGCAGCACGCGTCCGCCGGTGGGCTTCAGGCGGCCGGCGGCGATCCGCATGAGCGTGGACTTGCCCGCGCCATTGGGGCCGAGGATGACGTTCATCTTCTCCGCGGCGAAGGCCAGGTTCACCGGCTCAAGGATCGTCGTCTTGCCGATCGACCAGCGCACATCCTCAAGGCGGATCGCCGCGTCCATCGTCAGCTCGCGATCCGGCGGCGGTAGGCCAGCAGGATCCACAGAAAGATCGGCGCGCCGATCAGCGCGGTGATGATCCCCACGGGCAGTTCGGCCGGGCGGATCACCAGCCGGGCGACCACGTCGATCGCTTCCATCAGCAAGGCACCCGACAGGGCGGATGCCGGCAGCAGGAAGCGATAGTCGGACGAGCGCAGCAAGCGCATCATGTGCGGCACGATCAGGCCGACGAAGGCGATCACGCCGACCATCGCCGTCGCCACCGAAACGATCAGCGTGTTCAGGACCAGCAGCCGGAAAACGAGCCTGTCCGGGTCGAAGCCGATATAGGCGGCATCGTCCTCGCCCAGCATCAATGCGTTCAGGTCCTTGCCCCGCCGCAGGATGAACACCAGGCAAGGCACGAAAATCGCGGTGACGAGCAGGCTGCCGCGCCAGTCGGCGGTGGTGAACGTGCCCAGGTTCCAGAACGTAATGTTGCGCGCCTGCGGATCGCGCGCGATGTACGACAGGAAGCCCGTGCCGGCATTGCACAGCGCGTTCACCGCGATGCCGGCCAGCAACAGCGCCAGCACGTCGGTATGGCCGAAAAGCGTGGCGATCCGGTAGACCAGCAGTGTCGCGAGAAAGCCGCCAAGGAAAGCCATCACCGGCACGGCCGCCGTGCCCAGCGGGGAAGTGAAGGCCAGCGCGGTGTTGCCGAACACGAACATGAGCGATGCGCCCAGCGCCGCGCCGGAGGACGTGCCGGCCAGCCCCGGCTCGACGATGGGATTGCGGAACAGGCCCTGCATCAGCGCGCCCGACAGGCCCAGCGTCGCCCCCGTCACGCCGCACAGCAGCACGCGCGGCAAGCGCAGGGTGACGAAGACGTTGAGGTCAAGCCCCTCTTCGGGCGCCACCGGGGCGATGCCCAGCCCGTGGCGCACGAAGCGGAAGATCTCCTCGGGCGGGAAATAGAACGAGCCGACACTGAGCGACAGCAGCAGCGCGCCCAGCAGGGCGCACGCCAGCAGCACATGGATCTGCATCCAGGACAGCCGGCCCATCGCCCGCGTCAGCGCGCCGGATGCAGCCAGCCCGCGATCTTGCGCAGCGAGGCCGGCGTCCGTGGGCTGAAATACATGATCTCCGTCTCGAAGATGCGATGGATCCGCAGGCTCTTGGCGGCCGGCGTCAGCGCCACCCCGGGCAGATCGCGGAATTTCGCCGCCGAGCCATACCGATCAAAGCCGACATCGGTGGCGATGATGATGTCCGGCGCGCAGCGCGCGATGATCTCCGGCGTGAGGCGGGCCATGCCGCCCACCTGATCGAGCGCGTTGACGCCGCCCGCCCAGCGCACGATCTGGTCCGCCGGGCCGCCGCGCGAAAGGCCGAGGTAGCTGTTCCCGATCTGGCCGAAATGGATCATCAGCACGCGCGGATGCGGCCCACGGGCATAGCGCGCCATCTCGCCCAGCGCGGCCTTCATCCCGGCCTGCCAGCGCGCCACCACGGCTTTCGCGGCGGCCTGGCGGCCGAAATAGGCGCCCAGCTTCAGCATCAGGGCCTGCGCCGTCTCGGGCGTATCGCCCGGCGCCATCGTCTGGACCGGGATGCCCACGGAGCGGACTTGCGCCAGCACCGGGTCCGGCCCGACATTGCCATCGGTCAAGAGCACGCTGGGCCGCATCGAGATGATGCCCTCCGCGCTCAGCGCGCGATGATAGCCGACCGAGGGCAGCCTGGTGATCTGCGGCGGGTAGATCGAGGTGAGATCGCGCGCGACCAGGTGCGATTGCGCGCCGATATCGAAAATGAACTCGTTGATCTGCTTGGAAACGCAGACCACGCGGTTGCCGGGCCCGGCCGCGACCGCGCGGCCCGGCAAGGCCGCCGCCACGCCGGCCGCGAGCAGGAGCCGGCCGGCATCCCGGCGGGAAAAGAGAGTGGCATCGGCTGGCATGGGAACCTGGCTTTTCTGGGGGGGCGACCTATTGTAACAAAATGTTACTGACGCACTCTGACATAAAGCTGTCGCGCAACGCAATAAAAAGACGCGGCCGCGCGCGCGGGCATCGGCGCGATTCGGGCTGATTCTCCCGCGAAAACAAGGCGCGCGGTCCGCCGCCGACGGTAACGATGGTCGTTCCGGCGCGCGCAAAGCGCGATTTGGCGCGGCTTAAAAAAATCTACTCGATAAGTAGAGAAAATAGAGTCTACTCACGAAGGCGGCATTCTTCGCGAGGAACTGATTCGAATGGACTTTGGCGGATTCGATCTTGCCGCGCTGCTCCCCTTCATCGCGGTGGGCTTCGCGGCGCAACTGGTGGACGGGGCGCTGGGCATGGCCTTTGGCGTCATTTCCAACACGCTGCTGGTCGCCGTCCTGGGCGTGCCGCCGGCCTCGGCCTCGCAACGCGTGCACATCGTCGAATGCTTCACCACCGCCACCTCGGGGATCAGCCACCTGCTGCATGGCAATGTCGACAAGCAGCTTTTCCTGCGCCTGCTGGTGCCCGGGATGATCGGCGGCGTGCTGGGCGCCTATTTGCTGACCTCGCTGGACGCCAGCGTGGTCAAGCCCTTCGTGCTTATCTACCTGACCGCCGTGGGCGTGTGGCTGCTGGTGCGCGGCCTGCTCTATCCGCCCCAACTCAAGGAGGCCAGGCTGATCGCCCCGCTCGGCCTGATCGGCGGCTTCCTGGATGCGGCGGGCGGCGGCGGCTGGGGGCCGGTGGTGACGTCCAACCTGCTGATCCAGGGCGCCGATCCGCGCAAGGTGGTCGGCACCGTCAACACCGTCGAATTCTTCCTGACGCTGACCGTCTCGGCCACGTTCATCTGGCATCTGGGCCTGGCCAATGTCGCGGGCGCGACGCTGGGCCTGCTGATCGGCGGCGTGCTGGCGGCCCCGCTCGGTGCCTGGGGGGCCAAGCACATTCCGCCCAAGCCCATGCTGATCCTGGTCGGCTGCGTCCTGGTGATCACCAGCCTGTTCGGCGTCTGGAAGGCCTGGCATTAAAGGCCGGACTTATTGGTCCCAGCGCTCCAGCACGCAACCATGCGCCGCGTCGTACGTCGCGGTCTGGCGGGCGAAGACGAGGTAGCGCGCGGTCACGCCATGGGCCTCGTCGTTCGCGCTCAGCATGATCGGGTCCGGGCCGAGATCGCCCTTGCACGAATCCACCCCGCGCCCCGAGATGAAGTGGCAGACGCAGCCGGTGCGGGCCGCGTAGGCGGCGCTTGCCCGGCCCTTGGCCGCCAGCGCCGACCACATCGTGGCCAGCAGGCCCGCGGCCAGCGCCAGCCCCAGCAGCAGCACGTTGCGCTTCCAGCGTGAAGGCTGCCGCTGCCGCAATCGCATTGTCTTGGCTGTTGCCATCCGCTCCCGCCTCGCACATCACACCGCCATCATGACGCCGCGCCGGCTCCCCCATATCCTCGCACTGCTTGCCCTGCCAGCCCTGAGCGGCTGCGGCGGCAAGGCGCCGCCACCCCCGCCGCCGCCCAGCGCGCAGGCCGAAGCCGCGATCAAGGCCGATGGCGGCGCGGCGCACGCGGTGCTGGGCCGCGCGATCGACGGATTGTTCGACGAGGAGGCGGTGGGGCAAACCCGCGCGCTGCTGATCGTCAAGCGCGGCTCGGTCATCGCCGAGCGCTATGGCGAAGGGATCGGCCCCGGCACGCGCCTGCCCGGCTGGTCGATGGGGCAATGCGTGACCGGGGTGATGGTCGGCCAGCTCGTCAGCGACGGGCGCCTGCGCCTTGACGAGACCGCGCCGGTCCCCGCCTGGCAGCGATCGGGCGACCCGCGCGGCGAGATCACGCTGCGCCAGCTCCTGCAGATGCGATCGGGCCTGCGCCACAGCGAAGGCGCCGGGCTGGACCCTGGCTCCGACCGCGCGCGGATGCTGTTCCTCGACGGGCGCGACGATATGGCGGCCTATGCCGAATCGCAGCCGCTGGAGGACATGCCCGGCCGCGTGTTCGAGAATTCCTCGGCCACGCCGGTGATCCTGGCCGATCTGGCCGCGCGCGCGCTGACCGACAGCCGCGATCCCGAGCGCCGCCGCCAGGCCGTGGCCGATTACTTGCGCACGCGCGTGCTCGATCCGATCGGGATGCGCACGACCGTGGCCGATTACGACGCGGCCGGCACCATGATCGGATCGAGCATGATCCACGCCAGCGCGCGCGACTGGGGCAAGCTGGGCGACTTCCTGCGGCACTATGGATCGGTGAACGGCGGCCAGATCCTGCCGCGCCGCTGGATCGAGTTCATGCGCGCGCCATCGCCGCGCAATGCCGGCTATGGCGCGCAGCTCTGGCTCAACGGGCCGCAATCGACCGGCCGGCAAGCGCTGTGGCCCGGCCAGTCGCCGGCCAATCTCTTCGCCTGCCTGGGCGAAGGCGGCCAGTACCTCGTCAGCTCGCCCGACCAGTTGCTGACCGTGGTGCGCCTGGGTCATTCCGAGCCGGAGCAGGAAGCCGCGCTGCACGATCGGATCGGCGCGCTGCTGCGGCTGTTCCCCGGCGGATAAGGCCCTTCGCGACGCGGCGGATCACCGCGCCGTGGCGGGATCGTGCGGCAGGATGTCTTCGGCGGCGCGCCCCCGCTCGTCGATCAGGCCGTTCGGATCGGGGTGGATCAGGATCTCGACATCGGGAAATTCGCGGCGCAGGCGGATCTCGATATCGTCCATCACGCGGTGCGCCTCGCGCACGGTGATGTTGGGATCGACCCAGACGTGGAACTGGACGAAATCCTGATTGCCCGAAGTGCGCGTGCGCAGATCGTGCACGCCGGTGATTTCCGGGTTGCGCGCCAGCAGCGCCAGGAAGCGCTGCTTCTTCTCCTCGGGCCATTCGCGGTCCATCAGCTGCTCGATCGCCGCGCGCGAGGCGCGCCATGCGCCCCAGCCGAGCCAGCCGGCGATGCCCAGCCCGAAGATCGGATCGGCCCCGGCGAAGCCGGCGTACTGGTCCAGCGTCAGCGCCAGGATCACCGAGAGGTTGAGCAGCAGGTCGGATTCGTAATGCACGTTGTCGGTGGCGATCGCCAGGCTGCCGGTACGCCGGATGACGTGGCGCTGCCACAGGATCAGCGCCAGCGTCACCACCATTGCCGCCAGCGACACGCCGATGCCTTGCGCCGCCGCCTCGGTGCGCGCGCCGGCCAGAAGCTGCTCCGCCGCGCGCGCGGCGATGCCGATCGCCGAGATCGAGATCAGCACGATCTGGAACAGCGCCGCGATCGCCTCGGCCTTGCCGTGGCCGAAGCGGTGCTGCTCGTCCGCCGGCTGCGAGGCGATCCACACGCCCGCCAACGTGGCGACGCTGGCGACAAGGTCGAGCGTGGTATCGGCCAAGCTGCCGAGCATCGCGGTCGAGCCGGTGGCCCAGGCCGCCCATGCCTTCAGCCCCAGCAGGATGGCGGCGACAGCGATGCTGGCCATGGCCGCGCTGCGGTTGAGGTTGGCGCCCCGGTTCATCGCCAGCGGCTCACGGATAGAGCAGCGTGCTGGACCAGCCCGCCCCCTCGCGCACGAAGCGGCGGCGCTCGTGCAGGCGATAAGGGCGATCGTGCCAGAATTCGATCGCGCGCGGGGTGACGCGAAAGCCCGTCCAGTGCGGCGGCCGGTCCACCTCGCCCTCGCCGAAACGCGCCTTGGCCGCTTCATAGCGGGCCAGGAACGTCTCGCGCGCGTCAAGCGGGGCCGACTGGTCGGACGCCACCGCGCCCAGCTGCGAATCGCGCGCGCGGCTGTGGAAATAGGCATCGGCCGTCGCATCGTCGACGCGGGCGATCGGGCCTTCGATGCGGATCTGGCGTCGCAGGCTCTTCCAGTGGAACAGCAGCGCGACATTCGGGTTGGCCTGCAGTTCCCCGCCCTTGCGGCTGCGCGCGTTGGTATAGAAGACGAAACCGTCCGGGCCATGGCCCTTGAGCAGCACCATGCGCACCGACGGCAGTCCGTCCGCCGTCGCCGTCGCCAGCGCCATGGCGTTCGAATCGTTCGGCTCGCTCGCGCGCGCTTCGGCATACCAGGTGTCGAAGAGCGCGAAGGGATCGCCGTGCGGGATCAGTTCTTTGGTCTGTTCGGTTTCCATTGCATCTTTCCTGTGCGCCAGGCCCCCGCCGGCCGCGTTCCGCGCCCTGCGTTCCAGCCGCCAGCCCCATCGGCGCACGATCGCGCCGGGGCATTGATCCCGAACAATCGGAACCGGGGCCGGATGCATTGCCGAACAAAGCGATAGCCGCACGAACCTTCGGTGGAAAGCGCCGCTTGCCGTGGCGCCCGCGGGCACCTAGCTATGCAGCATGGCAGCAGATCCCTATTCCATCCTGGGCGTTTCCAAGGGCGCGAGCGAAAAGGACATCAAGTCCGCCTATCGCAAGCTCGCCAAGGAGCTTCACCCGGACACGAACAAGGACAACCCGAAGGCGACCGAGCGCTTCAGCGAAGTGACGCGCGCTTATGACTTGCTGTCCGACAAGGACAAGCGCGCCCGCTTCGACCGGGGCGAGATCGATATCGACGGCAACCCGACGATGGGCTTCGGCTATGGCCCCGGCCCCGGCGGCACCGCCGGCGGGCACCAGGGCTTTGGCGGCGGCGGCTTCGAAGGCTTCTCGGCCGAAGGCGTGGACCTGGGCGACATCTTTGGCGACCTGTTCGGCGGCCGGGGCGGCGGCGGTGGCTTCGGCGGCGGGTTCGGCGGCGCGCGCCCGCGCGGTCGCGCCGCGCCGAAGGGCGCGAACGTGCAGTACCGGCTTTCGGTCACGCTGCCCGATGCCGCGCGGCTGGCGCCGCAGCGCATCACCCTGTCCGACGGCAAGACGATCGACCTCAAGCTGCCCGCCGGCCTGGAAGACGGCACGCAGATGCGGCTGGCCGGCAGGGGGGAACCCGGCGGCGGCGGCAATGGCGATGCGATCGTCACCATCCATGTCCAGTCGCACCCCTTCTTCCGCCGCGAGGGCGACGATGTCCGGCTGGACCTGCCGGTCACGCTCGACGAGGCGCTGGGCGGCGCGAAAGTGCGCGCGCCCACGGTCGATGGCGCAGTGATGCTCTCGGTGCCGCCGGGCACCAGCTCGGGCAAGGTGCTACGCCTGAAGGGCAAGGGCTTTACCCGCAAGGACGGCAGCCGGGGCGACCAGCTGGTGACGATCGAGATCACCTTGCCCGAAAGCGACGGCGAACTCGCCCGCCGGCTGGAAGGCTGGCGCGACTCGCGCGACGTGCGCGCCAGACTTGGCGTCTGACCGGCATCCCGACAGGACGGCGCGGTGCAGGAGCAACCGCTGAAGGACACCCCCGCGCCGGCCGACCTCTCGCCCGAGGCCCGGCGGCGGTCCGCGCTTGCCTGGCACGGTGACTGGCGGGACCGGGTGAGGCGCCGCGCCGGGCCGGGCACGCGCGCTTTCGCGATCGTGCTGCGCGTGGCGAACGGTGCCTGGCGCGATGGCTTCATCCATGCCGGCAACCTGGCCTACATGACGCTGCTGGCCCTGTTCCCCTTCTTCATCGCGGTGGCGGCGATCTTTTCCGCGATCGGCGAGAAAGGCCAGCTCAACGCCTCGATCGACGCGGTGCTCACCGCCTTGCCGCCGCGCGTGGCGCAAGTGCTGGGTCCGGTCGCGCGCGATGTCGCCTCGGCGCGGCAGGGCTGGCTGCTGTGGATCGGCGGCCTGTTCGGCCTGTGGACCGCCACCAGCCTGATCGAGACGATCCGCGACATTCTCCACCGCGCCTATGGCACGCCGCAGACGCGCGCCTTCTGGCACTACCGGCTGGTTTCCACCGGCGTGATCTTCGCCTCGGTGCTGCTGCTGCTGATCTCGCTTTCGGGGCAAGTGGTGATCGCGGCGGCCGAGGAGATCCTCGTCACGCTGTTCCCCCGGCTCGATCCCCTGTTCAACGAACTGGTGCTCTCGCGCCTGATCGGCGCGCTGATGCTGTTCGTCTCGATCTATCTGCTGTTCGTTTCGCTCACCCCTTCGGCCTACCAGCGGCGGCTGTTCCCGAAGTGGCCGGGCGCCCTGCTGGTGACGGTGTGGTGGGTGATCGTGGCCTTCGCGCTGCCCCGGGTGTTGCGCACATTCTTCACTTATGACCTGACTTACGGCAGCCTTGCGGGCGTGATGATCGCGCTTTTCTTTTTCTGGCTAGTCGGACTAGGGATGGTGGTCGGCGCCGAGCTCAACGCGGCGCTGGCGGTGACGCCCGAGGAGCGGGGCCTCGATCGATTGAGCGAGGCGGATGCCTCGGAACAGCTTGAATGGAAACGGGAAGAGAGCGAATGACCGGTCTGATGCAAGGCAAGCGCGGGCTCATCATGGGCCTGGCGAACGACAAGTCGTTGGCCTGGGGCATTGCCAGGAGATTACAGGAACACGGGGCACAGATGGCGTTCTCCTATCAGGGCGAGGCGCTGGCCAAGCGCGTGCGCCCGCTGGCCGAAAGCCTGGGCAGCGATTTCCTGATCGATTGCGACGTTGCCGACATGGCCTCGATCGACACCGCGTTCGCCCGCCTGGCCGAACGCTGGGAGACGATCGATTTCCTCGTCCACGCGATCGGCTTTTCCGACAAGAACGAACTGCGCGGCCAGTATGTCGATACCAGCCTGGAAAACTTCCTGCTGACGATGAACGTCTCGGCCTACAGCCTCGTCGCCGTGACCAAGCGGGCCTGCGCGATGATGCCCGATGGCGGCTCGATCCTGACGCTGTCCTACTATGGCGCCGAAAAGGTCATTCCCCATTACAACGTGATGGGCGTGGCCAAATCGGCGCTGGAAACCAGCGTGAAGTACCTGGCGAACGATCTGGGTCCGCGCGATATCAGGGTCAATGCCATTTCCGCCGGCCCGATCCAGACGCTGGCCGCGCGCGGCATCGGCGATTTCAACTATATCCTCAAGTGGAACCAGCTCAATTCGCCGCTGCGCCGCAATGTCACGATCGAGGACGTGGGCGGCGGCGGCCTCTACCTGCTCTCGGACCTGTCGGCCGGCGTCACGGGCGAGATCCACCATATCGACGCGGGCTACAACGTCATCGGCATGAAGCAGGAAGACGCGCCGGATATCTCGCTGGTGTAAGGCGGGGCGGGGCCCACGGGTCAGCGCCGCACGCGGAAGAAGTCCTTCAGCAGGGCCGAAGCCACGTCCTCGCCGATCCCGGCATAGACTTCGGGCCGATGCAGGCACTGGTCCTGCTCGAACACCCGCGCGCCATGCTCCACCGCGCCGCCCTTGGGATCGCTCGCCCCGTAATAGAGCCGCGCGATCCGGGCGTGGACGATGGCGCCCGCGCACATCGCGCAAGGCTCCAGCGTGACCCACAAGTCGCATCCGTCGAGCCGTTCGCTGCCCAGCAGGCGCGCCGCCGCGCGAATCGCCTCGATCTCGGCGTGCGATGTCGGATCATGCAAGGCGCGCGGCCGGTTGTGCGCGGCGGCAATTACCGCGCCTTGCCGCACGATCACCGCGCCGATCGGCACTTCGCCCTCGGCGGCGGCGGCCCGCGCCTGGTCAAGCGCGCGGAGCATCGGTTCGGGCAAGGGCCAGCGGATCATGTTCCCGCGCTAGCCTTGCGAAACCCGCCGCGCAACTTGACCTTGTCCGGGTGAATCGCTAAGGGCGCGCCTTCCCGTATTCACGGCAACGCATTTTTTTCGAGCGAGTAGAGACATGTCCCGCATCTGCGAACTGACCGGCAAGGGTCGTCTGACGGGCTGCAACGTCAGCCACGCGAACAACAAGACCAAGCGCGTCTTCCTGCCCAACCTGCAGAACGTCACGCTGCTGTCCGACGGGCTGGAGCGCAGCTTCAAGTTCCGCGTCTCGACGCACGGCCTGCGTTCGGTGGAGCACAACGGCGGCCTCGACAACTGGCTGCTCAAGGCTTCGGACGACACGCTCAGCCCGCGCGCGCTGAAGGTGAAGCGCGACCTCAAGAAGAAGCAGCAGGCCGCCTGATTTCCCGCCCTTCGGGGCAGGAACAGCGCTTGTCCAAGGCGTGCGGAGCTATCCGCGCGCCTTTTCGCTTGTCCGGGGTGGGCTGGTGCCGCCGTGCGCCGACAGGCGCATCTCTAAGGCAAGCGCGCGGGATCGACCACCAGCTTCCACAGCAGGGTCCGCTGGAACACGCCGTGGTTGTCGTCGGAGACCAGCCAGACGGCCAGCGTGCCATCGGCTTGCGACCTGATCGCCATGGCTTCGAAGTTGTCGATCGGCAGCGATGAGCTGAGCCTGGCGACCACGCGCGAAGGCCAGATCCCGCCCTCGCGGATCGTGCGGGGATCGGCAATCACGATTCGCCCGGCAAAGCGCGCCGGCATGGGCCAGACCAGCCGGCGCATCAGGATCAGCACGCGCCCGTCGGGCATCTGCGCCATGTCGGTGGGGGCGAACTGGGCCGGCCCCTCGAAGGTAAAGCGCCGCGCGCGCGGATGCGCGATCGGATCGCCGGGAAACAACAGCGCGGCGTGGCGGCGGCGCTCGAACCAGCCCTTGGCGGCTTCGCGCAGCAGGACGAAGCGCCCATCGTGCAGGCGCACCATCGCCTCCGCCCCCGAATTGATCCCCCAGTCACGCATCGTCGGCGGCGCGATCCGGGCCGAGAGGCGGCGATCGGCGCCCATGCGGAAAATCGTGTTGATGCCTTCCTCGGCCAGCCAGATGCGCTGGTGGGCGAAGTCGGCCGTGGCCGATTCGAAATCATGAAAGCCGCGCGTGTTGCGCCGGGCGTCTTTGGGACGAAACCATTCGGGCCGGGCGCCTGGCCCGTCCGGCGGCGCGATGATCAGGCCGAAGCCGCCATCGGCGATCATCATCAGGCGCCCGTCGGGCAGCGCCAGCATCGCCGAATAGCCGCCGAACTGGCGCCGGCTGTTCGACAGCCGCCACACCCCCGCAAGCCGGAATGCCCCCAGATGCGGGCGCTGCACCGCGGGCGCGGGCACCACAAGCGGGATCACATGCACTTCACGCTCGATGACCCGGTGCCTCGGCCGATCGCGCCACAGTATTCCCGGCGCCAGCCCGACGGCCAGCAGCGCGAGCGCCGCGAGCCGCAACGGGCTCGGCCAGCCGCGCCGCGTTGTCATCGGGGCGATGATGCCGTCCTTTCGGCAAGGCGGGGGTTTGGGCAAAAGCAAGCGCGCCGCAAGGTCACGATAAGCGGTTCCAGTCTGCGATCCGATGCATGGGCCCAGGCCGCGTGCATATGCCGATAGCGTGCATGACACAATGCATCGTCACGCCAGCCGTCGGGGCAAGCGCATGGCGCCGCCACAACGGAAAGGGGGCGGCCCTTGCGGACCGCCCCCCGAAGTCGCCTTCAAGGCGGTTGTCAGGCCGGGTTAAAAATCGACCTTGGCGCCCAGACGGAAGTAGCGGCCGACGATGTTCGGCTGACCCCAGGCCGGGTTGTACTGGAAGATCGAGTAGGCGGCCGAAGGATCGAACTTCGGATCGATGCCCAGCACGTTGAGCACGTTGGCATAGAGCGAGAAGTTGTCGTTGACCTTGACGTTGGCCGAGAGATCGACGTTCCACTGGCCGCCGATCTTGCACTTCACCGGCGAGCCGTCCTGATAGGCGACGACCGAAGCGCCGATGCTGTTTTCGCAATCGCCCTTGATCCCGCCGTAATCGACCGAGGCCAGATCATAGCCATCGGTGTAGTAGGCGGTGGCGGTCAGCGCGACCTTGCCCATGGTGAAGGTGTTCTGCCACGAACCGCGCCACTTGGGCGAGCCCGAGCACGAGGTGTAGTCGCAGGGGCTGAGCGAGCCGTCATAGCGTTCCACCGCGCCCGTAGCGCGGATCACTTCGTACTTCAGCAGGTAGGTCGCGTCGAACGAACTGAACCAGTTCACATTGCCGAAGTCGCGCGTGATCTGGGCACCGAAGTCGATACCCTGGACGCGTTCCTCGTCCGCGTTCTGGAACGAGAACTGCAGGAAGCCCGGCAGCGCGCGCGCGTTCGGGTTCTGCGGATCGGCCACGCCCGGCACCACGATCACGCCCGCGACCCCATCCGTCGCACCCGTACGCAGATAGGCGTCGAGCGCGGCGGTCTGATCCTCGGCCGAGATGTTCGAGATGACGTCCTTCACCTTGATGTTGAAGTAGTCGACCGTGAAGCTCACGTCGCGGATCGGTTCGAACACCGCACCCAGGGTCCAGCTCGTCGACTTCTCGGAATCGAGCGCCGGGTTGCCGATCGAGGTGCGGCCCAGCGAGTACTGGCCGGTGGCGTAGGTGTTGTTGCCGTGCGAGGCGCAGAAATCGGCGTAAGTCTCGCAGTTGATCGACGTCGTGGTGTAGCCGGTGGTCGGCAGGCCATAAGCTTCGTTGAACGAGGGGATACGGAAGCCCTTCGACCAAGTGCCGCGCAGCACGAGCTGCTCGATCGGCTTGAACTTCACGCCGAACTTCGGCGAGAAGTTCTTCTGGCCCGACGAATACTTGTCGTAACGGCCCGACGCGTCGATCTCGAGCTGGTCGAGGACCGGCGCGCTGACTTCGTAGAACGCCGACTTCACGTTGCGGCTGCCGACGGCGCCGACCGCGTTGATCGTGAAGTAGCGATCATAGGGATGCGTCAGGTTTTCGGGGTTGGCCGAATCGTCGTTGATCGATTCCTTGCGGTAGGACAGGCCGACCGCCGCCTGCACGTCGCCGCCCGGCAGCGCGAACAGCGCCCGGCTGAGGGTCGCCTGGGCCTGCCACAGCTTCGAGGTCGAGACCTTCGAATTGCGCGGCGCGACATAGTCCCGCACTTCCTGGCTGTTCAGCCAGGGCTGGGCGAAGTTGTACGACCCGTCCGCGATCACGTCGGCAAGACGCTGCGGGATCAGGTAGTTGTCGCTGATGCGGGTGAGGCGCACTTCCGACGCGGTGAAATCGACGTTGTAGTGCCAGTCATCCTCGCTGCCGAACGAGCCGGCGATGCCGGCCTGCGCGCGCAGGGCGCGGGCATTGGTCTCGACCGTCTGCGGCTTGTCATAGCGGGCGCGGATGATCGCGTTCTGGCCCGAAGCGGCGAACGGGTTGTTCGGGTTGAGCACGCCGTTGGTCGCGTCGCAGCCGCTGCTGACGTTGACGTTGTTGACGAACGTCGCGGTACCGGCGGAGCAGACATAGACGGGCAGCACCACCGAGGTCCATGTCGCCGGGCTCGGCGGCGGGGTGTTGGCGGGCCACGCCGTCGGCGTCAGCTGCGTGTAGGTGTGGGTGTGCATGTAATCGAACGACACATAGGCTTCCGCCTTGTCGCCGATGCGCGCGGTCGCACGGCCAGCGAAGCCGTAGCGTTCGGTTTCCGGGCGAATCGTCGCGTAGAGCTTCTTCATGTCCGCCTGGCACTGGCTCGGCGCATAAGTGGTGCCGGCCGCGGTCGCGGGCAGGACCACCGAGGAACCACCGAAGGCCCCGCAATCGCCGTTGAGGAGCTGGTAGACGCCGTTGCGCGTGCCGGTGGCCGTGGCAGGAGCGACGATCGGGGCGAGCGGGATGGTCGAGCCGCCCAGGCTGCCGTTGGCATTGACGCCGAAGGTGTACCAGCGGGTCGGGATCGCCATGCACGAGCCGGCATCGTTACAGATGCCGCTGAGATCGCCGGAGTTCCAGGGATAATCGCGGTTGCGCGCCCAGATCTCGTCGTTCTTGCGGTACATGCCGCTGATGTAGACGTTGAAGCCATCGGTATCGAGATCGCCGTAACCGGCGGTCAGATCGAGGCGCTGCTCGCCGCCGTCACCCTTTTGTGCAAGCCCGCCCGAAGCGTTCAGGTGAATGCCCGTAACCTGCTTCTTGGTGATGACGTTGACCACGCCGGCAACCGCGTCCGCACCGTAAGTCGCCGAAGCGCCGTCCTTGAGGACTTCGATACGATCGATGACCGCGTCGGGAATGGTGTTGAGGTCGACGAAGTTGCGGTGGCCGTCATCCGCGACCGGATAGGGCGCCATGCGCATCCCGTCGAACACGGTCAGCGTCTTCTGCACGGTCAGGCCACGCAGCGAGACGGCGTTGGCGCCGGCCGCGAAGTTGTTGCCGTTGTTCCAGCCTTCCGAGATCGTGCCCGAACCGTTGGCCGACAGGCGCTGCAGTGCTTCGGCGGCGGTGTTGATGCCGCGCTGCTGCATGTTGTCCGCGGAAAGCACGGTGACGGGCGACGGCGTCTCGGTATCGGTCCGGCGAAGGATCGAGCCGGTGACGATGATGATCTGCGAATCATCCTCTTCCGCGCTGGTGCCCGGAGTGGACTGTGCGAAGGCCGGTGCCGCGCAGAGACCTGCGCCGAGGGCGAATATCGCCACACCGGTTTTCAAACCGAAATTGGGTTTCATTGCTTGTTTGTCCCTTTTAGCTGCGGCTGCTGCCGCGACCGAAGAAGCACATACCTGCCCTTACCCGTGTGCCTTACGGGCTTTGCCCCCCGACGCCGTAGAATGAGAAATGGACGCCAAGGCAGGCAGTATGATGCGCCCGGTCTAGGCACAGTCGTTGCGCCGCAAAACAAACCTTTAGGGGCGTGCAAGTTTTTATTTGCCCGATGTCACTAAAATGCCACAGGAATGCATCAGACAGGCCGGATCGCCTGCGGCAGTCGCGCTGATCAGGCCGCAAGTTGGTTGCCGTTACGCGCCATTTCGCGCAATCTTGGCGCGGGTGATCAGGTGTCGCAACGATGCAACGCCGATGGCTTCGCCGCGATCGGGTTCGCCGCAAAGGCACGACGCCAGACCGGCTCTAGGACATCGGCCCCGTCAGCAGGATCGGATCGATCCGGGCATCACGCCACTTCATGCTCCAGTGCAAATGCGGGCCGGTGGCGCGGCCGGTCATGCCGATGCGGCCGATGACCTGGCCCTGCTTCACATGATCGCCTTCGCGCACCAGGATTTGCGAGCAGTGGAGGAACGCGCTGTTGAGCCCCATGCCGTGATCGATCATCAGCAGGTTGCCTTCCAGCGTGAAAGGCGCTGTCGCCGCCAGGATGACGACGCCATCGGCCGGCGCGACGAACGGCGTGCCGCTGGTCCCGCTGGTGATGTCCATGCCCGAATGAAAGCTGCCCGGCTCGCCGCGATAGACCCGTTGCGAGCCGAACCGCCCCGAAATCCGGCCCTTCACCGGCCAGATGAAGGGCTGCCGCCAGCCCTGCGCATCGGTCCGCATGGCGCGCGCGGCTTCGATCCGCGCGAGTTCGGGCTGGCGCAGCGCCATGAAGGCCTCGGTCGGGCCGCCTTCCCGGCGCGCGATATTGACGTTCTCGATTTGCCAGGCGCGCGGCGCGACCGTGAGCGCGCGCGTGACCGCGCGCCCGTCGTCCAGCCGGGCGACCAGCGTGGCGCCCGGCGGCGCGTCGCGATCGAACGCGACGAAGAAGCTGCCGTCCGCGCCGAACGGCACTTCGGTGGCATCGAGCCGCAGGCTGCGCGTGCCGGCCGGAACCTTGCCCCTGATCCAGCCGCCTTGCGTGGTTTCACCCGTGAAGGTGAATTCGGCCGGCACCGCCGCCGCGGACGAGGAGAGATCCGGCAGGGCCGCCGCCGTCAGCCGCCGGGCCAGCGGACTGGCGCCGCCGCTGATCAGCGCGATCAGCACCAGCCCGCCCAGCATCCAGCCCTTGAGGCCGGCGCGGGCGATCATGCCTGGCCGAGCAACCGCTGCGTCGCGATCGCCGCGCTGGCGTAAGGTTCCTGCCGCTCCACGCTCCAGTAGCGCAGCACTTCAAGCGGGATCTTCTCGCCCGTCACCGTGCAGACGACGTGGTCGCCCGGCTGCAACATGCGAAACCCGTTCGGTCCATAGCTGAGCATGGCGGGACGGTTGGGGGATGACATCAGCATGGCCATGCCTCTAGCAGACCCGCCCGATCAAAACAAATCGCCCTGCCCCGGCACGGTGCCCCTGGGCCGCACCGGACGGCGGGGCGCCGCCGTTCCGCCGCCGCTGACGGCGACCGGCAAGTCGCCATCGCGGAACTTGAGCACCAGCGCCGCTTCCTTTTCGGCCATGGCCTTGCGCGTCAGCGTCTGGCCTTCGGGCGTGGTCACGCGGGCGAAGCCGCGATCGAGCGGCTTGTCGGGATCGAGCTGCGGCAGGACGCGCGCGACTGGAGCGAAGCGATCGCGCGCCAGCGCCAGCCGGCGCATGAGCAAGGCCGGGGTCAGCCCGGCATGGGCCAGCCGGTCCGCGCCGCGCTCCACACGATGGCGCAGCAGCGGCAGCGAGAGCCGGCCGGCGACCGCCTGGAGCCTTTCGCGCTGCGCATAGGCCCGATCGCGCAAGCCCCGGCGCAAGCGCTCGCCAAGATCGTCGAGCTTCTGTGCCGGTTGCGCCAGCAGTGCCTCGGGCCGGGGCAGGCGCTGCGCCCGCGCGTCCAGCCGCTCGCGCCCCAGGGCGATCGGCCGCAGCGCGCAGCGGCGCTGGCGCAAGGCCAGCTCGTCGATCTGCGCCAGCAGGTCCGCGCGCACCGGCACGGCCATCTCGGCGGCGGCGGTGGGCGTGGGCGCGCGGCGATCGGCGGCGAAATCGGCCAGCGTCGTATCGGTCTCGTGCCCCACGGCGGAAATCACCGGAATCGTGCATTCGGCAATGGCGCGCACCACGATTTCCTCGTTGAACGACCAGAGGTCCTCGATCGAGCCGCCCCCGCGCGCGACGATGACAAGATCGGGCCGGGGCACCGCGCCGCCCGCCGGCAGCGCCGAAAAGCCGCGCACCGCGCGCGCCACCTGCTCGGCCGAGCCCTCGCCCTGCACCAGCACGGGCCAGACGAGCACGCGGCTGGGAAAGCGATCGGCCAGCCGATGCAGGATATCGCGGATCACCGCGCCGGTGGGCGAGGTGACGACGCCGATCACCCGCGGCAGGAAGGGCAGCGGCCGCTTGCGCTCCTCGGCGAAAAGCCCTTCGGCGGCCAGCCGCGCGCGCAGCTTTTCCAGCAGCGCGAGCAAGGCGCCCTCGCCCGCGATCTCCATGCTTTCGATGACGATCTGGTATTTCGAACGGCCCGGATACGTCGTCAGCTTGCCGGTGGCGACCACCTCGATACCGTCCTCGGGCCGGAACGCCAGGCGCTGCGCGCCGCCGCGCCACATCACCCCGTCGATCACCGCCTTGTCATCCTTGAGCGCGCAATAGAGGTGCCCCGAGGCCGCCCGCTTGACGCCCGAAAGCTCACCGCGCAGCCGCACGAAGCCGAAACGGTCCTCCACCGTGCGCTTGAGCAGCGCAGAGATCTCGCTCACCGTCAGCGGCGCGGCGTTGTCCCCGGCGGCCTGCTTCGCTACCAGCCCACGCGATACACTTGCGGCGTCATCATCGTCGTCATCGAAAGACAGGGTACCGGCCATGAATATCCTTCTGCTGGGTTCGGGCGGGCGCGAACACGCGCTCGCGTGGAAGCTGGCGCAATCTCCGTCTTGCGGCAAGCTCTTCGCCGCACCGGGCAACCCCGGGATCGCCGAGCATGGCGCCTGCGTGGCGCTGGACGCCGCCGATCACGCGGCGGTGATCCGCTTCTGCGAGGCGGAGCGCATCGGGCTGGTGGTGATCGGCCCGGAAGCGCCGCTGGTCGATGGCCTGGCCGACAGCCTGCGCGGCGCCGGCTTCGCCGTGTTCGGGCCCAGCCGCGCCGCCGCGCAACTGGAAGGCAGCAAGGGCTTCACCAAGGACTTGTGCGAGCGCGCCGGCATTCCCACGGCCGGCTATGTCCGCGTGACCAGCGAGGCCGACGCGCTGTCCGCGCTTGACGGTTTCAGCGTGCCGGTGGTGATCAAGGCGGACGGCCTGGCCGCCGGCAAGGGCGTGACCGTGGCGATGACCGCCGCCGAAGCCGAAGCGGCGGTGCGCGACATCTTCGCCGGGCGCTTCGGCGCGGCCGGGGCCGAAGCGGTGATCGAGGAGTTCCTCGAAGGCGAGGAAGCCAGCTTCTTCGCGCTGACCGACGGCAGCACCATCGTCCCCTTCGGATCGGCGCAGGATCACAAGCGCGTCGGCGATGGCGATACCGGCCCCAATACCGGCGGCATGGGCGCCTACAGCCCGGCCCCGGTGCTGACCGCGCTGCTCGAAGGCGAAGTCATGGCCAGGATCCTGACGCCCACGGTCCAGGCCATGGCGGACGAAGGCTATCCCTATTCGGGCGTGCTCTATGCCGGGCTGATGCTGACGCGCGCCGGGCCCAAGCTGATCGAATACAATTGCCGCTTCGGCGATCCCGAATGCCAGGTGCTGATGATGCGGCTGGAAAGCGATCTGGTGGAGATCCTGTTCGCCTGCGCCGAAAGCCGGCTGGCCGCGATCGAGCAGCCGCGCTTCCTGGACGAGACGGCGCTCACCGTGGTCATGGCCGCGAACGGCTATCCCGACACGCCCGAGAAAGGCGGCCGCATCGACGGCATTCCGGCAGCCGAGGCGGACGGCGCCAAAGTGTTCCATGCCGGCACGGCGCTGGGCATCGACGGCGTGCTGACGGCGAACGGCGGCCGGGTGCTGAACGTCACCGCGCGCGGCGGATCGGTGACGGAAGCGCAGGCCAAGGCTTATCAGGCGGTGGATCGCATCGCCTTTCCCACCGGCTTCTGCCGGCGCGACATCGGCTGGCGCGAAGTGGCCCGCGAAGCCGGGGAATGATCGGGCAAGGGGCAAACCGCGCATCCGCGCCTTGCATTTGCCGGCGGCAGAGGCTTGGAAACCGGACGGACTGCGTGGATTGGCTTTGATTCGGGGGCGCCGATGCTCGATCGTGCGGATGCGATACTCAAGCTGGCGCTGGCACTGGCGGCGCTGTTTCTCGGCGGGGGCGTGGGATACTATTACGGGGTGTTCCTGCCCATGCATACCGCGCGCGAGGCGGAACGCGTGCACGCCGCCGAACAGGCGCAGCTCGACAAGCAGAAGGAAGCCGACGACAAGAAGGCGGCGGCGGTGAAGGACGCCAGGACCGAATATAACGACTGCCTCAGCTTCGCCCAGCTTGGCTATACATCACGCTGGAACAGCACGTGCCGATCGCTCCACGACGCCGAGCAGAAGAATTACGACGCCTGCGTTTCCTCGGGCTATTCCACCGATTATTGCGCCACCACTTACCCGGTGCGCCCGGCCAAGGACTGCTCGCTGCCCGATGACACGGCATCGGACTATGACGATTCGCTGAAGAGCGACAAGGACTTGTGCCTGCAGAAGCTGCGCGCGAGCCAAAGCTAGGATGCGCGGTCGCTAAGGCAGATCGCCATCCAGCAGCAGCCGGACCGTCAGCGCCAGCCGGCTGGCGTCATCGCGCGCGACGTGTTCGCGCGGCAGGCGTGCCTTGGCCTCGGCCAGCGCGGCAACGACTTGCGGGCGGGTATAGCCGCGTTCGACCAGCAGTTCGCCCAGATAGCGCACCGGGAACGGCACGGGCGCGCCCACCGCGCCGGCCAGCACTTCCAGCCAGTAGGCATCGAGATCGGCATCGGCATAGACCTGGCAATCACCGGCGACTTCGGCCAGTTCGGCGAGCACCTGCTCGGGCGGCAGGCCCTCGCGCGCCAGCATCTCGCGGCTGATGCCATGCAGCGCCTCGGCTTCCTCGGACCAGTCCCAGAATCGCCACTTGGGCGATGGGCGGATGAGCCAGGTGCGGCTGGAACCGTCGATCCGGGCCAGCGCGACTTCGATCGGATAGGACTGCCCGTATTCAGGCAGGCAGCTCGCCTCGAAGTCGATCAGCGCCGGGCAGCTCAACCGATCCGCCCCCTTATCCCGCGATTCCGGCGACCAGCGCCTTGAGATCGGCTTCCGGCCGCGCACCGTAATGGGCGATGACCTCGCTCGCGCAGACTGCGCCCAGCTTCAGGCACTGGTCCAGCGGCCGCCCGCGCACATGGCCGAACAGGAACCCGGCGGCGAACAGATCGCCCGCGCCGGTGGTGTCGATCACCCTGGCGATCGGCTCGGCCGCGACATGGGCCCGCTCGCCCCCGGCGATCGCCACCGCGCCCTTTTCGCTGCGCGTGACGACGAGAACGGGCACTTTGCCGGCCAGGCTGGCCATCCCCGCTTCGAAGTCGCTCTCGCCCGTCAGCGCGGCCAGTTCGTGCTCGTTGGCGAAGAGGATATCGATGTCGCCGGTCTCGATCATCGCGTGGAAATCGGCGCCGTGGCGCTCGATCACGAAAGCGTCGGACAAAGTGAAAGCCACCTTGCGCCCGGCCCCGCGCGCCACGCCGATCGCCTTGCGCATGGCCGCGCGCGGCTCTTCGGGATCCCACAGATAGCCTTCGAGATAGAGCACCGCCGCATCGGCGATCGCGGCTTCATCCAGCGCGGCCGGCGGCAGGAACTGCGATGCGCCCAGGAAGGTGTTCATCGTGCGCTGCCCGTCAGGCGTGACGAAGATCAGGCAGCGCCCCGTCGCCGGCTCGCCCGAACGGACCGGCGTGGCAAAGGCGATGCCGCCGGCGCGAATATCATGCGCGAAGACCTCGCCAAGCTGATCGTCGGCGACCTGGCCGATGAACGCGCATTTCGCGCCGAGCGCGGCCAGCCCGGCCAGCGTGTTCGCCGCCGATCCGCCCGAGATCTCGCGCGCGGGGCCCATCGCCGCGTAGAGCGCGTGCGCCCGCTCGGTATCGACCAGCGTCATGCCGCCGCGCGTCATGCCCAGATCGTCGATGAGCGCATCCGTACTCGCCGCCATGACATCGACGATGGCATTGCCGATGGCGATGACGTCGTAACTGGGCTGGCTCATGCAGGCAGGTTCCTCTGGTGGGGGAGAATGGATTCAGCCGCGAGTAGCGCGCGGTCCACCGCTCCGCAAGGCGCGGGCCGTTGACAGCAGGATCATCACGCGCGATTCGCCGCCCACGATGAACCGCGCGCCTTTCCTGCGTCCTCGCACGCTGCTTTGCCTGGCCCTGCTCGCCCCGTTCCTGTCCGCCTGCGCATCCACCGGCGGCGGCGCGAGCGGCTCGACCCGGCCGAACGCCGCCGTGCGCCAGCCGGTCAAGCCGCCGCCGCGCGACGCGGTGGTGCACATGCTGCCGGGCCTGGAAGGCGTGATCGGCGCCGACCAGAAGGAACTGGTCCGCCAGTTCGGCCAGCCCCGGCTCAACGTGTGGGAAGGCGATGCGCGCAAGCTGCAGTTCGGCGCGGCGGCCTGCGTGCTCGACATCTATCTCTACCCGACGACGCAATCGCGCGAACCGCTGGCGACTTATCTCGAAGCGCGCCGCGCCTCGGACGGGCAGGAAGTGGACCGCGCCGCCTGCGTCACCGCGCTGCGGCAGAAATAGCGCCGCGCGCCGCGTCAGACGGTGAAGCTTTCCCCGCAGCCGCAGCTTCCCTTGGCGTTCGGATTGTCGAACACGAAACCAGCGGTGAAATCGTCCTCCTGCCAGTCCATCGTGCTGCCCACCAGGTAGAGCACGCTGGCGCCGTCGATGAAGAAGGCGCCGCCCGGCGTTTCGATCCGCTCGTCGAAAGCGTTCGCCTCGGTCACGTAGTCCACCGAATAGGCCAGGCCCGAGCAGCCCCGGCGCGGAGTCGAAAGCTTGACGCCGATCGCGCCTTCGGGCGCCTGCGCCATCAGCGCGGCGACGCGCGCCTGTGCGGCGGGCGTCAGGATCACGGCGGCGGGACGTTCGCGAGTGAGAGTCATGGCAGTTTCTTTTCCCAGAAAAGCGCGCTGCCCGCATCCGGGCCCAGCGCGTAGCCGTTATAGCCGAGCGCGGCGTAAAGCGCCCTGGCCTTGGTATTGTTCGCCAGCACTTCGAGCGTAAGCTTGCAGGCGCCGCGCGCCATGGCCTCGCGCTCGGCCGCTGCCATCAGCATGCGGCCAAGGCCCTTGCCCCGCCGCCCCGGCAGCACCACCAGATCATGCACGTTGACCAGCGGCCGCGCGGCGAAGGTGGAAAACCCGGTGAAGCAGTTGATCAGGCCGACCGGCTCCTCCTCCTCGCGCGCGAGGAACGAGAACGCGCCCGGCACTTGCGCCAGCGCGGGTGCCAGCCGCTGCCGCACATCGGCGCGCAAGGGCTCGCCGCCGCCCATCGGATCGCGCGCATAGGCATCGAGCAGCGCGACCAGCGCCGCCGCGTCCGCCGGATCGCGGTAATCGGCGCGCGCGATCGTGAGCGCGGATGCGGATGCCAGGGATGCGGCGGCGGTCTGGTTCACAGCATCCCCAGTTCCAGCTTCGCCTCGTCGGACATCTTGCCCATGTCCCACGGCGGGTCCCACACCAGATTGACTTCGCAATCGCGCACGCCCGGCACGGCGGCGACGCGCATCTCCACTTCGCCGGGCATCGATTCGGCGACCGGGCAATGCGGCGTGGTCAGCGTCATGGTCACGGCGACCGCGCCCTCATCGCCGACATCGACGCCGTAGATCAGGCCCAGGTCATAGATATTGACCGGGATTTCGGGATCGAAGATCTCCTTGAGCGCGGCAACGACGCCTTCGTAGACCTGACCGCCGGGCTCGCCGGGGTTCTCGCCCGCCGGCTGCTCCGTCAGGAAACCTTCCAGATAGTCGCGCTTGCGTTCCAGCTTGTCGGCCGGGCTCTCGGCATCGGCCACGCGCGCGCGGGGCGGCGGCGCGACCGAATCGACTTCCTCCACCCGAAAGTTGCGGTTCTCGTCGGTCATCCGAATATCCTCCTGGCGCGCTCGATCCCCTTCAGGAGCGCGGCGATATCGCTTTCATCGTTGTATAGCCCGAAGCTCGCGCGCGCGGTCGCGGGAACGCCGAGATGGTCCATCAGCGGCTGCGCGCAATGGTGCCCCGCGCGGATCGCCACGCCTTCCTCGTCAAGGATCGTGCCGAGATCGTGCGGGTGGATGCCATCGAGCGCGAAGCTGACGATGCCCGCCGAATCGGCCGGGCCGAACAGCGTGACATCGTTGCGCCGCGCCAGTTCCTCGCGCAGCCGGGCCGTGAGGCGGCGTTCATGGCGCTCGGCCGTATCGAGGCCCACGGCTTCGAGCCAGTCGACCGCTGCGGCAAAGCCGATCGCCTCGATGATCGCGGGCGTGCCCGCCTCGAAGCGCTGCGGCGCCGGGGCGAAGGTGGTCTTTTCGAACATGACGCGATCGATCATCGCGCCGCCGCCTTGCCAGGGCGGCATGGCATCAAGGATCTCGCCCCGGGCCCAGAGCGCGCCGATTCCGGTCGGCCCGTAAAGCTTGTGCGCGGAAAAGACATAGAAATCGCAGTCCATCGCCGCGACGTCGAGCGCGATGCGCGGCGCGGCCTGGCACCCATCGACCAGCAGCTTCGCGCCCACCGCATGGGCGAGGCCCGCCGCATGTTCCACGTGGAGCACTGAGCCCAGCACGTTCGAGACATGTGCGAACGCGACCAGCTTGTGCGCGGGCGTCAGGATGCGCTCGGCGGCGGCGAGATCGATCCGCCCGTCTTCGGTAAGCGGGCAGATGTCGATCGCCACGCCGGTGCGATCGCGCAGCAATTGCCAGGGAACGATGTTCGAATGGTGTTCCAGCGTCGAAAGCAGGATGCGATCGCCGGCCTTGAGGTTCTGGACGCCCCAGGTCTGCGCGACGAGGTTGATCGCCTCGGTGGCGCCGCGCGTGAACACGATCTCGTTTTCGCGCCCGCCCAGGAACTCGGCCACGCGCCGCCGCGCCGCCTCGAACGCCAGGGTCATTTCGGCCGATCGCGCATAGACGCCGCGATGCACTGTCGCATAATCGGCGCCCATCGCGCGCACCGTGGCCTCGATCACCGCTTGCGGCTTCTGCGCGCTGGCGGCGGTATCGAGGTAGTGCCAGCCGCCGGCAAGGCCGGGGAACTGCGCTTTCACCGCACTTTCGGCATTGATCGTCACAGGCGTGGTCATGGCGCTTCTCCATCGAGCACGGCCAGCGCTTCGTCGAGCAGGCGCAGGCGCGCCTCTTCGTCGGTGATCGCCGCGAAGGCATCGGCGATGAAGGCGCGGATCAGCAGCTTGCGCGCTTCGGCCGGGGGCAATCCGCGGGAGGCAAGGTAGAAGCCGGCCGTCTCGTCCAGCGCGCCGATGGCCGCGCCATGGGCGCATTTCACATCGTCGGCGAAGATTTCCAGCTCGGGCTTGGTATTGGCCGAGGCGCCGGCTTCCAGCAGGATCGCCTTGAAGTTCTGGCCCGCGTCGGTCTGCTGCGCATCGCGCGCGACTTCGATGCGGCCCAGGAAATTGCCCGTCGCCCGGCCCCACTGCACCGCGCGCACGATCTGGTTCGACGTCGCGCCCGGTTCGGCATGGAGCACGCGCGTGACCACTTCCTGCACGTTGTCGCCACCGCCGATGGTGACGCCGCCGAATTCGAAATGCGCGCCCTCGGCGAGCGTCACTTCCGCCTCGAAGCGCGCATAGCGCCCGGCAGCATTGACCAGCCCCAGTTCAAAGCGCCCACCCGCGCCGACATGGACGCGCAGCCGCTCGACCGTGCCGCCGGCCAGCGCGCCCGAAGCCAGCACGCGATAATCGCGCCGCGTTTCGCCCGGCGCGATGGTCCATTCGCTCCATTGCATGAGCGTGGCCGGATCGGACGCGGCCAGGAACGCCGCATCGGCATAGCGCCAGTCCTCGTCACGGCGCGTGGGCAGGACCAGGGCCTCGCTCACGCGACCACCGCCTCGTAACCCTGCTCTTCCAGTTCGAGCGCGAGTTCCGGCCCGCCCGAGCGGACGATTCGCCCGGCCGCGAGCACATGCACGAAGTCCGGCTTCACGTAATCGAGCAGGCGCTGGTAATGCGTGATCAGCAGCACCGCCTTGCCGGGCGCGCGCATGATCGCGTTGATCCCCTCGCCCACGATCCGCAGCGCATCGATGTCGAGGCCCGAATCGGTCTCGTCCAGGATCGCCAGCTTCGGATCGAGAATGCCCATCTGCACCATCTCGGCGCGCTTCTTCTCGCCGCCCGAGAAGCCGACGTTCACCGGGCGCTTGAGCATGTCCATGTCCATGCGCAGCAACCCGGCCTTCTCGCGCGCCAGCTTGAGGAATTCGCCGCCCGACAGCGGCTCCTCGCCCCGGCTCCGGCGCTGCGCGTTCGCCGCTTCGCGCAGGAACTGGACGAAGGAGACGCCGGGAATCTCGACCGGATACTGGAAACCCAGGAACAGCCCGGCGGCGGCCCGCTCATGCGGGGCGAGCGCGAGCAGATCCTGCCCCGCGAACCGGATGGCGCCGCCCGTCACCTCGTAGCCGGGCCGCCCGCCCAGCGTATAGCCCAGCGTCGACTTGCCCGCGCCGTTCGGCCCCATGATCGCGTGGACCTCGCCCGCGTTGATCGAAAGCGACAGCCCCTTCAGGATCGGCTTGTCGGCGACGGTGGCGTGAAGATCGGTGATTTCGAGCATGGTCATCCTTCGTACCGCCCGGCGCCACGGCCCGCGCCGGAGCGCGCGGCGCGCCGGTCGAACGGCTTGTTGAGTTCGGCCTCGATCGCGTCGGCAACGCCATCGGCATCGGCCAGCACCGCGTCTTCGGCAAAGCGCAGCACGCGGATGCCGACATCGGTGAGCTTGCGGTCCTGCAGGGCATCGAGTTCGGGATTGGCGCCGGCCTCGCTGATTTCCACCACCAGCCAGCGCGAGGGGCAGGCGAAATCGACCAAGGTCGAGCCCACCAGCGCCTGCTGGCGGAACTTGAACGCGCCGAAGCGCGCGCTGCCCAGCCGTTCCCACAGCAGGGCGCGCGCCTCGGTCGGGTGGCGGCGCTTCTCGCGCGCCATGGCCTTCAGGTTCTCAAGCCGCGCGCCGGTGACGCTCCAGGCCTTCTCGCCGCCGGGCGATGGCGTGGCCTCGGCCTTTACAGACAGGGTCTTGCGGCTCATCCCACGCTCCCTTCCAGCGAAATGCCCAGCAGCTTCTGCGCCTCGACCGCGAATTCCATCGGCAACTGCTGCAGCACTTCCCGGGCGAAGCCGTTGACGATCAGCGCCACGGCCTGCTCGGTATCGAGCCCGCGCTGCATCGCATAGAACAGCTGGTCGTCGCTGATCTTGCTGGTGGTCGCCTCGTGCTCGATCTGCGCGGTGGGGTTGCGCACCTCGATATAGGGCACGGTATGCGCGCCGCAGGTGGCGCCGAGCAGCAGCGAATCGCACTGGGTGAAATTGCGCACGCCTTCCGCGTTCGCCGCCACGCGCACCAGCCCGCGATAAGTGTTGTTCGACTGGCCCGCGCTGATGCCCTTGGAAATGATCGTGGAGCGGCTGCCCTTGCCGTTATGAACCATCTTGGTTCCCGTATCGGCCTGCTGATGGTTATTCGTAACCGCCACCGAGTAGAACTCGCCCACCGAATCCTCGCCGTTGAGCACGCAGGAGGGATATTTCCAGGTGATCGCCGAGCCGGTCTCGACCTGGGTCCACGAGACTTTCGATCGCGCGCCCTGGCACAGCGCGCGCTTGGTCACGAAGTTGTAGATGCCGCCCTTGCCCTCGGCATTGCCGGGATACCAGTTCTGCACGGTGGAATACTTGATCTCGGCATCGTCGAGCGCGACCAGTTCGACCACGGCGGCATGGAGCTGGTTCTCGTCACGCTGGGGTGCGGTGCAGCCTTCGAGGTAGGAGACATAGGCCCCCTTGTCGGCGACGATCAGCGTGCGTTCGAACTGGCCGGTGTTCTCGGCATTGATGCGGAAATAGGTGGACAGCTCCATCGGGCAGCGCACGCCCTCGGGCACGTAGACGAACGTGCCGTCCGAAAAGACCGCGCAGTTGAGCGCGGCGAAATAGTTGTCGTGCACCGGCACGACCTTGCCCAGCCAGCGGCGCACCATGTCGGGATATTCGCGGATCGCCTCGCTGATCGAGCGGAAGATCACCCCGGCCGCTTCCAGCTCCTTGCGGAAAGTGGTGGCGACCGAGACCGAATCGAACACCGCGTCGACCGCGACCTTGCGCGCGCCCTCGACGCCGGCGAGCACTTTCTGCTCCTCCAGCGGGATGCCCAGCTTTTCGTAAACGCGCAGGATCTCGGGATCGACCTCGTCGAGCGAGGCGAGCGCTTCCTTCCTGCGCGGCGCGGCGTAGTAATAGGCGTCCTGGTAGTCGATCGGCGGCACGTTCAGCTTCGCCCAGTCGGGCATCGGCATCTCGAGCCAGCGGCGATAGGCCCTGAGCCGCCATTCGAGCATCCACTCCGGCTCGCTCTTCTTGGCCGAGATGAAGCGCACGGTGTCTTCCGACAGGCCCTTGGGGGCGAATTCCTGCTCGATATCGGCGGACCAGCCGTGCTCGTATTCGGCGACGCGGGCGGCGGCGTCGCGCGCGGCCTGGTCCTTCTGGTTCTCCTCCCCCGCGCTCGCGGGGCCAAGGTTGGTGGTTGCGTCGGTCATTGCGGTTCCTCGACGAGCTGGGTCAGCGCGACTTGCGCCAGCGCGCCACGCAGCGCGGCATTGACTTGCGGCCAGTGCGGCCGCAGCAGGCAGACATCTTCCAGCGTGCAGTCATGCCGGCCCTGCTCTACGCAGGCGGTCAGCGCGATCGGCCCTTCCATCGCCTCGACGATATCGGCCACGGTGATCGCCGCCGGCGGCCGGGCGAGCTTGATGCCGCCGCCGACCCCGCGTGACGAACGCAGCAGGCCGGCCGCGGTCAGGCGGCTGACCAGCTTCTGCACGGTGGGGACCGGCAGGCCGGTCTCATCGGCGATCTGCGCGGCCGAAACGCGCGCGCAGCCACAATGCCGCGCGGCGGCGACCATGGTGACAACGGCGTAATCGGCCATGCTGGAAAGGCGCATTTTCGCTGGTTTCCCGACCTGACAGGCTAAATCAGAGTGATTCTTTCCGATTTCACCTAATGCGGTCGCCGTCGCGATTCAATGGCCCTGCGTGCGGGAAGCGAAAAAGAAACGGCGGTTCCCCGCAGGAGACGGGGAACCGCCATCAAGTTTAGAAAGAACTCGTGCGAAACCGCTAACGAGCCCTTCGGGTCGCACCACGGCCTCTATGCGCCGCGCCGGGTGATTTATTGTAGAAACGCGACATCCGGCCCGCCCTGAGCCAGCGATCCGGTCCAAATCGACCCGATTATCGGATGGAAATCGGGCAAAAGAAGCATTTGAGCCACACCTCCCGGGCCGGTATGCGCGGTGCTGCGATGATCTATGCCCTGCTGCGCCCCCTGCTGTTCCGCCTCGAAGCCGAATCCGCGCATGGCCTGGCGCTGCGGGCGCTGCGGCTGAGCCCGCGCCGCGCCGCCGCGCGCGGCCAGGGCCCGCTGGCCACCGATGTTGCCGGAATCGCCTTCCCCAACCCGATCGGCATGGCCGCCGGGTTCGACAAGGACGGCGAGGCGCCCGACGCGCTGCTCGGCCTGGGCTTCGGCTTTGCCGAGGTCGGCTCGATCACGCCGCTGCCGCAGCCGGGCAATCCCCGGCCGCGCCTGTTCCGGCTGGCGGAGGATCGCGCGGTGATCAACCGCATGGGGTTCAACAACGGCGGCGCGCAGGCCGCGGTCGACCGGCTGGAGGCCCGCGCCGGGCGGCCCGGCGTGATCGGCATCAATATCGGCGCCAACAAGGATTCGGCCGACCGCATTGCCGATTATGCGACGATGGCGCGGCTGATGGCGCCGCTCGCCAGCTATCTGGCGGTCAATGTCAGCAGCCCCAACACGCCGGGGCTACGCGCGCTGCAGGACGAGGCGGCGCTGACCGCGCTGCTCGACGCGGTGATCGCCGCGTGCGACAGCGCCAGCCTGGCCCGGCCGCCACCGCCGGTGTTCCTGAAAGTCGCGCCCGATCTGGAGCCGGCGGATATCGACGCGATTGCCCGCATCGCCATCGACAAGCGGCTGGGCGCGCTGATCGTTTCGAACACCACCGTCTCGCGCCCGCCGCTGCGCTCGCCCCACGCGGGCGAGGCCGGCGGCCTTTCCGGCGCGCCGCTGAAGGATCTGGCCCAGCAGCGGCTGCGCGATTTCCGCCGCGCCACCGGCGGCGCGGTGCCACTGGTCGGCGTGGGCGGCATCGCCAGCGCCGAGGATGCCTGGGCCCGCATCCGCGCGGGCGCGAGCCTGGTGCAGCTTTACAGCGCCATGGTCTATGAAGGGCCGGGGATCGCGCATCGCATCGGCAAGGGGATGGAACGGCTGATGCGGCGCGACGGGTTCGCCTCCATTGCCGAGGCGGTCGGAAGCGAATAGCGTTTCGCGTGATGTTGCAGCGTTTTCTTCTGGGCCTTGCCGCCCCGCTCGCCCTTTCCGCCTGCGCGAGCGTGCCCGCCCCGCCCTCGGCCAGTTCGCCCAGCCTCTACGATACCGGCATGGTCAGCGCCGCCGATCCGCGCGCGGCCGAGGCGGGCGCGGAGATCCTGCGCAAGGGTGGCAGCGCCACCGACGCGGCGATCGCGACCATGCTGGCGCTGACCGTGGTGGAGCCGCAAAGCTCGGGCATCGGCGGCGGCGGCTTTTATGTGCGCGGCGGCGCGGACGGCGCGATCGAGACGATCGACGGGCGCGAGACGGCGCCCGCCGCCGCCACTCCGCGCCGCTTCCTGGGTGCCGACGGCAAGCCCCTGCCTTTCCGCACGGCCGTGATCGGCGGGCGCAGCGTGGGCGTGCCGGGCAATCTCGCGCTGGCGGCAAAGGCCCATGCCGAGCATGGCAAGCTGGCCTGGGCCGCGCTGTTCGCGCCGGCGATCCGGCTGGCCCGCGATGGCTGGGTGCTGAGCCAGCGCGGGCATGACTTCCTGCAACGCCAGCCCGATACCGGCGCGCATGACGCGGCGGGCAAGGCGTTGTTCTATGACGCGGCCGGCGTCGCGCTGCCGGCAGGCGCCCGGGTACGCAACCCGGCGCTGGCCCGGACGCTGGAAACCATCGCCCGGCAAGGCGCCGGGGCCTTCTACCAGGGCCCGCTCGGCCGCGAGATCGCCGGCAAGGTCGCCGCCGAAACGCCCGACGATGGCCGGATGAGTGCCGCCGACATCGCCGGCTATGCCGCAAAGGAGCGCCCGCCGGTCTGCGGCGTCTACCGCGCCTACCGGATCTGCGGCATGGGCCCGCCATCCTCGGGCGCGACGACGGTGCTGGCGATCCTCATCCAGCTCGAACCGTTCGACATGGCCGCGCTCGGCCCCGATTCGCCAGTGGCCTGGCACCTTTTCGCCGAATCGCAGCGGCTCGCCTACGCCGATCGCGACCTCTATCTGGCCGATCCCGACTTCGTGCCGGTGCCGGTGCAAAGCCTGATCGACCCGGAATACCTGCACGCGCGCGGCCGCCTGATCGCGCCGGACCGGACGCTGCCGCAAGCGCTCCCCGGCCGGCGCGACCTGGCCCGCGCGCCGGGCTTCGGCCCGCCCGAGAACGGCACCTCGCACTTCGTGGTGGTCGACCGCGCGGGCGAGGCGGTGAGCTATACCTCCACGATCGAAAGCGCGTTCGGATCGGGCATCATGGCCGGCGGTTTCTATCTCAACAACGAGCTGACCGATTTCAGCTTCGTGCCCGAACAGAACGGCGCGGCGGTGGCCAATGGCGTGTGGGGCGGCAAGCGGCCGCGCAGCTCGATGGCGCCCACGCTGGTCTATGGCCCGGACGGCAAGCTGGTGCTGGTGGTGGGCGCGGCGGGCGGCGCGACGATCCCGGTGCAAGTGGCACGCGCGCTGATCGGCTTCATCGACTGGCGCTTGCCGATCGCGGACGCGCTGGCGCTGCCCGTCCTCTATTCCCCCGGCGACACGGTGACGATCGAGCAGGGGTCCAAGCTGGAGGCGTTGATCCCCGCGCTCGCAAAGCTGGGCCACGCCGCCATCCGCAAGGCCGAGCTGCCGCTCAAGACCAATGCCATCGCGGTGAAAGGGCGCGCGCTGGACGGCGCCGCCGATCCGCGCAGCGAGGGCCGCGCCATTTCCCAATAGGTGACTTTCCCGCAGGCGGCTTGCCGGACAGGCGCCGCCGACATAGACCCGGCCGGGGAAGAGGATCGCAGCGCATGGACCTTTCGGACTTCGAGAACGCCGGCAATTTCATCTCGCTGTTTCTCGCGCGCGCGGATGCGCTGGGCGACAAGCCGATGCTCTGGACCAAGCAGGACGGCGCGTGGCGGGCGATCAGCTGGAAGGAAGCGGCCCGGCGCGTCTGCCTGATGGCCGAAGCACTGCGGCGCATGGGGCTGCAACCGGGCGACCGGGTGATGATCGTCTCGGAAAACCGGCCCGAATGGTGCATCGCCGATCTGGCGATCATGGCGGCAGGCTGCGTGACGGTGCCCACCTACACCACCAACACCACGCGCGATCATGTCCATATCCTGGAGAATTCCGGCGCGCGGGCGGTGATCGTCTCCACCGCCAAGCTGGCCAGGGCGCTGCTGCCGGCCGTGCTCCAGACCGACTTGTGCCAGCATGTGATCGCGATCGAGCCGCTGCCGCCGCCGGCACAATCGGGCGGCTTCATCAGCCACGCCTGGCAGGCGCTGCTCGCAGGCGACGCACCGGCCGCGCAGCTTGCCGTGCGCGCGCGGGCGGCCGGGATGCGGCGCGAGGACCTGGCCTGCATCATCTACACCAGCGGCACTGGCGGCGCGCCGCGCGGCGTGCGCCAGCACCACGGCATGATCCTGGCCAACATGGCTGGCTGCGCGCGCATCATCCTTGAGGACTTCGGCTGGGAGGACGAGGTTTTCCTCTCGTTCCTGCCGCTCAGCCACGCCTATGAGCATACCGGCGGCCAGTGCCTGCCGATCGGGCTGGGCGGCCAGATCTACTATGCCGAGGCACTCGACAAGCTGGCCGCCAACATGGAGGAAGTGCACCCCACGATCATGGTGGTGGTGCCACGCCTGTTCGAAGTGCTGCGCACGCGCATCGTCAAGCAGATCGGCAAGCAGGGGCGCCTGCCCGCGCTGCTGATGGACTGCGCCATCGCCACCGGATCGCGCGCGGCGCGCGGCCACCCCCGGTTCGGCGACTGGGCGCTGGGCAAGCTGCTGGACCACACGCTGCGTCCCCGCATCCGCGCCCGCTTCGGCGGCCGGCTGAAAGCGCTGGTTTCGGGCGGCGCGCCGCTCAATCCCGGGCTTGGCGGCTTCTTCCAGTCGATCGGGCTGACGCTGCTGCAAGGCTATGGCCAGACCGAGGCGGGGCCGGTGATCAGCTGCAACCGGCCCGGCGCCGGCATCAAGATGGACACGGTCGGCCCGCCGCTCCACGGCGTCGAGGTGCGGATCGCCGACGATGGCGAGATCCTGGTGCGCGGCGAACTGGTGATGCACGGCTACTGGGCGAACGAGGCGGCGACGCGCGCCGTGCTGCACGACGGCTGGCTGCACACCGGCGACATCGGCCATCTCGACGCGAACGGCCGCATCGTCATCACCGATCGCAAGAAGGACATGATCGTCAACGACAAGGGCGACAACGTCTCCCCGCAGAAAATCGAATCGCTGCTGACGCTCCAGCCCGAAATCGCGCAGGCCATGGTGGTGGGCGACCGGCGGCCCTACATCGTTGGCCTGATCGTGCCCGACCGCGAATGGTCGGAGGAATGGGCCCGGGCCAACGGCCAGCCCGCCGACACGGCATCGCTGGGAGCGGCTTCCGAATACCGGGCGGCGATCCGCGCGGCGGTGGACCGGGTCAATGCCGACTTGTCCGTGATCGAAAAGGTCCGCCAGTTCGCCTTCGCCGACGAGCCGTTCAGCATCGAGAACGAGGAGATGACCCCCAGCCTCAAGGTCCGCCGCCACAAGCTGAAGGAGCGCTACGGCGAAAGGCTGGATGCCCTGTACAAGGGGTGATCGGATTCGCAGCGTAGCGGACTCTTTACGGTGCCAGAGTCAAGGCATTTTCACGTGACAGCGGAATCCCGCATATGTTACGTTGGACGTCACACAGGAGAGCAATCATGGCGCACTCTATCGAGGTCGAGATTGAGCGCAATTACGCAGCATTTCTTGACATGCTGGAAAGGCTTATGCTGTCCAATAACGGGCGGTATGCATTGCTGCACGATCAAGTTCTTGAAGGTGTCTTCGACTCGCCGGGGGAAGCAGACCGGCAAGGATTTGCCAAGTTCGGCCGTGGTCCCTATTCCGTTCAACTCGTGACGGACGAACCCGTTGACTTGGGCTTTATGAGTAATGCGATATGTCAGGGGTAGAGTAGAGGACAATCGCATCCGGATTCGGGTGGGAATCAGGGCATTCAATCCTGATGTGACCGCTGATGTTGATCTGACTTGTCATGAGTTCAACGCCTTGGTCGATACGGGTGCAACGCGCACCTCAATCAGTCAAAACGTCGTCAACAAAGTGGGCCTGGAGAGGCGCGGAACTATGCCGGTCGGCAATGTCAAGCGCACGGAACATCACCACACTTATCACTTCTATGTCGGAATCTGGCCCGAGACGCAGGACGATTCGCTCCCTGCATTTTTTGGGATCGGTAATGAGATCTTGGGCATAGATGGCGGCGACAGCCGCTTTTACGATGTCCTGCTCGGCATGGATATCATCTCCCAAGGTTGCCTGAGGTTAGATTTGGACGGCAGCTTCGAATTGGGTTTTCCAGATTAGGCCGCTTCCTTCTCGATCCACTCGGGATAGAAGCTCGGCTCACGATCGGACCAGCCGGGCGCGGTGGCGGCGGCTTCGCTGATCGAGTGGAGCAGTTGCTTGCGGCGATCGGGGCGAATCTGCGGCAGCGCGGCGGCGCCGCAGAAGGCGCCGGGCAGCCAGGGGCGCGCCCACGCGCCGAGCAGCCGCTCGTAAAGGAAGCGATAGGCCGAAAAGCTGGAGATCCGTTCCTGCGACAAGTCGAAAGCGGTCATCCGCACCAGCTTGCCCATGAAGCCTTCGAGCCCGTCGAAGCCGATATCGTCAGGCCGCATCGCGCGCAGCGTCTTGAGATCCTGATAAGCGACGTATTGCGAGCGGATCGAGGCGATCTCATCGGCATTACGCGCCCAGAGCTTGAACGCGTCCTGCCGGCCCAGACCGATATCGAGGCCGCGCTTGATATAGCGCTGCTCGCAAGAGGTGAAGCTGGCGAACTCGCGCAGCTCGCTGATGGTCAGACTGGCGGTACCTGCATAGCCCATGGCTTGTCATCCCGTGCTCGCGGAACGGGCCTGCCCCCTCTCCGCGAATCACAGATCACCACATTAGACTTACCAAGCAGTTAACCATCGCTCCGTGCCTGGCCCCGCGGGACCGGCGGGCGCGATCAGATCAGGCCGGCAAGCGGGCTGGAGGGATCGGCATAGCGGCGCGTCGCCATGCGGCCGGCGAGATAGGCCGCGCGGCCCGCTTCCACCGCCAGCTTCATGGCGTGGGCCATGCGAATCGGGTCTTTCGCCTCGGCAATGGCGGTGTTCATCAGCACGCCGTCGCAGCCCAGCTCCATCGCCACCGCCGCGTCGGATGCGGTGCCGACCCCGGCATCGACCAGCACGGGCACGCTCGCCCCCTCGACGATCAGGCGGATCGTCACCCGGTTCTGAATGCCCAGGCCAGAGCCGATCGGCGCCCCCAGCGGCATCACCGCGACCGCGCCGGCCTCCTCAAGCTGCCTGGCCGCGATCGGATCATCGACGCAGTAGACCATCGGCAGGAAGCCTTCGCCGGCCAGCACTTCGGTGGCCTTCAGCGTTTCGCGCATGTCGGGATAGAGCGTGCGCGCCTCGCCCAGCACTTCCAGCTTGACCAGATCCCAACCGCCCGCCTCGCGCGCCAGGCGCAGCGTGCGGATCGCCTCGTCGGCGGTGAAGCAGCCGGCGGTGTTGGGCAGGTAGGTGATCTTCTTCGGGTCGATGAAATCGGTCAGCATCGGCGCCTTGGGGTCCGATATGTTGACCCGGCGCACCGCCACCGTGACGATGTCCGCGCCGCTCGCTTCGACGGCGGCGGCGTTCTGGGCGAAATCCTTGTACTTGCCGGTGCCCACGATCAGGCGTGACCGGAACGTGCGGCCCGCCACAGTCCAGGTATCCTCGGGCGGGGCGGCGACATCGCCGCCGCCGACGAAGTGCACGATCTCCAGCACGTCGCCATCGCCCAGCGGCGCTTCGGCCAGCGTCGATCGCGGCACGATCAGGCCATTGCGCTCGACCGCGACCTTGCGCGGGTCAAGCTCAAGGCTGGAAACGAGATCGGCGATGCTGGCGCCGGGGGCGATCCGGCGCGGTTCGCCGTTGACGATGAGCTGGAGTAAAGCGGACATGCCCCGCAGATAGCGCTCACGCCGCGCGGTGCAAGTTCCGGATATGCGCCGTGGCCACAAGCGCCACCCCGGCAACGGTCAGCACGGTTTCCGCCAGGCCATGCCCGGAAAGGATCGCCGAGGCCATCAGGCCCAGGCCGATGGCGCCGATCGCCAGCGGACCCAGCCGGCCGTGCCGCAGCACGCCAAAGCCGAGCGAGACCAGTCCGACCAGCACCGCCAGCGCCAGGCCGATCTGGTGAATGCGCGGGTCGAGCAGGAATCGCCCGCCCAGGCCCAGGACCGAGACAAAGACGATACCCAGCACACAGTGCACGGCGCAAAGCGCGGACAGGACGACGCCCATCCGGTCAAGCCGATCGCGAATCGAGAGGAGGGCGTGCCGCATGGCGATGCACATATGTAATGTTGTATCATGCCGCAACCCCTGGCGGGCGGGTCCGCGAAGGCGGCGTGTCGCGCATGGCGGCCCCGACCCGCTCCCCCCTTGCGCAAAACCGCGCAAGGTCGCAGGGAGTGGCCGCATGAGAATCCCCGACGGTCGCCCGCTCATTGGAACCAGCGACGATATCGCCGCGATTGCCCGATGGCTGCTGATCGTGGCGGCGCTGGTGGTGATGATCGTGGTCGTGGGCGGCATCACCCGGCTGACCGAATCGGGCCTTTCGATCACCGAGTGGAAGCCGCTGACCGGGGCCATCCCGCCGCTGACCGAAGCGCAGTGGCAGGCCGAATTCGCCGCCTACCAGCGGATCCCGCAATATACCGAGGTCAACGGCCCGGCCGGCATGACGCTGGCCGATTACAAGTTCATCTATTTCTGGGAATGGGTCCACCGGCTGCTGGCGCGGCTGATCGGGCTGGCCTTCGCGCTGCCGCTGGCCTGGTTCTGGTATCGCCGCACGATCCCGCTGGGCTACAAGCCGCGCCTGCTCGCGCTGCTGGCGCTGGGCGGCCTGCAAGGCGCGGTGGGCTGGTGGATGGTGTCCTCCGGGCTCAGCCAGGACGTGAAGGTCAGCCACTTCAGGCTGGCGGCGCACTTGCTGGTGGCGCTGACCACGCTGGGCGGGCTGGTCTGGACCGCGCTTGATCTCAAGGCGCTTGGCCGCCGGGAAGCCCCGTCGCGGCTGACCGGGTTCGGCGCGGCCGCGCTGGCCGTCGTCGCGGTGCAGCTGTTCCTGGGCGCGCTCGTCGCGGGGTTGCGCGCGGGCTATGTCTCGGGCGCGGGCTGGTTCAGCCTGGATGCCTGGCCGCTGATGCAGGGCCGCTTCCTGCCCGAAGGCATCGACTGGTCGCAAGGCACGGCGCACGCACTGTTCAGCGATCCCTACCTCACGCATTTCCTGCACCGCTGGTGGGCCTGGGTGGTGGTGATCGCGCTGGTGATGATGGGCCGCCGCTTGCGCGCGAAGCACCGGCGCGAGGTTTCGGTGGCGCTGCACAGTGCGTTCGGCCTGCAGATCGTGCTGGGCGTGCTCACCGTCTGGTCGGGCGTTTCGCTGTGGATCGCGGCGGCGCACCAGCTTGTCGGTGCGCTGGTGCTGGTCGCCACGGTCTGGGGCGCGCACGCGCTGGGCGCCCGCAAATGACCGAGGCGGCGCCAAGGGACGTGCCCGCGCTCCTCTGGTGCCCCTTTCCTGACGGCGAATCGGCCGCCGCCTGCGTGCACGCGCTGCTGGACGAAGGGCTGATCGCCTGCGGCAACATCCTTCCTGCGATGACCGCGATCTTCGTGTGGAACGGCACAAGAAGCACGGCGGAGGAAACCGGCGCGCTGCTCAAGACCAATGCCGCCCTGCTCGAACCGGCCACGCGCCGGCTTGCCCAGCTCCATCCTTATGACGAGCCCGCCGTGCTCGGCTGGCGCTGCGACGCGGCCGCGAGCGGCACGGCGGCATGGCTGGCCGGCATCGGCGGCTAGCGGGCGCGATCGGCCCCCGCTCGGCATCACGGTATCATTTTACCTCTTCGCAAACCCGCGCCCTGCTTGACTTAGAGGCGGATTTCGACGATTGGGCCGCCTTCCCGTAAGCCGGCGTGCCCCTTTGGGCGCGGCTGGAGGCGGCAAAAGTTACAGCACCCAATACATAGGGAATGACCAGCCATGAAGGCGCTTACCAAGGTCACCCGGTCGATCAAGCCGGCCGAGGTGGAGAAGAAATGGCATCTGATCGATGCCGAGGGTCTGGTGGTCGGCCGCGTCGCCGTCATCATCGCCGACCTGCTGCGCGGCAAGCACAAGCCGAGCTTCACCCCGCATGTCGATTGCGGCGATCACGTCGTCGTGATCAATGCCGAAAAGGTCCGCTTCACCGGCAACAAGCTGAAGCAGCAGACCTACTACAAGCACACCGGCTATGCCGGCGGCCTGAAGGAAGTGACCGCCGACAAGGTTCTGGCCGGCCGCTTTCCCGAGCGCGTGCTGGAAAAGGCGGTTGAGCGCATGATCCCGCGCGGGCCCCTCGGCCGCGCCCAGATGCGCGCGCTGCACGTCTATGGCGGCCCCGAGCATCCCCACGCCGGCACGCAGCCCGAGCTGCTCGATGTCGCATCCATGAATCGCAAGAACAAGGTGGGCGCGTGATGTCCGATACCGATACCGTTCAGAGCCTGTCCGACCTCAAGGACCTTACCGACGCCGCGCCGGCCCCCGTGGTGGCCGAGACCCAGGCGCCCGTCATCCCCGCCGCTCCGCCCGCGCCGCTGCGCGATCAGGAGATCGACGCGCAGGGCCGCGCCTATGCCACCGGCCGCCGCAAGGATGCAGTCGCCCGCGTCTGGCTGAAGCCCGGCAGCGGCAAGATCACGGTCAACGGCCGTGACCAGGAAGTCTATTTCGCGCGCCCGACGCTGCGCCTCGTCATCGCCCAGCCGTTCCAGGTCGCCGATCGCACCGGCCAGTACGATGTCATCGCCACCGTCAAGGGCGGCGGTCTTTCGGGCCAGGCGGGCGCCGTCAAGCACGGCATCGCGCAGGCCCTGTCGAAGTACGAGCCCGTGCTGCGCGGCGCGGTGAAGGCCGCCGGCTTCCTCACCCGCGACAGCCGCGTGGTCGAGCGCAAGAAGTATGGCCGCGCCAAGGCCCGCCGCAGCTTCCAGTTCTCGAAGCGCTAAGACTTCGGGTTTATCGACCTGCAAGGGGGTCGCGGGCAGCCGCGGCCCCTTTTTCTTGTCCGGTCAATCCGCCAGCGCCGCCGCGACCGCCGCCTCGGCATGGAGCCGCGTGGTGTCGAACAGCGGCACCGCGCTGTCCTCCGGCCGCAGCAGCAACATGATCTCGGTGCAGCCCAGAATGATGGCTTCGGCCCCGCGTTCGACCAGCCGGGCGATGATGGCCCGATATTCGGCCCGCGATTGCTCTGTCACCACACCGGCGACCAGTTCGTCGTAGATGATGCGGTGCACCGTTGCCCGGTCCGCCGCTTCGGGCACGAGCACATCGAGCCCGAAGCGATCGCGCAGTCGCCCGCGATAGAAGTCCTGTTCCATGGTGAAGGCCGTGCCCAGCAGGCCTACCTTGCCCATTCCCGCAGCGACGATGGGTTCCGCGACGGTATCCGCGATGTGCAGCAGCGGGATCGCGATCGCGGCCTGCACCGCGTCGGCCATGCGGTGCATCGTGTTGGTGCAGATCACCACCATGTCCGCCCCCGCCGCTTCGAGCCGGGTCGCCGCGTCGATCATGCGCGCGGTGAGGGTATCCCAGTCCCCGGCCCGTTGCAGCGCCGCGATCTCGGAAAAGTCGAAGGACCAGAGCAGGCATCGCGCCGATGCCGTCGGCCCGATGCGATCGCGAATCGCCCGGTTGATGATACCATAATATTCGGCCGAGCTTTCCCAGCTCATGCCTCCGACAAGCCCGATCATGCGCATCGCCATGCCATAGCGCACCGCACGGGTGATGCAAACCGCTCGCGATCCAGGGATAATATGGTGTTATGTCATGTCCTTATGCGACAGGCATTTGCACAATACCTCGTGATAGCAAGATACCTTGCATGAACACGCATTAAGTCGATGCAAGGTATCTTGCATAACATACTACCTTGCGATACACCGCCTCTCGTCCACGGGAGATGATTCGTGTCCGAAATCGAAATCCAGTTGAAGAAAGGGGTGCTCGGCCTGTGCGTGCTCGCCCTGCTGTCGCGCGGTGACAGCTACGCCTACGAGATCGCCAGCCGCATGGCCCACGCGGTCGATATGGGCGAAGGGACGATCTACCCGCTGATGCGCCGGATGCAGTCCGAAGGGCTGGTCGGCACTTACCTTGAGGAATCGCCCTCGGGTCCGCCGCGCAAATATTACAAGATCACCGATACCGGCCGTGGCCGTCTTGCGGAGCAGGTCGCCGAATGGCGCACGTTCACCGCCGCGGTCGAAGGCCTCATCACGCCCGCAGCAGAAGCGGCGCCGGAAGGCCAAGCGGAGGCAAGCCATGACGCGTAACGAATTCATCAAGCGGCTGAAGGCCGGCCTCAAGGGGATGCCCGCCGAGGATGTGGCCGAGATCGTCGGCGATTACGAAGCCCATTTCGATGCCGGCGCAGCCGATGGCCGATCCGAGTCGGAAGTGGCCGAGGCCCTGGGCAACCCCGGCCGGCTGGCCCGCGAGCTGCGGCTGGAAGCCGGCATCCGCAACTGGGAAGCGGGGCGCACGCCGTCCTCGGCCTGGGCGGCGGTGCTGGCGTTCATGGGCCTGGCCACGATCGACATCCTGATCCTGGCGCCGATCGTGCTGCCGATCATCGGCGTGATCGTGGCCTTGTATGTCGCGGTGATCGCGGTGTTCATCGCCGGCGGCTTCGTCATGGTCGTCGGCCCGTTCAGCGCGATGCCGGGCGGCGCCATCGCCGCGCTGCTGGCCGGGCTTGGCATCATGGCCGGATCGGTCGCGGCCGGGGCGCTGCTCACCATCGTCTCGATCTGGGTGATCAATGCCCTGATGTGGTTCGGCCGCCTGCACTACCGGGTGATCGAGCCCGCCATCAAATCCGACGACTTCGCATGAGGAAGGACAGGACCATGCTCAAGAAACTGCTCGTGGTATTTGCCAGCGGAACCATCCTGTGCGTCGTCGCGCTCGGCCTTGCCTGGGTGGTCGGCGGCAAGGAGCTGCACCAGTCGATGCTGGGCGGCGAAGGCTTCAACATCAGCTTCGGCCCGGATGCCAAGGGCCCGCGCAAAACGCGCACCTTCGCGATCGACAGCGGCCAGACGCTCACCATGGAAGTGCCGGTGGACCTGCACTTCTCGCGCGGCGACGAGGCGAAAATGGTGGTCAGGGGCCCGGCGGCCGCAATCGACCGGCTGGTCTGGGAGAATGGCCACCTCTCGCTGAAGGGCCCCGCCCGGCTGGGCCATGGCCTTGACGTCACTATCGTCGCGCCGCAGATCGCGGGGCTCGATCTGGAAGCCCCCGGTGATATCGCGCTGGCCGGGCTGCAGCAGGACCAGTTCCGCCTGCGGTCCGAAGGCGCGGTGGACCTGACCGCCGACGGCAAGGTCCGCCGGCTCGACATCAGGGCCGCGGGCGCCAGCGACCTCGATCTGGCCCGGCTGGATGCCGAGGATGCCACTGTACGGGTGGATGGCATGGGTGATGTCAGCATCGCCGCCACGCGCAATGTCGATGTGGAGATCAACGGCGCGGGCAATGTCACGCTGCACCGCAAGCCGGCGCATTTGCGCAGCGCGATCAATGGCGTGGGCTCGATCGACCACGAATACTGATACCGGCACCGCCCACCCCCCGCCGGCGGTATCGCGCGGACGGCCGTGCCGGCATGAGCCGGCGCGGCCGTTTTCGCGTGGGGGGCCTTGTCCGGTGCGCGCGGCAACGCGATCAGTAGAGCGGGGGATCGACCGGTGGGATCGTCGCGATCGAGGAGACCGGCTCACCGGGCTTGCGCGGCGGCATGGCATCTTCGGGCACATCGTCGATCTGCATGTCCGGCGTGGGCACATGCCCGAGGTTGCGCGCCTCGACCGTGACCTTGCCGCCATCGATGATGATCTGGTTGAAGCTGGGCGGGGTCGACCGGATGCGCTGCGAGAGCGTGCCGGCGCCGATCATGCGCACCGGCCCGGCCGGGGTCTGCTCGATCAGGTCGAACGGATCGTGGACATGGCCGCTGAGAATCCCCAGCACCTTGCGGCGCGCCAGTTCCTCCAGCGCGCGCGTGCCGTTGATCGTCAGCCGCTTGCCCGCGGCACTGCGTTCGGGCAGCGGATGATGCGCGGTGACGAGCACGCGCGTGCCGGCCGGCAGCGCGTCGATCGCCGCCAGCGTCTCGGCCAGCGCGGAGCGCGTCACCCAGCCGTTCGACCAGGGAAAGCGCCACTGCGCGCGCGTCGCGGTCCTGAGCGGGACGATCGCCAGATCGCCGAGGTCAAGCTCCACCTCCACCACCGCCTTGATCGCCTGGATCCGCTTGTAAGGCGTCACGAAGCGTTCGATGAGATTGACATAGGGCATGTCGTGATTGCCCACCTCGACCGTCACCGGCACGTCGAGCGAGCCGATCCACTGGCAGGCGACGGCGAATTCGCGATGCCGCGCGCGCATCGTCAGGTCGCCGGTGATCGCGATCGCGTCGGGCCGCTCGGCGCCGATGCAATCCTCCACCCAGGCGAGCGCCTGCCGATCCTCCAGCCCGAAGTGAAGGTCGCTCAGGTGAAAGAGCTTGATCGGGCCGCGCCGCATCGGGTCCGCGCTACCGTGCATCTGCCGGTTCACCGTCCATCAGCAATCCCATCGGTTCTCCTTCCCGGCAGACCAGCCGCAACGTCCGGTGACTTGCGGGGAAAGCCATAGGGTACGTTACGGAAATCGTATTGCAGCCGCGCGACGTCGCGCGCGGTAAAGTGGCCGCATCGCGCATGGCCGCCGCTGTCGCGCGCGCCGCGTCTCATGCGGGAAACCGCCCGGGCGGGCACAGGGTTCCCATCATACTTTCCTCGTCAGGATGAGCCAGGCGGACAAGCCGTTAAAGGCGCTGTAGACGGCATAGCCCCAGGCCCAGGCCAGCGATCCGGCATGGGCCATCAGCATCGCGCCCAACAACATCACGAATTCGACCAGCAGGCTGACGCGCCCGGACAGGAGGTGGAAGAACCGCGGCATCTGGCCCAGCAGCGGATGGCCGCTTTCCAGCACGGCCTTGTGCGCGGCGAAATTGGCGATGCCCAGGCAGAAGATGACGAGAATGGCCATGTTCCCGTCGCACTGTAGTCATCCCGGCCGCACAAGGCCAGTCGCGCCTTGCACACCCAGGGCAGCGCGAAACGCGGCCCCGATTCGCCCGCACACCCCGGAAATCCATGCCTTTCCCGCCAGCGGGCGATGGCGTTCGTCGATGGCCGAAGTCGTTCATCGGGCCGCCTTGCCGTTCGTCGAGCCGGGACGAGCCACAGTCGAGCCCGCCATGCGCGGCGCCCCGATTCCCGGCACAACCCACTCATCGAGCCGGACAGTAAGTCCCCCCGCCGCCGGCTCACCCATGAGGAGGAAGTACACAATGAAGATCACCACCCCGTTCGCCATGGCCGCCGCGCTCGGCATCGCCCTGACCGCCACCGCGTCCTATGCCCGCGAAGTCCGCGTCAGCTACGGCGACCTGAACCTGGCCACCGCCGAAGGCCAGAAGAAGCTGGAGCGCCGCCTCGACCAGGCCGCTCGGCAGGCCTGCGGCTTTGACGAGATGACCACCGGCACGCGCCTGCGCTCGGCCAAGACGCTGGCCTGCTACAAGGAAGCCCACGCCAAGGCGCGCAACGACATGGCTCTCGCCATCGAGAACGAGCGCCTGGGCGGCTGATCCCCCGACAACCGAGGTCCCAAAAGAAGAAGTGCCAACAAACTGGCGGGCCTAGCGGCCCGCCATTTTCTTTACGTTGGGCAGATAGGTCCGCCCGATCCGCAAGGCCTCGCCATCGGCGGTCTCGACCGACCAGACGCCAAGCCCTTCATGCCGAAGGCCCGTGACATGGTCCCGGCGCAGGATGGTGGAGCGGTGGATGCGGATGAACTTCGCCGGATCGAGCCGCGATTCCAGCCCCGTGATGGTCTGCAGCAGCAGATAGCTCTGCCCCGCGACATGGATGCGCACATAATCGCGCTCGGCATCGATGCGCTGCACGTCGGATGCGGCGACCCGCACCAGTTCGGAGCGATGCGGCACCCAGAATTCGCTGAGCCAGGCCTCTCCCGCGCTCTCGGGCCGGGCCGCGCGATCGGCCCGCCGCGCGACGACGCGCGCGATGGCGCGGCGCAGCCGGTCCGGCGCGACCGGCTTGAGCACATAGTCCACCGCGTCGAGATCGAACGCCTCGACCGCGAATTCATCATGCGCGGTGACGAAGATGATCGCCGGCGGGTTCGCCAGCCGGCCCAGCCGCCGGGCGACGCCCAGCCCGTCGGTTTCGGGCATCGTCATGTCGAGCAGGACGAGATCGGGCGCCAGCGCGTCGATCAGCCGCAAGGCCGCCTGCCCGTCGTTCGCGGTGCCGACCACCGCGACTTCATCGAGCCGCGAACAGATCACCTGCAACCGCTCGACCGCCAGCGGCTCGTCATCGACGATCAGCGCGCGCAAGGCTTCAGGCACGGGCGAGTTCCAGCGGAATGCGGATCACGGTGCTGAAGCCGCCATCGGCGCGCTTGCCGAAGGCAAGGCTGGCCGCGTCACCGAAGCGCGCGCGCAGGCGATCGCGCACATTGCCCAGGCCGATGCCGCAGCCATGCGTCTCGCCCTGGCGCGCGCCGGGGCCGTTGTCGCTGACCGAAAGGCACAGGAAACCGTCCTCGCGCCGCGCGGCGATAGTGATCGTCACCGGCTCGCGCGTGCTGGCGACCGCGTACTTCACCGAGTTTTCGACAAGCGGCTGCAGGATCATGCCCGGCACCATCGCATCGGCGACGTCGGCGTCAACATCGATTTGCGTGAGCAGCCGGCTGGGAAAGCGCACGCCCTCGATCGCGAGATAGAGCTGCTGCAGCTCGATCTCGTCGGCCAGCGGCAAGTCGTTGGTCGGATCGCCCGAAAGCGTGTGGCGATAGAAAGTGGAAAGCGTCTGGATCATCTGTTCGGCATCGTCCTGCCGCCCGGTCATGACCAGCGCGGACAGCGAATTGAGTGTGTTGAACAGGAAGTGCGGATTGACCTGATAGCGCAGCGAACGCAGCTCTGCGGCGGCGGCGGCGCGCCGGTATTCGCCTTCGCGCCGCTCGGCCGCGCGCGCTTCCTCGGCCTTGACCAGCGCGAAATAGAGCGCCGCCCAGGCGAGCACGAGGAAGTAGCGGCCGAACGCGGTATCGGCGATCACCGCCCAGCGCTTGGTCGCGCGCTCGTCCGTCGGCGCCTGCAGCGTGATCTTCGATCCGGTTCCGGCCTGCGGCGGCTTGCCGGCCGGGGCGGCCGTCGGGGGAACGGCCGGAACCTGGGGCGCCCTGGCCGAATCCGGCGCTCCCGGAGCCGGAACCGGCGCCACGGGAGGGGCTGGCGGCTTGGGCGGGGCCGGCGGCAAGTCCACCAGGATATTGCCGGCATCGTCGCGCGAGATCCGCACATTGCCACCTTCGCCCTGCTGCTCGGCCGGCATCTCGCCGTCGATGTCGGAGAACACCGCCTCGTTGATCGCACCCAGCGCCAGCGAGACGGGCAGCGCGCCCAGCATCACGACCGCCACGCGCGTGCCGAACGAGCGCCGATCGAGCAATTGCAGCAGCGGCCAGAGCGCGGCCATCACCAGCATCGAGACGATGCAGATGGTCAGGCGGCGCGAGATGATCGGCCAGTCGAACTCGAACCCCAGGAAGATCCCGCGCAGTGTCGCGACCAGGAAATAGCACGCCCACAGCGCGATCAGCGACGCGAGGACGAGCCGCGCCGGAACGCGCGCCTCTGGGATATCATCGTTCATGACCGGCCCGCATAGCGCGGACCGGGCCATGCTGGCCATGCCGCCGGTCGGCGCGGATCAGCGCTTCGTCGAGCCGGGCCAGGGCCCGCCCGCGCCGAAAGGCCGCTGGCCAACGAAAGGTCAGCCCGCGACGAGATGGTCTTGCGCGATCTTCGCCTTCCAGACTTGCGGCGCGAGCTGGTGGACATTGTTGCCCTCGCTGTCGACCGCGACCGTCACCGGCATGTCCTCGACGGTGAATTCGTAGATCGCTTCCATGCCGAGGTCGGCGAAACCAAGCACCCTCGCCTCGCGGATCGCGCGGGCGACGAGATAGGCCGCGCCGCCCACCGCCATCAGGTAGGCGACCTTGTGCCTGGCGATCACCTCGGTCGCGCCCTGCCCGCGCTCGGCCTTGCCGATCATCGTCAGCAGGCCCAGCTCGCACATCATGTCGGTGAACTTGTCCATGCGGGTCGCGGTGGTCGGGCCGGCGGGGCCGACCACTTCGCCGACGATCGGATCGACCGGGCCGACATAGTAGATCGCCCGGCCACGGAAATCGACCGGCAGTTCCTCGCCTTTCGCCAGCATGTCCTGGATGCGCTTGTGCGCCGCGTCACGGCCGGTGAGCATCTTGCCGTTGAGCAGCAGCCGGTCGCCATGCTTCCAGCTCTGCACTTCCTCCGCCGTCAGCGTGTCGAGATCGACGCGCCTGGCCTGCGCGTCGGGCGCCCAGGTGACGTCAGGCCAGTCGTCCAGTTTCGGGGTTTCGAGGAATTTCGGCCCCGAGCCGTCGAGCGTGAAATGCGCATGGCGCGTCGCCGAGCAGTTGGGGATCAGCGCCACCGGCTTGCCCGCCGCGTGGCACGGCCATTCCCTGACCTTGACGTCGAGCACCGTGGTCAGCCCGCCCAGCCCCTGCGCGCCGATGCCGAGCGCGTTGACCTTGTCGTACAGCTCGATGCGCAGCGCCTCGGTATCGGTCTGCGGGCCGCGCTCCTTGAGCTCGTGAATGTCGATCTCGTCCATCAGCGATTCCTTGGCGAGCAGGACCGCCTTTTCCGCCGTGCCGCCGATGCCGATGCCGATCTGGCCGGGCGGGCACCAGCCCGCGCCCATCTGTGGGATCATCTCCAGCACCCAGTCGACGATCGAATCGCTGGGGTTCATCATCTTGAACTTGGTCTTGTTTTCCGAGCCGCCGCCCTTGGCCGCAACGTCTACCGACACCGTGCTGCCCGGCACCATCTCGACATTGAGCACGCAAGGCGTGTTGTCCCTGGTATTGCGCCGGGTGAAGGCGGGATCGGCGACGATCGAGGCGCGCAGCTTGTTTCCCGGGTGCATATAGGCCCGGCGCACGCCTTCATCGACGACTTCCTGCAAGGACTTGTCCGATTCGAGCCGGCAGTTCTGCCCCCATTTCAGGAACACGTTGACGATGCCAGTGTCCTGGCAGATCGGCCGGTGGCCCTGCGCGCACATTTTCGAATTGGCCAGCACTTGCGCCATCGCGTCCTTCGCGGCGGGGTTCTCCTCGCGCTCCCAGGCTTTCGCCAGCGCGCGGATATAATCCATCGGATGGAAGTAGCTGATGTATTGCAGGGCATCGGCGATGCTGTCGACAAGGTCGGCTTCGCGGATAGTCACCATTTCGGCCATGATCGTGCGCTCCTGAACGGCGGTGAGACGGTCGGGTGGAAGCAGCTGGTCGATGCCGATTCCACTCCGGTCGATGCGTCTCTAGTCACGGCGGACCCATTCCGTCAAAGCGCTTGGCGTAGCAGGCCGCATGTCATAGAAGGCCCGGCGCTATGCATTGTCCGCACCCGGGGCGGGCACATGAGGGAAAATGCTCGCAATGACAATGACCGAGGATCGGCCCACCGCCTCATCGGAAGCGGCGCGCCGTGCCATGATCGACAGCCAGTTGCGCACCAGCGGCGTCAACGAACCTTGGGTGCTGGCCGCGATGGCCAACGTGGCCCGTGAGGATTTCGTGCCCGAGGCGATGCGCGCCGCCGCCTATATCGACCGCGCGATCCCGCTGGGCAATGGCCGCTCGCTCGCCGCGCCGCTGGTCCATGGCCGGATGCTGGCCGAAGCCGCGCCCAAGCCGGCCGACAAGGCGCTGCTGGTGGGGGATGGCCAGGGCTATCTCGCCGCGCTGCTGCGCCCGCTGGTGGGCACGCTCGACGCGGTCGATCCGGCCGCGGCCACCAAGCCCGCAGCCAGCGACGGCTTTTCGCTGATCGTGATCGACGGCGCGATCGAGGAACTGCCGGCGGCGCTCGCCGCGCGGCTGGGCGAAGGTGGCCGCGTGGTGACGGGGCTGCTGCTGCGCGGCGTGACCCGGCTCGCGGTCGGCCGCAAGACCGCCGGCGAGGTCTCGCTGCTGCCGCTCGCCGAAATCGGCATTCCGGTCCTTCCCGAATTCGCCGCGCCGAAACGCTGGAGCTTCTGACCATGATCCGCGCTGTCGGACGCGCCGGTCTGCTGACCGGGGCCTGCTTGCTGTTGACCGCCGGCGCGCAGGCTGCTTTCGCCGACACGCTGCGCGATGCCCTGGTGCTGGCCTACCAGACCAACCCGACGCTTGAATCCGCGCGGGCCCAGCAGCGCGCCACCGACGAAAGCGTGCCGATCGCGCGCGCCTCGGGCCTGCCCAGCCTCAGCGCCGACGCGACTTACACCGAATTCGTCAAGCGCAGCGCGAACAGCTTCACCGCGCCCGAACGCGGGCTTTCGGCGGGCGTGGACCTGGGCGTGCCGATCTATTCGGGCGGCGCGGTGAAGAACCGGGTGAAGGCGGCGAAGAACCGGGTGCAAGCCGGCCAGGCGGACTTGCGCGGCACGGAAAGCGCGGTCTTCTCGCAAATCGTGGCGGCCTACATGGACGTGATCCAGAACCAGGCGATCGTCGGGCTGAATCGCGGCAACGTGGACGTGCTCAACGTCAACCTGCAAGCGACCAGCGACCGTTTCGAGATCGGCGATCTCACCCGCACCGACGTGGCCCAGTCGCAATCGCGGCTGGCGCTGGCGCAAGGCGACGCGCGCAGCGCCGAGGCCAACCTGGCCGCCTCGCGCGAACGCTATATCCAGCTTGTCGGCAAAGTGCCCAACGCGCTGGAGCCACCGCCGCCGCTGCCCAACCTGCCGGTCTCGGCCGACGAAGCGGTTCGCGTCGCGCTGGACAACAATCCCGACATCCTCGCCTCCAAGGAACGCGTCGACGCGGCCGAGAACGACATCGACGTTGCCGGCGCGGGCCGCTTGCCCACCGTCAGCCTCTACACCTCGGGCGCGTACAACAACTATTTCAACACGCTGGGCGGCGCCAATTCCGCGCAGATCAAGCAGACCGAGCAGACCGCGCAAGCCGGTGCGCGGCTGACCATTCCGCTGTTCCAGGGCGGCCGCCCGGCGGCGCAGCGCCGGCAGGCGCAGGCGCAAGCCTCGGCCGCGCTCGAAACCCAGATCGAGATCGAGCGCGACGTGATCGCGCAGACCCGCTCGGCCTATACCTCATGGACCGCCGCGAACGAGCTGATCCGCTCGGCGCAAGTGGCGGTGGAAGCCGCCGAGCTGAGCCTGGAAGGCGTGCGGGCGGAAAACACCGTGGGCAACCGCACGATCCTCGACATCCTCAATGCCGAGCAGGAACTGCTCAACGCCCGCGTGCGGCTGGTGACGGCCCGGCGCAACGCCTACGTCGCCGGCTTCTCGCTGCTGGCCGCGATGGGCCGGGCCGAAGCGCGCGACCTCAATCTGGATGGCGGCACGCTGTACGACCCGGATCTCAACTACAAGCGCGTGCGCGGCAAGTGGTTCGACTGGGACGACGATCGCGCGCCGACCGTGCAATCGACACGCACCGTTGACACGCCGGTGCAGGACGGTGACATTCCACCGCAATGACTCAGCGCTCAGGGGGTAAAGCGATGCGCCAGGCCGGGGAGCCTACCGTCGAGGAGATACTCGAATCGATCAAGCAGGTGATCGCGCGGGACAACCGCGCGGGTGCCGCTGTCGAACGCCGCCGCCGCGCGACCGCCGGCGTGGCCGAGGAAGAACCGCTTGACGGCGCGGACGAGGCCGACGTGCTCGATCTCGCCGGCATGATCGAGATCGCCGACGAACCGGCCGAGGATGAGGACGATGAGGCCGAGGCGGCCGACGAGGCCCTGGTCAATCCCGAGGCGCGGGCCAGTATGCGCGATTCGCTCGCCGCGCTGGCGATGCTGTCGCAGCCGGGCGTGCCGCCGCAGATCGTCCGTTCGGGCGAAACCTCGCTAGAAGGCCTGACGCGTGATCTGCTGCGCCCGGCGCTGGCCGAATGGCTCGACAAGAACCTGCCGCCGATGGTCGAAAAGCTGGTGGCGGCCGAAATCGCCCGGATCGTCGGCAAGAAAGGCTGATGCCCGCCGCGCGGCTGGACCTGCCGCCGACCTGGCTCTAGGCCCCCAGCCATGGCCAGACCCGAACCCGCGCTGCTCGATCCCGCGCGCTATCCGTTCCGCTGCGCGATCGACTTGCGCTTCGGCGATCTCGATCTCAACATGCATGTCAACAACGTCGCGTTCGCCGGCTTGCTGGAGGAAGGGCGCGTGCGGTTCCACCGGGCCAGCGGCTATCGCGAAAGCCTGGGGCCGAACAGCTCGGTCGTCGCGAGCCTGGCCATCGAATACCTGGGCGAAGGCCGCTATCCGATCCCCATCGCCATGCATGTCGCCGTCCTGGCCCTGGGGCGGACCAGCCACACGCTGGCCCAGCTTCTGATGCAGGAGGACCAGCCGATCGTCTTCGCGCGGACCGTGCTGGTGACATCCGGGCCCGATGGCCCGGTCGCGCTCGGCCCGGATTTCCGCGAATCGGCCCAGCGCTGGATGCTCGCGGCCTAAGCATCGCGGATCGCGCACGCCCGATCGGCCCCCGATCAGCCTTCCCGGTTGCGCTCATCCTCCAGCTTGTCGGCGATCGACTCGTCGTGGCCGGTGCCGCTGGAAAGGAACACCAGCCCCATCAGCGCCGATGCCAGCAGCATGGTAAAGCCGATGCCCAGCGCGGTGGCGATGTAGAGGTGGATCGAAACCAGGCCATTGCTGCGGTAAAGCAGCCAGACCGATCCCGCCACCATCGTCACCGTCACGAGCATCATCCAGCGCATCACGCGGCGATAGCGCGCCCAGGCGAAGGCCGCGTTGTGCGGATCATCCAGGGGCGAGCGCGGAATCATCGCGCCTCCTGTGCCCCTTTGCCCGCCCCGCCGCAAGCGCCGCGACCCTGGCCGGAGGCATGAATGCGGCGAAGTGGCGTGGCGGCCCGAGTTGTGATATTCTTTCACCCCAGAACAAGGGAGAGACAGAAAATGACCATCGGTCGCCTGATCGAGGGCCGCGATGCCGCAGTCCTCACCTGCCATGTCACCACGACGGTGCGCGATGCCGCCGCCATGCTGGCCGAGCGCCGGATCGGCGCCCTGCCGGTGATGCAGGGCGAAAGCCTGGCCGGCATCTTTTCCGAACGCGACGTGATCTACCGCCTGCACGAATTCGGCCCGGCCGTGCTGGAACGCCCGGTGGGGGACGTGATGACCGCGCCCGCCGTCACGGTGACGACCGACACCACCGTGCTGGCCGCGCTTTCGCTGATGACCCGCCGCCGCATCCGCCACCTGCCGGTGGTCGACGAGGGCCGCATGGCCGGCTTCGTTTCGATCGGCGATCTGGTGAAATACCGCATCGACAAGATCGAATCCGAAGCCGAGGCGATGCGCAGCTATATCCAGATGGCCTGACGGGGCTGGCAGTCGACGGACACGGCGCGCGGGCACCTTGGCGGGAAGGGCGCTTGCCGCGACACACGGCGGCGCCTACATTCAGGGCATGAACATCCAGCCCGTCTCTCTCAGTCCCTCGGCCGCCGCGCGCGTCGCGACGATTGCCGGAAAGCAGGGCAAGCCCGCGATCCTGCGCCTTTCGGTCGAAGGCGGGGGCTGTTCCGGCTTCCAGTACAAGTTCGGCCTGGCCGAAGCGCCCTATGGCGATGACGCGGTGACGGAAACCGATGGCGTGCGGCTGGTGGTCGATCCGGTCAGCCTCGATCTGGTGGCCGGCTGCACGGTCGATTTCGTCGAATCGCTGGGCGGCGCGGCCTTCCGCGTCGAAAACCCGAACGCGACCGCCGGCTGCGGCTGCGGATCGAGCTTCGCGGTCTGATCCCGCCCGTGACCACCGGCCCCCTGATCCGTGTAGCCAGCTTCAACATCAACGGCATCAAGGCCCGCTTGCCGCGCCTGCTCGAATGGCTGGAGGAAACCCGGCCCTCGGTCGCCTGCCTGCAGGAGATCAAGACGCAGGACGAGGGCTTTCCCGCCGACGAGTTCGAAAAGATCGGCTACCAGGCGATCTGGCACGGGCAAAAGGGCTTCAACGGCGTCGCGATCCTGGCCGATGGCGAACGCCCGGTCGAAATCCAGCGCGGGCTCGACGGCGATCCCGAGGATGACCATTCGCGCTATCTTGAGGCGGAGGTTTTCGGCCTGCGGGTGGTGTGCATCTACTTGCCCAACGGCAATCCGCAGCCCGGCCCCAAGTTCGATTACAAGCTGCGCTGGATGAGCCGTCTGCGCGACCGGATGCGCGCGATCTCGGCGGAGGAAGTGCCGGCGATCGTCACGGGCGACTACAACGTCATCCCGCATGACCGCGATGTCTGGGCGCCCGCCGCGATGGCGGCCGATGCGCTGATGCAGCCCAAATCGCGCGATGCCTATATGCGGCTGCTGCACGATGGCTGGACCGATGCGCTGGCGCTGCACAATCCGCGCGGCGGCCTGTGGACCTATTGGGACTATCAGGCCGGCGCCTGGCAGCGCGATCACGGCTTTCGCATCGACCATGCGCTGCTCTCGCCCGAGCTGGCCGACCGGCTCGTCGCATGCGGCGTCGACAAGAGCTATCGCGGGCGCGAGAAGGCCAGCGACCACGCGCCGATGTGGGTCAGCCTCAAGGCCTGACCCGGCGATGGCGGCTCCCGGCCCGCACAGGCCGGGAGAGCACCAATATCAGCGATAGAAGATGTGGTTGTCCACCCGCGCCAGCCGGGTGAGGCGCCAGCGGGGCGAGACGCGCGCGGCGTGGAAGAACAACGCGCCTTGCGCCGGGCTCGTCCAGGTGTTGTCGTCGGCGATCTGGGCAATGGCGACGGCCTCACGCCAGTCGCGCGATCCCTTACGGATCGGCGGCATCCCGCCACCGCGCACGAACGAGAACTGCGCGGGCTGATAGACCACGCCGCAATAGCTGCTGGGGAAGCGGCCCGAATTGGCGCGATCGACGATCACCCGGCCCACCGCGAGCTGGCCCGAGAGCGATTCGCCCCGCGCTTCGAAATAGATGGCGCCGGCCAGGCAATTGAGCTCGCGCGAAAGGTTTTCCGGCAGGGGCTGCGCGGCGACGAGTTCGCCCAGCGAAGCGGCCTCGCGGATCGAATCCGGTTCCGCATCGTCATCGCCGGCAGCGTCCACAGTGCCAGCATTGTCCTCGCCCGGCATGGCAGGAAGCGGCTGGATGACCGGATGGGAAACGAACGGGATGGCGGGTTTCTGCTGAACCGCGACCGGAATGGCTTCCTCGGCGGCGGCGCCCGAACCCTGGGCGCTCAGAAGTGCGGTGCACAACGTTGCGGTCAGCGCAATCGCGCTGGCCTTCTGGACCTTGCTTCGCATTATGCCTTGATCAAAAGCGGTGAACGCGTCCGACACAGGCGGGAACGGACGGCCCCTTGGGGCGTTGAAGTGTCCGTAACGACCTGCCGACGGCTCCCCGTCTGCGTGCTAGCAGGGATGGCCGATCCGCCTCCCATGCCGCATCCGCTTGAGCGAAGGCGCGCTTATCCTGACTTGCGGCGAAGTCAATCAAACCGTGGGCGGTAATCCGATGAACCGTTCGCCACGTGCGATATCCAGTTCCACGATCCAGAGATCGGGGTCCTGCTCTCCGCGCCGGGTCAGGAAATCGAGAAATTCCTGTTTGTTTTCAGGATCCTGGCGCTTCGAACAATGCCAAGCGCGGGTGCCGTCCGCCTGTGGCATCCTCTCATAAACCCTTGAGTTTGCGCCGTTTTCGGTAAGGACGAGCATCAGCGTACCGGCGTCGCGCTCCCCCTTGCTGAGCACGGCGGCAAAGCCACCTTCGGCCTGGACCCGGCGAATCAGCGCCGAGACTTCGAGATGCGCGGGAATCCGCGGTTCCACCTCAGGCGCCATCGGCCAGTGCGTCGGAATAGCCCGGCAGGCCGGAAAGCGCGATGCGCGAGCGCATGAACGTGCCCGTGCCGCGCCCCACTTCCTCTCCCTCGGCATCGACCAGCCGCGATTCCGCGACCAGGACCCGGCGCCGGCCGCTGATCCAGCGCCCTTCGGCGGTGACTTCACCTTCGCGGATCGGCTTGGAGAAATGCAGGTTGAACGATGTGGTCAGCAGAAAACGATCGGTGACGAGCGTGTTGGCGGCATAGAACGCGGCATCGTCCAGCATCTTGAAATAGATCGTGCCATGCGCGGCGCCGGCGGCGTGAAAGCAGCTGGGCTCGATCAGGAACGTGATCCGCGCGCTGCCTTCACCCAGAATCCGCAGTTTCGACGGAAACAGCCGATTGATCGGAGCCGAGGCATAGAGCCCTTCCAGCGCGCGCCAGTGCAGCCCGGCGCCGGAGACTTCAGGCGGCGTCGCGGTCAATGACATCGGAAAGGAGGCTGTAGACCGCCTCGGGGCCCGGTGCCTGGATCAGCGCGTCATGCATCCGTTCGTCGCGCATCATCCGCGAGATCGCGGCCAAGGCATGGAGATGCGCGGCGCCGGCCCCTTCGGGCGAGAGCAGGCCGAAGACCAGGTCCACCGGCATACCGTCCGCCGCGTCGAAATCGACCGGCGCGTTGAGTTTCAGGATGGCCGCCACGGGCCGGGTCAGCGTGGAGACGCGCGCATGCGGGATCGCGAAGCCCCGGCCGAAGCCGGTGCTTCCCAGATCCTCGCGCTGTGTGATTTTCGTGAGCACGGCATCGCGATCGAGCGCGTAGACGTCGGAAAACAGGCCCGCCAGCCGGCGCAGGATGGCTTCCTTGCTGCCTTCGGATACCGTCTGGACAGCCTCGGGCAGGAGAGTGAATAGAGCGGTCATTTCGGTTCAGACTATTATCAAGGGCCGGTTGCCAAACTACTATGCGTTTCCAACCTCCCGGAAACCGGGAGTTTGTCCTCTTCCTCCGACCAGAAAACCAGACGCCCGAGCAGGCGTCAGGAAGGTTCGACCCAGCCGATCGAACCATCGCCGCGGCGGTAAACCATATTATGGCGTCCGGTGCCAGCGTTTTTGAACAGAAGGGCCGTGGTATTGCGCAAGTCCAGCATCATGACCGCGTCCGAAACCGTGGCTTCAGGCACGTCGACCCGCGTCTCGGCGATGACCACAGGCGCATCGGCTTCCACTTCCTGATCGTGATCGACCGGCTCTTCGAAAATCGTGTAGGCTGCTTCCTCGATCGCATCGACGGAGACAGGCTGGCCATGGCGATCCTTCAGCCGGCGCTTGTAGCGGCGCAGCTGCTTGTCGATCTTTTCCGCCGCCTGATCGAGCGCGACATGCGCGTCCTGGGCCATGCCGGTACCCTTGAGCACGAGGTTCTGCATGACGTGCATGATGATATCGCATCGGAACGCGCCAGCCGGCGCGCGCCCGAACGTCACGTGCGAGGACAGGGCGCGGCTGAAATACTTCTCGACAATCGTGGTCAGGCGCTCACCCGCATGAACCTGCAGGGCTTCACCCGTATCGACCTGATGGCCGGAGACGCGGATATCCATTGAAGAACTTCTCCTACTTCTGATTTCAGGCAGACCAGACCGGTGCGGTGACGGTTTCGAGGAAAGCCGCGTGCGCGGCCAGTTCCTCGGCACTCGCCGCGTGCGGGCGGGGTTTGCGGAACGGACGCTCCCGTTTGACGAGAACCTGGGTTTCGGTGGCCTTGCCGGCGGTTTCCCCGGCCATCAGCTCAAGGCCGATCTGGCGGCCGCCGCGAAGCTCGACATAGACTTGCGCGAGCAACTCGGCATCGAGCAGCGCGCCGTGCCGGGTGCGGTGGCTGCGATCGATGCCATAGCGGGTGCACAGCGCGTCGAGCGAAAGCTTGGCGCCGGGATGGCGGACCTTGGCGATGGCGACGGTATCGATCATCCGCGCGCGATCGAGCGCGGGCAGGCCGCAGATCACCAGCTCGCTGTTGAGGAAGGCGAAATCGAAGCCGGCGTTGTGCGCCACCATCGGGCTGTCGGCGAGGAAGTCGAGCAATTCGGCGGCGCGATCGGAAAACAGCGGCTTGTCGGCCAGGAAGGCATCGGACAGGCCGTGCACCGCTTCGGCTTCCGCCGGCATCGTACGCTGCGGATTGAAATAGGCGTGGAAGGTCTCCCCGGTGGCCACCCGGTTCATCATCTCGATGCAACCAATTTCCACCATCCTGTCACCGCTTTTCGGGTCAAGACCGGTCGTCTCGGTATCGAAAATGATCTCACGCATCTGATTGCATATCTGCCTGACGGCGCCGCTGCGCAAGGCCTCGCGGGCGATTAATCGCGACCCGTGAGCGCGTGCACCAGCCGTTCGACCGCGCGCCGGGTTTGCGCCAGCGAAGCGCCCGTATCGATCACGTAATCGGCCCGCGCGCGCTTGTCCGCATCGGGCACCTGCAGCGCCAGGATCTGTTCGAATTTCTCCACCGTCATCCCCGGCCTCGCCAGAACCCGCTCCCGCTGCGCCGCCGCCGGCGCGCTGACCACGACGACCGCGTCGAGGCCTTGCGGCCCGCCTTTCTCGTAAAGCAGGGGTATATCGAAAACGATCAGGGCGCGATCCGCGTTTTCCCGCAGGAACGCCAGTCGCATCTCGCCGACCGCCGGGTGGACGATCGCTTCCAGCCGCGCCAGCTTGTCGCGATCGCCGAACACGGCGGCGCCCAGCTTGGCACGATCGACCCCGCCAGGTCCGGTCGTGCCGGGAAAGGCCGCCTCGATCGCGGGCAGGAGCGCGCCGCCGGGGCCCTGCAACTGGTGCACGGCGGCATCGGCATCGAACACCGGCACGTCGAGCCCGCGAAACATCGCCGCGACCGCCGACTTGCCCATGCCGATCGAGCCGGTGAGGCCGAGCACGAAGGGGCGCTGATCGCTCATGCGCCGCTCATGCCAGCAGCATCGCGCGCAGCCGCGCGTCGCAGGCGCGCGGGGCGGCCATGCCGAAGAAGCGGGCGAAAGCCGTCGCCGCCTGGCCGACCAGCATGACCAGCCCGTCCGATGTGGCAAGGGCCTGCCCGCGCGCGGCGAGCAGCAATCGGGTATCGAGCGGCGCGTAGACCATGTCGAAGACCAGCCCGCCCGGCGCCATCGCGCCCAGTTCCTCCAGCACGAATTCGGGCATTGCCGCTTGCCCGGTCATGCCCAGCTGCGTCGCGTTGATCAGCAGCGAACTGCCGGCGAGCCCGCCCGCGCCGGGCGCGAAAGGCAGGATCTCGGCCGCGAGCCCGCAATCGCGCGCGGCGGCGCGCGCCTGCTCGGGCCGGCGGGCCAGGATACGCACGCCGGCGCAAGGCGTGCCGGCCAGCAGCGCGAACGCCGCGCGCGCCGCGCCGCCCGCGCCCAGAACCGTGACGGTCGCGCCTTCCAGCGCCACACCGGCGATCGCCTCGGCAATGCCGTCCAGATCGGTGTTGGTGCCCAGCACCGTGCCGCTTTCATCGCGCAGCACGGTGTTGACCGCGCCGACCGCGCGGGCCCTGGCATCGACTGTGTCGAGCAGCGGCAGGATCGCTTCCTTGTGCGGGATCGTCACGTTACAGCCACGCCAGTTCCGATCGGTCCGCCGGCTGGCGATATAGTCGCCCAGTGCGTCCGGGCGGACGTGACAGGCGCGGTAATCGGCTTCGATCCCCAGCTGTTCCAGCCAGAAGCCGTGGATGCGCGGCGATCGGGAATGGGCGATCGGATCGCCGATCACTTCCGCGTAAGGCCGGGTCATCGGGCCAGCACGCCCAGTTCGCGCAGTGCGCCAAGAACGCGCAGCAGCGGCATTCCCAGCACGGTGAACTGGTCTCCCTCGATCTCGCAGAACAGTTGCACACCGCGCCCCTCGATGCGGAACACGCCGACACAGCCGGCCACAGCCGGCCATTCCGCCGCGAGATAGTCTTCGATGAATTGCTCTGACATATCAATTACATGCAATGACGCCATGGCATCATCCCGCCACAGCAAGGCCCCATCGCGCGCCAGCGCGGCGGCGCTGTGCAAGCGCATCGCGCGACCCGAGAAGAAGCGCAAGTGCTCGGCCGCCATGGCCCGGTCACGCGGCTTGTCGAAACGCCGGCCAGCGCATTCGACCAGCGAATCGCTGCCCAGCACGATCTCGCCCGGTGCCATGGCCGAAACCGCGAGCGCCTTGGCCTCGGCCAGCGCCAGCGCGATCACGCCGGGGGCGACATCGCCCATCGCCTGTTCGACCGCGCGTTCGTCCAGATCGGCGGGCTGGGCGCGAAAGGGAATGCCCGCCGCCTCCAGCATGGCCCGGCGCGAGGCACTTTGCGAAGCGAGCACGATCATATCGGCTTGGGCCCGCCTTGCCCGGCCTCGCTCGATGCCTTGCGCTCGTTATAGAGGTTGATCACCGCCGCGGCAGTTTCCTCGATCGAGCGGCGCGTGACGTCGATCACTGGCCACGAATTGTCGGCGAACATGCGGCGGGCGTATTTCACTTCGCTCGAAACCTTGTCGCCATCGACATAATCGGTATCGGGCGACTGGCTGAGCGAGAGCAGGCGGTTGCGGCGGACCTGCACCAGCCGCTCGGGCGCGGTCGTAAGGCCGACCACCAGCGGACGGCGCAGGCCGAACAGGGCAGGGGGCGGCGGGCTTTCCACCACGATCGGAATGTTCGCCACCTTGTAGCCGCGGTTGGCCAGGTAGATGCTGGTCGGCGTCTTGGATGTGCGTGAAACCCCGGCCAGCACGATATCGGCATCTTCCCAATCTTCCCAGGCGATCCCGTCGTCATGCGCGATGGTGAACTGGATCGCGTCGACGCGGGCGAAATAGGCTTCGTCCAGCTTGTGCTGGCGGCCGGGCCGGCCCTTGGCTTCCTGGCCCAGCAGATCCTCCAGCGCGTCGGTCACGCCATCGAGCACCGCGATCGCAGGCAGGCCCAGCGACTGGCAGCCCGCTTCCAGCCGGCCGCGCGTCTCGGTATTGACCAGCGTGAAGAAGACGAGGCCGGGATTGGCCGATATCTCGCCCATGATCCGATCGAGATGCTGGTGCGAGCGCACCATCGGCCAGAAATGGCGGATCACGTCGGTATCGTCGAACTGGGCGAGCGCGGCCTTGGCAATCATCTCCAGCGTCTCGCCCGTGGAATCCGACAGGAGGTGCAGATGGTAACGCGTCATGGACGGTGCCGGGGTCCTGCCGGTAGCCTTGTGGATAACGGACGCATAAACCACGGGAGAGTTCCGGTGACAACTCGCCGGTGCGATTTGCTCCCCGCTGACGGCTGTGGCGCTGCCCGGTTGTGGACAGGCCGGGCCGATCCTGCACAGGCTGGGGATAAGGCGAACAAGCTTTGCTTGACCGTGCCGTGACGGGGAGTCGCACCGGCAGTTCGGTCTGTTCATCGCCGGACAAATCGGGCAAGGCGCGCCCGTCCCCGCTATCCACAGGACCAACAGACTCCATCAACCTTATATAATACTATTCTTATTTGATTGGATCTTCGACGCGATGCCCGGTCTCCTCCTTGAAACCCTGCGCGGAAGCTCTGCGAAACCGCGTCCAGTCTGGCTCATGCGGCAGGCCGGCCGCTACCTTCCCGAATACCGCGCCTTGCGCGCCGAGAAGGGCGGATTCCTCGCGCTGGTCTATGATACCGACGCGGCGGCGGAAATCACGCTCCAGCCGCTGCGGCGCTTCGGACTGGATGGGGCGATCCTGTTTTCCGATATCCTGATCGTGCCTTACGCGATGGGCCAGAACCTGGAATTCCTCGCGGGCGAGGGGCCGCGCCTTTCGCCCCGGCTGGTCGATACCGCGCTGGCCGCGCTGTCGCCAGTGCCCGAGCGGCTGAGCCCGATCTACGAGACGGTGGCCAAGGTGCGCGCGCAACTGGGCCCGGACAAGACCCTGCTCGGTTTCGCCGGCAGCCCGTGGACCGTCGCGACCTACATGGTGGCGGGCGAAGGCAGCCGCGACCAGCATGAGACGCGCGGCCACGCCTATCGCGATCCCGGTGCGTTCCAGGCGATCATCGACGCGATCGTCGCGGTGACGGTGGAATACCTGTGCGGCCAGATCGCCGCTGGCGCCGAAGCCGTGCAATTGTTCGATTCCTGGGCAGGCAGCCTGGCCCCGGCCGAGTTCGAGCGCTGGGTGATCGCGCCCAACGCGGCCATCGTGACGGCGCTGAAGGCGCGCTATCCGCAAGTGCCGGTGATCGGCTTTCCCAAGGGCGCGGGCGAAAAGCTGGTCGCCTATGCGCGCGAGACCGGCGTGGATGCGCTGGGGCTCGACGAGACGATCGACCCGTGCTGGGCCCATGCCGTGCTGCCGCAGGGCCTGCCGGTGCAGGGCAATCTCGACCCGTTGCTGCTGCTTTACGGCGGCGGCGCGAGCGGCGGGGAGCTTGACCGGCAAGTCCATCGCATCCTCGATGCCTTCGCCGATCGTCCGCACGTGTTCAATCTGGGCCACGGCATCGGCAAGGAGACGCCGATCGCGCATGTGGAGCATCTTTTGTCCACGGTTCGGCAATGGCGGGGCTGACGCCGCCGGCCATTCCGCGCTAAATGCGAGTCATGGAGCAGATGCTGCAGATGACCTATCTCTGGCTCAAGGCGGGCCACATCATTTTCGTGATCTTCTGGATGGCCGGGCTGTTCATGCTGCCTCGGTTTTTCGTCTATCATCAGGAGGCCACGCCCGGCTCGCCGGAAAACGCGGTCTGGGTGGAGCGCGAGGCGCGGCTGCGCCGGATCATCCTGATGCCTTCGCTGATCGTCGTGTGGATTTTCGGGCTGACGCTGGCTTACAGCACCGGGGCATTCCACCAGGGCTGGTTCCACGCCAAGCTGCTGCTGGTCGTGTTGCTGAGCGGCTATCACGGCTGGCTTGTCGCTTATGCGAAGAAGCTGGCGCGCGGGGAGCGGCCTTTCACCGGCAAGCGCCTGCGCCTGCTGAACGAGGTTCCGGGGCTCGCTGCCGCGCTGATCGTGGTGCTCGCGGTGGTCAAGCCGTTCTAGAAACTCGCCGCGCGCTTCGATTCAGGGCATCTTCCCAGGGGCCGGACAATTCCGTCGGGCCGGGAAGCCCATCAGGAGTATCCGCGTTATGATCCTGCCGCTTGCCGCCGCCTCGCTTGCGGTCCTGTCTCCGGCGGATGAAGCGGATCTGCGCTGCATCGCCATCTTCGCGCTTTCGGGCGCGCAGAAGAATGCCGAAAAAAGCGAGGATACGGCGGGTTTCGTCGGCGCGATGATGTATTTCCTCGGGCGGATCGAGGGGCGAACCTCCGGGTTCGATCTGGAAGGCCAGATGACCCGGCTGCTGACCGGCGATGCTTATTCGCCGGCCGCGATCGAGGCTGATGCCGCGCGGTGCGGGCAGGAAATGATGCAGCGCGGGGCCGAGCTGGAGAAAGTCGGCAATGCCTTGCAGCACTTCGGCCAGTCGGCCCGACAGTCCGACAAATAACGCCGGGCCCAGTGTGGTTCGATGCGTGGTTCGATACGGGAGCCGATCGCGCACAAGCGTTCGTTTCACAGATCATGCGTTGACCGCGAGCCGGGCAGGCCTTATCTGGGCGGTGTTCCGGCAACAGGCCAGCAGACACACTTGCGCGCCTCGATCCGCTTTCCCCAAGCCCTTACGATTGGCCGGCCGCACACTCCTTCCACCCGGAATCGATAACAATGCATCTTAAAGAACTGAAAAAGAAATCATCGGCCGAACTGGTCGAAATGGCCGAGGACCTGGGCGTCGAAGGCGCCTCGACGATGCGGCGGCAGGATCTCATGTTCGCGATCCTCAAGGAAGTCGCCGAAGACGGCGAGGAAATCATGGGTCTTGGCACCATCGAAGTGCTGACCGACGGTTTCGGCTTCCTGCGCAGCCCTGAGGCGAATTACCTTGCCGGCCCCGACGATATCTACGTTTCGCCCAACCAGGTCCGCAAATGGGGCCTGCGCACGGGTGACACGGTCGAGGGCGAAATCCGTGCCCCGCGCGACGGCGAACGCTATTTCGCCATCACCAAGCTGACCACGGTCAACTTCGACGATCCCGATGTGGTTCGCCACCGGGTCAACTTCGACAACCTGACGCCGCTTTACCCCGACCAGCGCTTGCGGCTCGATTCGCTCGACCCCACGATCAAGGACAAGTCCGCGCGGGTGATCGATCTCATCTCGCCGCAGGGCAAGGGCCAGCGCGCGCTGATCGTCGCGCCGCCGCGCACCGGCAAGACGGTGCTGCTGCAGAACATGGCCAAGGCCATTACCGACAATCACCCGGAAGTCTTCCTGATCGTCCTGCTGATCGACGAGCGGCCCGAGGAAGTCACCGACATGCAGCGCTCGGTGAAGGGCGAGGTGATCTCCTCGACCTTCGATGAGCCCGCCCAGCGCCACGTCCAGGTCGCCGAAATGGTGATCGAGAAGGCCAAGCGCCTGGTCGAGCACAAGCGTGACGTGGTCATCCTGCTCGATTCGATCACGCGCCTGGGTCGTGCCTACAACACCGTGGTGCCAAGCTCGGGCAAGGTGCTGACCGGCGGTGTCGATGCCAACGCGCTGCAGCGCCCGAAGCGCTTCTTCGGCGCGGCGCGCAACATCGAGGAAGGCGGCTCGCTTTCGATCATCGCCACTGCGCTGATCGATACCGGCAGCCGCATGGACGAAGTCATCTTCGAGGAATTCAAGGGCACCGGCAACTCCGAGATCGTGCTGGACCGCAAGGTGGCGGACAAGCGCATCTTCCCGGCGCTCGATGTCGGCAAGTCCGGCACGCGCAAGGAAGAGTTGCTCGTTCCCAAGGACCAGCTCTCCAAGATGTGGGTGCTGCGCCGCATCCTCATGCAGATGGGCACGGTCGACGCGATGGAATTCCTGCTCGACAAGATGAAGGACTCGAAGACCAACGAGGACTTCTTCGACGCGATGAACCAGTAAGCGAAGGCGACTGGTCTTGGATATCCTGATGACGCTGGCCGCGGCGATCCCTTCGCTGGGTGGCCCGGGCGAGATCTGGCAGCACATCGTCGCCGATTTCTCCAACATCACCGAACCGGCCGCGCTGGCCGCGTTCGGCCAGGTGCTGATGATCGACCTGCTGCTGGCGGGCGATAACGCGATTGTCGTGGGCGCGCTGGCCGCCGGATTGCCGGCGGCGGATCGCAAGAAGGTTATCCTGATCGGCATCGGCGCCGCGCTGGTCCTGCGCATCGGCTTTGCCCTGGCGGTAACCTGGCTGCTGGGCATTGTCGGGCTGATCTTCGCGGGCGGGCTGCTCTTGCTGTGGGTCGCCTGGAAGTTCTGGCGCGAACTGCATCACGGGGGCGAAAGCGAAGGCTCGCCCGAGATCGCGGGCGACGAGGACAGCGGGTTGAAGCCGGCGCGCAGCTTCGTCGGCGCGGCCTGGGCAGTCGCGGTCGCCGACGTTTCGATGAGCCTCGACAACGTGCTCGCGGTCGCCGGCGCGGCGCGCGCGCATCCGGGCATCCTGATCGTCGGCCTGCTGCTCTCGGTGATCCTGATGGGCATCGCGGCCAACATCATCGCCAAGTATATCGAGCGCTATCGCTGGATCGCCTACATCGGGCTCGCCGTGATCCTCTACGTCGCGGTGAAGATGATCTACGAGGGCTGGGTGGACCCTTCGCTCGGCGTGGCTTCGCTTTTCGCAGGCTGATCCCCGTTCAGCTCACGCGCGCCGGAACGTGTCGGCGCGCGCATTGCGCCAGGCGCGGGCATAGCTGGTGCTGTCGGGATCTTCGAGCAACTGGCCGGGCCGGAGGAACTCGTAGACTTCGTCGAGCGGGCCGGCCTTGGCGCTGTCGATGCGCTGGAACATGTCATGGTGCGTCAGCGCCCAGGGATTTTCCAGCCCCATCGCCACCAGGATCTCGCGCAGGGCCTTCAGCGTCTCGGCATGGAAGCGGGCGACGCGTTCGGCCTTCTCCTCGATGACGAGGCCCTGCTGGCGCCAGGCTTCCTGTGTCGCCACGCCCGTCGGGCAATTGCCGGTGTGGCATTTCATCGACTGGACGCAGCCCAGCGAGAACATGAAGGCCCGCGCGGCATTGCACCAGTCCGCCCCCAGCGCGATCGCCCGCGCCATGCCCGCGCCCGAATGGACCTTGCCCGAAGCGCCCAGGCGGATGCGATCGCGCAAATTGGTGCCGACCAGCGCGTTGCCCATGTGGATCAGCCCCTCGCGCAAGGGCATCCCGACATTGTCGGTCAATTCCTGCGGCGCGGCGCCGGTGCCGCCTTCGGCCCCGTCGATCACGATGAAATCGGGCGTGATGCCGGTTTCGACCATGGCCTTGCACAGCGCCATCACCTCGTGCGGCTGGCCGATGCACAGCTTGAAGCCGGCGGGCTTGCCGCCCGACAGGCGGCGCAGCTCGACAATCCATTCAAGCAGGCCGATCGGCGTCGAGAAGGTGGAGTGCGCGGCGGGCGAAAGGCAATCCTGCCAGGGCTCCACCTTGCGCGCGTCGGCGATCTCGGGTGTCACCTTGGGGCCGGGCAGCACGCCGCCATGGCCGGGCTTGGCGCCCTGGCTCAGCTTGATCTCCACCATCTTGACCTGATCGGCGCTGGCCTGGGCCGCGAACTTTTCGGGATCGAAGCCGCCATCGCGCGTGCGGCAGCCGAAATAGCCGCTGCCGATCTCCCAGATCAGATCGCCGCCATGCTTGCGGTGATAGGTGCAGATGCCGCCCTCGCCGGTATCCTGCGCGAAGCCGCCCAGCGCGGCGCCCTTGTTCAGCGCTTCGACCGCGCGCGCCGAAAGCGAGCCGAAGCTCATCGCTGAAATGTTCAGCAGCGAGGATTCGTAGGGCTTGAGGCAATCGGGCCCGCCGATGCGCAGGCGCCAGCTGGCCGGCGCCTGCTCGGTGGGGACGATCGAATGGCCCAGCCACTCGTATTCGTCGGAATAGACGTCCAGCTCGGTGCCCATCGGGTGGGTCGAGATCGCCCCCTTGGCGCGGGCATAGACCAGACTGCGCTCATCGATGGTGAACGGGCGCCCCTCGCGATCGCTCTCGACGATATAGGCGCGCAGGAACGGGCGCAGATCCTCGAACAGCCAGCGCACCCGCGCGATCAGCGGATAATTGCGCCGCAACGCGTGGCTGCCTTGCAGGAAATCCCACAAGGCGATGGCCAGCAGTGGCACGAACAGCACCAGCGCCCAGCGCAGCGGCGGGACGAACCAGCACAAGGCCACGGCCGCCACCAGGAACAGCGGCACGGTGTAGCGGGGCGCGTTGGGCATCGGCTTAGCCGAGATGCGCGGCGAAGAACGCGGCGGTCCGCTCGTCGGCCAGAGTCGCGGCGGCTTCGTCGCGGCGCGTGCCGATCTCGGCGGCGAAGCCGTGATCGAGCCCGGCGTAATCATGAAGCGTCACGCGCGGGTGATCGTCCAGCCCTTCGTGCATCGCCTTCTGTGCTTCGGCGGGCACGAAGCCGTCGGCGGTGGGGATGTGCAGCATCAACGGGCGGGCGATTGCATGCTTCTCGCCCAGCATCTGGTCGATGCCGACGCCGTAATAGCCGACCGAAGCGTCGATATCGGTGCGCGCCGCCGTCATATAGGCGATCTTGCCGCCCATGCAGTAACCGACGAGGCCGACCTTGGGCACGCCCATCTCGCGGCGGGCCCAGTGGATCACCGCTTCGATATCGCGGATGCCCAGGTCGAAATCGTGCTTCATCATGTAGCCGACCGCTTCCTGGAACTGTTCGGGCACATCGGCATCGAATTCGACGCCGGGCTTCTGCCGCCAGAACGTGTCGGGCGCGATCGCCAGATAGCCGCGCGCCGCCCAGCCATCGGCCTTCTTGCGGATGCCGGCATCGACGCCGAAAATCTCCTGCTGGACGATGATCGCGCCGCGCGGCGTACCTTGGGGCGTGGCAACATAGGCGGGGATCATGCCATCGCCATCGAGCGTGGGAATCTGGGTGTTTGTGGTCATGGGGCTCTCCTCAAGTGCGTTTGTGTCAGGGAGTAAGCGCGGGCGATGGACTTTGCCAAGCGTATGTGTCAGCAATAGTGCAGAATTCCGCCGAGGAGAGGCCGATGAAGGTGAATGTCGAGGTCGAGTGCTCGCCCGAGGAGGCCCGGCGCTTCCTGGGCCTGCCGGACATCACCAAGGCCAACGAGGTCTATGTGGACGCGGTCGCCAATGCGATGCAGGGCGTCGGCAATTTCGACCAGCTTCAGGAACTGGCCAAGCAAGTCGCGCCGATGAGGCAACTGGGCCTCAAGCTGTTCCAGCAATTGATGGAAAGCGGCGCGGCCATGGCGATGAGTGGGGCCGGCACCGGGTCCGCCACCAGGAAGGATGGCGACTAGGCCAGCCGTTCCCCCGGCTGACGGGGACTTTGCACAGCGATGACGGATACGATTTTCGCGCTTTCGAGCGGGGCGCCGCCTTCGGCCATCGCGGTCCTGCGGATCAGCGGGCCGGCGGCGGGAACGGCGCTGCGTCTGCTGGCCGGCGGCGTGCCGCCCGCGCGGCGCGCCAGCTATCGCCGTCTGCGCGATGGTGCGGGTGAGACGCTGGACCAGGCCATCGTGCTGTGGTTTCCCGGATCGGACACGGCGACGGGCGAGGATCTGGCCGAGATGCACTTGCACGGCGGCCGCGCGGTGATCGCGGCGGTGGAGCGCGCACTGGCCGCGTTGCCCGAGTTGCGTCGCGCGACTTCGGGTGAGTTCACGCGCCGCGCCTTCGCCCATGGCCGGATCGACCTTGCCGAAGCCGAAGGACTGGCCGACCTGCTGTCCGCCGAAACCGAGATGCAGCGGCGCAGCGCGCTCGCCATGGCCGGCGGCGAATTCTCACGGCTGGTGGAAGGCTGGCGCGAGCGGGTGCTGGCGGCGTCCGCGCTGGTCGAATCGGTGCTCGATTTCGGCGACGAGGACGATGTTTCCGGGTTGCCGGCGGATTTCACCGCGCGAGTGGCGGCATTGCGCGGCGAAATCACCGCTTGGCTCGATCGCCCGCGCGCGGAACGCTTGCGCGAAGGCTTCCGGGTGGTGCTCGCGGGGCCGCCTAACGCGGGAAAAAGCACGCTTTTCAACGCATTGGTCGAGGATGAGGCGGCGATCACCGCGCCTGTCGCCGGCACCACGCGCGATGTTATCACGCGTGCGGTGGCGATTGGCGGGGTGCCATTCCTGTTTGCCGATACCGCTGGCCTCCACGAAGGCGCCAGCGACGCCATCGAAGTGATCGGCATCGCGCGCGCGCGCTCGGAATTCGATCGGGCAGACCTGGTGCTCTGGCTGGGGGCGGAAGGTGAGGGGCCGGAAGGGGCGTGGGAGATCACGGCGCAAGTCGATCGGCGCGGGCATCCGGCCAAGGCGGCGGCGCGGCATCGGGTATCGGCCGTGACGGGCGAGGGGCTCGGCGATCTGCGCGCGGCGCTTGTCGCGGCGGCGCGCGCTGCCCTGCCCAAGCCCGGCGAGGCGGCGCTCAATGCGCGGCAACACCGTTTGCTGGCTGATGCCGCCGTCGCGCTGGGCGATGCCTTGCATCAGGGCGATCCCTTGCTGGTGGCGGAAGGCTTGCGCCAGACCCGGGTCGCTTTCGATGCGCTGATGGGCCGGACCACCACAGAGGATATGCTCGATACGCTGTTCGGGCGCTTCTGCATCGGCAAGTGACGTGTATGTTTCACGTGGAACAGCGCCGCGCGCTTTGACCCGTCCGGTCGCTTCGGGTAAGGCGGCAGCCATCATGCACAACTTTGACGTGATCGTGATCGGCGGCGGACATGCCGGCTGTGAAGCGGCTGCCGTTGCGGCACGGATGGGTGCGCGCGCCGCGCTGGTCAGCTTCAATCTCTCCACGATCGGCGCGATGAGCTGCAACCCGGCAATCGGCGGTCTGGGCAAGGGCCATCTGGTGCGCGAGGTCGATGCCTTCGACGGCCTGATCGCGCGCGCGGCCGATGCGGCGGCGATCCATTACCGGATGCTCAACCGCTCGAAGGGCAGTGCGGTCCAGGGGCCACGCGTCCAGGCGGACCGGCGTTTGTTCAGGGCGGCGATCCAGCGGTTGCTGAAGGAACAAGGCGATCTCACGCTGATCGAGGGCGAGGCGGCGGCCTTGGTGCTCGCGCAAGGCCGCGTGGCCGGCGTCGACCTTGCCGACGGCACGCGGCTTGCCGGCAAGGCGGTGATCCTGTGCACGGGCACGTTCCTGGGCGGCAAGCTGTTCCGGGGTGAAGAGCGCATCGTCGGCGGCCGGATCGGCGAATCTTCGGCCCTTGTCCTCGCGGCCCAGTTGCGGGAAGCGGCGCTGCCGATGGCGCGGCTCAAGACGGGCACACCGCCCCGGCTTGACGGTCGCACGATCGACTGGGCCCGGCTGGAGGAACAGCCTTCGGACGGTGAGGGCTGGACGATGTCGGCGATGGGGCAGGGGCGGGTTAACCCGCAGCTCGCCTGCGCGATCACCCGCACCAATCCGCACAGCCATGCCGTGATCCGCGACAACCTGCATCGCTCGCCTTTGTTCTCCGGCGCGATCGACGCGCGCGGGCCGCGCTATTGCCCTTCGATCGAGGACAAGATCCATCGCTTCGCCGATCGCGATGGGCACCAGGTTTTCCTGGAGCCCGAGGGGCTCGATTCCCGGCTGATCTATCCGAACGGCGTGAGCACATCGCTTCCTTCCGAGGTTCAGCTTGAAATGCTGCGCACGATGGAGGGGCTGGAGCGGGTCGAGATGGTGCTGGCCGGCTACGCGGTGGAATACGATCACATCGATCCGCGCGCGCTGCGGCCCAGCCTGGAACTGCGCGACATTCCCGGCCTCTATTGCGCGGGTCAGATCAACGGCACCACGGGGTATGAGGAAGCCGCGGCGCAAGGGCTGGTCGCCGGGCTGCACGCGGCCGGGGCGGTGCACGATCGCGATGTGAGCGTGCTTGATCGGTCGAACAGCTATATGGCGGTGATGATCGATGACCTGACATTGCACGGGGTGAGCGAGCCCTATCGGATGCTGACCGCGCGCGCCGAATACCGCTTGCGGCTGCGTGCCAACAATGCCGCGACCCGGCTGACGCCGCTGGCCTTGAAGGCCGGCGCGGTGGGCGAGGCGCGGCGGGACTGGTTTGCCCGGCGTGAGGAACGGCGCGACGGGATCGACCGTGCGTTCGACACGATTGTGCCGGCGGTCGATCTCGCGCGTGCGGGCCTGCCGGTGCGCAACGACACCGGACACTTGCCGATTCGCGAATGGTTGCGGTTTGGTGGGGTCGATCTTGCCGCGCTGACCCCGTGGCTCGATGCCGAAGCACTGGCCGATGGCGATCTGGCGGATGAGGCGGCGGAAGACGCGGCCTATGCGCCTTATCTCGATCGGCAGGAGCGCGAGCTGCGCGAGTTGCGCGCGAGCGAGGCCTTGCCGCTGCGCGATGACTTTCCTTACGGCACGGTCCCCGGCCTCTCGCGCGAGATGGTCGAACGGCTTGACCGGGCACGCCCGGCGACGCTTGCCGCGGCGGGCCGCGTGCCCGGCGTGACGCCGGCGGCGCTTGCTGCCTTGCTGGTCCACGCCCGCCGCGAGGCCGCGTGATCGGGGACGAAGCGGCGGCCAAGGCGTGGCTACGTACGCTGCCCGCTTGCGATGACCTGGCGATAGAGCGGCTCGAACGCCTCGTCGCGCTGCTGCGTGAGGAGAACGCGCGGCAGAACCTGGTGTCGGAGGCCAGCCTGGAACAAGTGTGGCAAAGGCATATCGCCGATAGCGCGCAGCTTCTCACACACGTTCCACGTGAAACATCGCCATGGCTCGATCTGGGCACCGGGGCGGGGTTTCCCGGTCTCGTGGTCGCCACGCTCTTACCCGAAACCGAAGTCCGCATGATCGAATCGCGTGCGCGGCGAGTCGATTGGCTGGAACGCGCGCGCTGTGATCTCGGCCTCGATTCGGCGGTGGTGATCGGTGAGCGGCTCGAGAATGTCCCGGCGTTCACCGCAAAGGTGATTTCCGCACGCGCCTTTGCACCACTTGAGCGATTGCTTGCGTTATCCGCGCGCTTTTCCACAAGCGACACACATTGGCTGTTGCCCAAGGGCCGGTCGGCGGTCCAAGAATTGCGAGACCTCCGCAAATGGCGGCATATGTTCCACGTGGAACAGTCGCTAACCGATCCCGATGCCGGGATCATTGTTGGAACACTGGCCGGCAGGAAGGGAACGAGCACGTGATACGCGTTGCAATCGCCAACCAGAAAGGCGGCGTGGGCAAGACGACAACGGCCATCAATGTCGCCACGGCGCTGGCGGCGACCGGCTGGAAAACCCTGCTGCTCGATCTCGATCCGCAAGGTAATGCGTCCACCGGGCTTGGCTTGCCATCGTCCGCCCGCGAGCGGTCTTCCTATGACATCCTGGTCGATCAGGCGCCGGTGGAAAGCTGCATCGTGCCGAGCCAGATTCCCAACCTCGATATCATCCCGGCCACGGTGGACCTGTCCGGCGCCGAAGTCGAACTGGTGGGGGCGGACGATCGCGCGCATCGGCTGAGCAAGGCGCTGCGCAGCGATTTCGGCTATGATATCTGCCTGGTCGATTGCCCGCCGTCGCTGGGCCTGCTCACGCTCAATGCGCTGACCGCCGCCGATACGCTGCTGGTGCCCCTGCAGTGCGAATTCTTCGCGCTGGAAGGGTTGAGCCAGCTTCTCCAGACCGTCGAGCGGGTGCAGCAGCGTTTCAATCCCGAACTGGGCATCATCGGCATTGCCCTCACCATGTTCGATCGCCGCAATCGGCTGACCGATCAGGTCTCGGAAGACGTGCGTTCGTGCCTGGGCAAGCTGGTGTTCGAAACGACCATCCCGCGCAATGTCCGATTGTCCGAAGCGCCGAGCCATGGCTTGCCGGCGCTGATCTATGACCATGCCTGCGCCGGCAGCCGCGCCTACATGGCGCTGGCCCGCGAACTGATCGCCCGCCTGCCCGAAAAGAGGAAAGCCGCATGAGCGACGATCAGATTGTGCGAATCTCGGCCCGGGCCCCGCAGGATGCATCACCGCCCCGGCAGAAGCCCAAGGGGCTGGGGCGCGGCCTGGGCGCGCTGATGGGCGAGACGCGGCGCGAGGAACCGCTGGCGCCGTCTCCGTCCACTGGTGGAGATCGGCCCGCGACCGTGACGACGGGATTAGCCATGCTGCCGATCGCGGAAATCTCGCCGCACCCGGACCAGCCGCGCCGCTATTTCGATGAAGCCGCGCTGGAAGAGCTTGCCGCCTCGATCGCGCAGCGCGGCGTGATCCAACCGGTGATCGTGCGGGCCATGGACAATGGCCGTTACCAACTGGTTGCCGGCGAACGCCGCTGGCGCGCGGCGCAGAAAGCGCGGCTGCACGAAATCCCAGCGCTGGTGCGCGAACTGTCCGAGCGCGAGGTCATGGCGCTGGCGCTGATCGAGAACCTGCAGCGCGAGGATCTGAACCCGATCGAGGAAGCGCGCGCCTATAACCGGCTGGCCGAATTCGAAGGGCTGACGCAGGCCGAGATCGCCCGGATGGTCGACAAGAGCCGCAGCCATGTCGCCAATTTCCAGCGCCTGCTCGCGCTGCCCGAGCCGGTGATCGCGCTGGTGGAAAAAGGCGCGCTGTCGATGGGCCATGCGCGCGCGCTGATCGGATCGGACGAAGCCGAAGCGATCGCCGAGGCCGCCGTTGCCAGGCAGATGTCGGTGCGCGAAGTGGAAAAGCTGGTGCGCAAGAAGGCGCGTGGCGATGCGGCGGCTCCGCGGCGCGCGCGCACCGCGCGCGATCCGGCGGACGATGCCGATATCGCGGCGGTGCAGGGGCACCTTGAGGAATTCCTTGGCCTGCCCGTGCGGATCAGCGCCGATGCCGATCCCAAATCGGGCACCGTGACGATCCGCTATGGCACGCTGGATCAGCTCGACCTGATCTGCCAGCGCCTGACCGGCGGATCGATCTGACCAATCCGCCGATTATCGCTTTGAAATATATGGATTAATTTCCGACCGACATCACTTGATCGGGACGACCTTCACGCGCTTGTCGGGCACCACCTTGACGGGCTTGCGCGGAGCGGGGCGAGGGCGAGGGCGGACCGGCACGTCTTCATAGACATATTCGATGGTCTCAGTGCATTCCGGCTCCGCCCGCCGGACCGGCACCATCATCACCGGGGCGGACATGCAGCACCCGTTGCCATAGCCATAGGCCGGATAGCCATAGCCGTACCCCGGATAGCTCGCGCCATAGGCATAGCCGGGGTAGCCGTAACCCGGATAGCCCCGGCTGTATTGCGCGTAGTAATCGTCGAGATAGGCTTCGCATTCGTCACGCGAACGGCCCTGGTCCTCGGCCTTGTCGATCGCCATGCCGGCGGCGGCACCTACCGCCGCGCCCGCGATCGTGCCGACGGTGCGATCGCCCTTGCCGGCGATGCGGTTGCCGGCAACCCCGCCGATCAGGCCGCCGATCGCCGCGCCGCCCAGCCCGTTGTCGCGATGCGAGACGCGCTGACGGCAATCCGCCAGCCATGCCGCGCGGGCCTGCGGGTCGATCATCGGTTGGCGGGGCATCGCGTGGCCGGGATAGCCATCCGGGCGGTCTTCGTGCCATTCGGGCCGGTCATCGCGATGATGGCCATCGTGGGCAAAGGCCGGCGCGGCGCCGAAAACGATCATCGCGGCCGCCGCGGCGGATGCGGTCTGGGCAATCTGGCGAAGGCGCATGGCTCTCCCTTTCGCGTAACGCAAAAGCCGGAAGGATTCCGGCGTTAACGCGAAATTTAGCACTCTAAAGCGGGGAAGACCAAGCGTGGTAGCTAACGATAGCTAACGCTGTCCCGTTTCGGTGCAGCCTGGGCGGGGATGTGACGGCGATTCAGATCGCGCGCGCGGCGACTTGCGCGAGCCATTCGATGCCGGCCGCGTCCGCTTCGTCGAAGCGCGCGGGCTCGGGACTGTCGAGGTCGATCACGGCGATGACCTTGCCGTGCGCCAGCACCGGCACGACCAGTTCGGACCGGCTGTCCGCGTCGCAGGCGATATGCCCGGGAAAGGCATGGACATCGGCCACAAGCTGCGTCGCGCCGGTCGCGGCGGCCGTGCCGCACACACCCCGGCCGAAGGGAATGCGGATGCAGGCCGGCTTGCCGATGAACGGGCCCAGCACCAACTCATCGCCGACCGCACGATAGAATCCGGCCCAGTTGAGCCGGGGGACGAATTGCCAGATCAGCGCGGCGATGTTCGCCATGTTGGCGACGGTGTCACGCTCCCCCTCGACCAGCGCATCGGCGGCACGGGCCAGCGCGTTGTACAACATGGGCTTGGGCTGATCGGGATCGGCGGCAAAGTCGAACATCGGCGCCGGAATAGCGCAACGGGCGGTTGCCGCATAGGCCGGCCCGGCCTATTTCAGCGCCATGCGCCCCATCCTCAAAAAACTGCTCGTCGCCCTTGGCATCCTTGTCGTGCTGATCGGAGCCTTCATCGGCTATGTCTGGTACGGCAGTCCATCGGACAAGCCGATCGAGGCGACGATGGGCAAGGAGCCCTTGCTGGTCGAGCCGGAACCGCGCCGCATTCCCGCCGTGAGCCTGGTCAAGCCGGTGGGCTGGGCGGCCAACGAGGCGCCGCTGCCGGCCAAGGGCCTCGCGGTGGCGCGCTTCGCCGAAGGGCTCGACCATCCGCGCACGATGCTGACGTTGCCCAATGGCGATGTGCTTGTCGCCGAAACCAGTTCGCCGCCGCGCGCGGGCGGCGGGATCGCCGGCTATTTCATGAAGCTGGCGATGAACCGGGTGGGCGCCGGCGAGGCTTCGCCCAACAAGATCGTGCTGCTGCGCGACGGCGATGGCGACGGCAAGGCCGAACAGCGCTTCGATTTCCGCAGCGCGGACATGCAATCGCCGTCGGGCATGGCCTATGGCGACGGCACGCTCTACATCGCCAATCATGACGCGGTGCTGGCTTTCGCCTTCCAGCCCGGCGTGACGCGACTGGCCGGCCGGCCCCGGCAAGTGATGGAACTGCCGGCGGGCGGCAATCACTGGATGCGCAACCTGCTGTTGAGCCCTGACGGCAAGCACCTCTACGTCGCGGTCGGATCGGCGACGAACATCGCCGACGAAGGCATGGAAGCCGAATCGGGCCGCGCCGCGATCTGGGAAATCGACACCGACACCGGCCGCCGCCGCCAATACGCGGCGGGGATGCGCAATCCCAACGGCATGGCCTGGAACCCCTCGACCGGGGAGATGTGGGCCGTGGTGCAGGAGCGCGACATGCTCGGCCCCGATCTGGTGCCCGATTACCTCACGAATGTGCCGGTCGGCGCGCAGTATGGCTGGCCGTGGGTCTACTGGAAGAACAATTTCGACGATCGCGTGCAGTGGCCCATGGAAACCTACATGCTCGAATATACGCGCAAGCCCGAATACGCGATGGGCGCGCACGTTTCGGTCCTGGGGCTGGTGTTCTCGGCCAGCGGCAACCTGATGGGCGATGCCTTTGCCAACGGGGCTTTCATCGCGCGGCATGGTTCGTGGAACCGCCAGCCGCCCGCCGGCTATGACCTGGTCTTCGTGCCGTTCGACGCCAACGGCAATCCGAACGGCAAGGCGGTGCCGGTGCTGTCCGGCTTCCTCAAGCCCGGCACGGGCGAGACCCGTGGCCGCCCGACCTGGCTGGCCTGGGACGGCAAGGGCGCCTTGCTGCTCAGCGACGATACCGCCGGCGTGATCTGGCGCGTGCTGGCGCCCGGCGCCAGGCCATCGGCGGGGCCCCGCCCGGTCGTCACCGGGCACATGCAGCCGCAGCAGGAGATCAAGGACCCGACGCGGCAGTTCGAGGCCGATTTCTCCGGCGGCGCGGACCGGCAATTGCCTTGAGGGCCCGGCCGTCGCGGCGGGCCATCCGGTCGTCGCACGGCCCCGCCCGGATTCCCCGGCCCTAGATCGCCCTGCCCGCGCGGCCGGCCAGTTCCACGACATATTGCCAGGCGACGCGGCCCGAGCGGGCACCGCGCCGTTTTGACCATTCGAGCGCGTCGGCCTGCTCCCAGTCGAGCGCCAAGTCCTCGGCATAGCCGGCAATGATCGCGAGGTAATCGTCCTGGCTGCAATTGTGGAAGCCGATCGAAAGGCCGAAGCGATCGGCCAGCGCCAGCCGGTCGTCCACCGCGTCTCGCGGATTGATCGGGTCGTCCTGCTCGGACAGGGTGCGGGCCACGATCGCCCGGCGGTTTGACGTCACCGCCAGCCGGACATTGCCCGGCCGTGCCTCGACGCCGCCTTCCAGCCATGAGCGCAGCAGCCGGGGGCCGTTGCCATCGCCTTCCTCGAAGCCGAGATCATCGACGAAGACGAGGAAGCGTCGATCGACATGCCCCAGCGTGGCGAACAACGCGCTCACGCCCGACAGGGCTTCCTGCGCCACTTGCACCAGCGCGAGGCGACCCGCATGAGTCTGCTGCGCGGCCTTCACTGCCGCGCGCAGCACGGCCGACTTGCCCATGCCGCGTGAGCCCCACAGCAGCATGTCGTGCGCCGCGTGCCCCGCCGCGAGGCGCGCGACATTGGCCACCACCGTTTCCTTCTGCCGCTCGATCCCGCGCAGCAGGGCGAGGGCCGGGGCATCGAGCCGGTCCACCGCGCGCGCCGCGCTGCCGGTCCAGACATAGGCCGGCGCGGCCAGCCAGTCGGTCGGCACCGGCGCGGGCGGGCTCAGCCGTTCGAGCGCATTGGCGATACGGGCCAGAGGATCGCCCTGATCGGTCATCGCGCCAGCTCCTCGGCGGAAAGCGCATAGAGCAGCCCGGCACCGCCTATCGCGGCCTGTTTCAGCCCGCGCGCCTCGGGCACCAGATGGTCCAGGAAATAGCGCGAAACCACGTCCTTGGCGCGCGCCAGCGAATCGCCGCCAGTCGCCTTGGCGGCGCGGGCCTGCCGCAGCAATTGCCAGCCGGCGATCGCGCTGGCGCACATGGCGAGGAACGGCACGCTTCCCGCCAGCTTGTCGTCAAGGCTGGCGGCCGATCCCATCCACTCGCCGATCGCCTTGCAATCCTTGCACAAATCGGCAAGCGCCATGACGTCATCCGCGTCCGCCGCGATCTCGTCCAGCAAGGCGAAGAGCACGCCGCCGCCCTCCATGCCCAGCTTGCGCGTGACCAGATCGGCGGCCTGGATGCCGTTGGTTCCTTCATAGATCGGCGCGATCCGCGCGTCGCGCAGGTGCTGCGCCGCGCCGGTTTCCTCGATGAAGCCCATGCCGCCGTGGACCTGGATGCCCAGGCTGGCCACTTCGACGCCGATGTCGGTGCACCACGCCTTGACCAGCGGCACCAGCAGATCGGCGCGGCGATGCGCGGCACTATCGCCCAGCGTGCCGCGATCGACTTGCCCGGCGGTGTAATAGAGCAGGGCGCGCGCGCCTTCGGTCAAGGCCCGCATCCGCAGCAGCATTCGCCGCACGTCGGGATGCTCGACAATGGCCACCGGGGTCTTGTCCCCCGCGCCGGCCCGCGCCGATTGCACGCGTTCGCGGGCATAGGCCCCGGCTTGCTGCAAAGCGCGCTCGGCGATCTGCACGCCTTGCGCGCCGACATTGATCCGCGCGTGGTTCATCATCGTGAACATGGCGCGCAGGCCGCCGCATTCCTCGCCCACCAGTTCGCCGATGCATTCGCCGTTGTCGCCATAGCTCATCACGCAAGTGGGCGAGGCGTGGATGCCCAGCTTGTGCTCCAGCCCCACGGCGCGCAAGTCGTTGCGCGCGCCAAGCGTGCCATCGGGTTCCACGTGGAACTTGGGGACGATGAACAGCGATATGCCTTTTGATCCGGCGGGCGCGCCGGGCGTGCGGGCCAGCAGCAGGTGGATGATGTTCCGCGTCAGTTCGTGCTCGCCCCAGGTGATGAAGATCTTGGTGCCGGCGATGCGATACTTGCCGGCGTGGGGCCCTGTGGCGATCGGCGTCGCGGTGGTGCGCAGCGCGCCGACATCGCTGCCGGCCTGTGGCTCGGTAAGGTTCATCGTGCCGGACCATTCGCCCGTCACGATCTTGGGAAGGTACAGGGCCTGCTGCGCTGCGCTGCCGTGGTGGACCAGCGCCTCGATCGCGCCCAGCGTCAGCATGGGCAGCAGCGAAAAGGCCATGTTGGCCGTGCCCAGGTTCTCGAACGCGGCGATGGCGAGCGCGAGGGGCAGGCCCTGTCCGCCCTGGTCCTCCGGTGCGGCCATGCCGCCCCATCCTGCCTCGACATAAGCGCGATAGGCCGCGGCGAACCCTTCGGGCAGGGACACCCCGCCTTCGGCCAGCCGCGCGCCCTCGCTATCGCCGATCCGGTTGAGCGGCGCCCATTCGCCGGCCGCGAACTGGCCGGCGCCCGCGACGACCGCTTCGATCAGATCGTCGCTGGCCGCCGCGAAGCGGGCGTGGCTGGCCAGTTCGGCGATTCCGGCGCTGATGCGCAGGGCGAAGACTTGTTCCTCGGTCGGGGGCGTGAAGCTCATGGTATGCTTTTCCTTGGCATTCTTTCCGCTCGCCTATAGCGGCGGGTCATGCCGGGCACCAGCCGACCCCAGATACTTGCCGCTGATCCGCGCGGGATTGCCGTGGCGGCGGCGCGCTTGCGCGCGGGCGGGCTTGTCGCGCTGCCGACCGAGACCGTCTATGGCCTGGCCGCGCGGGCCGATGCCGCTGCCTCGGTCGCCGCGATCTATCGTGCCAAGGGCCGGCCCGATTTCAATCCGCTGATTGTCCATGTGGCCGATGTCGCGGCGGCGGAGCGGCTGGCCGTGTTCGATGCGCGCGCCCATCGCCTGGTCGAACGCTTCTGGCCCGGCGCGCTGACCATGGTCCTGCCGCGCCGCGCCGATGCCGCGCTGGCCGCCGCCGTGACGGCGAACCTGCCAACGGTCGCGCTGCGCTGCCCCGCGCATCCGGTGATGCGCGCGGTGCTGCGCGCGGCGGGGGTGCCGCTGGCGGCGCCATCGGCCAATCGCAGCGGCGCGGTGAGCCCGACGACGGCGGCGCATGTCGCGGCCTCGCTGGGCGATCGGGTGGATCTGGTGCTCGATGGCGGGCCTTGCGCGGCGGGGATCGAATCGACCATCGTCGCCTTGCGCGAAGGCGGGGGATGGCAAGTGCTGCGGCCCGGCCCGATCGCCGAGGCTGATCTGCGCGCGGTGCTGGGCGGCGCGGCCGAAGCCGTGACGTCAGCCGCGATCGAGGCCCCCGGCCAGCTTGCCAGCCATTACGCGCCCGGCAAGCCGGTGCGGCTGGATGCGTGCGCGGCCGGGCCGGACGAGTTCCACATCGGCTTTGGCGCCGTGCCGGGGGATGCCAATCTTTCGCCCACCGGCGATCTGGCCGAAGCCGCCGCGCGGCTTTACGCGTTGCTCCACGAAGCGGCCGGCGCCGCGCGGCCGCGCATCGCGGTGGCGCCGATCCCTTGGGAAGGCATCGGCGCGGCGATCAACGATCGGCTGCGCCGCGCCGCTGCTTAAGGGCCGCTCGCCATTCAGCCCTGAGGGCCTGCAAATGGCGATTTTCCGCGCTTCCGGTGCTCACGTACTATTGATACGCCGCGCTCCGCGCCGCAAAAAACCCCCATTTCCGGCACGTCATCTTCTGAATGGCGATCGGCCCTAACGCGGTTCGTAAGGCACGCCCGGCATCAGGTCCTGCATTTCGCTGTATTCCTCGCGCGCGCGGTCGCAGGCGTCGTCGTCGCCGTTTTCGCAATCGCGCATATGCCGGTCATGGGCGCGCTGGAGCTTGCCCAGCCGTTCCTCGCGCTTGCGGATTTCGCGGCCGCGTTTTTCATCGGCTTCGGACTGGCTGGTCGTCGCCAGGTCGACCGCCTTGCCGGCGACTCGCACGGGCGCGGTCGCCACGTCGATCACGGTCTTGGCAAGGCACCCCGAAAGCGCGGGCAGCGCGGCGAGGACAAGGGCGGCGGAGCAATGGGGGCGGGGCATGGCGGCGACAGTGCCACCGCCACCGTGTCGGGGCAATGAACGAAGCGGCGCGCGCCCACGCGGGCCCGGCAAACAGGAAGGCCGCCTCCTGGCGGAAGCGGCCTGCCGGGATCATCGCAACGCGCTGGTTCAGGCGGTTTCGGTGTTCTCGTAGTACTTGGGGGCGTGCTCGTTGAGGATTTCGAGGATCTTCCTGAGCGCGGCCGGTTCGTCGGTCTTTTCCATCGCCGCGAGCTCGCGGGCGAGGCGCGAGGACGCGGCCTCGAAGATCTGGCGTTCCGAATAGCTCTGCTCGGGCTGGTCGTCGGCGCGGAACAGGTCGCGCGTCACTTCCGCGATCGAGACGAGATCGCCCGAGTTGATCTTGGCTTCGTATTCCTGGGCGCGGCGCGACCACATGGTGCGCTTCACCTTGGGCTTGCCCTTCAGCGTATCGAGCGCTTCGCGCAGCGTCTTGTCCGAAGACAGCTTGCGCATCCCGATCGCTTCAACCTTGTTGACCGGGACCCGCAGCGTCATACGTTCTTTCTCGAACCGCAGAACATAAAGTTCGAGCTGCATCCCAGCGATTTCCTGGTTCTGAAGCTCGATAACCCGACCGACACCGTGCTTCGGGTAAACGACGTAATCTCCAACATCGAAGGCGTTGGCCTTGGCTGCCATGTATCGTCCTTTCACCTGCAGGCTTCGTAAAACAGCGCGACGGGGATGCGACCCCGGGGCGAGTGAAAGCCTTCGCCGCCGGTCAGATATGCATCCCAACCGTGTGCTTTCGAACCCTGCCTCTCAATGAAACGCCTGCCGAAATGGGCGGACGCCCCGGCAGCGAAGTCCGTATATAGCAGCGCTGTAACAAAATTGCCAGAGGCGAGAACGCCAGCGCGTCCGCCCCGTCCGGCATTGCTGGATCGGGGCCGGATCGGGACAGGCCTGACGGGGAAAGTTACCGGCTCAGTCGCCGGTGCCGGGCTCGGGCGAGAAGTACTTCTCGAACTTGCCGTCCTCGCCCTTGAACTCGTCCGCGTCGGCGGGCGAATCCTTCTTCGAGGTGAGGTTGGGCCATTCGGCGGAATACTTCGCGTTCAGCTCCAGCCATTGCTCCAGCCCGCTTTCGGTATCGGGCAGGATCGCTTCGGCCGGGCATTCCGGTTCGCAGACGCCGCAATCGATGCACTCGCTGGGGTTGATGACGAGCATGTTCTCGCCCTCATAGAAGCAGTCCACCGGGCAGACTTCCACGCAATCCATATACTTGCAGCGGATGCAGGCGTCGGTGACGACATAAGTCATGGCTGCGAAATCCCCTCTTCACCTACTCATTGCGACTGGCCGCTGCTATGGGATTCGCACGCGTCTCGTCAAGCACTCTATAGCACTCCTGCGCCTCGGGCGCGGGGCCGCGCCGCACCGGCAGGGCGCACACCTCGATCACGCGCACGCCGTGGCCGACCGGCAGGGTGAGCACGTCGCCGGGAGTGATCCTGGCGTGGGCGCGGTCGATTCTGCGGCCGTTGACGCGGATGTGCCCTTCCTCGGCCATGGCCTGCGCCACGCCGCGCGTCCGGGCCAGCCGCAGGAACCAGAGGAGCTTGTCGATCCTCATGCCGCGCACCGCCTGGGCGGCATCAGCGCACCAGCTCGGCCAGGGCGGCGAAAGCGCCATCCCGGCGCGCGGGCGGCGGCTGGGCGGCAACGACCTGCCGGCGCGGCGGCCGCCAACGCCAGCGCACCGGCGCCGGCGGGCCATGCGCGCCTTCGGCCAGCGGCCGGGCCATCACCGGCTGGAAACCGCCCAGGCGGAGCAGCCGCGCATAGCTGGCGGTGGTCAGCCCCATCGAAACCGCGCGCGAAGGGCTGAGCGCAAAAGGCCGCTTGCCCGCCGGCACGCGCGCGTCATGCGCCTCGCGCAGCAGCTTTTCGGCCATGTCGAGCCGGACGAGCTGCTGGCCCAGGTTGCGATAGCCGGGCGTGCGGTGCTGGCGCGTCGCCGGCAGCGCGGGCGGCATCGCCGCATCGGGCGCATCGCAGCGCGGCGGCTGGCCGGCCGCCGCCGCGATCTCGCGCCACAGCGCGATCGGGCCGGGCCGCAACATCGCAGGGGCGAAGATATCGAGCGCGCCCACCCGCACGCCCAGCCGGTTGAGCATCGCGCGCTGCGTCTTGTCGAGCCGGTCCACGGCGGATCGCTCGCGCTCGATCATGCCGCCGGCCTCCACCAGCGCGATCAGCAGCGCGCGCAGTTCCGGCCCCGCTTCGGGCGCGCGGCTGGCTGCATCGAGCTTGCGCAGCGGCGCCAGCGGTTCCAGCGCCTTGTCGAGCCAGACTTCGAGCGCGGCGATCAGGGGCTTGCGCGCGGGCGCCGGCAAGCCGTCCACCGCGCGCTCGGGTACGATCTGCGGCGTGAGCAGGCTGCGCCCCGGCGCTAGCCGGGCCAGCCGCTCCTCGTCCCAGACGATGACCCCCCGGTCGAGCCGCAGCGCCGGATCGCCGCGATGGATCGCCTCGACCAGCGCTTCGGCGCGCTGTTCCAGCAGGGCCGGCACGTGGCGTTCGGCCGCCGCCAGCAGCAGCTTGCGATCCGAATGGCGCGCGCCCGGATCGACGTGGAAGGTAAAGCCGCGCAAGCTGCCGATGTGCTCGCCCTCCACCAGCACTTCCTCGTCCTCCAGCCGCACCGAAAGCAGGCCGGCATCGGGGCCGAGCTTGCGCATCAGCACGGCGGTGCGCCGGTTGATGAAGCGTTCGGTCAGCTTGCCGTGCAGCGCGTCGGACAGGCGCGCTTCCACCGCGCGGGCGCGCGCCGCCATCTCGTCGCGCGCCAGCACCCAGTCGGGGCGCTGCGCGATGTAGGCCCAGCTCCTGATCGCGGCGATGCGGCCCTGCAAGGTGTCGATATCACCCGATGTGTTGTCGAGCTGGGCGATGGCCTGCGCCACGTAATCGGCGCCCAGCTCGCCATGGCGCAGATCCTGCCACAGCCGGGCGACGAAGCGCGAATGGGTTTCTGTGCCCTGCTGGCGGAAATCGGGCAGCGAGCAGGCTTCCCAGAAGCGCCGCACCATGCCGGGTGCGCGCAGCGTGTCGAGCACTTCGGGCTCGTCGGCCAGGCGCTTGAGCACGGCCAGGTCGATCGCCTCGGGCGCGGGGGCAAGCTCGGGCGCGTCGGGCGGGGCTTCCAGATCGGCGATCAGCGTGGCAATCGAATCGAAGCGCGGTTCCGGCTCGCGCCAGAACAGCCTGGTCAGCGGCGGGAAGCGGTGCTCCTCGATCGCGTAGACTTCCTCGTCGGCGAATTCGGCCGCGTGGTGCCCGCCCGCGAGCGTGCCGAACGTGCCGTCGCGCTGGTGGCGGCCGGCGCGGCCGGCGATCTGGGCCATTTCGGCCGTGGTCAGCCGGCGATGGCGCTGCCCGTCGAACTTGGCGAGCCCGGCGAAGGCGACATGCTCGATATCGAGGTTGAGGCCCATGCCGATCGCGTCGGTGGCCACGAGGTAATCGACCTCGCCCGACTGGTAGAGCGCGACCTGGGCATTGCGCGTCTGCGGGCTCAGCGCGCCCATCACCACCGCCGCGCCGCCCCGGAAGCGGCGCAGCATCTCGGCGATGGCATAGACCTGCTCGGCCGAGAAGGCGACGATCGCGCTGCGCGGCGGCACCCGGCTCAGCTTTTTCGCGCCGGCATGGCGCAGCGTGGAAAAGCGCGGGCGCGTGACGATCTCCGCTTCGGGCACGAGCGCGCGCACCATCGGTTCGAGCGTCGATGAACCCAGGATCATCGTCTCGTCGCGGCCGCGCGCGTGCAGCAGCCGGTCGGTGAAGATGTGCCCGCGCTCACGATCGGCGGCAAGCTGCGCCTCGTCGATGGCAACGAAGGCCAGGCTGTCATGGATCACCGGCATCGCCTCGGCGGTGCAGAGCAGCCAGCGCGCGTCCCTGGGCTCGATGCGCTCCTCGCCGGTGATCAGCGCGACGCGCGACGCGCCCTTGATTGCGCAGACCCGGTCATAGACCTCGCGCGCCAGCAGCCGCAGCGGAAAGCCGATCGCCCCGCTCGAATGCGCGCAAAGCCGCTCGATCGCGAGATGGGTCTTGCCGGTATTGGTGGGGCCAAGCACTGCCTTCACCTTCGGGGAGGCGGCGCTACGCGAACTGGCAGGCGGTCTGGAAACCATCTCGCAGCCAATCTGGCATTGCCGCTGGCCGCTAGCAAGTGGCGCGTTGCCGAGTCGCGACGGTTTGTGGGCGTGTGTCGGGAAATGCGCGGAAGAGCGCATTTCGTTGCGGCACCAGCCCACGTCCCCACCCGGCCTCCCATGACGGTATACTTTCGTGGGAGGCCGGGTGGGGACGTGGGCTGGTGCCGCCATGCGCCGAAAGGCGCATTTCCCGACACACTCTTATCCAGCGTTAGCGGTCGATTAACCTTGAAGGCGCAGGGACGTTTCCAGACGTGCCCGAAACGGGCGCAAGGTGGGGTCGAGCGTTGTTCAAGGCGCTGGAAACGTGCGGTGATGGCGATCGGGCAGGCGGCGCGGCAGGCGTCGCCGCGCTGTCGCACGCGCAAGTGCTTGCCGCCGCCCCGCGCGATGCCTCGCCGGTTTCCCGTGCTTCCTTCCGCGAACGGATCGATGCCTTGCGCCATGGCGTGGAAAGCTGGTGCCACCGGGTCGATCTCGCGCCCGATCTGGCGCAGGACATCGGCAGCGGCACATGGTTTCGCGGGCTGGGCACGATGGTGGCGCTCGGCGTCGTCGCGATCGCCTTCTGGCCCGATCTCTCGGCGGTCGAGGCCGCGACGGCGATGCCGGTGGATCACGCGGTGCGCGACGAATTCCGCAGCCAGATGATCATGCCGCTCGCGCTCGGCAGCGACAGTGGCCGCCACATGGGCGCGACGCCTTTCGTCCACGCGCTGCGCAACGCGCCGGAACGGCCGACCGTGGAACTCGTCTCGACGCTGGGGCAGGGCGACAGCTTCGCCCGGATGCTCGAACGCGCCGGCTTGGGGGCGGGCGATATCGGCCGGGTGACGCAACTGGTGGGCAATGCCCTGCCGCCGGGCGATATCGCGCCGGGCACGCAATTCGACATCACGCTGGGCCGCCGCGCCGCGCCGGGGGCGCCGCGCGCGCTCGACAGCATGGATTTCCGCGCGCGCTTCGATCTCGACCTGTCGATAGAGCGCGGCGCGGGCGGCCTTGCGCTGGTGCGCCATCCGATCACGGTCGATGCCACGCCGCTGCGCATCCGGGCGCCCGTGGGCGTCAGCCTTTACCGATCGGCCCGCAATGCCGGGGCGCCGATTGCCGCGATCCAGTCCTACTTGCGCACGGTGGACCAGCACCTCAGCATCGAGAACGATCTGCGCGCGGATGACCAGTTCGATCTGGTGGTGGAATACAAGCGCTCCGCCAGGGGCGAGCGGCAAGTGGGCGCGCTGCTCTATGCGGGGCTGTTGCGCGATGGCAAGCCGCGCCTCCAGTTGCTGCGCTGGGGCGGCGATGGCCAGTTCTTCGAGGCTTCGGGCATCGGCCGCAACGAATCGCGCGTCACCGGCGCGCCGGTCGCCGGGCGGATCACGTCGGGCTTCGGGATGCGCCGCCACCCGATCCTGGGCTATGTGCGGATGCACGCGGGCATCGATTTCGGCGCCGCCTATGGCTCGCCGATCTACGCGGTCAGCGATGGCACCGTGGTCTATGCCGGGCGTCACGGCGGCCATGGCAATTACGTGCGGATCGACCATGGCGACGGCATGGGCACCGGCTATGCCCACATGAGCCGCATCGCGGTGGCGGGCGGCACGCATGTGCGGGCCGGGCAAGTGATCGGCTATGTCGGATCGAGCGGGCTTTCGACCGGGCCGCACTTGCATTTCGAAGCCTATCAGGGTGGCCGCACGATCAATCCGCTGTCGATCCGCTTCGTCTCGCGCCCGCAGATCGACGGCAAGGAACAGGCCGCGTTCAAGGCCCGGCTGGCCGCGCTGATGGCGGTTCGCCCCGGCGCGGCGCTGGGCGCCATCGCGCCCGGCGGCCCCGTGGAGGCCGGCCCCGCGCGCGCGATCGGGCGCGAGATTGACCGGGCGGCCTTGCCGCGCGCCGTGGTGGCGCCCGCCGGGCCGAAGCCCTGACGCGGGCCTGCGGCAGCGGCGATCGCACCGCCAGGCGATCGGACCGATTGAAGCCACGGTGATTTTCCGGCTATTGGCCGGCCATGACTCCCGCATATCCCCATGCCCGCCTGCGCCGCGCGCGCGCGTCCGGGTGGAGCCGCGCGCTCCACCGCGAAACGCTGCTGACTCCCGCCGATCTGATCTGGCCGCTGTTCATCACCGAAGGCCACGGCGTGGAAGAACCCGTCGCCTCGCTGCCCGGCGTCTCGCGCTGGTCGCTTGACGGCATTGCCGCGCGCGCGCGCGAAGCGGTGGCGCTGGGCATTCCCTGCCTGGCGCTGTTCCCCCACACCCAGCCGGAACGCCGCAGCGAGGACGGGCGGGAGGCGCTGAACCCGGACAATCTGATGTGTCGCGCCACGCGCGCGATCCGCGATGCGGTGGGCGATGCCATCGGCGTGCTCACCGATGTCGCGCTCGATCCCTATACCAGCCACGGGCAGGACGGGCTGATCGACGATGCCGGCTATGTGCTCAATGACGTCACGGTGGAAGCGCTGGTCGGCCAGTCGCTGAACCAGGCGGCGGCCGGAGCCGACATCATCGCCCCTTCCGACATGATGGATGGCCGCATCGGGGCGATTCGCGTCGCGCTGGAAGGCGCCGGGCACGCCAATGTCCAGATCATGAGCTATGCCGCCAAATACGCCTCGGCCTTCTATGGCCCGTTCCGCGACGCGGTCGGCTCGCGCGGGTTGCTCAAGGGCGACAAGAAGACCTACCAGATGGACCCCGGCAACAGCGAGGAAGCCTTGCGCGAAGTCGCGCTGGATCTGGCCGAGGGCGCTGACAGCGTCATGGTCAAGCCCGGGCTGCCTTATCTCGATATCGTCCGCCGGGTGAAGGAGCGCTTCGAGGTGCCGGTCTTCGCCTATCAGGTCTCGGGCGAATACGCGATGATCGAGGCGGCGGTGGCTGCCGGCGCGGGTGATCGCGATGCGCTCGTCCTCGAAACCCTGCTTGCCTTCAAGCGCGCGGGCTGTTCGGGTGTGCTGACCTATCACGCGGCGCATGCGGCGCGCCTGCTGGGCGCGTGATCGCGGCCGGACGCCCGATTCCGCGACCATGGCCCGCCGCCCCCGTCGCCGGACCGCGCCGGTAGCGCCGTGACCGTGCCTGCCCGCCGCGCGCTGTTCGTCGCGACGATCCTGGTCGGCAGCTTCCTGCTGTTCCTGGTCCAGCCGATGGTCGCGCGCATGGCGCTGCCGCGCCTTGGCGGCGCGCCCAATGTCTGGAACAGTGCGATGCTGGTCTATCAGGCGCTGCTCCTGGCCGGTTATGCCTATGCGCACTGGCTTTCGCGCTGGCCCTTGCGGCGGCAGGCGGGGCTGCATCTGGCGCTGCTGCTGCTGGCGGCGGTGATCCTGCCGCTGCGGCTGGCCGATCTGCCGCCACCCGTTCCCGGCTGGGAAGTGCTTTGGGTGCCGCTGCTCTTCGTGCTGACGGTGGGCCCGGTGTTCTTCGTCGTTTCCGCGCAGGCGCCGCTGATGCAGCGCTGGTTCGCCGCCAGCCCTGCCGCGGGCGAGCCATGGTCGCTCTATGCCGCGTCGAACATCGGCAGCTTTGCCGGGCTGATCGCCTATCCGCTGCTGGCGGAGCCCTTGCTGTCGCTCCACGCGCAGAGCGTGGTCTGGAGCCTGGGCTACGCGGCGCTGATCGTGCTGGTGGCGCTGGCGGCCGGCGCGCGCTGGCGCGCCGGTGGTGCCGCGAGCGCCAGCGCCGCCGCCGCCGAGCCGGCCGAGCCGATCGGCTGGCGCCGGATCGCGCTTTGGCTCGCGCTGTCGGCGATCCCTTCGGGGCTGATGCTCTCGACCACGACGCATCTCACCACCGATATCTTCGCCATGCCGCTGCTCTGGGTCATCCCGCTCGGGCTTTACCTGCTCAGCTTCGTCATCGCCTTTTCGGACAGGCGGCTGGCGGCGCGCGGCGTCATGCTGGCGGCGCCGGCGGTGGTGCTGTTCGCTGGCAGCTTCGCCATGCTCTCGCGCAATTCGGGCACGATGACGATCGCGGTGGGCAGTTGCCTGCTGCTGTTCGTGATCGCGATCGCGCTCCACGCCCGGCTTTATGAGCTGCGCCCCGGCACTTCGCGGCTGACGCTGTTCTACTTCGTCATGTCGGCCGGCGGCGCCCTGGGCGGAGCCTTCACCGCGCTGGTCGCGCCGGTCGCATTCGACTGGGTGTGGGAGCATCCGCTGCTGATCCTGGCCGCCGCGCTGGTGCTGCCGCTGCCCGAAGTGCTCGGCTGGCGCGGCTTGCCCGATCTCGATCCCGGCCTCGCGCGGATCGCGGTGGGCCTGCTGCTGGCCATGACCGCGTTCCTCGCCTGGCTGCTCTATGACGTCGCGGCGGCGGCCGATCCGGGCCTGCCGCGCGTTTTCCTCACCGTGATGCTGACCGGCCTTGGCCTGATGCTGCTGCACTGGCGCGGGGCCTATATCGCGGTGCTGGCGGCGATGATGCTGGCGCAAGGCGGGGTGGAGACGATCCAGACCACGCTCGACGGGCTGCGCACCCGCAGCTATTTCGGCATCTATACCGTGCACGACTATCCCGAGCAGAAGATGCGCCTGCTGGTCCACGGCACGACGCTGCACGGCCAGCAATCGACCGATCCGGCGCGGCTGCGCGATGCGATGACTTATTACGGCCCGACATCGGGCGTGGGCATCGCCATGCGCGCCGTGCCCCGGCTCTATGGCCGCGATGCGCGCGTCGGCGTGGTCGGGCTCGGCACCGGCACGCTCGCCTGCCTGCGCCTGCCCGGCCAGCGCTGGACCTTCTTCGAGATCGACCCGGTGGTGCTGCGCTATTCGCGGCAAGGCACGTTTACCTATCTGCGCGATTGCGCGCCTGATGCCCGCGTGGTGCTGGGCGACGCGCGGCTCGATCTGGAACGCGCACCGCGCGCGTCGTTCGATGTGCTGGCGGTCGATGCCTTCACGTCGGACGCGATTCCGCTGCACTTGCTGACGGACGAGGCGGTGGGTGTCTATCTCGATGCCCTGACCGACAAGGGCCTGCTGCTGGTCCACATCTCGAACCGCTATATCGAGCTGGAGCCGATCCTGGCCGCTATCGCGAAGCAACGCGGGCTTGACGTCAGGGTGCGCAAGGACATTCCGCCGGACGGGATCAATCTGGTCGCATCCTCATGGGTGGCGATCTCGCACGATCCGATGCGGCTGGTGGCGCTTGAACAGACCGACCCTTCTGCGCCATGGGAAGACCTGCAACCACCGGCGCCGCGCGCCTGGACAGATGATCACGCCTCGATCCTGCCGTATATCCGCTGGAACAGGCTGCTGGGGAACTTATGACCGCCAACCGCACCGATATCACGCTGGCCGCGATCAACGGCAAGGCGCCGCGCATCCATTCCAGCGCCTTCATCGCGCCCGGCTGCCGCATCATCGGCAATGTCGAGATCGGGCCCGATGCCAGCATCTGGTATAACTGCGTGATCCGCGCCGACGCGCACCGCGTCGTCATCGGCGCGCGCAGCAATATCCAGGACGGCACCGTGGTCCATTGCGACAGCCCCAAGCCCGGCAACCCGGATGGCTTTCCCACGATCATCGGCGATGACGTGCTGATCGGCCACATGGCCATGGTCCATGGCTGCGTTCTGGAAGACCGGGCCTTCGTCGGCCTGGGCGCGATCGTGATGGATGGCTGCCGCATCGCTTCGGACGGGATGCTGGGCGCGGGCGCGATGCTGACGCCGGGCAAGGCGATCGGGCCGCGCGAGCTGTGGATCGGCCGGCCGGCCAAGCACGCGCGCGATCTGGACGATGCCGCCATCGCGGCGAATCAGGCCGGCGTGAAGGGCTATGTCATCAACGCCGGGATTCACGCCGGGGCGCTCGGCCTCGATCGCTGATGGCGCGGCCCCGCGCGGTGCTGCCCCCGCCCGAGGCGGTGCGCGCGCTGGTCGATGGCGAAGGCCGGCTGACGGTGCGCGTCACCCCCGGCGCGCGCGGGGAAGCGCTGGAGATCGCCGACGGGCGGCTTGCCGCCAAGGTCCGCGCCAAGCCGGAGGACGGCAAGGCCAACGAAGCGGTGCGCGAACTGCTGGCCACGGCGCTGGCCATCGCGCCCAGCCGGGTCGAGTTGTTGCGCGGCGCAACTTCTCGCGAAAAGCAGTTCAGGGTGGAGATTTAGCGACGCGGGGCCGCAGCCGCCTCGATCGCCTCTAGCGATCGGGCGTGTGCCACTCCGGCGCGTTGAGCTTGCCGTCACGCAGCCGCAGCGCCAGGCCCAGTCCGACGCCTACGCCGATCGCCACGGTCAGATCGGCCAGCACCGTCAGCACCAGCGTCAGGATCAGCAGCAGCCGGTCCGCCAGCGGTTCCGACCAATATCCGCGCCACTTGTGCGGCTCGCTCATGTTCCAGGCGGTGATCAGCAGCAGCGCCGCGAGCGCGGGCATCGCCAGATAGCCCGCCAGCGGCGCGGCCAGCATCATCACGATCAGGATCGTCACGGCGTGGACCATGCCGGCCACTGGCGTCCGCCCGCCAGCGCGCACGTTGGTGGCGGTGCGCGCGATCGCGCCGGTCGCGGGCAGGCCGCCGAACAGCGCGGAAGCGATATTGGCCCAGCCCTGCGCCAGCACTTCGGCGTTGGGGCGATGCGAACCCTCGATCATCCGATCGGCGACGATGGCCGAAAGCAGCGATTCGATCGCCGCGAGGAAGGCGATGACGAAGGCCGAGGGCAGCAGTTCCATCAGCCGCGCGAAGCTGACGGTGGGCAGCGCCGGCACCGGCAAGGTACTGGGCAGCGTGCCATAGCGCGAGAAGATCGTATCGATCGGCAAGCCCAGAACCATCGCCACGACCGAGACCAGCGCCAGCGCGAAGATCGGGCCGGGCACGCGGGGGAACAGCCGCCGCAGCCCCACCAGCAGCAGCAGCGATGCGGCGCCCGCGGCACAGGCCGTCCAGTTGATCGTCGCGCGCGCGTGCCACAGCGCTTCCATCTTGGGCAGGAACTCGGCGGGCAGGTTGGCCGCCTGCAGGCCCATGAAGTCCTTGAGCTGGCCGCTGGCGATGATCACGCCGATGCCGATGGTGAAGCCGTTCACCACCGCTTCGGGCACGAAGGCGATCAGGTTGCCCACCCGCAGCAGCCCCGCGATCAGCAGGATCGCGCCTGCCATCAGCGTGGCCAGCACCAGCCCGTCATAGCCGTGCTGCGCGATGACGCCATAGACCACGACGATGAAGGCGCCGGTCGGCCCGCCGATCTGCACGCGGCTGCCGCCCAGCAGCGAGATCACGAAGCCGCCGACGATCGCGGTGATCAGGCCCTTGGCCGGGTCCGTGCCCGAAGCGATGGCGATGGCGATGCTCAGCGGGATCGCCACCATCGCCACGGTAATTCCGGCGATCGCGTCAGCCAGGAACAGCCCGCCGGTATAGGTGGGCAGTGTCGTCAGCAATTTGGGCTTCATGATCGAGGATTACGGCGCGCGGGCGCCGGTATCAATCAATATTCGCGTTCCTGACCCGATTCGTTCCCGTTTTCGCCATCATGGCCGGGCCATGCCGCGCGCCAGGTTTTCCAGCACTTCGCCCATGGCCCGGGCCATGTCGGCCGGCTCGGGCGCGACATCGGCGATGGCGCGCTTCATCGCCTCGGCCCATTGCCCGGCCACGTCCGGGCCGATCGTGAACGGCTTGTGGATCGACATCATGCAGCGGCCGGGATTGGCCGCGAACCAGTCACGCGGGCCGCCCGACCAGCCGGCGAGGAACAGCGGCAGCGACTGGCGCATGGGCGCCAGATCGGCCGCGTGCATCGCGCGCAGCTCGGCGTATTCGGGCTCGGATTCCATAAGATCGTAGAAGCGGTTGCAGATCGCTTCCATCGTGGCGTGGCCGCCAAGCCGATAGAACGGCGTGTCGGGGATCTGTTCGGCGGCGGGTGTCGGCACGTCTCGCTCTCTCGGGGGTTCTGGAAGGGATATCGCTAGGCGGCCGGTAAAGCTACCGCCTTGATCGGCATCAAGTTTCAAATCCCCGAGCACGCTGGCGATCCACGCGAAACGGGGCGGAACCGCTGGCGATACCACCCCGTTTTTTCAGGTCTTCGGCTCGCGGCGCTTATTCGTCGGAGCTGGTTTCCGACTCCGATCCGGCCTTGCGAGCCACCTTCTTCGTCGGCGCCTTCTTCTTGCTGCGCACCACCTTGGGCGCGGCCGGCGTCAGTTCGAACGAGAGCGCGTCTTCCTTGACCGAGACGTGGACCTCGCCGCCATGCGCCAGCTTGCCGAACAGCAGTTCCTCGGCCAGCGGCTGCTTGACCTTCTCCTGGATCAGGCGGGCCATCGGCCGCGCGCCATAGAGCTTGTCGTAGCCGCGCTCGCCCAACCATTCGCGGGCATCGCCATCGAACTGGATGTGGACGTTCTGGTCGGCCAGCTGCAGTTCGAGCTGGAGGATGAACTTGTCGACCACGCGGCTGACGGTGTCCTTGCCGAGATAGGCGAACGGCACGATCGCATCGAGGCGGTTGCGGAACTCGGGGGTGAACATCTGTTTCACCGCTTCGTCGCCCGCGTCCTCCTTCGAGACGTCGCCGAAGCCGATGCCTTGCCGCGCCATGTCCGAAGCGCCCGCGTTGGTCGTCATGATGAGCACGACGTTGCGGAAATCGACGGTCTTGCCGTGGTGGTCGGTCAGCCGGCCATTGTCCATCACCTGCAGCAGGATGTTGAACAGGTCCGGGTGCGCCTTCTCGATCTCGTCGAGCAGCAGCACGCAATGCGGCTGCTGGTCGATCGCATCGGTGAGCAGGCCGCCCTGGTCGAAGCCGACATAGCCCGGAGGTGCGCCGATCAGCCGCGAAACGCTGTGCCGCTCCATGTATTCCGACATGTCGAAGCGCTGGATCGGAATGCCCATGATCGAGGCGAGCTGCTTGGCGACCTCGGTCTTGCCGACGCCGGTGGGGCCGGAGAACAGGAACGAGCCGATCGGCTTGTCCGGGTCACGCAGGCCCGCGCGCGACAGCTTCATCGCGGTGGCCAGCACGCTGATCGCCTTGTCCTGGCCATAGACGACGCGCTTCAGGTCACGCTCGAGATTCTCCAACGCCTTCTTGTCGTCCGAACTGACCGACTTGGGCGGGATGCGCGCCATCGTCGCGATCACCGCCTCGATGTCGCGGCCGGTGATCGTCTTCTTGCGGCGGCTGGGGGGCACCAGCATCTGCATCGCGCCAACCTCGTCGATCACGTCGATCGCCTTGTCGGGCAGCTTGCGATCGTTGATGTAGCGCGCCGAAAGCTCGACCGCGGTCTTGATCGCCTCGGGCGTGTACTTGACCTTGTGGTGCTCCTCGAAGGCGGTGCGCAGGCCCTTGAGGATCTTGACGGTATCCTCGATCGTCGGCTCGTTCACGTCGATCTTCTGGAACCGGCGCAGCAGCGCGCGGTCCTTTTCGAAGTGGTTGCGGAACTCCTTGTAGGTGGTCGAGCCGATGCAGCGGATCGTCCCGCCCGAAAGCGCGGGCTTGAGCAGGTTTGATGCGTCCATCGCCCCGCCGCTGGTGGCGCCGGCGCCGATCACGGTGTGGATCTCGTCGATGAACAGGATCGCGTGCGGCATCTTCTCCAGCTCGGAGACCACCTGCTTCAGGCGCTCCTCGAAGTCGCCGCGATAGCGCGTGCCGGCCAGCAGCGAGCCCATGTCGAGCGAATAGATCACCGCCTCGTCAAGCACTTCGGGCACTTCGCCCTCGACGATCTTGCGCGCCAGACCCTCGGCGATGGCGGTCTTGCCCACGCCCGGATCGCCCACGTAGAGCGGGTTGTTCTTCGAACGGCGGCACAGGATCTGGATCGTGCGATCCACTTCCGGGCCGCGCCCGATCAGCGGATCGACCTTGCCGTTCAGCGCCTTCTCGTTGAGATTGACGCAGAACTGGTCAAGCGCCGAATCCTTCTTGCTGCCGCTCTTGGCCTCGGACTTCTCCTCGGCCTGCGGCGCCTGTTCCTCGCTGCCCTTGGGCGTGCGATCCTCGATCCGGCGGCCGCCCTTGCCGATGCCGTGGCTGATATAGCTCACCGCGTCGAGCCGGCTCATGTCCTGCTGCTGCAGGAAATAGACGGCGTAGCTGTCGCGCTCGGAAAACAGCGCGACCAGCACGTTGGCGCCGGTCACGGTGTCCTTGCCCGAGGACTGGACGTGCAGGATGGCGCGCTGGATCACCCGCTGGAAACCGGCGGTGGGGGCGGGATCGCCCTTTTCCTCGGTCTTGAGCGACTGGTATTCCTGATCGAGATACTGCCGCACCACATCGCCCAGATCGCCAAGATCCACGCCACATGCCTGCATCACTTGCGCCGCGTCGGGATCGTCGATCAGCGCCAGCAGCAGGTGCTCGAGCGTCGCGTATTCATGACTGCGGTCGGACGCGTGCGACAATGCCGAATGCAGTGTCTTTTCGAGGCTTTGGGCGAAACTTGGCATCTAAAGCTCTTTCATGCCGGAGGGGGACTCTCCATTGCGCGGAGAGTCTGAACTAAGGGGGGCTAACGCTTCCCATATAGGAAGCTCAGGGAAAGCTGCGAGGAGGCGCCCGGAAATCATCCCCGCCTGGGTCCGAACAGCGCTTCGGCCGCCCGCATGTGGGCCGAAGCCTGGCCGCGATGCGCTTTCACGCGCGCGATCTCGGTTTCGAGAAGAACGACGCGTGCGTCGAGTTCGTCCAGCGAATAGCTCTCAAGGCTCTCGCCGGCGAGGAGACTGGCGGCTCCAAGGTCTTGCCCCGGCAACCGCCGCCGCGGTCGGTCGTCGTCGTCCATTGCAATGCAACATCGGACTGCGACCGCCCGCTGTCAACGGGTCACAAAACATGTTCCCCAAAGGCGTACCCTTGTGGCAACAGAACAGTCATGCCCGTTGCCCTTCCGTCCAAGATGATCGCCGTGGGTTTCGATTCGCCCGGCGGACCCGAAGTCCTCGCCCCGCGCGAGATCGCGGTGCCCGCCCCGGGGCCCGGCGAAGTGCTGGTCAAGGTGGCTTTCGCCGGGGTCAACCGGCCCGACGTGGTGCAGCGGCAAGGCCATTATCCGCCGCCGCCCGGCGCCTCGCCGATACCGGGGCTGGAAATCGCGGGAGAAGCGGTCGCGCTGGGCGACGGGGTGGATGCCTCGCTGCTGGGCCAGACGGTCTGCGCGCTGGTGACGGGCGGTGGCTATGCCGAATATTGCCTGGCCCACGCCGCGCATTGCCTGCCCGTTCCCGAGTCGCTGCCGCTGGACCAGGCGGCGGCCCTGCCCGAAACGCTGCTGACGGTGTGGCACAACGTGTTCGAACGCGGCTGGGCGACGGCGGGCGAGACGATCCTGGTGCATGGCGGCACCAGCGGCATCGGCACGATGGCGACGATGCTGGGCAAGCTGTTCGGCCTTGACGTCATCGTCACCTGCGGCGGGCCGGAAAAATGCGCGCGGGCGCTGGAAATCGGCGCGGCGCACGCGATCGACTACAGGGCGAGCGACTTCGTGGCCGAAGTGCAGCGAATCACCCGGGGCAGGGGCGTCCAGCTCGTGCTCGACATGGTCGCGGGCGATTACGTGCCGCGCAATCTCAAGTGCCTGGCCGAAGATGGCCGCCATGTGACGATTGCGGTGCAGGGCGGCGCGCGGGCGGAGCTCAACATGGCGGTGATCATGGCCCGGCGCTATACGCTCACCGGCTCGACGCTGCGGCCGCGTCCGGCCGAATTCAAGGCCCTGCTGGTGCAGGAAGTGGCCACCAACGCGTGGCCGCTGGTGATCTCCGGCGAATTGCGGCCGATCATGGACAAGCGCTTTGCCCTTGCCGAAGCTGCCGCCGCGCACGCGCGGATGGAAGCGGGCGAGCATATCGGGAAGATCGTGCTGGAGGTTTGAGCCATGTCCTACCCCGTCCTTCGCATCACGCGCGACTATGCGCATGTCGAGGTGCGCAAGGGGCGCGGCGCCCGGCGCTGGCAGGACATGGTGGAAATCTTCAGCGGCCCGGCCGATCGCAACCAGGAATGGAAAGGCGCCGAGGGCGAGAAGCTCAGCGCGCGCCACTGCATGTGGCCCAGCGATCCGCAATCGACCCTGTCGCTGCCCTATACCGTTTCGGGGACCGAGGGGCTGGGCACCGGCAAGCCCGAGGTGCTGAAGTTCCCCTCGGGCGTGTTCTCCGCGCTGGCGCTGTTCTCGAAGAGCCACCCGGAGGCCGAGCACCAGCGCCTGGTCCTGCATGAAGATCCGCGCAGCGGCAATTGCTACAAGATCCGGCTGACCGCCGCGCTGCTGGACCTGCCGATCGAGCGCGTGCAGTACGACATCATGCTCGGCGATACGCGCAAGCCCGAGTTCCTGCGCACCGTCAACGCCAACGGGCGCATCCCGGTGCTGCAGGTGGGCGACAGGTTCCTGCCCGAAAGCAATGCCGCCTGCTGGTATCTGGCCGAAGGCAGCCCGCTGATCCCCACGGACCGCTTCTCGCGCGCCGACATGCTGCGCTGGATGTTCTTCGAACAGTACAATCACGAACCCAACATCGCCACGCTGCGCTTCTGGCTGCTGTTCGTGGGCGAGGCAAATCTGGGCGAGCACCAGCGTGGCCAGATCATGGCCAAGCGTGCCGGCGGCGAGGCGGCGCTGGGCCTGATGGAAGAGCATCTGGCCGGGCGCGAATGGTTCGTGGGCGAGGCGGTCTCGCTGGCCGACATCGCGCTGTATGCCTATACCCATGTCTGCGAGGCGGGCGGGTTCCGGCTGCGCGATTATCCCGGGGTCTGCGCCTGGCTGCGCCGCGTCGAGGGCTTGCCGCACTACGTCGCGATGGATTGATTGAGGGCGTGGATTGAGGGCGCGGCCCGCGCTCTGGTGAGGTTCAGTTGGCCGCGCCCCAGTCGCTTTGCGATCCGCTCGATTCGCTGTCGCCGTCATAGGCGGCGGACCGTTCTTCCCGATATGTCGGATCGGGCGCGTTCACCTCCCCGGGCTGCAGTTCCCAGTGCTCGGCTTCGGGTTCCGCCGCCGCTTCGTCGGCGTCGGCGAAGCGGGCGAAATCGAAGCGGCCGAGCGCGGCCTGCCGGGTGACGCTGTCAAACTTGCCGGGCGAAAGCACCAGGGTGAAGGCGCCCATCGCGGTATCGAGCTCGGCGATCTGGCTCGTCGCGGGCTTGCCGGCGGCGCGCTGGTCGGCCCATTGGCGCAGCAGCTTCTTGAGCACCAGCTCGGTCTTCCACTCGCTGACATACTTGTCCACGCCATTGAGCCTGAAGTCGACGCTGGGCATGTCGACCGTGACGTGCAGGCGCGATTGCGCCGGGTTCAGCCTTTCGATGCGGAAATCGATCACGGCATCGCCTTTGCCTTCCAGCGAGTGCATCACATAGCGCACCTGGCCGTCGGCCGGCCGGGTCCGGTCGATCGCGGGCAAGTGGGCCAGCGCCAGGATTTCTCCGCCGTTCAGGCGGGACAAGTCGGCATAGGCCCGGTCCGCCGGCAGGTTCACGTCCAGCGCGAAGTCCTCGCCCCCGCCGCAGGCGCCCAGCAAGAGAGCGCCGGACAAAATCAGTTTGCGCACGCGGATATTCCCCCCGGTTTCCCGTATCGCCGGGCATAGCGGGATGGCGGTTAAATACAGGTTATTCCCTCGGTGCTTGCCGAATGCGCCACAATCACCTAAATCAGCTTCCGTACGGCCGCTCCGCGAAGGGGCGGCCCTTATTGTTTCCGCCGGAGATAGAGACATGAGCCAGCCCACTCCGCTGATGCCGCACGCGACCGCTTCCTGGCTGGTCGACAGCACTGCCCTGACTTTCGAACAGATCGCCGAGTTCTGTGGCCTGCACATCCTGGAAGTGCAGGCGATGGCCGATGACCTTGCTTCCAGCAAGTATACCGGGCGTGACCCGGTGCGCGCCGGCGAGCTGACGATGGAAGAGATCGAGAAGGGCCAGGCCAATCCGGCCTATTCGCTGAAGATGCACAAGGCGCCCGTCACCGTCAGCCGCACCAAGGGCCCGCGCTACACCCCGGTGTCGAAGCGGCAGGACAAGCCCGACGGCATCGCCTGGATCCTGCGCCACCATCCCGAAGTGTCCGACGCGCAAGTCGGCAAGCTGATCGGCACGACGCGCAACACCATTGCCGCGATCCGCGATCGCACGCACTGGAACATCCAGAACATCCAGCCCAAGGACCCGGTCACGCTGGGCCTGTGCTCGCAGCGCGAGCTGGACGCGATCGTCGCCCGGGCGGCCAAGAAGGCCGGCATCGTCGATGGCGTGCCCGATGACGAGCGGCTGGGCGACGATCGCGAGGCGCTGATCGAGGAACTGCGCGCCGAGCGTGACGCCGCCGTCCGCGCGGCCAGCGAAGCCGCGCAGGAGGCCGAGGCCGCCGCCTGGCTCGAAGCCAAGCGCGCCGCCGAGGCGCAGGGCGAAGCCTGATCTCCGCCGCCTGATCCATCCTCTCCGACCCTGCGATGGCAGGTTGCCCTTGCGCGTCCAAAGGCGCACATTGGCATGATGGAAGAGAGGATGGGCCGGAAGGCCTGGCGGGAGCGCTACGCGCATCCCTGTGTCTGGGATCAGGAATTCCCGCCGCTGGCGGTGACGGAGATGTTCGCCGCCAGCGTCAGCGCGTATGGCGACAGTCCGCTCGTCGATTTCCTTGGCCGGCGCTACACCTATCGGGCGATCGCGCGCGAGGCGCGGGCCTTCGCCGCCGGGCTGCAGGCGCTGGGCGTGGCCAAGGGCGATCGCGTCGGCCTGTTCCTGCCCAATGTGCCGGTCTACCTGTCCGCCTATTTCGGCGCGATGATCGCGGGCGCCACGGTGGTGAACTTCTCGCCGCTCTACACGCGCGATGAACTGGCCGCGCAAGTCGCCGATTCGGGCACGCGGCTGATGGTCACGCTCGATGTGCCGGCGTTGCTGCCCACGGCGACCGACGTGCTCGCGGCAACCGCGCTCGAATGGCTGGTGGTCGGGCGGCTCGCCCGGATGCTGCCGCGCTGGCAAGGGCTTGCGCTCAGAACGCTGCGCCGGCGCGATCAGGCCCCCGTGCCCGATGCGGCGAACGTGTTCGAATGGCCGGAACTGCTGGCGGACACCGCGCCCGCCCCGGTCGCCATCGATCCCGAGCATGACCTGGCCCTGCTGCAATATACCGGCGGGACGACCGGCACGCCCAAGGGCGCGATGCTTTCGCACCAGAACCTCACCGCCAATGCCCGGCAGATCGAGGCGGTCGATCCCAATGCCCACCAGCGCGACATGATCGTGGGCGTGCTGCCGTTCTTCCACGTCTTCGCCAATGCCACCCTGCTCAATCGCACGGTGTGCAACGGCGGCTGCATCGCCATGCTGCCGCGCTTCCACGCCGCCCAGGCGCTCGCCACGATCGAGCGCGTGCGCGCCACGACGATGCCCGGCGTGCCGACGATGTATCAGGCGCTGCTGGACCGGCCCGAACTGTCACGGACCGATTTCTCCTCGCTGCGCACGTGCATATCGGGCGGCGCGCCCTTGCCGCTGCCGGTCAAGCAGCGGTTCGAGGCGGCGACCGGCGCGCGGCTGGTCGAAGGTTATGGCATGACCGAGACGTCGGGCGTCGTCTCGACCAATCCGTTCGACGGGCAGGAGCGGCCCGGCACGATCGGCCACCCCTTGCCCGGCACCGACTTGCGCCTGATCGACAAGGAAGACGATACCCGCGATGCCGCGCCGGGCGAACCGGGTGAACTGGCGATCATCGGGCCGCAAGTCATGCTGGGGTACTGGAACCGGCCCGATGCCGCCGCGCGCGCTTTCGTGGAGCGGACCGACGCGGCCGGCCGGGTCAGTCGCTGGCTGCGCACCGGCGACATCGCCACGATCGACGATGACGGCTATGTCCGCATCGTCGATCGCACCAAGGACATGATCGCGGTGGGCGGCTTCAAGGTCTTTCCCAGCCAGGTCGAATCGGTGCTCATCCAGCATCCCTCGGTGCGCGAGGCGGTGGTGATCGGCGTGCCCGATGCCTATCACGGCGAAATGCCGCGCGCTTTCGTGACGATCGATCCCGCCCGGCCAGTCACCTCCGGGGACTTGCGCGATTGGCTCAACGCGCGGCTGGGAAAGCATGAGCGGGTGGACAAGGTGGACGTGCGCGCCACGCTGCCCCGCACGATGGTGGGCAAGCTCGATCGCAAGGCGCTGCGCGCGGAACTGGCGGCGGAAGAGGCGGGGACCGGCCCGGCCTGAGGGTCAGGCGGCCGATTCGCCGCCCGAAGCGAGGATCAGGTGCGCCTCGTTGCCATCGGCCGGATCGGCCAGCGCCGGGCGCGCGCCATGCGGCGTCAGGCGCCCTTCCAGCTTCGCGCCCTGCTCGATGGTCAGCGCGTCATAGCTGATGTCGCCGCGAATCCGCGCGGTTTTGAGCACGACCAGTTCGCGGGCCGCGATGGAGCCTTCGACCTGCCCGGAAATCCGCGCGCTTTCGGCGGTGATCGCGCCGAAGATCTCGCTCGTCTCGCCCTGGACCAGCGAGCTGCAGGAAATATCGCCTTCGATGCGGCCATCGACATGCAGATCGGCCGAGGCGCTGATGTCGCCGCGAATCACCGTGTCGCCGCCCAGCACCGAGAATGTCGAACTGCTGGACGGCCGCTGGCCGCCAGGCGCCTTAGCCATCGTTGTCGGCTTCTTGCTGAACATTGCGCGCTGCCTCGAGGAAGGGCCGTGGGTTTACCGGCGTGTCGTTGATGCGGACTTCGAAATGCAGGTGCGGCCCGGTCGAACGGCCGGTGCTGCCCATTGCCGCGATCGCCGTGCCGGCCGCGATCTTCGCGCCGACATGCGTGCCGAAGCGCGACAAGTGGGCATAGCGCGTCATCAGGCCGTTGCCATGGTCGATCTCGATGCAGTTGCCATAGCCCTGCCGGGTGCCGACGAAGCTGACCACGCCCTTGGCGGCGGCATAGATCGGCGATCCCATCGGGCCGGGAAAGTCCAGCCCGGCGTGGAACGCGGCGGCGCCGGTGAACGGGTCGGCGCGGTAGCCATAGCTGGACGAGACATAGGCGACGTGGGCCGGCTGGACTTGCGGAATGCCCGCCAGGCTGCGTTCCAGCGCATCCATCCGCGCCAGGCTGACGCCCAGGCGCTGGAAGCGCGGATCGAGCGAGCCGTCACGCCCGGTGGCCAGGCGCAGCAGCGGACCACCCTCGGCGGCATTGGCCGAGGCCAGCAGCATGTTGGGATTGAGCCCGAGCCGGCGAATCGCCTCCGACGTCTTCGCGGCGCGGCGATCGGCAAAGCGGGTCAGCCGTTCGACGAAGGCGAGCTGGTCGGCCTCGATCCGGGCCAGCCCGACCGCTTCGGGCAGGACCGCGCTGACTTTCCTGACAGTGCGGGCTGCCTCGGTCGAGCTGTCGGAAACGGTTTCGCCCTGGCGCGCGTCCTCGGGCAAGTCGCCGATATGCGCCTCGACCATCTTCTCGATGAAATTCTGGCGGCGGGCGAGATCGGCGGCGACCGAATCGAGCCCGTCGCGATATTCCGAAACCCGGCTTTCCGCCGAAGCGACTTTCGCCTCGCGATCCACCAGCGCCATGCGTTCGCGCGTGGCGCTGTATTGCAGCACGGTGAGCGCGGCCATCGTCACCAGCCAAGCCAGCAGCAGGGCGGCCAGCAGCGAGACCGCGACGATCTGAAAGCGAGAGGATATCCTGATAAAACGGACCTGCCCCTGCGACCGCATGAAGAATTCGCGGTCAGGGAATGTGGTCCGCAGGCGCGCCCCGAACGCGCCGACGGATTTGCCAGTCAAGTCGACCCCGCTGTGCCGTTGTTTCTCAATCCGGCGTGGCGGCTAGCAGGCAGTTGCATGAAACGCGAATCAGCCCGGCGTGACTCCATGCGGAATCGAGGCGAGTCGAGTGCCCGGCGGGACGAGCCGTGCATGGGGGTCGGGAACCCCCATTTTCGTAACGCTGCGTTAACTCATGTGAGTCGCCTTGGGCCGTGCCGTCCGGCGCGCGGATGGCGGTGACACGGGCCGCCGCGAGTGCTAGGCGCCAGGGCATGACTGCCCGGACCAAGATCGAGGAATCGCCCGAAGCGCTGGTCGAGCGCATTGCGCTGGCCGGCCGCGCGGCGCAGCGTGTGCTCGCGCTGATGAGTGACGCGCAAAAGGCCGAGGCGCTGCGCGCGGCGGCCGAAGCCTTGCGCCAGGACGAGCCGGCGATCCTCGCCGCCAACGCGCGCGATGTCGCCACGGCCGAAGCGAACGGGCTGAGCGCGGCGATGCTGGACCGGCTGCGGCTCGATCCGGCCCGCATGGCCGGGATCGCCGATGCGGTGGCGCAAGTGGCCGCGCTACCCGATCCGGTCGGGCAAGTGATCGACACCGCCGAGCGTCCCAACGGGCTCAGGCTGTCGCGCGTGCGCGTTCCCATCGGCCTGATCGGCATCATCTACGAAAGCCGGCCCAACGTCACCGCCGACGCGGCGGCGCTGTGCCTGCGTTCGGGCAACGCGGTGCTGCTGCGCGGCGGCAGCGAGGCGGTCCATTCCAACCGGGCGATCCATGCGGCGATGGTCCGGGGGCTGGTGGCGCACGGCGTTCCCGCCGAGGCGGCGCAGCTTGTCCCCACGCAGGATCGCGCGGTGGTCGGCGCGATGCTGACGGCCGCCGGCCTGATCGACATGATCGTGCCGCGCGGCGGCAAGAGCCTGGTCGCCCGCGTGCAGGCCGATGCCCGGGTGCCGGTGCTCGCCCACCTTGACGGCATCTGCCACACTTACCTGCATTCCGCCGCCGATCCGGCCATGGCGCGCGCCATCGTGCGCAATGCCAAGCTGCGCCGCACCGGCGTTTGCGGGGCGATGGAAACGCTGCTGATCGACACCAATTTCCCCGCCGCGACGGCAGTGGTGGGCGACCTGCTGGATGCCGGCTGCGAGCTGCGCGGCGATGCCCGTGCGCGCGCGCTCGATCCGCGCGTGCTGCCGGCCAGCGCCAACGACTGGGACTGCGAATATCTCGACGCGATCCTCTCGGTCGCGGTGGTGGACGGGCTCGATGCCGCGCTCGATCACATCGCGCGGCACAGCTCGCACCACACCGACGCGATCGTCACCGGGGATGCCGAAGTGGCCGATCGGTTCCTGAACGAAGTCGACAGCGCGATCGTCATGGTCAATGCCTCCAGCCAGTTCGCCGATGGCGGCGAGTTCGGGCTGGGCGCGGAGATCGGCATCGCCACCGGGCGGCTGCATGCGCGCGGCCCGGTCGCGCTCGAAGGGTTGACCACCTACAAGTGGCTGGTGCGCGGGACGGGCCAGGTCCGGCCCTGAAATCCACGCGCGGCGCGCGCGCCTGCTTGCGACGGCGCGCGCCCGCTCCCATCTCGGCGGCTCCTGAAGGGAGCTTGCCATGAGATACAATCGCCTTGGCCGTACCGGCCTTTTTGTCTCCGAACTTTGCCTGGGCACGATGACGTTCGGCGGCGACGGCATGTGGACGGCCATGGGCCAGGTCGACCAGGCGGGCGCCAATGCCCTGGTCCGCCGCGCGCTTGATGCCGGGATCAATTTCATCGACACCGCCAATGTCTATTCGAACGGCTGGTCGGAACGCATCACCGGCCAGGCGCTGCGCGATCTCGACATTTCCCGCAGCGAGGTGGTGATCGCCACCAAGGCGCTGGGGCCGATGGGGCAGGGGGTGAACGATCGCGGCGCCTCGCGCTATCACTTGCTCGCGCAGATCGACGCGAGTCTTGAGCGGCTGCAGCTCGACCATGTCGATCTCTACCAGATCCACGGCTGGGACGCGGCGACTCCGCTGGAAGAGACGCTGCGCGCGCTGGACGATATCGTCCGCTCGGGCCGGGCGCGCTATATCGGCGTGTCGAACTGGGCGGCGTGGCAGATCGTCAAGGCGCTGGGGATTGCCGAGAACCGGGGCTGGGAACGGTTCGCCTCGCTCCAGGCCTATTATTCGGTGGCCGGGCGCGATCTGGAACGCGATATCGTGCCGATGTTGGGCAGCGAAGGGTTGGGCCTGATGGTCTGGAGCCCGTTGGCCGGCGGCTTCCTTTCGGGCAAGTACACGCGCGAGAGCGAAGGTGAGGGGCGGCGCGCCAGCTTCGATTTCCCGCCGATCGACAAGGAACGCGGTTACGACGTGATCGCCATCATGCGCGAGATCGCCGGGCGGCACGGCGCGACGGTGCCGCAAGTCGCGCTTGCCTGGCTGCTGGCCAGGCCGGCGGTGTCGAGCGTGATCCTGGGGGCCAAGCGGATCGACCAGCTTGAGGACAATCTGGGCGCGGCGGACCTGGTGCTGTCTCCCGAGGAGCTCGCGCGGCTCGATGGCGGCGCGCCGCTGGTGCCAGAATATCCCGGCTGGATGATCGAGCGGCAGAGCGAATATCGCAGCGGCGCCATGGCGGGCGAGGCGCCGCGCCGTTGAATCCGGGCAGGAATCGCCGCACCGGGCTTTTGGGGGGCAGCTTCAATCCCGCCCATGGCGCGCACCGGCGCGTATCGCTGTTCGCGCGCGACGCGCTGGCGCTGGACGAGGTCTGGTGGCTGGTCTCGCCCGGCAACCCGCTCAAGCCGCGGGCCGGCATGGCGCCGCTCGCCGCGCGCTTCGCTTCGGCGCGGCGGCAGGCCCGGCGCGCGCCGATCCGCGTCACCGCGATCGAGCGCGAATTCGGCACGCGCTATACCGTCGATACGCTGCGCAAGCTGCGCCGCCGCTGGCCGAAACGGCAGTTTATCTGGCTTATGGGCAGCGACAATCTGGCGCAGTTCCACCAGTGGAAACACTGGCGCGCGATCGCCCGACTCATGCCGATTGCGGTCGTGGCCCGGCCGGGCTATGATGAAGCGGCTATCGCGAGCCCCGCGATGGCCTGGCTCGGGAAATACCGGACACCCGCCGCCAGTCTCGCAAACCGGGGAAGATGGAGCGCTCCGGCGCTGGTGATCTTGCGTTTCGATCCCGATTCGCGTTCGGCCACGGCGATCCGCCGGGCCTATCCCGACTGGGCCGAGAAGGTCTCGAAAGGGGCCTTGCGCGACGGTGTATCCCATCGCCTCATTCCCGGACGCACCGCGTGAGCGGGCCGGTCGCACCCATCTGGCGCGGCCCTTACCCCGAAATGACGGTTGATCGCGGCAGGACGGTGTTCGTCCCGCCGCCTCGTTCCATCAGAGGAGCAGACCTGAACTAGATGACACAGGCGCAAATACAGCTGGCCCAAGCCAGCGCCGCCGCCATACCCATGGCCGCAGAGGATGAGCCGCAATTGGCCCTGGTCCTGCAATCGCTTGACGATGATCAGGCACAGGATGTCGTGACGATCCCGCTGGAGGGCAAATCCAGCATTGCCGATCACATGGTGATCGCCTCCGGCCGTTCCAGCCGGCAGGTCGCCGCGATCGCGCAGAAGCTGGCCGAACGGCTCAAGCAGGCCGGCTTCGGCAATCCGCGTATCGAAGGGCTGCCCGTCGCCGACTGGGTGCTGGTCGATGCCGGGGGAATCATTGTCCACCTGTTCCGCCCGGAAGTGCGCAGCTTCTACAATCTGGAGCGGATGTGGGGCTTTGGCGACGGAGCCGTCGGCGCGGCCTGAGCCCGTCCGGCGATCCGCCGTCCCGGCCCGGCGCGGGCCGGACCGCACATGAAACGCGGGCGTGGGACAGGGAGGCCGCGCGAAGGCCATGCTTTTGCATATCATCGCGCGCGGCAAGATCGCCCGCTCGCCCGAGGAACAGTTGCTGGAACGCTATGCCCGGCGCATTGTCTGGCCGTTCCGCCATACCGAACTGCCCGAGACGGGCGGCCGCATTCCCCCGCCGCAAACCCCGTGCCGCACCGTCCTGCTCGATGAGCGGGGCAAGGCCATGCCTTCGGAGGATTTCGCCGCGCTGCTTGGCCGCTGGCGTGACGAGGGCATTCGCGAAACCCGCTTCCTGATCGGCGCGGCCGATGGCCACGAAGAGCCCGCGCGCCGGAGCGCCGACCTGCTGCTCGGCTTCGGCGCCATGACCTGGCCGCATCTCCTGGCCCGCGCCATGCTGGCCGAACAGCTCTGGCGCGCCACCAGCATCCTGGCCGGGCACCCCTATCACCGCTCGGGCTGAGCCGTTTCGGCACGAAGCGGCCGCGCCCTGTTCAGTTTTCGTCCCGGTGCGGCTAGGGCAGGCGGCATGACGTCACGCCGAGCCCGCTGTCTCGTCCTGCTTGCCGCGCTGTGCGGCGGGGCGGCCGCGTTCGGCCAAGGCGTGACGGGCGGCGATGTCGCGCGGACGCGGAGCGAGATGGCCGAGGCGCTGCGCGAAGGCGCGGCGGCGCGCGGCCGGGCCGAGCGGCTGGAAGCCGAGGCGCGCGCCGTGACCGAGCAGGCCGACAGGACCGCGCGCGAGGCCGCCGCGATCGCCGCGCGCATCCAGGAGACCGAGGCGGAGATCGCCGGGCAGGAAGCCCGCGCGCGCCTGCTGGCGAGCGAGCGCCGCAAGCTGCGCGCGCGGCTGGCCGAACGCCAGCGGCCCCTGGTGCAGCTTACCGGCGCGCTCCAGCGCCTGTCGCGCCGACCGCCGGTGCTCGCGCTGTTGCGGCCCGGATCGGTGCGTGACACCATGTATATGCGCGCGTTGCTCGAAACCATGCTGCCCGAGGTGGAGCGGCGCACCGCCTCGCTACGCTCCGAGATCGAGCGGGGTCGCGCGCTGGAGAACCGTGCGCTGGCGGCGGCGCGCGATCTCAAGGCCAGCGAGCGCCAGCTTGGCCAGCGGCGGCAGGAACTGGCCGCGATCGAGACGCGCCAGCGCCTTGCCAGCCGCGCGGTCAGCGGCGTCGCCAGCCGCGAAGCCGAACGCGCGCTGGCACTGGCCGAACGTGCGAGCGACCTGGGCGATCTGGTGGAGGAAGTGGGCCGGCAAGGCGAGCTGCGCGCCGCGCTTGCGAGCCTGCCGGGGCCGATCATGCGGCCGCCACGCCCGGAGGAATCGCGCGTGGTCGAAGCCTCGGGCCTCACCGCGTCGCCGACCGGCCTGCCGGCCTATATGCTGCCCGTCACCGGCCGGGTGGTGACGGGCTTCGGCGAAAGCGGGCCGGGCCGCGCGCCTTCGCGCGGGCTGTCGCTGGCACCGCGCGCGAACGCGCAGGCGGTGGCGCCCGCGCCGGGCCGGGTCGCGTTCGCCGGGCCCTATCGCGGCTATGGCCAGATCGTCATCATCGAGCATGACGGGGGCTGGACCTCGCTCGTCACCGGGCTGGCCCGGCTTGACGTCGCGGTCGGCCAGATGCTCGTCGCCGGATCGCCGCTGGGCGTGGCCGGGCCGGGCGATCCGGTGATCGGCGTCGAGCTGCGCCGCGAAGGCGCGCCGGTCAATCCGCTGCAATACGTCCGCGCGTTGTAGGGGAGTTTGTCGTGGCGGCACCAGCCCCCGCCCCCACCCGACCTCCCATGACAGTATACTTCCGTGGGAGGCCGGCCCCTCGGCGAAAATGTCCCCCGGACATTTTCGTCACCCTCGGACGGGCGTGGGCTGGTGCCGCCTTGCGCCGAAAGACGCATTTCCCAACAAACTCCAGCTATTCGCCCGGAAACAGCCATCTGGCGTTCAGCGGCGATGGCCGATAGAAGAGGCGTAAATGGCAAAGGCATGAACGCCCGATGAAATTCCTTCCCCTGCTGCGCGCCACGCTGCTTGTCAGCGCCGTCGCCCTGCTTCCCGCCACGACCGCCGGGCTGGCCGCCGTCGATGGCCGATCGAGCGCCGAGTTCGGCAAGCTGCTGGCGATCTACCAGCTCGTGAAGGACAATTACGTCGACGACGTGGACGACGACAAGCTGTTCAAGGGCGCGATCGACGGCATGTTGGCCAGCCTGGACCCGCATTCGACCTATCTCGAAGGCTCCTCGTTGCAGCGGCTCGAAACCATGATCGACGGCAACTACACCGGGCTGGGCCTGTCGGTGGTGATGGATGACGGCGCGGTCAAGGTCGTCTCGCCGTTCAAGGGCAGCCCAGCCGAGAAGGCGGGGCTCAAGGCCGGCGACTATATCACCCACCTGGACGGCGTGCTCTATTACGAGCGCGATCTGGACGAAGCGGTTTCGAAGATGCGCGGCCCGCCGGGCACCTCGATCCGGCTGACGATCTATCGCCCCGGCCGCGACGAGCCGTTCGACGTGACCGTGGCGCGCGGCGTGATCGAGCTGGAGCCGGTGACGTCCGAGCTGAAGGGCAATATCGGCGTCATCAGCATCAACGAGTTCTCCCGTGACGTGGGCAAGGACGTCAACAGCGCGGTCTCGTCGCTGCGCCAGCAGGCGGGCGGCAAGCTGGCCGGGCTGGTGCTCGACCTCCGCTCCAATCCGGGCGGCTCGCTGGACGAGGCGGTGGCGCTGTCCGACCTGTTCCTGGAGAAAGGCGACATCGTGTCGCAGCGCGGCCGGCTGGCGGCCGACAACATGTATTACCGCGCGCATAGCGGCGACGTCGCCAAGGGGCTGCCGATCGTCGTGCTGATCGACGCTGGCAGCGCTTCGGCCTCGGAAATCGTCGCCGGCGCGCTGCAGGACCAGAAGCGCGCGGTCATCATGGGTGAGCGCAGCTTCGGCAAGGGCAGCGTGCAGTCGCTGATCGGGCTCGATCGCACCAGCGCGGTCAAGCTGACGACGGCGCGCTACTACACCCCTTCGGGCCACTCGGTGCAGGAAGGCGGGATCGAGCCGGATATCAAGGTGCCGCAGCTGTCCGATCCCGACGCGCGCACCCGGGCGGAACGCGCGATCCGCGAATCCGACTTGCGCGGCCACCTGATCAACGAGGTCTCGCTCGACGACAAGCAGCTCGAAGCCGACAAGCAGGACGATCCGCGCTTCGCCATGTCGGTCGAGGAACTGAAGAAGCAGGGCATCGAGGACTTCCAGCTTCACTACGCGGTGCAGACGCTGCAACGCACCGCCGCGGTGCCGGCGCTCGCCGCCACCGGCAAGCGCTGAAGGCCGCGCGCGTGGGTGATTTCGAAGCGGGACGGGCCGCGCGCCTGCTGGCGCTGGTGGTGCCGGCGGCGCTGCTGGCCGGGGCCTATACCAGCCAGTATGGCTTTGGCCTCTATCCTTGCGAGATGTGCTGGTGGCAGCGTTATCCGCACTTCGCCGCCGTGGCGCTGGCGCTGATCGCCTTCCTGATTCCGCCGGGCCGCGTCTTCGTGGCGCTGGCCGGGGTGGCGATCGCGATCTCGGGCGCCATCGGTCTGTTCCACGCCGGCGTCGAATACGGCTGGTGGGAAGGCGTCACCGCCTGCACCGCCAATGCGCTGGATCATGGCGGCGATCCGCTGCAGGCGATCATGGACGCGCCGGTGATCCGCTGCGATGTCGCGCCGTGGAGCCTGTTCGGCGTTTCGCTGGCGGGCTGGAACTTCCTCTTTTCGGGCGCGGGTGCGCTGGCGATCTTCCTGCTGCTGGCCAGGGGCCGGAAAGGCGCGGCATGACCGACCAGCCGAACGCGCGCATGGTGCGGGTCGATCAGGCCGGTGAATACGGCGCGACGCGCATCTACGCGGGCCAGATGGCGGTGATGGGCAGCCGCGCGCCGCATTCCGCGCTGGTCGCGGGCATGGCCGCGCAGGAAGCCGATCATCTCGATCGGTTCGACGCGATCATGGCGCGGCGCGGCGTGCGCCCTACCGCCTTGCAGCCCTTGTGGTCGGTCGCCGGCTATGCGCTGGGCGCGGCGACGGCGCTGATCGGGCCGGAAGCGGCGATGGCCTGCACCTCCGCGATCGAGACCGAGATCGACCTGCATTATACCCGGCAGCTTGAAGATCTGGGCGACGGCGATCCCGAGCTGTCCGAGGCGATCCGCGAATTCCGCGACGACGAGCGCGAGCATCGCGATACCGCGCTGGCCGCCGGGGCGGAGCGCGCGCCGGCCTATCCGCTGCTATCGGGCGCGATCAGGCTGGGCTGCCGCCTGGCCATCCGGCTTTCGGAACGGATCTGAGCCATCGCGTCCGCGCGAAACCAATCGGCAGCTTCAGCTATCATTCAAGCCTTCGCGCACCTATATGCCCGGCAAGCCCGGTTTCCAGCTCCAGGAGCATAACGATGTCACGCACCCTCTCCGCCGCCATTGCCGCAGCCGCCTTCGGGCTTGCCGCCGGCCTTGCCACGCCGGCCGCCGCGCAGGGTGAGGGTGAGAAGGTCAACCAGGTGATCGTCTATGGCGATGATCCCTGCCCGCAATCCGCCGCGGGCGAGATCACCGTCTGCGCGCGCAAGGCCGAATCGGAGCGCTATCGCATTCCCGAGGCGCTGCGCGGCAGCGAATCGCCCGACAACACCGCCTGGACCAATCGCGTCACCGCCTATGAGACGGTGGGCGCCTTCGGCACGCTGAGCTGTTCGCCGGTGGGCGCGGGCGGTTCGCTGGGCTGCACGCAGCGCCTGATCGACGCGGCCTATGCCGAAAAGAGCGGCGACAGCTCGATCCGCTTCAGCGAGCTGATCGCCAAGGAGCGCGAGAAGCGGCTTTCCACCATCGACGAACAGGCCGCCGAACAGCAGGCGCGCGTCGAAGCGGCGGAGAAAGCCTACATGGAGCGCCAGCAGAAGAAGGAAGCGGAAGAGGACGCCGCCTCGCCCGCGACCACGGCGCCGCTGCCCACGCCCAAGGGCAACTGATTCTCTTACGCGGCTGGCGCGGCTGGACCATCGGGCCAGCCGCGAAGACCCTGCCTCAGAGCTTGGACAACATGCCGTGAACCGCGGCGAGATAGTCGCGCATGTGCGCGGCGGTGGTGTCGGTCAGCGCGATCAGGTCTCGCCGGCGATCCTTGGGATCGGTCCAGCGGCGCAGGAGGCCGGCCTCGGTCATCTGCCGGACCCAGCGCAAGGCCGTGCTCATCGGCACGGACGCGGCGATGCACACGCTGGAGACCGAAACCTGCTGGCCGTCGAGCTTGGCGCGCGTCAGGTCGAGCAGGATATCCCAGGCGGGATCGGCGAACATCTGGCTAGGGAAGAAGCGGTTGCGCAGCGCGCGCGAGGCGATGATCGCGCGCAGCGTGGCGCTGATCTCCTTGTCGGTCAGCTGCACATCGGCGCGGGTATCGAGCGTCTTGCCTTCCAGCACCGAGACCAGCCGCGCGAGCTGCTGGCTGAAATTGGTCATGCTCGCGCCGTCGGCGATCTCGCGCCGCGCGCCGAGATAGCGCATCGCCCGGCGCAGCGCGCCTGAATAGGCATCGAAGCCCAGCGGCTTGCACAGAAGGTCCACCGCCTCGACATGCAGGCCCTTGATCGCCAGGTCGGTGCTCAGCTTCTCGGTCAGCATGACCGCCGCGAGCGGGCGGCCGCCACCGACGCGGGCACGCGCTTCCTCGATCAGGACGCAGCCGTCCATCGCGGGAATCTGCATGTCCACCAGCAGGATCTGGATCGCCGGATCGCGCGACAGCAGTTCCAGCGCCTGGCGCGCCGAAGTGGCGCAATGGTGCCGGTAATTGAGATCCTCCAGCATACGCGCGCAAAGCGAAACGCATTCGCGATCGTCATCGACGACGAGAACCGCCGGAGTGAGATGTTCAAGCGTCACCGGCGCGCCGTGCAAAGGGGCTGCCAAAGCCTGGCTGGCCATTTGCCTACTCCTTTCAAGGTCTGAACCTTGCTGCCCCCCGCTTCCGCCCGACCCGATGAAGGGACGGCCCGGAATACGGAGTGATTTTCCCCATTGACGAATTACCGCCAGATTGGCGGCAGTCCCCCCCGGCGCGCTTGAAGAAGCGAGAGACGGCGCAAGCTATAACCCGAAAAATTCAAATTGCTACCGTCTTGGCGCAATTCTCGGTCGCCTGGCGGCCGGCAAGGTATTCCGCGCCCGCCAGGCGACGCTGGCGGGAAGGCGGAGCGGGCCGGGATGAGGCGGGAAGCCTCATCGACGCCTCCGGGCCGGGTCTGTTGACCTCGCGCGAGCCGGTTTGGCGAATCGCCATGAGCGACGGCAAGCGATTGTGCTGTCGTCACAATGTGTCGGGGATAGCCCGGCCGGAAGGGTATCGGACCGGCGGTTTTCGGCTGGCGGCCTCCACGGTGGAATCGCGGGTTCGGGCAGTGCCGGGGCCGTTGCCGGGCTTGCGCGCGCAAGCCGGGGCGCGGCCAGGCTGGCGGGCGTTTTCCCGGCTCGTTGCCGGGCTTTTGCGCAGGCTTATCCACAGGAATTCGGCGACCTGCCCGTTTGGAGTGGCTATCTCGCCAAAATGACACTAGTTGGCCGCGCAATCGAAATTCGCTGTGCTAATTGCATGTTAGATTTGCAAGTAAATCCTGCAGGGTTCCTGGTTTGACCGATTCGCCATTCGAGCGCGCCAAAGCCGGCGCCAGCGCAAGCCGCCGTAAGGCGGATGCGCCTGATCCGGCCGCGGACGGGGAGAGCAGCTGGCGCAATCTCCTCGCGCTCGACGAGCAGATCTTCGCCCAGAGGAACATCCGTATTCTCACGCCGGAGGCTCGCGTGCTGATTCATCTCAAACTGAGCGGAACCCTTTCGGTCACGACCGCGATGCAGCTTGCCGGCGTGTCCTATCGCGGCTTCTACGCCGTGCTGGAACGCCTGAAGCAGGCAGGGCTGGTGTCGCAGGCCAGGGACGATGACGACCAGCGCGTGCGCAATCTCAGTCTCGATCCCTCGGTGCCGCTTGCTTCCAACAGCCTGTGACGGCTGGACAGACTTCAATTTCCCGGGAACCGCACACTTGACCGATCCGACCGACAACCGGACCTCCCGCCAGCATGGGAAAAGCGCGCTGGCCATCGCGATCGCGGCCGCTACGATAGTCGCGCCGGCGGGCGAAGGCGCATGGGCGCAGACCAAGCGCGCGGAACCGAAGATCACGCGCGACAACGCCAGGCAGGACAGCGCCAGACAGGACAATGCCAGGCAGGGCGAAACGGCTTCCCCCGACGGCGTCGGCCCCTCCAGCACTGTGCCGGAGGGGCCGGCGCCAACGGCGGCGGCCGGCGGCGCGGAAAGCTATGGCCCCACCATCGGCACGACGACGCTTTACGGCCCGCCCTCGCCCAAGGCGAAGCGCGGCGACTTGCCGGCGATCGGCTGGAGCAACCCGGCCGGGCAGGTGCCGCCCGCGCTGGAGGAAGCGGTGAGCATCGTCACGCGCAATTATCCCTCGGCACAATCGGCGCGCGCCGCGCTGCGCGCCGCGGCGTCGGACGTGAAGGGCGCCAAGTGGCTGCGTTTCCCCACGGTCAGCGGCAATCTTTCCTATCTCGACGACAGCGGCTCGCCCGAACCGCAGATCGTGGTCGAAGCGCCGATCTGGGCGGGCGGGCGAATCACCGCCAACATCCGCCGCGCGCAGGCCGAGGAAGACGCCAGCTCGGCGCAATATGTCGAGACCGTGCAGAATCTCGCGCTGACCACGACGCAGACTTATTTCGAGATCGCCCGGCTGACGGTGCGCGAGCAGCTGCTCAAGGAAAGCCTGGCCGAGCACAATCGCCTGGTGGGAACGATGGAGCGGCGCGTCTCGCAGGAAGTCAGCCCGCTGGCCGACCTTGAGCTGGCCCGGTCGCGCGCGGCGCAGATCGAGCAGGACTACAACTCGACGCAGGCCCAGCGGCTGACCGCGCTGCGCGTGCTGGCCCAGCTCGTCGCCGATCCCGATTACGACCTCGGCCCGATTCCGTTCTATGACCCGAGCGTCGACCTGCCCGATCGCGACGTGCTGGAAGAGCAGGCGGTAGCCTACAATCCCACGCTCGACCGGCTCAAGTCGGAAACCGACATCGCGCGGGCGCAGCTCGATACCAGCCGCGCCCAGATCCTGCCGCAGATCAACGCGCAGTATTCCTATGACAATATCTTCGGCAGCCGCGTCGGCGTGGTGCTGCGCTCGCAGACCACGGGCGGCCTCAGCCAGCTCTCGGCGGTCAACAGCGCGGCGCTGCGCATCCAGTCGGCGATGGAGAACGTGCGCGTGGCCGAGCAGGAGCTGCGGCGCAATGTCGCCTCCGACATCATCCAGTACGAATCGTCCAAGGCGCGCGCGACGATCTCCACCAGCGCCGCCAGCACCGCCACGCGCGTGAGCGAAAGCTACATGCGCCAGTTCATCGCCGGCCGCCGCTCGTGGCTCGACGTGATGAACGCGCTGCGCGAGGCGGTCACCGCGGAAATCGCCAAGTCCGATGCAGAATTCACCGCCATGGCAACCGCAGCGAAACTGCTGCTCGAAAGCGGGCGCTGGCGCCCGGTGTTCGATGAGCCGGCACAATAGAAATCCAGGAACGGGGCAAGTCTAGTGGCCAACGCAATCCTATCCTCGATCGCCGATCTGGCTCGGCTCCGTCGCATCGACTTGCGGCCAGAATGGGCCGATGCCGCGTCGAAGCTCACCGGCGAAGACGAGCCGGCGCTCGAAACCTGCTGCGAGATGATCGGCTGGGCGCCGCCGACGCGCTATAGCGACGCGCCGCGCACGCACGAGTTTCCCCTGCTGGTGTTCCATCCCGATCGCGGCTGGGCCGTGGTCGAGCGGGTGGAGGCGGACAATCGCCTGCAAGTGGTGCACAATGGCGTCGCCACGACCTGGCCGGATGCCGATCGCGCGCGAATCTATGACCTGGTGATCCCGCTGCCGGCGAGCCGCCAGCGCTTCGAACGCGCCATCGATGTGTTCAAGGCATCGGTGCTGCGGCGCAAGCAGGTCATCCTCCTGGCGATTCTCGCCACGGTGGTGGTCAACTTCATCGCCCTCATCACCAGCCTCTACACCATGCAGGTCTATGACCGCGTGGTGCCGCGCGGCGCGTTCTCGACGCTGTGGGTGCTGTCGGTGGGCGCGCTGACCGCGCTCGCCTTCGACTTCACCTTGCGCGTGGTGCGGGCCAACCTGCTCGAACGCGAAGCCGCGCATATCGACACCGAAGTGTCCGAATTCTTCTTCGCCCGCGCGATCGACGCCCGGCTCGATACCCGGCCGCCGTCGGTCGGCACCATGGCCGGGCAGCTGCGCGGCATGGAGCAGGTCCGCTCGATGATCTCGTCGGGCATCATCTTCGCGTTCGCCGACCTGCCTTTCGCGCTGCTGTTCATCTTCGTGGTGGCGCAGATCGGCGGGGTCATCTCGATCGTGCTGCTGGTCGGCTTTCCCGTCGCGCTGGGCGTGGCGCTGACCTTCGCCAAGCTGATCCGCAAGGATACCGAGCGCACCCAGGTCAGCAACAACCGCAAGAACGGCCTCCTGGTCGAAGCGATGGACTCGGCCGAGACGGTCAAGGCCAATCGCGGCCAGTGGTACATGATGTCGCGCTGGGGCACGCTGCTCGACGAATTGCACGCCTCCGAAGTGCCGACCAAGAAGCTCCAGGCCAAGGCCGGCGCGATCTTCGGCACGATGCAGCAGGCGATGTACATCCTGCTGATCGCCTGGGGCTCGGTCGAGGTGTTCGAGAATCGCCTCTCGCTCGGCGGGCTGGTGGCCTGCTCGATCCTGGCCGGCAGGGTCAACGGCCCGCTGATCGCGCAGTTGCCCAACCTGCTGGTGCAGTGGAGCTACTCGCGCTCGGCGCTGGGGATGCTGGACGGCATCCTCAAGTTCCCGACCGAGCGCGCGGCCAATGTGGATCTGCTGCGTCCCACCCGGCTGGCGCCGCAGCTCACCTTCCGCGATGTCGAATTCGTCTATCCCGGCGGCCGGGCGGGCGTGAACATCCCCAAGCTGACGATCGAGGCGGGCGAGCGGATCGCGATCGTCGGCGGCGTCGGCTCGGGCAAGTCCACCCTGCTCAAGCTGATGTCGGGCCTCTATCCGCCGCAGAGCGGGCAGATCCTGATCGACCGGCTCGACATGACCCAGGTCGCCGAGGACACGCTGCGCACGCATGTCGGCTATCTGCCGCAGGACTATCGCCTGGTGAACGGCAGCCTGCGCGACAACCTGCTGCTCGGCCTGCCCGATCCGGGCGACGACCGGATCATGGAGGTCGCCCAGGAGACCGGGCTGGCCAACCTGATCACGCAGCATCCGCGCGGGCTCGATCTGCCGATCGCGGAAGGCGGTCGCGGCCTTTCGGGCGGCCAGCGCACGCTGACGGGCCTCACCCGCCTGCTGCTGGCGCAGCCCAAGCTGCTCCTGCTGGATGAGCCGACCTCGAATCTCGACGTCGATACCGAATCGCTCGTCCTGCGCACGCTGACCAAGCGCCTGTCGCCCGAGACGACGCTGATCATCGTCACGCACAAGCTGCAGCTTGTCGGCCTGGTCAACCGGCTGATGATTTTCGCCAACGGCCAGGTCGCGATCGACGGGCCGGCCGCCGAAGTGCTGAAGCGGATGCAACGTCCGAAAACCGTCCAGGAACCCGCAGGGACAGGCCCGAAGCCGGCCGAGATGGGAGCGAACTGACAATGCTGTCGCCCAGTTTCAAGAATCGGTGGTTCAACCAGTCCACCATGGTGATTTTCGGGATACTCGCGTTCCTCGTCCTGGCGGTGGCATGGTCGTTCTGGGCCGAGCTCGATCAGGTCAGCCGCGCGCCGGGGCAGGTGATTCCCACCGGCCGCATCCAGGTGATCCAGAGCACCGATGGCGGCCAGATCGAGAAGATCTTCGTGCGCGAGGGCGATCACGTGAAGCAGGGCCAGTTGCTCGTCCAGCTTGACGACGTGAAGATTCGCGCCTCGGTTTCCGAAGCGCAAGGCAAGGTCGCCTCGCTGATGTCGACTATGGCGCGGATCAACGCCGAACTGTTTGACCGGCCGCTGACGTTCCCGGCCGAAGTGCAGGCCTGGCCCGAGTTCGTTTCCAACCAGACGCTGCTATACAATAAGCGTCGCCAGGCGCTGAACGACCAGCTTTCCGCGCTGCGCGAGATGCTCGGCCTGATGAAGCAGGAGCTGAACATGAACATGCCCCTGCTGGCCCAGGGCGACGTCAGCAAGGCGGACGTGTTGCGGCTGCAGCGCAGCGTTTCCGACATCGAATCCCAGATGGTCAACGTGAAGAACAAGTACCTCCAGGATCTGCAGGCGGAATACACCAAGACCGAGGAGGATCTGGTCACCGCGCGCGAAGTGCTGGCGCAGCGCTCCGACGCGTTGAAGGACACGCAGATTCGCGCGCCGGTCGATGGCATCGTCAAGAACATCAAGCTCACCACGCTGGGCGGCGTGCTGCGGCCGAGCGACGAGGTGCTGACCATCGTGCCCACGGGCGACGAGCTGATTGTCGAGGCCAAGATGTCGCCGAAGGATATCGCCTATGTCCGCGTCGGCCAGAAGGCGAACGTGAAGTTCGATGCCTATGATTCCGCGATCTACGGGTCGGCCCGCGGCGACGTGACCTACATCAGCCCCGACACGCTGACCGAACAGACCCCCAACGGCGAATCCGTTTACTACCGGGTCCACGTGAAGGTCGATACCAGCCCGATGAAGCCGCACCTGGTGGGCGAAAAGATCGAGATTCAGCCGGGTATGACCGCGACGGCCGAGATCCAGACGGGCAAGAACACGGTCTGGCATTACCTGACCAAGCCCATCAACAAGACCATGGGGGAGGCCATGACCGAGCGCTGATCGCAAGGGACGCGATCCGGCGCGGAGCACGCCGGATCGCCGTTCCGACCTGTGACCGGAATGCCCGCCGACTGTTGCGGCAAATCCACAGAAGAGGAAAACAACGCTATTCCGCCAACTTGCAGTCCTTACCCTCCAGATGACATGCGCTATCCGCGACAAGTTGAACTCTTGGCCGATATGGCCGGCGTGAAACCGCCACGATACAACCAAAACGGCTATTTTGTGGCTTTAATAGCTTTGGCAAAGTCACGATGGGCTTGTTAACGCACGAATTGCAGGGAGTAGATTTATCCCGAGCCTCGGTTCCATGTTGGGGGAATAGATGAGCACTAAAGTCGTATCGGCGCCGGCAAAGGTTGCTAAGCCGCTCGTTCACAAGGAAAAGACGGCCAAGCCGGCCGAGCACGCGCAGCCCGTCCAGGACGACGATGCCAAGATCGTCGGCAAGGAGGCCCGTGCGACGGAAGAGACCGCCAAGGTCATTCTTGCGCAGGCTGAGGACGGCAAGGAGCATCATGACGCCCGCTCCGAGACTTCGATGACCTCGCTCGCGGGCGATTTTTCGTTCGCCGGCGCGCTCGCCGATGCTGCCGCGACCTCCGGTTCGCTGATCACCCAGGGCAACGGGGTCGATTCTTTCGGCTTCGCGCAGTCCGATGACGATGGCGGCCCCAGCGGCACCATCCTGCTGGTGGGCGCTGTTGCGCTTGTCGGCCTCGGTGTTGCGGTGCTGGCTGGCGGCGGTAACGGCAAGGATGAGGTTTTGAACACCGCTCCGGTGTTCGGCACCGCGCCGACCGTCACTGTCGCCGAAGACGCTGCGGCTACGCCGTTCACTGTCACTGCGACCGATGCCGACGGCAATGCGCTGACCTACACCGCGACTGCCGGCCACGGCACGATCGCTGGCGGCACTGGCGGTGCGTTCACCTACAAGCCGAACGCGAACTACAACGGCGCCGAAACGATCACGGTTACCGTCAACGATGGCGCGGGCGGCACTGCCACCCAGACCATCAACTTCACGGTTTCCGCGGTCAACGATGCCCCGGTCGCCGCGACCGAGAGCATTGCGGTCACTGGCAACGAAGACGCCGCGATCACGGTGACTCCGACGATCACTGACGTTGACGACACCACGCTCACTTTCACTCACACCGAGGCCCTGAACGGCACGGTGGTGGTGAATGCGAACGGTACGCTGACCTACACGCCGGATGCGAACTATAGCGGCACGGACAGCTTCGTCGTCACCGGCACTGATGCTGCCGGGGCGCATGTCTCGCAGACCGTCAATGTCACGGTCGTCGAGCTCAACGACGATGCGCCGGTCAAGGGGCCGGATACCACGACCGCTATCACGGTCGAGCAGGGTGACAGCGCGCCGTTCGTCATTGACTTCAGTGACCCGGATACGCCGGATAACCAGCTTACGGCGACTGTTTCGACGCAGCCCGCGCACGGCACGATCGTCGATGGCGCTTATGTCGCCAATGACGATTATGTCGGTACCGACAGCTTCGTCATTACCGTCACCGACGGCACGCACCCCGTGACGTACACGGTCAACGTCACCGTCACCGAGCCGACTGGTCCGACGGAACTCACCATCGACGTTCCGCCGAGCGGCAACCCCGTCACGATCGACGTGGGCGATGATGCCTACGCGCTGACTGACGATGTCGATGCTCGTACCGATGTCATCCTCACCGATTTCTCGGACGACGACCACATCGTGGTCACCGGCGCCACTGCCGATGACTACAGCTTCGGCACTTCGCCCTCGGACTCGCACGACCTGCGCATCACGTTCAATGACGGCACGAACTTCACGCAGATCGTCATCGACGATGTGCTGACCAATTCGGGCTTCGTCTTTGACTATGACTCCGCAGCCGCCGCTGTTGGCTTCGACTTCATGACTTTTGCTTAACCATGTGCCCCTAAGGGGGTTTCGCATCTAATTCTATCAGGGAGCACATTCATGGCCCGCATTCTTCTTAATCCTGGTCAAACTGGCGGCATTTATGGCGCCTTTGACCCCGACAGTGTCTTCGGCACTGCCGAGGGCGACGAGACCGTCACCATCGCTGGCGACGCCAAGGTCGAATTCGATCCGTCGTTCAACCGTGGCGGCGATATCATCAAGATCCTGGGCGCCGCTGGTGACTACCACGCCCAGATCGAAGGCACGAACGTCGTTCTGACTTCGGCTGCAGGCGCGGACATCTCGATCCCCGTCGGCGGCAACGGCACCACCATCGTCTTCAACGGCGGTGACGAGCGCGTCCTCGTGGTCGATGGCGGCGTCATCGTGCTTGGCGACCAGACGATCCCGGTAGGCAACACTGGCGTTGATATCGATGATGGTATCGTGACGCCGACGCCGACCGATGGTGATACCTTCCGTCTTACCACGACCGTGGACGAGCTGACGGGTACCGTCGGCGACGATCTCTTCCGCGCTCGCGTTGCTCAGAACCCGCTTGGTGAGCAGACCAACCAGCTTGGCACGGGCGACTACATCGATGGCGGTGCTGGCACCGACACCCTTGACGCTCAGATCCAGGACGCTTCGCCGCTCAACGGCGGGCCGGGTTCCTCGATCAAGCCGGAAACCGTTGATGTCGAGATCGCGCACTTCGAAGCGCTGACCACTTACAACCCGACCATCTTCTTCGAAAGCTACGCTGACGATCGCTACTATGGCGTCGAAGTCAATGCGGCTGACATGATTGGCCTGGACGAAGTGGGTTCGGTTGAATCGGACGCTTCGCTGACGGTTTACAACGTCAACACGCTGACCGACAGCGGTGACTACGACGATCGTCGCCTCACCCAGTCGGTGCGCGTTCGCATGGACCACACCGGCAACGGCGACACGCTCACGCCGGCTGCCAACCTGAACGTGCTGTTCGACCAGGATTACCTCCTGCGCGATACGCCGAACCCCGAGAACTCGTCGATCACGCTTCAGCTGCTCGATATCGACAACCAGATCAACGATGGTCTGCCGCTGCTGACCAACCCGTTCGACCGCCTGTTCCTGACGGTCGATGGCGTTGCCTACACGGTCGATTATGACGGCAACAACAACCTGTCTGGTCTGGCCGCCTATCAGGCTCTTGCCACTAGCATCAACGCCGGTCTTGCGGCGGCTGGTCTGACGACCCTCACGGCCACTGTTGACGGCAGCTTCACCGTTGTCGACCCGGATGGTTCGCCGGGTGGTCCGGCTTCGGGCTACAACATTGTCATCACCGACACCGACGGTTCGGCGCTGGTTGGCAATGGCTTCGGTGCGACTGGCCAGGTGCCCGCGAACACTGACTATCAGAAGGAAGTCTTCTCGACTCCGCCTGAACTCACCGAAACGCTCATCACCGTCGATGTCGACCTGTACAAGGTTGGCCGTGGCGGCGACGGTGGCCACCTGATCATCGGCGGCATGGACGGCGACGGCCTCAACATCTGGGGTCATGAGAGCGGCACGGCCGTTGAGCCGGGCGTCGAGCAGTTCATCCTTCACGTCGAAGGTGATGACACGCAGGACAGCAGTCTCGCCGGCCTCTATTCGACCAACAACGCGCTCCGCGTGGTTGTGGTCGCTGACGAGGGCGATGCGGACGCTGATCTGGTCATCGGCAACGATCAGACCTTCCAGGGCCTCGACAACGATGAATCTTGGGTGACTTACCTCACCGACGAATCGGGTTATGTCTCGGTCCCGCCGGGTGGTTCCAATGCCGTGACGACCGTCAATGGCGTTCTGGTCGATAATGACCGCTACGACTCCAACCTTGACGGCAACTCCGACGACAGCTTCGGCTCCGATCTGACCTCGTTCAAGAACCTCGCGTTCAAGGACGTTCTGGTCTGGGATTCGACCGCGTTCGACAACGACGTCACGCTCTATGGCATGTTCACCACCGAGACCGTGGCGAAGTACCTCGACCTCACCGACACCGCCGCTGATCCGCGCGCCGACAACGGCAACGCGAACTATGCGTTCGGTTCGGGTGACGATCTGCTGAACCTGAACTTCGCCAAGGAAAACTTCGCGATCAACGGCACTGCCACTCGCGAGGACTTCACCTTCACCACCACCATGGGCGCTGGCGACGATCACGTTCAGATCCAGATCGGCAATGGCTACAGCCCGGGCGAAGCCGAAATTCGCCTCGATGCGGTCGCCGATGCCGTGCCGTACTACCTCGCGGTGCAGAACTGGTACTACAATCACGTCGTCAACCAGTACTCGCTGATCGACGACGCCAAGTCGGGCGAGTTCACGGGCAATCCCGATGGTCAGCTCGCGATCTACACCGAGGAAGGCGATGACGTTGTCGAGCTCTGGGGTTCGACCGCTGCCGTGGTTCGCGCCGGTTCGGGTGACGACGACATCTACACCGACAACTCGGGTGAAGAAGGCTTCGATTACAGCGAACAGTTCGGTCCCGTGCCGGTGTTCAACGAAGGCAAGGCGACTTGGGTCTTCAACACGCTGGACCAGATGAACGAGGTTCCGGTGCTTGCCCTTGACGTGCAGGATCTCCAGACGGCCACTCCGTATTCGTCGGGCGGTCGCGTCGGGAACCTCTATGTCGAGGTGGTTTTCGAAGGCATCGAATCGCAGGTCTACGTCGGCAACACCGACACTTCGAACGGCGACGTTGTCACCGATCTGAAGATCAACAATGCCATCAAGGAAGCCATCACTGGGGACCGCTTCCTGAACTCGCTGCTTTCGGTCACCGATGGCCCGGGCAATACGCTGATCATCGAATCGAAGATCGACGGTGTCACCACGATCGACGATCTGACGATCGGTTTCGGCACCACCACGCTGACGGCGGCTCAGGTTGCTGCTGGGCTCACCCCGTTTGGCGCAATTGGCGACTTCTCCGACCGTTATGAGAGCGTCTATGCCGCGCAAGACGGTCATGGCGTCCTCTACGGCATCGACTCCTACAATGTGAATAACAACATTGTCGAAGGCGATACCGGCGAAGACGTGGTGGTTTACTCGTCGAACGTCACCAGCGTCGAAACCTTTGACATCAACGGTGTCTTCACGGGTCTTACCGAACAAGACGTGGTGATGAACTTCACCGCCGCCGTTGCGGATGAGCCGATTGCCGAAGTCCAGACCGTCACCTTCGAAGGTGAAGCTGCGGACGATGGCACGGCTTCAGTGACGATCAATGGCGTTACCTACTCGGTCGCGCTTGACGGTAACGATGCTGCAACCCCGCCGCCGACCACTGCGGAAGAAGTTGCCGCTGCGCTCGTCGCTCTGATCAACGCGGATGCCGGTCGTTATGCGGATGCGGTGGACAACGGCGATGGTTCGATCACGCTGACCTACCTGACCGCCGGGATCGATTATGGGCAGGCGACTGCCACGATCACCCCTGCTGACCCGGTTGGCGAAATTCAGTCGATCGAGTTTGGCGGTGCGGCGACCACGGACGGTACCCTCGCGGTTCTCTTCGCTGGTGTGTCTGTCAGCATCAACGTTGCGACTGGCGATACGCCGGCTGATATTGTCGATGCGCTGGTTGCGGCTTTCGCCGGAACGACCGTCGCAACGGTGGATCTGGGCGATATAATCCAGATCGAAGATACCGCCAGCAGCGTCGACTATGGCAATGCTCAGGTGACGATCACTTCGGACACCACGAGCGGTGTGACGTTCGAAGTCGGCACGGCTGACAACATGATCACTGACAATGAGCAGGACGGTTCGCCGTACGGCCTCACTGTTGACTACAGCACGGATGTCACGGGTGCCGTTCCGGCTCTCGGCTACGACATCTTCGACGTGGAAGACGTGATCGGCGGTCCGGTTGCCTCGGGCAACTTCGCCAACGACACCTCTGACAATGCGGAAACTGCGACGATCGCGTCGCTCAACCTGCATGCCCGCGGTGTTGCGATCATCGATACCGTGGAAGTCGGTGACGGCGTTGCCACCAGCACCGCCAGCGAAGCGGCTCGTATCCAGCAGATCGTGCGCTCGCTCGACACCGCTGGTTCGGCTCAGGACAGCATCATCATCACCGTTGACTCGGACAACATCGGCCACTTCTACCTGGTCGATAACGGTTCGGCGGCGTCGGATGCGGTCGTCAGCCACCTCGGCAACGTCGAGCTGGGCCAGTACGACGACATCTCGAAGGAATACATCGGCAACTGGGACGCGATGACCATCGCGAACTTCACGCCGCTGACCACCGAGCAGATCGTCGAAACCTTCGCCGTCGCCTAAGCGATCGGATCAAGGTTCGAAGGAAATTGGGGGGCCGTCGCAAGACGGCCCCCTTTTTCTATGGCGATGGCCTTGTTTGCGCAGATGCCGCCTTGCGACGGGAGTTCTTGTGAACGGCATCGGCACGGCCTCTCCAAGCCTTATCGTCCACCGACTACGGGCAAGCCGAATGTATGGCGTGAACCGTCAAGACGCGGCCCTTACGCCCGTCCACTATGCTTCGATGGCTGACTGCCCGAAATAACGGACTGCCCGCAACTGCGCTGGGCACCGCAAAGCCCTGAATTTCGCAAACCCTGCGAAGCCGTCGAGCAGTCTGGAAATCGACGCCCAGAGACCAGATTATGGAGCTTCACCAATACGCATTGGGTCAAAGCTAAAGCGATCATATCGCCTGGGAGCACGGCGGAGTCAGCTACGGTGTCTTCCGACGGTTCGCGCGCCGCGTAGCGGTCGTGAAACTATGCTGCGCGGGGGTGAACTTCCTGGCGTCAGCGCATGTGCCACCATCTCTGTAAGGGGACATCCTGCATCGGCGATGCGCTTGATCTCGCATTCAACGCCGATGCCATCGTCTAGCCAAGAGCGCGCTAGGGTCAGGACTCATTGGTCATAGCCAGAAGATGACGGTGGCGGCGAGCGCGATGGCGGAG
>NZ_JARESE010000021.1 GCF_029076845.1 Novosphingobium album (ex Liu et al. 2023)
TTGCCGAGATCGATGCCGCCTGGCGCGACAAGATGCGCGCCGCCCACCCCGATCGCGGCGGCAGCGCCAGCGCGGCCGCCCGCCTCAACCACGCCCGCGACGAAGGAAGGAAAGCCAATGGCTGAAGCACACCTCAGCGGCAGCGATCGCTTCATGCGCCGCAAGGAAGTCGAGCGCGAAACCGGATTAAGCCGGCCGACGATCTACCGGCAGATGGCCGCCGGCAACTTCCCCCGACCTCGCAGAATCGGCGTGCAGGCAGTCGCCTGGGTCGCGTCCGAAATCGAGGAATGGAAGCGCCAACGACCACTCGTCGCCCCCGACGACTGAAAAAGCTGGGGACACTCAGCGGGGCATTTCCGGGGGCACTCGCCCCCTTTTTCACCACCCCAAACCACGGAAAACAGCGGGAAAGCAGCTATGTCGCGAAGTCTACTCGGGGAGCCAATTTTCTCGCCTAAAGGCTTGAGAGCTCACAACGTTCTTGAATGCTGGTTTTCCGGCACCTGACCTGAACGCGGCAATCTGGTTCGTTTTTGCGAGAAATTCCCCGCCAAGTTCGGCAGGCGCCGAGCGAGGGCGTTTCGGAATGACGAAATCCAGGTTCGGTGAGCGGCAGGTCGCTTTCATGCCGAACTAGACGAAGACGGTGCGACTATCGAGAGGGCCTGTCGCAAACCGGCTATTCCGCCGGCTTGGCCGAAGCGATCGGGGGGGGCTCCGCGTCTTACGGCTCAGGCGGGTTTCACGCCTCTTTCACCGCGTTCCAGCACATAGCTGGCGCGCGTCGAGACGCTTCCGCCCTGGCGCTCCACCGTGTCGAGGACGCGCATGTCCGAGCGCCAGGTTTTGCGGTCAACCGTGCAGACCATATAGCCGCGCCGGGCATCCATCATCTTCAACTGGCCGTTGTTTCGTAGCCAGAGAGGGGTCACGGGCATTTCGCGCGCGCCGTCGGCTCCCGAGCTGATCGAGGTCGCCAGGAACTCCGAGGCGATAACACGGTCGGGCGCATTGCCGGGCGCTACGTCGCCGACGAAATGCAGATGGGAATCGCCGCTGACGATCGCGACGTTCCTGAGGCCGAGCCTGTCGATATGATCGAGCAGGCGATCGCGATTCGCCTGGAAGCCGGACCAGCTATCGGTGAAATACTGCCGTTCGGATTTGAGCGGATCGCGCTGGGAATTGAGGTTCATCATCAAGACCTGCTGGCCGATCATCGCCCAGCGCGCGGTTCCCGATGCCAAGCCATCGAACAGCCAGCTTTCCTGGGCCGCCCCCAGCATGGTCCGATCGGGCGCGAAGATGTCCTGACATCCCGGCACCCCCTGGTCTCCGCAGGGCTGGCCGGAGCGATACTGCCGGGTATCGAGGAACCAGGCATCCACAAGATCGCCGTAGCGCGCGGCGCGGAACAGGCGCATCCGCCCGTCGCGCGGCATCGCCGAAAGGCGCAGGGGCATATGCTCGTAGAACGCCTGGAAAGCAGCTGCCCGACGAAGCGCGAACAACTCGGGCGGCGTTCCATCCTGATCCTGCAGGCCCGCCCAGTTGTTGTCGACCTCATGATCGTCGAAGCTCACGAAGAAGGCGCAGGCGGCATGGGCCGCGCGAAGATCAGCATCGCTCTTGTACAGCGCGTAGCGCCGCCGATAGTCGTCGAGCGACATCGGCTCGGCCATGCCGTGACGGCGTACGGGCATGACCGTCCGGCCGAAAAGCAGGCGGGGCCTGTCGCCCGCGTCGCCCCCCTCGTAGATATAGTCGCCGTAATGGAATACGAAGTCAGGTGCTTCCTCGGCAATGTGACGCCAGCCGGTGTAGAGCCCTTCCTCGTAGTGCTGGCAGCCTGCGACCACGAAACGCAGCCGTTCGAGCGGGGCCCCCGCGACCGGCAGCGTATTCGCGCGGCCGACCGGGCTGCGAAGGCCGCCGGCGACGAAGCGATACCAATAGGGGCGGCGGGGACGCAGCCCGCCGACTTCCACATGCACGGCATGGGCCAGTTCGGGATGGGCGATCGCCTTGCCCTGCCGGACGATGATGCGGAACGCTTCATCCTCGGCCACTTCCCATTCCACCAGAACCGGGCCGGGCGCCATGCCGCCGCCTGCGGCAAGTGGCTCGGGCGCCAGCCGGGTCCAGATGACGAAGCCATCCTGCTCCGGCTCCCCGGCGGCCACTCCCAGCGAGAAAGGGTCGCGCGCGAAACGCGGTGCCTCATCGACGTGGCGCCGGCCGGCGAGGCCAGCGGCATGGAGCGCGAAAGCCCCATGCAGGCCAAGCCCGGCCAGGCCGCCGCGCGCCACCTTGAGGACGAAAGCCCGGCGGGACGTGTCGCGCATCATCGCCCCGTCACAGCCTGGCGCGGATGCCGAAGAAGATCCGGCGATCGTTGACTTCGAAGAGGCGCAGGCGCTCCCGCGCGCCCTCATAAGTACGGTTGGCGGCATCGGTGATGTTCAGCAGATCGACGTTCAGCTTGATCCGCTCGGTAAGATTGTACTGGAAGGAAGCGTCGAGCTGGCCATAGGCGCGGGTATAGAGATTGCCCCCGGCGGCAGCGGTCTGCACCGTGTTCAGATAGGTATCGCGCCAATTGTAGGTGAAGCGGACATTGCCCCAGGTCTGCTCCAGGAAGGCCGAGGCATTGAAGCTGTGCCGCGACAGCCCGGGAAGCGGGTCTTTCTTGCCCGTCAGCGAATTGACCAGCGGCGTATCGCTATCGGCGAACGTATAGCTGAGGGTCACGCCACTGCCGGCAAGGATTCCCGGCAGGTCGGGGAAGAGCTGCTGGTAATTGAGCTCGAACCCCTGCACGCTGCCGCTCTCGCCATTCGTGGGCTGGGTGACACGGTAGATGCCGCTGTTGATCCCGTTCTCGAAATACTCCTCGACGATGGTGTTCACGGTGAACGAATTGATCTTCTTGTAGAAGGCCGTGCCCGACAGCGCGCTTGACGATCCGAAATACCATTCGAGCGCGACGTCGGCCTGATCGGCCTGAAAAGGCTTGAGATCGGGATTGCCACGGCTCCCCGTGAAGCTGACCTGGTTGAGCGACAGGCCCGGAGTGTAGCGCGACGATTACGGAGTCCGGTCGGCGTCAATTTTGATGGCCGATAGGTGGCCGCGCCG
>NZ_JARESE010000022.1 GCF_029076845.1 Novosphingobium album (ex Liu et al. 2023)
ATTCCTTGCCGACGCGGCGCGGAAGCTCATCGCGGCGGGCTGACCAAGGCGGATACACCCTCCGCGTTGGTCGTTTGGCATATTGGCATATTTCCGCCAACGGTCACCCGGCAGGGTGAAGGTGATACCCCCGCCGCTACCCCCGAATGCCGCACTGGGGGTGTGAACTATAGTTGACAATCGAACGCTGTGAACTATAGTTGTCACATGCTCGAAGTTCGCCGCACCGATGTCTTTGTCGACTGGCTCAAGGCCCTGCGCGACAGGCGGGCCAAGGCCCGCATCGAGATCCGTTTGAAGCGGGTCGAGGAAGGCAGCCTGGGCGATGTGAAATCGGTGGGCGACGGTGTGAGCGAGCTGCGCTTCACCTTCGGCCCCGGATACCGGGTGTATTTCACCCGTGTGGGTGAGGCGGTGGTCCTGCTGCTTTGCGGTGGCGACAAGGACTCGCAGGAACGCGATATCGCTGCCGCGAAGGAAATGGCGAAGGAGATCGAGTGATGGCTATCGAAACCGGGCCCTGGGATGTGACCGAACTGCTCGAAACACCAGAGGATATGGCCGCTTACCTGGAAGCGGCGATGGAAGAAAACGATCCGGCCTTCTTCCGCCGCGCGATCGGCGATGTCGTGCGCGCGATCGGCATGACCGCGGTCGCGCGCGAGACCGGCCTCAGCCGCGAAGCGCTTTACAAGGCGCTGGGGGAAAACGGCAATCCGACGATCGCGACGCTGTCCAAGGTTCTCGCCGCGCTCGGCCTGCGCCTGTCCGTCGCGCCGATCGAGGTCGCGGCCTGATCCGGCACACGGCGTACCCCCGCCGCCACCCCCGGATGCGCGCGTCAGATTCTGCCGCTTTGTCCGAAAGACGCCGTATTCTTCGGACAAACCGGCACTGCATGCCGAGGCCCTTCAGCGCGGCCACCTGACCACGCGCCCGCTCGCCAGCATCGCCTCGCCCAGATCGCCGCCGCCGGCGCTGCACCTGGCGACGATG
>NZ_JARESE010000023.1 GCF_029076845.1 Novosphingobium album (ex Liu et al. 2023)
TCCATCGCTCCATCGCGATGGAATCACAAACCCAGCCTTACAGCCAGAGGTATTTCAGGGTGTCCTTGCGACAGGCCGGCGTGCAGCAAGATGCCGCATGACAGCTGAGGTGGTGCCGGTTTTCTGGACAGGGTGTTAAGCTACTCCCGATCTGATGGATTGGTACGGGAATGAAGACGACGAGGAAGCGCTACAGCGCGGATTTCAAGGCGAAGGTGGCGCTGGAGGCGATCCGGGGCGACCTGACGCTGGCGGAGCTGGCAGTCAAGCACGGCGTTCACCACACGATGATCGCGGCCTGGAAGCGGCAGGCCATTGACGGGATGGCGGGTACGTTTTCCGGGGCCGGTGATGCGGCCAGGGCTGCCAGCGACAGCGAGGTGGAAAGGCTGCACGCCAAGATCGGGCAACTGGTGGTGGAGCGGGATTTTTTAGCGAAAGCCTTCGGTCGATGAGCGTGGATCGGAGGCGGGCGATGGTCGAACCTGCTCACCACCACCTATCGATCAGGGCGCAATGCAGCCTGCTGCGGATCAGCCGCTCGTCCTATAATACCAACCCTGGCACATCATGACAATCGGTCGACGGAAATGGGCACGTGGGTCATGATCAATGCAGGTTGGTATTAGCACCTCCCGCTCGGATTGGGTATGCTTTGTGTAATAACGCCAAAGTTTTATCAATTCTCTGTTTTGTACAATCGTTCAAACTCTTCACGCGATAATGCATTTAATGTATGCGTTGTATCGACGGTCGCATTATCGAAAAGACCGTACTTACCGAAGCGGTCGTTTCCTGGGAATCGATAGATGACAAGCCCGTTATCATCAAATCCTATCTCACGAACAACCTGTCCTGTGGCAGAAACTTCGACAAAAATTCGGTTTATTCCAAGCTCGGCCAAGCCAGGAATATCATCACGGTTAAAACAAACAAATTTGTGCGTCATGACTTTATTATCGGCGTTTTCTTAAACCACGTCCATGTCTTGTACCAATTATAAGAACCGATATGGTACTTCCAGGAAAAAGGCCCGCCGCCTCCTTTGATAGTCCAACGAATATCAGCACCGACTGCTCCTTTACCCCGCAAGATTTGGTTTGATACCACAGTAGGGCCCCAGCGAACCACATCCGATATAGTCGCCGCTCTAAGGGCCTTAGCAGCTGCGGCGGCTTCGCCTGCGCCAACAAAGGTACTGACGGTATCCGCGACGTTAATTCCTTGTTGGCGGTCGATATCATAGAACTGCTTTTCGCTAATCAGCCCATTCTCGTAATCAGCGGTCAATTGCCCGTATTCCACAGCCAACGGATTCATCGAGCCTGCCAAAGGATTGTCTACACTTTGCGGCAAGTGAGAATGCCGAGTCCCGCCTACCCCTTGTAGCTACTGCACAATCTTGGTTTGGACGACA
>NZ_JARESE010000024.1 GCF_029076845.1 Novosphingobium album (ex Liu et al. 2023)
GCCATCCCAGGATCAAACCAAACCTCCAGCGACCCGCGCCTCTTCAGCGCAGCGTTATACTCGGGCCAGTTGGTCGTGCGATACTTCGTGGGCGTCGGCTTGGGCATCCCGACCATCTACGTCTTCCGATTCCTCAAGGGAATCCATCACTTTGATATGCAACAAAGTCCTGCATATGCTGCGCTTCGCCAGGCCGGCCAATGGCGACGGGCAGATCCGCACCCCTCGGCGCGACCTGTGCTCGCGGGTGCAACGCCACATCGAGATGAACTTCGATGACCCGGATCTCTCCACCGGAACGATCGCCCGGTATTTCGGCGTCAGCGGCCGTTATATCCAGCTTGCGCTGACCACCGCCGATACCACCCCATCGGACTATATTCTAAAGGTCCGGTTGAAGGCGGCCGCCGGGATGCTGCGGAACGCGTCGCACCTTTCGATCACCGATATCGCCTTCGCTTGCGGGTTCAATGCTTCAGGCCATTTCGCGACCCTGTTTCGCAAAGCCTATGGCATGCCCCCGCGTGCCTACCGGTCTGAATCCCCTATGGTCAGTTGCTGATGTTCAGCGCGGCTGTCCCGGCATCGACTGGGCATTCGCCTCCGGCATATCGACCGCGTCTTCGTCCCTGACCTCGAAATTCAGTTCCAGCTGGATGTCATTGGGGTCGCGAACGAAAATCTGGCACCGGGTGCTGTTGGGGACGAGGTTGACGGAGAAAGGGACGCGCTGTTCGTCCAGATGCCGTTTCATCGCCGCAAAGCCGTGGCTCAGAAAGGCGATATGATCCACCGCCCCCGCCCCCGCGCCTTGCTCCATCGTCGTTCCGGCGATGTCGATGACATGGACGACGGGATGATCGCCGCGATACAGCCATGCCCCCGGCACGTCGAAGGGCGGGCGCGGGCCGGATCGCATGCCCAGCGCCCGTTCGTAGAAGCGCACGGTTTCATCCAGCTTGCGCGTCAGGATATTATAATGGTCGAGCAGTCCGACATCCATCTCCATGGCTCCTAACGCCGCAAGGCGATATTGTAGACCTTCTGTTCGGTATAGGAGAGCATTTCCTCCAATCCCTCCTCGCGCCCGGTGCCGCTATTCTTATAACCGCCGTAGTTCATCGCGGGATAATGCGGGCCGACCGAATTGATCCAGACGTAGCCGGCGCGCACGCGTCGTGCGGCGCCGAGCGCATCGTCGATATTGTTGGTCCAGATCGACGCGGTAAGCCCCAGATCGACCGCATTGGCGATCTCCAGCGCCTGATCGAAAGTCGACCATTTCATGACGGAGAGAAGCGGACCGAACACTTCCTCATTGGCGATGCGCATGTCCTGGGTCACGTCCCCGAACAATGTCGGACGCACCCAGAAGCCTTTTTCAAAACCCGGACCGGTCGGGCGCTGACCACCGGCAAGCAGCGTTGCGCCTTCGCGCTTCGCCATCTCGATATAGTTCAACACCTTGTCATACTGGACCTTCGAGTTGATCGCCCCCATCTGGCTGGTTTCGTCCATCGGATCGCCGACCCGGATCGCGTTGATCCGTTCGACCAGACCCGCCACCACCTCGTCATAAATGCTCTCGTGAAGGAGCAGCCGGCTGGTCGATCCGCATGACTGACCCTGCCACGAAAAGTTCATGCCGGCGATCGCCGATGCGATGATCGATTGCGGATCGACATCGGGGAACACGATCATCGGGTTCTTGCCGCCCAGTTCCAGCGTCACATGCTTGACCGCCACTTCCGCCGCCATCCGCTGGATCGCCATGCCGGTGCCCGCCGAGCCGATGAACGCGATGCGCTTGACCGCCGGGTGCCGCACCAGCGGCGCGCCCACGCCAGCGCCGGTACCGGTCACGATGTTGAACACGCCGGGCGGCAGCGCTTCCCGTGCGATCTCCGACAGGATCAAAGCCGAAAGCGAGGCGGTTTCGGGCGGCTTCACCACGACCGCATTGCCTGCCATCAGCGCGCCCGCGGTGCGCGCCGTCGCGAACATCACCGGATGGTTAAAGGGCACGATCCGCGCCACGACGCCGTAAGGTTCGCGCACTGTGAAGTGCAGATTGTCCGGGGTAGCGGGGATGGTTTCGCCCTTCAGTTCATAACCAAGCCCCGCATAATAATCGATACTCGCCACGCCATGCTTCACATCGCCTCGCATCGGCGCGATCGTGTTGCCGGTGTCGCGCACTTCGACCTCAAGCAGCTCGTCAGCCCGTTCCAGGATCTTGCGGCCGAAATTGCGCATGGCTTCGGCCCGCGCGGCGACGCCCATCGCATTCCATTGTGGCCATGCCCTGTCCGCCGCGTCCACCGCCTTCGCAACGTCGCGATCGTTACCCGCAGGAAAGCGACCGATCACATCTTCCGTCGCAGGGTTAATCGCGTCCATCCACGCGCCACCCTCGCTCTCCACAAGTTCACCGCCGATCAACATGCGGGTGGATTTCGTCAGGCCATTCATAACATTACTCCGTTGCCGCATCGCCATGCGGCCTCATCAAATCAGCAGAGAGGCGGACGCCGGGCGCTATTCGCGAAAGGCCAGCGGGGGGATACCGGCGACCCCCCATATGTCACCCTTATGCTCCGGTCCCCAGATCCGGGCTTCAACCAGATCGTCGACCGGAAATACTTCCATGTCGCCATAATATTCGACGAAATTGCCCGCCGGATCGGCATAATAGCTGAATATATTATTGCCCGGCCCATGCCGTCCGACACCCCAGGCGCAATCCAGCCCCTGATCGCGCAGCCGCCCGAAATTGCGCATCACATTGTCCAGCGACCCCACATCGAAGGCGATATGCTGCACGCCCGTCCGCCCGGTCTTGCTTTTCATCAGCGCCAGCGTGTGATGGTCCGCATTGCAGCGCAGGAAGGACATGCCCGCATGGGTCCGGTCGGTCACCTGAAACCCCAGAAGCCCGTAAAATTGTTCAGCGGCCGGCTGATCGGGCGTCCACAATACGACATGGCCGATGGCGAGCGGGCCGAGAGGATCGATGTCGCCTGACGCGGGAGCCGTATCCCCGGCTGGCACGACCAGCCTCACTTCCCGGCCGTCCGGGTCCGTCACCGCAATGGCCGCCGCGTCGCTGCGCGGCAGCGCATCTCCGGGGACCGACACCCGAAAGCCGGCTGCCGCAAGCCGCGCGGCAAATCCGTCCAGTGCCTCCATCGAAGCGACGGCGAAGGCCAGATGCGCAATCCGCGAAGGCCCCTGCTTCAGCAGGAAATCGTCATGCGCGCAATCGGCCGTGCGAAAGGCGTGATACTCACCATCCTTGCCCGCCGGTCGCAGCTTCCAGGTGTCGCGATAAAAACGCACGGCCTCGGCCATGTCCGGCATTTGCAGGGCGATCCTGTGGATGCCTGCGACACGATCTGAACTGTTGCTGCGCGTCATTATGCCTTCGCTCTCCAAATCCCGAACCGCCGGTTTTCGGCCGGATAGATCATATATTAATTATGAACACGTCCATTTTCGACCGGGCTTTTGCCCATGTCAAGATCGATCGCTCTTACATAATGAACATGTCCATATTTTCAATAAAATATGGCAGAGACCCTGAATGAGATTCCGCAGCTTTTGCCGCTGCTGTCCCTTGCACGACTACCAGCTGTCAGGCCCGGCGATCCCGGCGCATTCGTACTGACCGCTGATCATCCCCGGCGCGACGGCGGCAACGTGGCCCCTCCCGGAAATATCGCGTCGCGCGGCAAAGCAAGCTGGAGACGAGCGCAGTCCATATGGCAACGGCCGGGCACCCCGCCCGCTTCCCGCCTGTCGCGATAGATCAACCGTCCATTCGGGCTTTTTTCGCCTGACTGCGGGGTCGCGCGGGGGAAACGGCCTTGATCGCCCGGCTGCTGATCGGCCTGGGCTTCAATCCAACGATCTGCAACTTTATCAATCGTCCGAGATAGGCGATGCCCTCGTCGGCCACCGGATCGTCGCCACCGATCCAGAAACGGGCCGTCGCCGAAAAGATAAGGAAGAAATTCTGGGCGATCATCTCGGTCGTTTCGCCGGGATTGATCTCTCCTTTACGGATCGCATCCTCCACCAGCAGTTCAACCTGCCGTGCGACGGCGCGGCGTGTGCGCTTATATTCCTCGCCGTGCATGCCGCCGGAATAATAATTGACCTGAAGAAAGATGCGGGCGAGACGCGGATTGCTGGCCCAGTCACGATAAAAGGGGCTGAAAAAGGCGAGGATACGCTCATCGAGCGGCTGGTCCGCCGCCCTTACCAGATCGATCGCATGTTCCATGATCTCAAGGGTGATTTCGTTGAACACCAGCAGCGTCAGGTCACGCTTGTCCGCAGCATATAGCGACAATGTACCCAGGGCCACATGCGCTTCGTGCGCCACGTCGCGCAAGGTCGTGGCGTCATAGCCATGTTCGGCAAACAGCTTCAGGGCCGCCAGCCTTATGCGCTCCCTTTTCTCAGCCTTGTTTCGCTCTCTCACACGCGTCACGGTCAATCTCCAGTCCAGGCATCCGTAGGTCTTGGAATTCCCCTGTCATATCCATAGTCCCGATACACACATGTGAAAATCCTGCGGATCCAAATGCAATGACCGCGCGACCGGCATAGGTCAATCGGGCACGGATCGCGCGCCCACAGGTGCGGGCGGAGAGTGATTGCCCGCGCCTGACCTGTCCGCCGGACAGGCCGCGCGATCGATCAGCCGGCCAATTCTCCTCCATCGACGGGAATGACGCTGCCGGTCACAAAGCCGGCCATGTTCGACGCGAGGAACTGGACGACACGCGCAACGTCGTCGGGCCGCCCCGATCGTCCCAGCGGCAGGCGGCTGGCAAACATGTTCAACCCGGCGTTCACCTCCTCGCCACGACGGCGCATGGCCGCGACGCCGTCCGTTTCGGTCATCGTCGGGGCGACGCCAACCACGCGAATGCCCTTGTGCCCCAGTTCGACCGCAAGGCTTTTGGTCAGGCCCACCACCGCATGTTTGGACGCCACATAATGAGCAGGGTTCAGGCCGTTGGTGCAGTCAAACCCGGCGGTCGACGCCAGATTGATAATCACGCCCCTGTTCTGCTTCATCCGCAACGCCGCCTCACGCGCGCCGAAAAACGTGCCCCGCAGGTTGATGTCGAGCACCGTCCCCCAATCGCTGTCGGTGATTTCGAGCACGCCGCCGGCGGGGAAGATGCCGGCATTGTTCACCCAGATGTCGAGCTGGCCCGTCCGTGCCACAGCCAGATCGGCAAGCGCCGTGATCGAGTCATGGTCGCGCACATCCATGCCGACGCCATGATGCTGGCCGCCGAACTGCGTCAGATCGGTCGCGACCGCCTGCGCTTCGGCCTGATTAAGGTCCCCGATGACCAGCGTCGCGCCCGCTTCCGCAAGACGCAGCGCTATCGCGCGGCCAAGCCCTGCGCCGCCGCCCGTGACAACGGCGGTGCGGCCGGCGAGCGATACCAGTTCGGTCAGGCTTTACCCGGAAAAATCCGTATAGGCCATAACAACTCTCCTTGAAGATGCTCCGCGCTTCCGGCGGATGAACCTGTATGATTATTTGGCTTTGTGGGCTTCGGATTCGAACGACAGGACGATCCGGCGTTCGCGGATGCGCCATACGCCCTCCGCTTCGCGCCGGTAGATGTCATGTGCGTCCGCCAGCGCAATCGGCTCCGCCGGGGTCAGGTCCGGGCCGCTCGACCGGAACAGCATGATGAAGCACACGCCCCTGATCTGATCGGCGCCATCTTCCCAGAATCGGAAATTGGTCGCCACATGGCGGGCACGACGCGTCCGGGCCTCAGCCCGGCTGCGACCATAGGCATTGACCGCCTCGCGTCCGATACAGTCCGGCCCGGCACCGATCAGGCAGCCATCTTCCGTGTAGAGATCGCCCAGATTTTCCGACAGATGAAAATCCAGCCGATAGGCATGCTCGGCGATCAGTGCTTCCAGTTCGGCGCGGATAGCGGGATCCTTGACAGGCGTCCCGATGCTCACAGCGCTGTCTCCTTCATTGCAGCCACTTCTTCGCGCAACAGTTTCCAGCGACGGCCACACTCCCGCGACGCTTCGGCATATTCCTCCGGGAACACGTCATAGGGTGGGCGACACGGGCCGGGCACGCTGTAACCGGCCTCGGCGATGCGGGTCTTTTCGACCTGGATATTATAGCTGGCGAACAGCTCGGCATTGCTCAGCAGTAAATAACTTGGACATCCTCTCCGCTACCAGCAGCACATTCAAAGGTGCGTTCGTAGTACCCGTACCTGCTTCTAAATGGACATGTCCATAAATATCTCGCTTGTCAAGGGCGAAGGCATATTCACCTGTCAACCAGGCGCACGCGCGACAAATCCTCGGTCCCGGGCAGTGCCGTTCCTCATCGACAGACCGTTCAAGCCCATGGTCCCGTGACCGGGGCGGAGGCAGTCCGGCCTGAAGGCGCTACTGGAGTATCGCTCGCATCAGGTGGCGGAAGGCAAGTTTCAAGCGCGCCTTGTCGCCTTCGGGATTTGCCACCGTCCGCATCATCAGGCCTTCGAGCACAAGGACGAGCATTTCGACCCTGCATTCCAGTTCTTCAGGCCGTTCGGGCGGGAAATAAGGTTCCAGCAGGACACGAGCATTATGCCGCAGGCGATAGTCCTGATCGGCCACGATGCTGTTGATCTGTTCGCTACGCCCCGATTCGGCGAACACATCCATGACGTATCGCGCCTGGACCGGATCGACCAGCCAATCGAAATCATCGAGCGCCGTATTGACGACCGCATCCGTATCCATCTTCGTATGAACAGCCAGGCCGGGCGTATGATTGATATAGTCTGCGAACTTACGCTCGCACAGGGTGAGGATGATGTCCTCCTTATTATCGAAATGACGATAGACATGCCCAACGCTCATGCCCGCCTCCGCGGCGATCCGATTAACGCTGGCAGCATGAAATCCCTCGCGCCGGAAACATTGCTCGGCAGCCGCTAGGACCTGCTCGCGTCGCATTTGCGCGCGTTCCTGCTGCCTGGCGAGAGCGTCTGGATTTTTAGTCATGCCTGATCTTCACTCTCCCGTCAGCTAGCCTCATCTGCTATCTTGACACGAATATAGCATGCAAACTAAACCAAAAAAATAAGGAGTGAGCAATCACTCTTTTTATTTCTAAGCCTGGATCGGCACCGAAAGCCGGCGGCAAATCATGCAAGGAGAGCGGATATGAGTAGCAGCATGAATGGAAAAGTCTGCGTCGTGACCGGCGCTGCCCAGGGCATTGGCCGTGGCTGCGCGATCGAACTGGCCAAGGCGGGCGGCCGGATCGTCGTTAGCGATCGCAACCCCGACGGTGGGCAGAAAACCGTATCGGAAATTCGGGATCTGGGCGGCGATGCCACGTTCATCGCCTGCGACGTGCGCAACAAGGCCGAGATCGCGGCATTGATGCAGGGTGCGGCGGATCATTTCGGTGGCATCGACGTGCTGCACAACAATGCCGGCACGCATGAAACCGATCTGGCCCAGAAAACCGCGGTGCACGAAATGGACGACGACATCTGGGATATCGTCTACGAAGTCAATCTGCGGTCCATCTGGTATGCTGTGCGCGCCGCTCTGCCCTGGCTGCGCGATTCCAAGGGCGCGTCGATCATCAACACCGCATCAATGGCCTCTTTCACGGCCATGCCGGTATCGCCCGCCTATTGCGCGACCAAGGGCGGCGTATTGATGCTGACCAAGGCGATGGCGGTCGATCTGGCGCAGTTCGGCATCCGGGTCAATTGCATCAATCCCGGCACGATCAAGACGCCTCTGCTCGACAAATATTTCGACATCATCGAAGATCCGCAAGTCCGCGCCGCCGCGCTCAAGGGCTTTACCGGAGGTAACCTGATCCCGCGCATGGGAACGCCCGAAGAGATTGGCAAGCTCGTCTGCTACCTCGCGTCCGATGACTCCTCCTTCACCACCGGCGCATCACACATGATCGATGGGGGCGTGACCATCTGGCGTGGCTCGGTCGACTGAACGGGCGGAGATGAGGGGCTGGGTGGCCTTTATGTTGATCCACCGCGAACGCCAAGGGAGTATGAGTGATGGGCAATCTGGTTGAAATCACTGCGGCCGATGGCGGCCGCTTCAACGCCTATGTCGCGATGCCGGAAGGCGGCAGCGGGCCGGGCCTTGTCCTGCTGCAGGAAGCGTTCGGCGTGACGCAGTTCATGCGCGACATGGCTGATCGTTTCGCAAGCGACGGCTATGTCGTCACTGTGCCAGATCTTTACTGGCGGATCGAAGCCGGGGTCGAACTGACCGACGCGGAGTTCGACCGTGCGATGGACATATACCGGCAGTTCGACCTGAATCTGGCCATCGACGATATAAAGGCGACGATCGGCGCTCTGCGCGCGATGCCGGAACAGCGTGGCGGCGTGGGCGCCGTGGGTTTTTGCCTGGGCGGTCGACTGGCCGCGATGGCGGCCGCCCGCACTGACATCGACTGCGCCGTGGCTTATTATGGCGTCGGCATCACCGATCATCTGGACGAACTGGAGCAGGTCAGAATCCCGCTGGGCTTCCATTTCGGTACGGAAGACCAGGATTGCGCGGCCGACATCGCACCGATCGCGGCGCTGGCGGAACGGCATGATAATGTGTCGCTATGGATGTATAACAAGGCCGGCCATGGCTTTGCCAACCCACATCGCGGCTTCTTCTCCGCGGCGGCCGAGGAACTGGCCTATATCCGCACCCTTGCGATCATCCGCGCCGCGATCGGCCCGAAATTCGATCTGGAAGGCATGTGGGGTCGGATCGAAACCGGCGAGACGGCAAAGCGCCTGCAGATCCGCGTGGACGTTGAAGCCGCGCGTCGGCTGATAGGCGACGAACGGGCTCGCACGCAGAGCATCGATTCCGATGGCGCCACTATCCGAAAGCAGGGGATGGCCGACCGGCAGTGCCACGATCAGGGGCTCGCTGTGCACGAAGCGCGTCTCGATCAATTCGTCAAAAATCGGCAGCCGTACGGTGCCGACATCGATCTCACCCAAGCGCAGCGCCTCGATCTGATGAAGCACTGACATGGCGTGGAAAACGATCTCGACTTCCGGAGTTGTTTCGCGGAAGCGTCGCACCAGCGCGGGGACCAGCGCATAGACCGTCGATCCGCCGAAGCCGATATCGAGCGTCCCGCTCAGCCCCTCGGCGAAGCGGCGCGCGCGTGCCGATCCGTCGTCCAATATCTCCAGCGCCTTGCGCGCGTCGGCGATGAACACCTTGCCCGCAGGCGTGAGCGCAACATGGTGCTTGTCGCGATCAAACAGACGCGCGCCGATCTCGTTCTCCAGCTCGCGAATCGCCCGACTGAGAGGCGGCTGGGAGATGTTGCACCGGCGCGCGGCACGCGTGAAGTTTAGTTCCTCCGCGATCGCGATGACGTACCGCATCTGCCGAAGGTCCATCGCTATATCTCCTTGGTATCACCATCAGTCGTATAAAGTATTTCAGTCGAATCGCCATCCGTCCGACAGTCAGTTCAACGACAAGGAGCCTTCGGCGATATGAGCGACCGCATTGCACGGTTGGAATTCGGTGCGTTGGCGCCGCGCGTCCAGGATGTGCTTCGTGCTCGCGTCGAGCGGCTCGGCTATCTGGGTGAGTTCTTCAAATGCGCTGGCGCACAGCCCGATGTGCTGGCTCCCTTCATGGAGATGACCGAGGCGCTGAAGAAGGCGCTGCCAGACCGCCTGACCGAAACCGGCGCGCTGACCATCGCGACACTGCTCGACAACCGCTACGAGCTTCATCAGCATGAGCAACTGGCGAAGAAGCTGGGCTTCGGCGAGGAATGGGTGGCGGCGGTCGAGCAGCTCTCGCCGCAGAGCGCCCCTCATCTTTCAGATGCGGAGCGTGCCGTTCAGCGTCTCGTCGTTGCGATGGTCGAGCGCGGCGGCAGGGGCGTTTCGGAGGAGCGGGAAGCGTTGATAGATGCGATCGGCCCTGAACAGACGATCGCCGTCATGTTCCTGGTCGGCCGCTACATTACCCATGCGATGATCGTGAACGGGCTGGAACTGGCGCCGCCGGTGCCGTCGATTTTCGAGGTGGCTGGCGCTTGACCCAGGGGATCTGGATTTCCGAGGCCGAGGTCGTCTCGCTAATGGCGTTGCCCGAGGCGATCGACGCCTTGCGCGCCGGGCTTCGCGAGGAGGCCGCAAGCCGCGCGACCAATATGGTGAAGACGCATGCGACCTGGGCGAATGGCTCGACCCTGCACGCAATCGGCGCGGTATTCGAGGGCTGGAACATCGTCGGCGCGAAGACATGGGCCCATACGGCAGGAGGCGCGATGCCCCTGTTGATGTTGCTCGACGCCGGCACCGGTGCGCTCGTCGCGCTGATCGAAGCGTTCGCGCTTGGCCAGATGCGCACGGGCGGGATCAGCGGTGTGGGCACCGACGTGATGGCCCGGCCCGACGCATCGCGCCTGGCTATGATCGGTGCCGGCAAGCAGAGCATTACTCAGGTCGCCGCAGTTGCGGCGGTCCGGCGGCTCGACCGGGTCACCGTGTGGAGTCCGACGGCGGCCAATCGCGAGGCGCTTGCCGCCAAGGTCGAGCAGAAGCTGGGCATCGAGGCGATCGCCACCCAGACGCTTGACGAGGCGCTGGACGCCTCAGATATCGTCACTCTGGTCACGCGGGCGCGCGAGCCGGTCATTACGCGGGATATGCTGGCGCGCGGCGTGCACTTGAACGCCGTCGGCGCGATCACGCCCGAGCGGGTGGAGTTCGAACCCTCCCTGCTCGAACGCGCCACCCTCATCGGCGCGGACTCCGTTCCCCAAGTGCGCAAGCTCAGCCAGGAATTCATGATCGCGTTCGGCGACGACGAAGCGCAATGGGCGCGGCTTCAGCCGCTGTCCGCGCTGGTCGCTGGCGACAGCGTACGGCCAGCCGATGCCGATCTGACCGTCTTCAAGGCGATGGGCATGGGCATTTCCGATCTGTCGCTCGGCATCGAGATTTTCCGACGGGCTCGTGAGGCCGGGCTCGGCCGCGCCATTCCCCCGATCATTCGCCAAGCGCCGCGCCTGACGCTGAACCAATAGAAGGATTTTTCGCCATGAGCAGCAGCGTATTCGTCGATGCCACCGGCCCGATCCCGGAAAAGGAAGCGCCCTGGGAGCCGATCGTCATCTCCAAGGCGGCGATCGACGCCGAGATATCGCGCCTCGCCGCGCTTCCGCAGCCGGCCAATGGCCGCCGCCGCTCCTATTTCCGCCACCCGATGAACCGTCGCTCGAACGGCCTCGCGCCCGGCATCGAAGTCGCGCTCGATGTTCTACTGCCGGGCGAGGAGACGGCAACCTTCCGGCAGAATTCGACGCAGGTGAATTTCGTTATCCGGGGCGAGGGCGAGACCGAGATCAGCGGTCAGCGCCGTGCCACCGCGCTCCACGACGTATGGAACACGCCGTCGATGCGGATTTATCGCCACAAGAATAACAGCGAACAAGTCTATGCGCGGCTCACCTATTCCAACGGCGCGCTGCTCGACATGCTCAACATTCATGTCGTCGAGGAAAACCCCCAGCCGATGCTGAAGTCCATCGACCGCGAAGAAGGCGGCGAGGGCGAGGACAATCGCCGCACCAGCCCATATGGCACTTTCCAGCTCACCGAGGAAGGCGCCTGGCTGATGCCGTACGAGCGGCTGATCAATCCACCTTCGGTCACCAGCCCCGCGCTATATTGGCCCTGGGAACAGGTGAAGGAGCATCTCGACAAGCTTGAGGCGCTGGGCAAGGACTATATCGGCCGCCGCTTGTACCTGCTCTACAACCCGATGACCGGTCGCACCAACGGCACGACGCCGAACTTCTTCGCGACGATGACCGTGCGTCCGCCCAAGATCGTCGATCGCCCGCACCGTCACTCGTCTGCGGCAGTGAACTATTATTTCTCCGGCTCGGGCCGCTCGACCGTCGAGGGCAAGACCTATGAGTGGAAGGCCGGCGACCTGATGCTTTCCGCGCCCGGCTGGTCGGTCCATAACCATGCAAGCTACGACGAGCCGGTATATGAGCTGACCATTCAGGATCAGCCGCTCAACATCGCGATGGAATCGCTGCTGTGGCAGGAAAGCCTGAAGGAGCCGCCGGCACTGCTGGGGGCTGAGGAGGGCTTTGCCACCAATCGCGCCGCGGTGTCAGGCTGATGGCGCAGGCGCGCCGCATCGACGACTTCGGCGGCGTCACGCTCAACGACGCGGCGATCGCCGATGCGGCGAACGCCCTGGCGACGGCCGAGCGCGACCGCAGCCAGATCCGCCTGCTCAGCGAGACCTATCCGGGCATGACGATGGACGACGCCTATGCCGTCCAGGCGGCATGGGTGCGGATGAAGCGGGCGGCCGGCGATCCGGCGATCGGCTGGAAGATTGGCCTCACCTCAAAGGCGATGCAGGCCGCGCTTTCGATCGACATTCCCGATTCGGGCGTGCTGCTGGGCAGCATGGCTTTCGCCAACGGCGCCGACATTCCGACCGGGCGTTTCATCCAGCCGCGGGTCGAGGCAGAGATCGCCTTTGTGATAAAGGAGACGATCGACCCAGCCCGCGCGTCGATCGAGGCGATCCTCGCCGCGACCGATTATGTCGCACCCGCGCTAGAGATACTGGATACGCGCGTCACCCGGCTGGATCCGCACAATGGCCGGCCGCGCACCATATGCGACACGATCGCGGACAACGCAGCCAACGGCGGCATCGTAATGGGTGAGCCGGTGCGCGATCTCGCCGGCCTAGATCTGCGCTTCGTTGGCGCCGTGGTATCGCGCAACGGCGAGGTCGAGGAAACCGGCCTCGGTGCCGGCGTGCTTGGCAATCCGCTGGTGTCCCTTGCCTGGTTGGTGGAGCGGCTGGCGGCCTATGGAGATCGCATCGAGGCAGGCCAGATTGTGCTGTCCGGATCGTTCATCCGCCCCGTCGAGGCTCCGCCGGGGAGCCGCTTCCTGGGGGATTTCGGCGGCTTCGGCCGCGTTTCCTGCTGCTTCCTTTGAGACCGGGCCAGGATCGGGACGTCATGCACAATCCCTTCAAACAGGCGATCGGCGAAGGTCGCGCGCAAATCGGCCTCTGGCAGGCTCTGGCTTCCCCTTATTGCTGTGAGATCTGTGCGGGCGCCGGCTTCGACTGGTTGCTGATCGACGGCGAGCACGCACCGAACGACCTGCGATCGGTGCTGGCGCAGCTGCAGGCTGCGGCTGCCTATCCGGTCGAGCCGGTAGTCCGCCTGCCAGTCGGCGACGCCGTCTTGGTCAAGCAATATCTCGATCTGGGTGCGCGGACGCTGCTGGTGCCGATGATCGAGAACGCTGGCGCCGCGGCGGCGATGGTTCGTGCCACCCGCTATCCGCCCCACGGCATTCGCGGCGTAGGCTCCGCGATCGGGCGGGCTAGCCGCTGGAACCGGCATCGGGACTATCTGCAGGCCGCCGCAGCCGAAATCTGCCTGCTCGTCCAGATCGAGAGCCGCGCGGCGCTCGCCGATATCGACGCGATCGCGCGTGTCGAGGGCGTCGACGGCGTCTTCATCGGCCCGTCAGATCTCGCCGCCGATCTCGGCCATCTCGGCGATCCCATGCATCCCGAGGTGCAGGCGATGATCGAGACCGGCATCGCCGCGGTGCGCGCCGCCGGCAAGCCGGTGGGCATGCTAATCGCCAATGAGCAGGCGGCACGTCGCTATCTTGGACTCGGCGCCAACTTCGTCGCGGTTGGCACCGATGTCACGCTGCTCGCGCGGGGGGCGGAGGCGCTGGCCGCAAGCTTCCGCGACGTGCCCGCGCAGGCCGCGGCCCCGCCTCCTCCCAGCGTCTATTGAAAGTCAGGAAGGCAATCGACATGCGGACCGAGGTCATCTCGATCAATCCCGCCACCGGCGAGGAAATCGCGCGCTACCCCGCGCTCGACGGGCCTGCGCTGGAGAAGGTCGTGGCAGCGGCAGACGCCGCCTTCGCTAATTGGCGGACGAACAGCGTTGATCAGCGCGCCCTGGCCTTTCGCCGCCTAGCCGACATGCTGGAGGCGCGCCGCGACGCGCTCGCCCGGCTGATTACGCTCGAAATGGGCAAGCCGATAAGCGCGGCGGGCGCAGAGGTCGACAAATGCGCGCGGCTGGTGCGCTGGTACGCCGATAATCTGGTCCAGCTTCTTGCCGATGAGACGCCCGATATCGGCGGCGACGGCACGGCGGCGATCAGCTATCTCCCGCTCGGCGTGGTGCTAGGCGTGATGCCATGGAATTTCCCGCTCTGGCAGGTGCTGCGCGCCGCCGTGCCGATTATGTGCGCAGGTAACGGCTTTCTGCTCAAACATGCCGACAATGTTCAGGGTAGTGCCTGGGCGCTTAGCGAATGTTTCCGGGCGGCGGCCTTCCCCGAGGGTTTGTTCGGCATTGTCCACGCCGATCGCGCTCTGGTCACCGGTCTGCTCGCCGACCGTCGCATCGTCGGCGTCACCGTCACCGCGGGTGTCGCCGCGGGTGCCTCGCTGGCGGCCGAGGCCGGGCGCCACATCAAGAAGTCGCTGCTCGAGCTGGGCGGGTCCGATCCCTTCATCGTCCTCGCAGATGCCGATCTCGATCTTGCCGTCGCCGCTGCCGTCGAAGCGCGGTTCCAGAACTGCGGGCAGGTGTGCATCGCGGCGAAGCGGATCATCGTCGCCGCCCCGATCATGGAAGCGTTCGTCGCCCGGTTCGTCGAGGTGGCGCGCGGGATCCGGTACGGAGATCCCCTCGATCCCGACACGTGGATGGGTCCGATGGCGCGGGTGCGCGCCCGGTCCGATGTTCACGGCCAGGTCTGCCGCAGCGTGGCGATGGGCGCGCGGCTGTTGCTCGGCGGCGAGATCCCGGAAGGGCCGGGAGCCTACTACCCGCCCACGGTCCTGGTCGACGTGACCCGCGACATGCCCGTCTGCGCCGAGGAGACGTTCGGACCCGTCGCCGCGATCATGACCGCCGAGGATGCCGAGGACGCGGTGCGCATCGCCAACGACAGCGATTTTGGCCTGTCGGCGTCCTTGTGGACCGCGGATATCGAAGCCGCCGACCGGCTGGCGCGGCGGATCGAGACCGGCGCGGTCTTCGTCAACGGCATGTCCGCTTCGGACCCGCGCGTGCCGATCGGCGGTGTAAAACACAGCGGCTATGGCCGCGAACTCTCGCATTTCGGCTTGCGCGAGTTCTGCAACGTGCAGCTGCGCTGGGTGCGGCCGTGACCGATAAGGTCGAACATATCGACGCGGTAGTCGCGGCCGTCGAACGCCAGGCGGAGGGCTGGGCGGTTCACAATCACGCCAGCTTCGATGAGCCGGTCTATGAACTCACTATCCAGGATCAACCACTCAACCTCGTGATGGAATCCCTGCTTTGGCAGGAAAGCCTTAAGGAGCCTCTTGCCCTGCTGGGAGTGGAGCAGGGATTTGCAACCAACCGTGCAGAGGTGGCAGCTTGATGCAGTCTACAACCCCGCCTGTCATAAGTGGCCGGATCGGGCGCACGCTCGACTTCGAAGCCATTCAGGCCGCAGCGTCGGCACTCGAAGGGGCTGAGCGGAGCGGAAAGCAGATCCGTCTTCTGAGCGAAATCTATCCAGAGATCACGATGGACGATGCTTATGCGATTCAGGATTGCTGGATCGGGATGAAACTGGCCGCTGGGGAGAAGCTGGCTGGCTGGAAGATAGGCTTGACATCCAAGGCTATGCAGGCGTCGGTTTCGATCGACATTCCCGACTCCGGGGCCCTGCTGGAATCGATGCGCTTTCCAAATGGCGCGGTTATTGTGCCTGGCCGCTTCATCCAACCCCGGATAGAGGCCGAGATCGCGTTCGTGATGAAAGGTCCGCTGGAAGGGACGGCCGCGGCGGAAGATGTCCTTGCTGCAACGGATTACATTGCTCCGGCGCTGGAAATTCTCGATACAAGAATCGCTCGCAAGGATCCCCAGACGGGTAAGCTGCGCACAGTCTATGACACGATTTCGGACAATGCGGCCGATGGCGGTTTTGTCCTTGGCGATGCGGTCACGGATTTCTCCGGACTTGATATGCGTTGGCTTGGCGCGATCGTGTCACGCGATGGTGAGGTCGAGGAAACGGGGCTGAGCGCCGGCGTTTTGAACAACCCCTTGATGTCGGTTGCCTGCTGGCGCAACGTCTTGCGACCTATGGCCACAGGATTGAGGCCGGCCAGGTTATCCTGTCAGGATCATTCATCCGCCCTATCGAGGCCATTCCCGGAAGTGAAATTGTCGGCGATTTCGGAACTTTTGGACATGTGTCATGTAAGTTCGAGTGAACATCTCCGTGCCAAGCAGGAGGCACCTATGAATCCGTTCAAGGCGGCCATCGGAGCAAGGCGCGCGCAGATCGGCCTGTGGCAGGCGCTGGCCTCTCCCTACACGGCTGAAATTTGCGCAGGCTCGGGTTTTGACTGGCTGCTGATCGATGCGGAACACGCGCCGAACGACATTCCGCTAGTTCTTGCCCAGCTTCAGGCCACGGCTGCCTATCCTGTTGAACCAATGGTGCGCATTCCAAGCGCAGATGCGGTCTTGATCAAGCAATACCTCGATATCGGTGCGCGCTCCCTGATGGTTCCCATGGTCGAAACGGCAGAGATGGCCACAGGGATAGTCCGGGCGACGCGTTATCCACCACATGGCATCCGGGGCGTTGGTTCGGCAATCGGGCGCGCAAGTCGCTGGAACCGCAGGGCGGGGTATCTGCAAAAGGCCTCAGAAGAAATCTGTGTAGTCGTGCAACTGGAGACCGTTGCGGCCATCAAAAACCTGCATGCCATTGCACAAGTCGAAGGTGTTGACGGGATATTTTTGGGGCCTTCGGATCTCGCCGCAGACATGGGATACCTCGGCAATGCGCAACATTGTGATGTTCAGATGTTGATCGAGAATGCCTTGGCAGAGCTCAACAAGCTTGGCGTCCCGGCCGGAATATTGATGGCGGATGAGGCATTGGCCAAGCGTTATCTAGAACTTGGCGTCAGTTTCATTGCCGTTGGGACCGATATTTCTCTCCTTGCGCGCGGAGCTGAGCAACTGTACGCTCGGTTCCGATCAATGAATGGGGAAAGCTGATGATACGAAGTTTGCTGTCTCGCAAATAAAATTACAGATATCTTGGGAAAGGATAAGCTCCAAAATGAGCAACAGGATGCACAGCGCCAATGCCTTGAAGATTGGTCTCTTCGGCGCGAACTGTTCCAATGGCCTTGCAGCCACGACAGTGCCAGAACGGTGGGAGGCGAACTGGGATAACAATCTCTCGCTTGCTCGCATGGCTGATGAAGCGGGTCTGGAGTTCATGCTTCCGATCGCGCGCTGGCGCGGTTTTGGGGGAGAATCGCAGTTTCAGGAGAGCGTCTTGGAGACGGTTACTTGGGCGGCGGGACTTCTCGCGGCCACTACCGGGATAACGGTATTTGCCACAACACACGTTTCCTATTTTCATCCGGTGGTCGCGGCCAAGCAGATTGCGACAATGGATCACATCGGTGGCGGACGATACGGGCTCAATATAGTCTGCGGTTGGAGTCAGGCTGAATTTGACATGTTCGGAATCAAGCTCTCGCTTGAGACCGAGGGAAGGTATGAATACGGCCAGGAGTGGTTCGACATTGTTCGCAAAATTTGGACGAGCAGCGAGCCATTCGACTGGAGCGGCAAATATTTCAATTTGCGCGGCGTGAAGGGGCATCCAAAGCCGACAGGTGGCGTGCTCCCTCCCATCATGAACGCCGGAGCGTCGGGTCCCGGCCAGGATTTCGGAGCGAGGAACGCCGATAGTTGCTTTATCACGATGGTCTCACCCGAAAAAGGCAAGATGGAAGTGGAGGCGATCAAGCGGAGCGCCAAAGAAAAATACCTTAGAGATGTAACAGTATCTACTAACTGCTATGTTGTTTGCCGAAATACGCGCAAGGAAGCAGAAGAATATCACCGATACTATACGGAAGAATGCGGAGATCATGAGGCGGCAGAAAATCTTATGTCTTCACTTGGCGTGAGTAGTAAATCATTTTCTGCAGAGCATTACAAATTATACAAAACCAGATTTCTTGGGGGCCACGGAGGCTATCCTATCATCGGAAGTCCGGATGACGTTGCGGATGAACTGGAGAAGATTTCGCATGCCGGTTACGCCAGCGTTGCTTTGAGCTTTGTCAATTATCTGAACGAGCTTCCATTGTTCAGGGATGAAGTTTTGACGAGACTAGCCGCAAGGGGTGTAAGAGCTTGACGGTTATGTTATTAAAGAAATTAGGGTTTAATAGCTAAATATAAGCTTACATAAAAAGGGGAGATGTCATGAACGTTACTAAGGATAAGGCGGTAAGGTCGAAAATTTCACACTTCAGGTATTCGACGGCTCTTGCCGGGTTTCTGTCGTTTGGGAATAATGCTCTTGCTCAAACAGCAGTATCCAATGAACAAGCAGCAGAGCCCAATGGAACTGTCGGCATCGAGGAAATCATCGTTACTGCACAGAAGACGTCGGAAAACGTTCAGAAGGTCGGGATTGCCATTCAGGCTTTCACGGGCGACGATCTGGCCGAGCGCGGAATTCAATCAAGTACGCAATTGGTTGATGTCACGCCCGGCCTCGCTCTATCTAGCGCCGGTGGCGGCACAGAGAGCCACTTTTCCATTCGCGGCGTGACGCAGAACGATTACAATGACATTGTCGAGTCTCCGAATGCGGTTTACCTGGACGATGGCTATATGCCCTTCCAGGGCGCTCAGACCTTCATGATGATGGATTTGGAGCGCGTTGAGATACAAAAAGGGCCGCAAGGCACGCTCTTCGGCCGAAATGCAACCGGTGGCCTTATCCAGTTCATTTCAAGGAAGCCGAGCCTGAACGAGTATTCCGGCTATGTTTCGCTGGAAGCTGGTGTGTTGGATAGCCCGACGAACCCGTTGCGCACCACAGTTGAAGGGGCAGTTGGCGGACCGATATCAGACAAACTTGGTTTTCGGATTGCTGCAAAAGGCTTCAAGCTCTCCCCCTACGTGATCAACAGGTACCCCGAACAGCATTTCGTGGGCCCGCTTTCGGGCGACGGCGCAGACCTTGGCGCCGAACGCATGCTGGCGGTGCGTGGCATTCTCCTTTTCAAGCCGAGCGAGTCGTTTTCAAGCGAGCTCACCGGCTTTGTCTTGCGCAGAACAATGTCGGCGGGTTTATTTGAGCAAGAACAGGCCGCTTCCGTCATCGATAGAAATGGTACGTGGATCGATACGGTTGTGATCGCCCCAAATGAGACGAGACTCTCGATCGGCCCTGGTGGTGCCGATGCCGGTTGGGACGTCAACAATACCGGCATCTTCGTGCCTGGTCCTCCGGGAAGGCCGGTACCTGGCGGCGATTATTTCGGTTTTACGGGAATAAAGCCTTGGGTGACGTCTAGCTCTTACGGCTTTGACAAGGCGGGCCATGTCGACATGGAAGGCGTCAACCTGAAAAACACTTGGGATATCTCGGGTGCGATTACGCTGACGTCCGTCAGCGACTACAAGAAATTGTCAAAGCTGCAAACCTCCAACGGCGGTTCCGGACCGACTGCTGTAATATTCCCGACTATCGGCAATGAAGCCTGGTCATTTACCCAGGAACTTCGTCTCAATGGAAAGGCCGGAAACCTGCAGTGGCAAGCAGGCGCGTTTTACTTGCATACTGATATTGATGCGAACAGTGCGCTTGGCATCGGCCTTGAAAATCCACAAATATCCTTGAGCACGCTGGCATCCCAAAAAACCAATTCCTATTCCATTTTTGCGCAGGGCGACTGGTCCTTCGCGGACAAATGGAAGTTGATTCTAGGCGGACGCTATACGCAGGAGAAAAAGAGCTCTTTGGTAACGCAAACCATTTTCCTTCGACCGACTGAGTTGTACTATCCGAAACAGATAACGGACCCAGGCTACCTCGCCACCATCGGGCCTCTCCCAGGCGGGCTTCCCTTTGTCGGCAGGTCAGACGATGGCCTCTGGGCAATGAAAGCACAGATCAACTACAGCCCGACCAACGATATGCTGCTTTATGCGGGCGTGAACAGGGGGGTCAAAGCGGGTGGCTTCAATTCTCCTCTTGCCGGCGGGCTTCCAATTCCTGCAAGTCTTCTATCTTACAAGCCAGAGGTGATTTGGGCTTTTGAAGGGGGCGTAAAGTCCTCGTGGTTTGATAATAGGCTTCAGGCAAACCTGTCGATCTTCCATTACGACTACAGGGATTACCAGGCATTCTTGTTCGCTGGCGTCGGCGGTATCGTTCTAAATCGGGATTCAAAGACGAACGGCGGCGAACTTTCGATTAAGGCTGTTCCAGCGCGCGGGTTAAACATTACGGCCGGGGTTTCGTACACCGATGCGAAAGTCTACAATTTTCCTACCGACGTGACCGAGCAAGTGGTCCGCACCGTAAGGCCTTCATTCACTCCGAAATGGCGTTCGAACCTCGATGCGCGCTATTCTCATTCGTTCCATAACGGAACTCTAACTTGGGATGCGAACTGGACATATCGAAGCGAAATGTTCTTTTCGCTTCGCAATTTCGCGGCAGTATCGGACGTGGGGCACAGCAAATTCGGCGCTGGAATTAGCTGGGAGGATCATTCGGAACAGCTGAATTTTGGGCTGAGAGTGGAGAACTTGACCAACGAACGGATCAAGACCTCGGTGTTCGACGTCGCGTCGGTGTGCGGGTGCGTTGACGTGAGTTATGAATTGCCGAGGGTTTACACGCTTTCAGTGAGGTATAACTTTTAAACGGACCCAACTGATCGGAGGAAGCGGTTGGTCGCAGAAAAATACACCGGTTATCGATCGTCGAATTGCACCACGCATTCGGGATCGGGCGCTGTGATCGGCTTCTGCGTCCAACTGTGACTCTCGCGTTTTTACGCAACATCGGGGGATTGAGGTTCGAGCGGCAGTTATTTGACTTACGGATCTTGGATTTAGAGAGAAGCTAATCATGAATCACAAATTTGGTGCCTCACCGACCGATGAGTTGATCGACGACATTCGGAGAGATCTGGATATCGGCTTGATTGCCCCTGCAGTTTTTAGCGATCCAGACCTATATCAAGCTGAGCTTCGACGGATTTTTACGCGTACTTGGGTATTTCTTGGGCATGAATCCGAGATCCCCAACCGGGGCGATTTTGTGCAGAGAAATATCGGTGAGGATCCCTTCATCGTCATCAGGGATGACAATGGAGATGTTCGGGTCCTGCTGAATGCATGTCGGCATCGAGGAGCTACTGTCTGCCGCGTGCAGGCCGGCAACGCCCGCATGTTTGTCTGTCCGTATCACGGTTGGACATATACAAATTCTGGTGAACTATCCGGTGTACCAGTGAGGAATTTGGGGTACGCCAAGCTTAAACTTAGCGATTGGGGTTTGTATGCGGCACCAAATGTAGCGGTATATTCGGGGCTTATATTCGCAAATCTGGATAAAGATGCCCCTTCCTTTGAAGAATATGTTGGCGACTATGCTTGGTATCTGGATATTAACTTCCATTTATCGGAAGGCGGAATGGAAGTGTTGGGCGAGCCGCATCGCTGGCTTGTCGATGCAAATTGGAAACAGGGGGCTGAAAACTTTTGTGGAGACAGCGCCCATACCCAGATGACGCATCGATCCGCGCTTCAAATTGGAGTAGCAGACCTTTCTTCTGCTGGCGCACCAAAACCAGATGCGGGCGTTCATGTTCATGATATCAGTGGGCATGCTGTCAGCATTCGCAGGCGCCCTGGTGAAAAGCCATTCTTCTCTTATCCACCCGAAGTTAAGCGCCACTTTCGTCCCGGGGCATTGAATGAGCAACAATTTGCCCTGGCCGAGGAGTCGCTTCTGCACAATGGAACTCTGTTTCCGAATTTCTCTTTTCTGCACATAGGCCTCAGCGAGGAATCCGGAAAGGAGGAGGCTGGTTTTCTGACTGTTAGATTGTGGATGCCGAAAGGCCCGCGGCAGACGGAGATTGTCAGTTGGATCCTCGCTCCGAAGGAGGCATCCGAGGAATACAAGCGTCGGGCCTACCGCATTGGGATGAGTTCGTTCAGTCCATCCGGAAACTTCGAGCAGGACGATGTATCTGTCTGGCCGGGCGGCGCACGCACAGGCGGTTCGATTTTCGCAGCAATGAATCATATGCGATACAATTATCAGATGGGTCTTGGAGACATGTCGCCATTGCCACCTAAGGAGATCTGGGACGGCCCTGGAATTGCAGATTCCTCAAATGCTGGCGAGGGCGGTCTTCGCTCTTTCCACAAGACATGGCTTAAATGGATGAAAGGTTCGGGCCGTAATGTCGCCGATCCATCAAATTGAAAGGTTCCAGGGCGATGCATAAATTAGATCAGGTCCGTCAAGAATCATTTGAATTCGCGGAGAAAATATCTGCAAACTTTCTAGTAAACGAAGCCGAAATTCTTGATGATCAACGATTTTCGGATTGGCTCGACATGCTTGATCCGGATATAATCTATCAAGCTCCCGTCAGGACTATCCGAGAAAATTGGGATCAAAGCGGCATCAGCCATTCTGCTTTCTACTTCGATGAAAATATGGGCACACTGCGAACAAGGGTAGAAAGACTCAAATCCCGATTTGCTTGGGCGGAAAATCCCGCGACTCGAACCAGAAGGTTCGTGAGCAATATTCGCGTTGCAAGTGCGGAGGGTGGTCTGCTGTCAGTGCGAAGCAACATCGCTGTTTTTTGCTACCGCGGAGACATCGCTGCACCAGCAATCCTTACCGCCAACCGGATGGACGATCTTCGTCTCTGTGATGAGGGAGTGCGACTAGTGCGAAGGTATGCAGTCCTTGACACGACTGTTCTTGGCTTGGGTGCTTTGTCAATATTTGTTTGATCTCTTGGTTAAATGAAATAAATTAGGGAGAACTATTTCAATGGGTAAGCTATCCCTAAGTTACGCTGGCCATATTGCTGACCGGGTTAGGGGGCTTTATGATGGCGTTGTTGATGTAAATGGAATAGATCTTCATTTTACAGCCCTGACACCGGTCGAGGCTTTTAACAGAGTCTTGTCTGGTGAATTTGCAACTGGAGAGATGTCGTTCTCGACGGTGGTAACCAGAGTCGCACGAGGAGACTTCCCCTTCGTCGCAATTCCAGTTTTCCCGGCACGGACTTTTCGACATGGGGCTATCTACGTGAACAGTGCGGCTGGAATTGCGCGCCCTGAAGATCTCATAGGCAGACGGGTCGGCGTTCCCGAATATGGCATGACGGCTGCAGTTTGGGCCAGGGGATTGCTCAAGCACGAATACGGTGTAGGTCCGGAAGATATCAACTGGGTGACTGGAGGGTTAACCGGGCCAGGCCGCAAACCTCTCGTCAATCTTGACCTTCCCAAGATCAGGATCGAGCACGAGGTAGAGCGAGGTTTGAACGACCTGCTGCTGGAGGGGGCGATAGATGCTCTGATCGCACCGCAGGTGCCACCGGCGCTTCTGGCCGGCGATCCGCGGCTTGCCTATCTGTTTGCCGACGTGCCGGCGGTAGAGCGCGAGTATTATAAAAAGACCCGAATTTTTCCGATCATGCATACGGTCGTTATCAGGCGGGATGTTTACGAGCGTGATCCATGGATTGCGGCCAATTTGTTCGAGGCATTCGTAAAAGCCAAGAATCTTTGCCTGGCTGATTTGACGATAGACGAGCCGACAACTGTCAGCGTTCCTTGGATTCAACATCACGTTGCTGCAACTAAGCGACTTTTTGGAGAGGATTTCTGGCCATATGGCGTTGAACCCAATCGCGCCACGATAGAAGCACTGTGCCGCTTCCTTTACGAACAGGAAATCACGCAGCGGCTCGTCGGCGTGGATGAACTTTTCGCTGAAACTTTCCAGTCGGCCCCTGCCCGGCTTTAACCGAAGAAGGACAGCTCGATGCCAGCAGTTCAAGCTCCGCAGATGCGCGTTGGAGTTATCGGCCTTGGTGGTGCAGCGCGTCAGATGCTTCCAAGCTTCCAAACCCATCCGCACGTTGTTATCGCCGCCGGTGCGGATCCTCGCGAGGATGCCCGTGATGCATTCTCGACCGAGTTTTCTGCGCCAGCATTTGCGCATCCCGAGGATCTTTGCTCCTGTTCAGATGTTGATGTCGTTTATATCGCGACCCCTCATCAACTGCACCGCGAACATGCGGTTCTTGCAGCCCGGGCAGGCAAACACATCATCGTCGAAAAGCCGATGGCGCTGACCTTGGAAGACTGCGATGCCATGATCGAGGCGGCAGAGCACGCCAAGGTTCTTCTTGTCGTCGGGCATACTCACGCCTTTGATGCGCCAATTATCGAGATGCGGCGCTTGATTTGCGAAGGTGCAATTGGACCGTTGGCATTGATCAACAATTTCAATTACACTAATTTTCTTTACCGACCTCGTCGGTACGAGGAACTCCGAACCGAAAGCGGCGGCGGGGCGATTTACAACCAGGCTCCGCATCAGGTGGACATTGTGCGCTTACTTGGAGGCGGGAAAGTGGAAAGCGTCCGCTCGGCCTCGTGGGCTCTCGATCCGGACAGGCCGACTGATGGGGCCTATTCAGCGTTTCTCCAGTTCGAAGGGGGCGCCGTGGCGGTCATTGTTTACAGTGGTTACGATTTCTTCGATTCGGATCAATTCCATGACTGGGTCGGCGAGCTCGGTGAGTCAAAGCCATCTGGCTTAAATGGATCGGCGCGTCGTGCCCTTAGCGCGCTTCCGGCTGGCGCCGACGAATCGGCGCTGAAGGCCCAGCGTGGACTGGGTGGTAAACCTTCCCCGTCGCACGATGATCCGGCTAGCCGGGCACATCCTCATTTCGGTGTGACAATCGTAACAGGGCGCGATGGCGATCTGCGCCAGACGGCCCGTGGACTTGAACATTACGGGCGTGAGGGCATCCGGGAGATTGCCATCCCCGGACCGAAAGTCTTTCCGGACAAAAGCGGACTTGTGGATGAAATGTACGATGCCTTTGCGGGCCAACAACCGCTGCTTCGCGATGGACACTGGGCGCGTGCCACTATGGAAGTGTGCCTTGCCATCAGGCAATCCGCGCTAGAGGGCCGTGAGATACAATTGAGCCGTCAGGTGGGAATATAAGATAAAGTACTAGAAAGGTCTTAAGGCAATGCAAGCATCCGATTTCAAAGGGCTTTACGCTATCATTCCGACGCCCGCCGTGCCGGGTTCAGATGCCCTTAGTGCGAAAAATACGATTGCGCTCGACGAAACCGAACGGCTTGTCAATAATCTGATCCGCGACGGGGCCGATGGTTTGATCATTCTTGGTACGACCGGCGAATGTGCAACTCTTTCCGCAGCAGATTTTCGGGCATTCGTGGATTGTGTGTGCCGAACCGTAGACAAGCGAATCCCGCTTGTCGTCGGGGCGACCGCGCTTGGAGGACACGAGGTCTTCGACCGCTTGAGCTTCTTGAAGGCGCAAGGTGCCGATGCCACCATGCTGGGCTTGCCCATGTGGCAACCATGCACCCTGGACATGGCGGTTGGTTTCTACAGCGATGTATCCGAAGCATTTCCCGATCTTCCCGTTATGGTCTATGCCAACGCGCGCGCATTCCGTTTTTCGTTTCCGACGGAATTCTGGGCGGCTGTTGCCCGCAATGCTCCAAGCGTTGTCAGCGCCAAGTCGTCGCACGCTCGCGATCTGGCGCGCAACATTGCCGAAACGGGCGGACGCATCCACTTCATGCCCAGCGACATGGTTGCAAACCAGTTCTTCGAAATTTCTCCGGAGACGACGACTTCGTGCTGGGCCACCGCTGCCGCCATGGGGCCGGAACCCGCCAAGGCGCTAATTGACGCAATTAACCGCAACGATACATCCGAGGCTAACCGCTTGGGTGAAAGAATCGCTTGGGCCAACCAACCGATACAGCCGATACTGGCCGATCAGGAAGGCTTTGCGTCCTACAACATCCAGGTTGAAAAAACGCGCATCGCCGAGGCCAACTACTGTATCCCGGGTCCGGTGCGGCCGCCGTATAATCATTTTCCCGAGAACTATGCCGAACTCTCAAGAGATTGCGGTCGTCGATGGGTGGAACTGCGCCGGGAGCTTTCAGTCAACTTGGCGAACTGATGTCTAAAAGCAGAGGAAGCAATAATGGATGCAGAAGATATTGTTACAAATCCCGTCATTCGAGCCGAATTGGAAGCTTTGATTGCTGAGCATGCCTATCGTGTTGATTTCTGCTGCTCTGAAAACCTTGCTGAACTCTATACTGAAGATGGGCGATTTGTTCTTCCTTCCGGTACAGAGTATGTCGGACGGGAAGGCGTGAATGCATACGGTCGGTTGAGCGCTGGCAAGTCCGATCGCCGCGTGCGACATGTGTTCACCAACTTCCGTTTCGTGATGGACGGCCCCGATCAGATCCTTGGCGTCAGCTTCGTCACGCTCTACCGCACACAGCACCGGGACACAGCTCCGCCAGAGGCAGTGGCGCTGGCCGATGCCAAGGACATCTATAGGCGCTGCCCCGATGGCCGGTGGCGCATTTACGAACGGCGCATCGAGGTCGTGTTTGAAACCGACGAGCACAGGCAAGGCTGATACGATCAGCCTACCGTAGTACCCGTCCCATGGGGAGTTGAGAGATGCCGGTAAAAGATTATTCTGATGTTGCGCTTGGTGATTTGATTTCGCTCGCTGGCCGGACGGCCGTGATTACGGGCGGTGCCGCAGGCATTGGCAAGTCGATTGCTCGCCGACTGGCCGAAGCTGGTGCAGCCGTCATGATTGGCGATCTCGACGAAGGCAAGGCGCAATCTGTGGCCGCGAACCTTGCCGAAACGAGTGTGCCTCATGCAGGCGTCAAAGTCGATGTGCGCGACCATGCCTCGATTGCGGCGCTGGGCGACTTTGCGATTGCCAGGACCGGTCGATTGGACATCTGGATCAACAACGCAGGTATTTTTCCTGCGGGCAAGGCGCTCGAATTGCCTGATGATGACTGGAGCCGGGTTCTGGATATCAATCTGCGCGGCACATTCTTCGGGGGTCGCGAGGCGGCGCTGCGGATGCAGGGGCAAGGCGTCATTGTCAATCTTGCCTCCACGAACAGCTTCAACACGGGTGTGAGTGCTATCCACTATGTCGCTTCCAAACATGGAGTGGTTGGTGTGACCAAGAGCCTGGCCGTCGAATTGGCTGGAAAGGGCATCAGGGTTCTTGCTGTCGCTCCGACAATGACCACGTCTGACGGCGTAATGCAGATGCGCAAGCTCGGTCCAGAAGTCGCCGAAGGTTTGGACAACTTTGCCCATTCGCTTCCGCTCGGTCGCGCAGGCGTACCGGATGACGTCGCGCGAGTAGTGCTGTTTCTGGTTTCCGACCTTGCCGCCTTTATGACCGGGGCGGTCGTGCTGGTTGATGGCGGGGAATTAGCAAAATAGGCGATACGTGACCGCTGGATGTCCGGGTAATATTCCTCAACGGGAGCAGGAGTAAGATGCACATGAAGAATTTAGCAATCCAAGCAGCTGACGGCGGCAGGTTCAACGCTTATGTCGCCTTGCCGCCTGATCAGACCGGCCCAGGACTGGTCCTTCTGCATGAAGCCTTTGGCGTAACATCACATATGCGGCGAATGGCCGATAGGTTTGCCGAGGACGGCTATGTCGTCCTCGTTCCGGATCTGTACTGGCGAATTCAGCCTGGCGTCGAATTGAGCGACGCCGAGTTTGATCGCGCAATGGAGTTATATCAGAAATTCGATGCTGATCTTGCGATAAAGGACATCGAAGCAACCATTGGCACCATGCGGAAGATGTCACAGCATGTCGGTGGGGTCGGCGTGGTCGGTTTCTGTCTTGGTGGGACACTGGCCGCCTTGGCGGCGGCGAGGACGGATATCGATTGTGCGGTCAGCTATTACGGCGTTGGTATTGCCAATCATGTGGACGAACTGAAAAAGGTGAATATCCCGATCAGTTTCCACTACGGAACCGACGACGAGCATTGCCAGCCTGAATTTGAGGCGATGCAAGCCTTAGTAGATGCGCACCGGGACAATATGTCTCTTAAAATGTATCCAAATGTTGGTCATGGCTTCGCCAATGATGATCGGGCATTTTACGATCTGAGCGCCGCAGAATTGGCGTTTACGAGGGCGTTGACGACCATTCGTTCGGCGATTGGTCCGAAATTCGATATCGAGAGCATCTGGGAGACCCATCTCTATCATGAGTTCGTGACCAAGAATGCGGCTGAGACCCTCAAGACCATGGTCGAAAATCCCTACGTCAACATTGCTCCCACTCTTACGGGGGGCGTTGGTCACGATATGCTTTTGAGATTCTACAAGTACCACTTTGTTGATGTTCATCCCGAAGATACGAGGATGATATCGATTTCCAGGACCGTGGGCGTAAACCGTGTCGTCGATGAGATGATCATGTGTTTTACCCATGACCGGGAGATACCTTATCTTCTTCCTGGTATTGAGCCGACCGGTAGATACATGAAGGTTCCCATGGTTGCTATAGTCTCCTTCAAGGGGGGCAAGGTATACAATGAACATATTTATTGGGACCAGGCATCGGTTCTTGTTCAGGCCGGCTTGCTTGAGAAGAATGGTCTTCCAATCATGGGCTCGGAAATTGCCGACAAGCTTCTCGACAAGAACATCAGGCCTAACGATTTGATGATGGATATCTGGGCAACAAGTGAAGGAAAGCCGATATGATTGTGCTGAGGTTTACTATTATGAATCTATTTGAGTGTGATTACCTTGGATCCCATGATCTGACATCATGGGGCATTGGGTAGAGCCGTTGCGTCAGTTTCGGTGAGGCAGCGGCAGCTTGATCGTTTTTTTATTCAATCCGGCACGGGATATCGAGCTCAATTTGGTAGGCGCAAGGTTTCCAGTCAATCAAGCTTGGTATTACTTTTTGATTTTTTTGCCAATTGAAGTGCTGCATTAATGGAGTGTCTGAAAATGAGTTCAATCGCGCCCCGCCCCCGCGTGACAGGCATCCACAGCATAGCGCTGCGGGTACCTTGTTATGCCGAGGCCATTGCGTTCTATCGTGATGTCTGGCTGCTGGAGGATATGGGGGAACGGGATGATTCTCACGCCTTCCGGACGGCTTGCGCCGATCACGATAACCTCCTCCTGAGCAGCGGCGAACCGGGGATCGTAAATATTAGCCTCACTGTCGCTACTCGTGAAGATCTTCTGAGCCTTGAGCGCAAGATCGAAACGTCTAGCCACGTAGTGTATGCTTTGAGCGAAGCTGATTTGGCACCAGGCGAGGCGTACGGGCTTGTAACTACCGATCCCGATGGCCGGCAGATCCGACTTGTCGTGCCGACGCGTCCTGATCGGCCCTGCGAGGCAGTTGCCGACAGTCTGGCTCCGCAGAACATTGGGCATGTCGTGCTGTGGACTCCGGACTCATCAGTTTCTGAGGCATTCTATGGCTTGCTTGGTTTTTCAGTGACCGACAGGACGCATTTGGGGATGTCCTTTCTCAAATGCGGCAACGAGGACCACCATTCCCTTGCGCTGGTTGGCTCGAAGACGGGACGGGCAGGGCTTCAGCATCTCGCGTTCGATGTCGGTTCAATTGATAATGTCATGCGCAATTTTGCCAGGCTTCGGGACCTGGGTGTATCAATTTCGTGGGGTGTTGGACGACATGGACCTGGGAATAATGTCTTCAGTTATTATCAGGATCCGGCAGGAAACTTCGTCGAATATTATGGCGACATGCAGAAATTTCCGGTCGATGAGGACCTCGAAACCAGGTTCTGGGGGGCGGAACACAAAGGCGACGTCTGGGGTGTGGCGGGGGCACCTCCCGACGCCTTCAGGCAATAGTTGACGGAAGAGGATATGCCGCGCGCGCCGACTGAGTAACTGTCCCGTGGTGCATTTGTTTCCGTATCGGATTGGTGCGATTCCGTGAAAAGCAATTTTCGGAGATTTTATGAAAAGCATGGTCAAGTCCGCAAGGATGCTAATCGGTGGCGAACTCGTTGAGAGTGAGAGCGGGGAGTTCGTCTCTTCGATTGATCCGGCTACCGAGGAAGTCATTGGAAAGTTTCCTGCCGGTACAGCGCGTGATGTCGAAAAGGCCGTCGAAGCTGCGGAAGGGAGTTGGGAGGCCTGGAATGGAATCGGAGTCGCCGGTCGTGCCGAGGCCCTGCGCAGATTCGGTGAACTTATCATGGAACGGGCAGACGAACTTCTGGAAGTGGAAGTACGCGATACCGGAAACACGATCACCCCGATGCGAGGCGATGTAAAAATGTATGGTCCGCCCCCGTCTGGCAAGCGTGAGATGTGGTTGGCGGCACAGTCTGCGTAAATGTATCCGGCCTGTGTGTGGGACATCTCGATCCCTGGCCATGATGGGATACGCGCCACGGTCGTCCTTACAAACTGGTTCAGCCTTCTGATCTGCCCCCTTCTGAGTGGTCCAAAATTGATGATATTTTGGATGACGAAGGAGATTATGAATGCCGGCCAAGAAGCATCGCCCGGAAGAGATTATCGGCAAGCTGCGTGAAGCAGAGGTTGTGCTGGCGCAAGGCGCCACGACCGCCGAGGCGTGTCGGCGGATCGCGATCAGCGAGCAGACCTACTATCGTTGGCGCAAGGAGTATGGCGGTCTGAAGACCGACCAGGCGCGGCGGATGAAAGATCTGGAGAAAGAGAATGCGCGGCTTCGCCGTGCGATATCCGACCTGACGCTCGACAAGCTGATCCTGCAGGAGGCTGCCCGGGGAAACTTCTGAGCCCCGCGCGCCGAAGGCGCTGTATCGACCACATCAGAACGATGATGGCGGTGTCCGAGCGGCGGCTCTGCCGCGTGCTCGGGCAGCACCGATCGACACAGCGCAAGGCGCCCCGCGGGGCGGATGACGAAGCAGCTCTGACCGAGGATATAATGTAAGCGATAATCTACCCCCACATTTTCGAATGTTTTGAGATTGCTATGTTGCGGGCCTGCTGAA
>NZ_JARESE010000025.1 GCF_029076845.1 Novosphingobium album (ex Liu et al. 2023)
GCCATCCCAGGATCAAACCAAACCTCCAGCGACCCGCGCCTCTTCAGCGCAGCGTTATACTCGGGTCAGTTGGTCGTGCGATACTTCGTGGGCGTCGGCTTGGGCATCCCGACCATCTACGTCTTCCGATTCCTCAAGGGAATCCATCACTTTGATATGCAACAAAGCCCTGTATATCACGCCAGGGAGCCCATGGGAGAATGGCTATTGCGAAAGCTTCAACGGGTCGCTGCGCGATGAACTGCTTAACGGCGAAATCTTCTACTCGCTCGCCGAGGCCCAGATCCTGATCGAGGCGTGGCGGCGCCATTACAACACCGTCCGGCCGCACAGCTCGCTCGGATATCGACCACCGGCGCCGGAGGCCGTTCCATCGCCAGTGTCGCCCTCCGGTTCCGCTTCGCTCCACCTACGGCCGACACTGGCGATGGAGGCGTCAATGCACTAACAATCCGATCGGACCACTCGGTGGGGGCCGGTCAATCGAGCGTCCACGCCATCGAACGTACGCTGCGGACCATGCCGCCCCCGAGCAGGCGCGCCACGTCTACCTGATGCGGAACCTGGTTGTAGATGATGCCGCCGCCCGCGTCGGTGCGCAATTCCTCAGGCCGACGGGGACGGTAGAGGAAATTGCCGTAGTTCCACGAATTGATCATCGAAACCGGCCCGATCACGCCTTCGCGGATCAAAGCGCGCATCTTGGGGTTCTCGTGACGGCAGTGCAAAAAGTGTCGCTAAGCAACCCATTGAAATTGCTGATATAATAGCGCGTCGCTCGCGGTAAGTGATTGATATCCCTCATTCTGGAGGTTTTTCATGTTACGCTCCTGATCCCGGCCGCTGGCGGTTTCCCGCCCAGGAGCCGATCCCGGTGTGGCGAGACGTCAATGGTGATGACGCCTTTGGTGTTGATATGCTCGTGCGCATTGGGGGCGATGTGCATGATGTGATGATCCGGAAAGGTGTCCGGCATTCGCGCTCGAACCTCACCGATCCGGGTCGCGTTCCACGTCATGATAACGTTGGTAAGCAGTGTCAGGCCTGATGATATCGCGGCCATTTGTTCGGGCGTGCGGCCATGCCGTGCGCCGATCGGCCCGGAATAGATCGCGCGCTGCAGGGTGTGGACCGACTCGCCTTGGCTGAGCAAAGCGTCATTCATCCCACGGAACGCCGGATCGCCGAGATAAGCGCCCAGGAAGCGGGTCAGTAACAGCCTGCCGAAGGCATCCCCTGCCTGAAACGCCTCATCGCCCCGCGCGGCGCTGCCAAAGCGGTCCAAAACGTAGGTCGCGGAACACCAACCACTCTTGGTCGATGCCGCAATTCGGAGGAGCGGGTCCCATCCCCGAGTGATGGCGCTGGTTGAGACGGTCTCGCTCACAATTGGCCGCAGGCTGGCAGGTACATCGAGGCCACGCGGGAGATAGAGCTTGCGCTTGTTCATGCCGGCCAGCCTCGGCGCGAGATCAAACCCCACCAGATTGGCCAGCGCCATACCGAAATGTGTGTGGCCATGCGTATCCACCGCGACACGGTGGAGATCGACGGCTTCGTGGCGAAGAGCCCCTTCGATAGCGGCCCCGGCTTGCCGTCGGTTCAGGACGACGGCCTGGTCATGCAGGATCACCCATTGGTCGAGCACATGGGTGTAGGTTCCGACAGCCGGCGTGCGCCGTCGCGGATCATGGCGGGCTGTCCAGAGATGGCGGGTTGCATCAAGGCTCATCATGTCGGCCGATGCCTGAATTCCGCCTCCCCACAGCCTGGTGACCGGAAGCGTCCTGAAATGATCAAGCACCAAGCGGTTGGCCGCCGGCAATCGACCATTCGCCTCGATGCGGCGCATCATCTCGCCGACTGCGTCGGCTTCAATATTGAGCGTCATGCGCGCCATGTCGGCGGCGGTCAGATCTGAGCCCAAGGCGATCAGGGCCGCGTAGAGGATTATGAGTTCATGCTCGCTTGCGGGTGACCTGCCCAACAGCGCCCAGGAAAAGCGCGTGGCGGCATCGATGGCGATCAGCAGATCCGGCAACTGGATCTTTCCGACACCGGCGAACAGTTCGCGGCGAATGGCCTTGAGCCTTTCGTCTTCGGGAGCCGCCTTGAGTTTTGGAACGACCAATCGGTCGTTTTCAATCCGGATATCGCCTCTCGACACCGCCGCATCGATGGCTTTCAGGGCCGTCGTGAGTTCATCCTTGATCCAGCGGATGTTCGCTTCCGGCTTGGCTGACACGGCGAGGTTTCGCACGAACCGTGCTCGTTCCTTTTGCCATTGCGCCTTTGGGATCAGGCGGTCCTCAGGAGCACGGTGTTCCAGGCTGTGGTCGACGCTGGCCTGCCCATTGCGCAGCGAGCGTTTGAGCAGCATGAGCGTCGCCGCCCTATAGCCGCCAAAGGCGGCCTCGCGGTCCGGTTGATCGATGAGGAACGCCCACGTCCGACCGAATGGATTGGCGGTGCCTTCCGGCAATCGTCCCATTTCCGAACCCGCCACCCGGTCCAGTGTCGTCAATGCCTGCGAAAGCGGGTGCGTCGACGGCAGGTCCAAGCTGATCGACGAAGCCGCGCCCAACAACTCACTCGCGCCTCTGCCTGCTGTCGCCAGTTCCCGCCGGACCCGGCCAACCTTCGTGGATGGACCGTGTGCGCTGGCCGGCAGGAACGGCGCCAACATGGTGCGCATCTGGTCGCGCGCGACGGAAGCGGAGGTATTCTCATCGTCGACAAGGCTTGCCAATTGCAAGACCAACGCTTGATGTCGGCGCAGTTCGTCCTCGACCGCCGCCTCGGCGCGGGTTCGGGCCTGACGCCAGAGATCGGCGATCCGGTAGTCGATCATCCCCAGACCGCCATCCGTGAGACGCAGCAGTTGCAAGCGCAGAAAGCAGGCTATTTCAATGGTCTTGCGCTCACCACGCATCCGCTTGAGCGTCGCAGGCTTGCGGTAGAGCATTGATCTCGCCTGGGCGTTCAGCATTCCGGCTGCCAAGCCAAGATGGAGCCTGTCGGCCCCAAGTTTCTTCAGAAAATCGATCTTCGCGATATGGTCGGCGAGGCCTTTGGTTTTACGGGACGCGGGACTGTCTCGAAGCCATTCCAACCGCGTCTTGCCATTTGGCATCGTCTCCGACAGCTCAAGCGGCCAGACCTTCGTCTGTTCTATCCCCACTGCGGCTACCGCGCCGGCCAACAGACCGCCATCGTAATGGCGCCGGGCGCCTGATGCAGAACTCCTCAGCCGTCGCGTTGGCAACTGGACATAGTGGTGATCACGGAGCCATGCGCGCGCGGCTTGTTCCAACTCGTCCACGAGGAATTTGTCGCCGGCCTCGCGCCGCAGAAAGCCATTCAACGCGCGTTCCCCGTGCTCGGTGAGGTCGCGCAAACCCAGTGCCTGTTTCGCCGCGTCCTGATGCTCGAACAGCGTGCGGTGGCGGCGGTAAAGCGCGCGGATTGAGGCAAGCCGGGGCGGTGCAATCCCAAGCTCGGCACCGAGATGAGCCAGCACTTGCGGCGAAATCATCTCCACGGAATTGAGTGGTGCTCCCGTGAGGCGCAGAAAACCAACCTGCAGCGCCACGCCCAACCGGTTTAACGGTCGCCGGCGGCGGCGGACGGTTCGCCGATCGTCCTCGGAAAGCGAGAAGAAATGCGCGACTTCGGGTTCGGTTAAATTCTCCGGAAACCGTTCGCAACCAAGATATTGTCGAAACGGCGCATCCACGACTCGGCCCTCCCAGGAAAGACCCTACACACCGCCGGCTGAAGGTCGAGAAACCTCACCGGTCAATGATATCAATGGGTTACAATTTTCTCGCGGCTTTTATCGCTATGTTTCAATAGCTTGCTTAGCGGCACTTTTTGCACCGCCGTCACGAGAACCCCATTCTGCATCGGCTTGCCCGGGGCGATGTAATGCCACTCCAGCCCCATCTCCCCGCACCAGGCGAGGACCGCGTTCGAGGTCAGTTCGGTGCCGTTGTCGCTGACGATCATCCCTGGTGTCAACGGGCACCGAAGCTTCCCCAGATGTGGGCGCTTAAAATTCCCTATGTCGTTGGGGTTGG
>NZ_JARESE010000026.1 GCF_029076845.1 Novosphingobium album (ex Liu et al. 2023)
GCAGGCCTGTAAGGCCGATCCTGATCATGCCGCCTCCTCGATGGTGAATTCGATGGTGACGATCTCATCGGTGGGAAGCGGCCAGGCGATATCGCTGGTGATGGCGCCTTCGATTTTCGGGGCATCAAGCACGACGAGGCAACCGTCGGGAAAATCGCCGCGTAGCGGCGGCCAGACACGCAGCGTGCCATTGCCGGTGCCGGAATTCCTGATGTTGTGCAGATAATGGACGCCGTCCGCATCGACCACGTTGAGCCAGTAGCCTTCTTTCCACTGGTAGCCGCCGGCAATTCCGGTGACCGGAAGCGACGTGCCGCCAGCGCCTGAGCCGTTGACCACCGGTGTGCCCGGCTCGCCCTGGCTGACACCGCTTAGCGGGTAGAGAATGCGCAAGCCTGCGCTCTTCGCTTCCAGCAGCCGCGAAATGAACACGCTCGCTGTATCGGCGGGCATCGGTGGGTACGCGACTTTCGCGCCGTAATGGCTGCCAGGCCGATCGATCCGCGTCAGCGAGGCCCGCGTCGGCGCGCGCTGCAGCAGGCCCGTATCGATCAATGTCGGTTCGAACGTCTGTACAGCCGGTGTCGAAGGAAGGAGGATCAACGCAGCCCCCACAGGCCTGCCTGCCTGGCTAGCGCCGCGCCGCCCCTGGCGCCGTTACTCTCTGCTACGATGTCACCAGCTCGGATCTCTGCCCAGAACTCAGGCGTCATCACATTGCCGCTGAAGTAATTGTGCACCACTCCGGCCGGCGCCGAACCACCCTTCTGGACATTCATGATCTCACCCTGGCTCACCCTGGCGATAGGATTGCCGTTAAGGCTCAGCGTATTGGTGTCGATGCCGGGAAAGCCGTTGATTTTGAACGAACCGCCCGTGTCGAAGCCGATCAAAGAGGCATTGCCCCGCGTAACGGTGATGTCGCTTCCGCCGCCACCGCCGCCCAAGATGGACTTCCCGATGCCCAGGAGCCCGCCCAGGAAGCCACCACCACCACCACCGCCGCCATTGCCGCCCTGACGGCTGTTGAAAATAAAATCCGCAAGATTGGTCGCGAGCCGGTCGAGCACCTTGGCCAGCGCGTTGAAGCTGCGTTCCTTCATCCAATTCTCGAAGAAATCGCCCAGATTGCCGTCGAGCGCCGCGCGCAGCCCATCTCGGAACGTATCACGAAACGTGCCCGTCAGCTGTGCTCGCTCGCGGTCCAGGCTTTCACTCGTGGCGCGTCCGATCGCATCCTCGCGGCGCATTCCGTCCGCTTCATAGCCTTGTGCGTCCTGGCGAATGCGGTTCGCTTCCTCCATCGCCCGGATCGCGCTGTCACTGTCGCCGCGTAGGCGCGCCAGATCGATCTCATGCGCCGCTCGCTGGTCGGCCAGGCGGCGCGCGGCCTGGTCGGCACGAGCTGCCTCGAGCACGACCAGGCTCTGCTGCGCTTCTCTTTCCGCTTCCGCGAGCGCGACGCCGCGGCTTTTCAGCCGCTCGATCTCGCGTTCGATGAACTCCTCATCTTCGAGGGCGCGAATATGCGCATAGTCCCCACGCAGCTCGGCGAGCTTCATGTCAAACTGGCGTTCGTCGCTGGCGATCGCCTTGGCCTGCGCGACGGCTCTGGCCTCGTCCATCTCGGAAATATCGCGTTCCGCCGCAGCCCGGGCCATCGTGATCGACAGTCCGGCGCGCACATAGTCCTGCTCACGGTCCCTCAGGTCGAGCTGGCGCTGCAGCCTTCGCTCCGCGTCGCTGTCGCCCTTTTCGCGCGCGACATCGAGCTCCTGCTGCAGCCGGATCTCTTCCCGGCGCGCCGCCAGCTCCTCGGGCGATGGTCCGCTTCTCCCACGCGCGCGACCGGTCTTTGTCTTCGGCGGGGATTCGGGAAGCGCATAGTCGCCGCTCCCGGCGAAATTGCCGGCCGGATCGTCGATCGGGCCAAGCGCCAACAACTCCTCGCTCGTGTATTTCCTGCCGATTCCTTTTCCGCGCGCGGCTTCCTTCGCACGGATCTTGGCAATGTCGGCCTCGATGCCGCCATTGCCGGCCTTATCGCCGGCGTTCGGCATCGATCGACCCTGGATAAGGCCGGCCATCTGCATCAATTGGATGACGACACCAAGCCCCGGAATCAGGCTCGCGACACTCTCCGCCATCCGGGCGACGGCATTCTGGACCGTATCAGCCGCAAGGGCCCAGGCAGACCGCCACTCGCCCATCAGCACTAGCTTGGCAATTGCCGCGAGACGCATGGTCACATCGAGCACGGAGTTGATCAGGTCGAGCAGGCTCCCGATCGCGCTGACGATCGCCGAGCCGCCGAGCTCGAGGATCACCTCAATCAATCTCCCGAACAGCTCGATCAGCGTGCCGATGGCCTGGCCAACCGGGCTCGCGGCAAATTTTTCGAACCCCCGCGTCACTGTATCGACAATCTCACCAAGACGGCTGAACAGCTGTTCCAGCTTGGGCCCAAGCGTCTGCTGAGCCATGTCGCCAATGCTGCGCAGCGCGTCGGCGACATTGTCCTTGAACAGCAGGAAGAGCGCGATCGCAGCCCCGATCGGGCCGGCGAACCGAAGGAACAACGGCGCTACCCGCAGCAGGATCGTGCCCAGTCCACCAAAATCACCCGCCAGCTTGCCGATCAGCACGATCGCCGTCCCCATCGGGCTGATCAGCGCGCTCAGCAACGGCAGGATCAGGTTAAACGGTCCTGATAGTGCAGTCGCGCTGAGCAGGAGCGCTGGTAGCGCGATCATGGCGAGCTTGGTGACGATCAGCACCACCGGCCCCATTACTGCGGCAAAGATGGCCATATTGACGGCCGCATCCTTCACCCATTCGGGCAGCTCCTTGAACCGCTCGATCGCACTTTTAAGCCATCCCACCACCTTTTCAGCGATCGGCACCAGGCGCTCGCCCATCTCCTCGGCAAGCTCGTGGATTTCGCTCTGCAGGGCGCGAATGCGATTGGCCAGACTTCCCGAAGTGCGCTCGACGTCGCCCTTCGCATCGTTCAAGCCTGCGGCGATCAAAGCGGCGCGCGCCATGATCTTGCCGTTTTCGTTGAGTTCCTGCCCTTCCTCGATCAGGCCTATCTTGAGGGCCTGTGCTTTCACCGCAGCGTCGCTGAGGAATACGCCGAAGTCCCTCATCGGCTCGGCCTCCCCAGTGAGGCCGGAGCGGATCTTCTCCATCGCAACGTCGAATGGGACGTTGTAGAATGAGCTCGCATCTTGGGCCAGCTCGGCGAAACGCTGCGACATCTTCGCGGCTGCCTCGGCAGTAGGGGCGGCGACCTTAAAGAGTTGCCCGAACGCCATCGCGCCTTGCTGCATCTCGTCGGTTGCCCGGCCCATCGCATCGCCGGTGTCCTCGGCCCACTTGTTCATGCGGTCGGACATCGCGCCGAAGGTGTAGTCGAAGGCCGATTGCAGTTCGTTCGCGTCCGAGGCGGCCTTGATCGTATACCCCGCGAGCCCGAGCAGTGGCGCCGTGATCCCCAGCGTCATCCTTCGGCCGGCGCTTTCGAATGCAGCGGCCACGCCCGCGATCATCCCGCGCAGACGGCCGAACACGCCCTCGATATGCGCGGTGCCCCGATCAAAGTCGTCGAGATCCCAGCTCAGCGCGGCATTCAGCCGGGCAATCGTTCCGGGCATGTCATTCCTTCCGCGATCGACCTTCGGCCTGACGGTTCACGACTTTGAGCCAGGCCCCCCACGCCCTGAGGTTCTGGTGCGCCTCTTCGGGATCTGCCGGCCGTGGCGCGGACTGGCTTCGCTGACCGTCGCCAATCAGCGCTTCCAGCTTGGGATAGGATCGGGGATCGATCTGACCGAGCAAGCCACCCAACCAGGCATTGGCCATGGTGTTGCGAAACTCGCCTTCAGCGCGCACTTTTGCGCCCCGAAGCGCGAGGATCACCGATCGCGGCGTTTGCCGCCAGAAGCCTTCCGGGTCGAAGCCGCCCTGGCACCAGCTCTGGAAGATGCGCTCCCAGTTCCAGCCGGTGTCTCCGGGCGTTGCGCGTTTCCCGCCTGGGGCGCCTCATCCTCGATCTCAGGCAGCTGCGCGCCCTGCATCGCGGTGAGGACCGCCGCCTTGAAATCAGGATTGCCGGAGAAGAACATCTCGACGACGTCGTCTTCGGTGACGTCGGGTTGGTGCTGCTTCAGCCCGCCATAGACGATGGCGCACATCGTCTTGAGGCGAGGATTGCGCCCGGCCTCAAGCGCCGCCCGCAGCTCTTCCACCGCATCGAGGATCGAATAGCCGAGAACACCTTCGGCTTCGAGCCAGACCCGGTTGTCGAGCACGAGCTGAAAGTCGCGCCCCGCGTGCGTGAAGCTGGCGCTGCCCTGCAGCGGATTGCCCCTCATACCGTGGTCGCCGCCTGCAAGAGCGGCCCGGGCTGCCCGGTGAGGGTCGCCGTGCGAATACCGCCCAGCGGCGCATTGTCGGGAACATAGGTCATCAGGAAGACCGACCCGGTATTGTCCTGGGTGGTGCCGTCTTCCTCGACCGTGACGATCTTGAACGCCCGCTTCTCACGGCTCGCCAGGTGTTCCAGGATCAACAGATCGGTCGCGCTGCCGGGCTCGTATTTCAGCGTAGCCGTGAGTTCCGGCACGTCGCCGTGACCGGGGATGTATTCCTTGGTCTTGTTGCTATCGTGGTCGGTCGCTTCGACCTTCGCAACCGAGAGCGTGGGCCTGTTGACGCTCATCAGGCCCTTGACCTTGGTCAGCACGTCGGCCGAGCTGGTCAGCCAAAGCTGGCTGCCATCGCCGAGCACACCATCGGATTCAGCCATGTCGGGGTCTCCTTAGACTGGCGTTGTTGGAACTTGGTAATCGCGCAGGTTGCGGTACACTTTCAGGCCTGAGCCGAGATCCTCGGGGGGAAAGTCTCGCTCGAAGAGCAGCTTGCCGCGATGAAAGCGCACAGCGAAAATGGTGGCGCATTGTTCGAGCACGTCGCGGATCGCGTCGGCCAGCGAAGTGGCTTGGAGGCAACTCAGGCCGAAGCACTCGACCCGAACCCGGTTGAGCTGCAGGCACGCCGCCCCATCCTGGTCGTATTGGCGGCCGGTATGGATCATCTGCAGCGTCGCGGCCGGAAAGGCCGCCTTTTCGTCGGATTTGCGCTCGATCCAGTCGATCGCCGCCCGGGTGCCGCTCTCGGATGCCACCCTTCCTGCAAAATGCGGCACAAACCCGTCGCTTCGCAGGCGGGCAAGCAATTCCGCGCGCATCTCAAACCGCCGAAAGGATCGCTCGACCGGCAAGGTCGCCGAGGATGACGACTACGTGATCCTTGTTGGCCTCCCATGCGGGTAGCAGGAAAGGCTGCGCGCGCATGTTCACCGTGCCCAGTTCTACAAAGCCCGCGTAAAAGGTGTCCTCGTGGCCTTTTCGACGTGCGGCACCAGCTGCTAGCGGGCCCACAAAGACAGTGCGCCCATCGAACAGCACGTCTTCGTCGCCCCGGCTACGCGACCCGCGGGGAGCAATTCCGGTAACGATGATGCTCTCGCGCAACGCGCCCGTATCCACGGGTGCGAGGGCGCGTGCGTCCTCCGCCACGGGCTCCAAGGCAATCTGGGCTATCTCGCTCATCACTTCGTTGGACAGCGACATTCCGACTTTGCGGATGTTCGACATCGCCTCGTCGAACCCCGACATGTCAAAGCGCATGCTCACTTCGCCCTCCTGACGGCGGTGAATTCGATCTCTTCACGCTTCCATGGTGCGATATTGGTGATGTCCCAGATCTCGCCGTCGAGCTGGATCACATGTTTCGTCGAAACGCTCCGCGTGTCGTCGTTCGCCAGCGCGATGAACGTGGCGGGCTGATCGTTGCCCTTGATGGCGGCCGAGCGGCGCTCCTCACCTTTGCTGAAGATCACCTGGACATATTCCTCGCAGATCAAGCCGAAGCTGTCGGCGATTGGCTCACCAAGATGGTTCTCCCGGGTCACCTCTTCGCTGAAGGAGACGAGTGTGTCTCGCTGGCCAGATCCACGCATGTCAGACGCGCCGCAGCCGCTCATCCTCGAGCAGCTGCTCGAAGGCGGGTGGAAGTGGTCCCTCCTCGCGATCGTTGAACCACTTGGCGACACACACCCGAACTGCATGAAGCACATGCTCGGGGGCATTGATCGCGCCTTCGGCATCGTTGACTTCAAAGCCAACCGTTGCGCTCACCCGGATTGCACCGGCAGCGCGGATCGTCGGTGGCCAGCACGCCCCTATGGCCGGCAGAAGCCGGGTCGTGCCATGCTTTTCGATCGCGCGAAAATCGGCAAATGCCTGATCCTGACCATTTTGGTCAAGGTACCGAATCTCGATCGTATCGAGCTTTACGGGGCGCAATCTGAGCTCCAGCTCGCGGTCGAAGCAATCGAACTGGAACGTATGCTGACGCTCGCCGGCAACGTAGCCGCTATGGCGTTCGGCCGCCCGACTGGCGGCGTTGATCAGCCGTTGGATCAGCGCGTCCTCGCCTGCATGACGCACGCGCATCTGCGCCTTCGCATCCGCGAGGCTGATAAAACCGGCCATGTAAGCTCCGGGGCAGGAGGGCCAGCCGGCGGCCGGCCCTCACTCGGTTCAGACGGTCGGCGCGTCGTCCGCGC
>NZ_JARESE010000027.1 GCF_029076845.1 Novosphingobium album (ex Liu et al. 2023)
GCAGGCCTGTAAGGCCGATCCTGATCATGCCGCCTCCTCGATGGTGAATTCGATGGTGACGATCTTCTGGTGCGGCAGCGGCCAGGCGATATCACTGGTGATCGCACCCTCGATCCTGGGCGCATCGAGAATGACCAGGCTGCCATCAGGGAAATCGCCGCGCAGCGCCGGCCGGACGTTGAGCACGCCGCCACCCATCAGCACCTGGCCCGAATTGCGGACGTTGTGCAGGTAATGGATGCCGTCGGGGTCGACGACGCTGACCCAGAACCCTTCCTTCCACTGATAGCCGGTTGTCATGCCCCGGACCGGCAGCGAGGTGCCTGCGGCGCCGGCGCCGTTGATAACGGTATTGCCGGGATCGCCCTGGTCGACGCCGGTCAGCGGAAACGGCATCCGCAAGCCGTCTTCCTTGGCCTCCAGCAGCCGGCTGATGAACACGCGCGCGATATCCGCCGGCATCGGCGGATAGGTGACCTGGGCGCCCATATGGCCGCCCGGCCGGTTGATCCGCGTGATCGTCGCGCGCGTCGGCGCCCGCTGCAGCAGGCCGGTGTCGACATAGAACGGCTCGACCAGGCGGACGCCGGGCAAGGCGGGCAGGATGACCGTCACAGCTTCCACAGCCCGGATTGCTTCGCGAGCGCGGCGCCGCCCTTGGCGCCCACGCTGGCGGAAACGGTATCGCGCGCCTCGATCTGCGCCCAGAATTCGGGCGTCATCAGGTTGCCGCTGAAATAGTTGTTCGTGACGCCGCCCAGCTTGTGGTTCGGAATGACACTCGCGCCCCTGCGCATGTTGACCAGCTCGGGCCCGCGCTCGCCGACCAGGGCAAGGCCGCCGGGGTGGAATGAGGTGCCGGCGGCGTAGGCGGGAATCCTGCTCGAGGCGTTGATGCTCGCGGCGATCTTGCCGCCGAAGGCGCCGATCGATCCGAGCTGCAGGCCGAAGCCGATGACCGAGCCGAGAATGTCAAGGAAGCCGCCGCCCTTGATCGCGTCCGCCATCCGCTGCAGCGCGCCGATCGTCGCGTCGGCCGTGTCCTTGAACGATTTGACGATGCGGACGTTCGCTGCCTCGATGTTGTCGGAGGCCAGCCAGGCGAAGCCGGTCATTTTTTCGACCTGCTTTTGGAGCGCGGCGGTATCGATCGGCGCCGAGACGGTGACGTCGTCGCGCTGGAACGGCAGGCCATAGTATTCGAGCGAGAGACGGCGGCGCGCTTCGTCCGCCGTAGCGCCATCAATCTGCCCCGCGCCCTGGCTTGCTGCGATCGCTTTCACCTGTCGCTGATATTCGCGCAGTCTCGCGACCTCGGGAAACAGCCGGTCGAGGATCGGCTGCACCTGCTCGGCCAGGGCCATGAACGCCTCTTGCGTGCTCTTGGCGGCCACCTTCGCCTTGTCGACCATGACCGCGTCGAGCCGATCCATCTGCGCGGCGATGCCGTCGACCATATCCGGGATGTAGCTGTGCCCGACCACCGCGTCGTAAAGACCGAAGAATGCGCGCTTGACGGTGTCGATCTTGTCGGTGACGATGCCCCAGACCTGCCCCAGCTTGTCGACCACCCAGGTGCGGATGGCGGTGACCATCTTGCTCACATACTGGGGAACAACAGTCGTTAGGGTGTTCCAGTCCCTAACAATCTGGTCGATCCATTGGCCCTGCGCAACGTTCGCGTCGGCCGCGGCCTGGTCAAGCGTGTCCCATATGCGATTGATCCAGTCGTAGACCGAGCGCAACGCTTCGCCCAGTTCGCGCAGATCGCTAGTTTTCTCGCTCGTCATCCACGCTGGGATTTCCATCTTCTGGGTCCAGCTGGGCGCATCCTGCACCTTCATGAAGCCGTCGTAGAGTTCTCCAAGACCGATTGCGGCCTCGCTCAGCGCAGGCTTCACGTCTTTCCAGTTGGCAGCGATGAGCAAGCCGGCCGCAACGAACACGGCGATCATGGGCAACATCGGCGCCAGCGTGCCAGAGAGCCCCATCAACGCGACGCGCGCCGCTGCAAGGCCGGAGAATGCTTGCACCAACTGCCCGACGATGATCAGCGCCGGCCCGACAGTGGCGGCCAGCGCGGCCATGATGGTGGCGAAGCGCAACACCTCGGGGTTCACTTCGGACAGCTTATCGACAAACCCGGTCAGCGCGATGACGATATCGGTGACGAACTGGAGCAGGCCCGACTGGCCGATGCGGATCGCCAGCGTCTCGGCCGCGCCTTTCAGCTGTTCAAGCTGGCCGTTGAAGCCCTTGAGCCGCTGGGCCGATTGCGCTGCGGCATCGGTTTTGTTGATCGCACCGCGAACCCTGTCCAGCCCGGCCGCGCCTTCGTTCATCAGCCCGATGGCCACGCGCAAGGCATCGGTGCCAAATATTTCCTTCATGACCGACAGGCGCGCTTCCTCGTTGAGGCCGCCCAGCTTGGTCTTCAGAATCTCGGCAACTTCGGCCATCGATTTCAGGTTGCCCTGCGCATCGTAGAATTTGAGGCCGTATTGCCGCATCAGCTCGCCCGCCTTCTTGGTGGTCGGGTTGAGGCTGATCAGGAACGTCTTGAACGCGGTGCCCGCGTCGGAGCCGCTGGCGAACAGCGGAGAGACTGACGCAAGAGCAGTCGCGAAATCCGCGAAATCGACACCAGCCGCGCCGGCAACGCCGCCGCCCTGGCCGATCGCCAGCGTGAAGTCTTCGAAGCTCAACTTCGATTCGTTAACCGCGCCGGTGATCTGGTTGACGACGATAGGGAGATCCTTCGTCGTCAGGCCGAACTGCGCCATCACGTCGGTAATTGCGTTCGCGGCAGGCTCCAGCTCCGATCCGGCGGCCGATGCCAGATCGACCGCCGCCTTGGCCGCGCCGTCAAGGATCTGCCGTGCGGTCAGGCCATTCTTGGCCAGCATGTCCATCGCATCAGCGGAAGTGGACGCACCGAACGTGGTGTCCTTACCCAGCTGCAGGGCAAGGTCCGACATTTCCTTCATTTCCCCGGCTGTGCCCTGCGTCGAGATCGACACGCGGTTCATCGCGGACTCGAAGGTAGACGACGCCTTGATCACGCCGGCGCCCATGGCGAGGATCGGCACTGTGACCGCCGCGCTCAGCTTTCCGCCCAGATCGGTCATCGCACGGCCATAGCGCTCGATGTTCCGCTGCAACTGGCGCGCGCGCCGCTCCGCCGCTGTCGCGCCACGTTCGAAGCCTGCGCTGTCGAGGCCGAGCACGACGCGCAGGGCGCCGATCAATGTGCTCATGTCAGGCGGTTCCTTCCAGCTTCGGCTTGAGCGCCGCTTTCCAGAGCCGCAACGAGTGCAGCATCTGCGCGTCGGACTGCGGAGCAGCCGATGTTTCGGCAGCGCCGGTCATCTCGGCCAGGTCGGGGAAATGCTTTGCGTCCATCCGGCTGAGCGATGCGATGTGCCAGGCCATCCACCCGCGCCGTCTTATGTAGGCCCGGCGGGCAAGCCAGAGCTGGCGCGGCGTGGCCTGCCAGAATTCGGTAAGAGTGAGCCCGGCCTCTAGCGCGCCTTCGAGCGCTTGGTCCCAGTCGAAGCCTTTGCCCGCTTCGCCGGGCTCGCCACGTTTCCCTCCGCGTCCGCGTCCGCGTCGGGCATGGCGGACGCCACCGCCACGCCGAGTGACTTCTGCACCTCGGCATCGATCGCCATCTTCACAGCCGCCTCGGCGCTGATCTCGGGATGGTTCTTGTGCAGCCCGGCCTGCATCAGAAACGCCAGGTGGCTGAGCATGGGCATGGAGCCACCCAGCCTCGCCGCCTCGAGCCGCTGAAGCGCTTCGAGAATCGACACGCCCGCCTTCATCTCGAAAAAGGCAATGGCCTCCATGTCGAAAATCAGGGTGTGATCCACGCCTTCGTAGGAGAAGCCGGCCCTGCCGGTCGGGCTGCCCATCAGGCTGACGCCGCCTGCGAGAGCGGACCGCTGACCTTGATCGCGCCGCTCGCGGTCTGCTTGCCCGTGGTCGGGGCCTCATCCGGGCCATAGCTGGTCAGATAGCCCGAGAACTCGATATCCTCGGTCCCGGCGGCCGACTTCACCACGATCTTGAAGTCGCGCAGCACGCCATCGGTCACCGCGGTGATCATCGCGTCGTCGCCGGTGCTGCCGGCGATGTAGTGCACCTGAAAGGGCACCTCGCCCGGATCATAGATGCCCTCGACCAGAAACTCCTGCGCGCCGGCAGTGCTGTCATGGGAAGTCGCGTCGATCGTTTCGCGCGTTATGGTGGGAGGCGTCACGGTCAGCAGCTCGGCCACCTTCACCAGCACGCCGGCAGCCGGACCCATCCAGAGCTGCTTGCCGAAATTCGTCTTGGCAGCGGTAGTCATCGTCACTTCTCCTCATAGAAGAACAGGAATTCGAGCTGGCGCCGGAGGCGGGCAACCCCGCCGCCCAGCTCTTCGGCGTCGAAGGTTCGGTCGGCGGCAAGTTGCGCCGGGTGGAAGATCACGCCCTCGACATCGGCGGGGCGGTGCATTTCGCAGATGATGGCCCGGGCGAGCGCCATGACCTGAACGGCGTCCTCGCCCTCGACGTCGAAGCGGACGCGCGGCTCGTTGAGCCCGTCAGGTCCGTCGTGGGTCCATTCCTCGCCAGCCGAGATCAGCCGGAGCGCGACGCGCAGCCCGCTTTCGCCGCGATTGAAGCCGAACCAGCTATATTGGACGCCGGCATAGAGCGCGACGTCGGGCGCGCCTTGCAGGCGACCGACAAGCGCCTCTTCCATCGGCATGGCTCACCGCCTTCCGTCGCGGCGCGCCTGGCGTTCGATACCTGCGCCCAGTTCGCGCGCGATGGTATTGACGGCAGTCTGACCACCTTGGGCATCCCATGCGCGGGTTAGTGCCGGGTTCGCGTCCTGGCGCAGGCCCAGCTCTTCCTGAAGGCCTGCCGGATCGGCGGTGCCGATATTGATCTCGATCTCGCGTGGGCTGGGTTTGGGCGTCATCCTTTTCTGGCGCTTGTTCAGCCGGGACCGTGGACCCATCGCCTCATTTTCCACCAGCGCGCCCGATGCGACCGTCGTGCCAGCCTTGTAGGCATCGAGGATCGGCTTGCCCGCCTTGCGCAGCGCCTGCATTCCGATCCGCTTCGCAATAGCGGTCGACAGGTTCAACAGGGCGCGCTCAAGCTCTGGGCCGCCCGTCATCTCGAATTGCCGGCGCGCCATGTTCAGGCCCCGCCCGCTTCGGTCTCGTCCTGTCCGCTCAACCCATCGGCATCCGATTTGCCGGGGTGAACGACCAGGATGCCACGCTTCGCAAGGTGGGCCACTTCGGCGGGGTCGGCGGTGCGATTGTGGTTCTTGTGATAGCGGTATCGCACCGCCTCGCCGTCGACGATCTTCTCGCCCCAGTGGGAACGCACGACCTTGTATTTCACCAGTTCGGACATGGTAGCCTCCTGATCAGCCCCGCGAAGCCGTCGCGGTGAAGTCGATCTCGCGCGGTCCCTGCCCGATCGGCACGATGCCGGTGATGTCCCAGGCGAGGCCGTCGTGAATGATCCGGTCCTCGACGGTGATCGTGCGCGTCAGGCTATCGGCGAGCACGTTGAACGTCGCGACCTGGACGGCCTGCTCGACGGCGGCCGCGCGCCGTTCCGAGCCGGCGCCGAAGAACACCGCCGCGAACCGCGGCGTCCCGATCCGCGCCCAGCTCTTCGGACCCTTCGTCCCGAGCTGCGAACGCACGATCGTGGCCCGCTCGAATGCGATTCGAGCGAACCTTTTTCCCGCCGGCGTCATGATCGGCTCAGACTCGGCGAGCCCGGTCATCATCGAGAAGATCGATGACCGTTTGTGGTACCGGGCCTTCCTCGCGATCCAGGAACCAGCTGGCGACGCAGATCCGCACCGCGTGCAGCACATGGTCCGGCGTGTCGGGCGCCGCCCCGTCCTCGTCCAATGCGAAGCCCACCTGGGCCGAAACGCTGATCGCGCCGACGGCGCAGGCAGCACTCGGCCAACACGCGCCTATCGCGGGCACCAGGCGCACGGTGCCATGCTTCTCTGTCGCCCGAAAATCGGTGAAGGTCTGCTCGGCGCCCGAGGCGTCCAGATAGCGAATCTCGATGCTCTCGAGATCCACGGGGCGAAGACGAAGTTCGAGCTGTCGGCCGAACACGTCGAAACGGAACGTTTCGGAACGCTGCCCGGCGACATAGCCCGAGAGCCGTTCGACGTGGCGGCTCGCCGCGTCAATCAGGCGCTGGATCGTCGCGTCCTCGTCCGAACTGTCGACGCGCATCTGCGCCTTCGCATCCGCGAGGCTGATAAAACCGGCCATGTGAGCTCCGGGGGCAGGAGGGCCAGCCGGCGGCCGGCCCTCACTCGGTTCAGACGGTCGGCGCGTCGTCCGCGC
>NZ_JARESE010000028.1 GCF_029076845.1 Novosphingobium album (ex Liu et al. 2023)
CGGCGCGGCCACCTATCGGCCATCAAAATTGACGCCGACCGGACTCCGTAATCGTCGCGCTACAGTTCTTCTTCCGTCCCGGCTTGCGCCAGTTCGTCAAGCTCCTCGGCCATCTTCTCGATCGGGCCCTTGGCATCAGGCCAGTCGAACCCGACACGGCTAGCGCGCTTTTGCAGCTTTTCCGCCCGCATCAACGCCGGCAGCGTGGTCGCCACCCCGTCGAGCGCGCTGGTCGCGCCCTTGGCCCCGCGTTCCCGGGCCTTCAGCTTTTCCCAGCGCTCGGTCTGGGCATCGCCCGAGGCGTCGTCACCGAAGATGTGGGGATGGCGCGCCTCCAGCTTGTCGGAAATCGCCGCCGCGACATCGGCGAAAGCGAACGCGTCGGCTTCCTCGGCCATGCGCGCGTGGAACACGACCTGGAGCAGCAGATCGCCAAGCTCGTCGCGCAAGGCGGCCAGGTCATTGCGCTCGATCGCGTCGGCGACTTCGTAGGCTTCCTCGATGGTGTAAGGCGCGATCGTGGCGAAGGACTGCGCGCGGTCCCATTCGCAGCCGGACACGGGATCGCGCAAGCGGGCCATGATCGCCAGCAGGCGGTCAAGTTGGGAATGGCGGGGCTCGGTCATCGCGGCTCGGATCCATTGGGATGATAATATATACTCTTGTAAATCGAATCAGGCACTTAGGCCTACGCCGGTTTACGACATTTCGGGCGCCTATCATGTGGCTGCCCAGAAGTCATTCGATCTCGACCGTCTGCAACTCGAAGCAGCAGGGCAGGGAAGGCTCTTTCGGTGAGCGCCGTCATGGTCGATTTCCTGACTGTCGAAACGCCCGATCCGTTCGGGCAAGTGATCCACGGGGGCGAGGTCGTTAAGGTCGATCGTGACGGCGAGGTGGAGTGGTCCACGCGTTGCAAGCTGTCGGTTAAGGGCTCGTGGGACGGCCAGCTAGTCGTCCGTAACCTCATGGCGGACGATGTAATTTGCCCGGGTTTCGGGACGAAGCGCAGCGGTTTGGAGCTTTCGGGCAACCCGGCGAAATTCCTGCAGGGTCACAACCTGTTCGGCGTTGGGGATCCTACGGAGTTGATCCGCCGTGTTGTCGATCGCGTCGGATCGGTCCTTTTTCCGGGAACAAGCATGTTGCCCGTCGACCTTGGCATGGGCCAGATCAGCCGCATCGACCTGACGGCCTCGTGGCTTCTCGACCGGGCGGAAGACGTGCTTCCGTTCCTCAGGGCGATGGAAGAGCGTGTTTGGTGCCCCTACCGAGGCCGAGGGGTACAGTCTGAGCCGGGGACGTTGTATTATGGCTACTCGGCCAAGGGAAAGAGAGCGAAGGACTGGCAGCTTAAGCTTTATTCAAAGGGGCTGGAAGTGGCCCGGCGTAGGTTGCCCGGGCCTGCCATGGAAGTTCCGGGATTGCTCGATGAAGTCAACCGCACCGTGCGGGTGGAGTTGACACTAAGAACGGCAGAATTGAAGCGCTTAGGGCTTCGTAAATTGAGCGATTGGACCCCGGAGAAGGCGGGGGATGTTTGGCGGTCGTATGTGGACCGGTTGAATTTTGGAGAAAGCGCGATGACTCTGGATGCGACAGACCTTGCAGGTATTTTGAAACCTAGGCTGCTTGATGCGGTAGCGTCTTGGAAAGCGGGTAATGACATGCGCGCCGGTCGCTCGAAAACATCGTTTTATAGGCTGCGGCAAGAAGTGCTGGAGGCGTGTGGGTACGACATCGCTTCTCCGGTCCCAAAGTCTAACGTCGTGCCGCTGCGGCGAGTGATCGAGGCTAAGCCCGCTCAACGTCCCTCATGGGCCGATCAACTCACCGCAGCGCTAGAGCAGGCGGCCTAGCTGCCACTAGTCGTCTGCTGCACGGGGGGTCGGGGCGTTGAGTCCCGGCCCCCTTTTTCGTTGCATACGACTCCCGCGTTCTGTAGGCAAATCGCGCGCTGAGGGGCGTTGAGCAATCGAGAAGGTTGCTCCGATGAACTTTATCCATGTTGAAATCACGGCAGAGCCGATCGAGCCGGGCCGTACGTTCACCGATAAGCAGACTGGCATGGTGCGCCCTGCTCAGCCCAAGCAAAAAGCCTACCTTTGGTCCGGCGGCTCCTATCCCATTCCCTTCACTGTCAATGTTCCTGCGAGCGGTCCCTATCGCCCTGGGCGATATCTGATGGCCGGCGACGTCTTCAAGCCGGGTCAGTACGGCCTCGAATTTCGCGCGATCAAGCTTGAGCTCGTGGCGCTCGATGAGGGCGTCAAGCAAGCTGGCGAAAAGCCGAAGGTGGCGGCCGTCGGGTAAGGCGTTGCCGTGTCTCAGTTCATTTATTGCGTGCGCGCTTCGGATGGTGTGGCAGCACTTCCGTGCGGGACGCTTGATGGCGTGGCCTATGCGCCCGTTGTCTATGAGCCTGACTCTTCTCCTGTCGAAATTGATACTGCGCAGGCCGCCCAGCTTTTTGGCTGGTCGTTCTCGCTGGTCATGATCTCATTCGTCGTCGGCTTCACGGTCGGCGCGATTGTGCGGGTCATTCGCGCGGCGTGATCCGTCTTTTGAAAAGAAGTCCGCGATTTTGAAAGGCACTGCCATGCTGAAGAAAGTTGCTCTCGTTTCCGTTCTGATGATCGCTTCCACCGGCTCGGCGCTCGCCCAGGCGGCGGCGACCGGCCCGGATTACAGTTCGCTGACCAGCGCGATTTCGGTGGAATCGACTGTGACGGCGATCCTGTCCGTTGGCGCGCTCGTGATCGGCATTTCGCTCGCCGTGATGGGCGTCCGGAAGGTCATTTCTCTCGTTCGTGGCGCCTGACGGCGGGTGACACCTCGGGGCCGGGAGGCGTCTCGCTTTCCGGCCCTGTTCTGGGAGGCGTGGCCATGGACGGCGAACTTTTGATCAACCTTTTTATCGCGTTCCTCGGCATGGTGGCGGCTGCGATCGCCGTTATCGGTATCGCGACGGGCAATCGGCTATGATGCGGGTGTTGCTGCTGCTCGGGCTTGTCTTTGGGCTCGTGGTATTTCCGACTGCGGCGTCGGCGCAGCAGTGCACGGGCTACAACTGCGACGGCAAGCGCGACATTGGGCAGGCGCTGGCCAACACGCTCCGCGCCAACCTTGAGCGCACTGGTCATACCGATCAGGACATCGCCGACGCTATGTCGGCTCTTGAAGCGTACGTGCGTAATCTTGCTCAGACGAGTTGGTTGGCGTTGGCGCGTGTGCTCGGGTTTCCGACCGGATCGTCGCTTGGTGCTGGTGGCCGCGACAGTGCTTATTGCATTGAGAACCCGGATGCCTTGATCTGTACGGCGACTGGGGGAGGGTGGTCTGGCGGTGGCGCTCAGTTCGGTTGGAACTGTGATGCGTTGGACTTCTCAATTGATGAAAAGAACAACCTTATCGCGCCTGCGATGAACTTGCCCAATCCAAAGGCTATTGCTTACGAAACACCTCTTTGGATTGCACCAAATACTGATAACCATCTTAATACTACCGACGCATTTTCGGCACTTAAAGTCGGAATTCACATGTATAATCTCACGCAAGATTATGACAAAAGATATGCGCCGATGTTTATTAATGTTAACGCCGCCCTTAAAGGTGTTCTGGCTTCTTATCCGGCCCATTATAGTAATGGCGTACTCGTGAATAGCGCCGTTAAGTCATTTGCGAGTGGTCGTAATTCTCGTGCGTGGCCGGGTGACATTCCGCCGGGCACTGGCGACTGTGAGCCCGGTATTGCTGTCGGCGCTTTTGAGCTTCATTATCAGGGCTGCGCTTCGCCGCCTGACGAATGGGCCATTCCGCTGAGCGGTATCGTTCCTCTGAACCAGATCGGTCTTTGGTCGAAGGGAAATCAGGAGGCCGGGGCTTGCCCTATCGACCCTGAGCTTATCCGGTGGCTGACCGAGCACGCTTGGAAGGGCGCGTGCGAGACGGCTGGATACACAGGCCCGGCGTGTGGTCCGATTGAGATTGAGGATGTGCGCACTGGCGGTGAGACTCCGACGATCCGCGAGACGGGCGATACGCCGGTGATCCCGGAGCCGAACGATACTCCTTCGGAACCTGCCGTTGATCCAACTGGCGAACCGACGGGAGAGCCTTCGGGCGGCTCATCCGGCAGCCCAGATTGGACGAACCCCAACGTAGGCGCCCCTTCGGTGACTTCGCCGTCTGCTAGCTCGCTCGTTGATAAGGCGTTCGACTGGTTTCCCGAGCTTCCGTCGATAGAGATCGACTTAGGTGGCGCCGAATGCCCAACCTATAGTGCTGATTTCTTCGGACACGAGTTGGTATTGGATAGCCATTGCCCGTTTATAGAACAGAATAGAGCCACAATTTCGGCAATAATGATTGTGATTTTTACGATTGCTGCGGCTGCTATCGTTTTGAGGGCCTGACGATGTTTGGAATTATTAAGTCGGCGATTAACTATGCGCTGGATTTCATTCTAAAGGGCTCCATTATTAAGTTTGTCGTATTTACGGCGCTGTATTATGTTGTCACAGAGTTGACCGACATAGCCATCGGCATGATTGATCAGTCTGGTATGAATGGCATTGGCCCGTTGGTGTCGGGCCTGCCGGAAGATGTTCTGTTTTTTCTTGGTGTATTCCGTATCGAAATCGGCCTTCCGATGATTATCGCGGCCTATGTTGTTCGTTTTGGTATTCGGCGACTTCCTATTATCGGGTGATTTCTTATGGCGATTACGGCCTACACGGGGGTTCCCGGCGCTGGGAAGTCTTATGCGATGATCGAGCAGGTTATTTTGCCGGGTGTCCGTGTGGGGCGCCGAGTGTTGACCAATATCGGGGGCGTCCAGCCCGCTCGGATTGCGGCCTACTGTGCAGCTAAGTGGCCTGCCGATGATCTTGGCGAGGTTGTGGTTTTTGATGGGTCCGACGCGCTTCGTGCCGATTTTTTTCCGACGGAAGAGACCGGCGATGAGGACACCTTCGTTAAAGGCGGCGATCTGCTCGTGTTCGATGAATGGCGCTTGACGTTCCCCAATCGCGGCGCGGTTCCGAATGCTCGACTTGAGCCGTTTCTGCGGTGGCATCGTCACCTTACGGATAGTCGTGGGATCGCTTGTGATGTTGTGATCGGCACGCAGCTTTTAACCGATATTCATCGAGATTTCCGGGGGTTGGTCGAGCGCTCCTACAAGTTTCGGAAGCTCAAATCTGTTGGTTTGCCGAAGTTCTACCAGTGGGACGCCTACGATGGTCACTTGCAGCCCAAGGGGGAGGGTTACGCAAAAGGAAACGGAAAATATAAGCGCGAGATTTTTGAGCTTTATAGATCATATTCTACTGATGGAGACGGTAAGGAGTTATCTACTGACAAGAGAACGTCGGTTTTTACCAAGAGCGTTGTTGGTATAGCGCTCGGCGTATGTCTTATGTTCGGGTTGGGTGGCTATGGCGTTTATCGGTTTTTCTTGCGGGATGATGTCGCCGCTGCGAAGGTTGGCACCAAACCACCAGGCGCTGCGGTGCCCTTGTCGTCGGCTCCTTCGGTTTCTTTCGGTGGGCATCCTCCGCGGCCTCAGTCGCCTTATCGGATTGCCGGCTTTGTTGACGGCCCTCAGGGCGTCCGTGTGGTGCTTAGCGACGACAAAGGATCGGTTCGGGTCGTTGGGCCCGACGGGTTCGATTTCGACCGTGGTAGGCCGATTTATGGCGTGTTGGACGGCGAAGCTGTTGTGGCTGACGATCGGCTCGATCTGGGTTCTCGTTCGGGCGCGGGTTCGTCCTCTTTCGGGTTGACGATGTGATGCGTTGGGCCCTCGCTCTCGTGCTGGCCTTTTCGCCTCTCGTTGCTCATGCGGAGCGATTGCCCGAGGGTTCCGGTCCGGTTCGTGTTCAGCTTGATTCGATGCCGACGGGTGCGCTCGTGACCATGCTTATGCGTGATGTTCTAGGCGTGCCTTATGTGATTGCGCCAGACGTTCTGACCGATCGAAAGGCCCTGTCGGTTAACTTGGTCATGCCTCGCGACGATTTGCCTGTCGCGATTGCTCGGTTTCTCCGTTCGATTGGTCTCGTTGTCGATCTTCAAGGCGGCACTGTGTTCGTGAGCCGTAAGCCGATGTCCGGCGCGCTCTATCCGTCGCCCTCGATGCCGTCGTCTGCTCCGGTGAATTTCGGCGGTTCGCCTACTGGATCGCCTTTGTTGCCGTCCTCTCCGTCGTCTCCTGCGGTTACGGCTGTCGCTGATGAGCCGCTTCCTGTGGTCGCTGTGATCGAACCTGCGCACCGTTCACCTATGGAGCTGGCGGAGGTCGTTCGTAGCGTCCTGCCGTCTGTTTCTGTTGCGGCGCGCGAGGCAAGTGAGCCTCGTGGGGGGCAGGTTGCAGATCGTTTCGCGCCCAGTTCGTTGGTGCTCTCCGGTCGTAAAGCTGATGTGTCTCTTGCGATGGAGCTTATCCGTTCCATTGATCGCCCACGGCCTTCTGTCTCGATCCGTGCTGTTCTGTTCGAGGTCCGCACTAGTCGGTCTCGCGGATCTGCGCTTTCGTTGCTGGCGGACGTGCTTGGTGGGCGGATCTCGCTTAGCAGCTTTGCCGGGCAGGCCGGCGGCGATCAGTTCCTTAAGATCGCGACTGGCGGGTTATCGGCTGTTGTTTCTGCGGTTCGAGGCGATGGTCGATTTGAGGTTGTTGCCGAGCCGTCGCTGTCTGCTGTTTCCGGTTCGACTGCGACGATCAATTCGGGCTCCCAGGTGCCGACGATTGGCGAGGTCACATATACGGATAATGGCCAGCCTGTGCGGTCTGTGGTCTATCGCGACAGTGGTGTTTCGCTCACTGTCTCGCCGACCGTGCGGAAGGGTGAGATTGAACTGCGCGTCACGCAAGAACGTTCGAGTTTCGTTCGAACATCGACGGGTGTTGATGAGACACCGACGTTGAACAAGTCGTCTGCCTCGTCTGTTGTCGCCATGCTTCCCGGTGAGACTGTGGCGATCGCCGGGCTTGACGAGCGTTCTGATGAGAACAACCGGCAGGGCCTTTTCGGTGGCCTTCTCGGCTCACGGCGCCATGACAAGATGGCCTCGCAGCTTTTGCTCTTGGTGCAGGCCGATATTGTCCGGGACGATCGTGGTGCCACCACTGGTGTGCAGCTTCTGGGTGAAGATAACGACGATGAAACGGCTTCGGATGTCTCTCCCGAGCCCCGTGTGGGGGTGTAGGGGGTTTACCCCCTACGGGATGCCCCTTTTTCTCTTTTCGGGGCTGTCCGCGCTTCTCTGGTCGATTTTGCTGGTGATCCTCTTGCCGCTCTCTCTGCCTCCCTGCCGAGCCATTTTTGCCGGTCCTTTTGACCGGCTCTTTTTTGTCGTTTTGCTGCGCCTCGATCGGGCTGGGCCGCAGCGAGCGGAGCGAGCGAGGGCCAGCCCGATCGAGGGTCCAGCAGCGCCGAGAATTCGCATTGTCTAATAACCATGCGAATTTGTCCCAAAAATGGGACTCCGGGGTGAAATCCCCGTCCTTTGACCGGTCGCGGGATCGGACAGCTTTTGCGCCGAATTCCGGCGTTTCGGCTTGGCGGGAAAATGTGCGGATTTGTCCCAGCTCACGGTGCAGGCGAAAGGCGGTTGGGCCAAACCGATTGGATGCGCAATCCGCTCGGTCGTGGTAAGGCCGCCCGCGAGCTAGAGGTGGATGAGGATGAAACGCGCTGGGATGACAGGCTCAGGAAGGTGGCGAAGATGAAGCCTAAGCCGGAGAATCCAGAATGATGCGCCTTGCGCTCGCCGCGCTGGTACTTGCGCTCCCCGCCACAGCGCAAGCGCAATCGGGACCTTACAAACTGATTGTCGTTGCCAACGACTCCACCGTCGCTATTGACTATCCGAGCCTAGAACGGTGCCAAAAGGCTGCGAACGCGGCTGAAGGGGAGGCGCGTCGGAGGCTCCGCGAGGCGTACGCGCAAAACCCCGATCCTATCATCAAACCAGCGTTACGGGTGGTGGCATTTTGCATCCCCGGATAAGCGCGCATGGCGATGCGAAAGCTGCCGTCCGCGCTTCTCGTTACCGGGCGTTCATTTGGGTCGAAATCTTTCCACGTATCCTAGCCGCAAAGAGCAGGTAGCGTCAGAATGAACGTTTTTCCCAACTCCGTGGGCCAAATAGGCGATTAATATCGGTAATCTCGTAAGAGTTGCTCGTTATTTGCTAGCCCATGATCGATCCCAGCAGCTTTGAATGGCGGTTCCGGTTTGCGCATATGCGGTTGCTCTTCGCGTGCTTCATGGTGAAGTCGTTCGATCGCAAAGGGATTGGGCGGAAGGTTTCGAACGACAACTGACCTAAGCGGGTTGCCGTTTATTCTGACGGTGGTATGGTTCGTCTATGCTGACAGCGTGGTGTTGTGTCAGCGCTGACGGGGGGAGCGGTGGTGGCTGTTGACCGTAAGAACAGTAGGCGGCAGAGTGCGGATATTCGCAAGCGCACGCCTCTAGAGCAGGCAATTGCGGAGAAGACTGACCGAAATGCGCGCTACGAAGTGCGCATGCGTCAAAAGGGCTTCAAGCGGACCACGATTTGGGTTCGCGAGGACCGTTTAGATGAGGTCAAGGCTTTCGTTCATCGATTGAACGAGGGCGCTCCGCAGGAGCCGACGCCATGACCGACCTCCGCTCGCAAATCACCGCCCAGATTGATAATATATATTATGTTAAATCATACTACGAAGCGAGATGCAGCCCGGTAAGCTGGATCACCAGCACCAGCCCGACGATGATGGCCAGCCAGATCGTCGCCATCCGCACCTTGCGCTCGACGCTGAGGCCCTGCGCCTGCAAGCCGCGCCACGCGAGGAACAAGGCGCCGAGCACGCCGACGATCGCGACGATCATCGCGCCCGTGGACATCACGCCACCAGTTCCATGCCGTCGTACGCGACCAGCACATGGCCCGGCACCTCGCGGCCGAGCGCGGCGTAGTCCATGCTCTTGTCGAGATGCGTCAGCACCGCGCGATCGACCCGGCACGCCTCGGCCAGTTCCAGCGACATGGCCAGATGCGCATGGGTCGGATGCGGCTCACGGCGCAGGCAATCGATCACCAGCACGTCGCAGCCATGGAACAGATTGACCATGTTGCGCGTAATCTCGCTGAAGTCTGTTGCGTAACCGATGGATTTATCTTGATAACTAAAGCGGTACCCGGTGCTCTGCGCCGGCCCGTGCGGCATCTGGCACGCCGCCACGCCAAAGCCCTCGCAAATGCGCAGGTTGTCGAGCGTGTCGAGCGTCACGATCGTGGGATAGCCGTGCTGCCCGGCGAAGACATAGCCGAACCGCTGGCGCAGGCGCCGCACCGTCTCATCGGCGGCATAGCCGGGGATCGGCCCCGCGCGGCCATAGCGCAGCGGGCGCAAGTCATCGATGCCGTGGCAATGATCGGCATGGTCATGCGTCCAGAACACCGCGTCGATCCGGTCGATCTCGCAAGCGAGCAATTGGCTGCGCAAATCCGGCGAGGTGTCAATCAGCACGCGCCGGCCTTCGGGATGCTCGATCAGGACCGAGACGCGCGAGCGGCGGTTCTTCGGTTCGGCCGGATCGCACAGGCCCCAGTCGGCTGGGCCATGCTCGCCGCCAAGCCGCGGGACACCGGTGGACGTGCCGCTGCCGAGCACGCGCAGCTTCACGCGCGCGCCTTCGTGAACAGCGCGAAGAAATTGCGCGTGGTCTGCTCGGCCAGCCGTTCGGGCTCCTCGCCGCGCAGCCCCGCCACGAAGCGGGCAGTATCGGCGGTATAGGCCGGCTCGCACGGCCGCCCGCGATGCGGCACGGGGGCGAGGAACGGCGAATCGGTTTCGACCAGAATCCGGTCGGCCGGCAATTCCGCGGCCACGGCCTGAAGATCGCGCGCGTTCTTGAAGGTGACGATGCCCGACAGCGAGATCGACAGGCCCAGGTCCAGCATCTGCCGGGCAAAGCCCGCCGACGCGGTGAAGCAGTGGATGAGGGCGGGGAAAGCCCCCTTCCCCATCTCCTCGCCGATGATGCGCGCGGTGTCATCCTCGGCATCGCGCGTGTGAACGATCAGCGGCAGCCCGGTTTCGCGCGAAACAGCGATGTGGGTGCGGAACAGCACCTGCTGTGTCGCGCGGTCGGACTTGTCGTAATAGTAATCGAGCCCGGTCTCGCCAATGCCGATGACCTTGGGATGCGCGGCGGCTTCCAGCAGCGCCGCTTCGCCCAGGTCGGCGTGCTGGTCCGCCTCGTGCGGGTGAATGCCGACGCTGGCCCAGACGTCCGCCTCGCGCGCGGCCGTGCCCACCACTTTGTCCCACTCGCGCCGGCGCGTGGAAATGTTGAGGAAACCGCCAATCCCGGCCGCGCGCGCGCGGGCGAGCACGCCCTGCTGGTCTTCGACGAGCCCTTCGTATTCGAGATGGCAATGCGAATCGATCAGCATCAGGCCGGCGTCTCTTCAGGCAGTTCCAGGCGCGGGAACAGCGGCTTCGGCGTGGCGATGCGGTAACCGCTTTCCGCCAGCGGCGAATACCAGTGCTCGCCGATCCCGGCGTACGTGCGATGGGCCAGAGGCACGCCCATGGTGTCGAGCAGCGTGTCAGCGCTGGCCGGGATCACCGGGCGGATCGCCACGGCAAGCTGGGCAATGCAGATATAGAGCGTCGCCAGCACGGTTTCCATGCGCTGGGGATCGGTCTTGCGCAGGGTCCACGGTGCCTGGCTGTCGATATAGGCATTGCACGCGAAGACCGCCTGCAGCCAGTGCTCGACACCTTGCTGCAGCGCCAGGTCATCGAAGGCGGCGGGCACGTCGCGTTGCACCGCCTTGCCGATGGTCTCGAACAGTTCGGTATCCGCCGCGTCATGCCCGTGGATCTCGGGAAGGCGGCCTTCCAGGTTCTTGGCGATGAAGCTCAGCGTACGCTGCGCGAGATTGCCGAAGGCATTACCCAGCTCAGTATTGGCCCGCATCACAATGGCTTCTGGTGAATAGCTGCCATCCTGCCCGAAGGCGACTTCGCGCATCAAGAAATAGCGCAAGGCATCGACGCCGAACGTCTCGGCCAGCCCGATCGGATCGGTCACATTGCCCAGCGACTTCGATTCCTTCTGCCCGCGATTGAGCAGGAAGCCATGGCCGAACACCTGCCGGGGCAGCGCCAGGCGGGCGCTCATCAGGAAGGCCGGCCAGTAGACCGTGTGGAACCGGACGATGTCCTTGCCGATCAGGTGCAGGTCCGCCGGCCACCACCTCGCGAAATCGCCGCCCTCGTCGGGAAAGCCCAACCCGGTGATGTAATTGGTCAGCGCGTCGACCCACACGTACATCACGTGGTTCTCGCTGCCCGGCACCTTGATGCCCCAGTCAAAGCTGGTGCGCGACACCGAAAGGTCGCGCAGGCCGCCTTCGACGAAGCGCATGATTTCGTTCCGGCGGCTGTCCGGGCGGATGAAATCGCGCGAGGCATAAAGATCCAGCAGCGGCTGCTGGTATTTCGACAGGCGGAAGAACCAGCTTTCCTCGACCGTCCATTCCACCGGCGTACCTTGTGGCGAAAGCTTCTCGCCCCCCTCGCCCTCGACCAGTTCGCTTTCGTCGTAATAGGCTTCGTCGCGGATCGAGTACCAGCCTTCGTAGCGATCGAGATAGAGATCGCCGCTGGCTTCCATGCGGCGCCACAATTCCTGCGTCGCGGCGTGATGGCGCGGTTCGGTGGTGCGGATGAAAACATCGTACCCAATGTTAAGGGCACCGCACATATCAATGAAATATTGCGACATTTCTGCCGCCAGTTCAGCCGGCGTCTTGCCCAGCTCGCGCGCCTTCTGGGCCATCTTCAGGCCATGCTCATCGGTTCCGGTCTGGAACCGCACGTCGCGGCCTTGGGCCTTGTGGTGGCGCGCGATCACGTCGGCGGCGATCGCCTCGTAAGCGTGGCCGATATGCGGCTTCCCGTTGGGATAGCTGATCGCGGTGGTAAGGTAATAGGGTTCGCCCATGCGGGATCGCGCGGCTTTCTTGTCCAGAGTGGCTAGCGTGCCGCTTCTCTAGGCATCGCGGTCGAGGCCAGCAACCCGCCAATTTCCATTATGAGGAGCCCGGCATCGAAATTGTAGGTCGGCGCCTGCGCCGAAAGCCTGGTCAGCGCGCCGTGCGCCTCGATGATCCGGGCCTGCCGCGCGCGCGGCGCCGCGGCCAGTTCGTTGGCCAGCGTCGCGCGGGCCAGGTCGAGCGTGGCCAGCAGCCGTTCGCGCGCGGGGCGGGCGCCCATCTCGTCGGCCAGCCGGCCGCGCAGGGCGAATGCCTCGTCGCCTTCGTGCAGAATCCGCAACATCAGGGCGTGGATCGCGCCCAGTTCGTGCTCGGCGAAAGCCAGCGCCACGCCGGGCGAGCCGTGCGATGCGGCGATGGCGGCGGCGCGCGCCGCGCTGTCGGCCTGCGGCACGTCGCGGCGGATCACCGCGTCGAGTTCCTCGGGCTTGAGCGCGGCAAAGCGCAGCACCCGGCAGCGCGAGCGGATGGTCGGCAGCAGACGCCCCGGCTGATGCGTCACCAGCAGGAAATAGGTGCCGACCGGCGGCTCCTCCAGGCTCTTGAGCAAGGCATTGACCGCGCCCTTCTCCATGTCGTCGGCCGGGTCGATCACGATCGCGCGGCGCCTGCCCAGCGTGGGCCGCGTATTGAGCCGCTGCTGCATCCGGCGCACCTGGTCGATCGTGATGTTGCGCTTCACCTGAAAGGGCTTGCCCTCGGCCTTCTTCTTCGCCTCGTCGTCGTTGGCGGGAAGATGGTCCAGGATGTGGATATCGGGATGGGTATCGGCATCGGGCAGCTTCTCGCCCGGCTCGCGCACCAGTTCGGCGGCGGCGGCGCGCGCGAAGGCGTGCTTGCCCAGCCCCTTGGCGCCGGCCAGCAGCCAGGCGTGGTGCATCCGTTCCGAAGCGATCGCGGCCAGCCATTCCTGCCAGGCCGCTTCCTGCCCGATGAAGTCCTTGCCCGCGCGCGCCATCAGGCCGGTCCGGCCAGGCGCGCGATCGCGGCGAGCACGCGCGCATGGGTCGCATCCTTGCCGCCATCGCCGTCAATCCGGGCGAAGCGCGCCGGTTCGGCCTCGGCCAGCCGCGCGAAGGCCTCGGCCACGCGCTGGTGATAGGCCGCGCCGCGCCCCTCGATCCGGTCCGCCTGCCCGCCATCGCGCCGCGCCAGCCGTTCGGCCGCGACTTCGGGGGAAACCGCGATCAGCACGGTCAGGTCAGGCAGCAATCCCTCGCTGCCGATGGCGTGGAGCGCCAGGATATCGACATCCGAAAGGCCGCCGCCCCCGCCCTGATAGGCCCGGCTCGAATCGACGAAGCGATCGCACACCACCCATTGCCCCGCCGCCAGCGCCGGACGGATCAATCGTTCGACATGATCGGATCGCGCCGCGGCGAACAGCAGCGCTTCCGCGCGCGGGTTCCAGCCTTCGCCTTCGGTGCCCAGCAGCAGTGCCCGGATCGCCTCGGCACCGGGCGTGCCGCCGGGCTCGCGCGTCATCACCACGTCGATCCCGCGCGCGCGCAGCGTTTCGGCAAGCAGCCGGGCCTGGGTGGACTTGCCCGCCCCTTCCCCGCCCTCAAACGCAATGAACCGTCCCGGCGTCATGAGAACAGGTTCATAACCCCGTTGACGAGCCTGTCCATGGGCCCGGCGCGCTCCACCGCCGTGGCCGCGTAAAGCGGGATGCGCCCCGGCGTGGTGCCGCCGACGCGAATCTCCAGTTCGGCCACGCGCGCGCCCTTGCGGATCGGCGCTTGCAGCGGGCCATCATAGCGCAGCGTCAGCCGGATCGGCTCGCCGCCGGCCTTGGGCAGCGTGGCATAGACATCGCGGTTGGCGATCAGCCGCACGGTGCGCGCCGCCCCGTCCTGCACCCGCGCCTGGCCGATGGCCTTGCCCTTGGCGAACAGCGGCCGCCCATGCCATTGGGCAAAGCCCCATTCGAGCAGCGCGCGCGAGGCCACGTCACGCTCCGCCGCAGATGGCGCGCCGGCCACCACCATGACCAGGCGCCGCCCGTCACGCTCGGCCGAGCCGAGGAAGCAGTAGCCGGCATCGCGCGTGTACCCGGTCTTGATCCCGTCCGCGCCGGGCACCACGCCGACGGTGGGATCATGGCTGGTAAGCACAAGATCGCGCCACTGGTAATGCTTCTGCCCGGCATAGCGGTGATAAAGGCGGGGATAGAGCACGATCATCGCTTCGGCGAGGCGGGCCAGATCGCGCGCGCTGACATGGGTCCTGCCGCCATCGGGCCAGCCATTGGCCGTGGCGTAATGCGTCCGGCTCATGCCCAGGCGCTTGGCCGTGTCGTTCATCATGAAGGTCCAGGCATCCACGCTGCCGGCATATTCGCGCGCCAGCACGACGGCGGCGTCATTGGCCGACGCGGTCATGATGCCGTGGAGCAGTTCATCGGTCGTCGCCGTATCGGTGGGCCGCAAGTACATGCTCGTGCCCTTGGCGTACCATTCCCGCGCGATTTCGGGGCGAACGGCGAAGCGGCGGCGCAAGGGCAGCCGCCCGGCCGCGATCTCCTCGAACGCGACATAGGCGGTCATCACCTTGGTCATCGAGGCGGGCGCGAAGCGGGCATCGGCGCGGTGCTGCTCCAGCACCTGGCCAGATCCCAGATCGACCAGCATGGTCACGGGAACGCGCGCGACTTCGGGCGGGGGCGGCGGCACGGCGGCCGATGCCGCGCCGCCCCACAAGGCAAGCGCGGCGATCGACGTCCAAACTCTCTTCAAGACCCGCAAGCTCCGGCGTGATGGACGCGCGGGGCCGCCGATCGGCAGGATCAGTCCGCGCGCTGGATTCGCGCGTCCCTATACCCCGCCGCTTTCGCCTTCTCCAGCGCGGGGCCGGCTTCTCCACTGCTGGCGAAGGGCCCCAGGCGGACGAGCCAGAACTTGCCCGGCTTGCTGACCACGCCGCCAAGCTGCCTGGCCGCCTTGTCGGCATGGTCCCTGGCCGAGAACGCGGCGACCTGAACGACATAGGCGCCTGCCTTCACGGCGGGCGCGGCCGGCCTGGGCGCCAGCGGCGTCTCAGGCTTGCTCGCGGGTTTGGGAGCCGCAGGTTTGGGAGCCGGCTTCGGCGTGCCGGTGGGCGCGGGAGCCGGACTCGGCCTGGCCGCCGGCGTCTTGGCCGGGGTGGCCGTGGCCGGCGCCGTCGTGGGCATGGCGGGTGGTATCGAGGCCGGCGGCCCCAGCGGCGATTGCTCGGCCAGCTTGCGGCGCAGCACCTTGAGCAGCGCGTCGGGCGTCGCCATCCGTTCCGGCGCCTCGCGGCCCTGACGCAGCGCGGCCCGCTCGATCTCGGGTGGATTGACCCGGCGCACGCGCACCGCCGCGCTGGCACCCGGCGCCAGGCCAAGCTGCGCTGCCGCGGCGGGCGAAAGCTCGATCAGCAAATCGTTGGCCATCGGCCCGCGCCGTTCCAGCCGCACCAGGATCGTCCGGCCGCTGTCGAGCGCGGTGACTTCGACATAGCTGGGCAAGGGCAGCGTCTTGTGCGCCCCGGTCACGCCCGCGCTGGCGGCATCGCCGATCGCCGCCATGCCCACCGCATCGTAATTGAGCTGGTCCGATGGCGTATAAGTGATCGCGCCGATCGTGAAGGGATCGCCGATCACCATCGGATAATCGGCCGCCGGCCCGGTGACAGGCAGCGCGGGCGCCGGCGCGGGCCGTGCCAGAATGCCGCTTGCGCTGCCGCCCAGCAGGATCAGCGCCGCCAGCGGCAGGGCATGGTTAACGGACAATCTCATCTGCAAGCAACCCCACCGATAACGCGTAATAATTCGAGCAGTTATATTGGAGGATCACCCGATAATTCCCGGTTAACAGATAGGCCGGCTTGCCCGGACCATCGGGCTGGAACACCGTGGCCAGCACACTCTCGCCGATCGGGGCCAGCGGCGTCACGCCCAGGGCGCGCCATTCGCCCACCGTCTTCCATTGCGAATGGCGGGCATGGACACGGTCACACGTCGGCGCGGCAAGCCGGCTGTCATAGGCCGGCACATCGAACCCCGCCGGCACCGAAGCGCGCACGCCCCAGGGCTCGCCCGGCCGCCAGCCGGCATCGCGGAAATAGTTGGCGATCGAGGCGAGCGTATCGGCCGGGCTGCTCCAGATATCGGCATCGCCATCGCCATCACCGTCCGCCGCCAGCCGCAGATAGACGCTGGGCAGGAACTGCGGATTGCCGAAAGCCCCGGCCCAGCTTCCCTTGAGGCGGCTGGGCGGCACGCCCCGGTCGATCATCCTGAGCACCGCGATCAGCTCGCCCTCGAACAAATCGCGCCGCCGCCCTTCCCAGGCCAAAGTGGCGAGCGAACGGGCCAGATCGAAATCGCCGGTATAGCTACCGTAATTGGTCTCATGCCCCCAGATCGCCAGCATGATCTTGCCGGGCACGCCATAGCGCCGCTCCAGCGCGGGCAGCAATCCCGCCACTTGCGCATAGCGCGATCGCCCGCCGGCAATGCGATTGGCATCGACATGGCGCGCAAGGTACGGCGCGATCGGCGGCGGGGCGACTTGCCGGCCTGGCTGCGCGTTGTCGAGATCGATCACGCGCGGGTTGGGCGTAAGCCCGGTCAGCACGCGGGCGATCGTCGCCTCGCTCACCCCCTCGCCGCGCGCCCGCGCCGCGACCAGTTGCAGATAGCCGGGGAAGCTCTCCTGCGGCTGCTGCGCCTGCGCGGCCGGCATCGCCAGCGTGAACAGCAAGGCACTGGCCGCAAGCTTCGCGGCCTTTCGAATTCGCATGGCGCACATCATCCCGGCCGATGTCGCACACTGCACCCGGCTTGTGAATGCCCCGGGCCCGACAGACTGGCGACAACCACCACCAGCCGTTCACGCGCCGCGCCGGACGGCCCAACCCTCTTGCGCGCGCGCACCATTGGCGCCATGCGCTGCCGGACGCGGACAGATGGCAGAGCGGTTTAATGCACCGGTCTTGAAAGCTAACGGGGGGTTTCGACGCTCGACGGCACGGACTGGCGAAAAAGGGATGTAGTTAGAATAGCTTAGCGGCGGGTCGAGAAATGGCTAAAACGAGCGGCAGCGCCGCCATCTAGCAGATTTCTAGCCGCGCCGCTGAATCGGTATGGAAGAGTGTCCGAGTGGTTTAAGGAACTGGTCTTGAAAACCAGCGACGGGGCAACCCGTCCGTGGGTTCGAATCCCACCTCTTCCGCCAGATCGAATCAATGGAGCTACCCTGCATAGGCGAAATACACCTTCCCTCGGGCGGGATCGATGATGGTTACGCTGCCACCGCGTCCATACGAATAGAAAGATCCCGGTTCACGAATCGCGCGATTTGCTTCGTCATCGCGACCTTTTTCGATTGGAATAGAGAACCCATATTTATCGAGGTATTCAGCGATCGTGGCAGAATGCCCGTGCTTTTCCGCTTCGCTATCGTAGTGATGCCAACTGTTTCGCACCCCGCTTTCGTCAACGGGAGTTGCGTGCCAGCTTTCTGCTCCGCCGGGCAAGGCTTCACCTAGACGCTGTCCTTTACTGCGCGCCCATTGGGCACTCGCACCGGTAAGGCGATAGACGACAAATCCCGTCTCGTTGTCGCCCGGCAAGCCGATACCACCGAAGGAATCTTCTAAGCGGTATTCAATCCAAGCTACATGCAACGGACTGGGAACCCTCGCTAGAACAAAGCGAAGTTCGTATGCTTTGAACGCCAGATAAGGCGATGTGACAACTAACAGTCCCGCCGAAACTATGGCGACCCGTCTGATCCGGTGATCAGGGTCTGTAGCTCTCCATCTCTTGCGGAGCAGTAAGAGAACGGCACCGATGAGCGCAATTGGCGTCAATAGAACCAAGATGATCCCAAGAAAGATTGCAAAGCCGATCATGCCGCGTTGGTACGCTTATATCTTTACCGAATCATTCCATTAGGATGAGGCTGCGAGGAATTAGCGAGTATATGTCAGCACCGGCCACCATCCGCTCATAGCAGCGCCCCGCACCCGGAGACGCGAGGCGCTGACAGCGTCAGGCGGGAGGAGAAGGCACCTCGCCCCGCTGCTGCGGATGTTCGATTTTCGAGGGACCGTCCGCTGGTCCTCGGCGCGGGTGAAGATGACGAAAGCCCTGCGCAACCCTATGCTGCTACTGGCTGGCACCGTCAGCGAGCATATGCCAGCGCCCAAACGCCGCCCTCGTCCCATTCGCGGAGATGGTCGAGGATCAGCAGGAAGTCCCCTGCCAGCTTGCCAGCCATCACCTCCGCATACGTGGCATCGGCGAACGCATCGAACGAACCGCACATGATGACGATGGGCGATGGTCGCGGCTTCCGAACGGTCTCCAACTTCGCCACGCGGCGCTGAAGTGCCCGGATGCCCGACATTGTGGTCAGTCCTTCTTGGCGAGCGCCTTGCTCACCTCAATGTCAGCGGCAACCTTCCCGGCTTCCAAAGCGAACTCCTCGTCCACCACACCGAAGTGGCGCTGCATGATGCGGTCTGCGTATTCGACGGGCATCCCATACTTCTCGGCCTTGGGATGCGAACCGGGTTCAGCGGCTTTCAGGGATTCGTCGTGTCAGTCATGTCATTCTCCATCGTGGGGATACACCCCATCAGGCAGCTTGGAGCGCATCATTTCCCTGCGGTCCAGCCTCTCGCCATCAACCACGAAAGTGCCGTCGCCCACGGCGTGGAGCGTGCGTTGTTCGGCGCGGGTGCTGTCGAAATAGGCGGCGAGCCCTTCGAGCACGACGATGCTGTGCCGCTCGACGATGTCGATCACGCGGCATTCGATCTGGGCCAAGCATTCGCGGATCAGCGGCGCGCGCACGTGGCGGGCCTTCGCGCGGGTGAGGCCGAAGCGGGCGAACTTGTCGGTATCGGCGCCAGAGCAGGTGCCCACGCCCACGGCGGTATCGAGCAGATCGACCGTGGGGATGGCGATCACGCATTCGCGCGTGTCACGCAGCGCGTCGTAGGAATGGTTCCAGGCGCCGGTGGTGATCGCCAGCACGGGCGAAAAGTCCATCACCATGGTCCAGGTGATGGTCATCACATTGTCCTTGTGGCCGTCGTTCGTCGTCACCAGGACCACCGGGCCCGGTTCGATCAGCGTGAACGCCCTGCTGAGTGGCAAAGTTTCCATGTCCGTGTCCTCCTGCGCAAGCCATAGCACCGGCGCGGCCATGGCGCCTGCTTCGTGCCCCGCGCCGCCCGCCTCCTTGTCGCGACGATGTCTCGGCTCGTCGGACAGCGGTTGCCGGGGTCGTGCCCCGCGTGCGAGGGGCACGCCCCCAACGGATGAGCCGGCCCCACGGCCGGATGGATTTCTACCGGGAACCGGATAAGATTCTGTTCATTTCAGCATGATAGCGAAAAATTAACCGTCATCGTGCATTTTACCATCGCCGGACGAAGGACTTCGACAGATGCCCGGGCCTAGCGCCGAAGAACAATATTTCCTGGAGCTGCTCAACGAAACGCGGCTCGATCCGCTCGGCAACGCGGCGCGTTATATCTCGTCCTACGCCCCGCTCGATGCGGAGCAGACGAATATCCAGCAGGCGCTCGACTATTTCGGCGTGGATGGCGATGCGCTGCTGCAAGCGTTCTCCGCGCTTGCCCCGGCCGGCGCGCTGGCCTGGAGCGAGGAGCTTTCGGCGTCGGCCGAAGGCCACAACGCCAAGATGATCACTTACGACACCCAGTCGCACCAGGTGACAGGCGAGCTTTCGCTGGGCGACCGGATCAAGGCGGCGGGATACGATTATCGCTCGGCCGGCGAGAACATCTACGCCTATGCCGACGATATCCTCTATGCCCACGCCGGCTTCATGGTCGATTGGGGCTATGACGCGGAAGACGTCGATTCCGGCAACGTCGTGCGGCCCGATTTCGCCTCGCTCGGCGACGGGATGCAGGACGCGGCCGGCCACCGCAAGAACATCATGAGCGGCGGCTATACCGAAGTCGGCATCGCCGTGACGCATGAGACCGATACGCGCACCCAGGTGGGCGAACTGGTCATCACCCAGGATTTCGGCAATCGCGGCAAGCTGTTCGTTACCGGCGTCGCCTATGACGATGCCGACGGCGACAGGTTCTATTCGATCGGCGAGGGTCGCGGCGACCTGCACGTCAGCGTGGGATCGGCCAGCGTGACGAGCTGGTCCACCGGCGGCTACAGCCTTGCTACCGGCGGCGGCGCGATCGCCCTGACGCTGAGCGGCGGCGGATTGTCGGGCGCGGTGACGGTGAACGCCACGATCGGCGCGCAGAACCTCAAGCTCGATGTCGTCAATGGCAACACCCTGCTCGCCTCTGGCTCGATCGCGGTCACGGGCGATGCGGTCAGCGAGATCAGGGGCCTTGGCCTCAGCGGCCTGTCGCTTACCGGCGGGGCCGGCGGCCAGCGGATCGAAGGCACGCGCGGCAACGACACGCTCAATGGCGGCGGCGATGACGATACGCTGCTGGGCGACCTTGGCAACGATACGCTGGTCGGCGGCAGCGGCGTGGACACCGCGGTGTTTTCCGGGCTGCACAATGCCTATGCCGTCAGCCAGGGCGGCAATGGCGGCGTGATCGTGGCGGGCAATGGCCAGGGCAGCGACACCACCGACGGGATCGAGGTGTTCCGCTTCGACGATGGCGATTTCGTCTGGAACGCGCAGACGCATGTGCTGCAGCCGGCTTCCGGGACACCTGCACCCACGCCGACGCCGACGCCAACCCCCACGCCGACCCCTACGCCAACACCGACGCCTACCCCCACTCCCGCCAACAGCGCGCCGACGCTCGCCACCACGCAGTCCGCCTCGACCAAGGAAGACACCGCGCGGCAGATCACGGCGACGGCCAGCGATCCCGATGGCGATACCTTGTCCTATTCGGCCAGCGCTCCGGCGCACGGCACGCTGGCTGGCGGCGCCAACGGGCTGTTCACCTATACGCCCCTGGCCAACTTCTTCGGCACCGACACGTTCAAGGTGACGGTAGCCGACGGTCATGGCCATGCCGTGCTGCAAACCGTCACCGTCACCGTGACGCCGGTCAACGATGCGCCGGTGCTGACCGCGCCGCAGGACCTGAACACCCAGACGGGCATCCCCGTCACGCTGACTGTCGGCGCCACCGACGTGGAAGGCGATGCGCTGACCTACACCGCATCGGACTATCAGCACGGCACGGTGACGGGCGGGGCCGGCGGCCATTTCGTCTACCTGCCGGCGAGCGGCTATGCGGGCACCGATAGCATCACCGTTTCGGTCAACGACGGGCATGGCGGGATCGCGACGCGGACGGTGCATGTCGTCATCCAGCCGCAAGCGGTGGCCAATTCGGCCCCGGTCGTGGCCGCGACGCAGACCGTGGCGGTGCCCGATGGCGCCGCGTCCGCGCAAATCCTCGTCGCCGCGACCGACCCCGACGGCGACCCGCTGAGCTACAGCTTCACCGCCGCGCTGCACGGCACTGTCACCGCCGGAACGGGCGGCGTCTTCACGTATGTGCCCGGCGCGCAGTTCGCCGGATCGGATCACTTCACCGTCACTGTCAGCGATGGCCACGGCGGCACCGCGACACAGACCATCTCTCTTACCGAGGTAGACGATATGCCTGATTTCATCATCATCACGCGCGACGGCTTCAAGGGCGAGATCGGCGGCGCGGGCACCATCTATGGCACGGCCGAATTTCAGGACCTGAAGATTCTGGACGCACCCGGCCAGATCGAGTTCGACCCTTCCTACAACAAGGGCGGCGACGTGCTGCGCCTGGCGCACGCGGCATCGGCCTATCACGTGGCGCTGAACGGTTCCTCGGTGCTCATCTCGGACAGCGATTCAAGCTATCTGATCCCGGTCGGCGTGGAGCCCATCTACATGGTCTTTTCCGACGGGGTGCGCGCGCTGGGGTACGACACGGTTTCGGGCACGGTGAAGATCGGCGCGCAATCGATCACCGGCACTGCCGCCACGATCACCGCGGCGGCCGAACAGCTTACCGTGCCTGACGAATCGAGCGTCTTCTCGCAATCGCGTATCTCGATGCTGGACGGGGCCGAAGTCACCGCCGGCGGCGCCTATTCGGTGTTCGGCACGAGCGGGGCGGAAAAACTGCATTACAGCTATGGCGAAATGACGCTCGATCCCTCGTTCAACAAGGGCGGCGACGTGCTGTACCTGCCCGAGGGGCCATCCTCGTTCAGCGCCTATATCAAGGGCACCGCGATCGTGCTGTCCTCGCACCTGGGCAAGATCACCATTCCCGTCGGGCCGGACGGCATGGAGCTGAACTTCAACGGCCAGGCGCTGCTGCTCAGGCTGGATACCGATGCCGGCGCGATCAAGGTGGGCGACAAGGTCATCACCGGCACCAGCGCGATCACCGCCACGTCGCTGGCCGGCGCGGGCGTGACGCCCGATGGCGACATCGCGCTGGACGATTTCGGCGCCAACAAAGTCACCAATGTCGCGCTGGACGCAGACAAGACTTACGAGATCACGCATGACGGCACCAAGTCCACCGACGTGGTCATCGCCCATTTCGGTGCGGACGATCACTTGTTCATTTCGGGCCTGACCGGCCAGCAGCTGAGCTTCGGCAGCTTCGCGCAAGGCGGTGACGGCATCGCCAACGACTTGCGCATGACCTACAACAACGGTGTCGTCTTCACCCAGATCGTGCTGCTCGACGTCGCCGATTCCCACGCCTTCGTCTACAGCGAGGCGACGGCGGAAGCCTCGGTCGGCTACAACTTCGTCAGCTTCGGCTGAGGCGCCATCGCGGGCCGCAAGGCGTCCTAACGAAGCGCTTACGGCCGCCTCGGTATTGCGGAGCGGGCGCGGCTAACCGCTTTGTAATTTCTTGCCGGCATTGCAGGGTTTCGCGGCAGGAGGCTCCCTTGAAGCACGACAGGATCGTCGGTGAAGACGGGCGAAACACCCAGCGCAGGCCGCGCATCGGCGTGGCGTTGCTCTGCGAGGTGCGTCAGGGCACCCGGCCCTGGAAGACCGCGCGGCTGGACGACCTTTCACCTGGCGGCTTTCGCATTTCGCACATGCCCGATGCCCGGCCCGAAGTGCCGTTGCGCATCCGCATTCCCGGCATCCAGCTGCTCAGCGCGCGCATCTGCTGGGAACGCGACGGGGCGATCGGCTGCGAATTCGCCGAGCCGCTCCACGTCGCGGTGTTCGAGCATATCGTGAAGGCCGCCAGGGGGGCGTGAACGCCCTTTCCCGGCGCCTCCCGTCAGATGTGGATCACGCGCCCGTAAGCGGCGAGCACCGATTCGTGCATCGTCTCGGAAATCGTCGGATGCGGGAAGATCGTCTGGATCAGTTCCGCCTCGGTCGTCTCCAGCGTCTTGCCGACGACATAGCCCTGGATCAGTTCGGTCACTTCCGCGCCGATCATATGGGCGCCGAGCAGTTCGCCGGTCTTGGCGTCGAACACCGTCTTGACGAAGCCTTCCGCCTCGCCGAGCGCGATCGCCTTGCCATTGCCGATGAACGGGAACGTGCCGACCCTCAGCTCATGACCCGCTTCCTTGGCCTTGGCTTCGGTCAGCCCGACCGAGGCGATCTGCGGGTGGCAATAAGTGCAGCCCGGAATATTGCGGCGATCGAGCGGGTGCGGGTGGACTTCGCCATTGCCCAGTTCCCGCGCGATGGCCTCGGCCGCCGTCACGCCTTCATGGCTTGCCTTGTGCGCCAGCCACGGCCCGTCCACGCAGTCGCCGATCGCCCAGACGCCTTTCACATTGGTGCGGCCATAATCGTCCACCTTGATGTGGAAGCGCTTGTCGGGCTCGATGCCGAGATCTTCCAGGCCGATGTTCTCCAGGTTCGGCACGATGCCGACCGCGACGATGACATGGCTGAACTCGGTGGTCTCTTCCTTGCCGGCCTTGTCCTTGATCGTCACCTTGACGCCCGCCGCGCTCTTTTCGACCGTGCCGACATTGGCCTTGGTCATGATCTTGATGCCCTGCTTGACCAGCGCCTTTTCGAGGAAGGCGGAAACATCCGCGTCCTCGACCGGGACGATGCGGTCCATCATCTCGACCACGGTCACGTCCGAACCCATGTCGTTGTAGAAGCTGGCGAACTCGATGCCGATCGCGCCCGATCCGATCACCAGCAACTTGGACGGCAGTTCCTTGGGCGTCATCGCGTGGCGATAGGTCCAGATGCGTTCGCCATCGGCCTTCATCTTGGGCAGGTCGCGCGCGCGCGCGCCGGTGGCGATGACGATGTGCCTGGCCTCAAGATCGGTGGCCTTGCCGTCCTCGGCGGTGACGGTGAGCTTGCCCGGCGCGGTCAGCTTGCCGGTGCCCATGTGCACCGCGATCTTGTTCTTCTTCATCAGGTGGGTGACGCCCTGGTTGAGCTTGTCCGCCACTCCGCGCGAACGCTTCACCACCGCGTCGAGATCGGCGGTGACGTTGTCGGCCACCAGGCCATAGTCCTTGGCGTGCTTCATCTGGTGGAACACCTCGGCCGAGCGCAGCAGCGCCTTGGTCGGGATGCAGCCCCAGTTGAGGCAGATGCCGCCGAGCCGCTCACGCTCGACGATCGCGGTCTTGAGGCCCAGCTGCGCACAGCGGATCGCCGAAACATAGCCGCCAGGGCCCGAACCGAGAATGATGACGTCGTAGGAATCTGCCACTGCTTCAACTCTCCTGCTCGATTGCGCGGGGTTTGCCCGCATCGTCGACTGCCACGAAGGTGAAGACCGCTTCGGTCACTTTCACCTCCTCCAATTCATGCCGGTGCCGCCGCCAGGCATCGATCGCGATCGTCATCGAGGTTCGCCCGACCCGCCGCAGCTCGCCATAGACCGAAACCTCGTCCCCCACCTTGACCGGCAGGTGGAACTGCATCCCGTCCATCGCCACCGTCACCGCCCGCCCGCGCGAATGGCGCGCCGCGACCAGGCCGGCGCCAGAATCCATCAGGCTCATCAGCCAGCCACCGAAAATATCGCCATAGACATTCGCGTCGGCCGGCATGGCCGAAACACGGATAACGGGATCGCGCCGGGCTTCGCTCACGTCACGCGACCATGCCCAGCGGGCTCTCCACGTATTCGCGGAAGGCGGCCATCAGGCGCGCCCCGTCGGCGCCGTCCACCGCGCGGTGGTCGAAGCTGCCGGTCGCGCTCATCGCGGTGGCAACGCCCAGCGCGCCGTCGGGCATCACCCACGGGCGCTTCTCGCCCGCGCCGATGGCGACGATGGTGGATTGCGGCGGGTTGATCACGGCGGTGAACTGCTTGATCCCCATCATCCCCATGTTGGAGATCGAGGCGGTGCCGCCCTGATACTCTTCCGGCTTGAGCTTGCCTTCCTTGGCGCGCTGGCCAAGATCCTTCATGGCGGTGGCGATCGAGGAGAGCGAACGCCCGTTCGCATCCTGCACGATCGGCGTGATAAGGCCGCCCGGAATGCTCACCGCCACCGAGATGTCGGCGCGCGCATAGCGGATCAGTTCGTTGCCGGCGAAGGTCACGTTGCATTCGGGCACGTCGATCAGCGCCTTGCCCAGCGCCTTGATCAGCATGTCGTTGACCGAAAGCTTCACGCCCTGCTTTTCCAGCGCGGCGTTCATCTCGGCGCGCATCGCCATCAGCCGGTCGAGCCGGATATCGACGGTGAGGTAGATGTGCGGCGCCTGCTGCATCGACTGGGCGAGGCGGCGCGCGATCGTCTTGCGCATACCCGAGAGCTTCTCGACCGTGTGCGGAATGCGATCGTCGAGCAACTGGCGCGTCTCGTCAGCCATGGCGACGGGCGCGGGGCTGGCCGGCGCGGCATCGTTGGCGGCGGCCGGGGCGGGAGCCGGCGTGGCGGGCCTGGGCTTGCCGGTGCCGGGCTGGGCCGCCTCGACGTCGGCCTTGACGATGCGGCCATTGGGGCCACTGCCCGTCAGGCTGTCGAGATCGACGCCCTTTTCGGCGGCGATACGCTTGGCGAGTGGCGATGCGAGGATACGTCCCTCCTTCGATGATGGGGTGGCAGGCGCAAGTGCGGGCGCCACCACGGGCGGGGCCATGGGGGCGGCGGCCGGCGCGGGTTCGACCGGCTTTGCCTCGGCCGGTTCCGCCGCCGCTTTTGCGGCCGGTGCTTCGACGGTGCCGTCGTCCTCGCCTTCGAGCAGTGCGATGACGGTGCCGACTTTCACGCCCTCGCTGCCTTCGGGGATCAGGATCTTGCCGATGGTGCCTTCGTCGACCGCTTCGAATTCCATCGTCGCCTTGTCGGTCTCGATCTCGGCCATGATGTCGCCGGAAGAAACCGTATCGCCTTCCTTGACCAGCCATTTCGCCAGCTTGCCCTCTTCCATGGTGGGCGAGAGCGCGGGCATCTTGATTTCGATCGGCATGGCTGCGGCGATGTCCCTCTTTGCGGATGGCGGGCGTTGTTTCTGGCGGCACCGGACCGCCTTGTCCTTGGCCTGTCCTTGAACAAATTGCCGGGCCGGAGCAAGCGCCTTGCGCCCGTTTCGCATCCGTCTTGCGCTCGAATCGAATGTGGCGGATATGTCGCCCCTCGGGGGGAGTGTCGCGATGCGCGTCTATCTGGTGATTGTCGACGAGAGCGAGGAAGCGCTTGTCGCGCTGCGCTTTGCCGCGCGGCGCGCGGCCAAGACCGATGGCACCGTCCACCTGCTGGCGCTGGTTCCGCCCCAGCCATTCAACGCCTTCGCCGGCGTGCAGGCGACGATCGAGGAAGAAGCGCGATCGCGCGCCGAAACGCTGGTGACGGCGGCTGCGGGCAATCTCCTGTCGCAAGGCGGCAAGATGCCGATGATCTCGGTGCGCATGGGCGAGGACGTGAAAGTGGTGCGCCAGTACCTTGCCGAGCACCCGGAAGTCTCCGCGCTGGTACTGGGCGCGGCGAAGGAAGGCGGGCCGGGCCCGCTCGTCTCGCACTTCACCGGCTCGGCCTCGGCGCAACTGCCTTGCCCGGTCTTCGTGATTCCCGGCCATCTTGACGAAGCGGCGATCGAACGGCTGAGCTAGGGCCGCTCGACCCTCAGCCGCGCCGAAAATCGCCATTTGCAACCCGTCAGGGCTGAATGGCGATAGCCCCTAGCGCTTGCCGCGCCCCTGGTGGCGGATGTTCGCCGGGCGGCCGCGCTTGCCCACGAGATGCTGCCCCTGCCGCTTGAGCGCCAGCGGCTTGCCGCGCGGTTCGATGGGCGTGGAGCCGCCTTCCTCCAGCTCGAACTTGAGCGCGCCGGTCAGCGGGTTCGCTTCGGCGAGCCGCAGCCGCAGCCGGTCGCCCATGGCATAGCGCGTGCCGCTTTCCTCGCCTTCCAGCACATGCGCCTTCTCGTCATAGGCGAAGCGCTCGGCGCCGAGCGTCGAGACCGGCACCAGCCCATCGCCGCCGAGGCTGATGATCGTGGCGAAGAAACCGAACTTCTGCACGCCGGTGATCCGCGTCTCGAACACTTCGCCCACGCGCGCCGAAAGCCAGGCGGCGACATAGCGGTCGATAGTGTCGCGCTCGGCCTCCATCGCCCGGCGTTCGGCGGCGCTGATCGCCTCGCTGATCTTGCCGAGATCGTCGCGGTCGCGCTCCGATAGGCCCGATGTCCTGGGCACGTCGCCCTGCGGCGCGGGTTGTTCGAGGTGATAGGCATCGACCAGCGCGCGGTGGACGAGCAAATCGGCATAGCGCCGGATCGGCGACGTGAAGTGCGCATAGGAGGCGAGCGCGAGGCCGAAGTGGCCTTCGTTGCGCGGGCCGTAATAGGCCTGCGTCTGGCTGCGCAGCACCGCTTCCATGATCAGCGCCTTCTCGGATTCGTCGGCGATGTCCTTCAGCATCCGGTTGAACAGGCCAGGCGTGATGACTTGCCCCAGCGCCAGCTTGCGGCCGAACGTGGCGAGATAGTCCTTGAGCGCGACCAGCTTCTCACGGCCCGGCGGCTCGTGCAGGCGATAGACCACGGGCGCGACCTTGGCTTCCAGCGCCTTGGCGGCGGCGACATTGGCGGCGATCATGAAATCCTCGACCACGCGGTGCGCGTCGATCCGCTCGCGCAGCGCGATCTGCGCGATGCGCCCCTGCTCGTCGAGCACCACGCGCCGCTCAGGCAGTTCGAGCGCCAGCGGATCGCGCCGGTCGCGCGCCTGCTCCAGCGCGCGCCAGCAGGCCCACAGGTTGACCAGATGCACTTCGGCCCGGCCCTCGTCGATCCGCGCCTGCGCCTCTTCATAAGCGATCACTTCGGCGATCCGCACGATCGCGCGAGTGAAACGCCATTCGGTGACTTTGCCTTCGCCGTCGATGCGCAAGTGGCAGGCCATGGCCGCGCGATCCTCGCCCGAACGCAGCGAGCAGACATCGGCCGATAGCACTTCGGGCAGCATCGGCACGACCCGATCGGGGAAATAGACCGAATTGCCGCGCTTCCGCGCCTCGCGGTCGAGCGCGCCGCCGGGGCGCACGTAGAACGAGACGTCGGCGATAGCGATCACTGCGCGAAAGCCCCCCTCGCCATCGGGCTCGGCCCAGATGGCATCGTCGTGATCGCGCGCGTCGATCGGGTCGATGGCCACGATCGGCAAGTGGCGCAAGTCCTCGCGCTTGTCCGCGCTCAGCGGCAGCCTGGCCGCGCGGCTCGCCTCGGCCAGCGTTTCCTCGGCGAAGACATGCGGGATGCCGTGCTTGTGGATCGCGATCAGGCTGAAGGCGCGCGGGGCGAGTGGCTCGCCCAGCACTTCGGTGATTTTGACGCCCGATCGCGGCGAACGGCTCGCGGGCTCGGCCAGCACCAGTTCGCCCACTTCGGCCCCGCCGAGATCGGCGATCGGCACGGAATTGCGGATGCGCTTGTCGACCGGGGCCAGCCACGGCTTGCCCGACCCATCCAGCTCAACCACGCCGAGCAGTTGTTCATTGCGATCGGCCAGGGTCTTCATCGGATAGGCGCGCCAGTTGCCGCCGCTCTCCTCGGTGCGCGCCAGCACCCGGTCGCCCTTGCGCAGCGCGGAGCCCCTGCCCTTCTCGACCATGCGGATGCGCGGCGGCGGCGTGGCATCGTCGGGCTGCCAGGTGTCAGGCACGGCGATCGCCTCGCCCTCGTCGATATCGACGACGCGCAGCACCGTCACCTTGGGTACGCCGCCCATGCGGTGATAGGCGGTGCGCTTGCCATCGATCAGGCCTTCCTCGGCCATGTCCTTGAGCAGCGCCTTGAGCTGGATCTTCTCCTGCCCCTTCAGCCCGAATTCGCGCGCGATTTCCCGCTTCCCGGCGGGCGTGGGGGAATCCTTGATGAAGTCCAGGATCTGCTGGCGGCTCGGCAAGCCGGGCTCGGGCCGGTTTTTTGGTGGCATGGTCCGGCAATGGGGCCGATCCACGGCGATTACAACCGGCGCGTGACGTCGCGACCTTGGCTTTCGTGGAAATGGGGAAATGCGCGGATTGAGCCGAGCATGAAGGTGACGATGTAAAGGAACAGGACAAAGAACCAGAAAGTCTGCCGCGCGTCACGCCCGGAGAAATTCACAAGGTTCGTCAGCCCGTACCTGACCGCGCCGGGCATAGGCGTCTCCCTGCCTCAATAGGCCCGGGCGACATATATCCTTTCGACCGCCGGGCGTCCCGTGAAAACGCAGGCGCCGCTGGCCGGCGCGGCATCCGTCGCCGTGTTGCGGATGGTGAGCTTCAGTTCCTTGAGCGTCTTGATCACGCCTTCCAGTTCCGCGCCAGTCGGGCGTGCCCAGCACAGTTCCACCCAGCCCGGATAGCGCTTGTCCTCGCTGAAGAAGGTGGCCAGCGCGTCGATGCTGGTCACATCGCGGGTAATATTGGCATCGCGCCGCGCGCGCGCCTCGGCGTGGAGCGACACCTGGATATCCTCGATCTCGCCAGCGGCGATGCCGAGGAATTCGTCCTTGGGCATGGCCCGGAAATCGGGCTTGGCCGCCGCGTTCCACAGCCGGTCGCGGCGCAGCAGCGAGACCTGGCCCGCGGCCGCGTCACGCCCGCCGATCTCCAGGATCAGCGGCGCGCCCTTCTTCACCCAGGCCCAGCGCTTCTGCGTGGCCTTGCCCGGCCGCTTGTCGAGCAGCACGCGCAGCGGCTCACCCAGCGCCGACTGCGCGGCAAGGCTGCGGCGGATGTCCTCGCAATAGGCCAGCAGCGCCGCGTCGCCATCGTCATCGCGCAGCATCGGCAGGATCACGATCTGCTGCGGCGCGATCTGCGGCGGCACGCGCAAACCGTCGTCATCGCCGTGGACCATGATGACGCCGCCGATCATCCGGGTCGACGTGCCCCAGCTGGTCGTGTGGCAATACTGCTGCGTGCCTTCCTTGTCCTGGTACTGGATGCCCGCCGCATGGGCGAAGCCGGTGCCGAGGTAATGCGAGGTGCCCGCCTGCAGCGCCTTGCCATCCTGCATCATCGCCTCGATCGAATAAGTCGCGACGGCGCCGGGGAAACGCTCGTTCTCCGGCTTCTCGCCGGCAATCACCGGCATGGCGAGCGGGCCTTCGGCGAATTCGCGGTACATCTCCAGCGCGCGCAGCGTTTCGGCCATCGCGTCCTCGCGGTCGGCGTGGGCGGTGTGGCCTTCCTGCCAGAGGAACTCGCTGGTGCGCAGGAACATGCGCGTGCGCATTTCCCAGCGCACCACGTTGGCCCACTGGTTGGTCAGCAGCGGCAAGTCGCGCCACGATTGCACCCAGCGCGCCATGGCCGCGCCGATCACCGTCTCCGAGGTCGGGCGCACGATCAGCGGCTCTTCCAGCTTCGCCTCGGGATCGGGCACCAGCCCGCCCTTGCCATCGCCAATCAGGCGATGGTGGGTGACGACTGCCATTTCCTTGGCGAAGCCTTCGACATGCTCGGCTTCCTTGGCGAAATAGGACAGCGGGATGAACAGCGGGAAATAGCAGTTCTCCACGCCCGCGGCCTTGATCCGCTCATCCATCAGGCGCTGGATGCGTTCCCAGATGCCATAGCCCCACGGCTTGATCACCATGCAGCCGCGCACGCCCGATTCCTCGGCCATCTCGGCCTCGGCGATGACTTCCTGATACCACTGGGCGAAATCGTCCTCGCGCTTGGTCGAGAGGGCGTGGCGGATGGCGGACACGGGTTATGGCTTCCTGAATCGTTGAACGCGCAAGGGCGATGTCGGGGGGAGCGCTGGGGCCTATTTGCCCAGCGCGTCAAGCTTCTTCTGCATCTCGGCCATCTGCTCGCGCAGGGTGGAGAGATCGCCGGGGTTTTCGCTTTCGGCCGCTGGCTGGGGCTTTTCGGAACCCGGCATGAAAGCGGCGGCGGCGGCCTTGAACATGGCCATGTTCTGCTCGGCCAGCTTGGCCAGCGGATTGTTGCCCAGGCTTTCCTCGAAAGCCTTGTGCAGCTTGGCCTGGTTGGCCCGGAAGTTTTCCATCGAGGCTTCAAGGTAGTGCGGGATCAGCGATTGCATCGAATTGCCGTACATGCTGATCAGCTCGCGCAGAAAGTTCACCGGCAGCATCTGCTCGCCGTTCGATTCCTCTTCCATGATGATCTGGGTCAGGATGGTGTGGGTGATGTCGGCGCCGCTCTTGGCGTCGAGCACCTTGTACTCCACGCCTTCGCGCGTCATCTTGGCAAGGTGATCCAGCGTGATGTAGCTTGACGAGCGGGTATTGTAGAGCCGCCGATTGGCGTACTTCTTGATGATGACGGTATCGTCGCTGGTCGCCGAAGCTTCAGACATCAGGTTTTCCTCTTTTTCCCCGCGCTCGCTAATTTGTGATCCTATCACCAGCGGATGCCGCAACGCAATAAATTTGCTGCGCAGCAAAAAGGATTCGGCGAGGGCGCGTGGGCGGTTTGGCGATGCGCCTATCGGCGCATGGCGGCACCGGCCCGCTCCCCCACCCGACCTCCCATCGGAATGATACTCTGTGGGAGGTCGGGTGGGGGAGCGGGCCGGTGCCGCCACGAAATGCGCTCTTCCGCGCATTTCCAAACAGACTCGATCCCCGCCTAACCCGTCCAGCGGCCGAACCGGCGGCCCAGAACGGTGAGCAGCTCGTATTGTGAAAGGCCGCTGCGCGCCGCCGCTTCGGGCAAGGCGTATTCGATCTCCACCCAGTCGCCCTCGCGCAGATCGGGCGCGGCGGAAAGGTCGATCACGGTCATGTCCATGCTCACCCGGCCCAGCACCGGCAGGCGCTGGCCATCGGCGATGACGCCGCCGGTGCCCGACCAGCAGCGCAGATAGCCATCGGCATAGCCCAGCGCGATCGTGCCGATCCGCATCGCGCGTTCGGCAACGAAGATCTGGTTATAGCCGATCCCGTCGCCCGCCTGCACTTGCCGCGCCTGCATGATCGCCGCCTGCGGGCGCGCGACTTGCCGGATGGCGCCGGCAAGCTCGGGACGCGGCACACCACCATAGAGCGAAAGGCCGGGCCGCGTCAGGTCGCCGTGGTATTCGGGGCCCAGCACGATGCCCGCGCTGCTGGCAAGGCTGGCGCGGGCATGGCGCACTTGCCCGCGCGCCGCGTTCCAGCGGCCAAGCTGCACGGCGTTGAGCGGTACGTCCTCGTCCGCCGAGGCGAGGTGCGACAGCAGGATGTCGATATCCAGCGCGGCGATCGCCGCGTCACCCAGGTCGGCCATCGGCACGCCCAGGCGATTGATCCCGGTATCGACCATGAGATCGCAGCGCCCGCCCCCGGCAGCGAGCCAGCGGCGTGCTTGCGCCAGCGAATTGATCACGGGCCTGGCCCCGGTGGCCCGCGCATAAGCCGCATCGGCGCCCGTCAGCGGCCCGTGCAGCACCGAGATCGCATCGGCCGGCACATGCCCGAGCAGTTCGCCCACCTCGCACCAGTGGGCAACGAAAAACGCCCCGCATCCCGCCGCCTGCAGCGCATCGGCCACCATGACCGCGCCAAGGCCATAGCCATTGGCCTTGACCGCGGCCCCGGCGCGCGCGCCGCCCGACAGACGGTCCAGCACCGTCCAGTTGGCTTGCAGCGCCTGCGTGTCGACCGCGAGCCTGAGCGCGGCGGACGGTTCAGGCAACATCGTCTTCGAAGTCACGCGGCGGCCCCGGCCTCAGCCCCCACCAGCCGACCAGCAGGGCAATGGCGACGACGACCCAGGTGTACCACAGCCCGGCATAGGCATTGCCCGTCTTCGCGACGATGAAGCTGGCGATCAGCGGCAGGAACCCGCCCAGATAGCCCGCGCCGATGTGATAGGGGATCGACATCGAGCTGTAGCGGATGCGCGCCGGGAACATCTCGGACAGCAGCGCCGCCACCGAGCTGAAGGTCAGCCCCGAAAGCGCGCCGAGCACCAGCAGCACCGCGCCGATGCCGAGCAGGCTGGCCAGCGGCGGCGACTGTTTGGCGAAATCGTATCCCGCCTGTTCCAGCCAGGTCTTGAGCTGGGCCTGCCGCGCCGCCTTGTCGGCCCAGGGAAAGCCGCCCGCGGCCTGATCGAGCCGCACGTCGCGTTGCCCGATCGCCAGATCGAGCCCGCCCGGCGCCTGCGCCGCGGTGGCCGGCTTCACTTCATAGCTCACGCCCAGCCCGGTCAGATCCTGCAGCAGCTTGCCGCAGGGGGTGGCCTGTTCGGAAGCGAAGGGATCGTAATTGCAGTCCGTCCCGGTGATCACCACCGGCGCGCGCCGGGCCGCTTCGGCCAGGCCCGGATTGGCGAAGCTGCCCATCATCCAGAAGGCCGGGAACAGCAGGATCAGCGTCAGGATATCGCCGATCATGATCGGCTTCTTGCGCCCGATCTTGTCTGACAGCTTGCCGAAGATGATGAAGAAGCTCATCGAGACGAGCCCGGCCAGGCCCACGACTATTTCCGCCGTCGTCTCGTCCATCCGCATCGGCCCCTTGAGGAACGACAGGCTGGAAAAGAACGCAGTGTACCAGATCGTCGTCAAACCGCCGGTCACGCCGAACAGCGCCACGAAGATGCGCTTCTTGTTGCCGGGATAGGTGAAGCTTTCGACGAAGGGATTGCCCGCGATCTCGCCGGCGGCCTGCATCTCGCGGAACACCGGGCTTTCATTGAGCTTCAGGCGCATCCACAGCGAGATCGCCAGCAGCGCCAGCGAAAGCAGGAACGGCATCCGCCACCCCCATGCGTCGAACGCCTCGGCCGGGATCAGGAAGCGGCAGGCCAGCACCACGATCACGCTGAGGACGAAACCGCCGACCACGCTGGCCTGGATGAAGCCGGTATAGAAACCGCGCCGGTTGGGCGGCGCGTGTTCCGACACATAGATCGCCGCGCCGCCGTATTCGCCGCCGAGCGCCAGTCCCTGAAGGATGCGCAGCAGGATGACGATGATCGGCGCGGCCAGCCCGATCGAGGCGGCGGACGGGACCAGGCCCACGCCCGCCGTGGCAATGCCCATCAGCGTGACGGTGACGAGGAACGTGTATTTGCGCCCCAGCTTGTCGCCGATGAAGCCGAACAGGACCGCGCCCAGCGGCCGGAAGCCGAAGCCGACCGCGAACCCGGCCCAGACCAGCAGGATCTGCAGCGTCGCGTTGTCGGCGGGGAAGAAGGACTTGCCGATGATCCCGGCCAGGGTGCCGTAGATGAAGAAATCGTACCATTCGAACACCGTGCCGGCGGACGAGGCCGCGATGACCATGCGGACATCGGATACGCTGAGGTCTTCGTGTTCGCCGCTTGGCATGGTCGCTTCGGCCATGGTCTTCTCCCGCCAGTCCCAGACCTCGGCCCTTAGCGAGCGATTCAGGGTGAGGGAAGCAGTTGCATCGCCGCCTTCCACGGCAGCATCACCGCACCGTGCCGGCCCGGATAATCGCGCGCGGCGGCGATCGCGGCCAGGCCGGGCCAATCGGGCAAGGGCGCTGCGCCCGCCAACCAGCGCTCGATCGCCAGCCCGGCGGCATGAATATCGGCGCCTGTCAGGCCCACGGCCGCATCGGCGAAGATCGCCGCCGATGCCTGTCCGATCGCGCAGGCCTGGCTTTTGACCGCGACGCGCGCGATCCGGCCGGCATCGTCCAGCGCCAGCGCCAGCGTGATCGTGCTGCCGCAGCTTTTCGATCGCGCATCGCCTTGCAACGGCAAGTCCGCATCCCAGCGATAGCGCGAAAGCCCGGTGGCGAGCCCGAGCACTTCGGGCGTGTAAAGGACAGTGGCGGACATGCTGCCGGGCGCGCTCAGGGCGTTTCGGGCGCGGGCGCTTCGGAAGGGGGCGTTTCGAGCGGCGCGTCCGCTTCGATCGCTTCCTCGCGCCGCTTTGCGATCATCGTGACCAGCGCCTCGCTCGCGGCGTTGATGAAGGGATAGGTGCGCGCCTGGGTGATCCAGGTCGGCCGCCCGCCCGGCCCCCACACCGTGTCATACCCCAGCACCAGCACGGAAAAGGCCAGCACGACGATGATCATGCCCTTCACCCCGCCAAAGCCGAAGCCCAGCACGCGGTCGATCGGGCCCAGCACCGAATTACGGCTCTTGTCGCCGGCCCATTTGGCGAACAGCTTGACCCCCGCGTAAGGCACCAGCAGCAGCAGGGCGAAGGCCAGCACGGCCGCGCCCGAGGGCGTGCCGACATGCGGCAGCAGCGCGGCGGTCAGCGGCGTGTGCAGCCCGTGAATGGCGAGAATCGCCAGCACCCAGGCGCACAGCGCGAAGATTTCCTGCACGAAACCACGGAAAAAGCCCGTTACGGCGCTGACGCCGACGAAAAGCAGAACGGCGATATCGAACCCTGTCATCAGGGCGCGAAATTATGCATCCGCGAGCACGCGGTCAACGAGGTTCGGCAACAGGCCCAGTTCGGTAAAGCGCACGCCCGTCTCGCCCGCCCGGGGCCCGGCGGGGCCGAAGGCGCGGCCAAAGCCGAGCTTGGCCGATTCCCGCTGGCGGATGGCGGCGTGCGCCACCCGGCGAATCTCTCCGGCCAGCGAGACTTCGCCGAACCACACCGCGTCGCCCGGCAGCGGCTTGTCGCCCAGCGCGGAGACCAGCGCGGCGGCCACCGCCAGATCGGCGGCGGGATCGGCCAGCCGGTATCCCCCGGCGACATTCAGATAGACTTCGGCGCTGGAGAAATTGAGCCCGCAGCGCGCCTCCAGCACCGCCAGCAGCATGGCCAGCCGGCCGGTATCCCAGCCCACCACTGCCCGGCGCGGCGTCGCGCCGCTTTGCAGCCGGACGATCAGCGCCTGGATCTCGACCAGCACGGGCCGCGTCCCCTCCATCGCCGGAAACACCGCGCTGCCCGCCACCGGCTCTTCCCGGCCCGAGAGGAACAGCGTGGAGGGATTGCCCACTTCGGCCAGCCCCTGCCCTTCCATCGCGAAGACGCCGATCTCGTCCACCGGACCAAAGCGGTTCTTCAACGAGCGCAGGATGCGGTACTGGTGGCTGCGCTCCCCCTCGAAGCTCATCACCACGTCGACCATGTGTTCCAGCACGCGCGGCCCCGCGATCGTGCCGTCCTTGGTGACGTGGCCGACAAGGAACAGCGCGACGCCGTTTTCCTTGGCATAGCGGATCAGCTCGAAAGCGCAGCCGCGCACCTGGCTGACCGTGCCGGGCGCGCCTTCGATCTGGTCCGAATGCATCGTCTGGATCGAATCGATCACCAGCAGCGCGGGCGGTGCCATGCCGCCCAGCGTCGTCAGGATATCGCGCACCGATGTCGCGGCGGCAAGGCGGATCGGCGCGTCCGACAGGCCCAGCCGCTCGGCCCGCAGCCGCACTTGCCCCGCCGCTTCCTCGCCACTCACATAGACCGCCTCCGCCCCGGCGCGTGCGATGTTCGCCGCGACCTGCAGCAGCAGCGTCGACTTGCCGATGCCCGGATCGCCGCCCATCAGGATCGCCGATCCCGGCACCAGCCCGCCCCCCAGCGCGCGATCGAACTCGGCGATGCCGCTGGCGCGCCGTTGCAGCCTCTCGCCCGGCGCGTCGAGCGGCTCGAAACGGATGGCGCGGCCGCCCGAAGAGAGATCGTGCCTGGCGGAAAACACTGTCTTGGGCGCATCCTCGGCCAGCGTGTTCCACTCGCCGCAATCGGGACACTGGCCCTGCCAGCGGTGCGTCACACCGCCGCAGGCCTGGCAGACATATTGGCGTTTGGGCTTGGCCATGGCGGCTGCATAGACAGAACATTGCGCGAACGCAATTGCCAGCGCGGGCTTCCTTCGCCTATGCCATGCGGCAAGGGAGGATCATGCGCCAGAAGGAACTGCGGATCGCGCTCATCTGCTACGGCGGCATCAGCCTTGCGGTCTATATGCACGGCGTGACCAAGGAGCTGTGGAAAGCGCTGCGCGCCAGCCGGGCGTTCTGGTCCGGCCAGGAACCGCCCGGCGGGACCGAGGCGGTCTATGCCCGGCTGTTGCGCCTGCTGGAAGACCGGCACGGCCTGCGGCTGCGGCTGATGACCGACATCGTCGCCGGGGCCAGCGCGGGCGGGATCAATTCCGTGCTGCTGGCCCAGGCGATCCATTCGGGGCAATCGCTCGATCCCCTGACCGAGCTGTGGCTGGAACGCGCCGATGTCGATGTGCTGCTCGATCCCGACGCGCGGCCATGGTCGCGCGCGGCCAAGTTCTGGGCCAGCCCGCTCGTCTCCTATCTGCTGCACCGGCCGGGCGACGCGGTTTCCGCCAGCGTCGCGCCCGAAACGCGCGAGGAAGTGCGCGAGAAGCTTTCGCGCCTGATCCGCTCGCGCTGGTTCGAGCCGCCGTTCAGCGGCATCGGCTTTTCGCGCCTGATCCGCGAGGCGCTGGCGGCGATGGCGCGCACGCCCGATGGCGACCCGCTGCTGCCGCCCGGCCACCCGCTCGACCTGTTCGTGACCGCGACGGACTTTTCCGGCCATCTCGAAGCGCTGCGGCTGCATTCGCCGCCGCTGGTGGCAGAAAGCGAGCACCGCCTGACGATCGGCTTTCGCCGCGCCACGCCCGCCACGCCGGGCAGCGAGCTGGCCTCGCCGCTCGAACTGGTCTTCGCCGCGCGCGCGACGGCGAGCTTTCCCGGCGCCTTCCCGCCGCTGCAAGTGGCCGAGATCGACGCGCTGGCGCGCGAGGACGGCATACCCTGGCCCGGCCGCGACGCGTTCCTGTGGCGGGTCATGCCCGAGCACGGGCGGCAAGGCGATCTGGAGGCGGTGGCGCTGATCGACGGTTCGGTGCTGGTCAACGCGCCTTTCGCCGATGCCATGGGCGTGCTGCGCGATCGCCCGGCCCACCGCGAGGTCGACCGGCGCTTCGTCTATATCGACCCGACGCCCGATCGCGCGCCGCCGGGCCAGCGGGCCGGGCGCGACATGCCGGGGTTCTTCTCGGTGATCTTCGGCTCGCTTTCGGCGATCCCGCGCGAACAGCCGATCCGCGACAACCTGGAGACGATCGAGCGGCAATCGGGCGAGATGGCGACGCTGGGCGCGATCGTCAGCGCGCTGCGCCCCGAGGTGGAGGAAGCGGTCGAGCGCCTGTTCGGCCGCACGCTGTTCTTCGGCCGCCCCACGCCCAGGCGGCTGGCCGCGTGGCGATCGAAAGCGCAGCAGGCGGCGTGGGAGCAATCGGGCTTTGCCTATCACGGCTATGCGCAAGTCAAGTTCACGGCGGTGGTGAACATGCTGGCCAAGCTGGTGTTCGATGCCGCCCCATCGCTCGAACTGGGTTCGCCGGAGCCGGTCGCGCGGCTGCTGGCGGCCCATTTCGCCGCGAACGGGCTCGATCGCATGTCGGCCCTGCGCGGCGGCAGTTCGCCCCAAGCGGTCGCCTTCTTCCGCACGCACGATCTGGCCTTCCGGGTGCGGCGCCTGCGGCTGCTGGCCCGGCGCGTGACGCAGGAGTGGGAGGCCGACGCCTCGGTGACGGAAGACGCACGCGATCATGCGCGCGGCGCGATCTATCAGGCGCTGGCGCTTTACCTCGAGCTGGAACCCTCGGCCTCGCTGGGCGAGGCGTTTCGCGAGGTGGCGGCCGGCGTGTTCGACGATCCGGGCCACGTGGTCGACTGGATCGCGCGGGCGCGGGCGCTTGCCGAAGTAGACGCGCGGGTCGATGCGATCCTGTCCGAAGCGATGGCGGCCATGCCCGAGACGCTGCGCCGCCGGGTGCTGCTCGCCTACCTCGGCTTCCCCTTCTACGACACCGCCACCCTGCCTTTGCTGCGCGGCGAAGGGCTGACCGAATTCGATCCGATCAAGGTGGATCGCATCTCGCCCGACGATTGCCACGCGATCCGCTCGGGCGGCGCGCACGAGACGCTGCGCGGCACCGAATTCTACAACTTCGGTGCCTTCTTCAGCCGCGCCTATCGCGAGAACGACTACTTGTGGGGCCGGCTGCACGGCGCCGAGCGCATGATCGACCTGATCGCCTCGGCGCAGGACGAGAAGCAGCCCGTGCCGCAAGGCGAGCTGGCCGCGCTGCGGCGTACGGCGTTCCTGGCCATTCTGGACGAGGAAGAGGAACGGCTCACCGCCGACCCGGGCCTGATCGCGGGCATTCGCGGCGAAGTGCTGGCGACGCCCGGTTCCTGACCGCATCGCGGCGGCCGGGAACGGGCCATCATTCCGTCAGATCGTTCCAGGCATCCTTGATGCGATCGAAAAAGCCTTTCGAGCCGGGGCATTCCTCGCCGGTTTCGGTGGCCTGCAATTCCTGCAACAGTTCCTTCTGGCGCGCCGAGAGCCTGGTCGGCGTTTCGACCGTGATCTCGATCACCAGATCGCCCCGTCCCCGCCCTTGCAGCACGGGCATTCCCGCGCCGCGCTTGCGGAGCTGCTTGCCGGACTGGATGCCGGCCGGAATATCGAGCGCGATGCGTTCGCCGTCGATGCCGGGAATGTCGATCGAGCCGCCCAGCGCCGCCGTGGTGAACGTGATCGGCACGCGCGTGATCAGCGTGGTGCCCTCGCGCTCGAACACGGCGTGCCGCTTGACGTGAAGGAAGATATAAAGATCGCCCGGCGGCGCGCCGAACGGGCCCGCCTCGCCCTTGCCCGAAACGCGGATGCGCGTGCCCGAATCGACGCCTGGGGGCACTTCGATCTGGAGCGATTGCGGCTTGTCCATGCGGCCTTCGCCGCGGCAGGCGCGGCACGGCTTTTCGATCACTTCGCCGCGCCCGTGGCAGGTGGGGCACGTCCGCTCGACCACGAAGAAGCCCTGCTGCGCGCGCACCTTGCCGTGCCCGCCGCACATGTTGCAGCGGCGCGTGCCGGTGCCCGGCTCGGCGCCCGAGCCCGAGCAAGGCTCGCAGGTCTGCGAGACTTCGATGGTGATCTCGGTCTTGCTGCCGTTGAACGCCTCTTCGAGCGTGACTTCCATGTCATAGCGCAAGTCGGCCCCGCGCCGGGCCTGCTGGCGGCCACCGCCGCCGAAAGCCTGACCAAAGATCGATTCGAAGATATCGCCGATATCGCCGAAATCGGCCGCGCCGCCACCGCCGCCGCCCATGCCGCCCTGTTCGAAGGCGGCGTGGCCATAGCGATCATAAGCCGCGCGCTTCTGCGGGTCCTTCAGGCAATCGTAAGCCTGGCTGATCGCCTTGAAGCGCGCCTCGGAATCCTGGCACCCCGGATTCTTGTCCGGGTGATAGCGCATGGCGAGCCGGCGGTAGGCGGACTTGATCGTCTTCTCGTCCGCCGTGCGCTCAACCTCGAGCAATTGGTAGTAGTCGATTTCCGTCGCTGACACGTTCCGATTCCCCAATCGAACCTAGCCGCCACCGATACGAAACGCATCGGTGGCGGCCACGGTTATCATCTGGACAATCAGCCCTTGTTGTCGTCGACTTCCGAGAATTCGGCGTCGACCACGTCTTCACCGCCGGCCGGAGCCTCGGCTCCCGGCGAGGCGGCCGCGGCCTGCTCCTTCTCGTAGATCGCCTGGCCCATCTTCATGGCCACTTCGGTCAAAGCTTGGGCCTTGGCCGTGATCTCGGCGGTGTCGCCACCTTCGATCGCGGTCTTGGTCGCGGCGATCGCGGCCTCGACCTCGGACTTCAGGCCCGCGTCGATCTTGTCGCCATTCTCGGCGATCTGCTGCTCGGTCGCGTGGACAAGACTGTCGGCGTTGTTGCGGGCTTCGGCCGCCTCGCGCCGCTTCTTGTCCTCTTCGGCGAACTTCTCGGCATCCTTGACCATCTGGTCGATATCGGCATCGGACAAGCCGCCCGATGCCTGGATGCGGATCTGCTGCTCCTTGCCGGTGCCCTTGTCCTTGGCCGAGACGTTGACGATGCCGTTCGCGTCGATATCGAAGGTGACTTCGATCTGCGGCACACCGCGCCGCGCCGGCGGAATGCCGACAAGGTCGAACTGGCCCAGCAGCTTGTTGTCCTGCGCCATCTCACGCTCGCCCTGGAACACGCGGATCGTCACCGCCTGCTGGTTGTCCTCGGCAGTCGAGTATACCTGGCTCTTCTTGGTCGGGATCGTCGTGTTGCGGTCGATCATCTTGGTCATGATGCCGCCCAGCGTCTCGATACCCAGCGAGAGCGGGGTGACGTCGAGCAGCAGCACGTCCTTGACGTCGCCCTGCAGCACGCCGGCCTGGATCGCCGCGCCCATGGCGACGACTTCGTCCGGGTTCACGCCGGTGTGCGGTTCCTTGCCGAAGAAGTCCTTCACCACGTCGCGCACCTTGGGCATACGCGTCATGCCGCCCACCAGCACCACGTCGTCCACTTGCGCGGCGGTGATGCCGGCATCGGCCAGCGCCTTGCGGCAGGGTTCCAGCGTGCGGCGGATGAGATCGTCGACCATGCGCTCAAGATCCGAGCGTGTCACCGTTTCGACCAGGTGCAGCGGCGTGGTGCTGCCGCCTTCCATGCGGGCGGTGATGAAGGGCAGGTTGATCTCGGTCGTCGCGGTGGACGAAAGCTCGATCTTGGCCTTTTCGGCGGCTTCCTTCAGGCGCTGCAGAGCGAGCTTGTCGGTCCGCAGGTCCATGTTCTCCTTGGCCTTGAACTTGTCAGCCAGCCATTCGACCAGCTTGGAATCGAAGTCCTCGCCGCCCAGGAAGGTGTCGCCGTTGGTCGACTTCACTTCGAACACGCCATCGCCGATCTCGAGGATCGAAACGTCGAACGTGCCGCCGCCAAGGTCATAGACCGCGATCGTCTTGCCGTCCTGCTTCTCAAGGCCATAGGCCAGCGCGGCCGCGGTCGGCTCGTTGATGATGCGCAGCACTTCCAGGCCCGCGATCTGGCCGGCGTCCTTGGTCGCCTGGCGCTGCGCGTCGTTGAAGTAGGCCGGCACGGTGATGACCGCCTGCGTCACGCTCTCGCCCAGATAGCTCTCGGCGGTTTCCTTCATCTTTTGCAGGATGAAGGCCGAGATCTGCGACGGGCTGTAATCCTCGCCCCCGGCATTGACCCAGGCATCGCCGTTCTTGCCCTTGACGATGGTGTAAGGCACCAACTCGGTGTCCTTCTTGGTCACCGGATCGTCAAAGCGGCGGCCGATCAGGCGCTTCACCGCGAAAATCGTGTTGTCGCCGTTCGTCACCGCCTGGCGCTTCGCCGGCTGGCCGATCAGGCGTTCGCCGTCCTTGGTGAAGGCGACGATCGAAGGCGTCGTGCGCGCGCCTTCCGAATTCTCGATAACCTTGGGCTTGCCGCCGTCCATCACGGCAACGCAGCTGTTGGTGGTTCCGAGGTCGATACCGATTACTTTACCCATTATCCCCATTCCTCACGTCGTGGTTGACACCGCGCGGATCGTCTCCCGAAATCACGGCAAGACGGCTTGGCGGCTCGATGACGTTCCATGTCGTCGGGGGCGATATAGGAGCGGTTTTGCTTGGCACAAGAGCCGTCTGACGGCATTAGGCCGGTCCAGAATTCGAACACCTGAGAAGGGGATTTTCGCCATGAAGAAGCTGCGCCAGCCCGGTTTTGCCCCCAGTATCGCATTGGCCATCGCCCTCGCGATTCCGCTCGGCGCCTGCCAGCAGGCAAGCGAGCCGGCCGCGACCGGGGCCGATGCCAGCGAAGCCGCGCCCGATGCCAAGCCGGGCATGGCCGCCAGCCGGGGCGAACTGATCCTGCCGGCGATCCCCGGCCGGCCCGGCGCCGCCTATTTCGAAGTGCGCAACGATAGCGGCAAGCCCACCGCGCTCGTCGCGGTCCATATCGACGGCGTCGGCAAGACCGAGATGCACCAGACCCAGGGCGGCACCATGGCCCCGGTCGACAAGGTGGATATCGCGCCGGGCGAGACGATCGAATTCGCGCAGGGCGGATTGCACGTCATGGCCTTCGATATCGCCGACACGTTGGAAAAAGGCGGGACGAGCGAGATCACGCTGACGTTCGCGGGCGGCGACAAGCTGTCCATGCCGATCAAGATCGAGGCGATGGGCGATGACGACGCCATGGGCGGCATGGCGCACGGGGAGCAGCACTGAGCGAGCCCTCTGCCCCTTGCGCCTGCCCGGCGGGCGGCGACCGGCCGCTCGGTGCCGGGGAGATCGCGCTGGTCCGCTCGATCTTCGGCGATGCGATCGATTATGCCGCCGTGCGGCTGAAGCGACGGCGCTGGTTTCCCCTGCAGCCGGTCGGCACGCTGATGGCGCCGAGCGGGCATGTCCATTTCCACCCGCGTTCCGAGCTTTACTGCGACGATTTCGCCCAGGCCGGGATCGGGCTGCAAGGCCTGTTCATCCACGAGATGACGCATGTCTGGCAAAGCCAGCACAAGGGCCGCTGGTATCTGCCGCTGATGCGCCATCCGCTGTGCCGCTATGACTACAGCATCAGGCCGGGTTGGCCGCTGCACCGCTATGGCATAGAGCAGCAGGCCGAGATCGTGCGCCACGCTTTCCTGTTGCGCAACGGCGCGCGCGTGCCCGGCATCGTCGATGCCGCCGCCTATGCCCTGCTGGTGAACTTCCCCGGCGCCCGATAGCGATTCAGCCCGCTGACGGGATGCGAAGCCGATTCTAGCGACGCAGCGGCAGGGGCTGGTAATCGGGCTGCGATGGCTCGCGGAAGGAATCGAGGATCGCCTGGTAGCGCGCGGCCAGGTGCTGCTTGTGGCCGGGATGGCTGATCACATAAAGTTGGTTGTCCTCCACCGCCTTCGCCACCGATCGGCCGAGCCAGACCGGCTCCATCATCGCGGCGGCCAGCACCGCCGGATCGGGAATGTCCGGCGCCGCGCCCTTTACCGGATCGAGCGCCATGCGGCTGCGCGTCAGGCCGGGGAACAGGATCGAAACGCCCACGCCGAACGGCGCCAGTTCGCCTTGCAGCGCTTCGGACATCGCGGTCACGGCGAACTTGCTGGCCGAATAGGTCGCGTACGTCTGGTGCGCCAGCAGCCCGTTCATCGACGAGACGTTGACGACGTGGCCACTGCGGCGGGCGCGCAGATCGGGCACGAAGGTCTTGATGCCGTTGAACACGCCGGTGACGTTGACCGCCAGCACCGTCGCGAAAGTCTCCGGCGGCATTTCATCCAGCGGCATTCGCGGCGTGGAGATGCCGGCATTGTTCACCAGCACGTCGACCGGGCCGAAAACCCGCTCCGCCGCCGCCTTCACCCCTGCCCAGCTTTCCAGCGAGGTGACATCGTGCGCCAGCGCGATCGTGCCGCCGCCGATGCGCGCGGCCTCCGTCTCGGCATAATCGGGGTTGAGGTCGGTCAGGACGACCTTCATGCCCTTCTCGACGAATGCCTCGCCAATGCCCGCCCCGATGCCGCCGCCACCGCCAGTGACGAGCGCGACTTTCCCGGCCAGTTCCATCCCATCCCTCCTTACGATTTCTTACGACAGGTATGTCGTAAGAATCCGGTGAGGGAAAGGCCGGATCATCGCCCCGGTGATGAACGGGCGGAAGATCCGCCGCTCAGTACCGGATCAGCAATCGCGATCCCAGTAGCGGTCGCCCCGCCGGTCATAGCGATAGCAGCCGCGATCGTTCTTGCGCACTTGCGAGCCGACCGCGGCGCCCGCCGCCGCGCCGATCGCGGCCGCCGTGCCGGTATCGGCATCGGTCGCAAGGCCGACGCCCGCACCGAGCGCGCCGCCGGCCAGCGCGCCTTCGCCCGCATAGTTGCTGGCACAACCGCCCAACGCAAGCGCGCCGGCGGCGATGAGAGGCAGGGCAAGGTATCGCATGGCAAATCTCCGTTCGGGAACCTGCCAATGCAACGTGCGGCGCACGCGCGGGTTTCACCGCCGCGCACCGCTTGTCGCAGCCAGTGACCGATCAGGCGGGCCTGACCGGAGATTTGCGCTGGCGGGGCGTGATCCTCAGTCCGGCTTCTTCGCCACGGCCACCATCGCGGGACGCAGCAGGCGATCCTTGATCATGTAGCCGGCCTGCAGTTCCTGCAGGACCGTGCCCGGCTCGGCATCGGCCGAGGGCATTTCGATCATGGCCTGGTGCTGGTTGGGATCGAGCGGCAGGCCCAGCGCGGCGATGCGGCTGATGCCGTGCGAGGCGAAGACCTTGTCGATCTCACGCCCGGTGGCCTCGATCCCGGCGACGAGGCTCTTGAGCTTCTCGTCCTCGCGCAGTTCGGCCGGGATGGCCGAAAGCGCGCGCGAAAGGTTGTCGGCGATCGAAAGGATATCGCGGGCAAAGCCGGTTGCCGCATAGGCGCGGGCATCGGCGATGTCCTTTTCCAGCCGGCGGCGCACGTTCTGCGTTTCCGCCTGCGCATAGAGCACATCCTGCTTCGCCTTCTCAAGATCATCGCGCAGGCGCGCGAGTTCCCCGCCAATGCTTTCGCCTTGCGGTGCGTCCTTCTCGATCAGGTCTTCCGGCACGCCCTTCAGTTCCCCGGCGACCGCCGGATCGTCCTGCGGCTGCGTTCTATCGTCAGTCATTTCTTGCGTTTTTCCAGCTATCCGATGAGCTTGCCCAGGCTCTGGGCGGTAAAATCCACCATGGGGACAACGCGCGCATAATTCAACCGCGTCGGCCCGATAACCCCCACCACGCCGACCACCCGGCCCTCGCGATCGCGATAGGGCGATGCGATCACCGAAGAGCCAGAAAGCGCGAAAAGCCGGTTCTCCGATCCGATGAAGATCCGCGCCGAACGCGCTTCCCGCGCCAGGTCGAGCAGTTCGACCACCGACTGCTTGTTTTCCAGATCGTCGAGCAGCGATCGGACCCGCTCGATATCGGACAGCGCCGTCTCGTCCAGCAGGTTGGCCTGTCCGCGCACGATCAGCACGCGCCGCCGCGCGGCATCCTCGCTCCACACCGCCAGCCCGCGCTCGACCAGATCGCGGCTGACCGCGTCGAGCGCGGACTTGCCCGAAGCGATCTCGGCCTCCACCGAACGCAGCGCCTCGGCCAGCGTGCGCCCGGCAAGATGCGCGGTGATGTAGTTGGAGGCTTCCTCCAGCGTGCCGGGCCGAATCGGTTCGCCAAGCTCGACGATGCGGTTCTCCACCGCGCCATCCAGCCCCACCAGCACCGCCAGCGCGCGCCGCTCCGAGATCGCCACCAGTGAAAGCTGGGCCAGGCGCGGCTCGCGGCGCGGCACCATGACCACGCCGGCGCAAGCCGAGAGGTCCGACAGGATCGCGCTGGTCGCTTCCAGCGCGGCCTCGATCGGCCCCGGCTCGAACAGGCGCTGCTCGATCGCGGCGCGTTCGCGCGCGGTCGGCTCGGCCACTTGCATCATGCCGTCGACGAACAGGCGCAGGCCCGATTCGGTGGGCATCCGCCCCGCGCTGGTATGCGGCGCGGCCAGCAGGCCCAGCCGCTCCAGATCGGCCAGGACCGAGCGGATCGAGGCGGGCGAGAGATTGATCGCGCCACCGCCCGCCAGGGTCTTGGACCCCACCGGCTGCCCGGTTTCCAGATAACCTTCCACGACAAGGCGGAAAATCTCCCTTGCGCGGTCGGTCAGCTCGGTGATGGGCAGTGTCGCCATAGGCTGCAATTTAGGCCAAACACTTGCGGCCTCAAGCCCCTGCGCATAGGGGCAGCCGCGAACACCACGAGAGGACACCTCATGCGACCTTCCGGCCGCGCGCCCGACGAGATGCGCGTTATCGACATCCAGACCGGCTTTACCAAACATGCCGAAGGTTCGGTGCTGATCTCCTTCGGCGATACGCGCGTGCTCGTCACCGCGTCGGTGGAGGAAAAGGTGCCGCCGTTCCTGCGCGGCAAGGGCGAAGGCTGGGTGACGGCGGAATACTCGATGCTGCCGCGCGCCACGCATACGCGCGGATCGCGCGAGGCGGCCAAGGGCAAGCAGACCGGCCGCACGCAGGAGATCCAGCGCCTGATCGGCCGTTCGCTGCGCGCGGTGTGCGACATGAAGAAACTGGGCGAGCGCCAGATCGTGCTCGATTGCGACGTGATCCAGGCCGATGGCGGCACCCGCACCGCCTCGATCTCGGGCGCCTGGGTGGCGCTGCGCCTCGCGGTCGACAAGCTGATGGCCGAAGGCAAGATCGCCGCCGACCCGATCACCGCGCGGGTCGCGGCGATCTCGTGCGGCATCTATCAGGGCACGCCGGTGCTCGATCTCGACTATGTCGAGGACTCCACCGCCGATGCCGATGCCAACTTCGTGCTGATCGAAGGCGGGCTGATCGCCGAGGCGCAGGCCACGGCCGAAGGCGCGCCTTACGACGAGGAAGGGCTGCTGCGCCTGCTGCGGCTTGCCCGCATCGGCTGCGACCGGATCTTCGCCGCGCAGGCGGCGGCGGTGGGGCGGTAAGCCGCCGCGGCCATGCGCAAGCTTGATACCAGCCGCCTGGTCATCGCCACGCACAACGCGGGCAAGCTGAAGGAAATCGGCGCCCTGCTCGCGCCCTACGGCATCACCTGCCTGTCCGCCGGCGCGCTCGGCCTGCCCGAGCCCGCCGAGACCGGCACGACCTTTGTCGAGAACGCGCTGATCAAGGCCCATGCCGCCGCCAGGGCCGCGCAGATGCCCGCGCTGGCCGATGACAGCGGCATGTCGGTGGCCGCGCTGGGCGGGCGGCCCGGCGTCTACACTGCCGACTGGGCCGAGCGGCAATGGTTCGAAGGCGAGCCGGGGCGCGACTGGTACATGGCGATGGGCAAGGTGGAAGGCATGTTGTGCCAGCTCGGCCCCGAGGTTGACCGTTCGTGCTGGTTCTCGTGCGTCCTTGCCATCGCCTGGCCCGATGGCGACAGCGTGACGTACGAAGGCCGTGTCGACGGCACCTATCGCTGGCCGCCGCGCGGCACGATGGGCTTCGGCTACGATCCGGTCTTCGTGCCCAAAGGCCGCGACGTGACTTTCGCCGAGCTGGCGCCCGAGGAAAAGCACCGCATCAGCCACCGCGCCGATGCCTTCGCCAAGCTGGTGAAGGACCAGTTTACCGCCTAGAGTCCGCCGCATGGCCCGCGCACTCTACATTCATTGGCCGTTCTGCCTCGCCAAGTGCCCCTATTGCGACTTCAACAGCCATGTCCGCGAGGCTGTGGACCATGCCCGCTGGGAAGCCGCCTTGCTGGCGGACATGCGCCATGAACGCGCGATGGTGGATGACGAGCCGCTGGATTCGCTCTTCTTCGGCGGCGGCACCCCTTCGCTGATGCCGCCCGCACTGGTCGAGCGGCTGCTCGCCGAGGCCGAACGGCTGTGGGGTTTCGCCCCGGGCGTCGAGATCACGCTCGAAGGCAATCCCTCCTCGGTCGAAGCGGCGAACTATGCCGCGCTGGCGAGCGCCGGGGTCAACCGCGTCTCGCTGGGCCTGCAGGCGCTGGACGACGCGACGCTGCGCTTCCTCGGAAGACTGCACGATGCGGACGAGGGCCTCGCCGCGCTCGCTGTCGCGCAGCGGCATTTCGCGCGGGTTTCTTTCGATCTGATCTATGCCCGCCCCGGCCAGACCGTCGCGGCGTGGCAGGCCGAACTGGCGCGCGCGCTGGGGTTCGGCACCGGGCACCTCTCGCTTTACCAGCTCACCATCGAGCCGGGCACACGCTTTGCCACCATGGTGCGCAAGGGCGATTTCGTGCCGCTCGACGACGATGCCGCCGCCGATCTGTTCACCCTGACGCGCGAGATGACCGCCAGCGCGGGCCTGCCCGCCTACGAGATCAGCAACCACGCGCGGCCCGGCGAGGAAAGCCGCCACAACCTGACCTACTGGCGCTATCGCGACTATTGCGGCATTGGCCCCGGCGCGCACGGGCGGCGGATGGGCGTGGCGACCACGCGCCATCGCAAGCCGGAGAACTGGCTGGAGGCCATCGCCGCCCTTGGCAACGGCATTGCCGAAGCCCGTCCGCTGGGCCGCGCGGAACAGGCATCCGAAGCAATGCTGATGGGGCTGCGGCTGGGCGAAGGCGTCGATCTGGCCGCCATGGCCGCGCGCTTCGGGCTGGCCGAGGCCGAGCTGTGCGATCCGGCCAAGCGCGATTTCTACCGGCGCCAGGGCCTCGTCTGGCGCCAGGGCGAGCGCATCGGCGTGACCGAGGCGGGGATGCCGCTGCTCGACGCGCTGCTGGGCGAGCTGGTGCCGGCCGCACTGGTCTCCTCGTGACACGCGCCGATATCCTCGAAGCCTGGGGAACGCATCTCGCGCAAGGACGGCGGCGTAGCCCGCATACGGTGCGCGCCTATGTCGCCACGGCGGCGCGGCTGCTCGACGCGCTGGGCGATGCGGACTGGCCGGCGCTGGCCCGGCTCGACGCGGCCGACTTGCGCCGCCAGCTGGCAAGCCGCCGCGCCGAAGGGATCGGCAATGTCGCGGCGGCGCGCGAGTTGTCCGCGCTCAAGGGCTTCCTGGCCTTCGCGCGCGACCGCGCGGGAGTGGCCGGCGCCGCGCCGCCGCGTATGCGCGGCCCGCGCATCAAGAAGGGCCTGCCCCGCCCGGTCACGCCCGACGAGGCGATCAACCTGATGCAAACGGTGGACGAGGATGCCGGCGAGGCGTGGATCGGCGCGCGTGACCGCGCGGTGCTGCTGCTGCTCTATGGCGCGGGCCTGCGCATCGCCGAAGCCCTGTCGCTGACCGGCGCGACGCTGCCGCTGGGCGAAAGCCTGACCGTCACCGGCAAGGGCGGCAAGCAGCGCGTGGTGCCGCTGCTGCCGATCGTACGCGATGGCGTGGCGGACTATCTGGGCAAGTGCCCCTGGCCAGTGGCGCGCGACACGCCGCTGTTTCGCGGTGCCAAGGGCGGGCCACTGTCGCAAGGCATGGTGCAAAAGGCGATGGCCCGTGCCCGCGTCGCGCTCGGCCTGCCGGCCAGCGCCACGCCGCACGCCTTGCGCCACAGCTTCGCCACGCACCTGCTCGGCGCGGGGGCGGACTTGCGCAGCCTGCAGGAACTGCTGGGCCACGCCAGCCTGGGTTCGACCCAGATCTATACCAAGGTCGATGCGGCCACCCTGCTCGACGTCTACCGCGACGCCCACCCGCGCGAGCGGGATTGAACGGCAGGCCCCCGCCCCCTCCGTTCGTCCCGATCAGAACTTGTTGTCGCGCGGGAAGCCTTGCGGCGGCAGGCGACCGGCGGCGCCGCGCGCGACTTTCCACAGCAGCAGGTCCTTCTCGGTGCGGGTGCGGCCGGTATCGCCGCCCATCGCCCACGACAGACCATCTTCCAGCTTGAGCGTCACCGCATCCGACAGCCCGCCGTCGCGATAACGCTGCAAGGTCACGCCCTGCCCCTTGGCGAGCACCGGCAATTCCTCGAGATTGAAGATCACCAGCTTGCGATTGTCGCCGACCACGGCGACGTGATCGTGCTCGGACGGGATCTCGCGCACCACGGCGAGCTTTACCCCCGGCTTGGTGCTCATCACCGCCTTGCCCTTGCGGGTTTCGGCCAGCAGTTCATCGGCCTCTGCGGCAAAACCGCGCCCGATGTTCGATGCCAGCAGCAATTGCGCCTTGGGGCGATAGACCAGCACCGCCACGATCTGCGCGTCGGCATCGATGTCTACCATCGTGCGGATCGGCTCGCCAAAGCCGCGCGCGCCGGGCAGCTTGTCGGCGCCCAGCGTATAGAATCGCCCGTTGTCGAGCGCGATCAGCAGCTTGTCGGTGGTCTGCGCGTGAAAGGCGAAAGCCGGGCCATCGCCTTCCTTGAACTTGAAATCGCCATCCAGCGGCACATGTCCCCTGGCGCCGCGAATCCAGCTTTTGGCGGAGAGGATCACCGTCACCGGCTCCTTCTCGATCATCGCGTCCATGCTGAATTCGACCGTGGGCGCGGCTTGCGCGATCGTCGTGCGGCGGCGACCGAGCGGCGTGTCCTCGGCATAGTCCTTGCGCAGATTGGCCAGATCGCGCTTCAGCCGCGTGCGCTGGCGGGCCGGACTGTCGAGCAGCGCCTGCAACTCGCCCTGCTCCTTCAGCAAGTCCTCGCGCTCCTGCCGCAGCTCCATTTCCTCCAGCTTGCGCAAAGAGCGCAGCCGCATGTTGAGGATCGCCTCGGCCTGCCGGTCGGTCAGGTTGAACTCAGCCATCATCACCGGCTTGGGCTCATCCTCGGTGCGGATGATCTCGATGATCCGGTCGAGGTTGAGGTAGGCGACGATATAGCCTTCGACCAGTTCGAGCCGCGCGGCGATCTTGTCGAGCCGGTGCCGGGTGCGGCGCAGCATGATGTCGATCTGCGACTTGATCCATTCCTGCAGCAGCAGCTTCAGCCCCAGCACGCCGGGCGTCCGGCTCGCATCGAGGACATTGAGGTTGAGCGTGAAACGGCTTTCCAGGTCGGTCAGCCGATAGAGGCTTTCCTTCAGCAGTTCGGGATCGACATTGCGGCTCTTGGGCACGAGCACGAGGCGGATTTCCTCGTCGCTCTCGTCGCGCACGTCTTCCAGGATCGGCAGCTTGCGATCGGCGATCAGCCCGGCAATCTGCTCGATCAGCTTGCCCTTGGGCAGCATGTAGGGGATTTCGGACACGACCAGCTGCCACTGCCCGCCGCCCAGCTTTTCGATGCCGGTCTCTTCCCAGCCATCGCCGACCCGCCCGGTGGAAAAGCGCGCGCGCATACGGAACGCGCCCTTGCCGGTCTCGTAAGCGGCCGAGATCGCCTCGGGGCTGTCCACCACCAGCCCGCCCGTGGCGAAATCGGGGCCGTGGAACACCTGCATCAGCTCGGCGTGCTCGGCATGCGGATTGTCGATCAGCATCAGCGAGGCGTCGATCACTTCGGCGACGTTGTGGCTGGGGATCGAGGTGGCCATGCCGACGGCGATGCCGGTCGCGCCGTTGGCCAGCAGATTGGGGAACAGGCCGGGGAAGATCTCGGGTTCTTCCTCCTCGCCGTTGTAGGTCGGGTGGAATTCCACCGTGCCCTCGTCCAGCCCGGACATGAGCTGGATCGCCGTCCTCGTCAGGCGCGCTTCGGTGTAACGATAGGCGGCGGCGTTATCGCCATCGATATTGCCGAAGTTGCCTTGCCCCTGCACCAGCGGATAGCGCAGCGAAAAGCTCTGCGCGAGGCGGACCATCGCGTCATAGACGCTGGCATCGCCGTGCGGATGGTATTTGCCGATCACGTCGCCGACGACCCGGGCGCTCTTCTTGTAGGCGCTCGCCGGATCGAGCTTCAATTGCCGCATCGCCCAGAGCAGGCGGCGGTGCACCGGCTTCAGCCCGTCGCGCAGATCGGGCAGCGAGCGCGCGGTGATCGTCGAAAGCGCATAGACGAGGTAGCGCTCGGACAGCGCCGCATCGAAGGGCGCATCGATGATCGCGTCGAACGGATCGGAATCGTCTTCGGGGGTGATGGCCATGGCCGGGCCGCCCTAGCAACGCGGCGGCCGGAGCGGAACGGGCCAGGCCGATCTTTTCCGCCGTTTCATTTCGCGCGCGGGTGGCAAAGGTGGCGCGCGCCTCAGCCGATCTGCATGTCGCGCGAAACGCCGGGGATGCGCACTTCCAGCCCGTCAAGATCGGGAGTCAGCGCGATCTGGCACGACAGGCGGCTGGTGCGGCACACGCCGGCGGCAAGGTCCAGCATGTCCTCCTCGTCCATCGAGGCCGGGGGCAGCCGATCGAACCAGTCGGCCGCGACGATGACATGGCAGGTGGAACAGGCCATCTGGCCTTCGCAGGTTCCTTCCAGCGGCATACCGGCGGCCTGCGCAACCTCCAGCAGGCGTTTGCCCGGTTCGGCCTGCGCAGTGACCTTGCTTCCATCGGCGTTAACGAAAACGATGTTCAGCACGGCAACCATCACACTCCCTGCGCCACCGCGGTGGCTTCCATGCGCGCGCAGGCATCCTCCAAATCCCGCGTTGCAGTATATCTCCCGAATCCCAAACGAATAGAGGCTTTCGCCCCAGCATCGTCGAGGCCGATGGCGCGCAGCACATGGCTGGGCCGGCCCGATCCGCTGGCGCAGGCCGATCCGGCGGAGAAGGCGATGTCGCGCAGGTCCGACATCAGGCGCGCGACGTCGAGCCCGTCGCGCCGCACGTTAAGGTTACCGTGCCAGCGCAAGTCCGCCGAACCGTTGAGCTGCCAGCCCGACAGGATCGCGCGCGCCCGTGCCCACAAGCCCGCGACATGCGCGGCATCGGCCGCCATGCGCTCCACCGCCAGCGCCGCCGCCGCACCGAAGCCGGCGCAGAGCGCCGGGCTGAGCGTGCCCGAGCGCAATCCCTGCTCCTGCCCGCCGCCATGGATCTGCGGCGCCAGCGAAACGCCGTCGCGCACCCACAAGGCGCCGATGCCCTTGGGGCCGTAAAGCTTGTGCGCGGAAATCGCGATCAGGTCGGCATTGCCGGGAGCGGCAAGCTTGCCTGCGCCCTGAACCGCGTCGCACAGGAACAGCGCGCCCGCCGCGTGGGCCGCCTGCGCCAGCGCCTCCACCGGCTGGATCGTGCCGATCTCGTTGTTCACCTGCATGACCGCGACCAGCGAGGTGCCGGCGGCAATCGCGCATCCGGCCGGGACCACGCCATCGCCGCCGACCGGCAACAGATCCACCACCGCGCCGCTGGCGGCGGCGGTATCGAGCACGGCGGCATGTTCGATCGGCGGAACCGCGATCCGCCTCGGCCCGGCTCCCAGGATCGCGAGATTGATCGCCTCGGTCGCGCTGCCGGTGAAGATCAAGCGCCCGCCCGGCGGCAGCAGCCGCGCGACCTGCTCGCGCGCGACCTCGATCGCGGCTGCGGCGGCGCGGCCGGGGCGGTGCGGACTGTGCGGATTGGCGAAGCCCTGGGTCTCGGGCCCGCCCAGCCAGGGCAGCATCGCCTCACGCGCTTCGGGCGCGAGCGGTGTCGTTGCCTGGTAATCGAGGTAGATCATGCCGCCGCCCGCGCCGCGGAGGCAATCGCGCGCCAGCCGTCAAGGAAGCGGACGATGGCCTCCTCGTCCGTCTCGCGGCCGATGCTGACGCGGATCGTTTCGGACGCGGCCTGTTCATCCAGCCCCATGGCCGCCAGCACATGGCTGGCCCGCAGCGAGCCCGACGAGCAGGCGCTGCCCGCCGAAACCGCGATGCCCATGCCGTCGAACCGGATAAGCTGCACCGCCGCCGCCACGCCCGGCATCCGGCAAGCGCCGATCGTCGGGCACCGCCGCGCCGTGGCCGCGATCACCTCGCCGCCCGCCGCGAGGATGCCGGCTTCGAGCAGCGCGCGCAGCCGCGCCGCCTCGGCCAGCCAGGCGGAGCCCGCTTCCAGCGCGGCCGCCATGCCCAGCACGCCGGGCAGGTTCTCCGTGCCCGCGCGATAGCCGCGCTCCTGCCCGCCGGTGGGTTCGAGCATGGCCCAGTCGCGCACCAGCAGCGCGCCCACGCCGATCGGCCCGCCGAACTTGTGCGCGGCCAGCGCGATCATGTCGGCATCGGGCAAAGCGATCTTGCCTGCCCCTTGCGCGCAGTCGGCCAGCAGCAGTCCGCCCGCGCCGCGCACGGCCCGCGCAATCGTATCCAGAGGCTGGATCACGCCGGTCTCGCTATTGACCTGCTGCACCGCGACAAGGCCGCCCAGCGCCGTGTCCGCCGGGTCCACCGCGCCAGTGCGATCCACGCCCAGCCTTGCCGCCTCGCCCGCGTGGCGCAGCACCGCTTCGTGCTCGACGGCGGCAACCGCCATGAGCGGCCGCTGCGATCGCCCTATGGCCAGCGCCAGCGCCTCGCTCGCGCCCGAAGTGAAGATCACCTCGTCCCGCCAGCCGAGCGCCGCCTTCACCCGATCGCGCGCATCTTCCAGCGCGGCGCGCGCGGCGCGGCCGGCGCGATGCGGGCTGGAGGGGTTGGCCCAGAGGGCGAATCCATCGGCCATGGCATCGCGCGCCGCGGGCAGCAGCGGCGTGGTGGCGGCATGATCGAGATAGAGCGTGGCAAGGGTCATCGTTTGCACGTTGTTTTAAAAGGCGACGTTTCTATATAGCGAACTCCATCCCTTATCACCCCCGGCAGCAGGCGACGAGTTTCTCGGGCCCTCAGGCGGCGGGTCTAACGAGCAACAGGTCACACGCAATGCCCGCAGTCATCTTCCCTGGTCCCGAAGGCCGGCTCGAGGGCCGCTTCCAGCCCGCGTCGCGGCCGCGCGCGCCGGTCGCGATGATCCTTCATCCGCACCCCCAGGCCGGCGGCACGATGAACGATCGCATCACGCAGCACCTCTACAAGACGTTCACCAATCGCGGCTTCGCGACGCTGCGCTTCAATTTCCGCGGCGTGGGCCGCAGCCAGGGCAGCTTCGACAACGGCGTGGGCGAGCTTTCGGACGCCGCCGCCGCGCTCGACTGGGTGCAAACGATCCATCCCGAAGCGACCACAACCTGGATCGCCGGCTACAGCTTCGGCGCGCTGATCGGAATGCAGTTGCTGATGCGCCGCCCGGAAATCCGGGGCTTCATCTCGGTCGCCCCGCCAGCAAACATGTATGATTTCAGCTTCCTGGCGCCCTGCCCGGCCTCGGGCATCATCGTCCAGGGCACGGCCGATACGGTGGTGACGCCGAACGCGGTGCAGAAGCTGGTCGACAAGCTGCGCACGCAAAAGCACATCACGATCCACCATGACGAGATCCCGCGCGCCAACCACTTCTTCGAGAACGAGATGCCGGACCTGATGCGCTCGGTCGACAACTACCTCGACATGCGCCTCTCGCCCGATTGCCCGATCAAGTAAGCACCGGATAAGGCCGCCCGCGAAAGCCGGCGGCCTTATCCTTCGCCGGGGCCGCCCTTGCGGCGCAGCTCGGCGGTATGGCCGTTCGATTTCAACACCATGGTATCGCCCCGGATCGCAAAGCGCGGCGCGGCGACCAGCAGCGCGCCGACGGCCTTTTCCTGACCCCAGACCCGGCCATCGCAGAACGTCGCGCCTTTTTCGAGCGGCCCGGCGATCAGGCGATCGTTCTCGATCCGCCAGGGTCCGCCCATGCCGTTGCAGCCGACATTGGCGCCAAGTAGCGCGCCATCGAACACCAGTTGCGCGTCCCGCGCGGCGGGCCGCGCCCCGTCGATCTCGGTAAAGCGCCAGGTGCTGTCGGCAAGGTCGGTCGCTTCGTGCTGCGCGGTGCAGGCGCCAAGGGCCATGACGGACAGGAGAGCGACACATCCCTGTTTCATGATGACAAGTATACCAGATGCGCCTTGTTTGCGGATGAACGGCCGCTCAGGTTTTCCCCAGTTGCGCGAGCGCTTCGTAAGCCAGCACCGCCCCGGCGACGGCCGCGTTCAGGCTGTCGGCCCGGCCCAGCATCGGGATCGTCACCCTGAGATCGCATTGTGCCTCGTAAGCCTCTGGCAAGCCTTGCGATTCGTTGCCCACCAGCAAGAAGCACGGCGCCGCGTATGGCGCCGCGCGATAATCCATCGGATCGCGCAACGAGGCGGCAACAAGCTGGCCGGGGCCACTCCGCAGCCAGGCGATGAACTCATCCCAGCGGGCCATGGCCAGCTTCTGGGTGAAGATCGCGCCCATGCTGGCGCGCACTGCCTCGACCGAGAAGGGATCGGCGCAATCGTCGATCAGGATCAGCCCGCCCGCGCCCACGGCATCGCCAGTGCGCAGCATCGTGCCGAGATTGCCCGGATCGCGCAGCGCCTGCGCCACCAGCCAGATCGGCGCAGCGGCGCGATCAAGGCCGGCCAGACGCGTGTCGAACTCGGCGAAGACACCCGCGACGGCTTGCGGATTGTCCTTGCCGGTGACTTTGGCGAGGATATCCAGATCCATCTCGACCACGTCGCCGCCCGCCGCCGCCACGGCGTCTTCCAGCGTATCGAGCAGCGGATGCGCCTCACGCCCGGTGGCCATGACCAGGATTTCGGGCAGCACGCCGCATTCGCGTGCGTCGGTCAGCAGGCGCAGCCCTTCGGCCAGGAACCGCGCTTCGCGCTTGCGGTGCTTCTTGTCGCGCAGCGAGCGGAGGAACTTGACCAGCGGATTGGAAAAGCCGGTGATGGTGCGGCGTGCCGCCACGCGCTCACTCCTCGCCGAAGCCGTCCCGCACGAGATCGGCCAGCTTGGCCAGCGCCGCGTCCGCGTCATCGCCCGCGACGCTGATCTCGATGGTGTCACCCTTGGCGGCGCCCAGCATCATCAGGCCCAGGATCGACCCGCCCGCCGCCTCAACCCCGTCCTTGCACACGCGCACCGCCACGGTTCCGGGCAATTCGCTGACATAGCTGACGAACTTGGCGCTGGCGCGGGCGTGCAACCCGCGCTGGTTCACGATCGTCACCAGTTCGCTGCCCATGCCTCAGGCTTCCTGCCCGAGATATTCCGAGGCGATCGTGATGTAGTTGCGCCCGGCATCGCGCGCGGCGGCCACCGCCTCGCGCACGCCCATGCAATCGCGCGCCTTGGCCAGACGGATCAGCATCGGCAGGTTGATGCCGGCGATCACTTCCACCTTGCCCGCCTGCATCAGCGAGATCGCCAGGTTCGATGGCGTGCCACCGAACAGGTCGGTCAGGATGATGACGCCTTCGCCGCTGTCGACCGCCTTGATCGCGTCGGCAATCTCGCCGCGACGGCGTTCCATGTCGTCATTGGGGCCGATGCACACCGTCGCCACCGCCTCCTGATCGCCCACGACATGCTCCATGGCATGGACGAATTCCTCGGCGAGGTTGCCGTGGGTGACCAGGATCATACCGATCATGCTGGAAGTAAGCTCCGAAAATCCTGCGACAGCTCCCGGAGCGAATTGCTATTTTTCACGGTGGAGACCTCCCTCGGGAAGATCAGCGGCCCGTGAGCCCAGGTTGCGGTGCAGCAATGTGGGGGAAAATCCCGAATCGCGCAAGGCCGCTGCGATCTGTTCGGCCATGAAAACCGAACGATGGCGCCCGCCGGTACAGCCAAAAGCGATGTGAACATAAGCCTTTCCCTGCTCCCGATAGCGCGGAAGCAGGAACAGCACGAGATCGCGGATCCGCGTGAAAGCCTCGGCAAAGGCCGGGTCCGCGCGGATATGCTCACCCACCGGCGCATCCAGCCCGGTGAGCGGACGCAGCACGGGGTTCCAGTGTGGATTGTCGAGAAAGCGCATGTCGAACACCAGATCGGCCACGGGCGGCATCCCGCGCGAAAAGCCGAAGCTGGAGACGGTGATGGTCAATTCCTCGCCCACCGAAGACGCGAACTTCTCGCGAATCACCTTCTGCAGATCGTTGGTGGAATATTCGGTGGTGTCGATCAGCATGTCGGCCCAGCGCCGCAGCGGCGCGAGCAACTCGCGCTCGGCCCGGATGCCGGTGGCCGCAGGCGTGCCGGCGGCAAGCGGATGGCGCCGCCGCGTCTCGTTATAGCGCCGCTCCAGCTCGCGGCTGGCGCAATCGAGGAACAGCGTGGTGATCTGCAGGTCGCCGCGTTCGCTAAGCTGCTTCACCCGCTTGATGATGCGGTGCGGATCGAACCCGCGCGTGCGCGAATCGAAGCCGATGGCCAGCGGGCCGCGCGGCCCGCCATCCTTGGCATCGGGCGTTTCGATCAGCCGATCGAGCAGGCGGACGGGGAAATTGTCGATGATCTCCCAGCCCAGGTCCTCCAGCACGCGCAGCGCCGTGGTCTTGCCCGCGCCCAGCATCCCGGTGACGAGCAGCAATTGCTGTCGGTCGCCGGCCTCGCCGTCGCCGGCCGCCTTGTCGCCGATAGGGCCCGCCTGATCCGATTCCTCTTGCATGAACGCGCTGTTTGCGCCCGCCGCCGGGGAAAGGGAAGAGGGCATACGGCCCCTTGCCCCCTGCCCCGTCCCCATGTCCCAGAAGGGACCGTTCAGGCGGTCAGGCCATAATGGGCCAGCGCCAGTTCGGCCTTGAGCGGCAGGATGAAGCTGTCCGGGCGAAGGCGGATGCGGGGCAGCACGATGTCCGCGATGGTCAGTGGTTCGGGCGCCTCGATGAAGCGCGGCGCGGCCTCATCCAGCAGGATCGCCAGGCACAGCGGCACGGCATCGGCCACCGGCAGCGGCAGCAGGCCCAGGTTGCGCACCTCGATCAGCCCGCGCGTGTTGGGATGAGGGCCGGCGATCAGGCGGCCGTCGCGCGGTTCCAGCACCAGTCCGTCATCGCCGATCAGCATCGCGCCGCGATCGACCAGCGCCAGCGCCAGCGCCGACTTGCCCGAGCCCACCGGCCCCTCGATCATCACCCCGCGCCCGCCGATGGCCACGCCGGTCGCCTGCCGCGCGACCATCAATAAGCCTCCCAGGCGGGCAGCGTGACGACGAGCCGGGCCCCCGGCGCGCCATCCTTGCGGTCGGTCGCGGTGAGCTGGCCGAAATGCGCATTGATGATAGTGCGCGCGATCGCCAGGCCAAGGCCGCTGTGCTTGCCGAATTCCTCGCTGTCCGGCCGCAGCGAATGGAATCGCTCGAACACCTTCTCGCGTGCGTCGAGTGCGATCCCCGGCCCGTGATCGGATACCGCCACCGCGACTTGCCCGCCATCGTGCGACAGCTCGATCTCGATGCCCGCGCCATCGGGCGAGAACGAGACGGCGTTGTCGATCAGGTTGTGGAACACGCGTTCGAGCCGGGGCGGCGAGCCGGCGACGATCATGTCCTCGCTCCCCTGCCGCGAGACGATCACCCGGCAATCGCCGTTGACCCCGCGCTGGTCGCGCTCGGCGGCCAGCGCCATCACCAGCTTGAACATGTCCACCGGCTCGAACGTGGCGCGGCTCAGTTCCGCGTCGATCCGGCTGGCGTCGGCGATCTCGGTGACGAGGAAGTCCACCCGGCGCACGTCCTCCTTGGCGATGCCCAGAAGCTGGCCGCGCACTACCGGATCATCGACCCGCTCGATCGTTTCCAGCGCGCTGCGCAGCGAAGTGAGCGGGTTCTTCAGCTCGTGCGCGACATCGGCGGCGAAGCTTTCCACCGCGTCCATCCGCTCGCGCAGCGCGCCGGTCATGTCGGAGATGGCGCGGGCGAGCAGGCCGATCTCGTCACCGCGCTCGGGCAGGCGCGGGACGACCACTTGCCGGTCGCGCCCCAGCCGCACCCGCACCGCCGCGCGCACCAGGTTGCGCAGCGGCTCGACGATGGTGCGCGCCAGGAACAGCGAAAGCAGGATCGAGACGATCAGCGCGGTGCCCACGATGATCGCCAGCGTCTGGCGCGCATCGCGCACGTTCTGCGTGATGTCGCGGGCATTGCGCGTGACCAGCAGCGCCTCGCCCTTCTCGCCCACCGGCGTCGCCGAAGTGATCACCGGCGTGCGATCGGGCGCGTTGCGCTGGCGGATCACGGTGGTACCGGTGGCGAGCGCTTCGGCGATCTCGGGCCAGGCGGAGGCATCGGGCTTTTCCGGGTCGGCATAGTCGGGGATCGGCGGGGTGCCCAGGGCCAGGTCCATGCCCTGGTCCAGCCGGCGAGCGGCCTGCTGGTACCAGGGCTCGGTCACGGGATCGAGCAGGGTATAGGAGGGTTCGGCCAGCTCGAAGCTGTCGGCCACCATCTCGCCGTCCTTGCCATAGAGCCGCAGCCGCAACTCCAGCCCGGTGCCGATCTGGACCATGAGATCGCGCCGCTTCTTGCGCGTCAGCTTGTCGAGCGCGTGCGCGGTGATCTCGCCTTCGGACACGGCCAGGCGGAACCGCTCGGCCAGCAGTTCCTTGCGATAGCTGTCGATGTAGAACAGGCTGCCGGCCAGGAGCGCGAGCGCGATGATGTTGACCGCCAGGATACGGGTGGTGAGCGAAACGCGCCAGGGCCACCCATACTCATCGGCGGGCAGGCCGGCAGGCAGTTCATCCATCGGCAAAGCAATAGCCCGCGCCGTAAAGCGTATCGATGGCGGAAAATTCGGGATCGAGCGCGCGAAACTTGCGGCGCAGGCGCTTGATGTGGCTGTCGATCGTGCGATCGTCGACGAAGATGTCCTCGCTATAGGCCGCGTCCATCAACTGGTTGCGGCTCTTCACCACGCCGGGGCGAATCGCCATGGCTTCGAGGATGAGGAATTCGGTGACGGTGAGCGAGACCGGCTCGCCGTTCCAGGTGACGCGGTGGCGCGCGGGATCGAGCGCCAGCCGGCCGCGCACGATCGGCTCGGGCAGGCCCTCGGGCACCGCCTCGTCGGGCTCGGCGCGCACCAGTTCGGTCCGCCGCAGGATAGCGCGGATGCGCGCGATCAGCAGCCGCTGGCTGAACGGCTTGGTGATATAGTCGTCCGCGCCGAGCGCGAGGCCCAGCGCCTCGTCCGGCTCCTCGTCCTTGGAGGTCAGGAAGATCACCGGCAGGCTCGATTGCTCGCGCAGCAATTGCAGCAGGCGCAGCCCGTCCATGCGCGGCATCTTGATATCGAAGATCGCCAGATCCGGCGGATTTTCCAGCAACGCGCGCAGCGCCGCCTCGCCATCGGTATAGACCCGCGTAGCGAAACCTTCGGCCTGCAGCCCGATCGAGACGGTGGTCAGGATATGGCGATCATCATCGACCAGGGCGATGCATTGCCGCCTGCCGGAACCGGACGCGGGATCGGCGTCGGGACGGATGGGCGCTTCGGCCATGGGCGGACGGCTCTCTGTTACGGGGCGGTATCGGGCGAACGGCTGTTCGCTGACTAGCCGCTTGACCGGCGCCTGACAACGCGTGGCGCGGCAAGGCGTGCAGTCGCGCGCGGTTCGTGCTAAAATACTGAAATCGGAATCGGCAATTTGACGGAGATCAGGGCCTCGATTATGCGCCCGGCGTATCTTGCGCAGGAATTCCCCAGGTTGCCGTGCAGTTGCTTGCTGCGCTCACCTTACAGATGGAGATGACTTTGACTGCTTCCCTCAGCTATCCGCTTGACCGCCAGGGCATCGCCACGAAGGCAACCATCTTCGCGAACCTGAGCACCGCGCCTCTGGTCGAGCACGCGGTGCGCAACGGTGAGGGACTGCTGGCCGCCGAAGGGCCGTTCGTCGTCGCCACGGGGAAGCACACCGGCCGTTCGGCGCAGGACAAGTTCATCGTCCGCGATGGCGAGACCGAGGACACCGTGTGGTGGGGCGATGTCAATCGCGGCATGACGCCCGAGCATTTCGCCGCGCTCAAGGCCGATTTCCTCGCCGCCGTCGCCGACCAGGAAAAGCTCTACGTGGCTGACCTGTTCGGCGGTTCGCAGCCCGAGCATCGCGTCAAGGTGCGCGTCATCAGCGAGCTTGCCTGGCACAGTCTGTTCGTCCGCACGCTGCTGGTACGCCCCGAGGCGAGCGAGCTGGAAGGCTTCGTGCCTGACTACACGATCATCGACCTGCCGAGCTTCCGCGCCGATCCCGCGCGCCACGGCTGCCGCACCGAAACGGTGATCGCGGTCAACTTCACCGAGAAGCTGATCCTGATCGGCGGCACCGCCTATGCCGGCGAAATGAAGAAGGGCGTCTTCGGCATCCTCAACTACCTGCTGCCGACCGAAGGCGTGATGCCGATGCACTGCTCGGCCAATATCGGGCCCGACGGCCGCACCGCCGTGTTCTTCGGCCTTTCGGGCACGGGCAAGACCACGCTCTCGGCCGATGCCAGCCGCACGCTGATCGGCGATGACGAGCATGGCTGGTCGGACACCGCCGTGTTCAACTTCGAAGGCGGCTGCTACGCCAAGATGATCCGCCTCTCGCCTGAGGCCGAGCCGGAAATCTACGCGACCACCAAGCGCTTCGGCACCGTGCTGGAAAACGTGGTGATCGATCCCGAAACCCGGCTGCTCGATCTTGACGACAATTCGCTCGCCGAAAATTCGCGGGGTGCCTACCCGATCGACTTCATTCCGAACGCCTCGGAAAAGAACATGGGCCCGGTGCCGGCGAACATCATCATGCTGACGGCCGATGCCTTCGGCGTGCTGCCGCCGATCGCCCGCCTCACGCCCGACCAGGCGATGTACCACTTCCTTTCGGGCTACACCGCCAAGGTCGCCGGCACCGAGATCGGCGTGACCGAACCGCAGGCGACCTTCTCGACCTGCTTCGGCGCGCCGTTCATGCCGCGCCATCCCTCGGTCTACGGCAACCTGCTGAAGGACCGCATCGCCAAGGGCGGCGTGAAGTGCTGGCTGGTGAACACCGGCTGGTTCGGCGGCAAGGCGACGATGGAAGGCATCAAGCGGATGCCGATCAAGGCGACCCGCGCGCTGCTGAACGCCGCGCTCGACGGCAGCCTCAACGACGTCGAGTTCCGCGAGGACGAGAACTTCGGCTTCGAAGTCCCGGTCTCGGTGCCCGGCGTCGACCAGCATCTGCTCGATCCGCGCGCGGCCTGGGCCGACGCGGCCGAATACGATGCGACCGCGCAGTCGCTGGTGCGCCAGTTCATCGACAATTTCGCCCAGTTCGAGGCGCATGTCGACGAAGGCGTGCGCAATGCGGCCCCGGCGGCCAAGCTTTCGGCCTGATCCGGCGCGGATTGTCCTTGTTCTGTCAGCGCGGGCGTGCATGGGTTCCGGCATCGCGCAAGTGCGTACTAAGGAGATTGGCACATGGGCATTTTTGACGAAGTTCTGAGCCAGGTCAGCGGCCATACCGATGTGGCCAATCTGGCCGCGAAGATCGGCATCGATCCGGCAATGGCGGAAAAGGCCATTGCCGCGCTCGGCATGGCGCATCAGGAGCCGGGTGACACCGTCACTCTGGCGGCGGAAAAGACCGGCCTTGGCGCCGGCACGCTGACCCAGATCGTCGAGCAGATCGGCGGCGAGGGCTCGCTGACCGAGTTCGCCGGCATGATCGCCAAGAACCCGGCGGTGCTTTCGCTGCTCGATCGCGATGGTGACGGCAATCCGATCAACGACGTGATCGGCATGGCTTCGGGCCTGTTCGGCAAGAAGTAATGCCCGGATAACGAAAAAGGCCCCGTCCGCCACGCGCGGGCGGGGCCTTTTTTTGTCTCTCGATGTCAGTCGAGCATGTCGGCGGGAACTTTGCCGCCGTTCTTCGCCAGTTCCTGCATCGTCGCCTTGTGCAGCCAGATGTTCATTTCGGCCGAGCCGTCGAGCGCGCCGGTGTAGCCCAGTTCGTGCGCCAGTTCCTTGCGGTTCTCCAGGCTGGAATCGATCCCGAGCAGCTTCATCAGATCGACGATCGAAGTCCGCCAGTTCAACTCATGGCCTTCGGCAAGGCTGGCGAGACGGGCTTCGACGTCCACTTCACTGATCGCGACGGGCGCGGCCGGAACCGGCGCGGCGGCCGGCGTGGCCACGGGAGCAGCCGGAGCGGCGGCGGCCGGCGGCGGCGCGGCTTCCGGCTTGTGGCCGAAGATCTTGTCCTTGATCGTGCTGAAAATCGACATTCCCGGTGTCTCCTTGCTTGGCGGCAAAGCTGCCTCCTTGCCGCCCTGGCCCCTGCCTTCGCCATGCTAGCAGCGGATTATGGCAGTTGCGGCGGCGCTCCCGGCAAAGGCGGGCCCGGCAGGATCAGGACCGCGAACCGGCGATATAGCGCGTGATGTTGTCCGCCAGCACATCCAGCGGCACGTTGCCGCCATCGACCACCGCCTGATCGAAATCGCGCAAGTCATAGGCCGGGCCCAACTCCGCCTTCGCGCGCTCGCGCTGGCGATTGATCTCGCTGTGGCCCACCTTGTAGCCGCAGGCCTGCCCGGGCCAGCTGCAATAGCGATCGACCTCGTTCTCCACTTCCTGCCGCTTGTTGCCGTTCTTCTCCATGAAGAAGCGGATCGCCTGCTCGCGGCTCCAGCCCCGCGAATGCAGCCCGGTGTCCACCACCATGCGGCAGGCGCGAAAGGCGATCGACTGAAGATAGCCGAGCCGGCCCACCGGATCGTCGTCATAAGCGCCCAGCTCGTCGGCAAGCTGCTCGCCATAAAGCGCCCAGCCCTCGCTATAGGCGTTGAACGCCAGGATCGAACGGATCAGCGGCAGCTTGTTGGCATATTCGCCTTGCCAGACATGGCCGGGGATCGATTCGTGATGCACCAGCGTGGGCAAGTCATATTTGCGGTGCAGTTCGGTGGTCCGCAGGTTGATCCACATCTTGCCGGGAATCGAACCATCGATTGATCCCGCGCCGCCATAAGCGGTCGGCGCGCCGGGTTCCTCGGCCAGCGGCAGGCGCCGCACCTCGACATTGCCGGGCACCAATGTGCGGAAGGCGCGCGGCATCTGCCCCTTGATCCAGGTGATGTGCTTGCGGATGAAGTCCATGATCTCGGCCCGGCCCGGATCGCCATCGGCGAACATGAAGCGCCTGTCCGCGCCCAACGCGCTCATGCGCTCACCGACGGAGCCCTGCGCATAGCCGAGCGAGCGCAGGATCGGGTCCATGCGCGCGTGCAGCGCCGCCAGTTCCTGCTGGCCGCGTTCGTGGATCTCATCGGCAGTGAGCGGCGTGGTGGTGCTGGCGCGCAAGGCCCAGGCATAGAATTCGCTGCCGCCGGGCCGCTCGCGCATACCCGGCGCCCCGCTGGCCAGCGCGCGCTGGCGCTTGAGCTCGGCAAGCTGGCGCTCCAGCGCGGGCACGACTTCGTCCGCGACGATCGCGCGCGCCCGCCGATCCCACTGGCCGGCAATCGCCTGCGTGCGCTGGGTCAGCGAAGTGACCAGCCCGCCGCCGCCGGCGCGCGCATCGGCGATCGTGCTGGTCATTTGCGCGATCGTCTTGTCGAGCAGGAAATCGGGCGGGATCAGGCCATGGTCCGCCGCCGCCCGCATCCGCGCGAGTTCACCATCGAGCTGCGCGTCCATCTGTGCGAGGCGCGCGAGATAGGCATCGGCGTCGGCCGCGTCGCGCACCGGGTGATCGGCATCAAGGAAGCGCGGCGTATCGAGATAAGCGCCGACATTCTGGATCACGACATAAGGCGTGTTGCGCCAGCCGCCGACCGCGACATCGCCGTAAGGCAGCGCCAGACCATCAAGCGCAGTGCGATAAGCGCTTCTCACCACGGCAAGGCTGGTGCGCGTCGCGGCATCGAGGCCAGCGGCATCCACCGCCTCGACCGCCTTGAGATCGGCCCGCAGCGTTTCGGCCAGTTTCGCGACCCCGGCTGGAGAGCTGTCCCCCAGGCGAGCGCGCAAGCCCGCGTGCGCGCCGATATCGAGGCCAAGGCCAGTGGCGCCGGTGGGCGACAGCTCGAGCAGGCGCCAGGCGATCGCGTCGAGCAGTTCGGCGGCCGATTGCGGCGGCGGGGCGGAGGCGACCGACCGCGCGCATGCGGGCAATGTCAGCGTGGCGGTGCCGGCGGCGAGCAAGTGGAGCGCCCTGCGGCGCGACATCGGAAGCGTTTGCATGGCCAAGTCTTGGCGGCGGCCCCCGGCCGAGTCAAATCCCGGCGAGTCGCACCCGGTTCGGCGAACGCACCCCCTCGCCTCCACCGCGCACATCGATTAGAGGCGGTGCATGGCCACCGCGCTTTCGCTGCTTGTCCTGACCACAATCGCGCTCGTGCTGGGCGGCATCTACCTGCTGCGGCGCGGCGGCGCGCGCCGACAAGCGCTGCTGATGTTCGCGCTGGCCGCCGTCATGGCCATCAATGTCGCGATCTGGACCTTGCCCGATTCGGGGGGAAAGTCGCTGATCTCAGCAACCGGCCGATGAGCCTTCAGTCGCCCGCGACGAAGGCCGCGACGCGCCATTTTCCGCCACTTCGTTCAGCGACCAGGCGATAATCGATCGGGCTGCGCAACCGTTCCCGTGGCACGAAACCGCGCACGCCATCGCGGGTGGTGACTTCGGCCTGACGACTGCTTTCGTCCGCATCGGACAGCGGCGTAACATAGTCCCACGAGAGCCGGGCCAGCACCGGCGAGGCGGGATCGGCCGAGCGATGCAGCGCCACCGCTTCGCCCGTCACCAGCATGACTTCGAACACATCGGCATCGCCCAGATCCTGATCGAAGGACCACGGCATGGCCATGCCGCCTTCACCGTTGACCGCGCAGCCGAGCCGCAGAACCCGTTCCAGTTCGACAAAGAGTGCGCCATCGGGCTGCCGCAGCCCGGCAAGGAACCGCTCGCGCCCATCATCGCCGCCAAAGCCAAGCTGGATGCCAGGCGCCGCCAGCGCGGCGACAGCAGACGCATCGCGACGCAGCACCGCCCGGGCCAGTGCCTCGCGAAACGCGCGCGCGCCGGGCAACGCGGCACACTCGTCACGCGGGGCGAAGCGGCCTGGCTGGCGGGGCGAAACCTGCGCGTCGAGCAGCGTGGCCACCTTGCGGGACAATGCATCCGGCGGCGCGGCGATAGCGCCGGCTGACCCGGCCAGCACCACAAGCCATGCCGCGAAGATGCGCCATGCCGTCGTCGCCATGCCTGCCCGCGTTTCGGGCCGGCGCCGGCTCGCGCTCACTCGGCCGCTTCCGCGACCGATCCCTCGCCATAGCGCGGCATCGATTCGATCTGCGGCACATCCTCGATCTCGCGCTTGCCGATCTCGATATGCTTGTCACGCAGGCGCCGGCCGGACGACAGCACATTGCGTTCGAAGCTGCCGACGAACTTGTTGTAATTGTTCACCGCGGTCTCAAGCCCCGCACCCACGCGCTTCATATGCTCGGCGGCGGTGGCGAGCCGATCGTAGAGTTCGCCGCCCATCCGCCCGATCTCGCGCGCTTCCTTGGCGAGCCCGTCCTGTCGCCAGACTTGCGCGACGGTGCGGGCGATGGCGACAAGGTTGGTCGGGCTCGCCAACAGCACGCGGCGCTCGAACGCGAAGTTCCACAGGCCCGGATCGTGTTCGAGCGCGGCCGCGATGAAATGCTCGCCCGGCACGAACATCAGCACATAGTCGGGCGCTTCCTCGAACTGGCTCTGATAGCTCTTGGCGCCCAGCGTCTGGATATGATTGCGCATCGATGCGGCGTGCTGATCGAGAAACGCCTCGCGCGCGGCATCGCCATCGGCGTGGAAGGCGTCCTGATAGGCATTGAGCGAAACCTTGGCGTCAATCACCAGCAGCTTGTTTCCGGGAATCCGCACGATCGCATCGGGCCGCAGGCGCCCTTCGTCCGTATCGATCGAATGCTCGGTGACGAAATCGGTATGCTCGGCCAGGCCGCACTGTTCGAGCACGTTCTTCAACTGCTGCTCGCCCCAGCGGCCGCGCGCCTTGGGCGCGTTGCGCAGCGAATTGCCGAGCCGCTGCGCTTCCTCGCGCACTTTTTCCTGCCCTTCGCGCATCGACTGGATCAGCCCGGTAAGCTGGCCGAACGAATCGACGCGCTTGGCCTCCAGCGCCGAAACCTGTTCCTCATAGCTCTTGAGCCGCGCGCCGACCGGCTCAAGCAGAGTGCGAATGCGCTCGGCATTGGCCTTCTCGCTCTCTTCGAAGCGCGCGCCGGCGCGGCGCAGGAACGCCTCCTGCGCGCCTTCGAGCACTTTGGCGCCGGCATTCTCGAACGTCTTCTTCAGCTCTTCCTGTGCTTGCAGCAGCAGGCGCTTCTGCTCATCGAAATTCGCCGTCTTTTCGCGCAAGGTGGCCAGCTCGGACGCGAGTTCGCGCTGTTCGGCGCGCAGGGCATCGAGCGTGGCGGCATGATCGGCGCGGGCCCGCTCCAGCACCTGGGCATGTTCGCTCCGCGTCCGGTCAAGCGCCGTGGCGAGATCGTCGGCGCGGCTGGCCCGCTCGCTCGCCCCGGCCAGATCGCGGATCGCGGCGCGGAACTTCTCGTCAAGCTCGCGCGCCTCACGGTCACGCGCCTCGAATCGTTCCCGCCATTCGGCAACGGGCCGCGACGCGAACAACCAGCCGGCGAAAAGGCCACCGGCGAGTCCGGCGACGAGCAGAACGATGGCGAGAACAACAGGATCCATCACCACAGTCTATACGGAACATTCAGGGAACGCCAGCCCCGCCGGCGGATTTTCCACCGACGGTGGTGAAATCACGCGGCCTTGCGCAGCTTTTCCAGCTTTTTCAGCGCCATCTGCCGCTTGAGCCGCGAGAGATGATCGATGAACAGGATGCCTTCAAGGTGGTCGATCTCATGCTGCAGGCAGGTTGCCAGCAGGCCGTCCATCGCTTCCTCGTGCACCGTGCCGTCCAGATCCTGCCAGCGGGCGCGGATCGCGGCGGGGCGTTCCACCTCGGCGTAGATCTCCGGGACCGACAGACAGCCTTCGGAATAGACCGAATAGTCCTCGGAAGGATCGAGGATTTCCGGGTTGATGAAGACCCTCGGCTCCCGCCTGGTCGGCTGGTGGGTGTGGTGATGATCGCCATGCGCGGTGCACACTTCGGGCTCCGCATCCGGGTCTTCGGGTTGCAGGTCGATCACCAGCACGCGCAGCGGCACGCCCACCTGGATGGCGGCAAGGCCGATGCCGGGCGCTTCGTACATCGTCTCGAACATGTCGGCGACGAGCGTTTTCAACTCCTCGTCAAAGGTTTCGACGGGGGCGGAGACCTGCTTCAGGCGCGGGTCGGGAACTTCGAGGATTTCGCGGATGGCCATGGTGCCCAGATAATCGCGCCGCCGCATTTTCGCAATAATGCGCGCGCGGGCGAATTCGCGATCGGCAAAACCCTCACCCCACCGGCCGCCGCGCCCGGATCGCCTGGGCTAGCGTGCCTTCGTCAAGGTAGTCCAGTTCCCCGCCCACCGGCAGCCCGTGGGCGAGCTGGGTGACGCGCACCGGCCAGGCTTCCAGCCGTTCGGCGATGTAATGCGCGGTGGTCTGGCCTTCGAGCGTGGCGTTCATCGCCAGCACCACTTCGTCGATCCCACCGGCCGCGACACGGGCGAGCAGGCGGTCGATCGCCAGATCTTCCGGCCGCACGCCGTCCAGCGCCGAAAGCCGGCCGCCCAGCACATGATAGCGCCCGGTGAACAGCCGCGCCCGATCCAGCGCCCAGAGATCGGCGACATCCTCCACCACGCAGAGCGAGCGCGCGTCGCGGCGCGGATCGGCGCAGATGGCGCAAGGGTTGGTGGTGTCGATATTGCCGCAAGTGCCGCATTCGACGAGCCTGTCGCGCACCGCGCCCAGCGCTTCGAGCAATTGCACCAGCGATGTCTCGCGCCGCTTGATCAGCCACAGCACGGCGCGCCGGGCCGAGCGCGGCCCCAGCCCCGGGAGCCGCGACAGGGCGGACGTCAGCGCCTCGATCTCTTGCGATGCCATGCCCTGGCAGATAGGGCTTGCGGCCCGCCAGAGGAAGCCCGAACCACATGCGCATCATCTTCATGGGAACGCCCGAATTCGCCGTGCCGGCGCTGATCGCGCTGGTCGAGGCGGGGCACGAGGTCGTCGCGGCCTATACGCAGCCGCCGCGCCCCGGCGGCCGGCGCGGGCGCGAGCTAACGCCCTCGCCCGTGCAGCGCGAGGCCGAGGCGCGCGGGATCGCGGTGCGCCATCCGGTCTCGCTCAAGAGCGCCGACGAGCAGGCCGCCTTCGCCGCGCTGGCGGCGGATATCGCGGTGGTCGCCGCTTATGGCCTGATCCTGCCGCAAGCGATCCTGGACGGCACGCGGCTGGGCTGCCTCAACATCCATGCCTCGATCCTGCCGCGCTGGCGCGGCGCGGCGCCGATCCAGCGCGCGATCCTGGCCGGCGATCCGACCACCGGCGTCACCATCATGCGCATGGAGGCCGGGCTCGATACCGGGCCGATGCTGGCGACGCTGCGCACGCCGATCGCGCGCAAGACCGCCGGCGAGCTGACCGGGGAACTGGCGACGCGCGGCGCCGTGCTGCTGATCGACACGCTGCGCCATCTGGCGCTGCACCGCCCGATCGCGCAGCCCGAGGAAGGCGTGACTTACGCCAGGAAGATCGACAAGGCCGAGGCGCGGCTCGATTTCTCGGGCGAGGCCGCGCAGGCCGAGCGGCAGGTACGCGCTTTCGCCCCTGCCCCCGGCGCGTTCTTCGCGTTCGAGGGGGAGCGCTACAAGGTGCTCGCCGCCGAGGTGGTCGAGGCTTCGGGCGAGCCCGGCACGGTGATCGACGATCGCCTGACGATCGCGTGCGGCAGCCGCGCGCTGCGCCCCACGCTGGTGCAGCGCGCCGGCCGGCCGGCAATGGCGAGCGAGGCCATGCTGCGCGGCAAGCCGATCCCGGCGGGCACCCGGCTGGACGCCGGACCGGCGTGACTCGCTTCGCCCTCACGCTCGAATTCGATGGCGGCCCGTTCATGGGCCTGCAGCGGCAGCCGCATGGCCCATCGGTGCAGCAAGCGGTGGAGGATGCCGCCTTCGCGATCACGGGCGCGCGCGCGATCATGCACGCGGCCGGGCGCACCGACGCGGGCGTGCACGCGCTGGCGATGCGCGCGCATCTGGACATCGCCAAGCCGCTGACCGCGTTCCGCCTGATGGAAGCGCTCAACGCGCGGCTGCGGCCCGCGCCGGTCGCGGTGATCGCGTGCGAGGCGGTGGCGGACGACTGGCACGCGCGCTTTTCCTGCACGGGGCGCGCCTATCTCTATCGCATCGCCAATCGCCGCGCGCCGCTGGCGCTGGAGCGCGGGCGCGCCTGGCATGTGCCGCAGCCGCTCGATGCCCAGGCCATGCATCGCGCCGCGCGGGCACTGGTCGGCCGGCACGATTTCACCACTTTCCGCTCGGCCCATTGCCAGGCGCAAAGCCCGCTCAAGACGCTCGACCGGCTGGACGTGAGCCGCGCGGGCGAGAGCGTGCGGATCGAGGCCGAGGCGCGCAGCTTCCTGCATCATCAGGTGCGTTCGATGGTGGGCTGCCTCGTGCTGGTCGGGCTTGGCCGCTGGGATGAGCACCGCGTCGCGCAGGCGCTGGAGGCGCGCGACCGGCAGGCGCTGGGGCTCAATGCCCCGCCCGAAGGGCTCTACTTCGTGAGCGCGACGTATCCCTCCGATGCCTGAGATTCGCGCATACGGCCGCGGCTTGCCTTCGCAACGCTTAATGCATACTCTGACGTGTCGTTCATAGATCGCTGGCGCGACGGCTGGTGGGGGAACGGATTGAGGACGCTGGTTCAGCAACGATGGTTGCACCGGCTGGGCCAATGGCCCGGTTTCCGGCTTGACCTCGTCCGGCATGACGTGCCCGAGCGGGATCGGCAGTGGTACGCGCGATGCCGGCTCCAGCAGTTCGAGCTGTTTCCCTGGATCAGCGCCGACATCGTCCGTGCGCTCATCGCGATCTGGTGCATTCGCGACACGCCGGCGCATCTGTGGGCCATCGCGGTCGCCGCGCTGATCGTGATCTCCACGGGCGAGGCGATCATCGGCCATCGCTTCCGCACGGTCGAGAAGGATGCGCTGCGGCGGCTCGATACAGTGCGTGTCTTCCTGTTCGTGCGTGCACTGGTCTGGGCTTACGTGATCTGGGTCGCGGTGCGCCATGCAGACGCGGCCAGCATCGGCCCGATCATGTTCTTCGCCACGATCGCGGTCCTGTTCGACGTTCTCAGCACGATCTCGCTGCCGCTGGTCGGCCTTGCGGCGAATATGATCGTCGTGCTCGGCATGGCGATCGGGCTGATGGCCCTGCCGGGGATCGATCGCGGCCAGATCGCCTTCATGACCGTGCTGTTCCTGCTGGGCATCCATTACGCGCTGTTCAATCTCCACTATCTTTTCGCCACTCGCCGGCTGCGCACGCGCAACCTGAAAGTGGCCAACGAGACCATCCAGCTCCTGCTCAACCAGTATGACGAGCATGGCAGCGACTGGCTGGTGGAACTCGATACCGAAGGCCGGCTACTGCGTCCCTCGCAGCGGCTATGCGAAGTGCTGGGCATCGCGGCGGAACAGCTTGAAGGCGTCCACGCCGCCGACTTGTTCGAGCATGGCCCGGAACTGGCCAACATGCTGGCGGTGGCGCGCAGCCTCAGCCGGTTCCGCGACCATACCGTGCCGATCAGGATCGACGGCGAACGGCGCTGGTGGTCGATTTCGGGTTGCGCGACGTTCGGCCCGGATGGCGAGCATACCGGCTACCGCGGCTTCGTGCAGGACATCACCGAGCGCCGCGCCGCCGAGCAGCGCGTGCGCACGATGGCCACGCGGGACAACCTGACCGGCCTGGTCAATCGCGGCGTCTTCACCACCCGGCTCGACGCGCTGTTCGCCGGCGGGAGCGAGCCACCGCGCTGCGCGATCCTCTACATAGACCTCGACGGGTTCAAGCTGGTCAACGACAGCCTCGGCCACGGCATGGGCGACATGGTGCTGATCGAGGCGGCGCAGCGCATCGCCGCGCTGACGATGCCGGGCGACACCGTCGCGCGGATCGGCGGCGACGAATTCGCCGTGCTGGTCGAATCCCCGGACTGCGTGGCCAGAGTGATGGATTTCGCGCGCAGGCTCGTCACCGCGCTGGCGACGCCGGCGCGGATCGACGGGCGGTCGATACCCGTGGGCGCCAGCATCGGCGTGGCCGTGGCGCCCGATCACGGCGCGATCGGCGACGCGCTGCTGCGCGCGGCCGACCTTGCGCTGTATGAAGCGAAGCTCACCGGGCGCGGCCGCTGCATCGAATACCATCCCGAACTGCTGGCCGAGCGGCAGGACCGCCGCAACCTGGAGATGGACTTGCGCCACGCGATCGAGCGCGACGAATTCCACCTCGAATACCAGCCGCTGTATCATATCGAATCGCGCCGGATCACCGGATACGAAGCGCTGCTGCGCTGGCAGCACCCGACGCGCGGGCTGGTGCCGCCGGAAATCTTCATTCCGCTGGCCGAAAAGAGCGAGCTTATCATCCATATCGGCGACTGGGTGCTGCGCGAGGCGTTGGCGCAGGCCGCGACGTGGAACGAGAACCTGACCATCGCGGTCAACGTCTCGCCCGCGCAGATGCGCGGCGAAATGCTGCTGGGCCAGATCATCGGCGCGCTGGCGACCAGCGGTGTCTCGCCCGGGCGGCTGGAGATCGAGATCACCGAGACGCTGCTGATGCACGAATGCGACATGCACTTGCGCACGCTCCACCGCCTGCGCGCGCATGGCGTGCGCATCGCGCTGGATGATTTCGGCACCGGCTATTCCTCGCTGAACTACTTGCGCCGCTTCCCGTTCGACAAGCTCAAAATCGATCAGTCCTTCGTGCAGGACTTGCCGGTAAACGCGGAAAGCCGCGCGATCGTCGACATCGTGCTCACGCTGGCGCGCCGGTTCAGGATGGAGACCATCGCCGAGGGCGTGGAGGAAGAGGCGCAACTGACAACGCTGGCCGAAATGGGCTGCCAGCAGGTTCAGGGCTATCTCATCGCGCGGCCAATGCCCGCGCACAAGATCCCCGCGGAACACCGACGCTCCCGCGCGACGGCAGGCCGGCGGCTGGCCGGCGACGGCACGGTGCCGCCGGGCAAGGATGGCCCCTCCCGCATTCGATCACGCAAGTAAGCGGGGTGGGGAGCGGGCCGGCGCCGCCACGAAATGCGCCCTTCCGCGCATTTCGCAACCGACTCTCAGGCCTTGGCGACGACGCTTTCGGGCAGTTCGGTGCCGAACACGCGCTGGTAGTATTCGGCCACCAGCATCCGCTCGGTCTCGTCGCACTTGTTGAGGAACGAGAGGCGGAAGGCGAAGCCGGGATCCTTGAAGATGCCGGTGTTCTGCGCCCAAGTGATCACCGTGCGCGGGCTCATCACCGTGGAGATATCGCCATTGATGAAGCCCTGCCGGGTGAGATCGGCGACCTTGACCATGTCGGCGATCATCTTGGGATCGATCCCCGGCACTTTGGCACCGACGATCTGGTTCTCGACATCGGCGGGCAGGTAATTGAGCCCGACGACGATGTTCCAGCGGTCCATCTGCCCCTGGTTGATCGCCTGCGTGCCGTGATAGAGCCCCGAGGTATCGCCGAGCCCCACGGTGTTGGCCGTGGCGAACAGGCGGAAGAAGGGGTTGGGGCGGATCACCCGGTTCTGGTCGAGCAGCGTCAGCTTGCCTTCGGTTTCCAGCACGCGCTGGATCACGAACATCACGTCCGGCCGGCCCGCGTCGTATTCGTCGAACACCAGCGCGACCGGGTGCTGCAGCGCCCAGGGCAGCAGCCCCTCGCGGAATTCGGTGACTTGCAGGCCATCGCGCAGCACGATCGCGTCACGCCCGATCAGGTCGATACGGCTGATATGCGCGTCCAGGTTGATGCGGATGCACGGCCACTTCAGCCGCGCGGCCACCTGTTCGATATGCGTGGACTTGCCGGTGCCGTGATAGCCCTGCACCATGACGCGGCGATTGAAGGCGAAGCCCGCCAGGATGGCCAGCGTCGTATCCGGGTCGAACACATAGGTCGTGTCCAGATCGGGCACGCGTTCGTCCGCCTCGCTGAAGGCGGGCACCTTCATGTCGATATCGATGCCGAACGTCTCGCGAACGTCGAGTTCGATGTCGGGAGCGGCAAGGACAGTGGCGTCGCGGTTCTGCGTCTGAAGGTTCGGAGTGTCGTTCATGGCCTGCACCGCCTACAGGCGGGCGCGTTGCGCTGCAATAAGCTTTGCGGATCGGATCAAGCGACGATGCAGCCGTGCGAATGCTTGGGCGGCAGCCGGAAAAGATCGAGGAACCGGCCGGCCAGCGCGCGATCGCCCGTGATCTCCAGCCGCAGGCCCGGCGTTTCGGGGGGCTGCTTGCCATAGAACACCGGCAGGAAATCGCCCGCCGCCGGCGCGCGGAAACCCACGTCGGCGGCCACCGCTTCGGGCCCGATCCGCTCGATCGCCAGTTCCCCATCGCCCAGCCGGCCCAGGAAGCGCGTCTCGCCCACCTCGAACAGCACGGTCATCGCCAGGCCCCCGGCGGCATCGCTATCGAACATCGTGCGCATCGACAGCATCAGCGAGACCGGCGTGAGCGGCAGGCGCGGGTTGTGCATCGGCGATTGCACCGCCCAGCGGCCCAGTTCCTGCAGCACCGGCTCCATCGCCCGGCCCCAGTCGGTCAGCGCATAGATCTGGACCGAAGCCGGCGGCCCGGACCGGGCGCGCATCACGATCCCCGCGCTTTCCAGCGTCGCCAGCCGCTCGGCCAGCACTTTGGCGCTGATACCGGGCAGGCTGGCCCGAATGTCACTGAAACGCCTTCCCCCCAGCATTAGCTCGCGCACGACGAGGATCGACCAGCGCTCGCCCACCAGTTCCATCGCGAAAGCCGCGCCGCAGGCGTCGTCATACCATTTACCGTGCGTTCGACTTTCCTCAGTTTCATTTCGTAACTTCATGGTTGCTTTTTGTAACTCACGTTGCCAGCCTTGTTCAAGACGATTCGCCCCCAGCCGTGAACCGGGCGGACAGGATAGAGGAGAAGCGGAAATGAATCGGATGATCTTCGTCAACCTGCCGGTCGTGGATCTGGGCAAGTCGATGCGCTTCTACGAAGCGCTCGGCTTCGTGAACGAGCCGAAATTCAGCGACGAAACCGCCGCCTGCATGGTCTGGTCGGAAAACATCTTCGTGATGATCCTGACCCATCCCAAATGGGCCACCTTCACCGACCGGCCGATCCCCGACACCGGATCGAGCGAAGTCGCGCTTTGCCTGAGCTGCGAGAGCCGCGACGAAGTCAACGCCATGGCCGAAGCGGCGGGCAAGGCCGGCGGCATCATCGACGTCAACCCGGTACAGGAGCACGGCTTCATGATGAGCCGCAGCTTCGCCGACCCGGACGGCCACGTCTGGGAACCGATGTGGATGGACCCCGCCGCCGCCGAAAGCGGACCGCCGGCCGAAGCCGCGGCATAATCGGGGAGAGGCCGATATGCCGATCGATCCCGACGCGACAATCGAGATCACCGCGTTCGACTGGGTTCCACCCTTCGCGCAAGGGTTCGTGCGGGACCTGAGGCCGCGCTGGGCCTGCGAGGAACTGGGCCTGGCCTATCGCGAACGCCTGATCAGCGCAGTGCAGCGCCCCGAATGGTACTTCGGCGATCAGCCCTGGGGCCAGGTGCCGCACTTGCGCGACGGCGATATCGCCATCTTCGAAAGCGGCGCCACGCTGATCCATCTGGGCGAAAAGGGCGCGCGCCTGCTCCCGTCGAGCGGCCAGGGCCGCGCTTCGGTGCTGAGCTGGCTGCTGGCGGCGCTGAACAGCATCGAGCCTTCGGTGTTCGAGCTGAGCAATGTCGATATCTTCTCCCGCAAGGAGGAATGGGCCGCGCTGCGCCGCCCCTCGCTGATCGCGATGCTGGGCCAGCGGCTCGATCGGCTCGCCGCCGCGCTGGGCCAGGGCGACTGGCTGGCGGGCTCCTTCTCGATCGCGGATATCGCCATGGCCACGGTGCTGCGCGAGGCGGCCAAGGGCGGCTTGCTGGATGAGCGCCCGACGCTTGCCGCCTACCTCGAACGCTGCACCGCCCGCCCCGCCTTCCAGACCGCGCTCGCGGCGCAGCTTGCGCCTTTCGCCACCCATGCGCCGCCGGCGCCCGCAGGAGTATGATGCCATGAGCTATATCGAAGGCTTCGTGATCGCCGTGCCGACCGCGAACAAGGATGCGTTCATCGAGCACGCGCGGATGATCGACGCCATCTTCATGGAGCATGGCGCCACCCGCATCCTGGAATGCTGGGCCGAGGACGTGCCGCACGGCCAGCAGACCGATTTCTACCGCGCGGTCCAGGCCACCGATAGCGAAAGCGTGGTGTTCAGCTGGATCGAATGGCCCGACAAGGCCACGCGCGAAAGCGGATCGGCCGCCGTGATGGCCGCGATGGAAACCGATCCGCGGATGGACCCCGCGGCCAACCCGATGCCGTTCGATGGCAAGCGCATGATCTATGGCGGCTTCGAGCCGATCGTGGAGGAAGGCCCGCGATCGGCGGCGCCCTATGTCCAGGGCTTCATCGTGCCGGTGCCTCACGCTAGGCGCGAGGATTACCGCAAGATGGCCCAGGACGCCTGGCCGATGTTCGAAGGCTATGGCGCGATCCGCGTGATCGAGGCCTGGGGCGATGATGTGCCCGCCGGAAAGATCACCGATTTCGCCCGCTCGGTCGAAGCCGGCGAGGAGGAGAACGTCGTGTTCTCCTACATCGAATGGCCCTCGCGCGAAGTATGTGACGCGGCCGCCGAAAAGATGCAATCCGATGAGAGCATGATGCCGCCCGAGGGCTTCGTGATGCCGTTCGACGGCAAGCGCATGGTCTATGGCGGCTTCACGCCCATCGTCACTCTGGGAGAATGAACATGGCCAATCCCGTGGGCGCCTTCATCTGGTATGAACTGATGACGCCCGATCCCGATGCGGCGGCGCGATTCTACGGCGCCGTCGTCGGCTGGACGATCGCGGCCGAGCCCGATCCCGGCGCGGGCGGCATGGATTACCGCATGATCACGCGCAGCGATGGCGGCCATGCCGGCGGCGTGCTGGGGTTGACCGAGGCGATGACCAGCGGCGGCGCCCGGCCGTGCTGGATGCCCTATCTCCATGTCTCCGATGTCGATGCAGCGATCGCCGCGATCGAGGCCGAAGGCGGCAAGGTGCAGATGCCGGCGATGGACCTGCCGGTCGGCCGCATCGCCATGCTGACCGATCCGCAAGGCGTGCCGATCTACATCATGGACCCGACCCCGCCGCCAGGCCAGGGGGACATGGCCAGCGACGTCTTTTCCGAGGACGAGCCCCAGCGCGTGCGCTGGAACGAGTTGGCCAGCCCCGACCAGGCCGGCTCCATGGCCTTCTATGCCCGCCATTTCGACTTCGCGTTCAACGACAAGATGCCGATGGGCGCGATGGGCGACTATTGCTTCATCGACCATCACGGCGTCCGGTTCGGCGCGATCATGCCGCGCCAGAACGAGGAGCAGCCGGCGGTCTGGCTGTTCTATTTCGGCGTCCCCTCGATCGCCGAGGCGCAGCGCGCGGTCGAGGCCAACGGCGGCAAGGTGCTGATGGGCCCGATGGAAGTGCCCACGGGCGACTGGATCATCGTCTGCCTCGATCCGCAAGGCGCGGGCTTTGGCCTGGTCGGCGCGAAAGGCGATTGACGCGGGACATTTGTTCCTTAAATGTTCCGGCTATCGCGCATTTCGGGGGAGAGTGATTCATGGCCGACTACACCTTCTACACCAATCCCATGTCACGCGGGCAGATCGCGCGCTGGGCACTGCATGAGGCCGGCGCGGGTTATGAGCAGGTGCTGGTCGACCTGAAGGCCAAACCGGCCGCGTTCCTCACGGTCAATCCCATGGGCAAGGTGCCGACCATCGTGCACCATGCCGATGGCGGCGATCGGATCGTGACCGAGGCGGCGGCGATCTGCCTCTATCTGGCCGAGATGCATCCCGAGGCCGGCCTGCTGCCGAACGACGCCGAAACCGCCGACTACTTCCGCTGGACCCTGTTCGCCGCCGGCCCGATCGAACAGGCGATCACATCGCGCGCGCTGCATTTCGAGCCCGCGCCCGATCAGGAGGCGATGGCCGGCTGGGGCAGCTTCGAACGCGCGATCGCAACGCTCGACGGCTTCCTCAAAGGTCGCACCTGGGTCTGCGGCGAACGCTTCACCATGGCGGACGTCTATGTCGGCAGCACGGTGGATTGGGGGCTGACGTTCGGCATCATTCCGCCGCTCGAGGCCTTCGTCGCCTATGCCGAGCGATTGCAGGCCCGCGCCGCCTACAAGGCGGCCAAGGCGGTGGACAACGCCTTGATCGAGGAAATGCGCAAATGACCCTCCCCAAAAACCGCATCTGCCTGTGGTATGAAGGCACTGCCGAGGAAGCCGCGCTTTTCTACGCCTCGGTCTTTCCCGATACCGCAGTCACCGCCGTGCAGCGCTCCCCGTCGGACTATCCCGACGGCAAGGAAGGGGACGTGCTCGTCGTCGAGTTCACCGTCATGGGCATTGCCTGCATCGGCCTCAACGGCGGTCCGACGTTTCCGCAAAGCGAGGCCTTCTCATTCCAGATCGCGACCGAGGACCAGGCGGAAACCGACCGCTACTGGGATGCGATCGTCGGCAATGGCGGGCAGGAAAGCCAGTGCGGCTGGTGCAAGGACAAGTGGGGCCTGTCCTGGCAGATCACCCCCCGCGCGCTCAGCGAGGCGATGTCCGACCCCGATCGCGATGCCGCGCGGCGCGCGATGGAAGCGATGATGACAATGCGCAAGATCGACATCGCCACGATCGAAGCGGCGCGCAAGGGCGTGGCCGGGTGAGCGTCACGCTGAACCACATGATCATCCGGTGCGGCAGTCGCGGCGTCCATTTCGAAGACCGCGATGGCCATTTTCCCGAAGCATTGACCGTGCCCGATGGAGGCCAAACTTGAACGACACATCGCCCCTGCAACTCTATGGCCATCCCTTCTCGTCCTATACCTGGAAAGCGCTGATCGCGCTTTACGCGGCCGAAGTGCCGTTCACGTTCCAGATCGTCGACCCGGACCACCCGGAGAATATCTCGGTCGTCCAGTCGGCCGGGCCGCTCGGCAAGTTCCCGGTGCTCGCCGACGGAGAGAACCTGCTGTTCGAAGCGACGACGATCATCGAATATCTCGCCAGCCATCAGGCGGCCAGGCAGATGCTCATTCCCGGCGATCCCGACGCGGCGACGGGAATGCGGATGCTGGACCGGGTGTTCGACAATTACGTCATGAACGCCATGCAGGACATCGTCGGGGCCTATCTGCGCGACCGGGAGAACCCGGACATGGCCCTCGTTACCGAGGCGCGCGAACGGCTGGAACGCAGCTATGCCTGGCTCGAAGGCTGGTTGCGGTTCTATCCGCCAAGCGACCACGTCACGCTGATCGAATGCGCCGCCGCGCCCGCGCTGTTCTATGCCGATTGGGTGCACCCGATCGCGGACCAGTTCCCGCGCCTGCGCCAGTGGCGCGCCCATCTGCTGAGCCTGCCGCCGGTCGCGCGCTGTGTCGAGGATGCGCGCCCCTATCGCGCCGGCTTCCCGCTCGGCGCGCCCGATCGCGATTGAGGGAGAGCAACGATGTCTGATGAAACGCCCAACCAACTTTCGGTCACGCGCTATATCGCCGCCCCGCCCGCCAAGGTGTGGGACGTCATGGCCCATCGGCAGGAGGAATGGTGGTGCCCGGTGCCCTGGCGCGTCGAGATCGACGAACAGGATCGCCGGCCGGGCGGCGCCTGCCGCATGACGATGTACGGCCCCAACGGCGAAGTCGCGCCGCAGGACGGCATTTTCCTGGCCTATGACGAAGGCCGCCGCTTCGTCACCACCGATGCCATTGTCGGCGATTTCCAGCCCGCCGGCCCTTTCATGATCGGCATCTGGGAAATCGCGCCCGAAGGCGAAGGCACGCGCTACACCGCCTCGGCCCGCCACTGGCGCGAGGAAAACCGCAAGACCCACGAGCAGATGGGCTTCGTCGATGGCTGGGCGGCCTGCGCCGCGCAGCTCGCGGCTATCTGCGAGAATGAACGCGCCTGAGCCTCAGGCGAAAGCGCGGGCCTTGCGCAGCAGCTGATAGGCTTCCACCACGCGGCGCAGGCGGTCTTCAAGGCTGCGGTCGCCGCCATTGTGATCGGGATGATATTGCCGCACCAGCCGGGTGTAGCACATGCGCAGCGCCCGCCGGTCGGTATCGCCATCCAGCCCCAGCGTTTCGAGCGCGCGGCGTTCGGCCGGGGTGAAGCGGGCGACGCCCGCGTGCAGATCGGCGCGCTTGCGGTTCACATGCGCCCGTGCCCGCGCGGAAATCGCTTCGAGCGGATCGGAGAAGTCAGCCCAGCGCGGCATCCGGTCGACCGCCGCGTCGGCCCGGAAGGCCCGGCTCTGGCTGTCCCAGCCATGCAGCGGCGATTGCGCGTCGAGGATTTCCTCCGCGCTCATCCCGTCGAAATAGTCGTAGCCCGAATTGAACTGCCGCACATGATCCAGGCAGAACCAGCGATAGTCGCCCGGCCCGTCGAAGCCCGATGGCCGCACGCCAGGCGCGCGGAATTCCCCGGCCGCATCGCAGCCGGGCCATCCGCACATCCTTCCGTCCGATTCGTGCCGCCCGTGAAATCTATTATTGCTCACCGGCTTCAAGATGGCGCGCGCATGGCGTAAATGGAAGGTATGAACGGACCAATAGCTCAGGAAATGCGGCGGCTGCTGACCGACGCCCTTGCCCCCACCCGCCTCGAGATCATCAATGACAGCGCGCGCCACCATGGCCACGCCGGGCATGACGGCAGCGGCGAATCGCATTTCACGATCGAGATCGAAAGCGCTGCGTTCGCCGGAATCTCGCGCCTCCAGCGCCAGCGCCTGGTCAATGCCTCGCTGGGCGACATTCCCGGCCAGCGCGTGCACGCCCTGGCGATCAAGGCCCGCGCGCCCGGCGAATAGGGGATTCGTCTGGAAATGCGCGGAAGAGCGCATTTCGCTGCGGCACCGGCCCGCTCCAAAACACGCATTTCACGACGCCTCTCAGCCGCGCCAGTCGATCCACGCGCCGTGGGCATGGGCGGCCGCGATCAGCCGCGGCTCCTCGCCGCCCGGCCAGTAGCGCACGGTCAGCCCGTGATGGAGCAGCTCGCGATTCGCCTCCAGCGCGATCCACGCCAGCGCCCGATCGCCGGTCGCGCTTCGGCCCGCCGCTTCCATCGCCTCGGTAATCCGCCGTTTCTCGTCCTCGGGCAGATATTGCCAGACGATCGAGTGCATCAGCACCCGCGTCGTCCCCGCCGCTTGCGGCCGGGCAAGCTGCTTCTCGACGAAATCCGCCGCGCGCATCGCCACCAGATCGGGCGGGCGCCGCCGCGCCGCGGCGATCGCCGCTTCCAGCCGGGCAAAACGCACCGCGTGCTCGGGCCAGATATAGGCGCGCAAGCGCAGGGCCTGCTCCGGGTCGGCCAGATCGACTGGCGCGACGTCACAGCCTTTCAGCGAGGCGATCGCGATCGGCCCTGGCGGGGGCGGAGGCCCGCGCCATTCCGGCGCGAAGGCGATCACCGGCTGCTCCGGCCCCACGATAATTCCGCCCAGATCATAGCGATAGCGATCAATCATCAGATTGATCCCCGCGCTCGATCCGATTTCGAAACATTCGAAGCGCGCGGGCAGCCCTTGCGCCGCCAGCCACAACATGCCGGCGATGAAGTTGGACGAGCGCCCGGCCTCGTTGGTCTGGGGCGGACCGTCAAGCCAGGGCAGCAATGCCGCGCCTTGCCGACGCACCGCATCGCGCACGATCCGCACATCGTCCGCCAGCTCGCCCGCATAGATCGCCGCCAATGCCGGTTCGCGGCCGGTCAGATGCAGCGAATGGAGCGCGCCGGCCGTACGCAACGGCAGCCCGTCCGCCAGCGGCGCGCCCGGCCAGTCGCGGATGCGGGCCAGCAGCGGCCCGGCATCGGCATCGTCAAGCAGCGCGCCCAGCGCCGCGACGATGCGCGCGGTCACGTTCGCGCCATTGCTTTGGCAGTAAGCGACCTGATTGGCGAAGGCCAGCGCCACCGCCTGTGCCCCCGTGCTTGCCACATCGTCCATCCGCGCCGCCCTTTCGTCGTTGCCCTTTGGCCTTTGGCTGCCTAAATGCGCGCTCCATGCCCAATCCGCTGACCTTCGCCGTGCCCAAGGGGCGCATTCTCGACGAGGCGCTGCCGCTGATGGCACGCGCCGGGGTCGTGCCCGAAGCGGAGTTCCACGACAAGAAATCCCGCGCGCTGTCGTTTGCCTGCGAGGATTCGGACATGCGCCTGATCCGCGTGCGCGCGTTCGACGTGGCCACGTTCGTGGCGCACGGCGCCGCGCAAGTCGGCATCGTCGGGTCCGACGTGGTCGAGGAATTCGCCTATCCCGATCTCTACGCGCCCGTGGATCTCGCCATCGGCCATTGCCGGCTCTCGGTCGCCGGGCCGGCCGGCGCCGATGGCGGAGCGATGCCCAGCCACTTGCGCATCGCCAGCAAGTACCCCAACCTCACGCGCCGCCACTTCGAAAGCCTGGGCATCCAGGCCGAGGTGGTGAAGCTCAACGGCGCGATGGAACTGGCGCCGAGCCTTGGCCTGTCGAGCCGGATCGTCGATCTGGTCTCGACCGGGCGCACGCTCAAGGAGAACGGGCTGGTGGAAACGAGCACGATCCTTGAAATCTCTGCGCGCCTCATCGTCAACCGCGCCGCGCTCAAGACCGACGAGCGGGTCGGCGAACTGGTCGAACGGTTCCGCGCGCTGGTCAGCGAAGCGCGAGTGGCGGCCTGATGCTGCGGCTCTCCACCAAAGATTCCGGCTTCGCGCAAGCCTTCCGCCGCCTGGTGCGCGACCGGCGCGAAAGCGACGAGGATGTCGCGCGCGACGTCGCGCTGATCCTGGCCGACGTGCGCAATCGCGGCGACGAAGCGGTGGCCGAGCTGACCCGCCGGTTCGATGGGCACTCGCTGTCCGACGATGCCGCCTGGCGGATCGAGCGGGCCGAATGCCGCGAGGCGTTCGAAGCGCTCAAGCCCGATCTGCGCGCCGCGCTGGAACTCGCCGCGCAGCGCATCCGCGCCTTCCACGAAGCGCAAAAGCCGGAAAACCGCGACTATGTCGACGACGCCGGCATCCGCCTGGGCGCGGTGTGGCGGCCGGTCGATGCGGCCGGGCTCTATGTGCCAGGCGGCCGGGCGGCTTATCCCTCCTCGCTGCTGATGAACGCGATTCCCGCCAAGGTCGCCGGGGTCGAGCGGCTGGTGGTGACGACGCCCACGCCCAGGGGCGAGACCAATCCGCTGGTCATGGCCGCCGCCTATCTGGCCGGCGTGGACGAGCTGTGGCGCGTGGGCGGCGCCCAGGCGGTGGCCGCGCTCGCCTATGGCACGCAGCGTATCCGTGCGGTCGATGTCGTCACCGGGCCGGGCAATGCCTGGGTGGCGGAGGCCAAGCGCCAGCTTTACGGCGTCGTCGGCATCGACATGGTCGCCGGGCCCAGCGAGATCCTGGTCATCGCCGATGCCAACAACGATCCCGAATGGATCGCCACCGACCTGCTCAGCCAGGCCGAGCACGATCCGGCCGCGCAATCCATCCTGATCACCGACGATGCGCTGTTCGCCGATACGGTGGCCGATCGGGTGGGCGTGGAAATCGCCATGCTCGAAACCGCGCGGGTCGCCGATCAGAGCTGGAACCGACACGGCGTGATCATCGAGGTGGAAAGCCTCGACGAAGCCCCCGCGCTCGCCAATGCGCTGGCCGCCGAGCACGTCGAGATCGCCACCGACGACCCCGAGGCGCTGTTCGCGCGGATACGCCACGCCGGCAGCGTGTTCCTGGGCCGCCACACCCCCGAAGCGGTGGGCGATTATATCGCCGGCCCCAACCACGTTCTTCCCACCGGCCGCCGCGCGCGCTTCGCCTCGGGCCTTTCGGTGCTCGATTTCATGAAGCGCACCAGCTTCATCCAGCTGGACCAGGCGGCGCTTGCCGCGATCGGTCCGGCGGCGATCGCGCTGGCCGATGCCGAAGGGCTTCCCGCGCACGCGCGCTCGATCGAAGTGAGACTCGGCCTGTGAAAGCCCGTTCCAAGGCCCGCGCCGCCGCGCGCCTCGCCGCCGTCCAGGCGCTCTACCAGCACGATATGGAGGCGACGCCGCAACCCCAGTTGCTTGACGAATTCCACCGCCACCGCCTGGGCGCCGAGATCGACGACGACCAGTACGCCGATGCCGAGGTCGCCTTCTTCGACGATGTGGTGAAAGGCACGCTGGCCCGGCGTGACGAGATCGACGCGCTGATCGCCGGCAAGCTGGCCGAGGGCTGGTCGCTGCAACGGCTCGACAAGACCATGCTGCAGATCCTGCGCGCGGGCACATATGAACTGCTCGCCCGGCCGGACATCACCACCGGCACCGCGATCAGCGAATACCTCGACGTCGCGCACGCCTTCTTCGACGCGCGCGAGGCGAAATTCGTCAACGGCGTGCTCGATGCCGTGGCCAAGGCGGTTCGCTGACCAGCGAGCATGCCTTCATCGCGGCGTTGCGCGCGATCGCCTGGCATCCGGCGGCGCGCGGTCTGGCCGATGATGCCGCGGTGCTCGAAGTGGGCGGCGAAACGCTGGTGCTGACGCATGATGCCATGGTCGAAGGGGTGCACTTCCTGCCCGGACAGGACGCGGCCGACGTGGCCTGGAAGCTGGTGGCGACGAACATGTCGGACCTGGCCGCCAAAGGCGCCGAGCCGGTGGGCGTGCTGCTGGGCTATACGCTGGGCGGGGATGACGACGCGCGGTTCGTGGAAGGGCTGGACGCGGCGCTGGCGCATTACGGCGCGTCGCTGCTGGGGGGCGACACGGTTGCCGGCAACGGCGCGCGCGTTCTGGGCCTTACCGCGATCGGCCGGGCGACGTATCGGCCGGTTCCGGGGCGCGATGGCGCATGGCCGGGCGAGGCGCTGTGGATCACCGGCCCGGTCGGCGCGGCGATGATGGGCTTCGAGGCGCTGCGCGACGGCACTGGCGGCGATTCGCTGGCCTATCGCCGCCCCGTCGCGCTGCTGGGCCAGGGGCAGGCGCTCGCCCCGCATGTCAGCGCGATGATGGACGTTTCGGACGGCCTGCTGCTCGATGCCTGGCGCCTCGCGCGCGCCAGCGGCGTGAGCATCGACATCGCGCGCATGGCCGTGCCCATCGCCGCGCCCGAGGCGCGGCGTGACGACGCGCTGCGCTGGGGCGACGATTACCAGTTGCTGTTCACCGCGCCGCCCGAGGCCGCCCTGCCCGTCCCGGCAACGCGAATCGGCCTGCTCGCGCCGCCGGGCGCCGCGCCGCTGACGCTCGACGGGATCGACGTGGGCGAAGCCGGGCTCGGCTACGAACACTGAAAGCCGGCCCCGCAGCGAGCGGGGGCCGCGAGCACGGCAAGCCGCTGCTGGCAGTATCGCCCTTCATGACCGGCAAAAGACCGGGAATTGTGCTTGCCTCGGCCAGGGCTTGGCCTTAGCCCTTCCTCTTGTGCGGCAGAAATAGCCGTGACAAACACAAGATAAGCAGGAGGGGGCGTTCTGTGAATCTGATCACGATCGCGATTGGTCTGGGGCTTCTGGCCCTCGTTTACGGCCTTGTCACCAGCCGTCAGGTGCTCAGTGCATCGGCCGGCAACGAAAAAATGCAGGAAATCGCCGCGGCCATCCAGGAAGGCGCGCAGGCCTATCTGAAACGGCAATATACCACCATCGCGATCGTCGGCGTGGTCGTCGCGGTGGTCATCCTGGCGACGCTGGGGCACATTTCGGCGATCGGCTTCGTGATCGGCGCGATCCTTTCGGGCGTGGCCGGCTTCATCGGCATGAACATTTCGGTCCGCGCCAACGTGCGCACCGCCGCCGCCGCGCAGAAAGGCCTGCAGCAAGGGCTGACGCTGGCGTTCCGCGCCGGCGCCATCACGGGCCTGCTGGTGGCCGGCCTCGCGCTGCTCGCGATCTCGGTGTTCTTCTGGTACCTGACCGGGCCGGGCGGCTACACCGTCGGCGGCGAGGACCGCACCGTGGTCGAGGCGCTGACCGCGCTGGCCTTCGGCGCCTCGCTGATCTCCATCTTCGCGCGTCTGGGCGGCGGCATCTTCACCAAGGCGGCCGACGTGGGCGCGGACCTTGTCGGCAAAGTCGAGGCCGGGATTCCCGAGGACGATCCGCGCAATCCGGCGGTGATCGCCGACAACGTGGGCGACAACGTGGGCGACTGCGCCGGCATGGCCGCCGACCTGTTCGAGACTTACGTCGTCACCGTCGGCGCCACCATGGTGCTCACCGCGCTGCTGATGAAGGGCGCGGACAACCTGATGGGGCTGATGAGCCTGCCGCTGCTGATCGGCGGCGCCTGCATCGTCACTTCGATCATCGGCACCTATTTCGTCCGCCTGGGCGGCGGCAAGAACATCATGGGCGCGATGTACAAGGGCTTCCTCGTCACCGCGATCCTCTCGATCCCGGCGATCTGGTACATGACGCAGCTGGCGCTGGGCGACATGAACACCGTGATCGGCGGCGCCGGGCCGGGCGATCTGGCGCCGCTGAGCGGCGATGCGGCTGACCTGCCGGTGGTATCCGATACGATCGGCGGCTTCACCGGCATGGACCTGTTCTGGTGCTCCATGCTCGGCCTCGTCATCACCGGGCTGATCATCTGGATCACCGAATACTACACCGGCACGAACTTCCGCCCGGTGAAGTCGATCGCCAAGGCTTCGGAAACCGGCCACGGCACCAATGTCATCCAGGGCCTTGCGATCAGCCTTGAGGCGACCGCGCTGCCCACGCTGGTGATCGTCGCGGGCATCATCATCGCCTACCAGCTCGCGGGCCTGATCGGCATCGCCTATGCGGCCACCGCCATGCTGGCGCTGGCGGGCATGGTCGTCGCGCTCGATGCCTATGGCCCCGTCACCGACAATGCCGGCGGCATTGCCGAGATGGCCGGCCTGGATGACAGCGTGCGCGAGAAGACCGACGCGCTCGACGCAGTGGGCAACACCACCAAGGCCGTGACCAAGGGCTATGCGATCGGATCGGCCGGCCTGGCCGCGCTGGTGCTGTTCGCCGCCTATACCACCGATCTTGGCGTGTTCTTCCCCGATCTCGAGGTCGATTTCAGCCTGGAGAACCCCTACGTCATCGTCGGCCTGCTGCTGGGTGCGTTGCTGCCTTACCTGTTCGGCTCGATGGGCATGACCGCCGTGGGCCGCGCGGCGGGTGACGTGGTGAAGGACGTGCGCGACCAGTTCGCCGCCGATCCGGGGATCATGGCCGGCACCTCGCGGCCGAACTACGCCCGGACGGTCGACCTGGTGACCAAGGCGGCGATCAAGGAAATGATCGTGCCCTCGCTGCTGCCAGTGCTCGCGCCGATCGTGGTCTATTTCGTGATCTCGTGGGTCGCCGGGCCGGAGAACGGCTTCGCCGCGCTGGGCGCGCTGCTGCTGGGCGTGATCGTCGGCGGCCTGTTCGTGGCGCTTTCGATGACCTCGGGTGGCGGCGCGTGGGACAATGCGAAGAAATACATCGAGGACGGCCATCACGGCGGCAAGGGCTCCGAAGCCCACAAGGCGGCCGTGACGGGCGATACCGTGGGCGATCCCTACAAGGACACCGCGGGCCCCGCCGTGAACCCGATGATCAAGATCACCAACATCGTCGCGCTGCTGCTGCTGGCCGCGCTGGCGACTGGCTGACCCCATCCCGTGTGGAACCGGGAAAGCCCCGTCCGGTTCATGCCGGGCGGGGCTTTTCATTTGCCGCCAACCATTAGCATTTCGTTGAGCAACCGCTGCTAGACCCGATCCTGCGGCATCGTAAGCCGCGTGGTGCGAAGGTTAACGGGTGGCGACCAGGGCGCAGTTCCAGCTCCGACCCGCCGGGCAAGCGGCCCCGGCGCGCGGCGCGCTGCCTGCCGGGCGGATCACCTGCGTGCCCTGGCGCGACCTGGCCGGCGAGATCGAGGCCTGGGATGCCCTGGCCGCGCGCGCCAGCGAGCCCAATCCCTTCTTCGAAAGCTGGTACCTGCTCCCCTCGCTCACGCATCTCGCCCGCGAAGGCGAAGTGGCGATACTGCGCTATGAGGAGGACGGGCGGCTGGCGGGGCTGCTGCCGATCGTGCGATCGGCGCGCTATTACCGCTGGCCAGTGCCGAACATTGCCAACTGGCTCCATGCCAATTGCTTCTGCGGCGTGCCGCTGGTGGCGCAAGGCAGCGAAGTGCCGTTCTGGCAAGCACTGCTGCGCTGGGCCGATCGCGCGCCCGGCCTCGCGCTGTTCCTGCACTTGCGCGGCATCCCGCTGGGCGGGCCGATGCACGCCGCGCTCGAAGGCGTGCTGGCCGGCGAGTGGCGGCAGGCCGAGATCGTCCATCGCGAAAGCCGCGCGATGCTCTCGTCGGACCTGGCGCCCGACGCTTATCTGGAAGCCTCGCTCTCGGGCAAGAAGCGCAAGGAATTGCGCCGCCAGGCCAATCGGCTGGCCGAGGAAGGCTCGGTCGAAATCACGCGCCATACCGACGATGCCGATCTGCGCCACTGGATCGATTCGTTCCTGGCGCTGGAGGAATCGGGCTGGAAAGGCAAGGCGGGCTCCGCCCTCGCCTCGAACCTGGCCACCACCGCGCTGTTCCGCGAGGCTTTGACCGGGGCCGCCGAGCGCGGCCGGCTTGAACGCCTCAGCCTTTCGCTCAACGGCTGGCCGCTGGCCATGCTGGCCACCTTCGTCACGCCGCCCGGCGCCTATTCGTTCAAGACCGCGTTCGACGAGGACTATGCCCGCTTCTCGCCCGGCGTGCTGCTGCAGCGCGAGAACCTGGCGATGCTCGAACACGCCGATGTCGACTGGAGCGATAGCTGCGCCGCCGCCGACCATCCGATGATCGACCATTTCTGGCGCGAGCGCCGCGCCGTCGGCCGGCTTTCGATCGCCATCGGCGGGCGCTTGCGGCGCGCGCTGTTCGGCCTGTTCGTCCACGCCGAAATCGCTCGCAACCCCGCAGGACAGGACCCATGAGCATCTTTCCACCCGAAGCCCGAGAGGCGTTTTCCGCCGCCTATCCCGAGGTTCCCCACAAACTCGTCCACAGGCTGGATCACCATCCGCTGATGGAGCTGGACGCGCTGGCGACCCTGGCGGAAACGCTGCCCGAAGCCTCGATCGAATACAATTTCGCCGACCAGCCCATCGGCATCGACGGCAAGCCGACGCCCACCGGCATCCCGATCGGCGAGACGATCCGCAATATCGAGCGCAGCAACAGCTGGGCCGCGCTCAAGAACATCGAGCAGGTGCCCGCCTATGCCGGCCTGCTGGCCGAACTGCTTGACGAGCTTCGCCCCGCGATCGAAGCGCGCACCGGCAAGATGCTGAAGACGCAGGGCTTCGTCTTCGTCACATCACCCAACGGGGTGACGCCCTATCACTTCGATCCCGAGCACAACATCCTGCTGCAGATCCGCGGATCGAAAGTCATGACCCAGTTTCCCGCCGGCGATGCGCTCTACGCGCCCGACGAAGTGCACGAGACCTACCACACCGGCGGCGGACGCGAACTGCACTGGCGCGACGAACTGGCGGCCGGCGGCCGCGAATTCGCCATCGGCCCGGGGGAGGCGCTGTTCGTGCCGGTGATGGCGCCGCATTTCGTGCGCAACGGGCCGGCGCCCTCGATCTCGCTGTCGATCACCTGGCGGTCCGAATGGAGCTTCGCCGAAGCCGATGCCCGCGCGTTCAACAGCGTGCTGCGCCGCATCGGCCTCAAACCCGCGAGCACCGGCCGCTGGCCGCACCGCAATCTGGCCAAGGCCTATGGCTGGCGCCTGCTGCGCAAGGTGGGCGCGACCGGATAAGGCGCGGCATTCACCCGCCGGGGTGATAGAAATCGTAGACCGTCTGCGCTACCGCCACCGAGATTCCGGGCGCGCGCTGCAAATCCTCCAGGCTGGCCGCGCGCACTTTGCCCGCCGTACCGAAATGCAGCAAAAGCGCGCGCTTGCGGGCCGGGCCAATGCCGGGAATCTCGTCGAGCGGACTGGCGGTGATGGCACGGCTGCGCTTCTCGCGATGCGCGCCGATGGCAAAGCGGTGGACCTCGTCGCGCAAGCGCTGAAGATAGAACAGCAGCGGCGAATTGACCGGCAGCATCTTTTCGCGCCCGTCGGGGAAATGGAACACCTCGCGCCCTTCGCGGCCGTGGTGCGGCCCCTTGGCGATGGCGATCAGCGGCACATCCTCAATGCCGAGTTCCTCGACAGCCTCGCGCACCGCGCTCATCTGTCCCTTGCCGCCGTCGATCAGCACGAGATCGGGCCAGGTGCCGGCATCGCGATCGGGATCTTCCTCGATCGCGCGGCCGAACCGGCGCGTCATGACTTCGCGCATCATCGCGAAATCGTCGTTGGACTGCGCCGCCTTGATGTTGAACTTGCGGTACTGGTTCCTGAGGAAGCCCTCGGGCCCGGCGACGACCATCGCCCCCACCGCCTTGGTGCCCTGGATATGGCTGTTGTCGTAGATCTCGATGCGCCGGGGCGGCTCGGCCAGTTCCAGGAATTCGGCCAGTTCGGCCATGATCCTGGCCTGCGTGCCGCGTTCGGCCAGCCGGCGGTCCAGCGCCTCCACCGCATTGCGCGTCGCCTGCGCGATCAGCCGGCGCCGCGCGCCGCGCTGCGGCACCGAGATTTCCACCTTGCCCCCCGCCATCGCGCGCAGCGCCTCGGCCAGCAGCGCGCTTTCGGGCAAGTCGCGATCGACCAGGATGCAGCGCGCGGGCGGCACTTCCTCATAGAACTGGGCCAGGAAGCTTTGCAGCACTTCCCCTTCGGGCAAGTCCTCGGTGTGGGTGGGGAAGAACGCGCGATGGCCCCAGTTCTGCCCGCCGCGAATGAAGAAGGCCTGGATGCCGATCTGCCCGCCCTTGCTGGCCATCGCGAAGATATCGGCATTGGCCAGCCCCTCGGCATTGATCGCCTGGCTGCCCTGGATGAAAGTCGCGGCCCGCAGCCGGTCGCGCAGCATGGCCGCGCGCTCGAAATCGAGCGCCTGTGCGGCCTGGGCCATCTGCTCCTCGATCTTGCGCTGCACCGCGCTCGATTTGCCGCCCAGGAAGTCCTTCGCCTCGCGCACCAGCTCGGCATAGCCCGCTTCGTCGATCCGGCCGACGCAAGGCGCCGAGCAGCGCTTGATCTGATAGAGCAGGCAGGGTCGATCGCGCCGCGCGAAGAAACTGTCGGTGCACGAGCGCAGCAAAAACAGCTTTTGCAAGGCGTTGATCGTGGTGTTCACCGATCCCGCGCTGGCGAACGGGCCATAGTAATCGCCCTTCGCCTTGCGCGCGCCGCGATGCTTCATGATGCGCGGAAAGGCATGATCGGCGCGCAGCAAAATGAACGGGAACGATTTGTCGTCGCGCAGCAAAACATTGTACGGCGGGCGAAAGCGCTTGATGAACTGCGCTTCCAGCAGCAGCGCCTCGGCTTCCGAATTGGTGGTGACGATCGTCATGCTGCGCGTCTGGCTGACCATGCGCTGCAACCGGCCGGGCAGGCGATCGACCTGCGTGTAATTCGCCACGCGGTTCTTCAGCGCGCGCGCCTTGCCGACATAGAGCACTTCACCGCGCGCGTCCTGCATCCGATAGACGCCGGGTGTGGGCGGCAGCGTGCGCACCGTGTCGCGGATCACTTCGCAGCCCCTGGCCAGATCAGGCTGGTCGGACCCGCGCACGGTGTAGGTAGCGCGATCCTCGTGGAAGCGCTCCTGCCCCTGGGGGTGATCGGGTGTGCCGGCCGGCGTGCGAGACATTCCCGCCAGATAGGCGATACGCGCCCGGTTGGGGAGCCCCGCCGGCCGGCGGTTCAGAACATCTTGCGCAAATCGATGCCGATCACCCGGCCTTGCGGGTCGCGATAGCCGCGCTGGTAAGCCAGCGGCACCTGCCCGTTGTCGTCCGTCACCTTCTGACGCGAATCGAGCAGGTTATCCACGGTGAACGACAGCCGCGCGCCCTTCAGGAACGGCATTTTCTCGACCAGGCCCTTGCGCTGGCCCAGATCGACGAACAGCCGTGCATCGACATTGAACACGCTGCCGAAGCGCAAGTCCGAACTGTCGGGCAGACCATTGCCGCGCACGGTTGCGGGCGCCGTCCAGCTTCCGTTGAGCCGCAGGCCCATGCCGTTCTTGAACAGCCCGCCTTCGAATTCCAACGCATGGCGCGCGACGCCGCCCGCCGCGATCGCATCGCCTTTCAGCGCATCGAGCACCGGACCGCCGGCCGCGATCGTCACGCGGTCGGTAAAGCGCCAGGTGTGATAGATCGACATGTTCCAGCGGCCCGCGCCGCCACCGGGCGGGCCGAATCCGGGGCCGCCCATCATGCCGGGGCCGCCGGGGCCGCCGCGCCCGCCCGCGCGCCCGCCGCCGCCGGCCGGCTGCGGGCCCAGGCTGCCCGAAAGGTTGAAGCCCCAGCGCATATGCGCGCTTTCGATCTTGTCGAACGTCACCGCGCGGCGATCGATCGCGATCAGCCGGCCCTCGCCATCGCGCGTCACGCGGTCGGGGAACGCGGCCTCGATCGCGGGCGTCAGCAGCGGAAAAGCCTGCGTCACGTCGGACGAACTGTTGCGGAAATATTCGACGATCATGTTCGAGCGTTGCAGGAACGGCAGTTCCCAGTTCGCCGAGATCTTGACGTCGCGCTGCTTTTCCTTGCGCAGATCGGGATTGCCGCCCGAAGTCACGGTGACGAGCGCCGCCTCTCCCCGGATGAAATCGTAGATCGGCACGTTGAAAGTCTGCACTTGCGGCGCGCCCAGCTGCGCCAGCGTGGGCGCGGCCTCGTCGGTCAGGTAGCTGGCCTGGAGGCTGAGCTTCTCGGTCGGCTTCCAGGTCAGCCCGGCGCTCCAGTCGAACAGCGAACCGAAGTCCGACAAGTGATCGATCCCGCCGCTGAAATTGAGGGAGACGTCGCCCGCCCCGCCCAGCACGCCGTCGCGGCGGCTGGTGAGCGGCAGCGACAGGTTCAGGCCGGCCGAGGCATCGCTGCGATCGAACACCACGCTGCCCATCGCGGTGCGCGTGTCGTTGCTGTTGCTGCGGTTGTAATCGAAGCCGCCGCGCAGCGTCAGCGCGGCATCGCCCGCCGGCAGCGAGAACGGCTTGCCCGATACCGTCACCAGCGAGCCGACCGTCAGCGTCTTCGAACGCGCGCGATCATAGCCGGCATCGGCCACCGCCGGCAGCGCGCCGGCGATGTCAAGATCGCCAGCGGCGGCGGCATCGACCAGTGCGCGGGTGTCGGCCCGCCGGTCCACCCGGGTCAACGCATCGGCATAGCTGCCATCGGCCGTGGCGGTAAGCTGCCAGGAACCAAGCGGCTTGTTCAGCGCCAGCCCGCCTTCGAACGTATCGCTGCCCGAGCGGCGCGCCAGCGGATCGCCCAGGCTGCGCAGCTCGCTGGCGCCATCGAGGTCGGTCAGCCGCACGGTATCGAGCCCGGAAAGCGAGCGGCTGTCGCTGCGCGTATAGGCGGCACTGGCGGTGAGCGAGCCGCCCAGCCCACCCTTGCCGATGCCCTTGGCCCAGGAGCCGTTGAGCGTGATCTCCCGGCTTGAATCGATCAGGCTGCGATAATCGGCCGGATCGGGATCGGTCGCCACCGTCGGAATGGCGTCCGCTTCCTGCTTGATGTGACGTTCGGCCTCGGTCAGCATCGAGCTTTCGGTGACTTTGGCCTCAAGGTTGATCCGGGCCGCGCCCTCCACGCGGAACAGGCTGCCTTCCAGTTCGTAATTGTCATAGCCGCCGCGCGTGGGCAGGTTGTACTCGCCGGCCGCCTGCTTGCTGGAGAACTTGTCCTTGAGGATGAAATTGACCACGCGCTGGTTGGGCGGATAGCCGAAGCGCAGCGCCACTTCCTCGGGCAGCACTTCCACGCGCCGGATCGCTTCGGGCGGAACGCTGCGCATTTCGCGGAAGTTCGCGATCCGCTGGCCGTTCAGCAGCACCACCGGGCGTCCCGCGCCCCGGCCGCGCCCACTGGAGGTCTGCGGCGCGATCGCGTCGAGCAGTTCGCTGATCGAGGACACGCCATAGGAGGCGACATCTTCCTCGTCCAGCGTCAGGATCGGGGGCTGCGCGGTATCGACCTGGCCCTTGATGCGATCGGCGATGACGAGAATCTCGTTGCCGATCGCCGTGATGTCCTGATCGTGCTGCGGCGCGTCATCGGTGCCCGTGGCCGGCGCCGCGGGCGCGCCGGTTTCCTGCGCCGCGAGAGCGGCGGGAGAAGCGGCGGCAATGAGGGAAACGAGGAAGAGAGAACGCAAAATATGATCTCCAAAGCGCCGAAAACTGCCCTTTCCTTCCCGAGCGCCGAAATGACCGGCGGCGGGCGGAGAGGCAAGGGCGGTTCGGGTATTAATTTGTCGCAAGGCGGTTTACGCACAGATGAACCGCCGAGGCTTCCAATTTGGCGCGGCGATGGCTATGTCGCGCCGCAATGAACAAAGAACCCAACGGAAACTGATCGCCAATGGCGAAAGAAGAACTCCTCGAGATGCGTGGGAAGGTGGTCGAACTCCTTCCCAACGCGATGTTCCGCGTAGAGCTGGAGAACGGTCACGAAATCCTCGGTCACACTGCCGGCAAGATGCGCAAGAACCGCATCCGCGTGCTGGTGGGTGACGAAGTGCTCGTCGAACTCACGCCTTATGACCTGACCAAGGGGCGCATCACGTACCGCTTCATGCCCGGTCGTGGCGGCCCCGGCTCGTATTGACGCCTTGCCGCCAAGCAGTGGCCCGCCCGAAGGCGGACAACCCGCCCCCCGATTGATCCTCGCCTCGGCCAGCCCGCGCCGACGCGAACTGATCGCCCGGCTGGGCCTGGTCCCGGTGGATATCCGGGCAGCCGACATCGATGAAACGCCCCGCCCGCGCGAGGTGCCGCGCGATTATGCCCGGCGCATGGCGCGGGAAAAGGCGCTGGCCGTACCCGGCGAAGGCGCGCACGTGCTGGCGGGCGACACCGTGGTCGCGGCCGGCCGCCGCATTCTGCCCAAGACGGAAGACGCGGCGACCGCGCGGCAATGCCTGGCGCTGCTCTCGGGCCGGCGCCACCGCGTGCTTTCAGCGATCGCGCTCAAGGCGCCCGACGGTTCGCTGCACGAGCGCCTGTCCGAAACGATCGTGCGGTTCAAGCCGCTCTCGCAAGCCGAGATCGCCGACTACATCGCCAGCGGCGAATGGGCGGGCAAGGCGGGGGGCTATGCCATCCAGGGGGCTGCCGAAGGGCTGATCGCGTGGATTTCCGGCAGCCACTCGGGCGTCGTCGGCCTGCCGCTGTTCGAAACGCGCGCGCTGCTCAAGGCGGCGGGCTTCGCAATTGGCTGAGTGGCTGGTCGAACAGGGGATTGGCGAGGATCGCGCGATCCTGCTGGATGGCGGCGCAGTCATCGCCGCACGGCTTGACTGGCCGGGGCGCCTCGCGCCCGGCGAAATCGCCGATGCCGTGCTGGTCGCGCGGCGCGCCGGATCGAGCCGGGGCACGCTGCGCTTCCCCGGCGGCGAGGAAGCGCTGATCGACAACCTCCCGCGCGAAGCCAGCGAAGGCGCGCCGCTCCGTGCCGAAGTCACGCGCGCCGCGATCGCCGAAACGGGCCGCCACAAGCGCGCGCAAGCCCGGCTGACCGATGCCCCGCCTCGCCCCGCGCCCACCCTTGCGGCCGCGCTGGCGGCTCAGGGGAACGCGGTGCGCGTGGTCCGGCGCTTTCCCGACGATCCCTGGCCCGAGCTGTTCACCGATGCCTGGGACGGCCAGATCGCGTTCGAGAGCGGCGGCCTCATCGTCAGCCCCACCCCGGCCATGACGCTGATCGACATCGACGGCACGCTGCCGCCGCGCGCCTTGTCGCTCGCCGCGATACCGGCGCTGGCGCGGGCGATCCGCCAGTTCGATCTGGGCGGCGCCATCGGCATCGATTTCCCCTCGCTCGAACGCCGGGAGGATCGCCGCGCGGTGGACGAGGCGCTGGCCTTGGCGCTGGCCGACTGGCCGCACCAGCGCACGGCGATGAACGGCTTCGGCTTCGTCCAGCTTGTCGCCCGGCTGGAACGGCCCTCGCTGGTCCACCGGCTGGCGCGCGATCGCGTGGCCGCCGCCGCGCGCCTGCTGCTGCGCCTGGCCGAGCGCGTGGACATGCCGGGAACGCTGGAACTCACCGCCAATCCGGCGGTCCGCGCCGCCGTCACGCCTAAATGGGAAGTGGAACTGGCCCGCCGCACCGGCCGCGCGATCGCCTGGCGCGAAGACGCGGGCCTTGCGATCGCGGCCGGTTTCGCGCAGGCCATCGCATCATGACTCGCTCCGAACGCAAATGCCCGATCTGCGGCAAGCCCCGCGTGGCCGAACACAGCCCGTTCTGCTCGCAGCGCTGCCGCGACCGCGACCTGGTGCGCTGGCTCGACGATGGCTATGCCCTGCCCGGTCCCGCGCTGCCGCCCGATATCGACCCGGACGATTGATTGGGGGCTTGCCAAGCCCGCCCGGCTTCGCCATAGGCGCTGCTCCATCGCTCGCCGGTCCTTCGGGGCCGCCGCCGAAGCGACGCCCGGGTAGCTCAGTTGGTAGAGCACATGACTGAAAATCATGGTGTCGGCGGTTCGATTCCGTCCCCGGGCACCATTCTCGCTTTGCTCGAACGCTGCTGCAGGCATTGTTTGTGGTTCGGACTTCGTCCGATTGGGGGCACCACCTTCCAGTTCACCGGGGATCACCCCGAAAGTACCCTCCGAAGTCGCTGACCCGATTGCCTGTCAGCCGATCCGCAGCTTTCTTCGGATAAAGTCCGCCTCTGCCAGCAGAACCTCGCCGTCCTCCGGCGCACCGAAGAAGCCGCCGTGCGGCATCGCCTCCCAGACGTGCAGTTCCGCCTCGCATCCCGCGCGCAGAAGGGCGCGATGCAAGATCACCGTGTTGGAGAGGAACAGGTCGCGCGTCCCGGAGACCAGCATTGTCGGCGGAAAGCCCTTGCCGAAATCGCCGAACACGGCCGAGAGATAGGGATCGCGAAGATCGTGACCGTTGGCATAGAGCGCGATGGTTTGCGTCAGCCGGTGCTTGAGCACAACGTCGATCGTGTCGTTCGTCTCGAAGGTGTCGCCGCTTTCGGTGAGATCGGCTTCGGGCGTGGCCAGCACGCAAGCGCCGGCCAGCGGCAGGCCCAGGTCGCGAGCTTTCAGCATGAACGAGGCGGCCAGGCCACCCCCGGCGGAACCGCCGACAACGACGACATTGCGTGCATCAAAGCGTTCGAGCAGCCACCGGTATGCCTCGACCGTATCATCAAGGCCAGTTGGGAAGGGGTGATCGGGCGGCATCCGGTAATCGATCGAAAATGCCCTGACTTGCGCCATGGTCGTGAGTGGCAGGGCCATATGGGCGGCCGCCAGGCCCGACCCGTGCACATAGGCACCGCCATGGAGATAGAAAATGGCGCGATCGGCCGTATCGGGTGCCATGCCCTGCGGCACGACCTCGTAGACCGGCACCGCGCCGACCTGGTGCGTGATGATCTGCGCCGGGAATCGCTCGACGTTGACGGCCATTGCCGCGCTGAGCATCGCATCGGCGGCCTCAAGGCAGGCCCGCCACGCCTCCTTGTCGTTGAGATCGGACGGATGGCCCTCGCCCATCATGGGCGGGCTGGACAGGAACGCCTGCGCCTCAACGCTCACGGTTGACGGGGCGGGTATCGTGCGGGCCGGAACGTGCACGCCTCCCTCGGTCGCGGTTCCCGTGATGTTGCCAACGCCCATGCCCGTCTCCTCCTTGTCCTTCGCGGTCTTTTGTATGGTCCCGGTTTCTTCGGTGCCGCGCCGGCATCCTCTACCAGCCTGGCGATATCCGCAACCTCCCAAAGCCGATTGCTCACGCCGGTGGACGAGTATCCGCACGGTTAGCCTCGGGCGCTCGCCATCGCTGGTCGAGATGGGCACAGCAGCGGGCGTGCCTTCGCTGCTGCGTACACGAATGCCAGCGCGGCGCGGCTATAACTTGACAGCCCGGCCGTTCGCCAACAGCCTGACGAACAAAGCCACGGATCGGCCCCGGCCAGGTGCCGCGACCGTTCGCGATGGCGGGTTTGGTCACAGGGAGAGTGCCGCGCGATGATTACCAACTTGCCCGGGCAATGGGATCTGGAAGTCGATTTCGTCTCGATCGGTTCGGGGATCGGCGGCCTGGCCGCCGCGATCACGGCCCATGACAGGGGCGCGAGCGCGCTGGTGCTGGAAAAGTCCGGGCAAGTGGGCGGCGTCACCGCGCTGTCGATGGGCGAGGTCTGGGTGGCGGGCAATCACCTGGCCGCCGCAGCCGGCCTTGCGGACTCGGTGGAAGAGGGTTTCCTTTATCTCAAGACGCTGTCGATGGGCTATGGCAGCGATCTGGCCATCCTCAACAAGGTGATCCACGCGCGCCACGCGCTGAAGTATTTCGAGGAGCGGATCGGCCTGCGCATGACGGTCATCCGCGATTGCCCGGACTATTATTATCGCCATAACGACCACGCCGTCGCCGAAGGCCGTATGCTCGAATGCGTCCCCTTCCCCGGCGCCGAGCTGGGCGAGTGGCAGCCCCACACGCGGCTTTCGCCGCAGATGCCCTATGGCATGACGCATCATGACATGTTCGCGGCGGGCGGCACGGCCAACATGATGAAGTGGGATTTCGCGCTGATGGGCGAACGCCTGACGCGCGACGAGCGCTGCCTGGGGCCCGGCCTCGCGGCCTATTTCGTCAAGGGCGTGCTCGATCGCGGCATCCCGATGTGGACCGGCGCCAGTGCCGAGGAACTGATCGCCGATGGCCATCGTGTGGTCGGCGTGCGCGTCAGCCGCGATGGCCGGGATCTGTTCGTCCGGGCGGACAAGGGCGTCCTCGTCGCGGTCAGCAGCTTCGAGCGGCGGCAGGATTACAACAGGACGCTGGGCCAGCAGCTTGAATTGGGGTCGATGGTGTTCTCCACGGTCGATGGCGCCAATTTCCGGCTGGCCGGCCCGCTGGGCGCGCGGATCGCGCGGGTGCCGGACATCACTTCGCTGGGCTTCGTCATTCCCGGCGAGGAGGACGAGGAAGGGATGCCGCTGTGGCGCACCGCGCTGCCGGTGATCGGCCAGCCCCACGCGATCGTGGTCAACCGCAAGGGCAGGCGCTTTGGCAACGAGGCGTTCTACCGCTCGTTCTACTACACGATCGACGTGATCGACGGCGGCGACCAGTCGCATCCCAATTTTCCCTGCTGGCTGATCATCGACAGCCAGTCGCGCGAGAAATACCCGCTCATGTCGATCATGCCGGGGCAGGACTGGCCGGAGGGCTTCGGCGCGCAGGCCGATACCCTGGCGGGACTGGCGGCGAAGATCGGCGTCGATCCGGCCGGGCTGGAGCACACCGTCGCCCGGTTCAACGAGCACGCCGCCAGGGGCGAGGACCCCGATTTCGGGCGCGGCACGCATCCGTGGAGCGCCTGGATGTGCGGCGATCCGTTCAACCAGCCGCATCCGAACCTGGGCACGATCGCCAAGGGCCCGTTCTACGCCGTCGAGCTGAAGCGCATGGGCGGCACGGCCATCCCCTCCACCGGCCTGCTCACCGATCCGCACGGGTGCGTGCTGGGCTGGGACGACCAACCGATCGCGGGGCTCTATGCGGCGGGCAATTCGGCCGCGCGGATGGAGACTGGCGCGGTCATGCAAAGCGGCATTTCCAACGCGCGCGGCATGACCGGCGGCTGGCTGGCCGCGCGCCACGCAATGGGCGAGCCCAGCCGCCTGCTGGAACAGGAAGTTGCGCGGCTGGGGCTGTAAGCACGGGAGGCGGTGGCGCGTTCTACGCCGGCGCCGCCTCGTGCGCCTGCCAGTCGGGATAGCGCGGCAGCGTCAGGATCAGCAGCCCGCACAGCGCGCAGCCGATGCCGCCCGCGGCGAGGAACGGGCCGTAGCTGCCGGCCAGATCGTAGACCAGCCCCGCCGCCATCGGCCCTATCCCGCCCGCCAGCGCGAGCAGGCCGCCCATCACGCCGTAGATCGCGCCGAAATTCCGCATCCCGCCATAGCCGGCGGTGAGGAAGCCGGCGATCTGCATCTTGGTGCCCGCCGCATAGCCATTGACCACCAGCGCCAGCACGATCAGCCCCGGTGAGCGGACATTGTCCATCAGCAGCAGGAACGATGCCGCGGCCGTGCCGAACGTGAGCGCGCCGATCCAGTTGGGGCGGAAGCGATCGAGCAGAACGCCGGTCAGCAGCTTGCCGGCGATGGCCGCGATCCCGCCCAGCGATGTCAGCCAGGCGGCATTGGCCCGCGATACGCCGGCCTGTGTCAGGATCGGGAAGAGATGGATGGCCAGCCCGTTGGTGAGCGCCATCACGACCAGATTGGAAATCCCGATGCGCCACAGCGCCGCGTTGCGCCAGGCCTGGCGGATCGTGAGGCCGGGCAGATCGAGCGTTGCCGAAGGCTCCTGCTCGCGCGTGGTGCCATTCTGCCGGCGTCGCTCCGCCTCGCGATCGTGAACGTCGAAGAAGAACAGCAGGCAGAACACCAGGGCGACCCCGCCCCAGCCCAGCGCCAGCCAGACATAGGCGGCGCGCCAGCCCAGCTCGGCGATCAGCCAGTTGCCCAGCGGCGGCAACAGGATCTGCGACAAGGCAAGGCCCGACATCATCAGGCCCAGCGCAAGCCCGCGCGATCCCGTGAACACCCCCAGCACCGCCGCCGTCCAGGCGGTGGACTTGAGGCTGGTGGAAACGATGCCGTAAACCACCCACAAGGCCAGCCATTGCCAGGCCGCGCCGGTGACGAGGCCGAAGGCGGCCATCGTGATGATCGTCAGGACCAGCCCTGGCAGCACCAGCCGCCGCGTGCCGACCCGGTCGATCAGGGTGCCGAAGAAGGGCGAGAGGATCGCGGTGATCACTGTCGCGATGCCCGGCCCGGAGGACAGCAGCGCCCGGCTCCAGCCGAACGCCTTGTCCAAGGGCTCCATGAACAGGCCGAGCCCGCCGATCATCACCGAATAGAACGAGTACCCGATCGCCGAGGCGAGCACGAGCGTCCAGCCGGATTTCCATTCGTTCAGGCCTGTCGCCTTGTCCGGGCTCACCATGATCTCTCCCGCGCGAAAAAAGGCCGGTCCGGCAATGGCTCGCCGGCGCCATGATGCGGGCCGGAAGGTCAGGCCACCACGGCCAGACCCTCCGGCGCGCGTGCCCGGTGCGTCAGTCGCCAAAGCGGTAGCGCAGGCGCATACCGTAGAAGCGCGGCTGGCCGACCACGGCCGACTCCAGGCCGCCGACGCCCAGGCCGGGGATATAGGTGTAGTACTTCTCCTTGGTCACGTTCGTGGCGAAGGCGGCCAGATCGATCGGCAGCCCGGCCACGCCGTTCCAGCTGAGGTTGAGGTTGACGAGGCTGGTGCTGCCCAGCAGGCCCAGATCGGCGCCGAACAGCGCGCCCAGATCGGGAGCGCCGGCAACGCTCGGCGGCAGATAGACGTAGTTGGTGCGTTGCTTCGCGGTGTAGGTATAGGTCGCGCCGATGCTGATGCGCCCGATGCTCTCGTCGATCGGCAGCGTATAAGTGCCGGTGGCGGTGAGGCGGTGCTTGGGCGACAGCGTCAGCTCCGAGCCCGCCTTGATCGCGGTGGCGGAGATCTGGTAATTGGGATCGTTCGTGGAGACCGCCGCGATTTCCCGGATCGTCGCGTTCAGATAGGAATAGCTGGTGTCGAGCGTCAGGCCGTCGAACGGCGTCAGCGATGCTTCCACCTCGACGCCGTAGATCCGCGAACGGCCGGCATTGATGATCGCGGTGGTGTTGGAAACCGGGGCCGGCACGCCGTTGATCACGCGCGGCGAGGCACCGAACTGCAATTGCTGGTTGGTAAAGTCGTTATAAAAGCCGCTGATGTTGAACGTGCCGCGCACCGCACCGCTGAAGCTGGATTTCAGGCCCAGTTCGTAGCTGTCGACCTTTTCCGGCTTGAAGCTGCGCAAGTCGCTGGGGGCATTGGTGAACACGCCGCCCGCCCGATAACCGCGCGCGTACTTGGCATAGAGCAGGATATCATTGGCCGGCTTGTAATCAAGGCTCAGCAGCCAGGTCGGCTTGTCGGACTTCGCGCGCTGGAATGCGCTGCAATCGGGCGCCGTCGCCGGATCGGTGCAGGCCCGGATCACCTGGCTGGTGAAGGCGGGGAAGCGATAGCCGATGCGCGTCGCCTCGTTCTCCTGACGATCCCAGGTGTAGCGCAGGCCGCCCGTCAGCTTGAGCTGGTCGGTCAGCGCATAAGTCATCTGCGTGTAGAGGCCGACATTGCGGAACGAGGTCTTGCCGCCGGTGAAATTGACCACGCCGACGTTGATCGGGGCGGGCAATGGCGGCAGCCCGGCCGCCGCGCGGCCGGCATTGGTGGCTGCGGTGAAAGCGGCGCCATAGACATCGGTGCAGACCAGATTGGCCAGATCCGCGCACTGGATCAGCTGGCTTGACTGGTTGCCGATCTCCGACAGCGGATTGCTGACTTCCAGATAGCCGCCCGCCTGATAGGTCAGGCGCCCGTCCAGCGCGCTGCCCTGCAGCTGCAATTCCTCGGTGAAGGTGGACTGCTCGGCGGAGTTGCGGCCGGGGATCGGGAAAATGCCCGTGAAGATCCGCGTCGCGCCCTGGAAGAAGAGCTGCGGATAGGGGGCGGGCAGATTGTCGGTCGTCCAGTTCGTGCCGAACAGGGCGGTGCGCTGGAAATTCTTGAGCTGGCCGTAGCTGATGATGTTCTTGATCGCCAGCGTGTCGCTGGCCTGCCAGGTCGTGGTGTTGATCACCTGCCAGGTTTCCAGCAGCGAGCGCGGATTGGCCACTGCCTGCTGCATGTCATAGAAGCCGAAACCGGCCGCCCGCTCGGCCGCGAGCTGCCCGCATGACAGGACGCCGATGAAGTTCCCCAGGCCCGTGGCGGGGTTGACCGGATCGTAGCCGGTGGGGTTGCAGCCGATCGCCTTCTGGACGCTGCCGTTCGTGTCCGAACGGTTGTAGGACACGATGAGGTAGTTCTCCAGATCGGGCGTGAGATCGACCACCAGGCTGGCGCGCAGCGCCAGATAGTCGACATCGTTGAAGTTGTCGGGCCCGATGCCCGAACGGTTGTGCAGCCAGCCATCGCGCTTCATGCGATCGGCGGCGAAGCGGACGCGGGCATCATCGCCCAGCGGCAGGTTGATCGCGCCCTGCAGGCGGCGCAGGCCGTAATTGCCCAGCGACCCTTCGACATAGCCTTCGAACTGCGCGGTCGGCTTCTTGGGCACGAACAGGATCGCGCCGCCGGTGGTGTTGCGGCCGAACAGCGTGCCTTGCGGGCCTTTCAGCACCTGCACGTTCTGCAGGTCGAAGAAGCTGCCCGGCCCGGCGCCGTCGCCCGCCTGGGTGCCCTGGGTCGGGCCGCGCAAGGCCACCACGTCCGCGAAATAGACGCCGACCGAGGGCGGCGTGCCCGCATCCTGGACGAAGCCACGAATGGCGAAGCTGGAATTCTCCTGGCCGAAGTTCGAATTGGTCGAAAGCGAAGGCGTGAACGTCGCAAGATCGGACGCGTTGACCACGTCACGACTGGAAAGCTGTTCCTGGTTGAACACCGTGATCGAGATGGGAACGTCCTGAAGCCGTTCCTCCACGCGCCGCGCCGTCACGATGATGTCGGCCCCCGCCGCGTGCTGCTCCCCGTCCTGCGGTGCCTGCGCGAAGGCCGGCGCCCCCATGCCGAAACCGAACGCAAGCGCCGTACCAGCCGCGAGAGCGGCCTTCCCCCCAATAGTCATGGCAATCGTCTCCTGAAAGTATCTTGTTGTACCCGGTGGCTTTGGCCCTTTGTCCGGGGTGCTTAGGTATTGACTTGGAAATTCATTCCGCTGCGAAAACAGGGTTGGATTCACCCACGATGATGTCGTCATCACCGATCCACTTCACGAAGCGTTCAAGCGGATACATCGCATCGTGCGGACCGCCCGATACGTGCAGGTTGGCCGTGCCCAGCCGACAGATCCGCTGGCCACCCGCCGCGGCCAGGCTGTCGCGCAAGGCGCCCTTGCGCTCGGGCGGCCAGATCCCGATCGTCTGCGTCGCCACGTTGACGTGGCGCACCGCATCCTCCAGCCGCTTGACCCGCACGACGTTGGACGTCTTGTTGCTGGGGTGGAAATCGACCGGCTCGTCGGACAGGATCACCATGCCTCGCCCGTCCTTGCCGCCCCAGACCTTCAATTCGCCCATTGCTTGCAGGATCTCCACTTCCTCGCCCGTTTCGAGGCTGAGCGGGGGCGCCATGGCAGAGGCATAGGCACGGTCCAGCGCCAGCCGCTCGGCGAGCTTCGCGCAGAACCGCTCGATATCGGCCTCCTCGCCTTCGGCGAAGATGAACCGGCTCGCCAGGCAGGCTTCCTGGTTGTAGACGGTGGTGTCCTGCGCCGCGCGCTCGGCCGCCTCGGCGATGCTGGCATCGCTGGCGAAAGTCTCGCGCCCGATCATCGAGATGGAGGACTTGGGATCGAACGATACGAGCTGGATGCCCGGCCCCAAGTAGCGGATCACGTTGTTGATGGCATCGCCGCCGCCCCAGGCGACGATCCTGTCGAAATACTGCGGCCGATAGAGGATGCCTTCGATCTGCGCATCGCCGCCGCGCCAGTAGATCGCGGACATGGACTTGACCACGGGATGCTCGGGATCAATCTCGGCCATCGTGCGCAGCACCGCCACGCAAGTGAACGGATCGCTCGACGGCATCTTGAACAGGTTCACCGCCTTGACGAGCGCGCCCTGCGCGATCGAGCTGATGCAGCCGGCCGGCGAATTGCCCGCCAGCATGTGGATCATGCGCGGGGGAAAGGCGCGTACGGCGCCCTGGTTGCCATTGGGATCGCTGCGCTTCACCCAGCCGTCCAGCGCCTCGGGCCGCGAAAAGTTGGATGCGATCATCCCTTCCAGCGCGGCGCGCGACATATAGTGCGGCGCCTCGCGATACAGGTTCTCGACCACGCGCAGCGGCAGCGGATTGGTTGCCGACAGCAGTTCCAGGCATTGCTGCAGATGGGGATTGCGCGACAGCGTGAGCCGTTCGCTCGTCTCCACCAGGAAGTCGATGATTTCCGACAGCTTGACGTCAAGCAGCGGCGGCAGTTCCGATCGCGGCGTGACGACGGCGTTCAGCTCGATCTCGGGCGTGGCGAAGTCGGCGCCCAGATCGCGCGAACGATGGCGCACCGCGCCGCCTTCAACCACCTGCCCGCGCACGAAGAAAGGCGCGGCCAGCACATCGGGCGCGACCGTATCCAGCACGCTCATGCCGCCCCCCGCACATAAGCGTCGATCGTGCCGGAGCAGCTGATCTTGTCCCCGCCCACCTGATCGGCATAGCGCACGATGTTGTCGCGGATCGAAGGGCTTTTCGCGCCGCAGGCGCAGGGGCCGTAATCGGCCATGATCTTGTCGCCGGAAATGACGCCGCCCCAGCGCCCGCGCACCGAGAAATCGAAGAAGGCGGCGCGCCCTTCCTGCTCGATACCCGGCGTCGGCTCGACCAGGGTCTCGCCCGGTTCGTCCAGCAGCAGCAGCATCACCCAGGGCGGGACGTGATAGCGCCCGGCCTGGCATCGCGGCAGCGCGGCGTTAATCTCCTGCATCCCGTACATGTGGAATTCGCGCTCGGGCGAGAGATTGAACGTCTCGGAGATGAACTGCCGGTAATCGGGAGGCAGGACCGCGCCTTTGAGGCCGCCGCCGACATAGAGGGCGTTGTCCGGGTGGAAATCCTTCGCACCATAGCCGCGTTCGCGCACGATCATCGCGACGCGGTGCAGCCCCGCCCACATGCCCAGGATGAACAGCTTGTCGCCGCGCGCCTCGATCAAGGCATCGGCGGTGATGTCATACGATGCCTCGACGGCTGCGGCGCGCGCGGCCGAGGTCTCCTCGAACGCGGCGATGTCGTCGGGCGAGGCGGTGCCCTCCCCGATCGCCTTGCGCATCGCCACCATGCCGGTGATCGCGCCGATCGTGATCGGCGGGACCGGCGGCTGGTAAGGCTCCACGTCGAGCCGGGAAAAGCCGCCGACGATGCCGTTCTTGGTCACGTTGTTGCGCGCCGAATGCGCCACTGCGCCAGTGCCGATCAGGCGCCGGTCCTGCGCCGCCTCGATATTGGCGCCCCAACTGATCGAGCGCACGACCTCGCGCTGGGCCCAGGCCAGATCCTGCGCGGTGGCATCCAGCATCGCGCACTTGCCGGTGGTGCCGCTGCTGCACGAAACGAAATGACCCGCGGCCTGCAACCGGCCCAGCCAATCGTCGATGTCGGTCACATCGGTCAGGTCGACGCCGGTCACGGGGGTGGCTGACACGGTTTCGAGCCACTTGCCCAGGCGATCCCACTTGCGCTCGGTCAGCCAGCTTTCGGGATAGCTCTTGTAGGCGGTGTGGGCGAACAGCAGCGGGACGATGTCGGCCGCGCTGCGGATGGCATCGACATTGCCGCTCCGGGCGCGATTGCCGAGCAGCTTGATCGCCTCCACCTGCTCCACGAACAGCGCCTGGGCAGCCTCGATCTGCAACGGCAGGATCGCTTCGTGCGCGGTGTCGTAAGCGTCCGGGGCATCCAGAAGCGCGGTAAGCTGTTCTACCGCGCTCTGCTTGCCAGACGTTGCCATCGTTGCCATCAAACCACCTCTTCCCAGCGGCGCGCATCGGCTGCGCACCCTATTTTCGTTACACGTATTACGGAAATAGGGTTCTGGCAAGCGAGCGATCGATAATTCGACGGCTGCGCGTTTTTACGGAGGATTTTTGGCTCGGCGCGGGCCTTGCGGAAAGGCCGGGCTATCGGAAATCCGGCTTCGGCCGGCCGCCGGTGGTCAGCCCAGCTCGCGCGCGATCAACAATGCCAGCCGATGGTTGGCGGGCTCTATCACAAAGGTGTCGAGCACGTGCTGGATGGTGGCAATGGGAAAGTCGTCGGGCTGGCGCAACCACCATCCCAGCGCTTCGAAGATCGCCCCGGAAACGATCGTGGCGGCCAGTTCCAGCGGCATCTCGGGCCGGCGCTGGCCGAACGTGCGCGCCGTTTCGATGCCCCTGCGGGCGAACCGCTCGCGCATCGTGGGCGAAGCGCCCGCCGCGAAGAGCGACTGCCAGATGACGCGGTTATCCATCAGGTAACGGCACATCTGCTCGCTGGAGGCATCGCCTTCATGAAAGCTCAGCATCGCGAATTCGAGCATCGCGTCCACTTCGGACACGGCGATGTCGTTGAAGATGTCCTCGATATTGCGGAACTGGCGGAAGAACACCGGATAGCTCACGCCCGCATGGCTGGTGATGTCCTTGATGGTGATCTGCTTGAACGGCCGCTCCGCCATCAGCGCCCTCAGCGATTGCCGCAAGGCTTCTTTCGAACGGATCGCGCGCGCATCGGGCCGCCGGGGCGCCGGCGCGATATCGGAAACTTCCTTGTTGCTCATCGCCCAATCCCGTCGTCGGCGCGGCGGCGGCGCCTGTCGAACATAGGGAATAGGGATGGGAAGCCGCGCATGGCAAGGCTTGCGCAACGAAAAGCGTGCCGGAAACGCGCGATCGCCCTTTCCGGCACGTCTTGCTTCGCGTCAGCGCAAGGCGGTGGACCAGGATGGCGTGTCGCCATGGCCGGGTACGAAGCGACGGGCGGAAAAGCTGTGCGGCACTTCGGCGCTGCCGCCGTAAAGCTCATGATGCGGCGCCGCTTCGGCGAAAGCGGCGGCCAGGCAGAACAGCCGGGTCTCGGCCGAGTCCATGCCATCGAGCGGGCAGCCTTCCAGCCGCGCCAGGACAGCGTCGAGCCGGGGCATCATCGCGGCGTGGAGCGCGGCGAAATCCTCGGCCGACGCGGTCCAGCGAATGGCGCTGCGGGCATTTTCGGTCGGCCGGGCCCAGCGGGCGGCCAGTTCGGCAAGGTCGGCGAAGCCCTCGGGCAAAGTCATGGTGGCGCTCATCATCGTCTCTCCTCAGGCCGCCAGATAGCTGTCGAGCGTGCGGGCGGCATGGCGGATGAGGAATTCCTGATCCATCAGCTGCATCTCGTCGATCGCGCCTGACCGGATGCCGGTGAAGGTGTCCTCCATCGTGGCGGTATCCTCCAGCCAGGCATTGCGGTGCAGCGCGTTGACGTGAAGCTGCGCCACCCGCTCGGCCGCATTGCGCGCCGGGCGAAAGTAATTGATCCCTTCCCACAAGGTGCGCCCGTGATCGAGCGGCCAGAACTGGTGGGTGAAATAGGCCATGCCCGGATAACCGCAGCCCGAGGCCAGGTGGATCAGCAGGTTGGGGAAGATGTTCGGCAGTTCGAACTGGAAATCGCTGCGCCCGGTGGGATTGATTCCCGGCGGCAGCAGATCGGGCCGGGGGCCGTGATCGGTGCCGGCGTGGAACAGCCCGGCGAAGCGCGCGGTCGATTCCGCCGCTTCCATGCCCAGGCCATAGATCGTCGATGAGGCGTGCGGCCCGATCAGCTTGAAATCGGCATGTTCGATGCCCCGGAAGCCGGGCAGCGATCCGGCATGGATGGTCGGCACGTGATAGCCTTCGGAAAAGGCATAGAGCGCGACTTTCCAGTTGCATTCCAGCACGGTGGAATAACGGAACGCGGTCGTCGCCTCTGCATAGGGATAGCCGCCGAACAGCGTGGCGAAATCGCCGAGATATTCGCGCAGGCTCTGCTCGGGCGGATCGGCGAAGTTGATGAAGACGAAGCCTTCCCAGCTTTCGCAGGCGATCTCGCGCAGGCCCAGGCACGCCTTGTCGAGCGTGCCGAAGCTGCCTTCCAGCGGCACCGAGCGCAACGGGCCGTCAGTGCCGAACACCCAGCCATGGAACCGGCAAGTGACGACATTGGCGCGCGCGCGGCCGAACGTCTCGAAATCGGATGTCGGCACCACCTTGTTGCCGCGATGGGTGCAGACATTGTGGAACGCGCGGATGCGATCGTCCTTGCCGCGCACGATGAGGACCGATGCGTCCGCCACCGGCAGTTCCTTCACCTTGTAGTCGCCGATCGCGGGAATCTCCCATGCGGTGGCGACCTTCAGCCAGGCGCGCCGGAAGATCTTCTCGCGCTCCAGCGCATAGATCGCCGGATCGCGGATCGCTTCCACCGAGACGGGATCGATGCCCAGTTCGGCGCGGATCGCCTCCACCGACCGGCCAAGGTGGCTGAGCGCTTCCGCGCCCGGACGCAGCCCGGTGCTGCCCAGATCGTTCATGTCGTTGCACTCCTTCGCATCGTTGTCCGTGGCGCGCGGCTCATGCCTCGGCCAGCGCGTCGGGCTTGGCATTCCAACCCTCGGGGTAATGGGAAATCAGGTCGGCCTTCAGCTCCAGCCGGGTGAAGCGCCACTCGGCGCCGTCCATGGAAACGGCCCGCGCCTCATAACGCCCGCCGATCCAGTAGGCCCTGCCGCTGGCCGCCGTCGCGACTTCCCAAAGGTAGAACTCGACATCGGCCGCCCGGTCGTCGGCAGCGAGTTCGACGCGCGGCGAGACGAGGTAGTGCAACGTCCAGCAAAAGCCGGTGTCGGCATTGCCCGCCACTCCCTCGGCGATCGCGTCGCGGCCTTCGAGCGTGCCGTAGCGGTCAATGACGAACCGCGCGTCGGGCGCGAACAGGCGCCGCAGCGCCGCCGCCGAGGGCCCCGTATCGAACGCGCGGCCCAGATCGCCGATCAGGCGATCGATCGCGCGCAACGCCTCCAGCCGGCGCACGCGCTGCTCCAGCGTGATCTCTGGCATGGTTTCCGTCTCCCGGCCGGGCGGGAAAGGGGCACGCCCCTCTCCCGCCCCCTCGCTCAGAACTTGTACTTGGCGCTCAGGTACCATTCGCGCGGGCGGCCATAGACGCCCTCGACAATGCCGCCGAACGAGTCGGCATAGCCCGAGCCGAGGTAGACCTCCTTGGTCAGGTTCTTGACGCCCAGCGTCAGCCCCCAGCGCTCGCTCTCGTCGTTGAAGGCGACCGAGGCGTTGACCAGGTGATAACCGTCCTGCACCAGCAGCGGCGTGTTGACCGCGTCGTTATAGACCTTCGAACGGTACGACCAGTCGACGCGCGGCTGAAAGCTGCCCAGGCCAGACGCGTCGATCGTGTAGGATACGCCGGCGCTCATCGTCCACTTGGGCGCGTTCTGCAGCCTGGTGTCGGTGGTCACGCCGGCATTGAGCGCGCGGATATCGACCTTGCGGTACTTCGCATCGAGATAGCCGAGACCGGCCTCGAACAGCAGGGCGCCCACCGGGCGGGCCTGAAGCTCAAGCTCGAAGCCCTTGATCCGCGCCTTGGCCGCGTTCTGGATGATCGGCGCGAAACCCAGCGTCGGGTCGTTCACGGTGATCTGCAGGTTGTCGTAATCGTTCAGGAACACCGCGCCGTTCAGGCGCACGCGGCGATCGAGCAAGTCCGACTTGAAGCCGAACTCGTAAGTCGTGCTGGTTTCCGGCTTGAACGAAGGGATGAAGGCGAACGGCGGGAACACGCGCTGGGTAAAGCCGCCGCCCTTGAAGCCTTCGGAATACGACACGTAAGTCAGCAGTTCCGGGCTGAAGCGATAGGACAGGCTGACCATCGGCGTCCACGCCTTGTCCTTGATCGTGGCGGTGTGGCCCAGCGGCCCCATCAGCGGATCGCCATCGGCAAGGCCCGAACCATCGGGATTGAACGGCGCGCCGGTGAGGAAGCCGGCTTCCACCACGTACTGGTTGGCGTTGCCGAAGGTCTTCTTGTCCTCGGTCCAGCGGATGCCGGCGGTCAGGTTCAGGTCGGGCACGATTTCCCAGGTGCCTTGCCCGAAGAAGGCCAGGCTCTTGCCCTTGAGCACCGCGCCGCTGAGGAACACGGCATCGACGATATTGACCAGATCCTTGTGATTGCCGCTCTCGTCCGAATAGTAGCCGCCGACCACCCAGTTCACCTTGCCGTCGGCCAGGTCGCCCAGGACCTGCAGCTCCTGCGAGAACTGATCCTGTTTCCAGTCGCTGTTGGTCTGGACGATGGTGGCCGGGCTGTGATCGGAATCGCGCGTCCAGAAGCCCGTCACCTTGCGATAGGCGGTGATCGATTTCAGCGAGACATTGTCCGCCACTTTCCACTCGATCGTGCCCGAAGCGCCCCAGATGTTGACGTCCGATCCCGATTGATAGCGCCTGGGATTGCCGTTGGTGAACACGTCCGACACCGACGTGAACGTGCCGCCGTGCTTGTAGGGGCCCAGCGCCCACTGGCTGTTGAAGCAGCGCTGATCATTGAACCGGGCCGGATTGGCGCTGTTCGCGCAGATATCGGGCGCGCCCGAATAGGCCGCGTTCCAGTATGCCGCCGCCGTCGCGTTCTCGTCGATGGCGATGGCGACGTTGGGGGCCGAGTTCTCCCGCGTGCGCGAACCGTCCACCGCCAGGTCGATGGTCACGTTGCTGGAGGGCTCGAGCCGCAACGCGAAGCGGCCGGCCAGGTTGTCGGTATCGCCAAGGTCCGGCGCGCCGGGGACAACGCCCTTCACATAGCCGTCGCGCTTGTGGATGAAGCCGGCGAAGCTGGAGTAGACGCCTTCGGCCAGCGGCAGGTCGATCGAGCCCTTGGCCTGGAAGCGCCCGAAACGGCCGGTGGTCAGTTCGAATGAGCCGGCCAGCGTATCGCCCGGCTTCTTGGTGACGACGCTGACCGCGCCGCCGATCGTGTTGCGGCCGAACAGCGTGCCTTGCGGGCCGCGCAGCACTTCGATGCGCTCGACATTCAGCACGTCGAGCACGTTGCCCACGCCGCGCGAGATGTAGACGCCATCCAGGTACAGCCCGACGCCCGGATCGGCCGAAAGCTGGTAGTCGTTCTGGCCGATGCCGCGAATGAAGATCGCCGCCGTGGCATTGCTGGCCGAAACCGGCACCGAGCTGTTGAACTTCACGTTGGGGGTGAAATCGCCGATCTGGGTGACGTTGTCGATGCCGCGCGCCACCAGGCCCTCGGAGGTGACGGCCGAAATCGCGATCGGCGTATCCTGCAGCGATTCCGCCCGGCGCCGCGCGGTGACGGTGATCTCCTCGATCCCGCCGGTGCTATCGTTGGCCGCCGTGGCGGCATCCTGCGCCATGGCCGCGCCGGCCGGCGCGCACAGGCCGAGCAGCGACGCGCCCAGCAAGAGGCCCCCGCGAACCCGGGCGCCCGCCGCGCCTGTCGAAGCCGCGCCGCGCCGCGAAGCGGATGGCGTGCCGGTGAGCTTTTCCCTCGATTGTTTCATTCCCTGTGTCCTCTTGTTGGATCACGCTTCAGGCCCGTTGCCCACCCCGCCTCGTGTATTCGGGATGCCTTCCGCCGGCCTTGCGCCCACTCGTTCATGGGTCCCGCAGCCCGATGCCCGGTGACATGGATATGCAACATCACAGGCCCCTTCCGCGCTAGCCTCAGAACGCTGCAAGCAGCATCACAGCGCTGCCGAATGGGGCTGGTGCCGCAAGCACGCAAAACCGCCGCCAGTGGCGCGAAGCGGGCATTCGCGGCCCGAACAATGAAGGGAATCCCGTGCGCGCCCGCGTAGGGGCCACGTGGGGACAGCATCGCGAAGCGCGTGCCGAAACTTGCGGTAAATGGCTAATTGGCTCGGCAGCGGGATAGCCGTTCCGGCCCTGCCCCCGCCATCATCGCCGCATCATTCAGCACCGGGCCTTCGGGCCGCCAGCGAGGGAGCGTCATGCCCAACACCGTCGAAGTCAAGCGCAGCGGGGAAACCGCCAAGGACGATCCGAACTGCTTCAACCGCCTGCACTGGGCGATCGAGCCCGTCGCCCACGCCAATCCGGGCGACTACATCGTCTATGAAACCCGCGACGCCTTCGACGACCAGTTCACCATGGCGACGACGGCCGAGGAAGTCGCCGGCTGCGATCTCAACCGCGTCCACCCGATGACCGGGCCGGTCTATATCGAAGGCGCCGAGCGTGGCGACGCGCTGGCGGTGACGATCGTCGACATCGCGCCGGCCGACTACGGCTATACCGTGATCGTGCCGGGCTTCGGCTTCCTGCGCGACGTGATCCCCGGCCCGTTCATCGCCAACTGGCAGCTCGACCGGCTTTGCGCGGTGTCCGAGCAGATTCCCGGCGTGCGCATCCCGATGTGCGCGTTCCCCGGCTCGATCGGCGTGCTTCCCGGCAAGCCCGAAGTCGCCGCTGCGCTGGAACGCGAAGGCGCGCTGGCGGCGGCCGGCGGCTTCGCGCTGATGCCCGATCCGGGCCGGGCGCTGCCCGCCAGGCTCTTCGCCGAGGGCGCGCCTTACGCGGCCGAGGGCCTGCGCACCGTCGCCCCGCGCGAGAACGGCGGCAACATGGACATCAAGGCGATGCAGGTCGGCACCACGGTGCTGTTCCCGGTGCTGGTCGAAGGCGCGGGGCTGTGGACCGGCGACATCCACTTCGCCCAGGGCGACGGCGAGGTCTGCGGCACCGCAGTGGAAATGGCCGCGCGCGTCACGCTGAAGTGCGAAGTGATCAAGGGCGGCGGCAAGGATATCGTCTTCCCGCACGTTTCAGGCGGGGGCCAGCTGCGCAACGCCGATCCCGGCCGCTTCCACGCGGTCGTCGGGATGCCGGTGAAGCAGGCCGGCGAAGTGCCGCCGCACCTGGCCTATCTCGACAGCCCCAAGGTCGCGGCGCTGACCAACCTGTCGGAAGACCTCACCCTGGCCGCGCGCGACGCGCTGCTGCGGATGATCGACTGGATCGCGCGCACCAAGGGCTACAGCCGCGAGCAGGCCTACGCGATCTGCGCGGCCGCGGTGGACCTGCGCATCGGCCAGCTGGTCGACGTGCCCAACATCATCGTTTCCGCCGTGCTCCCGCTCGACATCTTCGTCGACTGAACCGGAGCCCCAGGCGCGCATCACCGAGAGGACAAGACCCATGAACGCTGAGCATCGCTGGCTCGAAACCTACCCGGAGCTGGGTTCCGGGCCGATTTCGACCGATCCCTACATCTCGCCCGAATGGTACGAGAAGGAAAAGGAGAAGATCTTCAAGAAGGTCTGGCTCTGTGTCGGCCGCGAGAACGAGATTCCCAAGGCCGGCGACTACAAGGTGAAGCGCATCGACGCGGCCGAGACCTCGGTCATCCTGATCCGGGGCAAGGACGGGCAAGTGCGCGCCTTCCACAATGCCTGCGCCCATCGCGGCAACACCGTCGTCACCGAGACGGGCTGCGAGACTTACGGCCGCAGCAAGGCGGCCGTCGTCACCTGCCGCTTCCACGGCTGGGTCTACGGCGCGGACGGCGCGCTCAAGAGCGTACCGAGCGAGGAGCGGTTCTATGCCTGCTTCGACAAGGCGCACAACGGCCTGACACCGATCAACCTGGGCATCTGGGAAGGCTTCCTGTTCATCAACGTGGCGCCCGAGCCGGACACCACGCTGGAGGAATTCCTGGGCGACTATGCCGGCCATTTCCGCGGCTTTCCCTACGACGCGCTGGATTACGGGTTCACCTATCGCACCGAGCTGGAGTGCAACTGGAAAGTCGCGCACGATGCCTTTGCTGAGGCCTATCACGTCGATACGATCCACGCCGGGTCGTTCCCCAACGTGTTTTCCACCGGGCTGCAGAACGTGAAGCTGATGGGGCCGCACCGCACTTGCGCGGTGTGCCTCACGCTCGATGCCAAACCCACGCCGGTCTCCGCGATCGCCAACAAGATCGCCGGCGCCAGCCTGGTCTCGCAGCGCGGGGAATCGATGCTGCCGCCCGCGATCAACCCGGACAAGCGCAGCGATTTCGCCTTCGAGCTGAGCGTGATCTTCCCCAACACGCTGCTGCACATTTCCGAAGGCATCTGGTTCACCCACCAGTTCTGGCCGATCGCGCACAATCGCACGCTCTGGGAAGGCCGCTACTACGTGAAAGCGCCGCGCACCAATTCGGAGCGCTGGGCGATCGAGCACGCGATGACGCTGCAGCGCAACGCCTGGCTGGAAGACACCGCCACCATGGAAGACACCCAGCGCGCCATGCAATCGCGCGCCAAGACCCTTCAGTACCTGCAGGACGACGAGATCCTGATCCGCCACGGCGCGGCGATCGTCGACCAGTACGTCAACGCCTGAAAGCGGAGCGATACCGATGCCTGAACCGACCCTGCCCGAAGGCTTTGCCGAGCTTGCCCCGTGCCTTGACTGGGCACTGCCCACCGCCGACCAGCGGCAGGCCCGGCGGCTGGCCGCGACCAGCGCCGAGCTGAGCGCCTTCTACGAAGCGGTCCTGCCACGGCTGGAAGACATCCTGGCCGCCGTCGATGCCTTCCCGCTCGGCGCGCTGCCCGAAACCCACCAGCCGCTTTACAGCCTCGCGCTGGCGATGGCCGAAGTGGCGCCGCACATCGAGCTTTACGGCGGCAGCGTGGGCGTGCCCTATGCCTTCGAGGAAACGCGCTTCGTCGCGGTGCATGGCGACCAGCCGACCTGGCGGGGCCTTCAGCCGATGGCGACGCCCTGAGCATGGCCGGCCCGCTCACCACCGGGGAGCGGCTGGCCCGGCTGGAAGCGCGCGCCGAGATCACCGACCTCGTCGCGCGTTACGCCCATGGCGCCGACCACAAGAACGATCCCGCCATCCTTGGCCCGCTGTTCGCCCCGGACGGGGTGTGGACGGCGGAAGGCTTCGGCGATCTGCGCGGGCGCGAGGCGATCGCCGCCGGCCTTGCCGAGATCGCGGCGAGCCGCATCCTCTGGTCGATCCACTACATGGTCTCGCCCCACGTCGTGCTGGGCGATGATGCCGCCACCGCGCGCTGCCACTGGTACTTGTGGGAGCTGTGCACCGTAGCCGAGGAATCCGGGCCGACCGACAGCTGGTTCGGCGGCTGGTACAACAGCGAACTGGCGCTGACGGATGAGGGCTGGCGCTTCACCCGCGTCGAACTCGAAGTCCGCCTGCAAGGCGAGGCAATGCCCCCATGGACACTCAAGAAAGCTATCCCGGCGTGACGATCAGGCTTTGTGCGACAAGCGATATCCCCGAAGGCGAAGTGCTGCGCGTCGATCTCGACGACGGGCGCGCGCTGGCGGTCTACCACTGGGAAGGCCAGTTCTTCGCCACCGACGACTTGTGCACGCATGGCGATGCCTCGCTGTCCGAGGGCGAGATCGAGGACGGCCGGATCCTGTGCCCGTTCCACATGGGCAGCTTCGACATACGCACGGGCGAGGCTGTGGCCGCGCCCTGCTCGATCGCGGTGCGCACCTATCCGCTGACGACGCGCGAGGGCGAGGTCTTCCTCGTCGACTGACGGCGCGCCGGCTTATCCCGACCACCCACTTCCCGGCGGCCGCGCGCCGCCGGTCTTTTTTCGCGTTCAGTGCCGGCCGGTGCGCTTGAGCGTTGCCGAAGGCCGTTCCCCGAACCGTTCGAGGTAATCGCGCGCGAACTTCGACAAGTGGGTGAAGCCGCAGGCCAGCGCCACTTCGGTGACGGTCAGGCCGTCGTCCGCCGCCGAGCGCAATTGCCGGTGGGCCAGTTCCAGCCGATGGCTTTTCAGGTAGTTCATCGGCGTCGTATCGCGAAACCGGCGGAATCCCGCGTGCAGCGACCGCGCCGACACGCCCGATACGGCGATCATCTCGTCCAGCGTGATCGCATCGCAGGCGTGCTGGTGGATGAATTCCTCGACCCGGCGGACGTAATAGGGCGCCGGGGTGAAGGCCGGGGCATCGAACAGGTCGATATGGTTGTGCGGCACCGCGGCCAGCAGCAGGCGCTGCAGCGCCTGTTCCACCGCCCCGGCGGCACGCGCGTGGCTGAAGCCGGAAATGCCCTCGTCCAGATCGTCGCAGACGGTGCGCACCAGATGCGCGAAAGCCGCCGCCGCGCCTTCCAGCCGCACCGGCCGGGGCGAGAAATGCAGCTCTCCGGGGCGAAAGCCAAGCTCTTGCGCCAGCAGCGCCTCAAGCCCGTCCTTGTCGACCTTCACGGTGAAATGCTTGTAGCCGTCGCCAAAGGTCTGGCGCACGCGTGCCTTGGGATTGAGCACGCACATCTCGCCCGGATGCAGCACGAAAGTCGCCTTGTCCTGCGTGATCTCGGCCACCCCGGCGAGCGAGAACTGCACGAGGTACAGCGCGTCCATCGGTGGGATGTTCACCACCACCTTGCCATAGGGATTGCCATAATCGGTGGCGTTGAACGTCAGCGACTTGAGCGAGGCCTGGTGATGGCGGAAATCGATCGGCGGGCTGCCGCCATCGATGCGCAAGTCATGCGGACAGAACATCTGGCACATGTGCTGGTGCACTTCGTTGATATCCCGCGTCACCAGGCGGGCCATGCTGGGCAGCGGCATGGCCGTGCCGTCCCAGCGGCGATGCGTTTCGGCGTACATCATCATGGTTTCGCTACCCCGTTCTGTTCTGCTTCTCCCAGGACGCTGCAAAGATGCCGTCCGCTGTGCGTTCCGGCGCTCGATAAGCTCGCTTGCTATGCGCAAGACCGAGATCGAGCAGCATTTCACAAGTCTTGAAACCCACCAAGCCCGGATTCAGCACCGGCACCGCAAGCCGCTCCGCCAGCCACGCGTGCGACTGGTGCATCGTCGTCGATCCCAGCACCAGCACATCGGCGCCATCCTCGTCCAGCGCGCGCCGGGCCGCGTCGAGCAGCAGCGGAAACACGCTGTCCTCCTTGCCCGCCAGCAACTCGGCGGTATCGGGCCGCACGCCGATCTCGCGGATCGAGGCCAGCCTGTGGGCCAGCCCCTGCTCGTGCAGCACCTTGTCATAGAGCCAGGCCCAGCGATCCCACATGCTGAGAATGGAGAAACGCTTCCCAAGCTGGCAGGCGAGATGATACGTCGCCTGCGCGGTGCCCACCACCGGGATCGTCAGCCGTGAACGCAACGCGGCAACGCCTGAATCGCTCATCGAATTGATGCAGACGGCGGCAAAGCCCTCCTCCTCGGCGCGCGCGCCCGCCTCCAGGCAGAAGGCATCGGCGATCGCGCCTTCATAAAGCGAATCGAGCGTGCCGCCGCCCCGCGCCGCGCAGCCGAATTCCACCGCGATGCCGGGATGCAGCAGACCGGGCGGGATCTGGCTGGCGAATGCCGCCAGCGCCGCTTGCGGCACGGGCACCGGCACGATCATCTTGACGCGACGCTTCATCCGATCCTCCCGGAAGGTATTGTGCAAACCCTTGCGGCCTTCGCGCCAGGACAGCGCCGAAAGACGGAGAATTCTCAAGCAAAGCTGCGATTGCGACAGGGCGATGTCCAATACTCTATCGCCCATAAACCAGACCTGAAAGGTATGAAGCACGGCCATCGCGCCCTCGCCCCGGGATCGGCCCCCGGCCGCGCCGTATTTCGCGCTCAGCGGCCATGCGCTGCACGGAAAGGATAGCGCGCACGGGGGCCGTGGCCGCAGCTTGGCGGCAGGGCCGGATGCACCGCCCCACCCCACAGAGAGGTTGTCGTGACCGCGATACTGCCACCAGGATTCGAAGATCTCCTGCCGTTCATCGACTGGGCGCGCCCCACCGAGCTGGAGCGCAATTCGCGGCGCTGGTCCGCCTCGCTGGAGGAAAGCCAGGCGTTCTACGACACCATGCTGGGGCGCGGGCCGGACGCGCTAGAATATCTCGGCCAGTTCGCGCTCGCCGATATCGCCGGCGCCGATCGCACGCTGCTCGACATGTGCCTCGCGCTCGCCGAGTGTTCGGCCACGATCGAGATGTATGGCGAGCCCCGGCCCAAGTACGTTTTCCCCATCGCCCGTTTCGTGCCGACGCACGACGCCTGGGCGCTGGCCGGCACGGGAGCACGCGCATGACCACCGCGCCCTGCCGTTTCATGGACCGCTATCCCGGGGAAGGCCGCGAGCCGGTCCCGGTCGAACGCTATACCTCGCCCGAATACTTCGCGCAGGAGCGCGAGCGCGTGTTCCGCCGCAAGTGGCTCAATGTCGGCAACGTGCTCCAGGCACCCAATCCGGGCGACTACTTCGTCGTCGATCTCAAGGTGCTCGATACCTCGCTGCTGGTGATCCACGGCAAGGACGGCCGCTTCCGCGCGTTCCACAACATGTGCTCGCATCGCGGCGCGCCGCTGGCCTGGGATGCGCAAGGTTCGTGCAAGGGCTACCTCTCGTGCCGCTTCCATGGCTGGGTCTATGACACCACCGGCAAGCTGGTGCACATTTCCGATGCCGAGAACTTCCCCGGCGTGAAGGCCGAGGACAACGGCCTGACGCCGGTGCATTGCGAGGTCTGGAAAAGCTTCGTCTTCGTCAATCTGGCGTCAACGCCCGAAGAAACGCTGGCGGAATACCTCGCCCCGGTTTCCGAGGAGATCGGCCGCTTCGATTTCTCCGGCTTCACGCCCGCGTTCTCCTACCGCATCGACGAGGCGGTCAACTGGAAGACGCTGCAGGAAGCCCAGCTTGAAGGCTGGCACTTGCCCTACCTTCACGAAAAGACGCTGGCGCGCGCGGTGAAAGTGGAAGGCAACCAGTATCGCCACGCCGCGATCGAGCTTTACGGGCTGCACGGGGTGCTCGGCTCGCCGCCGCCCGACAGCTTCACCCCGCCGCCCACCGCGATGCTCGCCAGCCGCTTCGGCACCGGCACGGTGCAGGCGTTCGGCGCGAAAGTGCAAAGCGAAGGCGAAGGCTATCGCTTCCGGGGCTCGTTCGATTTCTGGCACATCTTCCCCAACTTCTTCGTCGGGCTGCTGAACGGGCTCTACTTCACGTTCAACATCTGGCCGGTCGCGGTCGATCGCAGCGTCTGGGAGATCAAGGGTTACTATCCCCCGGTTCGCACGGCGGGCGAGCTGTTCGCGCGCGAATACTCGAAAGTGGGCCTGCGCGATCCGATGATGGAGGATTGCTTCACGCACGAGCTGATCTGCGCCCAGCTCAAGTCAGGGGCGAAGCGGCACATCCATTTCCAGGACGAGGAGATCATGGCCCGCCACCTCGGCAACGGGGTGGACCTGTGCGTGCGCGGGCTGGTCTGAGCCGGCCGCCGGCGCGCGCGGGGGCGACCATGGGAACCACCGCTCGCGGGCGCCCGCGCCGGTACGCCGGGCGCGCGGGCCTAGGCGTGCGGAGTGCCGGCGCGCGCGTGAAGCTCGCAGCCGATCTCGATCAGCCGGGCAAGCTCGCCGGAGATGTCGCCGGCGCGGTGGATCATCATGATCGGCGATCGCGCCGCGCTGTCGGCGATCGGCAGATAGGCGATATCGTCACGCCGCAGCCGCTGGACCGATTCGGGCACGATGCTGAGCCCGGCATGGGCCGCGACGAGCCCGATCGCGGTCTGCAACTCATGCACTTCGAGCAGGGCTTCGGGCTGCAGCCCCAGATCGTGGAAGATGCCCAGGATCTGGTCGGCATAGCTGGGCCGCGCCGGGCGCGGATAGACGATCAGCGGCTCGGCCAGCAGATCGGCCAGCCGCACCGGCGCACCGGGCAGGGCCAGCGGATGATCGGCCGGCACCACCGCGACCAGCGGCTCCTCGGCCAGCACGATGCGGCGGATCGCCGGGTCCTCGAACCGCAGGCGGCCGAAGCCGACATCGATGCGCCCTTCTTTCAACGCGGCGATCTGCTCGACGGTCGAGCATTCGATCACCGACACCTCGACCTGCCCGGCTCCGGCGCGGAACTGGCGGATCACTTCGGGCAACAGGCCGTAAAGCGTCGAGCCGACGAAGCCGATGACGAAGCGCCGCCGGCCGACTCCGGCAAGCTGGCGCATCATCGTGCGGATCTGGTCGACGCCGGCCAGCACATGCACCGCGTGCTCATACAGCAGGCGCCCCGCCTCGGTCAGCCGCAGCGGGCGCGCCTCGCGATCGAGCAGTTGCGCGCCGAGTTCCTCCTCAAGCTGGCGGATCTGCCGGCTGAGCGGCGGCTGGGCGATGTTCAGCACTTCGGCCGCGCGGGTGAAGTTCTGCTCATTGGCGACGGCGACGAAATAGCGAAGGTGACGCAGTTCCATACTATATCCAATTGGTATGACCCGTTACCAACACGGTCTTTGGCCCACCCCCAAACAAACCATATGAAACCAAACGTTTCAAGGAAAAGTGCGGGGATGGTATGCCGATAGTGATCGACAAGGTTGATACCTGGATTGTCGATATCCCAACGATTCGCCCGCATGTGCTGTCGATGACCTCGATCAGCCGGCAAGTGATGATGCTGGTTTTCGTCCACTGTTCGGATGGCGTGACGGGCCTGGGCGAAGGCACCACGATCGGCGGCCTGAGCTATGGCGACGAGAGCCCGGAAGGCATGAAGCTGGCGATCGACCGCTATTGCGCGCCGCTGCTGATCGGCGCCGACGCAAGCAGCCCGGCGGCGGCGATGGCGCGCGTCCGCGCTCACGTCGTTGGCAACCACTTCGCCAAGAACGCGCTGGAGACCGCGCTGCTCGATGCCGCCGCCCGGCGCGCCGGGCTTCCCCTCTCGGCGCTGCTCGGCGGCCGGATGCGCGATCGCCTGCCAGTGCTGTGGACGCTGGCCAGCGGCGATACCGCCCGCGATATCGCCGAAGCCGAAACGATGATCGCGGCCGGGCGCCACGACACTTTCAAGCTGAAGATCGGCAAGCGCGCGATGGCGCGGGACATCGCCCATGTCGCCGCGATCAAGCAGGCGCTGGGTGATCGCGCCTCGGTGCGGGTCGACGTCAACCAGGCATGGGACGAGCAGACCGCCCTGCGCGGTGCGGCCATGCTGGCCGACGCGGGCGTCGACCTGATCGAGCAGCCCCTGCCTCACGCCGATCGCGCGGGCATGGCCCGGCTCACCAGCCGATCGCGCGTGCCGATCATGGCCGACGAGGCGCTGCGCGGCCCCGGCGACGCGCTGGACTTCGCCCGCTTTCGCGGCGCGGACGCTTTTTCGATCAAGCCGCCGCAGGCTGGCGGGCTGTTCGCCGCGGGCCGCATCGCCGCGATCGCCACGGCCGGGCACATCGGCGTCTATGGCGGCACGATGCTGGAAGGCGGCATCGGCACGATCGCCGCCGCCCACCTGTTCAGCACGTTCGACCGCCTCGAATGGGGCACCGAGCTGTTCGGCCCGCTGCTCCAGACCGAGGACATCCTGGCCGAGCCGCTCGACTACCGCGACTTCTCGCTGATCCTGCCCGACGGCCCTGGCCTCGGCGTCACGCTCGACCTGGAGAAAGCCAGCCATTTCCGGCGTGACGGGCCGGGCCGCACCGCCGTCAGCCTTTCCATCAAGGAGCCCATCTGATGCTGTTCATGGTGCGAATGGACGTCCACGTCCCGCGCGATCTCGACCAGGATACGTTCGAGGCGCTGAAAGCCACCGAGAAGGTGCGCGCGCAGGAATTGCAGCGCGCCGGCAAATGGCGCCACCTGTGGCGCATCGCCGGGCAATACGCGAACGTCAGCATCTTCGATGTCGCCGACGCGGGCGAACTGCACGACATCATGCTGGGCCTGCCCCTCTTCCCTTTCATGACCACCGAAGTGACGGCCCTGTGCCGCCATCCTTCGGCCATCGCCGACGACTGAAAACAGCAATCCCAGGAGGGTGCCATGACCGATATTGTGAAATCGCGCGAAGTCCAGAACCTGCTGGACCGCGCCGCCGGGCTGGGCGAAAGCGGCGGCGATCCGCGCCTCAAGGCCATTACCCGTGACCTGCTCGAAGCGCTGGTGACGATCATCGAAAAGCACGAGATCGACGAGAACGAGTTCTGGGCCGCGCTGCGCTTTCTGCAGGACGGCGTGAACGAGTACGGCCTGATCGCGCCGGGCCTGGGGATCGAGCATTTCCTGGACCTGCACATGGACGCCCGCGACGCCGAGGCCGGCCTGACCGGGGGCACGCCACGCACGATCGAGGGACCGCTCTACGTCGCCGGCGCGCCGCTGGTCGAAGGCGATCTGGCGCGCACCAACGATGTCAACCTCACCACCGATCCCGACGATACCGAGACGCTGACCATGTCCGGCCGCGTGATCGGGCCGGAAGGCGAGCCGGTGAAGGATGCGATCCTGCACGTCTGGCACGCCAATTCCAAAGGCTTCTATTCGCATTTCGATCCCACCGGCGCGCAGAGCCCGTTCAACAACCGCCGCCGCATCCGGCTTGGCCCCGATGGCCGCTATGCCTTCCGCTCGAAGATGCCGCGCGGCTATTCGGTTCCGCCCGGCGGCGCGACCGAGAGGCTGATGCACGCGCTGGGCCGGCATGGCGATCGCCCCGCGCATGTCCATTTCTTCATCGAGGCGCCCGGCTATCGCACGCTGACCACCCAGATCAATTTCGGCGACGATCCGCGCGCGCATGACGATTTCGCCTTCGGCACGCGCGAAGGGCTGCTGCCCATGCCCGATCGCAGCGGCGGCAACCCGGACATCGCCTTCGACTTCCAGCTCCAGCGCGCGCGCGGCGAGCGGGACGAAGGCCTGTCCAACCGGGCGCGCGCCGCCGCATGAGCAAGGTCCACTCCTCTCCGGCCGCCGCGCTGGACGGGCTGCTGTTCGACGGCATGACGATCATGTCCGGCGGCTTCGGGCTGACCGGCAATCCCGAGAACCTGATCCCGGCGATCCACGATGCCGGCGTGACCGACCTGACGGTGATCTCGAACAATTGCGGCGCCGATGGCTACGGCCTGTGGAGGCTGCTGGCCAATGGGCAGATCCGCAAGATGGTCTCGTCCTACATCGGCGAGAACAAGCTGTTCGAGCAGCTCTATCTCGACGGCAGGCTGGAGCTGGAGCTGGTGCCGCAAGGCACGCTGGCCGAGCGGATCCGCGCGGGCGGCGCGGGCATTCCCGCGTTCTTCACGCCCACCGGCGCGGGCACCGTGGTGGCCGAAGGCAAGCGGACCGAGACTTTCAGCGGGCGCAGCTACATCATGGAGCGCTGGCTGCGCGCGGACCTGGCCATCATCAAGGCCTGGCGCGCCGACAGCGAGGGCAACCTGGTGTTCCGCAAGGCGGCGCGCAATTTCAATCCGGTCATGGCCACGGCCGCCAGCGTCACCGTGGTGGAAGTGGAGGAAATCGTGCCCGACGGCACGCTCGATCCCGACCAGATCCACACCCCCGGCATCTATGTCGACCGCATCGTCCAGGGCGAGAGCTATTCCGGCCGGATCGAGAAGCGCACCACCCGCCCACGCCCCGAAGAGACCGCCTGATGCCCTGGACCAGAGACGAAATGGCCGCCCGCGCCGCGCGCGAGCTGCGCGATGGCTTCTATGTGAACCTGGGCATCGGCATTCCCACGCTGGTCGCCAACCATGTGCCGGCGGGCCTCAAGGTGACGCTGCAAAGCGAGAACGGGATGCTTGGCATGGGCCCCTACCCCTATGAGGGCGAAGAAGACGCGGAGATCATCAACGCCGGCAAGGAGGCCGTCACCGAGCTGCCGACCACGAGCTATTTCTCCTCGGCCGACAGCTTCGCGATGATCCGGGGCGGGCATATCGACCTGGCCGTGCTGGGCGCGATGGAAGTCAGCGAAAACGGCGACATCGCCAACTGGAGCATCCCCGGCAAGATGCTGAAAGGCATGGGCGGCGCGATGGATCTTGTCGCGGGCGTGCGCCGGGTGGTGGTGGTGATGGAGCATGTCAGCCGCAACGGCGCGCCCAAGATCGTGCGCGAATGCGCGCTGCCGCTCACCGGCGCGGGCGTGGTGGACCTGATCATCACTGATCTGTGCGTGCTGGCCTGCGACCGCGAGCATGGCGGGCTGACGCTGATCGAACGCGCGCCGGGCGTTTCGCTGGAAGAGGTGATCACGCGCACCGGCGCGCCGCTACGTATCGCGGAGGCGGCATGAATACGGTGTTCCTGTGCGACGGCATCCGCACGCCGATCGGCCGGCACGGCGGCGCGCTGGCCGGCGTGCGCGCCGATGATCTGGCCGCGCATGTCGTGCGGGCGCTGCTGGCCCGCCATCCCGCCCTGCCCGCGTCCGAAATCGACGAAGTCATGCTCGGCTGCGCCAACCAGGCGGGCGAGGACAACCGCAATGTCGCGCGCATGGCGGCGCTGCTCGCCGGGCTGCCGGTCAGCGTGCCGGGCACCACGATCAACCGCCTGTGCGCCTCCGGCCTCGATGCCGTCGGCAGCGCGGCGCGCGCCATCCGCTGCGGCGAGGCCGACGTGATCATCGCGGGCGGCGTGGAAAGCATGAGCCGCGCGCCTTACGTGCTCGGCAAGGCGGGAAGCGCCTATGCCCGTAACCAGACGATGGAGGATACGACCATCGGCTGGCGCTTCGTCAATCCCGCCATGCGCGCGGCCCACGGCGTCGATACCATGCCGGAAACCGCCGAAAACGTGGCCGGCGAACACGGCATCTCGCGCGCCGACCAGGATGCCTTCGCGCTGCGCAGCCAGCAGAGGGCGGCCGCCTCCGCCGCGTTCCGCGCGGGCGAGATCGCGCCGGTAAAGGTCGGCAAGCCGGGCCGCGAAGTGCTGGTCGAGCATGACGAGCACCCGCGCGAGACCTCGCTCGAAGCCCTGGGCCGGCTGCGCCCGATCGTCCGCCCGGATGGCACGGTGACGGCGGGCAATGCCTCGGGCGTCAACGATGGCGCCGCCGCGCTGCTGCTTGCCAGCGCCGCCGCCGTGGAGCGCCATGGCCTCACCCCGCGCGCGCGTCTGCTCGGCATGGCGACGGCGGGCGTCGCGCCGCGCGTCATGGGCGTCGGCCCGATCCCGGCGACGCACAAGCTGCTGGCGCGGCTGGGCTGGACGATCGGCGATTGCGACGTGATCGAACTGAACGAGGCTTTCGCCGCGCAGGCCCTGGCCGTGCTGCGCGGGCTGGGCCTGCCCGACGATGCCGGGCAAGTGAACCCGCACGGCGGGGCGATCGCGCTGGGCCATCCGCTCGGCATGTCGGGCGCACGGCTGGCGCTGACCGCGATGCGCGCGCTGGAGGCCCGCGGCGGCAAGCGCGCGCTGGTGACATTGTGCGTCGGCGTCGGCCAGGGCGTTTCGCTGGCGATGGAGCGCGTATGACCGACAGGGGCATGGTCACGATGGTCGACGGTTGCCGGGTCGCCTGGCGGATCGACGGGCCCGAGGATGCGCCCGTGCTGCTGCTGAGCAATTCGCTGGGCACGAGCATGGACATGTGGCAGCCGCAGCTTGCCGCCTTCGCCGCGCGCTATCGCGTGCTGCGCTATGACACGCGTGGGCACGGCGCTTCCGACGTTCCCACCGGCGCCTACGGGCTTGACCGGCTGGGGCGCGACGCGATCGAGCTGCTCGACGGGCTGGGCCTGGCCCGCGTCCATTTCTGCGGCCTCTCGCTGGGCGGGATGACCGGGCAGTGGCTGGGCGTGCAGGCGCCCGAACGGGTCGAGCGGCTGGTTCTGGCCAATACCGCCGCTTTCATGGGGCCACCCGCATCGTGGCAGGCGCGCATCCAGACGGTGCTGCGCGAAGGCATGGCGGCGATCACCGGGGCCGTGCTCGAACGCTGGTTCACGCCGGAATTCCTGTCCACCCGGCCCCAGGCCCGCGCCGAGGTGGAGCGCCAGCTTCTGGCCACCGATCCGGCCGGCTATGCCGGCTGCTGCGCGGCGATCCGCGACATGGACATGCGGCCGCTGATCGGCCTGGTCCGCAACCCCGCGCTGGTGATCGGCGGCTTGCGCGATCCCGCGACACCGCCCGCGCAGAGCGCTTTCATCCGGCAGGCGATCGCCGGCGCGCGCGGTGTCGATCTGGAGGCCGCGCACCTTTCGAACATCGAATGCCCGGGCGAATTCACCGAAGCGGTGCTCGGCTTCCTCAGTTGAGCTGGCGCAGCGTTTCGGATGGCAGCTCGCCGAACATGCGCTTGTATTGCGCGGCGAAGCGGCCGAACTGGTAGAAGCCCCAGCGGCAGGCGATCACCGTGACCGATTCCCCCGGCGCGGCGTTCCTCAGGTCATCGCGCGCGCGTTCGAGCCGCACCGACTTGAGGAACGCCATCGGCGAAGTGCCCCGGAAGCGACGGAACCCGTCGAACAGCGCCCGCGCGCTGACGCCGCCGACTTCGACAAGCTGTTCCAGCGTGATCGCCTGATCGGCATGGGCGATGATGAACTGTTCCACCCGGCGCACATGGTGCGGGGCGATCTTGCAGGGCTGCGGCTTGAGCTGTTCCGAATAGTTGTTCGGATGGCTTTCCAGCAACTTGAGGACGAACAGCGTCTCCAGGCTGTCGAGCACCGCGCGATTGGCGCCGCCGCCGGGCACCGAAAGCTCCATGCCGAGCAGCGAGGCATAGTGCCAGCAATTGACCAGATCGGGCGCCACCGGCATTTCCGGGGCGAAGCGCAGCTTCTGGCTCAGCGGCCGGCCCATCAGCATCATCGCGTGATGATCGAGCACCGCGTTGCCGATCTGCACGACCCGCTGCACGCAATCGGCCGACCAGCGCATCCGCCGCAACTCGCCGGTATCGACGACCGAGGCGTAGCGTGCGTCGCTGTTGACGGTGCCGCGCGCGGTGCCGATCTCGGCCATCCCGGAAAGCGGATGCATCAGGAGCAGCATGTCCTCGTCCTCGATGCCCTCGATCGCGACATCGGCGCCATAGGCCATCACGCCGATGCCCAGCTTGCCCAGCCTGCGATGGTTGAGCCAGGCATCCAGCCCCTCGCCGCGCCGGGTCAGCTGCAGGTTGTGCGGGCAATAAGTCCGGGAGAAATAATCGCGCGCCTCGTAGAGATCCCGCGAGGCGAACACCATGGCGCCGGGCAGGAGATCGACCGGGCCATGCGGCCAGGCCGATGCATTCTCTCCGGGGCCGCTGCCCCGCGCGACAGGATGGGAACCGCCAGTCACCGCGCCTCCTTGCTTGGTTCCTTGAATGAGATGCGAAATCGTACACGAGAGTCAAGCTCGCGCCTGCGTGCGGGCCTGTCCTGCCTTGGGAAAGCTGCGCCGACGGGCTAGCCCTTGCGCTGCGGTGCCTGCCGGCGAACGCTCAGCCGCCGACCAGCGCCGCGATCGGGCTGGTCGCCTGCTCGGGGCCCATGGCAAGGTAGCCGCCATCCACCGCCAGTTCCGTGCCGGTGATGAAACCCGCCGCGTCCGAGCAGAGGAACAGCACCGCGCCAGTGATCTCGCCGGGATCGGCGATCCGGCCCGGCATGTGGAAGGGCCCGCCGACACGATCGACCTTGCCGCGATCATCCCCGCTCAGCGCCTTCATCACGTTCGACCAGGTCCAGCCCGGCGCGACCGCGTTGACCCGCACGCCCAGCGGTGCGAATTCCAGCGCCTGGCTGCGCGTGAGCTGGGCCACCGCCGCCTTGATCGCCGGATAGACGAAGCGCCCCGCCTGCGCCCGATGCGCGCTGACGCTGGAGAAGTTGACGATCGCGCCGGCCCGTGCGGCCAGTTCGTCGCGCAGCTTGCTGGCCAGCATCGCGCCGCCCACCAGCCCGATGTCGAACGCGCGCAGCCAGGTCTCGCGCGCGGTGTCCAGCCCGTCGTCGAGGTAGGAGGTGGTGACGTTGACGAGAAAGTCGATGCCGCCGAACCGGGCCCTGGCCGCCGCCAGGCACGCGTCGATCGCGCTGTCGCTGGTCACGTCCGTCTCGACGAACAGCCCGGCATCGCCGCAGCGCGCGGCCGCCGCCGTGCCGCCCGCCACGTCGATATCGGCGATCACCACGTTGCAGCCCTGCCGGGCGAAGGCCAGCGCCAGCTCCGCGCCGATCAGCGTGGCGCCACCGGCCAGCAGCGCGGTGCGGCCGGCAAGATCCTCATAGCGCGCCATCGCTCAGAACGCCCACTTGACGCCGGCCGACCATTCGCGCGGCCGGGCATAGAGATGCTCGTACAGGCCGAACGAGGAACCGTAGATGCCGGTCTGGAGATAGGTCTTGTCGGTCAGGTTGGTCACGCCCGCGAAGATCGAAACGGCGTCGCCCGGCAGGTTGTAGGTCAGGTTCGCGTTGAACAGGCTGTAGCCGCGCTGGTAAAGCTGGGGCGAATTGAGCGCGTCCATATAGGCGCCCGAACGGTACGACCAGTCGAGCCGCGCCATGATATCGCCGCCGTTCGCCAGTTCGATGCTTTTGGAAAGCGAGGCGCTGAGCGTCCATTTCGATACCCGCTCGAACTTCGAAGCGCGCGTGATCTCGGTCGCGGCCGGATCGACCTTGGTGAATTCGGGATCGAGATAACCCAGGCTGCCCTCGACGAACCAGCCGCCGCCGGGCGCGAACCTGCCTTCCAGCTCCAGGCCCCGGATCTCGGCGGAGGCCGCGTTCTTGGTCACGGGCGCGATGCCGGTGAACACCTGCACCTGCAAGTCGTCATACTTCGTCAGGAACACCGCGCCGTTCAGCGTCAGCCGCCGGTCGAGCAGCTGCGACTTGAAGCCGAGCTCATAGGCTTCGGCCTTCTCCGCCCCGAATTCCGGCACATCGGCCTGCGCGGGGAAGACCCGCTGGACGAAGCCGCCGCTCTTGAACCCGCGCGAATAGGAGGCATAGACCATCGCGTCGCGCGCCACTTTCCACGAGAGGTTGAGGCTGGGGGTGAACGAATCCTCGTCGCGGCGCACCGTCTCGTAAGGCAGGATGCGTTCGGGCGGGGTGTTCGGGCTGGCGGCGATCAGCGCGCCGCCGGTCTTGTCGGCGAGGATAAGCTGGTCGGGCAGGAACGACTTCTTGTCCTTGGTATAGCGCAGCCCCAGCGTGACATCGATCGCCGGGGTGGCTGACCAGGTCGCCTGGCCGAAGCCGGCATAGCTTTCCGTGCGGAACTTCCCGCCTGACCGGAAGGTCACTGGCGTGAAATCCAGCGTATTGATATTGTTGCCCTTCTCCTTGAAGTAATAGAGCCCGACAACGTATTTCAGCTTGTCGTCCGCCGTCGCGCCAAGCACTTGCAGTTCCTGGCTGAACTGGTTTTGTTTCAGGATGTCGGCCAGGTGCAGGATGGTGAACGGCGAATGATCGCCATCGCGGGCATAGTGGCCATCCACTTCGCGATAGGCGGTGATCGACTTGAGCTGCACTGGCCCGAGATCCCAGTCGAGCACGGCTTGCGCGCCCCACAGGTCATTGCGCGAATATTGCGCCCCGGTGCCGGCATCGGCATCGCGCCCGACGATGAAGCGATCGCTGAAGCAGGCGGCGGCGTCGCCTTGCGGGCTGTAGGGCGCGAAGCCCAGGCACGGCTGGCCACCCAGCAGGCCTGCGAAATAGTTGTGCAGCAAGGTGAAATTGTCGGTCGGTGCATCGAACGGCGGGTTCAGCACATAGAACCCCGGCGTCGCCGGGCTGCCCGGCGGCAGCATCGGCAGGTTCTGCGGGTTGAACAGGGCCGACTGGTACGTCACGTCCGCCAGCACGAAAGCCGGGCCGTTGGAACGATCGCGCGTGCCTTCGACCGACAGGTTCACCTCGAAGCTGTCGCTGGCCAGCCAGCGCACGTCGAGCCGCCCGGTCAGCGTCCTGACGTCACCCAGATCGCGCCCGTCGACCAGATGGCGGACATAGCCGTCACGATTGAACGTCGCGAGCGAAAGCTTGGAAAACAGCGTGTCGGAAAGCGGCACATTGGCCACCGCCTTGGCGTCGATGCGGCCGTAGCGGCCCGTCGTCACCTGGGCGCTGCCCGATGGCGTCTCGTCAGGACGCTTCGTGGTGATGCTGATCGCGCCGCCGATCGTGTTGCGCCCGAACAGCGTGCCTTGCGGCCCGCGCAGGATCTCCACCCGCTCGATATCGACAAGGTCGAGCAGCGCCCCCACCGACCGCGCGACATAGACGCCATCGACATAGACGCCCACGCCCGGCTCGGTGGTGGGCAGGAATTCCTTCTGCCCGATCCCGCGGATATAGATCGCCGCCGACGATCCCGCCCCGCCGAAGCTGGGATTGTTCTGGAACGTCATGTTCGGCGTGAAGCTGGCCAGCCCGTCGATCTTCTGCACGCCGCGCGCCGCGATGGCGTCGCCGGAGAAGGCCGAGATGGCCAGCGGGATCGACTGCGCGGTCTCCTCGCGCTTGCGTGCGGTGACGAGGATGTCGCCCATCAGTGCGTCGGTGCCGTCATTGCGCGCGGTTTCGGCGGGCGCTGCCTGCGCCAGCGCGGCCACGGGTATCGCGGCGGGGGCACACAACGCCCCCGCAAGCGCCACGCGAAACGTGTTCGAAATCGACATTGTCATGCTGCTCCCCAGATCGTGATGCCGGAATACATCCGCTTGTCCGCGGAATTGCCCGCATCACGTCACGACAGCGGGAACGGGAATATTCAGGCGCCGCAGGCTTTGTGCGCGGATTGCAGGATTGCGACACGCCTCGCGCTTGCGCCCGGTGCCGGCGCACAAACCTGCCGCCCGCGCACAAGTCCCGCGCTGAGCGGATAGGCGGGCCGCGCGCGCCCCGCCTAGCTCACCGGACGAAAAACGGACGGGGACGGTTACACTTGGCTGGGAACATCGCGATCATCGGCGCCGGCATCGCCGGCTTGTGCACAGCCCGTATGCTGCGGGATATGGGCTATGACGTCAGCATCTTCGAAAAGGAGCCCGATCTGGGCGGCGTCTGGTCGTCATCGCGGCGCTATCCGGGGCTGACCACGCAGAACCCGCGCGAAACCTATGCCTTTTCCGATTGGCCCATGCCCGAAGACTATCCCGAATGGCCGTCCGGTGCGCAGATGCAGGCCTATCTGCAAAGCTATGCCGATCACTTCGGCATCACCCCGCACATCCGCTTTTCCAGCCCCGTCCGCCAGGCCGAGCCGCTGCCCGACGGATCGGGCTGGACGCTGACGGTCGCCGGCCCCGATGGCGCGGAAAGCCGGCGCTGCGACTGGCTGATCGCCTGCAACGGCATCTTCTCGATCCCCGCGCTTCCCCCTTTCCCCGGCGCGGAGCGCTTCGCCACCGCGGGCGGGCGCCTGTTGCACACCAGCCAGTTCACCTGGCCGGAAGACGCGCGCGGGCGCCATGTCCTGGTGGTGGGCTATGGCAAATCCTCTTGCGATGTCGCCAATGCCATCGCCGGGATCAGCGCCAGCACCACCATGGTGGTGCGCCACCTGATCTGGAAAATTCCCAAGCGCATCGGCAACGTGCTGAATTTCAAGCACCTGTTCCTCAACCGCATGGGCGAGGGGCTGTTCCCGTGGATGGAGCTGAAAGGCTTCGAGGCGTTCCTGCACGGGCCGGGCCGGTTTCTCCGCAATGCCATGCTCGCCTCGGTCCAGGCGGTGATTGCCCGCCAGCTCGATCTCAAGGCGGTCGGGCTCGATCCGGGCACGCCGCTCGAAACCATCGCGCGCAGCACGGTCAGCCTTGTCAGCGACGGCTTCTACGAGAAAGTGGCGAGCGGCCAGATCGGCTTCGAACGCGATGCCGAAATCGCCGAACTGATGCCGGGCATGGCGCGGCTGTCGAATGGCAAGGTCGTGCCCGCCGATCTCGTCATCTGCGGCACCGGCTGGCACCAGCGCGTCGACTTCCTGCCCGAAGCCGTGCGCGCCCGCGTGACTGACGCGCAGGGCAATTTCCGCCTCTATCGCTCGATGGTGCCGCTCGGCGTGCCGCGCCTGCTGTTCAACGGCTACAACTCGTCGTTCTTCTGCCAGCTCAATGCGGAAATCGGCGCGATCTGGCTGGCGGCGCTGCTGACCGGGCGGCTGCGCCTGCCCGCCGAGGCGGCGATGGCGGCCGAGATCGACCGGCGCCTGGCCTGGATGGACGAGCGCACCGGCGGCAAGCACTGCAAGGGCACCAATATCGTCCCCTTCTCGATCCACCATATCGACGAGTTGCTGCGCGACATGGGCCTTGCCCTGCCCCGCCGCACCCGCATCGCGCAATGGCTGCGCACCGTGCGCGCATCGGACTTCGCCTGCGTTTGGCGGCGCTTCCGCCAGCGCGCGGCCGGCTGACGGGAAATGTCTTGGGGCGCCATCCGGGCTTGCGGCTGCCGGTGTTCAGGTAATGCCAACAATGCCGTTAGCCAGATCCCGCTTCACAATCGCAGCGTTCGCTGCGTAGCTGGGCAGTAGGGGGAGCCCCTTCGAGACCGGCCGCCCGGACCTTCGCCACGCCATCTTCGGGTACGGCCAGCACCACCTGTTCGCCCCGCGTCGCAAGCGCCCGCCCGATTGCAATGAAAGGGTGCAGATGCCAAGTGATCCGACTGGGGCGGGAACTATCCGAGCCATGCTGCGTGGGACCTCAAGGATTGTCGCGCCTGCCCGGCCGAAACTCAGCGCGGCGCCGCGCGGGATTTCGTCAGTTCGAACAGCGCCAGCAGCACTGCGCCGGTCAGGGCGACAAGCCCCAGTTCACCCCAGCCGAGCGGCGCGAAGCCCAGCACGCGCTGGAGCGCAGGCAGGTTCAGGATGGCGATGGCGCCCACCGCGATGAATGCCAGCACATAGCGGAAGGCGATATTGCCCCGGACCAGGGCATCGCGCAGCGACGTGCTGAACGAGCGGTTGGCCAGCACCAGCGCGAGGATCGCCGAGACCAGCGCGAAGAACGTCAGCGTGCGCAGTTCCTCGGCGACCAGCCCGTGGCGCGCCGCCGCGAGATAGAGCGCGATCAGCAGCGCCGCCGCCAGCCCGCCCTGGACGATCCCGCGCGCGACCACGCCCAGCGAGAATAGCCGTTCGGCGGGATCGCGCGGCGGCCGCCGCATGAGGCGGCTTTCCTCGCGCTCGGCCTCGAACACCAGGGCGCAGACCGGATCGATGATCATTTCCAGCAAGGCGATCTGGATCGGCCCGAAAATGACCGGGAGCCCCAGCGCGAGGGGCACGATCGCGAGCGCGGCGATCGGCACGTGAACCCCGAAGATGAACCCCATGGCCTTGCGGATATTGTCATAGATGCGCCGGCCGACGCGGATGGCGCTGACGATGGCGCCGAAATCATCTTCCACCAGCACGATGGCCGATGCCTCGCGCGCGACGTCGGTGCCGCGCTTGCCCATGGCGATGCCGATATGCGCGGCCTTCAGCGCGGGCGCATCGTTGACCCCGTCCCCGGTCATCGCCACCACCTGCCCGGCGGCCTTGAGCGCCTGGACGATCCGCAGCTTCTGCTCGGGCATGGTGCGTGCGAAGATGTCCACATCGCCCACCCCCGCCGCCAGCGCGGCATCGTCGAGCCTGGCGACCTCATCGCCGGTCATCACCGCGCCGGTCGCCAGGCCCGCGCTCGCAGCGATCGCCCTGGCCGTGGCGGCATAGTCGCCGGTAATCATCACCACGCGAATGCCCGCCGATCGGCACAGCGCGATCGCCTCTGGCACGCCGGCCCGCAGCGGATCGGACAATCCCACCAGCCCCAGCAGGGTGAAGGCGTATGCCTCATGCGTCTCGGCCAGATATTCGCGGCCGGCGGCCGAAGACGCCACGCCGATCACGCGCATCCCGCGATCGGCCATCGCGCGCGCCGCGTCATCCAGCGCCTGCCGCCCGGCGGCATCGAGGCGGCACAGCCGCGCGATCGCTTCGGGCGCGCCCTTGGCTGCGATGGTCAGCGGCCCTTGCCCGTCGCCTGCCTGCCACACGTTGGACATCGCCAGCAGGTCCGGCCGGAGCCCGTGGGTGCGCAGCAGGGCCAGCCCTTCGGCATGTCCGGTGCCGGCTTCCCGGGCGGCGACATGGAAGGCGACTTCCATGGGATCGACCGGAACCGGCGCGCTCGCCAGCGCGCCGGCCTCGAGCAGCGGGCGGAACCGCGGGTCGCGCGGCGCGTCGGCCAGGCGCGCCACCGGCTGCGCGGGCAACCACAGTTCGGCCACGGTCATCCGGTTGCGGGTCAGCGTCCCGGTCTTGTCGGTGCACAGCACGGTCGCCGCGCCCAGCGTCTCGATCGCCGAGGTCCGGCGCGTCAGCACGCCGACTTGCGCGATCCGCCAGGCGCCCATCGCCAGGAAGATGGTGAGGACGACCGGAAACTCCTCGGGCAGAAGCGACATGCCGATGGCGATGCCGGCCAGGATCGCATCGAGCCAGCCGCCGCGCAGCAGGCCATAGAGCGCCACCACCAGCAGCGCGACGCCGCCCCCGCCCACCGCGCAGAACCGCACGATCCGCGCGGTCTCCCGCTGCAGGCGCGGCGCCTGCGTTTCCAGCGTGGCGAGCGAAAGCCCGATCTCGCCGATGCGGCTGCGCGCGCCGGTGGCGAAGACCCGCGCGATGCCGCCGCCCTGCGTCACGATCGAGCCGGCGAAGACCTGCGGCCGGTCCTCGCCGCCGGGCCCGGCGCGCTCATCCTCGCCGGATTGCGCGGCGCGCTTGCGCACGGGAACCGATTCGCCGGTGAGCAGCGATTCATCGGCTTCCAGCGCATCGGCTTCCAGCAGCAGCGCATCGGCGGCGACGCGGTCGCCGGCGTCGAGCACGAGGATGTCGCCCTCCACCACCTCGCGGCCGGCCACCCGGATCGTCTCGCCATCGCGAATGACCAGCGCGCGCGGCGCCGAAAGATCGCGCAAGGCTTCGAGCACTTTTTCGGTGCGCGCTTCCTGAACGATGGTGAGCCCGATGGACAAGCCCGCGAAGGCCAGGAGAATGATCGCTTCGGTGGTATCGCCCAGCAGCAGGTAGACCACGCCCGCCGCCAGCAGCAGCGCCAGCATCGGCTCGCGCAGCACTTCCAGCGCGATGCGCAGCGGCGAGCGCCTGCCAGCGCGGGGCAGCTCGTTCGGCCCGTCGATGGCCAGCCGCTCGCGCGCCTGCCAGGCGGAAAGGCCCGTGTGCCGGGTGTCCTGCTCAAGCCTCATGCGATCCTGATCCGGCCTTTCCCGCCATACATTCCCGAAGTCGCCCGCCGATGCCGCGCGAATCGGCGTCGCTCGGCACATGTTCTAGCGCATGGCGGCGGCTGCCGGTTGCGGTTCATCAACCGGCCTGCCGAAACGCGGGCGGGGCGATCCGTAGTATTACCCAATGTGCGCCCGGCGAAGGAATAAGCTATCGTGGCCTCAGCACTGCGCGACTGTGACGGCACGGCGGCGCTGGTCGCGCGGCCCGGCCTGACAACACGCCCTTTGCCAAGGAGAATACCCCGATGACCTGGAACATCGTCCGCCTGACGCTGGCGCGCACGCCGGAATATCCCGAAGGCTCGCAGGAACATGCCTACGAACTCACCGTGCCCTTGCGATCCGATGGCCAGATCGACACGGACGCGTTCGCCCGTTCACCTGCCCACGCGACGGTCCAGAGGGTCTGGCCCGGCCAGGGCGTGAAACGCGGCGCGATCCTCAAGAAGCGGGGTGGCTGGGCGTTTTCCTACGAACCGGGCGATGCCGATGACGAAGCTGTGTTCCACCTTGAGAACCACCCGCTCGCCGCAGGAAACTACGTGACGCTGACCGGGCCGGACGGCGAGGCGCTCCCTTACCGGATCGCCACCATCCGGCCCCTTTCCGGCACGGTCAGCTGATCGCGATCTTGCGGGTCTTGCTGGCGGCGGTCTTGTCCGTATCGGCGATGCCCGGCCCTTCGACCGTCAGGCGATAGCCGCCATCCTTCTCGACCGGTTCGACCGCGGGGGCGGCCGCGCGTGTCCGCGGAGCACGTCGTGGACCATGCGAGCCTCCTGGTGATAGCCGTACAACTGTCTTTCATTCACATGCCGCGTGCGATGTGAGCCGTACATTCGTCTCAAATCTGCAATGAAGATCACCTAGAAGCCCCTTCGATCCAATCATTCAACGAGGGGGCAACTCGTGTCACGCCACAGCTTGAAAACCGTACATTCGTTTCTGTCCGCTTCCGTGAGCGGCTGTGCCATCCTGATGGCGCAGCCCGCCACCGCCCAGACAGCGGCCCCGGATATCGATCCCCAGGCGCAACTTGACGAGATCGTCGTGACCGCGCAGCGCCGGACGGAAAGCAGCCAGGTCGTCCCCCTCGCCATCCAGACCATCTCTGGAGACGCGATCGCCAAGGCCGGATATACCGACGTGACCGACCTGCAATACATGGCGCCGGGCGTCCAATATGATCCGACGCAGGGCGCCGCCTTCCAGATTCGCGGCGTGGGCACCACCTCGTTCGACTTTTCCAACGCCAAGTCGGTCAGCGTCGTGGTCGATGATGTCGTGATGGACGGCCAGCGCGCGAACGGCCTGATCGGCATGGTCGATATCGCATCGGTCGATGTGCTGATGGGGCCGCAAGGCACCCTGTTCGGCAAGAACGCCACCTCGGGCGTGATCGCCGTCACCACCACCAGGCCGAAGCTGGGCGTCACCGCGTTGCGGGGCAGCGCCAGCTATGGCGAGCATCAGGAGCGCATCCTCAACGCCACCGTCAACCTGCCGCTGGGGCAATATGCCGCACTGCGCGTATCGGGTTTCGATCAGGCGCAGGATGGCTTCGGCCGCAACGTCACGCTGGATCGGCTTGTCGGGTCCAAGCACGAATATGGCGGCCGCGCGCGGCTTTATCTTGAACCCAGCGACAGCTTCAACCTGACCCTCTCAGGCGACTATGCGCATCATTGGGACAGCAGCGTGCGTACCCCGGTCGCCGACCAGCCCGCCGGGGTCACGACGATCCTCAACGCGCTTGGCGTCTATCCCGGCCCGAAGAACGCCGACACCGCCGACAGCATGTTCGGCGAGATCGAAACGGAGGAATGGGGCGCTTCGGCCCGCGTCAACGCGAAGCTGGGCGATCATGAACTGACCTCGATCACCGCCTATCGCCACACGCTTTACAACAACAACACGCCGGCCGACCTGACGCCGATCAACCTCTTCGCCTATCTCCCGTACAATCTCGGCACGCTGGATACCGACAAGGTCAGCCAGGAAGTCCATCTGGCTTCGCCGGCCGACAAGCCGATCACTTATCTTTTCGGCCTGTTCTATAACCGGCTGGAAGCGCAGCAGGTCCAGTACCAATGGGGCACGCTGGGAACCAGCCCGATCCCTTCCGCGATGCTCTACACCACCACCGGCGCCATCGGCGAAGCCGGCAATGCATCGCGCTTCGATGCCGTCAACGAAACCATGGCCGCCTTCGGCCAGGTGCAGTTCAACCTGTCGGAACGGTTCCGCGTGTCGCTGGGCGGGCGCTACACGCATGACAACAATTCGCAGGGGCTGGATTATGTCTATCTGGACCCCAGGCCGATCACGGGCTTCTCGCCCGTTTTCATCGCGACCAGCGCGCCGCCGGTCTATCGGTTCGGCCGGGCGAAGGGCAACAACTTCTCATTCCGGGTCGCGCCGGAATTCCAGATCGCCGACCATGCGATGCTCTACGCCAGCTATTCGACCGGCTACAAGCCCAAGGGCATCGCCTTTGTCGGCAACAAGTACGCGCCTTACGAGGACGAAACGGTCAAAGCCTGGGAAATCGGCCTGAAATCGGAATGGTTCGATCGCCGCCTGCGCTTCAACATCGACCTGTTCCGCTCCGACTTCAAGGATTTCCAGGCGACCATCCTGACCAAGGTGCCTGATGGCCTGGGCGGCTTCATCCTGGCGCAGGCGATCGGCAACGCGGGCGGCCTGCGCAGCGAGGGCGTGGAAGCCAGCATCGTGGCCCGGCCAACCCCCTCGCTCACGCTCAGCGCGTCGGGCACTTACACCCGCGCCCGCTTCACCGACTATGTCTATAACGCGACGACCGACTATACCGATACGCGCCTGCCCAATTCGCCGGACTGGTCATACGCGGTCGCGGGCGACTACGAGCATCCGGTCTCCCCGGGGCTGACCGTGCGTGCCCATGCCGACTATGCCTGGCGCAGCAAGTACTGGACCGTGGTGGGGCAGCCGGACTGGTCGTTCGTGCCGGCCTTCGGCCTTGCCAACGCGCGGCTGAGCTTCGTCACGGCCGGCAACCGGCTGGAGTTCGGCGCTTATGCCCGCAACCTGTTCGATACGTACTTCTCCACCGGCTATCAGCTCTACGGCGCGCTCGGCCTGCTGCACTACACCTCGCCCAACGCCCGCCGGACGGCCGGCGTGTTCGCCAATTTCAACTTCTGATGCCGCAGGTGAACCCGATGAAACCGACCTTCGCCAGGCGCCTGTGCGCCCTTGGGCTGGCCATGCTGGCCATGCCCTGCCTTGAAGCCGGCGCGCGGGAGGCGGCGCGGATGGAGGCTCCGCAGCTTCCCGACAGCCTGCCGATCAACCGCATCCAGATCCTGGGCACGCACAACAGCTATTCGCAGGGCGTCGATCCCCATATCCTGCGGATGATCGACCAGCGCCTGCCGTCGATGCACACGTTTCTCGACCAGATGCCCGAGGACGCGCGCAAGGAGTTCCTGCTGGCCCATCCCAACGACGTGACGATGAGCGAGGGCCTCAATTATCGGCACCCCTCGCTCGCCGCGCAGCTCGACCTTGGCGTCAGGGGGCTGGAGATCGACGTCAACGCCGATCCGCAGGGCGGCGCCTATGCCGATCCGGCAGCCTATCGCCTGTTGCGCCAGCAAGGCGTGCGCGATCTGCTGGCGTTCGATCCGGCGCCGCTGACCGCGCCGGGCCTGAAGGTGCTGCACATGGCGGATATCGATTTCCGCAGTTCCTGCCCGACCTTCCGCGTCTGCCTGACGCAGATGAAGGCATGGTCGGATGCGCATCCGCGCCACGTCCCGATCTTCATCATGATCGAGGCCAAGGTGCAGGCCACGCCGCTGGTGCCGCGCGACACGCCGGTGCCGCCGTTCACCCCGGCCACTTACGACGAGATCGACAGCACCATCCTCGATGTCATCGGCCGCGACCGGGTGGTTGCGCCCGATGACGTGCGCGGCACTTATCCGACGCTGGAACAGGCGGTGCTGGCAGGCAACTGGCCTTCGCTGGGCCAGGCGCGCGGCAAGTTCGTCTTCCTGCTCAGCACCGCGACGGGACGCGACGGCGCATCGGGCTATCTGACCGGGCATCCGGGGCTGAAAGGGCGCCTGGCCTTTCTCGATTCCGCGCCGGGCCGTGACTATGCCGCGTTCATCCTCAACGACAATGCCCTCGAAAACGGGGCCGAAATCCGCGATCAGGTCGCCAGGGGCTATCTCGTCCGCAGCCGGGCCGATATCGAGACCTGGGAAGCCAAGGCGAACGACATGACGCGTGCCAATGCCGCCTTCGCCAGCGGCGCGCAGATCGTCTCCACCGATTTCGAGCAGCCGGGCAATGGTTATGGCACGTCCTATGTCGTGCGCTTGCCCGGCGGCGATGTCGCGCGGGCGACCACCACGTCCGCGAAATGACCGGGCGGGCGGGGGGACTTCGCGGTCCCCGTCGCCCGCCCGCCCCTGTCGCCGCCGTGTCATCGCCCCCGGTTACTGGCGGTTCGTGATCGACGATGCCCCCGCTTCATGCCGGCCTCCGGGTTTGATCGGCTATGGCAGTGTGCATTTCGGCAAGAGTCTGCTCTGGGCTGGCGAGGACGCGCTTACCCTCTACATCCTCGTCCGGTTTCTCGATCTGCCACCGGCACTGGCGGGAGGCATGTTTCTCGCAAGCGCGCTCTGGAATGCGCTGTGCGACGGGCTGTTCGGCGCAAGCCTGCATCGCTGGCCAGCGATCAGGCGTGTTCTCCCGCCCTTGTCGGGCATGGCCATTCTGGCCAGCGGGATCGGCTTCGCGATCCTGCCGCTGCTGGAGAAGGGGCACGCGGTTCCCGCCATCGCGCTGCTGTTCCTCTTCCGCACCGGGTTCAGTCTGCTGGACGTGCCGCACAATGCCCTGACCCGGCGCATCGCCGAAACCCGGGGAGATCTGGGCGCCGCGCAAGTGCGCGCCGCCGTGGCGAGCGCGGCGGCCATCGTCATTGGCCTGGTTTCGTTTCCCGTCCTCCTGGCGGGCAGGAACGCGGAACAATTCGCGCCGATGCTGGTCGCCATGATCGGACTGCTCGCGGTCATCTGCATGGCGCCGCTTCCGCTGCTCCTGGCGCGTGATGCCGATGACCGGCAGGAGATCGGGCAGGCACGGACAAGCCGGTCCATACCATCGCCCCTGCGGATCTACTGCGCGGCTACCGTGATTGGCCTTGCAGGCCTTGCCGCCGCGGGCAAGGCCATGCTGCATCTGGACTTCGGCGCGTCCGCCATCTTCGGCGCGGTGCTTCTGGTTATGACCGCGGGGCGGCTTACCGCGGTCTGGCTGTGGTCTCCCATCGCCCGCCATATCGGCAGCCGGCACGCGCTTGTGCTGGCTTACGCCGCCAGCGGGCTTGCCGCGCTGATGATACCGGCCGTGGCGCAATGGAGCGGCCCCGTGGCCTTGTCCTGGCTCATCCTGTTCAGCCTGATCGGCGGCGGCATAGCCTTTCTCACCTGGGCGGTGCTCTCGGAAATGATCGGGCAGACCGGCGCACCACCGGAAGCCGGCCGCTATGCCGCGCACTTCGGCCTGTTTACGATGAGCATGAAGATCGGATTGGGCCTTTCCGCCGGCATCACCGGGGTTTGGCTGTCCTCCAGTTCACAACCTGTCGATATCGCGCCATCGTTGTTCTGGCCGCTCGGCAGCTTCGTGATGCTGACCTGCGGCGTTGCTGCGGTCCTGCTCCTGACCATCAGGCCCGAGCGCCAGGCAGCGGACCTGTCATTCGGCGAATGAGCATGACTGCCTGAGCCGCACAAGCTGTGCCGATCCGATGAGAATCGATCCATCGGCGCCACCACCGGCCGTGATGGCAAGGCCCGATCCGATATAGGTCATCGTGGCCGCCTGAGCCGCCGCTCGGTCAAGACCATGGACACCCCCGATGGCCTGGCCCACGGCAAGATGGACATTCTCCGCCCGGCGGCGGCGCATATCGAGCGCGAAGGGCACGAATGCGGGGTCGCGCGCCGCCGCCAGCGCGACCGCGTGGGTGGAGCGCATGAGCATCATCCCCAAATTGGCTTGCGCGTCGGGAAGGGCGCCAAGTTGCAGTTCCTGGCGCATCCGCAGAATCTGGGCCCCCAGCCCCGCGTGCAACAGGTCTTCACCTGTCCGAAAATGATGCGCGACGCTGGAATTGGGCACTCCCGCGCGCGCCGCGACAAGGCGATGGGTGACGCTGGCCACCCCCTGCTCCGCCATGAGATCGGCGATATGCGCCGCCAGTTCCGCCTTCTTCGATCCTGCGGGCAGATCCACCGGCAAGGCGACGGCGGCGCTGGTATCGCCGCAGGCCGCGACCAGGGCCTCGAAAGAGCGGGCCAGCCCCGTGGCGCTGCCCGCAAGGCCCTCGGCCAATCGCTGCACGGTCGCGGCCCGCAGCAGGCGATAGTCCGCATTGCCGCCCAGCGCGATCGAGAACGGCATTTCGTCGCGGCAATAAGCGGCGATGGCTGACCCGAAGATATCGGATATCGCCCGGTAACCGGGCGCCAGCACGCCGCGCCAGAAGCGATCCTCATCGTCGAGCAGGTCCCCGGTCCCGCGATAGCCGGCGGGATCGATCGTGGCTTCCAGCAGCAGTTCGCATCCGGCAAGCGCGGCCTCCCGCCGCACGGTCGCAGCTTCATCCAGCCATGCCGTCACGAAATGGGCGAGAACCTCGGGCACGGCGAGATCGAGTTGTCCGGCGCGTTTGCGCCAGGCATGGGCCATCCGATCGAATTCCCGGCGCTCATCGTCGATCAGATGCGCGATCAGGGCGCGCTTGTCGCCGATCCGGTAGCTCAGCGAGCCGACCGAACTGCCAGCATCCTGTGCGACCGTGCGCAAGCTGAGGCCACGGATGCCGCTTGCGGCGATGCGTGAGCGGGCGGCCCGTATGAAGGTGGCGGCGTCGATGTCTCCCATCTTCTCACCGTGCCTACGGAACCCCTTGGGCACAACAGCAGAAGTTCCCTCCTCCCGGAGAACCTGATGCGCGCGGTGACCGGGCCTCCGCCCGCACCGGCGGAGCGCCACGGCCAGCCAGCGCGCGGGCCGGTTACGCCATCCCGCGTTTCCGCCGCCTAGTTCGCCGCCTCCATCCAGGGCTCAGGCCGGAGCGTGACCGCCTCCAGCATCCGGGGCGAAAGCGGCGCGCCCTTGGCGGCGATCAACAAGGGATTGACCGCCGCGAAGCCCTCGCCGGTGGCGGCGGCATAGGCATCGAGCTGGGTTTGCAGCTCCCCGTGCAGTTCCTCGTAGACGGTGCGGAACTGCGCAGGCGGCGCGCCATAGCTTTCCATCAGTTTGCGGCCGAGCGTGGCGATCTGGTTGTTGAGCTTGATCGGGAAGTTCAGCGGGTCCTGGCCGCTGCGGTTCTGCACCTGGTACAGGCTCTCCTCGATGATCTTGAGGCGCGCCAGCATCGGCTGCGCCGCCGCGGCGATCGCGGCGTTGCCGCGAGCATCGGCGATGACCTGGCGGATCTTGCGGATGGAAGCCACAGTGGCATTCGCGGCCGAAAGGTCGGTGCGGATGGCGCTCGCCAGGTCGAATTGCTGCTGAAGATCCCGCTGGGTGACTTCGGGATAGCGCGGATCGGGCAGAATCCGCAACGGCTGAACCTGCGTCGCCGCGTCGGCCGTGATGCGCACCTGATAGTCGCCCGGCACGGCGCGCGGCCCCATTTCCGAGGATGCGCTCCACAAGATCATGCCGGGAAAGCCGGGCGAGCCACTATGCTGGCCGTTCCAGACGAAGCGGTTGAGCCCGGCGTTGGTGGTCGGCGGCTTGGTACGGCGACGGCGGCCCTCCTCGACGGGTTTGGCCTCACCCTCGGCAGCGTTCTTGAAGCTGGCGATGACGGCGCCGTCCTTCAGAATCTCGACCGTCACTGCTTTCGCGGGCGCGGTCAGGTTGTAATCGATCGTCGCCTCGTCGACCTGCAAGGTCATCGCTCGCGGGGCATAGACGTGGAGTGAGTTGGCCAGTGCCTTCCGATCGTACTGGCGCAGCCAGTCGACGTCATCCAAGATATAGAACGAGCGGCCATGCGTGGAGATCACCACGTCCGAGCCCTTGATCGTGATATCCGAAACTTGCGTATCGGGCAAATTCAGCCGCAGCGACTGCCAGCTGTCGCCATCATCCAGCGAGACATAGATGCCGTGCTCGGTCCCTGCATAGAGCAGCCCTTTGCGCACCGGGTCCTCACGGATCACGCGCGGGAAATCGGTGGCGGGGATGCCTTTGACAATCTTGGTCCACGACTTGCCAAAGTCATGCGTGCGGTAAAGGTAGGGCGAACGATCGCCCATCTGGTATCGGTTCGCGGCGAGATAGGCCGTGCCTGGCTCGTGATGTGAAGCATCGATAATGCTGATCCGCGCGAAATCGGGCAGGCCGCCCGGAGTGACCTTCTGCCACGATGCCCCGCCATCGCGGGTGATGTGGGCAAGCCCGTCGTCGGACCCGGTCCAGATCAGTCCCTTGCTGATCTTCGAGGGAGCGACCGCGAAGATCGTCGCATAGATTTCCGGTCCGTTCTGGTCATGCGTGATCGGGCCGCCGGAATCGCCCAGCGTCTTCGGGTCCGCGCGCGTGAGATCGGGGCTGATCACCTGCCAGCTCTGGCCGCGGTCGTCCGAAGCAAAGAGGTGCTGCGACGAAGTGTAGATGCGGTTGGTGTCGTGCGGATCGAACACGATGGGGAAAGTCCACTGCCACCGTTCCTTGAGCACGCTGGCCGACATCCCCGAGAAGAACTCGGGGTACGGCTCGACATCGTCGCTCCGGCCGGTGCGGCGGTCGTAGCGGGTCAGCAGCCCGCCCTGACTGCCGGCATAGAACATGTTGGCGTCGTTGGGATCGGGCGCGATGTAGCCGCTCTCGCCCCCACCCACGGGGTAAAGCCACTCGCCCGCGCCCTTGGTCGGATCGCGCATGTGCGGCGAAGGCTCGCTCGGCACGCAGAGCGTCGAGTTGTCCTGCTGCGCGCCGCAGACGTGATAAGGCACGTCGGAAGTCGTCGAGACGTGGTAGAGTTGCGCGGTCGGATAGCTTTCCAGCGTCCAGGAGCCGCCGCCATTGGTCGAGACGCTGGCGCCGCCATCGTTGCCCTCGATCATGCGGCGCGGATTGGCGGGATCGATCCACAAGTCGTGGTTGTCGCCGTGCAGCGTGGGGATGGCCTTGAAGGTCTTGCCGCCGTCCTCGGAGCGGAAGAACGACGTGTTCATCGCATAGACCACGTCCTTGTTGACCGGGTCGGCGTAGATACGCGAGTAATAGAAGGCGCGCTGGCGGATCTTGCGCTCGTCGTTGACCTTGGTCCAGGTCGCGCCTGCATCGTCCGAACGGAACAGGCCGCCCTCACGGTTCTCGACGAGCGCCCAGACGCGGTTGCCGTCGGCACCCGAGACGGCGACGCCGATCTTGCCGACGATACCGGCCGGCAGCCCCGGATTGCGGGTGATCTCGCTCCAGGTCTCGCCCCCGTCGCTCGACTTCCAGAGACCGGAATCCGGCCCGCCGCTGGTGAGCTGCCAGGGCTTGCGGTTCACATCCCAGATCGCCGCGAACATGACATTGCGGTTCCTGGGATCAATCGTCAGGTCGATCGCACCGGCGCCGTCGCTCTTGAACAGCACCTGCTTCCAGGTCTTGCCGCCGTCGCGCGTGCGGAAGATGCCGCGCTCGGCATGTTTGTCGTAAGGATGGCCGAGAACCACCGCGTAGACGAGATCGGGATCACGGGGGTCGACCAACAGGCGCGAGATCGACTGGCTGTCCTTGAGGCCGGCATGGGTCCAGGTCTTGCCGCCATCCGCCGAGCGATAAACGCCGTCGCCCTGGATCACGTTGCCGCGCAAGGCATGCTCGCCCATGCCGATATAGACGACATCAGGATTTGACGGCGCCACCGCGACCGCGCCCACGGAGGAGCTGGCGATCTGCCCATCGGTGACGGGCTTCCACGAAGTGCCGCCGTCGGTGGTCTTCCAGAGGCCGCCGCCGACCGCTCCGAAGAAGTATTCGAGCGGGCGGGCCGTGCTGCCGCCGACCGCGATCGACCTCCCGCCGCGGGTTGGGCCGATGCTGCGCCACTCGAGCGAGCCGAAAGAATCGACGCTCTCAGCCCGCGCCGGCTGCAGCGAGGTGGAGGCAAGCAGGCCGATGGCGAGGGCCACATGCAAGGTCCTGATAATTGCCATGTTCGCTCCTTTTTCGTTTTCCGTTTCGTGTCGACCGCCGCAGGTCAAGCGTAGTGCCTGGTGGGCTCGCCGCTTGGCGCGACCACCGTATTCTCGATCAGGGCAGCGGCAAAACCGGCCGCGTTCAGTTCCCTCAGCACGATCTCGTTGCGCTCACGGTCGGGCAGCTCGACAGTGAACACCGCGTTCGCCGACCGCGCGGATGCACCGCCGAAAATGCGGTCGTGCGTGACTTCCAGGATATTGCCGCCCAGGCGCCCGATAATGGATGCCGCCGGGCCCAGCGAGCCGGCATTGTCGAGCATGGGCACCTGCAGCCGGACGAGTTGCCCGGTGCGGGCGAGATGGCGCTGCAACATCGCCGTCAGTACGCGCATGTCGATATTGCCGCCGCTGAGGATGAGGCCGACCCGGCGTCCCTGGAAGCGCCGTGGGTGCGCAAGGACGGCGGCAAGGCCGACCGCACCGGCGCCTTCGCACAGCGTCTTTTCGATCTGCAGCAACAGCGCGACCGCATCCTCGATCTGCGCTTCGGGCACGACGATCATATCGTTGACCAGCTCGCGCGCGGCTTCGAGGGTGATGGCCCCCGGCGTCGCGACGGCGATACCCTCGGCGATCGAGGTGCCGCCCGCAGCCGGGCCGTCGTATAGCCCCAGGGCCTTCGCCATCGACGGGTAAAGCTCGCTCTCGATCCCGATCACCCGGGTGTGCGGCGACCGGGCGCGGAACACCGCCCCGACGCCGGCGATCAGCCCCCCACCCCCGACCGCCACCAGCACATCATCGAGCGGAGGGCCCTGCTCCAGCAGTTCGAGCCCGATCGTGCCCTGTCCCGCGATCACGTCGGCGTCGTCGAAGGGATGGATGAATGTCAGCCCTCTCTCGACATAGCGGCCCACGCCTTGCGATGCCTCGGCAAAGTCGCCGCCAAACAGTTCGACCGTCGCACCGAAGCTCTCGGTCCGCTTGACCTTCACCGTGGGGGTGGCGGACGGCATGATGATGGTGGCCGGAATGCCCAGGTTGCGTGCGTGCAGGGCCACGCCTTGCGCATGGTTGCCGGCAGAGACGGTAACGACACCGCGATGCCGGGCATCTTCGCTCAGCGTCAGCAGCTTGTTGAGGGCACCGCGTTCCTTGAAGGAGCCGGTGAACTGCAGGTTCTCGAACTTCAGCCAGATCTCGGCCCCGGTAAGTTCCGAAAGCGTGAGCGACTGGAGGAATGGCGTGCGGATGACCGCGTTGCCCAGCCTTGCCTTGGCATTCTCGATCTCATCCAGCCTGGTTGTCATGATCTCTCCAGCCGTCGCCCGCGTGCACCATTGCCCGCTCCGCGTCGTGCGCGACGACGCGGTGACGTTTCAGAACTTGTTCGCTTTATCGTAACCCGAAGAGCACCCCCTTGTTCAATTCGTCTTCTCCAGGGTCGGCCAATGAATGCCGAGCTGCTCCAGATACGTCTTGTATTTCTTCGAGTCGTAATAATACTTTTTCATTTCCGGGCGGAATTTTTCCATTATGTCCGCATTCATTTCAATATATGGCAACTCGTTGGTGAGGACCGGCTGATACTTTGTATCTTTGGTCTGTACATCGGTGAAGTAGCTCTTGGCCGATGCGACCAATTCCGGCTTCAGCAACAGATCGAGCATGGTGAAGGCCATCGCCTTGGCACCCGCGACCGCGCCCTTGTGCGCGATCGGCGTCGCCATTGCGATCGCGTTCGACCAGTTGTGACCGGGCAGATTGGGAATGTTCGAAGGGAAGCGGATGGTGATCGTCGGCCGCGTCCACGAGACGTCGCCGATATCGTCCGAGCCGCCGCTCTTGGGCTCGGGCTCGGGTGCGTTGAGCGGACCCAGCTCGGTATCGAGCCCGGCCTCCTTGCCCTTGACGAGCTTCTGCACCGCCTTGGCGAAGCGCTGCTCATCGTCGGTCCAGGTGGGCAGGCCGATCTTCTTGATGTTTTCGTAGGCCGCCTCGGCCATCGGCCGATTCATGTGCTGCGGCGCGGCGGTGCCGATGATCCGGTGGCTGACGGTGGTATCGGTCATCATCGCGGCGGCATCGGCGATCTTGGTGCCGATCTCGTAGTTCTTGCGGATGTTCTCGAAGGTCTGCTCGCGAAAGTAGTACCACACGGTCGCGGTCGAGGGGACCACATTGGGGAAATCGCCGCCGTCCTTGATCACGTAGTGCGAACGCTGTTCGGGACGCAAATGCTCGCGCCGGAAGTTCCAGCCGGTGTCCATCAGCTCCACCGCGTCGAGCGCGCTGCGTCCGCGCCAGGGCGCGCCGGCCGAGTGCGCGGACTCGCCGTTGAAGGTGTACAGCACCGAGACGCCGCCAGTGCCGCTGGGCTGGCCCCAGCTGGTCTGCAGGTTCGAGCCCACGTGCGTGAACAGCACCACGTCGACATCGCTGAACAGGCCATCGCGCACGAAGAACGCCTTTGCCGCCACGGGTTCCTCGGCCACGCCCGGCCACAGCTTCAGCGTGCCCGGGATCTTTTCGCGAACCATGATGTCCTTGACCGCGAGCGCGGCGGCGACGTTCACCGCCTGGCCCGAGTTGTGCCCTTCCCCGTGCCCCGGCGCTCCGGGAACGAGCGGTTCGCGCCAGGCGATCCCCGGTTTTTGGTTGGCCTTGGGGATACCATCAATGTCGGAGCCGACGGCGATGGTCGGACCGCCGCTGCCGTTGCTCCAGACCGCGGTCCAGGCAGTCGGCATGCCGGCGACGTTGCGCGTGACGGTGAAGCCATTTTTCTCAAGGATGGCGGTGATATACTTGGATGTTTCGAATTCCTGCATCCCCAGTTCGCCGAAGCTGAAGATGGAATCGACCATCTCCTGCACCAGCTTGGAGCGCTTCTCCACGCCGATCGCCGCCTGTTGCTTGAGCGCATCGCTCCGGTCGGGCTCGGCCTGCGCGCGCGCTTCGCCGATGCTGGCGACGACCGCCGGCATGGCAAGCGCAAGGGAAAACGCGGCGAGCGCATCCGAAGTGGCGAACGAAAGTTTCATCAAGTTGCTCCCTGGGCCGAACGCGGCGAGTGAAAACGAAAGAAGGAAGAAAGGAAGGAGCAGGGCCGCCCTGACGGCCCTGCTCCAGTTGACGCCAGCACGTCAGGACACCGGCGCGATCAGGGAATCGAAAAGCAGTTTGTAAGTGCCATGCGCCTGGCTGCGGTGCTGCGGACGAAACCCGATCAGGATGACGTTGCCCTGCCCGTGCTTGATCGAGACCATCGCCGCCTTGCCGGCGATCACCTCCTCGCCCAGCAGCCAGCCGCTGCGCAGCACGTCCTTGTCCACATAGGAGGCGATCACGCGGACGTTGTCGTTATGCATACGCGGGGTCACGTCGTAGGCTTGGTTGCCGGCGGTAAAGATGGCAAGTGCCTCCTCGGGCATACCGAAAGCGAGCGGGCTGCTGGTGTCGACTTTCACCTTCAGCGTCGACCCGGGCGACCAGAACTCCTTCGACGACTTGCCCTTGAGCACGTTCACCACCGGCAAACCGAACTTCTCGATCGGCAGCTCGCCCGCGCGCCCGAATGTGACCAGCTTGCCGCCCGCCTTGACGAAGGCATTGAGCGCCTTGACGCCTTCTTCGCCGAAACCGCTGATGTATTCGGGCGGCACGGCCTCCATGCTTTCGAACCCGCCGGAATCGCCCCCTGCCTTTTCGCCGGTCATCGCCGAGATCGAGTCCTCGGGCAGCACGATCACGTCATACTTGCGGATCAGATTGCCGGACTTGATCTCGGCATCCATGATCGACTTGTACGAGTAGTCGAAGCTCTCCAGCACGAAACGCGTCCAGCCCTCGTCGATGTTGCCGCCACGATAGCGCTTCAGCATGGCGATGCGCGGCGCCTTAACGGCGATGGAGCCGTTCACGCCCGAGGCCGCCGCGAAGCTCACGCCGGTGGTGCTCGCGATGCCTTGCGCCGCACTGGGGGCAAGGCCGGTGACAACGAAGTCGCCGGCCTGGGCGCCACCGGCGGGCGCGGTCACGCGTTGCACCGTGCCGCCGCCCTTGAGCGCCAGATTGACTGCGCGATAGCTGTCATTGAGCGCCCCGCTGAGCAGCCACGGTCCTGCCCCGTCAACCGTACCCTGGGGCGCCACCGCCGCCGTCAGCGGCTCGAGCCCGGCGGTGATGGTGGTCGATACCGGCGTACTCTCCACGCCCATGAACTCGGTCATGGTGTCCGTCGACATGTCGTAGGGCCGGATCGGGGTACCGTCCTTGGTCCGCGCATAGATATCGTCGGGGAAGTTCGTCTGGCCGAGCAGCCAACGCACGACCCCCATCTTGGGCTGGTTCATCGGCACCACATACGACCCGGCGCCATAGACCCGGCCCTCGTGCACGAACTCGCCTGGCGCCTTGTAGACGTTGACGCCTTGCAGCAGCAGCGCGTTGATCATCTTGCCGGCCGTCAGCGGATCATGCTGCTTCACATCGACGACATAAGCCTTCACCGGCCCTTCCGCCCCCCGCTGCGTCTGGCGCTGGGCCTTGAGGTACATGTTGCGCAGCACTTCCTCCTTGTTGCGCGCCGCCGTGTCGACGAGCGCCCAGGACGTGACGAGCTGGCGATCGACGATATCGCGCGACCGCCACCAGCCGCCCGGCCAGGGATTGGGCATGTTCATCTGCGGCTTGTTGTCCGGCACGTTGCGCTGCCCGCCCTTCAACTGCTCGGGATGGACGTAGAGGGGCGTCGCAATGTTCGCACCGGCGGACTCGTCGAGCATCCCGGTGATGTTGTGGAACGGCGTGATCCAGTGGAAGCCGAAGTGGCCCCAGCCCGAGTAGATCGCATCGCCGATCCCGCCGGCGAGATTGGCCTCGTCAAGCTTGTAGGCCATCGCCGCGCCGTACCAGGTCATCTCGCGCCACACGAGCGGATCGCCCGAAGGCCGGATCGGGTCGGTATAAGGCGGGAGCGAGATCCGCGGCCCGTACTGCCCCATCTGGTGATGGTCGATATAAGCTTCGGGAATCCAGTCGCGGAACAGGACGCCGCCGATGTACCGGCTCTCGACCATGTTCTGCATGAAGGCGTCGCGGTTGTTATCGTGACCGACGTACTTCTGGTACAGCCACGGCATTTGCCCACCCTCGTAAGGCGTGCCGACGTATTTCATGTACCAGTCCTGCACCATGTCGTGCCCGTCGGGATTGAGCGAGGGCATGATGATGGTGATGACGTTGTCGAGCACGCGCTGCATGTCGGCATCGGTGCGCGTCAACATGCTGTGGGTGAACTCGACCGAGGTGAGCGAGGAACCGATCTCGCTCGAATGCAGGTCATAGGACTGGACGATGATCGCTTTGCCATCGCGCACGATGCGGTCGAGCTCGTCCTGCGGCACGCCGCGCGGATCGGCCAGCTTCAGGTTCATCCGCCGGTATTCCTCGAGCCTGGCGAGGTTCTCGGGCGAGGACACGAACATGGCGAGGAACGGCCGGCCTTCGGTCGACTTGCCGAGCTCGACGATCTTGATGCGATCGCTGCCGGCTTCCAGCGCACGGTAGTAGGCAACGATCTTGTCGTAGGGTTCAAGCTTGCGGTCGGTGCCCATTCGATGTCCGAACCAGCTCTCGGGCGTGGGCAGGGCGGATTGCGCGACCGCCAGCATCGGAGCCGTGGCACCGGCAACCGTGAGCGCCAAGGCACTGGCGCGCAGTGCCAGCGCGGCGGCGGGCTTCAGGAATTGCATCTTTATCGTCTCCCCGGTTCGGTGGCTTGCGGCCGGGACGGCGTCCCGGCCGGAGCACTGGTGCTCAGAAGCGCTTTTCGATCGACATGAAGAAGTTCCGGCCAAGCACGTCATAGGTCGACGAATCGTACGTGGCCGGCACGTTCGAGTACGTCGGCGGTGCCTTATTGAACAGGTTGCTCACGCCCATCTGCATAGTAACGTCCTCATCAAACCGATATTCGAAGTTCAAGTCGAAGGCATGGTAAGTCTTGATGCCCGCGGGAGCGTTGCTGGAATTGACCGAATTGCTGTGCTTCATCTTGTCGATGAAGCGCCAGATGAAGGTCATGTCGAAGTGCTCGTCCGAATAGCCGAGCGTGGTATACGCCTTCCACTTGGGGTGCGAGATGCCGGCGTTGCTTTCGATCGAGAAGCCGATCGTGCCGGCGTAGTCGTATGTCGGGGCGCCCGGCAGCGCCTGGACCTTGAAGCTGTCGAGGTAGCTGACGATGGTGCGCAGCCGCACGTCTCCGCCCACGCCAATTCCCACGTCGTCAAGGCCGACGCGCCAGTCGAATTGCGCGTCGATGCCCGAGACCTGGAACGTGCCGAGGTTCAGCAGCGGCTGGCTGGTCGGCGGTTCGAGCGTTCCTTCGGGCGCGCGCGCCAGCAACTGGCAGTAGTAGTTGTTCTGGTCATACGTGGGGTTGGAGGCGCCGTCCGCATTGAAGCAGTACTGCACCGACTGCGCGACCTGCAGGACGCCGATCGCGTCGCTGATCTTGATCTTGTACCAGTCGACCGAGAGGCTCATCCGGTTGACCAGCGGCGAGCTGAACGGCGAACTGATTACCGCGCCGACCGACCATGTGTCGGCGGTCTCCTCGTCGAGATCGGGATTGCCCCCGGTCAGCGGGAAGACCTGCGACGTGCCGATAAAGCCCGCCGCGGTCGTGCCGTAAGTGCCCGGCGACATGCCCTGCGCAAGGCAGAGGGCGCGGACCTGCGCCTCGTTGGGGCCGCGGCGGTAGGACGAGCGATAATCGCACGGATCGCCCGCGATCACATTCGGAGCGGCCTGGCCGATACTGCTGCTGCCCGTCGAAATCGGGGCGAACAGCTCACCCACGCTGGGTGCGCGGATGGCGCGGTTGTAGCCGCCACGCAGGCGCAGCTGGTCGAACACCTGCCAGTCGAAATCGCCCTTGTAGGTGTGCGCGCCGCCGATCGAGTTGTAGTCCGAGTAGCGGTAGCCCAGGTCGAAGCTGAGCTCCTTCACCAACGGCAGATCGTGCAGCACGGGCACGAGCAATTCGGCGAAGAACTCGTTCACCTTCACCTCGCCGGCCGACGAGCGCAGCACCGCGAAACCGATGATATCGCTGGTGCCGCCGGGCTGATTGAGCGCGTCATCGGAGCGGAAGTCGAACGAGTTCGAGCGATAGCCGGCACCGGCCGCGAACCGCACCTTGCCTGCCGGCAGGTCGATCAGACCGCCCTGGATCGTCGCCTGCACGTTGTCCTGCTCCATGTCGGTCAGGTTCAGCGTATCGCGTTTGACGTAATTGGCGCAAGCCTCTGAGATCGGCAGATCGCCGAAGATGTTGAAGGCCTGGCAGTCGCCCAGCCCGCCGGTGGGACTGGCGAGGAGCGCCTCCATGCGGCTGAGGCTCAGGCCGCCGGTCTGCCCGTTGCGGAACTTCGAGGAGCTGCGGCTGCCGTAAAGTTCCCAGGTGAGATCACCGATGCCGACCCCGCCGGTCAGTCCGAACAGGAATTGCCACACGTCGTAGTCGTAAGTCTGGCCGCGGTTGCCGATCGCGTTCCACGCCTTGTAGAACTGGAAGTCCGCAGTCGGATCGGCACGCGAAGCCAGGATCGTGCGCAGATCCTCCGGCACGAAGTAGCTGTTATATGGGATATTCTGAAGGTAGATATTGTTCGACAGAGTCGTGTTGACAATAGATCTTTGGCTATAGGTAGTATAGTTGAACTGAGCATAGGCCGATATGCTATCAGTCAGATCGTAGTCGACCCGGCCGAACGCCTGGTAGCGCTCCATCTGCGACTGGATGTCGCCGCCGATAAAATTGAACTTGAACTGCTTGGACGGTCCGAAGATCGAGTTTCCCGAGTCCACGAAAAACGCGTCGTCGCTTTCCACGCCGCGAAAGTTGACCACGGGCGCGTTGTTGGCGGTATAGAGCGTGCCGTCGTTGTTGAAGCCGATCTGCGCGCCGCCACTGAACAGGCGGCTGCCATTGCTGGCAACAAAGGGCGCGTAACCGTACTTGTCGGCAAAGACCGAGTTGACCGCGGCCAGCGTTGGCTCGTTGCCCGAGAACAGGGCGGAACCATAGGGGTTGGCGGCATTGCCGGTTTCATACGTGCGATCCGGGTACCACGGGCGCTTGCGCCGCTTGGCGCGTTCGCGATTGGAATAGTCGAGAGCGAGAATCGCCCGGCCCCGCCCGTCGGCGAACTCGCCGCCACCCGTTGCCGAAAGGCGGTGGTTCACGCCGTCACCATAATTGGATACGCCAGTAAAGCCCTTGAGCGTCAGTCCGCTGAGGTCGCGCTTGACCCGGAAGTTGACCACGCCGGCAGTCGCGTCCGAACCGTAAGTGGTTGAAGCACCGCCAGTAATCACCTCGATATTGCCGATCACCGATTCCGGGATCGTATTGAGGTCAACCGAGCCGTCCGGGTTCGACGGCTGCAGCCGCTTGCCCTCAAGCAGGATCAGGGTGCGCTTGGAACCGAGGCCACGCAGCGACGCGTTGGCCTGGCCGCCGCTCAAGCCGGTGCTGGTGGTGGCAGTGTTGCTCTGGCCCAGACCGCCGGCAAACTGCGGCAACTGCGTCAGCGCGCGCTCCACGGTGAGTTGGCCGGTATTCTGCACCACGTCATCACCGACCGAGACGATCGGGCTGTTGGCCTGGTAGTCCGGGCGAGCGATGAGCGAGCCCGTGACGACGATCTCTTTCGCCGGCTCGGACGTGGCGCCTTCGGACGACGAAGGATCGCCTGCCGCACTGTCTTGTGCGGCAGCAGGTGATGAGAGAGCCAATAACATCGCTGCCATGGCAGATGCCTGGAGATAACTGGATCGAATCTCACAAATTCGGCTCGATCTTTGCGAATTGACGTTGTTCTTCATGAGCTCACCCCCTTTTTTTGAGCGACACGAACAGAACAACCTCCCCCTTTGCATTTATTATTTCAACTACGACCCTCAATACGAAAATATCGCCATCGAAATGCGACAAAAATGGAACCAAAAAAATGGCACGCGCGAATCTGGCGATGAATATTTTACAGGCACACGAACAAATTCGTCAGACAGCAGGGCAAATACAGCCGATCGGCTGCAAGCTAGCCACCTTTACCTTATCGATATAAAGTTATTTTCCAACTCAGGCCGATGCCATTCATTGCTGGCTGGCCTGAACCCCGTTACAGGGACATACTGTCCTATGAAAAAAATGTGTCAACCCATAAATTTCACTTTAGAGGTCCACTATGATGGAATTTCTGGCCCCGACTCGCGGTGCGGGCGCTATGCTACGCTGAGCGGGCTGCCTTCATCGGGCACGATATCGAAGGCGATCGTCAGGCGACGGCCCGGCCCGGCGAACGGCACTGTCCCGTGCCACATGCTGGATGGAAACAGCACGAGCAGCCCTGGCTCCGGGCGCACGAAGAACTCGGGGTCCAGGCGCGGCGCGGCCGGTTCGCCAAGCTTCAACCAGCCTGCGCGCTGTCCCTCTTCGGGTGCGGAAGTGGGCACGTCGATGTAACATGCCGACGATATCCAGCCACGCGGATGCACATGCGAGAGGTGGAAACCACCGGAGCGCAGCCGCACGGACCACATGCCGGCCACGCGATAGCCGCCGGTGCGACGCGCCCGCAGCGGACTGTCCCCAAGGTCCAGAGACGCCAGATACTGCCGGATGGGACCATCGATCGCCTGCGCGAACGCCAGGATTGCCGGCTCCTGGCTAACCAGCAGATTGGCGCTGGTCTGCGAGCCGCCGCGAAGCGACTGGTCTAGCGGATGCGCGGTGAACGCATGAAGCCGTTCGAGCGCATCGGCCAGATCGGCAAGATAGCGCTCCAGACTGCCCCAGCCCGGCGGCGTGTCGATCTTCCGGGTAAGCACCGTGGCAGCGTAATCGTACAGTTCGGACGCCCGTGGATCGGCGGCGATCCGCCACGCGGTCCAACGCGCCGCGATCAGGCCCTGATCCAGGGGCGTAAGTTCCAGTTCGCGATCGATCCAGCCGCGAGCTTCCTCTTCCTCCTGAACGGCCAGCAAGGCATCGATCAGCGCCAGCCGGCCTTCGCGAAAGTCGGGAGACAGCGCCACCGCACGACGCGCGTGCGCGAGTGCGCTCGCCGGATCATCGGCCAGCATCAACCGTGCGGCGAATGCCTCGGCCTCCGCGCTTGCATGAGCGCCTGCGCTCTGGATCGAGCGGTAGGCCGCACCGTTGTCGCCCGCAGCGGCGAGGAAACTGGCCTGCAGCATCCTGCGTCCCAGCAGGGGCAGTGCCGCCCCTCCGTCGTCGAGCTGCGCGAGCACCGCGCCGATATCACCCGTGCTCATCCAGAGCAGCTGAGCGCGATCGCGCAGAGCGTCGAAGTATCCCGGCCGCCGCCTGATCGCTTCGCCGAACGCTGCGTCGGCTTCGGCAAGCCGATTCTGGCTTTGCAGGGCTCGCGCAAGCACCAGCCAGGTCTCGGGCGCATCGCCGCCCAGCGCCATCGCCTGCTTCGCGGTCGCTTCAGCCGCCGCCGCATCGCCCGCATCGCCCTGCGCGGCCGCCAGGTTGTGCAGCGTCGATGCCTTTCCCGGGTAGAGCCGCGCGATGCGCTCACGCACCTCCAGCCGCTTGTCCGGGCGCTCGAGCGCCTGCCACGCCCGGGCCCGTTCGACGAGCAGCGCCTGGCTGGGCAGAGCCAGGCCGGCGCAGGCCTCGGTGCAGGCGATCGCGTCGGCCGCGCGCCCGGCTGCATTGAGGAGCCGCGCGAGTTCGACCGCCGCATCCTCCAGCAGTGGGTCCTGTTCGAGCGTTGCCTTCTGCCGCGCCTCGGCCTCAGACAGTCTCCCTTCCAGCCGGGCAACGATGCCCAGCAGATGCAGCGCTTGGGTCGATCGCGCATCCGCCGCGAGTATGGCATCCAGGGTGGCACGGGCTTCTGCCTGGCGTCCTGACCGGATCAGTGCGCGGCTTGCCTCAAGCCGTTGTTGTTCCCATACCCGCGCCGGGCTGCCGTCGTTCGCCATCGCGGCCAGATCAACAGAGATCGGGCCTGCGCGCAAGCGGCACGGCAGCCGTCGCGCAGTTCAGGACATGACGACCAGCAGCGCCTCGGTCCGCGAAGCCCCCGGATTGCGGATGGCGTGGGGCACATCGGCAGGGTAGCGTGCAATCGCGCCCTCACCGACGATCGCGGTGGTCTCCGCGCTGGTCACCGTCAGTTCGCCGTGCAGCACGGTCAGGTGCTCCGAACTGCCCATGGCGTGCGCCTCGGACACCAGTTCGGCGTGAGGCTCAAGCGTGAGATGGTAGCATTCGAACTGGCCGACGCTGGGCGCCGGGCTGAGAATCTTGAGGACGCACCGCCCGTCCGCGGTGCGGATCTCGGGAACGAAGGTGGCCGCGGTCAGCTCGATCCGGCCGCGCCGACCAATGCGTTCGCCGCCGACGAACTCGGCGATCTCGACGCTCAGCGCGCGCGACAAGTGCCAGACGGTCGCCAGCGTGGGATTGGCCTGCCCGCGCTCGATCTGCGACAGCATCGAACGCGATACCCCCGAGAGTGCCGCCAGAGCGTCGAGCGTCATGCCCTGTTCCTTGCGCAGCTGGTGCAATCGAGGACCGATCGCAGGAGGGTCACGCTCCAAGCCAAATACTCCCTCATAAATTCCTTTGCGGCGGGAAACTTGCCCCGCTTCGGCCATCCGCGCAACCATCGCCGGCTATCGTGGCCTTGACACCTGGGCAAGAACTCGTGCGGCCGTTGGCCGTCAGCACGAATGGCACAGATAGTCGCCTATCGCTCCATTTCCGCTACTCGGCGAAAACACCCCAATTCCGAATTCGGGCGCATGGGGACGCGAATCGGCCCGCGACCCGCTGCTGCTATTTGGTTTTTCGGAGAAAATGCGGAAGCTGGCGGAAGCTTTCCGATAAGGGTCTGGTAGCGGAGGAGGGACTCGAACCCCCGACACGCGGATTATGATTCCGCTGCTCTAACCGGCTGAGCTACTCCGCCAGACCCGAACAATGCGCCGGCGTCGCGGCGCAGGCCGGGGTCTTTAGGGCGCGTCCGGGGCATGGTCAACCTCCCAAATGCGCGATCTCAACCCCGGAACGCGATCGAGCGGATCGGCCGCCACAGCCCCTCTTCCCAGGCATAGAGGCCGAAGGCGGGAAAGCGGAACGCGCGCGGCTCGATCCTTGGCGCAAGCTCGGCCTGGAGCGCGCGCGCGGCGGTGGGGGGAACCTTGTTCTGGATCGTGATGTGCAGGCGCAGCGGCTGGGTATCCTGCCGGGTGAGCAAGCCGTGCAGGCGCTCGGCGATGCGGGCGTGCAATTCCACCATCGCCGGGCTCTCCACCGCGATCGCGGTGCCATTATCGAGCTTCATCAGGCCGGAGATGCGCGCTTCGGGCGGCGGCGATCGCGCCAGATCGGCCAGCACCTGGCGCAATTCGGGCTCGATCGCGGGCGGCAGTGCGTGGAACAGCGTGACATGCGCGCGCAGGCGATTGCGCTCGGGCGGATAGTGCGCGCGCCGCAAGGCATCGGCCCAGCCCAGGATATCGGGCGGCAATTCGGCGGTGACGAGCAGCGGCGGCCGCTTTCCCGTCGCGCCGCTCCCGCCTTCGCCCGGCATCGGCCCGATCCTACAGCTCCCCGCGCTGACGGCGGATGGCGAACCACTTTTCGACATTGCGGTTGTGCTCTTCCAGCGTCGCGGCGAAGGCATGGCCGCCCGATCCGTCCGCGACCATGTAAAGCGCCCCGGTCTGCGCCGGATGCAGCACCGCCGCGATCGAATCCTTGCCGGGATTGGTGATGGGATACTTCGGCAGGCCGACCATCGTATAAGTGTTGTAGTCGTTCACCGCCTGAATCTCGGACTGGCGGATGCGGCGGCCCAGCGGCTTGCCGCGCGTGATCGGGTAGATGATCGTCGGGTCGGCCTGGAGCAACATGCCTTGCCGCAGGCGGTTGGAATAGAGCCCGGCCACCATGCGCCGTTCGGACGGCTTGCCGGTTTCCTTCTCGACGATCGAGGCGAGCACCAGCGCTTCCTCGGGCGTCTTGACCGCGATGTCCTTGCCGCGCCCGGCCCACAGTTCGCTGAGCGTGCGCTGCATCGCCGCCTGCATCCGCAGCAAGACCGCCTCGCGCGCCTCGCCACGCTCGAAATCGTAAGTGCCCGGCAGGACCGAGCCTTCCCTGGGCACTGCGATCTCGCCCGTCAGCGGGGTTTGCGCGGCCAGCCGTTCGGCAACCATGACCGAGGGCATCCCTTCCGGCACGGTGACGAAGCGGCGGATCACCTCGTCGCTCTGGATGATCGACAGGATGCGGCTGGGGCTGGCGTGGGCGGGGATGAGGAATTCGCCCGCCTTGATCGAGCCGCCTCCGCCGCCGATGATCCGCGCGCGCAGCGCAAAGCCGCTGCCCGATGCGACGAAGCCCTGCTGTTCCAGCCTTTCGGCCACCAGCGACAGGCTGGCGCCACTGGGCACGATGAAGGTCTTGTCCCGGGGCAGCGGGCCCGCGCCGAACCAGCCGCCGAAGAACACGGCGACACCGATCAGGAAAGCCGCGGCCAGCAGCGCCGCGAGGACGCAGCCGCGTCGGCTGGGCATCAGTCGGGCTTGCGCATCACCAGGCTGGCGTTGGTTCCGCCAAACCCGAAGCTGTTGTTGAGCACCGCGCGCACCGTGCGCTGCTTGGCGACATGCGGCACCAGATCGACGCCCCGGCAGCTTTCGCTCGGGTTATCGAGGTTCAGCGTGGGCGGCACGATCTGGTCGCGCAGCGCCAGGATGCAGAAGATCGATTCCACCGCGCCGGCGCCGCCCAGCAGGTGGCCGATCGCCGACTTGGTGGAACTCATCGAAACGCCGGTGATGGCATCGCCGAACAGGCGGCGCACCGCGCCCAGCTCCAGCTCGTCGCCCAGCGGCGTGGAGGTGCCGTGCGCGTTGATATAGTCGATATCGGCCGGCTCCAGCCCCGCCTTGCGCAGCGCCATGGCCATCGAGCGGAACGCGCCCGAGCCTTCCGGGTGCGGCGCGGTGACGTGATAGGCATCGCCCGAAAGGCCATAGCCGATCACTTCGGCATAGATCTTGGCGCCGCGCGCCTTGGCGTGCTCGTACTCCTCCAGCACGACGACGCCCGCGCCCTCGCCCATGACGAAGCCGTCGCGATCGACGTCATAGGGGCGGCTGGCGCGCTGCGGCTCGTCGTTGAAGGCGGTGGACAGCGCGCGGGCCTGGGCGAAGCCGGCAATGCCGATCGGGCAGATGGTGCTTTCCGCGCCGCCCGCCAGCATGATGTTGGCATCGCCGTCCTTGATCATCCGCGCGGCATCGCCGATCGAATGGGCGCCGGTCGAGCAGGCGGTGACGACCGCGTGGTTCGGGCCCATCAGGCCGTACTTGATCGAGACCTGTCCCGAAATGAGATTGATCAGGCGGCCGTGCACGAAATGCGGGCTGACCCGGCCCGGGCCCTTGTTGGCCAGGACCAGCGATTCCGATTCGATTCCCGGCAGACCGCCGATGCCCGATCCGATCGAGCAGCCGGCCATCAGCCGCGTCTCCTCGTCCATGTCGAGCAGGCCGGCATCCTCGATCGCCTGGCCGGCGGCATCGATGCCATAGACGATGAACGGATCGACCTGGCGCTGCACCTTGTGATCGACGCGCTTGTCGGCATCGAAGCCGTATTCGTGATCCTTGGGCTTCACCTCGCAGGCGATCCGGCATTTCTGGTCGGACGCATCGAAGCGGGTGATCGGCCCCGCGCCGGATTTTCCGGCGAGGATATTGGCCCAGGCCGTTTCCACGTCACTGCCCAGCGGAGTGACAAGACCAAGTCCGGTTACGACGACGCGACGCATGAAACTCTCCGAAAAGGCAACAGGCCCGGGCCCCTGGGGGGCCGAGCCTGTCGTTGCTGTTCCCCCTGGCCGCCTCGATCGGCGGCCCCTTGTGACAGGCTCAGGGACAGATGGTCATTCGCTGGGGATCAGCCCTTGTTCTCGTCGATGTACTTGATGGCATCGGAAACGGTGCTGATCTTTTCCGCGGCGTCGTCCGGGATTTCGACGCCGAACTCTTCCTCGAACGCCATGACCAGCTCGACGATGTCGAGACTGTCTGCGCCCAGGTCATCAATGAAGCTGGCGTCTTCGGTAACCTTGTCGGCTTCCACGCCCAGGTGTTCGACCACGATCTTCTTCACCCGATCGGCGGTATCGCTCATGTATTGGCCCCTTCTGAAACGGAGGATGAACTCTCGCAAGCCGCCCTAATGCGCGGGGGCCGCGCTGGCAAGTCTCGCGCGAAAGTTAGCTTCTGGCGTCATGATGCCGCAAGCGGCCCGCCCCTGCCCCGGCGCGCGGCTAACCGGCGCGCACCGGGCGGGCGGATCAGCCCTTCTGCGGTTCGACCACGCGCAAGTGCAGTTCGCGAAGCTGCTTCAGCTCGGCCGAGCTCGGCGCGCCCATCAGCAGATCCTCGGCGCGCTGGTTCATCGGGAACAGCGTGATCTCGCGCAAGTTCACCGCGCCGCACAGCAGCATGACGATGCGATCGACCCCGGCGGCCATGCCGCCATGCGGCGGCGCGCCGTACTGGAACGCGCGATAGAGGCCGCCGAAGCGCTCCTCGACATCGGCTTTCGACAGCCCGACCAGCTCGAACGCCTTGACCATCAGGTCCGGGTGCTGGTTGCGGATCGAGCCCGAGGCGATCTCGTAGCCGTTGCACACCAGATCGTACTGGAACGCCTTGATGGTCAGCGGGTCCTGCCCTTCGAGCGCCGCCATGCCGCCTTGCGGCATCGAGAACGGGTTGTGCGCGAAATCGACCTTCTTGTTGTCTTCGTCCCATTCGAAGAACGGGAAATCAACGATCCAGGCCAGCGCGAAGCGATCCTTGTCGATCAGGTCGAGCTGTTCGCCCACGCGCGTGCGCGCCGCGCCGGCCAGCTTGGCCGCCTGCTCTTCCTTGCCCGCCGCGAAGAACAGCCCGTCATCCGGGCCGAGGCCCAGCGCGTCATAGAGCGCGGCCATCTTCTCCGGCCCGTGGTTCTTGGCGATCGGGCCGCCGAACTCACCCGCCTTGCGGGTGACGTAGCCCAGGCCCGCATGGCCTTCGCCGCGCGCCCAGTCGTTCATGTCGTCGAAGAACTTGCGGCTCTTGTCGGCGGTGCCGGGCGCGGGAATCGCGCGCACCACGCCGCCGCCGCCCACGATCTTCTCGAACAGGCCGAAGCCCGACTGGCGGAACTCGTCAGTCACGTCACGGATGATCAGCGGGTTGCGCAAGTCCGGCTTGTCGCTGCCGTAATCGAGCATCGCCTGCGCATGGGGGATGCGCGGGAAGCTGCCGCTCGGCGTCACCGGCTTGCCTTGCGCGAAAGCCTCGAACACGCCGCCGATCACCGGCTCCATCGTTTCCCAGACTTCTTCCTGGGTGACGAAGCTCATTTCGAGGTCGAGCTGATAGAACTCGCCGGGCAGGCGGTCGGCGCGCGGGTCTTCGTCGCGGAAGCACGGGGCGATCTGGAAATAGCGGTCGAAACCCGCGACCATCAGCAGTTGCTTGTACTGCTGCGGCGCTTGCGGCAGCGCATAGAACTTGCCCGGGTGGATGCGGCTGGGCACGAGGAAGTCGCGCGCGCCCTCGGGGCTGGAGGCAGTGAGGATCGGCGTCGAATATTCGGTGAAGCCCGCGCCTTCCATGCGGCGGCGCATCTCGGCAATGATCCGGGTGCGCTTGACGATGTTGGCGTGCAGCGTGTCACGCCGCAGATCGAGGAAGCGGTAGCGCAGGCGGATGTCCTCGGGATAGTCCTGCTCGCCGGCCACCGGCATCGGCAGTTCCTCGGCACGGCTGAGCACGTCGGCGCCGCGCGCGTAGACCTCGATTCCGCCGGTCGCGAGGTTGGGGTTCACGGTTGCCGCGTCGCGCGCCTTCACCAGCCCGTCGATCGTCACGACGCTTTCGACGCGCAGGCTTTCGAGCACGGCCAGCGCCGGGCTGTCGCTGTCGGCGACGATCTGGGTCATGCCATAGTGATCGCGCAGATCGACGAACAGCACGCCGCCATGGTCGCGCTTGCGGTGCACCCAGCCCGAGAGCCGGACCGTCTGGCCAACGTCGCCGACGCCAAGCGCGCCGCAGGTATGGGAACGATAGGGATGCATGGCTCTTTTTTCCAAAATCGTGGCGGCCGGGGCCCGGCCCTGAGGCAATGGCGGGCCAAGACGGTCTGCACCGCCGTTTGTCAAGGCCGCAGCCGCGCGGGCCGATGCCGAAGCCCGATTTTCCGCCGGAATTTCGCCGGGATTCGCGTCGAGGCTCTTTCCAATTCGCCGCCAATCGGGCAGGGGCGAAAAGAACGGCCGCGTGGCGATGGCCGTCTTTCAGCAAAGCCGGGGGCCCACACGGGTCCGATCAGAAAAGTCCGATGAAGATACACCCACTGATAACCACCACAGAGGCCCTCGCCGAGTTGTGCGCGCGCCTCGCGAAATCCGAATTCGTTGCGGTAGACACCGAATTCATGCGCGAGAACACCTACTGGCCGGAACTGTGCCTGGTGCAGATCGCCAATACCGAGGAAGCCGCGGCGATCGATCCGATGGCCGACGGGCTCGACATGAGCCCCCTGCTCGACCTGCTGACCGACAACGAGGACGTGCTCAAGGTCTTCCACGCCGGCGGGCAGGACGTGGAGATCATCTTCAACTTCACCGGCCGCACGCCGCACCCGATCTTCGATACGCAGATCGCGATGATGGCGGTCAGCCAGTCCGAGCAGATCGGCTATTCGAACCTGGTCGAATCGTGGCTGGGCCTGACGATCGACAAGGGCGCGCGCTTTACCGACTGGTCGCGCCGCCCGCTGACCGAGCGGCAGATCGAATATGCCATCGGCGATGTCACCCACTTATCGAAGATCTTCCCCAAGCTCCTGGCGCGGCTGGTCAAGACCGGGCGCGGCGAATGGCTGGACCAGGAAATGGAAAAGCTCGCCGATCCCGACAACTATCGCAACGATCCCACGGTGGCGTGGAAGCGGATCAAGGCCTCGGGCCGCAATCCGGCGATGCTGGGCCGGCTCAAGGCGCTGGCCGAATGGCGCGAGCACGAAGCGCAGGACAAGAACATCCCGCGCGGCCGCATCGCCCGTGACGAGACGCTGGCCGACCTTGCCAGCCATCCGCCGCGCCAGCAGGCCGATCTGGCCAAGGTGCGCGGGCTCTCGCAAGGCTGGAAGGACAACGAGATCGGCCGGCGGCTGATGGCGACGCTGGAAAAGGCCAAGCCCCTGCCCGACGAGGAAATGCCGCCGCGCGCGCCCAAGGGCGCTCCGCTGGGCAAGGAAGGCGCGCTGGTGGCCGACCTGCTCAAGCTGCTGCTCAAGATCCGCTCGCGCGAGATCGACGTCGCCGCGCGGCTGCTGGCCCGCAGCGAGGAGCTGGAGATGCTGGCGGCCGGCGTGCGCAAGAGCCTGCCGATCCTGCAAGGCTGGCGCCGCGAGATCTTCGGGCGCGACGCGCTCGATCTGGTCGAGGGCAAGCTGGCCTTCGCGGTAGAGGGTGGCAAGCTCAAGATGACGCATGTCGATGACGCCGCCGGCGCCCCTGGCGAACCCGGCGCCGAGCCGGGGTCGCGAGCGGCCGCCGGCTGATGACGGTCTACCAGCCGACGCTCAAGCAGCTCCACTACCTCGTCTCGCTGCACGAACACGGGCATTTCGGCCGCGCGGCCGACGCCAGCTTCGTCTCGCAATCGACGCTCTCGGCGGGCTTGCGCGATCTGGAAGCGCTGCTGGGCGTGGTGCTGGTGGAACGCACCAAGCGCGCGGTGCGCTTCACCCCGCTGGGCAACGCGGTGGTCGCCAAGGCGCGGCGCATCCTGCGTGAGACCGAGGAGCTTTCCGACCTCATCCAGTCGAGCGGCAGGCCGCTTTCGGGCGAATTGCGGATGAGCGTGATCCCCACCATCGCACCGTTCCTGCTGCCGCGGATGCTGCCGCGCCTGCGGCGCGAGCGGCCGAACCTGAAGCTGTTCCTGCGCGAGGAGCCCAGCGCGGCGGCAATCGAATCGCTGCACCACGGCCGGGCCGACTGCGTGCTGCTCGCCCTGCCCTATGCCACCGGCGAAGTGGAGAAGGAGACGATCGAGCTGGACGCCTTCTTCGTCGCTTTCCCCAAGGACGATCCGCGCGATCCGCCGGCCGAGATCGCCCCCGAGCTGATCGACGAGCACCGGCTGCTGCTGCTGGAAGACGGCCACTGCCTGAAGGACCACGCGCTGGCCGCCTGCAACCGCCCCGAACTGCGCGCCAGCGCGGCGATGATCGGCACCAGCCTGCACACGCTGGTGCAGATGGTGGACAATGGCCTGGGCCTGACCATGCTGCCCGAAATGGCGCTCGACGCGGGCATCCTCAACGGCACCAACGTCGTCGCCCGGCCGCTCAAATCGGCCACCGCCAATCGCGAGATCGCGCTGATCTGGCGCAAGAACTCGCCGCGCACCGAGGAATTCCGCATGTTGGCCGACGAGCTGCGCGCCGGCTGAGCCGCCGCGATCCGCGCCTTCAGTCCATGTGCCTGAGGCCGACGCGCAAGTAATCCCAGCCCGTCACCAGCGTCAGCACCGCGGCCGCCCACAGCGTGGCAAGGCCGACGGTGTGCGGCACGTTGACCGCCAGAGCGCCCAGCATCACGTTCCAGTGCGGCAGCGCCCGCCCCAGGATCAGCGCGCCGAGCGAGACGAGCTGGAACGTCGTCTTCCACTTGGCCAGCCGGCTGACCGGCACGGAGACCTGCAAGCCGCCGAGGAATTCGCGCAGGCCCGAAACCGCGATCTCGCGCACCAGGATGATGAGCCCGGCGATCACGTGCATGTCCCCCACGTAAGGCCCGGTCAGCACGCCTTGCGCGGTCAGCACCAGGATCACGGTCGCCACCATGATCTTGTCGGCGATCGGATCGAGGAAGATGCCCAGCCGCGACACCGCCCCGCTCGATCGCGCGAGATAGCCGTCGAAATAGTCGGTGACGCCCATCAGGCAGTAAAGCCCGAAGGCCAGGCCATAGCCCAGCTCCCATTTCGGCCACCACAGGAGGAAGGCCAGCAACGGCAGCGCCACGATGCGCGACAGCGTGAGCAGATTCGGAACCGTGAGCATGGTCTTGCGCCATAGCCGCGATCCTGTGACGGAATAAAGTGCCGCGCGGGGCTTGCCCCTTCGAACGATGCGATTAAGTGTCGCCCGCGAGACGGAAACGGCCTGAAATGAACGCATGACGACATCGACGGAACTCTTGCGGGCCCGCCGCTTCCTGCCGCTTTTCGTCACCCAGATGCTCGGTGCGTTCAACGACAACCTGTTCAAGAACGCCATGGTGCTGTTCGTCGTCTACAGCGTCTACAACTCCGAAGAGGCCGAGGCGCGCTTCAGCGCGATCGCCTCGGCGGTGTTCGTCATTCCCTTCTTCCTGCTCTCGGCGCTGTCCGGCCAGCTTGCCGACATGCGCGACAAGGCGCGGATCATCCGCGTGGTGAAGTTCTGCGAGATCATCATCATGCTGGTGGGCGGCGCCGGCCTGACGCTGGCCTGGCAAGGCGTGGCGGTGAGCACGCTGGCGATCCCGCTGATGCTGCTCGCGCTGTTCGCCATGGGGGTGCATTCCAGCTTCTTCGGCCCGATCAAGTACGCCATCCTGCCGCAGCATCTGCGCCGCGAGGAAGTGCTTTCGGGCACCGGGCTGATCGAGGCGGGCACTTATATCGCGATCCTGGCGGGCACGATCGTGGCCGGCTGGATCGACGTGCACTGGGCCGCGCTGCTGGTCGTGGTGCTGGCGTTCCTGGGCTATGTAACGGGCCAGCGCGTCCCGCCAGCGCCGCCGATGGGCAAGGTCGAACCGCTCGATTTCCATATCGTGCGCTCGTCGCTGAACCTGGTGCGCAACACCATGCACGACCGGCGCGTCTATCTGGCGATCATGGCGATCAGCTTCTTCTGGGCGATCGGCGCGGTGCTGTTCATCCAGTTCCCGCCGCTGGCGAAGAACGTGCTTCATGCCAGCAAGGAAGTCGCCAGCCTGTTCCTGGTGATCTTCTCGGTCGGCGTGGCGATCGGCTCGATCTCGATCAACGCGCTGCTCAAGGGCACGGTCTCGGCACGCTATTCGCCCGCTTCGGTGATCGGCATGGGCGTGTTCCTGGTGGGGTTCGAAGGCGTCTGCCGGGCCTGGGGCAGCGGCACCGACGGCGAACTGATGGACGTGGCCACCTTCGTCAGCCAGCCGCTGGCGCTGGCGCTGCTGGGCACGCTGCTGGGCATCGCCATCGCGGGCGGCATGTTCGTGGTCCCGCTCTATGCCTTCCTGACCACGTTCGTCGACAAGTCGCAGACGGCACGGACGATCGCGGCGAACAACATCGTCAATTCGGGCGCGATGGTGGTGGGCTCGCTCGCCGCCGCGCTGCTCAGCGCGATCGGGCTCAGCGTGGTCGACCAGTTGCTGGTGGTCGCGGCGGCCTGCGTGGCTTCGGCCTGGCTGGGCTATCTGCTGTTCAAGGCCGAATGCGGCGCGGCGCCCGCCTGAGGGTTTGTTTTGAAATGCGCGCTTTTGGCGCGGGCTGGTGCCGCCAAGAAACGCGCTCTTCCGCGCGATTCCGGCCCAATCTTCAGGCGATGAACACCGAAACCGCGACGAACGTGGCGCAATAGGCGGTCAGGAAACCGCGCCAGTCGCTGCCGGTCAGCGCCATGCGCGTGCGCCAGCCTGGCCGCGCCTCGAACCCCCTGCAGACATGCGGCGGCAGCGATTGCCGGAAGGGATGCCGGGCGGCTTCGTCGACCAGGACAAGGGCACGTCGTTTCGTGATCATGCCGCGAGGTTAAGGCTTTGTTTACCGTGCTGCCAATGCCTCAGTTGCGGCTTTCTCTTTTCGGGACAGAACCTTGCGACTCGTCTCGCCAGGCGGCGCGCGCATGGGAAAAGGGCCGCCAGTGCGGCGGCCCTTCGGTGTTTGCCGGGGAAACGGCGCGGATCAGATGCTGTCGCCCAGGGCGCCCTTCACCTTGCCGACGAGCTGCTGGGCCTCGCCCTTCTTTTCCTGCGCCTTGCCCCGGGCGTGAAGCGCGGGATCGTCGTTGGCCTTGCCGGCAGCCTGCTTGGCCTTGCCGGCCACTTCGTTGCCAAGGCCCTTGGCCCGATCCTTGAGTTCACCCATGATCTTTCTCCTTGTTATCCGGACGGTTTTTCATCCGGCATGACAAGGGAACGAGCCCTGGCGTGATCGGTTCCGGCCACGGGCCAGAGCGTGTCAGCGCTTCGACAGGGCGATGATATAGTCCCATTCCTTGGGCTGCACGACCGCGACCGAAAGGCGTGAGAGCTTGATCAGCTCCATCTCGGCCAATGCCGGATCGCCCTTGATCTCCTTGAGCGAGACCGGGCGGGCCAGCTTTGCCACCGGCCGCACCTTCACCGCCGCCCACTTGCCTTCCGGGTCAGAGGGATCGGCCAGCCCGGCCTGGCTGACGCGGACCACGCCGACGATCTCCTTGCCGATATTTGAATGGTAGAAAAACGCCTCGTCGCCCACCTGCATCGCCCGCAGGTTGTTGGCCGCGCGGTGATTGCGCACGCCATCCCAGGTGCCTTCGCCTTCCGCGACCAGGTCGTCCCAGCCGTATGCGTCCGGTTCGGACTTCATCAGCCAGTAGTTCTTGGACATGCAACGCCTTCCGAAATTCGTTATGGGCAGGAGCGATACCGATTTCACCAGGATTGCACCACCATGGAACTTGCCGAAATCCCCGTCCTCAGCCTCGCCACCGGCCGCGACACGCTGCCGCGCGACATCGGCGAAAGCTTTCGCCGCTTCGGCTTCGCCATGGTGCGCGATCACGGCATCGACGCGGATCTGGTGGCGCGGGCCTGGGCCCAGACGCGCGCCTTCTTCGATCTGCCCGAAGCGGAAAAGCGTGGCTATTTCCTTCCCGGCCTTGCCGGCGCGCGCGGCTACACCCCGTTCCGCACCGAGATCGCCAAGGGCGCCAGCGTCCACGATCTCAAGGAATTCTGGCATGTCGGGCGCGACTTGCCGCCGGGCCATCCGCTCGCCGGATCGATGCCGCCCAATATCTGGCCCGCGCGGCCGGAAGGCTTTCGCGAGACCTTCACGCGGCTTTACGCCGAGTTCGACCGGGTCGGCGCCGAGCTGCTCTCGGCCATCGCCATCGACCTGGGGCTGGCGCCGGACTGGTTCGACCCGACCATCGCCGATGGCAATTCGGTGCTGCGCCTGCTGCACTATCCGCCGGTGACATCGGCCGAGGACGGCGCGATCCGCGCCGGCGCGCACGAGGACATCAATCTCATCACGCTGCTGCTGGGCGCGGAGGAAGCAGGCCTGGAACTGCTGGGCAAGCATGGCGAGTGGCTGTCGATCGCGCCGCCCGAAGGCGCGCTGGTGATCAACATCGGCGACATGCTGCAACGCCTGACCAACCATGTGCTGCCATCGACCACCCACCGCGTGCGCAATCCTTCGGGCGAACGGGCGCAGCACAGCCGCTATTCGATGCCGTTCTTCGTCCACTTGCGCAGCGATTTCGTGTTCCACACGCTGCCCCAATGCATCGATGCGACCCATCCCGACCGTTATCCCGAGCCGATCACCGCCGACGATTACCTGCAGGAGCGCTTGCGCGAGATCGGCCTCAAAGCGTGATGGAAAAAAGGACGCATCGATCCGTTTCCTGACCAAGACTTAACCGAAATTTCAGAGGAAACCGCTACTTCCCGCAATCAGAACGACGGGGACAGAGACGGTTGGACAAGTCGCAAGAGCGAGCCCGCATCGACGCGGATGACGATCCCGGCGCCAATTCCGGTGAACGCGATCTGGTGGCGCTGGGCATCGTCACGGCCGCGATCATCCTGTTCGTCGGCACGGGAAGCTCGATCGGGCCGGATGTCGTGCGTTCGTTCATGGGCCAGGGCAAGGGGCCGGACGGCGCGCTGCTCAACGCCTTCCTGCTCAACATCGCGCTGATCATCTTCGGCTGGAGCCGCTATCGCGAGCTGGCCAAGGAAGTGAAGCTGCGGCGCAAGGCCGAACGCCAGGCCCGCATCCTGGCCGAGACCGATCCGCTGACCGGATTCCTCAACCGCCGCGCCTTCGATGCCGCCGTCAACGGGATGATCGCCGATGCCCGGCAGCGCAACGAAGCGGTGGCGGTGCTGCTGATGGATCTCGACAACTTCAAGCAGGTCAACGACTACAACGGCCATAGCGCGGGCGACCAGCTCTTGCTCGAATGCTCGCGCCGGATCGCCGCGATCCTGCCGGCGCGTGCGCTGGTCAGCCGCATCGGCGGGGACGAGTTCGCCGCCGCCATGCCGTTCGAAAAGCACCGGCCCGAGCGGGTCGAGCAACTGGTCGGCCGGCTGGTCGATGCCATTTCCACGCCCGCGCAAGTCAACGCCACAGACATCGGCGTGACCGCCTCGATCGGCATCGCCCGATCGGATCTCGCCCCGATCGGCGATCAGGTGCGCGATCAGGCAAGCGACCTGCTCGAAATGGCGGACATCGCCATGTACCATGCCAAGCGGCAGGGCCGGAACCGCTTCTACTGGTTCGAGGCCGACATGGCCGACGAAATGCGTTTCCGCAGCGAGATCGAGGCCGGCATCCGCCGCGGCCTCGCCCGGGGCGAATTCGTGCCCTATTACGAGCAGCAGATCGACTTGCAGACCGGCGAGCTGACCGGCTTCGAAATGCTGGCGCGCTGGGACTCGCCCGATTTCGGCGTCGTCTCGCCCGAGATCTTCATTCCCATCGCCGAGGATATCGGCGTGATCGGCCAGCTATCCGAAAGCGTGATCCGCCAGGCGCTGGCCGATGCCAAGACCTGGGATCCCAGGCTGACGCTGGCGGTGAACATCTCGCCCGTGCAACTGCGCGACAGCTGGTTCTCGCAAAAACTGCTCAAGCTGCTGGTGGAAGCCAATTTCCCGCCGCACCGGCTGGAGATCGAAGTCACCGAAAGCAGCCTGCACCGCAATATCGCGCAAGTGCGCTCGCTCATCACCAGCCTCAAGAACCAGGGCATCCGCGTCAGCCTCGACGATTTCGGCACCGGCTACAGCTCGCTGGCGCAATTGCGCACGCTGCCGTTCGATCGCATCAAGATCGACCGCAGCTTCGTGACCAGCCTGGTGGAAAACCGCGACAGCGCCGCGATCGTCCATGCCATCGCCATGCTGGGCAAGGGGCTGAACCTGCCGGTGACGGCAGAGGGCATCGAATCGAGCGAAGTGCTGGAGCAGTTGCGCCAGTATGGCGACATCAAGGGTCAGGGCTACCTCTATGGCAAGCCCGCAACCGCTGAGGACACCCGGCTCTGGCTCCAGAGCCTGGGGCTGCTGCTGGTGACGGAGGCCATGGCCGCGATCCCGCACGAACAGACGCCGCAGACCGCCGCGGCGCCGCCCCGGCTGACGCGCAACGGTTGAGATCGGGCGGGACAAGGCGCGCAAACACGCATGTCCCGATGGAATCCCGCCACCGCCGCACTGGACGGCGGCGGCCCCAGCGCATAGATCGCGCTGGTCATGCGGATCGCTTTCACCAAGATGCACGGGCTGGGCAACGATTTCGTCGTGCTGGACGGGCGCACGCAAGCGCTGCCGCCGATGACGGCGCCGCTCGCCGCCGCCTTGGCCGACCGGCAGACCGGCATCGGCTGTGACCAGCTTATCCTCATCGAACCGTCCGACAGCGCCGATTTCCGTATGCGCATCTTCAATGCCGATGGCGGCGAGGTGGAAGCCTGCGGCAATGCGACTCGCGCCATCGGCGTGCTGCACGGTGTGCCCGCGCGGATCGAAACGCTGGGCGGGCTGCTTTCCGCCACGCCGATCGCTGGCGGCGCCTCGGTGGAGATGGGCAAGCCGCGTTTCGAATGGGACCGGATTCCGCTGGCCTATGCGATGGACACGCTGACCATGCCGGTGGGCTGGGAAGACCTGGACGCGCCCGCCGCGGTCAATGTCGGCAATCCGCATGTGATCTTCTTCGTGCCCGATTGCCATGCGGTCGATCTGGCGCGGCTCGGCCCGCTGATCGAGTACGATCCGCTGTTTCCCGATCGGGTGAACGTCAATGTCGCCACGATCCGCGCGCGCGATGCGATCGACTTGCGCGTCTGGGAACGCGGCGTGGGCGAGACGCGTGCTTGCGGCACGGGCGCCTGCGCCACCGCGATCGGCGCGATGCGGCGCGGGCTGGTCGATCGGCGCGTCACCGTGACGCTGGCCGGCGGATCGCTGGCGATCGCCTGGCGCGAGGATGACAAGATCGTGATGACGGGGCCCGCGACGGAAAGCTTTCGCGGCACGTTCGATCCGGCCGATTTCGGTGTGCCTGCGTGAGCGTGACGGTGCATTCGCTGGGTTGCCGGCTGAACTTGTCCGAAAGCGAGCAACTGCGCGGCGTGCTGGCCGGCACGGGCAATCTGGTCGTGATCAATTCCTGCGCGGTGACGCGCGAGGCCGTGCGCCAGACCCGGCAGGCGATCCGCCGCGCGCGCCGCGCCCATCCCGATGCGCGGCTGCTCGTCACCGGCTGCGCCGCCGAAGTGGAGCGCGAGATGCTGGCCGCCATGCCGGAAGTCGATGGCCTGGTGGCCAATACGGCAAAGCTCGATCCGCGCGCCTGGAACGTGCCCGCCGCCACGCCCCGCCCGGTCGAACGCAAGCGCTATACCCGTGCTTTCGTGCAAGTGCAGAACGGCTGCGACCATGCCTGCACCTTCTGCGTCATCCCGCAAGGGCGCGGGCCCAGCCGTTCGCGCCCGCCGGCCGACGTGCTGCGCGAAGTGGCCGCGCATCGCGACGCCGGCGTCAACGAAGTGGTGCTGACGGGCGTGGACCTCACCTCGTGGGGCGCGGACTTGCCCGGCGCGCCGCGCCTGGGCCAGTTGGCCGGTGCGATCCTGGCCACCTTCCCCGATCTGCCGCGCCTGCGCCTCTCCTCGATCGACGGTGCCGAAGTCGATGACGAGCTGTTCGACCTGCTTGCCGGCGAAGCGCGGATGATGCCGCATGTCCATCTCTCGCTGCAATCGGGCGACGATCTGATCCTCAAGCGCATGAAACGCCGGCATTCGCGCGGCGACGCGATCCGGCTGGTCGAGCGGTTGCGCGCGCGCCGGGCGGACCTGGCGATCGGTGCCGACCTGATCGCCGGCTTTCCCACCGAGGATGAGGCGATGCATCGCAACACGCTCGCGATCGTGGCCGAACTGGGCGTGGTGCATGGCCACGTCTTCCCCTATTCGCCGCGCCCGGGCACGCCCGCGGCGCGGATGCCACAAGTCGATCCGGCGCGGATCAGGGCGCGGGCGAACGCATTGCGCGCCGCCGTCGCGACCGAGCGGGCGCGCTGGCTGGGCACGCTGGTGGGCACGCCGCTTTGCGTGCTTGCCGAGAACGACGGGACCGGCCATGCCGCCAACTTCGCGCCGGTCAGGCTGCCGCCCGGCACTGGCGCGGGCACGCTGCTGCGCATCACGCCGCGCGCCATCGTCGAAGGAATGCTGCAATGAATACCGATGGCCCCGGCGATGCCTGGGCACAGCGCATCTTCGGGGGTTTCCGCAAGACCTCCGAGCGCCTGGCCGAGAACCTTTCGGGCATCGTCGCGAAGACACGCCTGGATGAAAGCCAGCTCGACGATATCGAGGACGCGCTCATCATGTCGGACCTCGGTCCGCGTGCCGCCGCGCGCATCCGCGACCGGCTGGCCGAAGAGCGGTTCGAGCGCGATGCCGATGAGCGCGCGATCATGGAAGTGGTCGCCCGCGAGATCGCCGAGATCCTGCGGCCCGTGGCCAAGCCGCTGGAGATCGTCGCGTTCCCGCGCCCGCAAGTGATCCTGGTGATCGGCGTCAACGGATCGGGCAAGACCACGACGATCGCCAAGCTGGCGCACTTGTTCCAGGAACAGGACTATTCGGTCATGCTCGCCGCGGGCGACACCTTTCGCGCCGCCGCGATCGGCCAGCTCGCCGTCTGGGCAGACCGGCTGGGGGTGGAAATCGTCAAGGGCCCCGAAGGCGGCGATCCGGCCAGCGTGGTGTTCGACGCGGTCAAGGCCGCGACCGGGAAAGGCATCGACGCGCTGATCGTCGATACCGCCGGGCGCCTTCAGAACAAGCGCGAGCTGATGGACGAGCTGGCCAAGATCCGCCGCGTGCTGGGCCGGCTCAATCCCGAGGCGCCGCACGACGTGGTCCTGGTGCTCGATGCGACCAATGGCCAGAACGCCTTGTCGCAGATCGAGATCTTCAAGGAAGTGGCGGGCGTATCGGGCCTGATCATGACCAAGCTTGACGGTACCGCGCGCGGCGGCGTGCTGGTCGCCGCGGCCGAGCAGTACGGGCTGCCGATCCACGCGATCGGCGTCGGCGAGAAGATCGACGACTTGCGCCCCTTCAACCCCGACCTCCTGGCCCGCGTGATCGCGGGAGTGGCATGATGGCACAGACACAAGCAACCGACGAAAAGCCCAAGGCATCCTGGATCAACCTGGTGGTCGATTTCGGCCCCCTGCTGGTCTTCTTCCTGGCTTACCGGCACTTCGCGCCAGCCGACAGCGACAATGGCATCGGCGTGGTCCTGGCCGTCACCAAGGGCACGGTGGCATTCATGGTGGCGACGCTGGCGGCGCTGATCGTCTCGAAATGGCGGCTTGGCCACGTTTCGCCGATGGTCTGGCTGTCGAGCGCGCTGATCCTGGGCTTCGGCGGGCTGACCGTGGTGCTGAACGATCCGGTCTATATCCAGATCAAGCCGACGGCGGTCTACCTGCTGTTCGCGGGCGTGCTGTTCTGGGGCCTGTGGCGCGGCAAGGCCATGCTGCGCTATCTGCTGCAATCGGCCTTCGAGGGGCTGAGCGACGAAGGCTGGCTCAAGCTGTCGCGCAACTGGGCCTTCTTCTTCCTGTTCCTGGCCGCGCTGAACGAGACGCTGCGGCAAGTGCTGACATTCGGCGGCTGGCTGCAAGCCAAGCTCTGGGGCTTCACCGCGCTATCGTTCCTGTTCACCTTCTCGCAATTGCCGATGGTGCTGCGCGAAGGACTGGCCGAAGAGGCCAAGGACGAAGTGCTGACCAATCCGCCGCCCGAATAAGCGCGGCGGGCCCGCCCGCTTCGGATTCGCTCAGATTTCGAGCTGGCTGCCCAGTTCGACCACGCGGTTGGTCGGCAGGCGGAAGAATTCCATCGCGCTGGCCGCGTTGCGCATCATCCAGGAGAACAGCTTCTCGCGCCAGATCGCCATGCCCGGCTTGGCCGAAGGCAGCAGTGTCTGGCGCGAAAGGAAGAAGCTGGTCTTCATCATCTCGAACGGGCCGCCGCACATCTCGGCGTGCTTGAGCGCGGCCGGAACGTCGGTCTCCTCCATGAAGCCATAGCGCATGGTCATGCGGAAGAAGCCCTCGCCCAGATCCTGCACCTCGATCCGCTCGGCATCCTCGACATAGGGCACGTCCTGCACTTCGATCGTCAGCACCACGACGCGCTCGTGCAGCACCTTGTTGTGCTTGATGTTGTGCAGCAGCGCCGAAGGCACGCCGATATTGCTTGATGCCATGAAGATCGCGGTGCCCGGCACGCGCGCGGCGCTGCCATGCGCGCTCTTGGCGAAGACGTTGAGCGGCAGCGCCGCCTCGGTCATGCGCTCGCGCATCAGGCGGCGGCCCTTGTTCCAGGTGGTGAGCAAGGTGAAGGCAATGCCGCCGATCAGCAGCGGGAACCAGCCGCCATCGCCCACCTTGGCGAAGTTGGCCGCGAAATAGGCGCCGTCCACCATGAAGAACACCACGATCACCGGCACCGCCAGCCACCACTTCCAGCGCCACATCACCAGCAGCAGCACCGCCATCAGGCAAGTGTCGATCAGCATCGCCCCGGTCACGGCAATGCCATAGGCCGAAGCCAGGTTCGACGAGTTCTGGAAGAACAGCACCAGCACGATCACGCCGGTCATCAGCGCATAGTTGACCGAGGGGATATAGATCTGGCCGACCTCGTGCTCGCTGGTGTGGCGCGTGGACAGACGCGGGATGAAGCCGAGCTGCATCGCCTGGTGCGTGATCGAGAACGCGCCCGAGATCACCGCCTGGCTGGCGATGAAGGTGGCGCATGTCGCCAGGATGACCAGCGGCAGGCGCAGCGCCTCGGGCGCGAGGACGAAGAACGGGTTCTCCATCGCTTCCGCGGCGGCGACATCGTCGAGCCCGATGATCATCGCGCCTTGCCCGAAATAATTGAGCAGCAGGCACGGCATGACGAAGCCGAACCACGAGATCCGCATCGGCCCACGCCCGAAATGGCCCATGTCCGAATAGAGCGCTTCCGACCCTGTCACCGCCAGCACGACCGAGCCGAGCGCGAGGAAGCCCAGCATCTTGTCGGTCAGGAAGAACTGCATCGCGTACCAGGGGTTCAGCGCCAGCAGGATATGCGGCGTCTGCACCAGATGGACGATGCCCAGGATGGCCAGCACGGCGAAATAGATCACCATGACCGGCGCGAACAGCGCGCCGACCTTGGCCGTGCCGCTCTTCTGGATGACGAACAGGCCGATCAGCAGGATCAGCGCGATCGGGATGACCAGCGGTTGCAGGCGCGATTCGACCACGGTCAGCCCCTCGACCGCCGAAAGCACCGAGACCGCCGGGGTGATCATGCTGTCGCCATAGAACAGCGCGGTGGCGAAGACGCCCAGCAGCACCGCGATGCCGCCATAGCGCGATTTGCTGATCTTGCCCGAAATCAGCGCGACCAGGGCCAGGCTGCCGCCCTGCCCCTTGTTGTCCGCGCGCATCAGGATGCCGACGTACTGGATCGAGACCACCAGTGTCATCGACCAGAAGATCAGGCTGACCACGCCCAGAATGTGCAGATCGTCGATCGCCAGCGGATGCGGGCCGACGAAAGTTTCGCGAAAGGCGTAAAGCGGGCTGGTGCCGATATCGCCGAAGACGACGCCAATCGCGCCGAACGCCAGCTTGGTGATATTGCCGGTGCCGGGCGTGTGCGGCGCGCGATGCACCGACTCAGCCGTGGCGGGATCGATCATCGCGGGGCTCACTCCGGCCGAATCCGACGTCGCATCAGTCATTTACCCGCCCCGTCATGGATTCGAGCACCCAGCCTTCGCAACCGCGACAAGCGCGAGCCGTTAGCAGCAAGGCTGGTACCTAGCAACGGCGATCAAGGGACTGTCCCGGACTGCTGCTGCATCGCGATGAACTGATCGAGCCGGACCAGTTTTTCCTCCAGATCGGCGCGCCAGGGCGCATCGGCCGGCGCGCGCGCGAGCAGATCGCCCCACAGCGCCTTGGCTTCGGCGAAGCGGCCCGATTGCGCCATGGCGAGGCCAAGGAACAGCGGCGGGCCGGGGCTTTCCGGCTCGGCCAGCGCCGCGCGGCGATAGGCATAGAGCGAGGCCGGGGTCAGCAGGCCATCGGCATGGGCGACCAGCGCATTGCCCATGGCGAGCCAGGCATCGCCGTTCTTCGGGTTTTCCTCCACCGATCCGCGCAGCAGCTCGGCCGCGTCGGCGAAGTGGCCGTTGCGCGCCAGGCCATCGGCGATCACCACCAGCCGGTCGGTCGGACCGATGCCGCTGTCGTCCACCTTGCGGCGCGCCTCGACCAGCGCGGCGGCATCGCCGGCATAGGTCTCCTGCGCGGCCTTGGGCGCGCCTTCCAGGCCGGGGCTGCCTTGCAGGCCATAACCGGCGATGCCGAACAGCAGCGCTGCACCGATCGCTTCCCAGCCCGATCGCGGCGCCTTGAGCACCCAGGCGATCACCACGAAAGCGGCCAGAGCCAGCAGGAAGGCCAGAACCCAGCTCATGCGCCGTCCCTTCGCGTGAAACGCCGCCGCAGCAGCAGCGCGGCCAGCGCGATCAGCACCAGTGGCAGCGCGAACAGCGGCCAGGTGAGCGACGTGACGCGCGGCGCATAGCTGACGTAATCGCCATAGCGTTCGATCAGCCAGGCGCGAATCGCCTCGGGCTGTTCGCCGGCGGCGATGCGTTCGCGCACCAGCGAGCGCATCGAACCGGCGATCGGCGCGTCCGAATCGGCAATCGACTGGCCCTGGCATTGCAGGCAGCGCAGCGATTCCATCAGTGCCTGCGCGGCGTCTTCCTGCCTGGGATCGTCAAGCTGGCGATAGGCGTAAGGCGCGGTCGATTGCTCTTCCTGCGCGGCGAGCGGCACCGCCAGCAGTGCAAACAGCAGCAAGGCCAGCAGCCGCCTCATCGCCCGGCTTCTTTCAGCTTTTCCAGGATCAGCGGCAAGTGCTCGGGCCGGATCTCGCCGATATGCTGATAGCGGATCGTGCCCTTGCCATCGATCACGTAAGTCTCGGGCACGCCCGACGAGCCGAGCGCGAGCTGCACCTTGCCATCGTCATCGGCGCCGATGCTCTGGAAGGGATCGCCGTTCTGCGCCAGGAAGCCGCGCAAGTCCTCGGGCCGGTCACGCACCGAAATGGCATCGATCGGCACGCCCATGCGTTTCAGCCGGTCAAGCTGCGGCGCCTCGACGCGGCAGGGAATGCACCAGCTGGCGAAGATGTTCAGCAGGCGCGGCTGGCCCTTGCCGAAGGCGGTGCTGGCAAGGCCGGGGCGTTCGGGCAGCGCGGGCGGCAAGTCGAAAGCGGGCAGCGGCTTGCCGATCAGCGTGCTGGCAACGTCCCGGCCGGCCGGCCGGAACAGGCCGATCAGGACCAGCACGACGAAAGCCGCGAACAGCGCGAGCGGCAGCCAGATCGTCCAGCGGCTGGTCTTGCGGGTTTGCTCGGTCATCGGCCCTGCCTCGTGCGGCGATAGGCGATCTTGTCGCGCGCGACCAGCCGGCGGATATCGCTGGCGGTCCGCCCGGCCAGCGCCAGCACGCCGCCCAGCGCGATCAGCAGGCCGCCCAGCCAGATCATCGGCACGAACGGCTTCCACCAGAGGCGCAGCTGCCAGCGCCCGTCGGTCGCCTCGCCGCCCAGCACCGCATAGAGCTGGCCGTTCCAGCGCGTGAGCAGCGCGGATTCGCTGGTCTGCTGCGGCGGCGTCCAGAAGCTGCGCGATTGCGGGCGAAGCTCGGTGCCGCGGCCATCCTGGTAGCGCGCCAGCATCTGCGCTTCGAGCGCGGTCCAGTTCGGGCCGGCCACGGGCTCGACCGCCATCAGCCGGATCGCCCAGGGCCCCACCCGCGTGGTCTCGCCCGTACGCACCGCGACCAGTTTCTCGACCGAAAAGGCGCTTTCGCTCGCCATGCCGAACAGCGCGACGGCAATGCCGAAATGCGCCAGCACCATGCCCCACACGGGCAGCGGCGTGCGGCGCAAGTTGCGGTCGCGCAAGGGCAGCACGCTGGCAACGGCAAGCCCGGCAGCCAGCACCAGCCCAAGGAACGGCAGCACGGCAACGTCGCCGATCGCCAGCACGATCGCGATCCCCGCCAGCACCGCGAGCAGGGGCAGCGCCAGCCGCTTGCGCACCCGCGCGAACGTGTCGCGCCGCCAGCGCAGCAGCGGGCCGACGGCCAGCACCACCAGCATCGGCACGAAGAAGATCGCGCTCATCGGGTTGAAATAGGGCGGGCCGACCGAGACTTTCGCCCCCATCGCCTCGGCCAGCAGCGGATAGAGCGTGCCGAACAGGACAATGCCCAGGATCGCCGAGAGCATCACGTTGTTGAGCACCAGCGCGCCTTCGCGGCTGACCGGGCGAAAGCGCTCCCCCTCGGTCACGGTCGCGGCGCGCAGGCCGAACAGGGTGAGCGCGCCGCCGATGTTGATCGCCAGCAGCGCGAGGATGAAGCTGCCCCGCTCGGGATCGACGGCGAAGGCATGGACGCTGGTGAGAATGCCCGAGCGGACCAGGAAAGTGCCAATCATCGACATCGAGAACGCGACCACGCCCAGCATCACCGTCCAGGCGCGCAGCGCATTGCGCGCCGCCAGCACGCCGCACGAATGGAGCAGCGCGGTCGCGGCGAGCCAGGGCATCAGCGAGGCATTCTCGACCGGGTCCCAGAACCACCAGCCGCCCCAGCCCAGCTCGTAATAGGCCCAATAGGAACCGGCGGTGATGCCCACGGTCAGGAAGATCCACGCGGCCAGCACCCAGGGCCGCATCGCCCGCGCGAAAGCCGGGCCGACCTGGCGCGTCACCAGCGCGCCGATAGCGAAGCTGAAGGCGACCGAGAGCCCGACATAGCCGAGGTAAAGCGTCGGCGGGTGGAACGCGAGGCCCAGGTCCTGCAGCAGCGGATTGAGCCCGTTGCCCTCGGGCGGCGCGGGCGAAAGCCGCTCGAACGGGTTGGAGGCGATCAGCAGGAAGGCATAGAACCCCAGGCTGACGAAAGCCTGCCCGGCCAGCGTCGCCAGCATGGTCGGCTCGGGCAAGCGCTTCTCGACCAGCGCGACGAAGCCGCCGGCCATGCCCATCACCGTGACCCACAGCAGCATCGAGCCTTCGTGATTGCCCCAGGCCCCGGCGATCTTGAAGATCAGCGGCTTCATCGAGTGCGAGTTCATCGCCACCAGCTTCACCGACAGGTCGGTTTCGGCGAAGACGAGGATCAGCGCGCCGAACGCGGCCAGCGCCAGCAGGCCCTGCACCACCGCCACCGGCCGGACCACGCCCGCCAGCGCCGCGCCGCGCGGGGTCAGCGCGAGCGCGCCGGCGATAAGCTGCAACGCCGCGAGCGCGGCCGCGAGCCAGAGCGCGGCAAGGCCGAATTCGGCGATCATCGGGTCTGCGCCACGACCTGCCTGGCCTGCTCGTCCGTCATGTTCTGCATTTCGCGCGGGACGTATTTCTCATCATGCTTGGCCAGCAGGTTGTCGGCCAAGAAGGTGCCGTCGGCGCCCAGCTTGCCTTCGGCGACGACGCCCGAGCCTTCGACGAACAGCGACGGCACGATGCCGGAAAACCGCACCGGGACGCGCGCCTTGCCATCGCCCACGACGAAAGCGATCGTCACGCCGTCAGCCTCGGTCCTGAGCGAGCCCTTCTCGACCATGCCGCCCAGCCGCACCGCACGGTCAGGCGCGGGCCGTTCGGCGACGATCTCGCTGGGCACGTAGAAATAGCTCGCCTGGTTGCGCAGCGCCCAGATCGCCAGCAGCGCCGCGCCGATCAGCACGACCAGCGCGATGGCCAGCAGCACCAGCCGCTGGTGCTTGGGCTTGAGGCCCATGGTGCCCGAACCGGCCATCAACGCTCCCTCACCGTGCCGCGGGCCTTGTCGCGGCGGCGCTCGGCCCGGCGCATCGACAGCCAGCTCCACGCGATCATCGCGGCGGTGCCGGCAATCCCGATCGCATAGCCGGCCCAGACGAAGGCCCACTGATCCAACGCCTCGCGCATCAGGCCCCGGCCTCCGCCATCGCCTTGCGCCGCAGCCGCGCCTCGGCCTGGATATCGGCCAGGATCGCGCGCATCCGCGCCAGCACCACGCCCGCGAAGATCAGGCTGAAGCCGATCGTCGCGAACAGCAGCGGCCAAAGATAGGCCGGGTCGATCGCCGATTTGCCCATGGTGATGCTGGGCGGCTGGTGCAGCGAATTCCACCACACCACCGAACGGTTGATGATCGGCACGTTGACCGCGCCGACGATGCCGAAGATCGCCGCGACGCGCCCGTTGCCGCCGCCATCGCGCTGCGCCGCGTCAGCCAGCGCGATATAGCCGAAATAGAGGAACAGCAGCACCAGCATCGAGGTGAGCCGGCCGTCCCACACCCACCAGGTGCCCCATGTCGGCCGCCCCCAGATCGATCCGGTGACAAGGCAGATCGCGGTGAACACCGCGCCCGGAATGGCGGCGGCGCGCGCGGCGATTCCCGCCAGCGGATGGCGCCAGACCAGTTCGGCCACGCTTGCCCCGGCGATCGTCATCCAGCCGGCCATGCCAAGCCAGGCGGCCGGCACGTGGAGGAACAGGATTCGCACGGTATCGCCCATCAGGCGGTCGGGCGGCACCTGGAACACGCCCCAGGCCAGCGCGGCGCCGGCGACCACGCAGCCGAGAATCAGGCACGCCGGGGTCAGCCACCGGGCAATGCGCAGGAAACGCGCGGGGTTGGCGAAGCCATGCATGACAGCGCCGCTTCTAGTGTCCGCCGCGCTGCGGGCAAGGGCTTGTTCGCGACTTGCGAACCGGATTCTATCGCCCGATCAGCCGCTGGGCCATCGCATCGGCCACCTGATCGGGGGAACGGCCCGTGGCGTCGGCCTCTTGCCAGATCGCCTTGAGCCGCAGCGGCACTTCGGCGACCTTGGCGTGGACTTCGGCGATATCGCAGTGATGCCCGTCGCGCCGCGCGAAATATTCGAGCGCGACGGCAATGATCCCGCCGCCGTTGATGACATAGTCGGGCGCATAGAGAATGCCGCGCTCGGCCAGCCGGGGCCCATGCTCGGGCCGGGCGAGCTGGTTGTTGGCGCCGCCCGCGACGATCGGCGCGCGCAGCCGGGAAATGCCGGCATCGTCGATGACCGCGCCCAGCGCGTTCGGGCTGAACACATCGCACACCACGTCCATGACGACATCGGCCGCCACGGTATCGGCGCCCAGCTCGCCGGCCAGCGCCGCCGCCCTGCCCGCGTCGACATCGGCCAGCGTCAGCCGCGCGCCCTCGGCCGCGAGCAACCGCGCGGCGCCGCCGCCGACGCTGCCCGTGCCTTGCACCGCCACATGCACGCCCGCCATGCTGTCGGTGCCGAGCTTGTGCGCCACCGCCGCCTTGATCCCCAGGAACACGCCCTTGGCGGTGAACGGCCCCGGATTGCCGCCCGCCGCCGCGCTGTCGGTGGAAGGCAGGCCCGAGACATAAGGCGTGCGGCGCGCCACCGCGGCCATGTCCATCTCGTTGATGCCCACGTCCTCGGCGGTGATATAGCGGCCGCCCAGCCGCTCGACCGCATCGGCGAACGCGGCCAGCATCTCGGGCGTCTTGGCCTTGTCGGGCCCGGCCAGGATCACCGCCTTGCCCCCGCCCATCGGCAGGCCGGCCATCGCGTTCTTGTAACTCATCCCGCGCGAAAGGCGCAGCGCGTCGCGCATCGCGCCGGCCGGATCGGCATAGTGCCAGAATCGCGTGCCGCCCGCGCCGGGGCCCAGGTGCGTGGAATGGAGCGCGATAATCGCGGTCAGGCCGCTGGCCCGGTCATGGACGAGCTCGACAAGCTCGTGATCGTCAAAGTCAGATTCCGTCCAGAAGGCCGCCACGCGCTCGCTCCATCGTTGTTCGCGGTGCGCTGGGGACAAAGATGATGGGGCGATCGATGGGGTTCGAACCCACGACCTCCGGTACCACAAACCGGCGCTCTAACCAACTGAGCTACGATCGCCACACACCTGCGCGCACGCTGGAGGCGCGCTGTTAGGGAACGCCACAAAACGCTGCAAGCAGCGATTGGCGCAGGCGCGCGCTCTCGCACAGGAGCACCTTTTTGCAAAGCGAAAAAGTTGTCGCGGCTTGACCTGACGCAATTTTCTTTCTTTGCGCGCGCGGCTATGTCCAAGGGCGTGAAAGCACCTCGCGAATCAACCCGGTCCCTTCTGGCCTTTCCGGGCTCGCTCCAGCCGGGGAACGGCGCGGCGCGGGTCGTGCGGTCCGCGGCCTCGCCCCCGCGACGAGCGGCGGCTGTGGCCGATCGGGTCGATCTGGGCCCCGGCTCGACGACGGCGGACTTCCTGATCCAGCACTCGGGAATGCAGCGCGTTCCCACCCCGCGCGCGGAGATGTGCACCAAGCGCGATTTCCTCGATGCCGAGGAATGCGCCGCGCTGATCGCGCTGATCGAGACGGACCGCCGCCCCTCGACGATCGCCAATTCCTATGGCGAGCAGAATTTCCGCACGAGCGAGACTTGCGACTTGCGGCACGATCACCCCGCCGTCGCCGCGCTCGATGCCAAGCTGGCGGCGATATCGGGAATCGATCCTCGCTATGGCGAACGGCTGCAAGGCCAGCGCTATGAAGTCGGGCAAGAATTCAAGGCGCATACCGACTATTTCGAACCCGATCACGCGGACTATGACGTCTATTGCAAGGTGTCCGGGCAGCGCACCTGGACCTTCATGATCTACCTCAACGATGTCGATGCCGGCGGCGCGACGCGGTTTCGCGTGATCGACAAGATCTTCCAGCCCGAACGCGGCCGGCTGCTCGCCTGGAACAACCGGCGCCCCGACGGCAGCCTGAACGCGGCCACGATGCATCACGCGATGAAAGTGCGCCAAGGCGTCAAATACGTCATCACGCGCTGGTATCGCGAACGGCCCTGGCGCTAGGAAGCCGGTTGCGCTTCCGGCCTTTGATGGACGCGCGAGGTTGACCGGCCCGGACCTGTCGCTGGCGGACCGGCTGCTGCGCCAGCCCGGCCTGCAGCGCGTGCCCAGCGGCAAGCTGGAACTGTTCATCCTGCGCGATTTCCTGCCGCCCGACTTGTGCGAGGCCCTGATCGCGCTGGTCGAGGCCCGCCGCCGCCCTTCGGAACTGGCCAACCACGATGGCGACCCCAACTTTCGCACCAGCGAGACTTGCGACCTGGACGCGGCCGAACCGGCCGTTACCGCGCTGGAGGCAAAGCTGTTCGCGCTCAACGCCATAGACCCGGCGCTGGGCGAACCGGTGCAGGGCCAGCGCTATCTGGCGGGGCAGGAATTCAAGTCGCACGTCGACTGGTTCAGCCCCACGGGCCGCGACTGGGAACGCTATTGCGGAATCTCGGGCCAGCGGACCTGGACGTTCATGGTCTACCTCAACGATGTCGCGGCCGGCGGCGCCACGCGCTTCAACGCGATCGGCAAGATCATCCAGCCCGAACGCGGCAAGCTTGTCGCCTGGAACAACCGGACCGCCGATGGCGGGGGCAACAAGGCCACCTTCCACCAGGGCATGAAAGTCAGGGCCGGGGCGAAATACGTGATCACCAAGTGGTATCGCGAACGCCCCTGGGGCTGAGCGATGCCGGCCGACGCCATCAACGATATTGCTTCTTCCCCTGCTTTGCGACCACAACCGCGCGACCACGGCCGGGCAGGTCTGGCACAAGCTGGCAGAGATGAAGGGCAACGCATGACGACCACGGATGGATTTCAGGCCTATCGCTATCACATGCGGCAGCCCGCGCTGCATGTGCGCGATGCGTTCGAACTCACCGGAAGCCCCGAACTGGCCCATATCGACCTTTGGCTGAGCGACTATTTCCGCATCACCGGGCTGAATCTGCCCTCCGCGGGCAGCGGCGAGGACGCTGCCAGAGCGAATGCCATCGCGATCACCGCACGGGCGCTGACGCTGTACGGCGAACTCGCGCGGGCCAGCGGCCTGCCCAGCTTCGATCCCGGCCGCGTGCTGCGCGTCGCCATCGGCGATGCGGGACGCGTGGACATCACCGTGGCGCTGCCGATCGTCGAGAACCTGCACGATGCGATCTTCGCCCGCCTGTTCCACGATGCGCTCCAACTCGTGCTCGGGCCGCTCTCGCTCGCGCCCTCACCCGAAACCGCGAGCACGCTGCTGCTCAGGATCGAGAACGAACTGGCCAGCAAGCTGCGCGAGACGACCGATCTCACCAGCACGACCGTGACGCTCAGCGATTTCGCCTATCGTTCTGGCGTTCCCTTCCGGCATCTGGGCGGCGGCACGATGCTGTATGGCTGGGGCGCGCGCGCGCAGATCATGCACAGCTCGACAGGGCTGGCTGATTCGGTCGTCGGCAACCGGATCAGCGGCAACAAGTTCGAGGCGGCGCGGTTCATGCGCGCGGCCGGCCTCCCCGTGCCCGAACACATGCTGGTCCAGACGCGCGAACAGGCATTGCGCGCGGCCGAGACGATCGGCTGGCCCGTCGTCGTCAAGCCGATCGACCGCGAACGTTCCGAAGGCGTCACGGCCTTCATCGACAACGAGGCGGATTTTCTCGCCGCGTTCGATTACGCGCGCGAATGGGGCGAGGCCGCGCTGGTGGAAAAGCACATCCACGGCGCAAGCTATCGCATCCTGGTGGCCAACGGCCAGGTGAACTACGTCGTGGAGCGCATTCCCAAATGCGTGATCGGCAATGGCCAGGATACCGTCGCCCAGCTTGCCGCGCGCGGCGATGCGGCGCGCGAGAAATTGCCGCCGTGGAAGCGCCTGATGCCCTTCCCGATCGACGATCTGGCGCGGCAATGCCTGGCGCGGGACGGGCTCACGCCCGATTCGGTTCCGGCCGAAGGGCAGCGTGCCTGGCTGCGCCCCATCTTCAGCAATGCCTGGGGCGGCGATGTGGCGGAAGTGACCGACCAGCTTCACCCCGAGAACGTGCAACTGGCTTGCGAGGTCACGCGCCTGTTCGGGCTGAGCATCGCCGGGGTCGACATGATCACCCCCGATCTGACGCGTCCCTGGTACGAGAACGGCGCCGTGATCAACGAGATCAACACGCGCCCGCAAATCAATTCATCGCTCCGCGAGCATCGCCTGATGCAGTTCTGGCCGCTGATGCTGGGCGGCGATGGCCGCATCCCGGTCCATCTCATCGTCGGCACGGGCGATCTGGTGGGCGCAGCGCGCGACCGGCGCAACGACCTTGGCGCCTCGCGCCACTACCTGACCACGGCGGACCGGACCGAACGGCCCGATGGCCTGCCGCTGGTCCTGGGCGCCGATACCCTGTTCGACCGGGCGATCGCGCTGATCCTGCGGCGCGATGTGCGGGCGCTGGTCCTGGCCGGCAGCCTCGATGAGATCGTGCGCCGTGGCTTGCCGGTGGACGGCATCGATTCGCTGCGCACGGTTGGGCTGGACGGAGCGGAGGCCGACGACGCCCAACGGCGCATCCGCGCGCTGATCCCCGTGGTCGAACGCGAACCCGCCGAGGCATGACGCAAAGGCCGCGCCTGCCTGCCGGGCGCGGCCTTTCGCGCGAGGGGGTTACTTCGGCGCGCTGATCACCGCGCAGGCGATGCGGCCGCCGGCATTGCCCGCGGGCTGGCTCGTGTAATCGTCCGGGTCGGCATGGATCACCAGCGCGGTCCCGTCCGCATCGGCGATCGAGCCGGGGCCCTCGCCCAGCCGGACATGCGGATTGATCACTTCGGCCTTGAGCACGCCATCGGCGCCGACATACTGGTTGGGCATGTCGCCTTCGTGCGGCCCGCCAGCCACTTTCAGCCCGTGCTGATGCCCGCCGGGCGCGAAGTGGCCGCCAGCGCTGGCAAACTTGGCGGCCGGATCGCACAGGCCCTTTTCGTGGAAGTGGAAGCCATGTTCGCCTTGCGGCAGGCCCTTGATATCGGCGGTGACGAGCACGCCGCTCGGCGTCTGTTCCAGCATGACCATGCCGATCCGCTTGCCCGTGGCATCGATCACCGCCGCGTGGGCCATGCCGGGCATCGCCGCGCCGGTGGCGGCGGCCTCGTGATCTCCGGCGCCATGCGCGGCATCGCCCTGCGCGAGAACCGGCTGCGCGCCAAGCGCGGCGGCGGCGCAAAACGTAAGGAATCGGGCGTAACGGTGCATCGTCGGTCTCCAGGTTGGGGGGAAGGCTTCCATAGCGCAATGACGGCGCGGGTGGGAAAGTTCCTCAGCACCGCGGATAATTCGCCGCGTGCCGGCCAGCCCATGGTTAACCGGCAGGCAAGCCCGTCGCGAGGCAAAGCGTTAACCAATGGCGTGAATGGTGAAAGCCGGTGGAGGCATCGACGCAAAGGCAGGAAACGAAACGATGGACGCACCGCTTGAACGGCTCTCTGGCGCGAATTCCGTGAACCGGCGCAATCGCCGGCGCGAGCCGCGCAAGGCGGCGCGGTTCGAGGCCACGCTGGAATCCTCGGGCGGATCGCGCACGAAAGTGGTGCTGGCCGATGTCTCGCGGCACGGGTGCAGCATCCGCTCGCAATCGCCCTGGCTGCACCAGGGCGCCTTCGTCTCGATCTGGCTGCGCGACGCGCCCAGGCTTAGCGCGATCGTGCGCTGGGTGCGCGACGGGACGGCGGGCATGGAATTCCTGCGGCCGATCCCCTCCGAACGTACCGAATGGATCGCCCTGATAGACGCCGATTTCTGAATGGTCGGGGCAAGGCTGAGACAGCGAAAACCGATCCCATCGGCGGCTTGCCACCGATGCGGCCCGCCAACGAAAAAGGGCGGCCCTATCGGACCGCCCCTTGCGATTGCCTTGAAGCCGGCGATCAGCCCTTCTTGAGCGTGAGGCCGCCGAAACGCTTGTTGAACTGCGCGACACGGCCGCCCTCGTTGACCAGGCGCTGGTTGCCGCCGGTCCACGCCGGGTGCGACGTCGGGTCGATGTCGAGCACCAGCGTATCGCCTTCGCTGCCCCAGGTGGAACGCGTCTGGAAGGTGGTGCCGTCGGTCATCTGAACCGTGATCATGTGGTAGTCGGGGTGCGTATCGGGCTTCATGTCGAATTCTCTTTCGCTTGGCCGGTACCGACCGGCCTGGAATTGGAAGCGGCGCGCATAGCGTCGGTCAGGGCAAAATGCAAGGTCTCGAAAGACGCTCCGCTCAGCTATCCGCGATCATCGCGGTGAAGTTGACATCGCATGTCACCTTGTCGCCGATCGAGGCCTTGCCCCAGAACTTGCACACCCGAGCCCGCTTCTGGACGAAGCCGACGCGCAGATCGAGCAGCACGCCCGGTTCGACCGGATTGCGGAACTTGGCTTCCTCGATCGCCATGAAGTAGACCAGCTTGCCGGTTCCGGCGAGGCCGAGCGTCTCGATGGCAAGAATGCCAGCGGCTTGCGCCAGCGCCTCGATCTGCAGCACGCCGGGCATGATCGGGCGGCCGGGGAAGTGACCCTGGAAGAAGCCTTCGTTGAAGCTCACCGCCTTGACCGCGTGGATCTCCTCGGCCGAAACCGAAACCACGCGATCGACCAGCAGCATCGGGTAGCGATGCGGCAGTGCTTCCAGGATCTTCGGGAAATCGTAAGCCGGGGCGGCGCTGGCCGCCCCGGTGGTATCCGTCCCGCTCATCAGCGGCCCTGCGCCGGTGCCTTCGCGGCGGGCTGGGCGGCGGCCTGCTGCTGCGCGCGCGCCTCACGAAGCTGGCGCGGCTCCCAGCCGGCCGGCGGGACGAGCTGGGCCGAGGGGATCAGCGTGTTCAGCTCGGTGAGGATATCCTGGTTGAGGTTATAGGCATTCGCGTTCACCGCGAGCACGGCCTGCGGGCTGAGCAGCAGCGAGATCTTCTTTTTGGCCATCGCGCTCTTCACCGCGGCGTCGATCTTGTCCTCGACCTGCTCGGAGACATAGGCGCGCGACATCGCCACGGGCTCAAGAATGCGCTGCAGCTCGTTCTGGCCGCTTTCCTGGATCTGCTGGATCGCATTGGCCTGCTGTTCGAGCGCGGCCTGCGTGACCTTGCCGCCCTGGCGATCGACGTTGAACTTGTCGACCAGCGGCTTGATCTGCGCGTTGAGCGCGTTGCGGCGCGCTTCGGCCTGATCGAGCTGCGCCTTGTAGGTCGTCGTGCGCTGCTGCTCGGCCGTGGTGAACGCGGTCGAATTGGCCACCACCGCTTCAAGATTGGCGATCGCGATGCCTTGCACGATCGTGCCGGCATCCTGCGCGAGCGCCGGCTGCGCGGCGACGGTGCCGGCCATCAGGCTGGCGGCTAGGGCGGACTTGAGGATGATGTTCATCAGAATTGGGTTCCCACGTTGAATGTGAAGGCCTTGGTATCGTCCCCATCCTGCTTGAGGAGGACTTTGGAGAAATCGATGCGGAAGGGGCCGAAAGGCGAATTCCAGTTGACGCCGATGCCCACCGCAACGCGCGGCTTCCAGGTATTGCCCACGAAGAATTCCTGGAACGGCGCGATGGTCGAACCGCGCGCGACGTTGGCGTTGGAGGTAAGGCAGGCCGGCGGGTTGGGGTTGGTCTGGTTCGTCACGATCGATACCGAGGTGGCGGTACAATTGCTGTCGACCGCGTCGATCTGGTTGTAAAGCGCCGCGCCGTTCGCATCGCGTTCGGGGATCAGCGTGCTGCTCAGGACCGTGTCGAGGCGGGGCTTGGTGATGCCCCAGACCGCGCCGGCATCGACGAAGATCGACGGTCGCAGCCCCAGTTCGCGCGCGCCCGAGCCCAGCGGGATCTCCAGCTCGGCCCGGCCGAGGTAGTAGTACTTGCCGCCCAGCGAATCGTCGGCCCAGTCGCTGCGCTTCTCGGAGAAGCCGTCCTCGCCCGCATCGACCACACCGTTGCCGTTGGCATCGCCGCTGATGACGCCGTCGCCGTTGGTATCCATATACGGCTTGCGCAGCACGCGCGGGCCGACGCCGCGAATGTCGAAACCGCGGATCTGCGGTTCGCCCAGATAGAAGCGGTCGGTCAGGCGGACATCGTCGACACCGGGATTGTTGCGATTCTCGAACGACTTGATCGCGCCGCCTTCGGCCGAAAGCGAGAAGATGAAACCGCCGCCCACCGGCCAGTAGCGCGATGCCTTGGCGGTCACGCGGCCATACTTGACCGAACCGGCAAGGCCGGCGAAATCACCGCTGATCGAGGCCGACATGCCGCGCGTCGGGCGCACCCGGTTGTCCAGCGTATCGTAGATCAGCGACAGGCCGATGATCGAACTGGTGCGCTTGCCGATCGCCTCGCACAGATAGCGGCCGGCAAGCAGCGGGTCGCACTGGTAGCCGCCGCCCTGACGGTCGCTGAAGAACAGCCCCTTGTCGAGCGAGATGTCATCGTAATTGAGCGTGTAGCGCGCGATGCCGGTGAGGAATTCGGTGAGCGGCAGGCCGGCGCGGATCTGGAAGCCGGTGGTCGCCTGCTGATAGGTGGTATCGCGGTCCGAGGTGTAGAAACGGAAGCTGTTGTAGTCACGCCGGTAGATGTCGACGCCCAGCGAGACGTTCTTGTCGAACACGTAAGGCTCGGTAAAGCTGGCCTCGACGCTTTTCGAATAGCGCGAATAGCTGCCCGAGATGCCGACCGTCTGGCCGCGCCCGCGGAAATTGCGCTGCTGCACCGATGCCTGGAAGATGAAGCTTTCGAGGCTGGAGAAGCCGGCCGAGAGCTGGAGCTGGCCGGTCGGCTTTTCCTCCACGTTGGCTTCCAGGATAATCCGGTCGGCCGCCGCGCCCGGCTTCTGCTCGACCTCGAACTTCTCCTGGAAGTAGCCGAGCGACTTGATGCGGTTCGACGAACGCTTGACCTGCAGCGAGTTGAACGCGTCGCCTTCGGCCAGGCGGAACTCGCGGCGCACCACCTTGTCCTGGGTCAGCGTGTTGCCGTTGACGTCGATCCGCTCGACATAGACGCGCGGCGCCTCGGCGATCACGAACTTCAGACCCATGGTGAGGTCTTCCTTGCTGCGATCGTACTGCGGGCGCACATCGGCGAAGGCATAGCCGAACGCGCCGGCGGTATCGCCAAGCTTCTCGATCGTGTCCTCGACCAGTTTGGCATTGTACCAGTCGCCGGTCTTCATCGGCAATTGCCGGGTCAGCGCGTCGCTGTCGAAATCGCGCAGCTGGCTGTCGACCTTGATGTCGCCGAACTTGTAGCGGTCGCCTTCCTCGACGACGTAAGTGATGATGAAGTCCTTCTTGTCCGGCGTCAGCTCGGCCACGGCGGACACGACGCGGAAATCCGCATAGCCTTCGGTCAGGTAGAACTGGCGCAGCTTCTGCTGATCGAACGCGAGCCGGTCGGGATCGTAGCTGGTGCTGGAACTGAACAGCTTGGTGATGCGGGCCTGCTTGGTCACCATCTGGCCGCGCAGCTCGCCGTCGGAGAACTTCTCGTTGCCGATGATGTTGATCTGCCGGACCTTCGACTTGTCACCCTCGGTGATCTCGAAGACGATATCGACGCGGTTCTGCTCGAGCATGACCATCTTCGGCTCGACGGTCGCGGCGTAGCGGCCCTGCCGCTTGTACAGCTCGATGATGCGCGCCACGTCGGCGCGAACCTTGGAGCGGGTGAAGATCTGGCGCGGCGCGACCTTGATCTCGGGCAGGATCTTGTCGCTCTTGATGCGCTTGTTGCCTTCGAGGAGGATCCGGTTGACCACCGGGTTTTCCTTCACCTCGATCGTAACGAAGCCGTTCTCGTTGGTGATCTTGACATCGGAAAGCAGCTCGGTCTCGTAGAGGTCCTTCAGCGCCTCGTCGGCCGCGGCCGACGTATAGGGCTGGCCGATGCGCAGCTTGACGTAGGACAGGATCGTCTGGGCCTCCAGGCGCTCGGCCCCGACCACCTGGATCGACCTGATCGTTTCGCCCACCACCGGCGCGCTCGCCGCAGGCGCGGCCGGTGCCGCGGCGGCCTGGGCCATGGCCGAAACGGGAAGGCCCGCCAGGATCGTGGTGCCCAGCAGAACGGCGGCTAGTCCAGACGCACGCCCGGCATCAACGCAGCGAGCCATTTCCAATCCCATCATTCCACGCCAAATCCCGTAAGCGCCTAGCGGAACACCAATCCATCCCTGCCGGGCCGTCATGCCTTGCCGCAGACAATCGCCGCCCTCTGCCCGATGGACGTCAGCCAATCAAGCAGTCAATCCCGGCGACAATGTGATCGAAAGCGAATTCCTCCCGGCTATCCCCCGAAAAACGGGAGGGCCGCCAGATCGTTGATGGTGACGAACAGCATCAGTGCCAGCACGAGTGCAAGCCCGGTACGGAACGCCCATTCCTGACTGCGCAGGCCCAACGGCTTCCGCCGCACCGCCTCGGCCGCGTAGAAAGCCAGGTGCCCGCCGTCGAGCGCAGGAATTGGCAGGAGGTTGATGAATGCCAAGTTAATCGAGATCAGCGCGACGAAGCTGACGAACTGCGGCCAGCCGAGCGTGAACTGCTCGCCCGAATACTTGGCGATCTTGATCGGCCCGCCCAGTTCCTTGACCGAGCGTTCGCCGGTGAAGATCTGGCCGACGCCGGTGGCCATCATCTTCATCGTGCCCAGGCTCTGCTCGAAGCCTAGCGCCACCGCCTCGACCGGGCCGACAGGCACGATGTCCCCGCCCCTCAGCGCGATGCCCAGCCGCCCGACGCGCACCTCCTTGCCGTCGCTGCCGCGCACGATGTCCGACTGCAGCCGCACCGGGATGGTCAGGCGCTGCCCGTCGCGCCGCACCTCGATCGGCACGACCTGCCCGGGACGCGGGGTCACCGCGGCGAGGATATCGGGATGGCCGATGACAGGCCGCCCATCGACCGCCAGCACCCGGTCGCCCACGCGGATGCCGGCCGCCCTGGCGGGCGATCCGGCCGGAAAATCATCGACGATCGGGACGATGAAGCTGATCCCCAGATCGGCCAGCCTTGCCTTGTTGCCGAATTCGTCGCTTTCCACCCGGGGCGAAAGCTTGACCGGGACGATCAGCGTGCGCCGTTCGCGCTTGACCGCCAGCGACACCGTACGGCCCGGATAAGGCACGATATATTGCGGAATATCGGTGGCGCTGTCGATCCGGTTGCCGTCCACCGCGACGATGCGGTCGCCCACCTTCAGGCCGGCGGCCTGCGCATCGGACCGGGGCATGAACGCGCCGACTTCGGGCGTCGCGACGACCTTGCCGTAAGCCAGGTTGAACGCGGCGAAGATCGCCACGGCAAACAGCAGGTTGGTCAGCGGCCCGGCCAGCACGATCAGGCTGCGCTGCCACAAGGGCTTGGCCTGGAACGTGCGCGCGCGCTCCTCGGGCGGCATCGTGTCCTGCGCGGGATCGGGCATACTGGCCGCGTTCATGTCGCCGGCGAACTGGACATAGCCGCCCAGCGGCAGCGCGGAAAGCTTCCAGCGGGTGCCGCGCCTGTCGGTAAAACCGGCGATCTCCTTGCCGAAACCGACCGAGAAGGCATCGGCCTTCACGCCGAACCACCGGCCAACCAGATAGTGCCCCAGTTCGTGAATGACGATGAGCGGCCCGAGCAGGAGGACGAAGGCGACGATCGTGGTCAGCAGCGATGGCGATGCGAGCAACTCAGGCAGACTCCGTCAAAAGGCGCGCCCTTGCCCGGGCTTCGTGATCGACGGCAAGGACATCGGACAAGCAGGCCGGCGCGGGCGGCGCGAAGGAGGACAGGACATCCTCCACATGTGCGGCAATGCGGGTGAACGCAATCTGACCATCCAGAAAGGCGGCGACCGCGATCTCGTTCGCGGCGTTGAGCACGGCCGGAATGGCGCCGCCGGCACGCGCCGCCTCGCGCGCCAGCCGGGTGGCGGGAAAGCGCGCTTCATCGGGCGCGCGGAACGTCAGTTCGCCGATCGCGGCCAGATCGAGCGGCGCGCAAGGCGTATCCATCCGCCGGGGCCAGGCCAGCGCCGAGGCGATCGGCACGCGCATGTCCGAAGGGCCAAGCTGGGCCAGCGTCGATCCGTCGCGGTATTCGACCATCGAATGGACCACCGATTGCGGATGGACGATGATGCGCAGCCGGTCGAGCCCCACCGGGAACAAGTGATAGGCCTCGATCAGTTCGAGGCCCTTGTTCATCATCGTCGCGGAATCGACGCTGATCTTCGCGCCCATGTCCCAATTGGGATGGCGCACCGCCTGCGCCGGCGTGGCGCCGGCAAGTTGGTCGGCATTCCAGTCGCGAAACGGCCCGCCGCTGGCGGTGAGCGTGATGAAGCGCACGTCGGCCGGATCGTTGGCGCACAGGCACTGGAAGATGGCGTTGTGCTCGGAATCGACCGGCAGCAGCGTCGCGCCGTGGCGGGCGACCGCGGCGGTCATCACTTCGCCCGCCGAAACCAGCGCTTCCTTGTTGGCCAGCGCGACAATGCCGCCCTGCTCGATCGCGGCCATGGTCGGCGCCAGCCCGGCGCAGCCCACGATCGCGGCGATGGTGATATCGACCGGGCGCCCCGCCGCCTCGACCAGCGCGGCCGGCCCCGCCGCCGCCTCGATCCCCGAGCCGGCCAGCGCCGCGCGCAGTTCAGGCAGATAGCGCGCATCACCCACGACCGCGATCTGGGCGGCGAATTCGCGCGCCAGGGCGGCCAGTTCGCCCACGCGGCATTGCGCGGTGAGCGCGACGACGCGCCAGCCTGCGGGATCGCGCCGCACCAGATCGAGCGTCGATGCGCCGATCGAGCCGGTCGCCCCCAGGATCGAAATCGAACGCTGCGTCACGAGTGCCCCAATAGACGCGAAATCATGAAGATAACGCCTAGCACAAAAGTAACCGATAGCAGACCATCCACCCGGTCGAACAGCCCGCCGTGGCCGGGCAGCAGCTTGCCCGAATCCTTCACCCCGGCGCGGCGCTTCATCCAGCTTTCGAAAAAGTCCCCCGCCTGCGCCACCATGGCGATCAGCGCACCCATGGCCAGCACCAGCCAGAGCGTATAATCGGTGTCCTTGCGCGTCGCGACCAGCAGCAGGATGACCAGCGCTGCCCCCACCATGCCGCCGACCAGCCCGGCCCAGGTCTTGGACGGGCTGATGGCAGGCGCGATCTTCGGCCCGCCGATCGCGCGGCCGGCGAAATAGGCGCCCACGTCAGTGCCGATCACCGCCCCGACCACGATCAGCACCGGCAAGGCGCCCATCGCGGATTCGCGCAGGACCACCAGCGTGACCGCCGCGACCGCGCAATAGACCGCGCCGCCCAGCCGCCACGCCAGCCGCGCGCCGCCCGGCGGATGGGCCAGCAACACCAGCACACCCCATTCGAAGAACACCCCGGCGGCCACCGCCACCACGAACAGCATCCAGGCCAGGCCCCCCAGCCAGAGCGCGATGCCGGAAACCGCCAGCATGGCCAGGGCCGTGACAGTCCGCACGCCAAGGTCCGATTTGCGGGCCGGCGCGCTCACCGGACGCCTTTCGGCGCGGCGAAGATCGCCTCAACGGCCGCCATAGCGTCGTTCACGCGTGGCAAAGGCATCGAGCGCTTCCTTCAGATGATCGGCGGTGAAATCGGGCCAGAGCACGGGGGTGAACCATAGCTCGGCATAAGCGGCCTGCCATAGCAGGAAATTCGACAGCCGCACTTCGCCCGAAGTGCGGATCAGCAGGTCGAGCGGGGGCAGATCGGCGGTATCGAGTTCGGCCTCGATCGTTTCGGGCGTGATCGCGCCCTTGGCCGCCGCCCTGGTCGCGGCGCGGGCGATCTCGTCCTGCGCGCCGTAATTGAGCGCGATGGCCAGGATCGTGCCGCTATTGGCCGCCGTGCGCGCCAGCGCGCCTTCGATCAGCTCGACGATATCGGGCCTGAACGCCTTGTAGTCGCCAATGATCTTCAGCCGGATATTGTTTTCCGCCATCTCGTCGAGGTCGGACAGGATGAAGCGCTTCATCAGCGCCATGAGGTCGGAAACCTCTTCCTCGGGCCGGCGCCAGTTCTCGGTGGAAAAGGCATAGATGGTCAGCGCTTCCAGCCCGAACTCGCGCGCACCGCGCACCAGCCGGCGCACGGCCTCGACCCCACGCTGATGGCCGATCGCGCGCGGCAAGTGGCGCTTCTTGGCCCAGCGGCCGTTGCCATCCATGATGATGGCGACATGCCGCGCGCGGGCGGGTTCGCTCTTCGCCATGCCCTCTACGCTCCCCTCTGGCGTCGGAGAGTCACTTGTTGAGGATTTCCTTTTCCTTGCGCGCCAGTTCCTCGTCGACGGCCTTGATCATCTCGTCGGTGAGCTTCTGGACTTCCTCCTCGCCGCGCTTGCGATCGTCCTCGGCGATTTCCTTCTTCGATTCGTCGGCTTTCAAGGCATCGTTGCCGTCGCGCCGGATGTTGCGGATCGCGACGCGCGCCTTTTCGGCATACTGGCTGCCCAGCTTGGCCAGTTCCTTGCGGCGTTCCTCGGTCAGGTCCGGGATCGGCAGGCGCAGGGTATTGCCGTCGTTGATCGGATTGAGGCCCAGCCCGGCCGAGCGGATCGCCTTTTCCACCGGCCCGATGTTGGACTTGTCCCACACCTGCACCGAAAGCATCCGTGGATCGGGCGCGGAAACGGTCGCGACCTGGTTTAACGGCATGTGCGCGCCATAGACCTCGACCGTCACCGGATCGAGCAGCGTGGCGTTGGCGCGGCCCGTCCGCAAACCGGACAGGTCATGCCGCAGCGCGTCGATCGCGCCCTTCATGCGGCGTTCGAGATCGGCCTTGTCATACTTGGCCATGGCTCAGGCTCCCTTCTGGACGATGGTCTGCGTTCCCTCTCCGGCGAGCACCCGCGCTAGGTTGCCCTTTTCGCGGATCGAGAACACGACGATGGGTATCTGGTTATCGCGGCACAGCGCCACGGCGGAAGCATCCATCACCTTGAGGTTATCCGCCAGCACCGTATCGTAATCGACCGTGTCGTAACGCTTGGCCTGCGGATTGGTCTTGGGATCGGAATCGTAGATGCCGTCCACGCTGGTGCCCTTGAGCAGCGCGTCGCACTGCATCTCGGCGGCGCGCAGCGCGGCGCCGGAATCGGTGGTGAAATAAGGCGCGCCCACGCCGGCGGCGAAAATCACCACCCGGCCCTTTTCCAGATGGCGCTCGGCCCGGCGGCGGATCACCGGCTCGCACACCTGGTCCATCTGCACCGCCGATTGCACGCGGGTGTGCACGCCGATCTGCTCCAGCGCGTTCTGCATGGCCAGCGCGTTCATCACGGTGGCCAGCATCCCCATGTAATCGGCCTGCGCGCGATCCATGCCCTTGGCCGCGCCCGCCATGCCGCGAAAGATGTTGCCGCCGCCGATGACCAGGCAGATCTCCAGCCCGGTATCCTTGGCCGCCTTCACTTCGCGCGCCAGTTCGGCGACGAATTCTGGATCGATGCCGAACTGCTGGCAGCCCATCAGCACTTCACCCGACAATTTGAGCAGAATGCGTTTGTATGCCGGCTTGCTCATGCTCGTATCATTTCGATCCTGGGGGGCTGGGTGCCCCGCATTAGGTGCGCGCGCGAAGAAAGCCAAGCATCGACTTGGGGGTGGCCGACGACTTTGCCGCACGGGTTCGCTCACCGTGCGCGCGGGAGGAATTGCGCTTGCCCCGGCACATCGCCTATCCTGACCTGCTGGCTTGGAGATTCATGATGACCAGCACCATCCCCACGATGCATTCCGCTTTCCTTACCCGCGCGATCGCCGCCGTCGCCGCCGATCCACGCTTCGCCGCGCTGCTGGCCGGCGGCTCCTATATCCACGGCGGGCTCGATGCGCACTCCGACCTCGATCTGGTGCTGATCTGCGATGAGCACCGGCATGGCGAAGTCATGGCCACGCGCCGCGCCTTCGCCGAGGGGCTGGGCGAGCTGGTCGGCGCCTTTACCGGCGAGCATGTCGGCGAGCCCCGGTTGCTCATCTGCCTTTACGGGCCGGAACTGCTGCATGTGGACCTCAAGTTCGTGACTCCCGCCGATCTCGACCGGCGCATCGAACTGCCTGCGGTCCTGTTCGCGCGCGATCCGGCCGCCATCGCGCACCGGCTGGCCAGGGCGGCCATCGCCTGGCCCGACCTGCCGCCGCAATGGTTCGAGGATCGCTGCTGGATCTGGCTGCACTATGGCGTGACCAAGCTGGCGCGCGGCGAACTGTTCGAGGCGATCGGTATGCTGGCCTTCCTGCGCGAACAGGTCCTGGGCCCGCTGCTGCATCGCCGGGCCGCCCGCCCGCAACGCGGCGTGCGCCGGATCGAGCAGGCCGGCCTCGACAGCGACGGCCGGCTGGCGGCGACCGTCGCCCGGCCCGAAGTCGCCTCGGTCCGCGCCGCCCTCATCGCCGCGATGGACCTCTACCTCGACCTGCGGAACGACGATCCGCCGGAACGCCCCGCCCCGACCATGCCGACGGCGCTGCTGGACCTGCTCGATCAGGCCGGCCGGGAGGAATAAAACTCCGCCAAAGCCCCCTCCCCTTCAGGCGAGAGGGTTGGGAGAGGGGCCGAACGAGGCGCACCCTCTCCGATGTCCGCCAAAAGCAACCGCTCCCCGCGATAAATGCCGAAACATGTTCAGCATGACGGAGGGAGGCAAACGCGGCAAAGTCCGTGAACACTCCGGCAAGCCAAGCCGGCGAACCTTCGATCGCCAAACAAAACGGGCCGGAAAGCTCTCGCTCCCGGCCCGCTTTTGCTGTGATCGCGAAGGAACCCGCCGATCAGCCCTGCACGGCCGCCGCGACTTCGGCCGCGAAATCGGTTTCCTTCTTCTCGATGCCTTCGCCAAGCTGGAAACGCACGAAGTCCTTGAGGACGATCCTGGTGCCCGCTTCCTTGCCGGCCTGGTCGACGACCTGCTGCACCGGGGTCTTGTTGTCCATCACGAAGACTTGGCTGAGCAGCGCGTTTTCCTTGGCGTATTTCGCCACGGCGCCTTCGACCATCTTTTCCTGCACATTGGCCGGCTTGCCGCTTTCGGCGGCCTTTTCAGCGGCGACCTTGCGCTCACGCTCCAGCAGCTCGGCATCGAGATCGTCGGCCGAGAGCGCCAGCGGGAACGCGGCGGCGATGTGCATGGCGATCTGCTTGCCCAGCGCTTCGAGCACGTCGGCGGCGGCTTCCGATTCCAGCGCGACCAGCACGCCGATCTTGCCCAGGTTCGGCGCGGCGGCGTTGTGCATGTACGGCACGACCAGGCCCTGCGCGACTTCGACCGTCTTCATGCGGCGGATCTGCTGGTTCTCGCCGATCGTGGCGACATTGTTGGTCAGCGCGTCGCCCACGGTGGTGCCACCCGGATAGGCCGCGCCCTTCAGCGCCTCGACATCGTCCGAGCCGGCGCCCAGCGCCACTTCGGTGGTCTTGCGCACGAAATCCTGGAACTGGTCGTTCTTGGCGACGAAGTCGGTTTCCGAGTTCACTTCGACGGCCACGCCGCGCGTGCCCGTGACGGCGATGCCGACCAGGCCCTCGGCCGCGGTGCGGCTGGACTTCTTGGCGGCGGCGGCGAGGCCCTTGGCGCGCAGCCCATCGACGGCGGCTTCGAAGTCACCACCCGATTCGTCGAGGGCCTTCTTGCAGTCCATCATCCCGGCGCCAGTGCGCTCGCGGAGGTTCTTCACGTCAGCGGCGGTGTAAGCCATCGCGTATATCCTCTTGATAAAGTTTGGTGCGCGCCGGGCCCATGGACCCGGCGCGCGACAATTCCATGACGGTCAGGCCATGGCGGTCAGGTCGCGGCCTATGCCGGATCAGGCCTCGGCGGCGTCCTCGGCCGCGAGTTCCTCGGCAACCGGCTCGTCAAACGCGCCGATATCGGCACCGCTGTCGATCACGGCTTCACGGCCACCCTTGGTCGCGGCCTGCGCGACGGCGTCGCAATAAAGGCGCACGGCGCGGCTGGCATCGTCGTTGCCGGGGATCGGGAAAGCGATGCCCTGCGGATTGACGTTGGTATCCAGCACGCCGACGACCGGGATGCCCAGCACGTTGGCTTCCTTGATCGCCAGGTCTTCCTTGTTGGCGTCGATCACGAACATCACGTCGGGAATGCCGCCCATGTCGCGGATGCCGCCAAGCGACAGCTCAAGCTTGTCACGCTCGCGCGTGAGCTGGAGCACTTCCTTCTTGGTGAGGCCCGCGGTGTCGCCCGAAAGCTGTTCCTCAAGCGTCTTGAGGCGCTTGATCGACTGCGAGATCGTCTTCCAGTTGGTGAGCATACCGCCCAGCCAGCGGTGGTTGACGAAGTGCTGGCCGCAAGCGCGGGCGGCTTCGGCGATCGGCTGCTGCGCCTGGCGCTTGGTGCCGACGAACAACACCTTGCCGCCCGCCTGCACGGTGGCCGAAACGAATTCGAGCGCGCGGGCCATGAGCGGCACCGTCTGCGACAGGTCGATGATGTGGATGCCGTTGCGGGCGCCGAAGATGTACGGCTTCATCCGCGGGTTCCAGCGGTGGGTCTGGTGGCCGAAGTGCGCGCCGGCCTCGATCAATTGCTGCATGGTGACGACGGGAGCCGCCATAATCATTTCCTTTCCGGTTTCAGCCTCTGGGAAACTGGAACCGTGCGGATATCCCGAAGGATGCTGGCCCGCTGCGGCACCGGGTATGTAGGTTTCCCATGTGGATTCGCCGCCGCCCGGCTCCGTGGATTCGGAAACGACCGATCGGCAAGCGGGCCGGCGCATAGCGCCATTCGTTCGTGAAATCCAGCGTCAATTCACCGCGCTTTTAGCGCGGCTCCGCGCGATCACCGCAGGACACCGGGCACGAAGCACCGGCTGGCGACTTGTCGGTTCGGTCATCGCGGCACAATTGGCGCTTGACAGGATGGAACAAATCACGAACACAGGCAATACGGAACATTGATAGAACGAATCGCGGATATCCACAAGCTGTCCACAGAACGTGAACAGCCCGGGGCCGCTTCGATGGAGATGGTCATGACAGCACTTGCCGCCACGCTTTTCCTCTTCGCGGGACTTCTCTCGATCGCGGTCTCGGTGTCGACACTGCGACAGGAAGGCCGGATCGCCCTCGGCCTGCGCCGGGCGCTTGCGCAATGCCCGCAGGCATCGGAAGTGCGCATCGTCGTCACCGATATCCGCGCTGCGGCGCCCCTGCGCTCCGCAGCGAAAGCGGAAATCAGGCGTCTGGCGGTGGGGACGCGGCCGGTTCGACCTGCGCGGCTCGCCGCCTGAAGCGCGCATAGGTTACGATGCCCACGGGAATCAGCAGCAGATAGATCAGCGTTATCAGCACCAGCGTCAGCCAGGGCTCGGTCAGGAGCGCGGCCGCCAGCAGCCCGACCAGCGCGATGATGCCAATCCTGATATCCCGAGGCGGCCGCAGCCGGGACCAACTCAGCGTGGGCAGGTTGGAGATCATCAGGAAGGCGATCAGCACCATCCAGCCGCTCACCGCGATCGGATTGGCGAATTCGGAACGGCCACTGACGATCCACAGGTACATCGGCAGGAACGCCAGCCCCGCGCCCAGCGGCGCCGGCACGCCGGTGAGGAAGCCCGCCTGCTTGTGCGGCTGATCCAGAACGTCGAGCCGGGCGTTGAACCGGGCAAGCCGCAGCACGCAGCAGATGGTGAAGGCCAGCGCGGAGATCCAGCCGATGCTGGGCAAGTCGCGCAGCGTCCACAGATAGACGATCAGCGCCGGCGCGACGCCGAACGAGATCGAATCGGCCAGGCTGTCAAGCTCGGCGCCGAAGCGCGTCTGCGCCTTGAGCAGCCGCGCCGCCCGTCCGTCGATCCCGTCGAGCAAGCCGGCCAGAATGATCGCCTGCACCGATTTCTCGAAATCCCCGGCAATGGCGAAGCGGATGCCGGTAAGCCCCGAACACAGCGCGGCGGCGGTGATGGCATTGGGCACGATCGCCCGGATGCTCAGGCTGCGGGCGATCCGGCGCCGCGCGTCCGCGTCGCTCTCGCCCGGCTCGTCGCCGATCACTGGCTGACGCCTTCGATCAGGGCCGCCTGCCCCACTTCGGCCAGCACGGTCTCGCCCGCCACGATCCTCTGGCCCAGCAGGACTTTCGGCTCGGTTCCCGCCGGCAGATAGACATCGACCCGGCTGCCGAAGCGGATCAGGCCGATGCGCTGCCCGCCCGCGACGATGTCGCCCGGCTTGACGAACGGCACGATGCGCCGCGCGACCAGTCCGGCGATCTGGGTGAAGCACACCATCAGCCCGTCGCCCCGCTCGATCAGGATATGCTGCCGCTCGTTCTCCTCGCTCGCCTTGTCGAGATCGGCGTTGAGGAACTTGCCGGGGATATAGATCACACGCCGCACCGTCCCGCCGATCGGCGCGCGATTGATGTGCACGTCGAACACGCTCATGAAGATCGAGACGCGCGTTACCGGATCGGTGCCGAGCGGGCGGATGCCGCTGCCATCGTCGATCGTCAGTTCGCGCGGCGGCGGCACTTTCTGGATCAGCGTGACCAGGCCATCGGCGGGCGCGACGATGAAGCGATCCTCCTGCGGCGTGACGCGGCGGGGATCGCGAAAGAAGGCCAGGACGCAGAAGGTCAGCAGCGCGAGCGGCCAGGCCAGCCATTGCCAGCCGATCGCCGCCGTCACCAGGCAGACGACGCCCACGCCAAGACCGAACTTGCGCCCTTCGGGATGGACTGCGGGCCAGCGCCAGGACGCTTCGCCCCGCCCCTGATTATCGAGAATTTCTCCGGGCATCGTGGCCCTGTACGGCTTGTCGCGCCGCACCGCAATCCCGCCGTGGCGCTTGTCCCTCGCGGCCGTTCCGGGCCCGGTTCGCGGCCCGGGGATCTGGTGGTGGACAGGGCTAGATTCGAACTAGCGTACGCTTGCGCGGGCAGATTTACAGTCTGCTGCCTTTAACCACTCGGCCACCTGTCCACACCAGTATCGCGGGCGATGGGATAACCCACCGGGATTGTGCCCCGAAGGGCACCGTCCAGCCGAGAGGCGCGCTCATGGCGAAGCGAACCTTGCCTGTCAATGGGGTGACTGGCAGGAGCGGTCATTCCCGCAAGGGATCAGGCCCGCAAGGGAACACCAGACAAGGAAGGACAAGCAATGGCCAAGCGTGAGGACGCCGACGCCGATCGCAAGCTGCGCGGCAGGGCCGGGCGAATGCGCAATGGCCGGGGAAGCGGCCGCGCGGGCCAGGGCGCGGTGCGGCTGTGGGGCCGGCACGCGGTCCAGGCGGCGCTGATGAATCCCGAACGGCGCCACCGCAAGCTCTGGGCGACGCGCGAAGGCGTCGATTCGCTGGATGGCGAATTGCCCGCCGATTTCCCGGTGGAATGGGCGCAGGCGGCCGATCTGGCGCGCCTGGTCGCGCGCGACGCGCCGCACCAGGGGCTGGTGCTGGAATGCGAGCCGCTGCCCGACCTGTTCCTGTCCGACGTGCTGGAAGGCGATGCCGCGCGGCCGCTGGTGGTGCTCGACCAGGTCACCGATCCGCACAACGTCGGCGCGATCATGCGTTCGGCCGCCGCCTTCGGCGCTTGCGCCATCGTCACGCAGGATCGCCACGCTCCGCCCGAATCCGGCACGCTGGCCAAGTCCGCCTCGGGCGCGCTGGAAATCCTGCCGTGGATTCGCGTGGTCAATCTCGCCCGCGCGCTCGATGAGGTGGCCGAGGCCGGCTACTGGCGCATCGGCCTCGATGGCGAGGCCGAATCGACGCTGGCCGATGCCTTGCCCGCCGGGCCGGTGGCCTTGGTGCTGGGGGCGGAAGGCGAAGGGCTGCGGCACAACATCACCCAGCATTGCGACGCGCTGGCGCGCTTGCCGATCGACGAAGCGATGGAAAGCCTGAATGTGAGCAATGCCGCCGCGATTGCGCTATATGCGGTGGCCACACGCTGAAAAGCCCTGGGGGATGCCGCCATGAAGAACCTGCCGTTCCGCCGCGCCGCCGCCGGCACGCTTGCCATCGTGCTGGCGCTGCTGGTTTCGGCCTGCTTCCTGGCGCCCGGCCGGTTCACCTCCGCGCTGGAAGTGCGCAAGGATCGCGGGTTCAGCTTCAGCTATGCGGGCGAGCTTTACCTGCTGCCGCTGCGCCAGTCCTCGCAGCAAGCCGTTTTCACGCCACAAACCTGCAATGAGACTGACAGCGGCGCCGAGCGCGCCTGCACCGGCGACGAGATCGCTCAGCAAAAGGCCGATTGGGAAACCCGGCAAAGCAAGGACAAGCACGAAGCGGCCGCGGCGGCCGGGCTGTTCGGCGGGATCGATCCCGCCGATCCCGGCGCGGCCGAGGAGATCGCCGCCAAGCTGCGGCGGCAGACCGGCTGGCGCAAGGTCGAATACAAGGGCGATGGCCTGTTCGTGGTCGATTTCGCGATCACCGGCAAGCTCGGCCACGATTTCACTTTCCCCACGATCGAGGGCTTTCCCATGGCCAATGCCTTCGTCCAGGTCTCGCAGCGCGGCGACGGGACGGTGCGGGTCGATGCGCCCGGTTTCGGCCCCGCGTTGGGCGGGCTGGGCGCGGCCGGTCTGATGCAGGCGGCGGCCGCTTCGGATTCCAGCGGCAAGCCGGGCGCGGAGGCCATGCCCACGGTGGATGGCACATTCACGGTCAGGACCGATGCGGCGATCCTCGCCAACAATACCGATGAAGGCCCCCTGGCCGATCCGCGTGGCAAGGCGCTCGCCTGGAAGGTCAGCAGCCGCACCACCACCGCGCCGACCGCCCTGCTCCAGTTGCAGCGTTAAGGCCAATGTCCGCCCATCCGATGGGCCAATACTATCGCTCCCAAAGAAAAACGCCGCGCTGGTTGTGACCAGCGCGGCGTGAATCTGATGGGTTGCCTGCGAGGCGAGCAGGCCGTTCGGGACGATTAGTTGACCGAATCCTTCAGGCCCTTGCCGGCCTTGAACTTGGGCTGGCTCGATGCCTTGATTTCCATCGGCTCGCCCGTGCGCGGATTGCGGCCGGTCGAAGCCTTGCGCTTGGCGACGGAAAACGTGCCGAAGCCGACCAGACGCACTTCGTCTCCCTTCTTCAGCGCTCCGGTGATGGCATCGAAGACGCCTTCAACCGCCTTGGTGGCGTCGCTGCGGGTCAGACCGCTGGAATCCGCGACGGCGCTGATGAGATCGTTCTTGTTCATTATGGGAACCCCCTAACCTTTCAGTTGAACAGGTAATTTTTGAATCGCCTCTCGACTGCGCGGGAATTGAGCCTCTTTTGGACGCAGTGTCAAAGCGAAAAGCCGCAGCGGAAAGCCGTTTTGTCCAGTTTTTCCGCCATTTTCGAAGTGATTCGGGATTGTGCGACGCAGCATCGGGAAGCACCGCAAGCAGCGACTCGAATTGTCGTATTCGAGTCGCCGCAATGCAGCAATTCTAGTGTGCGGTAGTGGACGGTGCCGGCGTGGCCAGCGAAGGCGCCACGGCCTGGCTCGCCAGCTCGTCCGCTTCGGTCCATTCGATCGGCGCCACGGGCTCGATCAGCGCCCGCGCCAGAACTTCGTCGACGTGGCTGACCGGGATGATTTCCAGCCCTTCCTTCACGTTGTCGGGAATCTCGGCGAGGTCCTTGCGGTTCTCTTCCGGGATCAGGACGGTGGTGATGCCGCCGCGCAGCGCGGCAAGCAGCTTTTCCTTCAGCCCGCCGATCGGCAGCACCCGGCCACGCAGCGTGACCTCGCCGGTCATCGCGATATCCTTGCGCACCGGAATCCCGGTGAGCGTCGAGACGATCGAAGTGACCATGCCGATGCCGGCGCTCGGCCCATCCTTGGGCACCGCCCCTTCGGGCAAGTGGATGTGGATGTCCTTGCGCTGGAACACCGAAGGCTTGATGCCATAGGCCGGGCTGCGCGCCTTGACGAAGCTGAAGGCGGCCTGGATGCTTTCGCTCATCACTTCGCCCAGCTTGCCGGTCGACTTGATCGCGCCCTTGCCGGGAACCGTGACGCTTTCGATCGTCAGCAGTTCGCCGCCCACTTCGGTCCAGGCCAGGCCCGTGACGGCGCCGACCTGATGCTCTTCCTCCGACACGCCGTGGCGGAATTTCCGCACGCCGGCGAAGTCCGAAAGATTCTCGGGCGTCACCGTCACCTGCTCAGCCTTGCCTTCGAGAATCTGGCGCAGCGACTTGCGCGCCAGCCGCGCGATCTCGCGCTCCAGCGTGCGCACGCCGGCTTCCCGCGTGTAGTAGCGGATCAGATCGCGCAGGGCTTCTTCGGTCAGGGTGAACTCGCCAGGCTTCAGGCCGTGCGCTTCCACTTGCTTGGCGATCAGGTGACGCTCGGCGATCTGGACCTTTTCGTCCTCGGTATAGCCTTCGAGCCGGATGATCTCCATGCGGTCAAGCAGCGCCTGCGGCAGGTTGAGGCTGTTGGCGGTGCACACGAACATCACGTCCGACAAGTCGAAGTCCAGCTCCAGGTAATGGTCCTGGAACCGGGCGTTCTGCTCGGGATCGAGCACTTCGAGCAGGGCCGACGCCGGATCGCCGCGGAAATCCTGCCCCAGCTTGTCGATCTCGTCGAGCAGGAACAGCGGGTTGGCCTTGCCGGCCTTGCGCAGATTGGTGACGATCTTGCCCGGCAGCGAGCCGATGTAGGTGCGCCGGTGGCCGCGAATCTCCGCCTCGTCGCGCACGCCGCCCAGCGACTGGCGGACGAATTCGCGCCCCGTCGCCTTGGCGATCGACTTGCCCAGCGAGGTCTTGCCCACGCCCGGCGGGCCGACGAGGCACAGGATCGGCCCCTTCAGCTTGTTGGTGCGCGCCTGCACGGCGAGATACTCGATGATCCGGTCCTTGACCTTGTCGAGCGCGTAGTGATCGGCATCGAGCACGGCTTGCGCCTGTGAGATGTCGCGCTTCAGCTTTGATTTCTTGCCCCAGGGCAGGCCCAGCAGCACGTCGAGATAGTTGCGGATGACGGTCGCTTCCGCGCTCATCGGCTGCATCGACTTCAGCTTCTTGATCTCGGCCAGCGCCTTGTCGCGGGCCTCCTTCGAAAGCTTGGTCTTCTCGATCTTTTCCTGCAGCTCGGCGATCTCGTTGGCTTCCTCGCCATCGCCGCCGCCCAGCTCGTTCTGGATCGCCTTGAGCTGTTCGTTGAGGTAATATTCGCGCTGGGTCTTTTCCATCTGGCGCTTCACGCGGCCACGGATCTTGCGCTCGACCTGCAGAACGCCAAGCTCGCCTTCCATGAAGGAATAGACCATTTCCAGCCGCTTGAGCGGATCGGCCTCCGACAAGACCGCCTGCTTGTCGGCAACCTTGGCGCTGAGCTGCCAGGCCACGGTATCGGCCAGCTTGGCGGCATCGTCGATATCGCCAAGCTGTTCGCCCGCGTCTTGCGACAGCTTCTTGTTGAGCTTGGCGTATTCGTTGAACTGCTCGACCACCGAGCGCATCATCGCGGCCACTTCATTGCCCGAAGCGCTGACCGGCTCGATCTTCTCGACTTGCGCGACCAGCATGTCGCCATCGGCGGTGGTTTCGGCGCGCAGGCCTTCCAGCCGGGCGCGATCCTGCCCTTCCACCAGCACGCGCACGGTGCCGTCGGGCAGCTTGAGCAGTTGCAGCACGCTGGCGATGACGCCGGTTTCGTAAAGATCGTCGCGATCGGGATCGTCGCAGCCGGGATCGAGCTGGGCGAGGAGGAAAATGTCCTTCTCGCCAGCCATCGCCGCTTCGAGCGCGGCCACCGACTTCTCTCGGCCCACGAACAGCGGCACCACCATGCCGGGGAACACGACGATGTCGCGAAGGGGAAGGAGGGGGAGCAAAATCACAGGCATATCCATTCACATAGAACGCGTTAACCGCGCCTTGCCGGACGGGTCCGGCGTTCTTGCCGAATATGGTACGCCTCTCCCCGCGGCGCAATGGTGGGCACGCCAGGCTTGTGGATGGGCACGCGGGCAGCGCACGCCGGGTACCGGCCCGCCCGGCTCCCGGCCCAAAAAAGGGCTGTCGCCGCCGATCCGGGCGAGACGTGAAATATGACGGTTGGATGACAGATAAGGGAGCTAACCATTTGTCCCAACACGAATTATCAACGATTTCTGCTTACCGATTGTTTGCGATCACTCATCCGGGTTGCAGCAAGGACAAGACAGATAATGATGCGCGGGATTGCATCCCTTCCGGCCCGCTTGTGGAACGGCGTGGTCGGCTCGCTGGAACGGCGCCTGGTCTCGGCCATCGTCGTCATCATCGCCTGCACGGTGGGGCTGCAGGTGGTATCCCAGGACCGCGCCCTCGCGCTGCGCGAGGAAAGCGACGAACTGCGCACGGCGGTGAGCATGTCCGAGCATGGCGAGCAATTGCTCAAGGCCATGATCCAGTTCCACCTCGCCTCGCGCAACGCGCTGGATATCGACACCGACAGCGAAGGCGCCGCGCATTACGCCGCCGACCTGACCGACACCGCCATGCAGATCGAGGAGCATGTCAACGCACTGCGCCTCGATGGCCTGGCCGCGTACGACATGCAGAGCCGCAGCACGGTGTTCAGCAATCTCGACCGGCTGGTCGGCCAGGTGATCGACCGGCCGCAAGGCCGCTCGCGCGCCGACGAGATCGCGATCGAGCGCCGGCTGGACCGCATGATGGAAGTGGCCAACCGGGTGCACGAGGAAGCCGAGCGGCGGCGCGACACCGCCTATGGCCGCGTCGAGCAATCGACGCGCCAGTGGTATCTGCTGGTCTCGCTGGTCGGGCTGCTGACGCTGGGCTTCACGCTGGCGATCCTGGTCGATGTCAGCCGCAATATCCTGCCGGCGCTGCGGCGGATGCACCGCTCGCTCGAACGGCTGGCGGACGGCGATCTGGAAATCGAGATCGAGCCGTTCCGCCTGCGCGAGCTGAGCGCGCTGTCCCGCTCGCTCGAAACCTTCCGGCGCAATGCCGTGGCGGTGAAGAATCTGGCCTTCACCGATCCGGCGACGGGCCTGCCCAATCGCCGCGCCTTCGTCGAACAGGCGGGCCGGCTGCTTGCGCAGGGCCCGCGCCTGCCCGGATCGCGCCAGATCGTCGCGCTGATCGACATCGACAAGTTCAAGTATATCAACGACGATTACGGCCACGCCTCGGGCGACATGCTGGTCCTGCTGCTGGGCCGGCGGATGAAGGCGTTCCTGGGCGAACAGTCGATCGTCGCGCGCGTGGGCGGCGACGAGTTCGCCGTGCTGGTCGAAGTGCCGCAAGGCACGGTTCCGGCCAACTTGTGCGGCGAGCTGATCGCCGCGATGCGCGCGCCGTTCGATTTCGAAGGCTTCGCCATCGCCGTCACCGTCTCGCTGGGCTTCGTGGAGGCGCAGCCCGATCACGCGGCCGAGGTCAACCGGCTGCTGCACCAGGCGGATCTGGCGCTTTATGCCGCCAAGCGCGAAGGCCGCAACCGCGTCAGCGCGTTCACTCCGCCGCTCGAGCAGGAGCGCGAGGTGGACCGCGCGCTGGAACGCGATCTGGCGCAAGCGCTGGCGCGCGGCGAGCTGCGCATGGTCTACCAGCCGATCTGCCCGATCCGCGACGATGCCTGCGAAGTGGAAGCGCTGGTGCGCTGGAACCACGCCGTGCTGGGCGAAATCTCGCCCGCGCAGTTCATCCCGGCGGCCGAGCGCAGCGGCCAGATGCCGCAACTGGGCGCCTGGATCATCGAACGCGCGCTGTCCGATCTCAGCCGCTGGCCGACGCTGACGATGAGCATCAACCTTTCGCCGCTACAGCTTCAGCAGGACGGTTTCGTCGGCTTCCTGCTCGATTGCTGCCGCCGCAACCGCATCGAGGCGCACCGCGTCTTCCTGGAAGTGACCGAGACGGTCTCGATCGAGCGCAACACGCGCGCGCTGCTGACGCTGGAACTGTTGCGCAACGCCGGCTTCCGCATCGCGCTCGACGATTTCGGCACCGGCTATTCCTCGCTGTGCATGATGAAATCGTTCCGCTTCGACCGGCTGAAGCTGGACCGCACGCTGGTGAAGGATCTGGGCACCGACGCGACATCGCGCGCCGTGTTCGACGCGGCGGTGCAGATGGCCCGGCAGATCGGCGCCGAAGTGGTCGCCGAAGGGGTGAGCGACGAAAACCTCGTCGCCCCCGCGCTGGCGGCCGGCTGCACCCATTTGCAGGGCTTTCATTTCAGCCGCCCGATCGAGGCCGAAGCGATCGAGGACTATTACCGCGCCTCGCAAGCCGCCGCGCGCCAGATCGCCTGAGGCGCGCTCAGAACGGCAGCTTGAAACCCGGCGGCAGGCCCATGCCTTGCTGCGCCTTGGCCATTTCCTCGCCGGCCACGCTATCCGCCTTGACGCGCGCGTCGTTATAGGCGGCGGCGACCAGGTCTTCGAGGATCTGCTTTTCGGATGGCTGCATCAGGCTGTCGTCGATCGCGACGCCGATCACCCGCCCCTTGGCCGAGCAGCGGATCCTGACGAGGCCGCCGCCCGAAAGCCCTTCCACTTCCAGCGTATCGAGCCTGGCCTGGGTCTCGGTCATCTGTTTCTGGATCGTCTCGGCCGCCTGCTGGGCGGCCTGGATCATTTCTTCCATCGATTTCATCAGCGTCTCCAGTTGCGATTGCCGCCATGGGCGGCCTGACGGTCTTCCCCCACCAGTTCGGCGTGGGGAAAGGCCGCGAATGTGGCTTCGACCAGCGGCGAACGGCGCACCGCTTCGGCATCGGCGGCCTGCCGAGCCTCGTCCTGCTCGACCAGCGTCGGCGCGCCCTCGCCGGCCGCGCGCTCCACCTGCCAGCGTTCGCCGGTCGCCTTGGCCAGCGCGGCCCGCAGCACCGGCGCGATATCCTCTTTGAAGCCCGGCGGCTGGGCATAGCGCAGCAGGCCCGGCGCCAGTTCGATCACGCGCACCTGCATCCGCATCACGCTGGCGGCGACATGTTCGTGATGGTGCTCCACCTGCTCGACCAGCGCGGCCCAGCGCGGCGCGGCCTGCGCCACCGGCGCGGCAGCGGGCACCGCCGCCTGTCCGGCCATGTCGGGCGACGGCGCGCGGCTGGCCAGTTCCTCGATCCTGCGCGCCAAGGTGCCGGGATCGGGCATGTCGGCCGCGTGCATCACGCGCAGCAGGGCCATCTGCGCCGCGACCAGCGGGTCGGGCGCGCTTTTCACTTCCTCATGCCCTTTGAGCAGAAGCTGCCAGAGCCGGTGCAATTGCCCGGCCTTGAGCGATCCCGCCCAGCCTTCGATCGCCGCGCGCTCCTCGGCCGAAGGCGCGTCAGCCGCCCCGCCCGAGACTTGCGCCACGGTGACGCGGTGCGCCAGGTCCATGATCCCGCGCATCAGCGCGATCGGCTCCACCCCCAGCGCGAACTGGTGCGCGACAAGATCGAGCAGGCCCGGCCCATCGCCTTCCAGGATCGCGGCGAGCAGCTTGCGCTGCGCGCTCTTGTCGGAAAGGCCCAGCATGTCGCGCACTTGCGCCGCGCGCACCCGGCCCTCGCCGTCCAGATCGGCATGGGCGATCGCCTGATCGAGAATCGAAAGCCCGTCGCGCACCGAGCCTTCGGCGGCGCTTGCCACCATGGCCAGCGCCTCGTCCTCGGCTTCGACGCCTTCCTTGACGCAGATCCGGGCGAAGTGCTCGGCCAGCATCGCGGTGGGGATGCGGCGCAAGTCGAAGCGCTGGCAGCGCGAGAGCACCGTGACCGGCAGCTTGTCCACCTCGGTGGTGGCGAACAGGAACTTCACATGCGCCGGCGGTTCCTCAAGTGTCTTCAGCAAGGCATTGAAAGCATTGCGTGACAGCATGTGGACTTCGTCGATGATATAGATCTTGTAGCGCGCCGAGACGGCGGCATAGCGCACCGCCTCGATAATCTCGCGCACGTCATCGACGCCGGTATGGCTGGCGGCATCCATCTCGATCACGTCGATATGGCGGCCTTCGGCGATCGCGGTGCACGGCTCGCACACGCCGCAAGGATCGATCGTCGGGCCGCCGGTGCCATCCGGGCCGATGCAGTTGAGCGCCTTGGCGATGAGCCGCGCGGTCGATGTTTTGCCCACGCCGCGCACGCCGGTCATCAGGAAGGCATGGGCCAGCCGGTCGCGCCTGATCGCGTTGGCCAGCGTCTGCACCATGGCTTCCTGCCCGATCAGCTCGGCGAAGGTCTGCGGGCGGTACTTGCGCGCCAGCACGCGATAGGGCTGCGCGGGCGCCGGAGCGGCAGTCGGTGCGGCAGCCGGCGCGACTTTCGCGGCGGGCGGGGTTTCGGGCTGGACGGGGGCCGCGGGCGCCGCCGCAGGCTCACCACCGAACAGCGCCGACTGGCCAGCCGCTTCCAACTCCGCGGCACTCGGCGAGCCCTCGTTCTCGTCCTTCCAGGGCGGGGTATCGCCGAACATGTCGCGTGAATCGTCCATCACCGCTGAAGGTAAGCCCTGGGGTGCGAATTGTCAGGAGAAAAGGAGGAGATCGGGTGAAGGAGCCGAGCGACCCGCCGCAATCCGTTGTGGCTGCTTCCTTCCGGACCTGACCAGGTTGGCGAACGCAAACGTCCACCCGACTCCCGGCGGCGCATATGGCGGGCGCGGCGGCCTTTGTCCAGACCGGCGTGAGCAAACGGGCAAGGCCGCCCGAATCCTACCGGAAGTTGTCGGCGTAGGCCTGGAGCTTCAGCCGGCGCGGCGGCGAGGCATGGACGGTGGCGGCAATGCCATGGCGTTCGGCATAGGCCAGCGCCGCCTCCCGCGTGGGGAAGCGCAGTTGCACCTGCTGCTGCATGTCGCCCGATCCGGCCCAGCCCATCAAGGGATCGGGCGTTTTCGCCTCGGCCGGGACAAAGTCCAGAATCCACTGGTCGACTTGCGCCTTGCCGGACTGCATGGCGTTCTTTGGTCGCTGGAAGATGCGTGCGCTCATGGCCCGTGCTTTGCCCACGAATCGGCCGACAAATCAAGCCGGCAATTGCGCCGATCCGCCACCCGATCGGCACATTCAGCGCCGGCCCGCCTCGAAGGCGTTGCGGGTCTTGAGGCTGGGGTCTTCCGCCCAGGGCTCGTCCGGCCAGCGGTGGCGGGGGTAGCGGCCTTTCATCTCGCGCTGGACCTCGCGCCACGAGCCGCGCCAGAAGCCGGGAAGATCGCGCGTCGCCTGGATCGGCCGGCCGGCGGGAGAAGTCAGCTTGAGCAGCAAGGGCTGCGGCGGCTGGCCGAAATCGGGATGGCGATCGAGCCCGAACAGCGCCTGCACGCGCACTTCCACGCAAGGGCCCGCCTCATCCTCGTAATCGATCGCGTGGTGCGTGCCGGCGGGGCTGACGAATTCGGCCGGGGCAAGCCGTTCCAGCCGCTGCTGGTCGTCCCAGCCCAGCCGCCCGCGCAAGGCTTCGTGCAGCGCCGCCTGGTCGATCGTGTCGAACCGGCGCCCGAGCAAGGGCCCGGCCCAGTCCTCAAGCTCGGCCAGCAGCGCTTCGTCCGCCAGCGCCGCGATGCCGGCATAGCGCGCGCGCTTGCACAGGGCGAGGCTGGCTTTGGAAAACGGCAGCAGGCCCAGCCCCTGCTCGCGCAGGCGCGCGGCGGCGAAGGCGGCAAGTGCCGCATGGTCGGGCGCGGGATCGGGGCCGCTGGCCAGCGTGATCGCCCCAAGCCGCCGTTCGAGCCGCGCCTCGATCCGGGCTTCGGCCGCGTTCCAGCGCAGCACCGAACGCCGCTCGATCCGCTCACCCAGCCCGCGCTCCACCTCGCCCGGTTCGAGCGGGACGGCAGCCAGGATGCGCGCGCCTTTCGCCTGCCCTTGCGCATCGCCGATCACCAGCCATTCGCTGGTCGCCAGCGGCGAGGCGGGATCGAGCATATAGCCCCTGCCCCCGGCCGAAAGCCAGGTCTCGCCCGAGGCATCGCGGCGCCTGGCCACCATGTCGGGCCGGCCCAGCGCCAGCAGCAGGCCGGGCGAGGCTTCGTCGGTTCGCCCGGCACTGGCCGCCGGCGCCATCCGTTTCTGCGCCCGGCGGGCCCATCCTTCGGCCAGCTTGCGCGCGGCCTGCGCGCGCGACGAGCGATCCGCGTTCCAGCGCGCCAGACGTTGGCCCAGATCCTCGCCCCGCCCGCCCAGCCCGCGCTCCTGCAGCAGCAGGACGAGCCTTGCCGCCACATCGGCCGCGCCGCGTTCGGCCCCACGCAGCACGGTCGCGGCCTGCGCGGGGTCCATCGGCAAGCTGGCCACCTTGCGGCCGAACGCGGTGATGCGCCCTTCCCCGTCGAGCGCGCCCAGCGCTTCGAGCTGACCGCGCGCGGCGGCGAGCGCGGGCGGCGGCGGCGGATCGAGCCAGGCCATGCCTGTCGGATCGCCCGCGCCCCATTGCGCCAGCGCCAGCGTCAGCGGCGCAAGGTCGGATGTCTCGATCTCGGGCGGATCGAATTCGGGGCGGCCGGGATGCGCCGCCTCTTCCCACAGGCGATAGGCCACGCCCGGCCCTTGCCGCGCGGCGCGGCCGGCGCGCTGCGCGGCCGAGGCGCGGCTGGCGCGATGCGTGACGAGCCGCGTGACGCCCGCCGCCTTGTCGAACTCCGCGCGGCGCGACAGGCCGGCGTCCACCACCACCGCGACGCCATCGAGCGTCAGCGAGGTCTCGGCGATCGCAGTGGCGAGCACGATCCGCCGGCGCCCTTGCGCGTCACGGCGAATCGCGGCGCGCTGTGCGGCGGGGTCGCACTGGCCGTGCAGCGGCAGGATCAGCGCGGAAGGCAGGCGTTCCGCCAGCCGCTCGGCGGTACGCTCGATCTCGCGCACGCCGGGCAGGAAGGCGAGGATGTCGCCCGCCTCCTCGCGCCATGCCGTCAGCACGGCCGAAGTCATGGCGTCCTCGATCCGCGCTTCGGGGCTGGCGCCGAGCCAGCGGATCGCCAGCGGATGGGCCTTGCCCGCGCTCTCGATCACCGGCGCGCCCGCAAGCAGCCGCGCGAACCGCGCGCCGTCGATCGTCGCGGACATGACCAGCAGGCGCAGATCGGGCCGCAGTACCTGCTGGCTCTCGATCGCCAGCGCAAGGCCGAGATCGGAATCGAGATGGCGTTCGTGCGCCTCGTCGAACAGGACGGCGGAAATGCCGGCAAGCTCGGGATCGTCGAGCACGGTGGCCACGAAGATCGCCTCGGTCATCACCAGCACGCGCGTCTTCGCCGAGCGCCGGGTGTCGAGCCGGGTGACATAGCCGATCGTCTCGCCCGCCTGCTCGCCCAGCATGTCGGCCATGCGCTCGGCGGCGGCGCGCGCGGCGACGCGGCGGGGGGAAAGCAGGATAACCGTGCCCGTGCACCAGTCCTCGCCCAGCAGCGCGGGCGCGACGGCGGTGGTCTTGCCCGCGCCCGGCGGCGCGATCAGCACCGCCCCCGCCCGCGCGCGCAGGGCTGCAAGCAGGTCGGGCAGGACGGCATGGATCGGCAGATCGCTCATCATGCGGGTTTAGGGCGATGGTGAGCCGAGCGCCATGGCGGGAATAGGGCGGGGATAGAGCAGTCTGGTTTTGCGTTCAGTAGCGGCGTGCGACGGCGAATTCGGCGGCTTCGGCCATGGCGCTGCGGGCTTCGCAGGCCGGGAAGCCGGCGATCGCGTCGATCGCGCGCTGGGCATAGTGGCGCGCACGTTCCCGCGTGGCGGCGACGCAATCGTGCCGGTTGATCAGTTCCACCGCGTGGGCCAGATCCTCATCCTCGGTGCGGAAGCCGGCGATGGCCTCTTCCCAGAACTTGCGCTCTTCGGCGGTGCCGCGCGCATAGGCCAGGATCACCGGCAGGGTCATCTTGCCTTCACGGAAATCATCGCCCTTGTCCTTGCCCGATTCCTGGCTTTCCGAATCGTAGTCGATCGCATCGTCGACCAGCTGGAAGGCGATGCCGAGATTGCGGCCATAGGCGTCGAGCGCGCGCTCTTCGGCCTCGCTGCGCTCGGCGACCACGGCGGCGATCCGCGTGGCGGCGGCGAACAGCGCGGCCGTCTTCGATCCGATGATCGAAAGATAGCGTTCCTCGCTCGTCTCGATGTGACGCTGCGCGGTCAGCTGGTCCACTTCGCCCTCGGCGATCACCGAGGCGGCGTTGGACAGGATCTTGAGGACGCGCAGGCTGCCGTCCTCCACCATCAGCTCGAACGAGCGGGTGAACAGGAAATCCCCCACCAGCACGGTCGCCGGATTGCCGAAGACGATGTTGGCCGCCGCCTTGCCGCGCCGGAGGTCTGACCCGTCGACCACATCGTCATGCAGCAGCGTGGCGGTGTGGATGAATTCCACCGCCGCCGCCAGCTTGTGATGGCGCGTGCCCTGATAGCCGCACAGCTCCGCGCCCGCGACCGTCAGCATCGGGCGCATCCGCTTGCCCCCGCCGGAAATCAGGTGCCCGGCCAGCGCCGGGATCAGCGGAATCTCGCTCTGCATCCGTTCCAGGATCACGGCGTTGACGCTGTTCATGCCCGCAGCGGTCAAGGCAAGGATGGGGGCCAGTGACGGTTGCGACCCACGCGGACGCAGGGATACGACTTCAGCGCTCATGGTTTCGCGCATTGCGCGTTGCATCGCGGCAAGGCAAGCCCAAAGCCACGATTGGCATCCCCCTTCGGGTCATGCTAGCGCATCGCGCGATGACTTCCGATGACGCCACCAACGCTCCCGCGATTGATCCCGTTCTCGCCGGCTATCGCGCCAGCATCGACAATATCGATGCCGCGCTGATCCACATGCTGGCCGAGCGATTCCGCATCACCAAGGCCGTGGGTGCCTACAAGGCGGACATGAAGCTGCCGCCTTCCGATCCGGGGCGCGAGGAAAAGCAGATCGCCCGGATGCGGCGCCTGGCCGAAGACGCGCAGCTCGATCCCGAATTCTCGGAAAAGTTCCTGCGCTTCGTCATCCAGGAAGTGATTCGCCACCACGAACAGGCGCAGAACGCGCAAGAGTAAGCCCCGCGGGAACGCAATCCGCGTCCGCGCGTTGGAAATCCGGGCTCACTCAGCCAGAGCCCGGAAACAAGACGCAAGGAACGCGTGATGAGCACCACGGAGCTGGTGACGGGAGCAGTGATCGCCATCATCGTGCTGGCAGTAGCCGGGCTGATGCGGTGGCACCGCGCCGGGATGCAAGGCGAGCAGGCCAGCGCGATGCCGCGTCGCGCGGCCAGCCCGGCGCCTTTCGGGCAGGAGCCGGCCACCCAGACGATCGTGCCGCTCAATCCCCAGCTTCGCGAGCATTTCGTCGGCGCCTGGCAGAAGATCCAGGCCCAATACGCCGATGATCCGGCCTATGCCGTCACCCGCGCGGACGACCAGCTGCGCGAAGTGCTGACGGCGCGCGGCTTCGCGGTCGGCCGTTTGGATGCCATGATGGACGCGCTCTCGCGCGAGCGTCCCGATATCTCCGAGCATTATCGCAAGGTACACGAAATCGGCCGCCTGCGCCGCTGCGGCGCCGCCGGTTCGGAACATCTGCGCATCGCCATGACGCATTACCGCGTGCTGTTCGACGATCTGGTCAACGAGCCCGAAGTGCGGCGCAATCCCGATCCGGCCGCGTGGCCCTCAGCCGCTGCTCGCACGCGGTAGCCGCAGGCGCACCAGCAGGCCACCCAGGTCCTCGCTCTCGTCAAGCTCGACCGTGCCGCCATAGATTTCCACGACATCGCGCACGATGGCCAGGCCCAGCCCGGTGCCGGGCTTGCCAGTATCGAGCCGTGCGCCGCGATCGAAGATCCGGCCCCGCTCGGCGGCGGGAATGCCCGCGCCATCGTCCTCGATCCAGATTTCGCACATGTAGGGATCGGGCGCCTCGTCCACGGTTACGAACACGCTGCCGCCGCCATACTTGGCCGCGTTCTCGATCAGGTTGCCGAGGATCTCCTCCAGGTCCTGCCGTTCGACCGAGACGGTAGCGTCATGATTGCCGGCCAGATCGAAGCGGGTGTTCTCGTACAGGCGCTCGACCGCGCGCAGCACCGCTTCCAGACTGGTCCAGACATTGGCGCGTGACAGCCCGGCCGCGCGCCGGCCCACCGCGCGCGCGCGCGCCAGATGGTGATCGACCTGCCGGCGCATCACCGCCGCCTCGCGGATCACGGTGTCGGCCAGGTCCGGGGCCTTGGCGGTGGCCGCGTTCATCACCACGGTCAGCGGGGTCTTGAGCGCGTGCGCCAGATTGCCGGCATGGGTGCGCGCTTCCTCGGCCTGCCGATCGGTGTGCGCGACCAGCGCGTTCACTTCCTCGACCAGCGGCTGCACCTCGCGCGGCAGCGGCCCTTCCAGCCGGCTGGCGCCGGTGGTGCGCATCCGCTGGATCGCCCGGCGCACATGGCGCAGCGGGAACAGGCCGTACCAGGTCTGCAGCCCGGCCATGACCAGCAGCCCGAAGCCCAGTGCGACGAACGAATAGATCAGGATCGCGCGGAACGACTTGATCTGGTCATCCAGGTTCTCGCGGCTGGCGGCGACAGTGAACATCCATTGGGTATTGCTGCCCGGCAGAATGATCGAGCGCTCCATGATCCGCAGCCTTTCGCCGGGGAACTGCGCGCTGTCGAAGACATGCGGCCGGCTGTCGAAATGATCGGCCGGCACGTCAAGGCTGCGATCCCACAGCGATCGCGAGGGGAAATCCTCGTGCCCGGCGGCGCGGATCTGCCAGTAGAGTCCGCTGTTCGGCTCCAGGAAGCGCTGGTCGCCCAGCGGGCGGTTGAAGAACACCTCGCCATCGGGGCCGATCTCGGCCGAGCCGATCATGCCGGTGAGCATGTAGCCAAGCTGCTCGTCGAAATTGCGCGTCACCAGCGAGGTCAGCGTGCGATCGAGCGCCAGGCCGCCGAACAGCAGCAGGATCGAGATCCAGCCCGCCGCGATCAGCATCATGCGCCGGGCGAGCGACCCGGTGTGGCCCGCGGGCCGCCGCGCGGGCGCGATAGCGGCGGGCGGATCGCCCGTCGCGTCAGCCTCGCGGCGCGTCGGCGGGATCGTCGAGGCTGTAGCCAAGGCCGCGGATCGTGGTGATGACATCGGCGCCCAGCTTCTTGCGAATGCGCGTGACGAAGACCTCGATCGTATTGGAATCGCGGTCAAAATCCTGATCGTAGATATGCTCGATCAGCTCGGTGCGGCTGACCACCTTGCCCTTGTGGTGCATGAGGTAGGACAAGAGCTTGTATTCCTGCGCGGTGAGCTTCACCGGCTCGCCCGCCAGCGTGACCCGGCCCGAACGGGTATCGAGCCGCACGCCGCCGGCCATCAGTTCGCTCGAGGTATTGCCCGAAGCGCGGCGGATCAGCGCGCGCAGGCGGGCGATCAGCTCTTCGGTCTGGAACGGCTTGGCCAGGTAATCGTCGGCCCCGGCATCGAGCCCGGCCACCTTGTCGGACCAGCTGTCGCGCGCGGTCAGCACCAGCACCGGGAAATTGCGGCCTTCGCGGCGCCACATGCCCAGCACGGTCAGCCCGTCGATCTCGGGCAGGCCCAGATCGAGGATGACCGCGTCATAGTCTTCGGTCGAGCCGAGGAAATGGCCGTCCTCGCCATCGGGCGAGAGATCGACGGCATAGCCGTTCTGCTCCAGCGTGGTCTTGAGCTGGTTGCCGAGCGTGGGCTCATCCTCGACGATCAGGATGCGCAAATCCGGTCTCCCCTTTCGAACCCCCAGTGAATCATGAACGAAATGGGGGCTAAGCCAGGCAGCGTCAAGCGATCGGCTCCCGGCATTCAAACTAGCGCGACATCGAGATGATCTGCCCGGACCGGGCATCGACATCGACAAAATAGACTTTTCCGTTCTGGATGAACTTGAGCCGGTAAGCCATTGCCGCCGGATCGTATTCCGGGCCCAGGTATTGCATCCCGGACATCCGGGGCAGCACCTTGCGCTCGATATCGCGCAGGCTCTGGACATTGCCGGCTTTCAGATCCTTGCGCACTTCTCCCTGTTCGTTGCCGGATTCGGCATGGGCGGTGATCGTGCTGGCGGCCAGGGCGAGGCACAGGAGGGCGGCAAACTGCTTCATTGTGCCGCGATGCCTAAGTGCGGCGGCTTGAACAAGCCGTGAATGTGGCGAAATGCGGCAAAGGCGGCCCACGCTCCCCGCTTGTCAATGCCATGCCCCCACCGCTAGGGCGCCTGCCATGGCAATCGCACCGATCCTAAGCTGGGAAGGCCTTGGCCTGATCCAGGGCTCCGGCTGGCTGTTTCAGGACCTTGACCTGAACATCGGCCCGCGTGACCGGCTGGCGCTGATCGGCCGCAACGGCGCGGGCAAGACCACGCTGCTGCGCCTGATCGCCGGGCAGGTGGAGGCGGACCGCGGCAAGCGCTCGGTCCAGCCGGGCACCAGGATCGTCACGCTGGAGCAGGACCCGTTCTTCACCGGGTTCGACAAGCTGATCGATTTCGCCACCCACGGGCCGGACGCGCCGCCGCGCCATGCGGTGGAAGCGATCGCGGACCAGCTCGGCATCGATCTGGAACGGGCCGCGGAAAACGCCTCGGGCGGCGAACGGCGCCGTGCCGCGCTGTGCCGCGCGCTGGCTTCGGAGCCCGACCTGCTGCTGCTGGACGAGCCGACCAACCACCTGGACCTTGCCGCGATCGACTGGCTGGAAGCCTGGCTGCAACGCTATACCGGCGCCTTCGTGGTCATCAGCCATGACCGCACGTTCCTCACGCGCCTGACCCGCGCGACCTTGTGGCTCGATCGCGGCAGCCTGCGGCGCAAGGAAGTGGGCTTTGGCGGCTACGAGGCCTGGGAAGAACAGGTCTATGCCGAGGAAGCGCGCGCCGCCGAACGGCTTGACGCGCGGCTCAAGCTGGAGGCGCACTGGCTGGAACGCGGCGTCACCGCGCGGCGCAAGCGCAACCAAGGCCGGCTGGAAAAGCTTTACGAGATGCGCGCCCAGCGGGCCGCGATGATCAATCCCACCGGCACCGCCAAGCTTGCCATCGCCGCCGACGACAGCAAGACCAAGTCGGTGATCGTCGCCGAGCATGTCACCAAGCGGTTCGGCGACCGGACGGTCATCCGCGATTTCTCGCTGCGCATCCAGCGCGGCGACCGGATCGGCGTGGTCGGCGCCAACGGTTCGGGCAAGACCACGCTGCTCAAGCTGCTGACCGGCGAGATCGCGCCCGACGAAGGCACGGTGACGCTGGCCAAAACGCTGCACGGCACGGTGATCGACCAGCAGCGCAGCCTGCTTTCGCCCGAAAAGCGCATTCGTGACGTGCTGGCCGAAGGCGGCGACTGGGTGGACGTGCGCGGCGTGCGCAAGCATGTGCAGGGCTATCTCAAGGAATTCCTGTTCGATCCCGGCCTGGTCGATGCCCGGATCGGCACGCTTTCGGGCGGCGAACGCTCGCGCCTGTTGCTGGCGCGCGAATTCGCCCGCAAATCGAACCTGCTGGTGCTCGACGAGCCGACCAACGACCTCGACCTCGAAACGCTCGACCTGCTGCAGGAAGTGATCGCCGACTACGAAGGCACGGTGCTGATTGTCAGCCACGATCGCGACTTCCTCGATCGCACGGTGACGGTGACGCTGGGGCTCGACGGTTCGGGCGATATCGACGTGATCGCGGGCGGCTATGCCGACTGGGAAGCCAAGCGCAGGCAGCGGATCATGCCGGCCAGGGCCGCCAGGGCGAAAGCCGCGCCCGAAAGCGCCCCGCCCCCTCCCCCGCCAGCGAAAAGGACCAAGCTCTCCTACAAGGACCAGCGCGACTACGATCTGCTGCCGGCCCGGATCGAGGAACTGGACGCCGCGATCGCGCGCGACGAGGCGGCGCTGGCCGACCCGGAGCTGTACAGCCGCGATCCCGCGAAGTTCGCCGCGCTGACCAGGGCGCTGGACAGCGCGCGCGCCGAAAAGGACGCGGCCGAAATGCGCTGGCTCGAACTGGCCGAGCAAGTCGAAGGCTAGGTCCATGGCCCTCCGCCTTCAGGGAAGAGGGTTGGGTGAGGGGGAACAAAGCCCCCGCCCTCACCCGATCCGGTAGAAATCCGCCACCCGGTCAAGCGCCAGGCTGAGCACCAGCTTGCCGCTGCGCACCGGCCAGCCGAGCGCCTTTTCCGTGTCCGGCAATCCCTCGCCCGCGCAAGCCACGCGCCACAGCACGTCGCACAGGCCCGGCCCGGCAGCGGCGATGGCGCCATCGAACCGCGCTTTCGCCGCGATCTGGCGCTCGGTCGGGCTCAGGCCGGGATCGGTGCCGCCTTTGATCCGCACCGGATCCCAGCGCATCGTCACTCTGGGCGAAAGCTGGGCGAATTCCCAATCGGCGCGCAACCGTTCGCCCGCCTCGAACTGCCGGTCGCGCAAATGGCCGCGCGCGTGCAGCCAGGTCAGCGGCGATTCGGCGAGGTTGACCGTCACGCTGCGCCGCCCGCGCCGGGCACCGCCGCGTGCCGGGCCGGCCTCGGTCAGTTCGCGTTCGACCAGATGCTGCTTCATGCCGTTGCCCTCGCTCTGTGATCCGCGGGCAACTTGCCAAAGACAATAGGCTGTAGGAAAGTTGAAAACCAAATCGGTTAAGGAGGCGGCATGATCAACCGGATTCGCGATGTCCGCATCCAGCAGGGCCTGACACTGGCGGACGTGGCCGCGCGCTGCGATCCGCCGACCACGGCGCAGACCATCGGCCGGCTGGAAACGGGCACGCGCAACCTGTCGCTGGTCTGGATGAACCGCATCGCCGCCGCGCTGGAGGTGGCGCCCGAAGCGCTGCTGCGCAGCGAATCGGCGCCGGCCGCGCGGCTGATCGCCACGCTGACCGAAGCGGGCGCCGAAGCGCTGCGCAGCCCACGCGACGCGGTGCCGCCCAGCGCGGCGGACGGCGACGGGGCGATGCTGGTCATGGCGGTGGAAGTCAGCCGGGGCGATTATCGCGCCGGCGACCAGATCTGGCTGCGCGAGGTGCCGCCCGAGGATTTCCCCCGCCAGATCAATCGCGACGTGCTGGTGCCCAAGCCGGGCGGACGCTTCGCGTTCGGCCGCCTGTTCGATCGCGACGGCAGCCGCATCGCCCTGCTCCCGCCCGGCAGCGGCCAGCGGCAAGTGGTGATCGAAAGCCCGCCGTGGATCGCGGTGGCCGAAACGCTGATCAGAAAGCTCTAGCTCCCGTGCGAATCCTGTCCATCGCCACACTGTTTCCCAACCCGGTGCGCCCGTCGTTCGGCATTTTCGTGGGCAACCAGATGCGCGCGGTGGTGGCGCGCGGCGATGTCGATCTCACCATGGTGAGCCCGATCGGGATGCCCCCCTGGCCGCTCTCGCACCGCGCGCCTTATGACCGGCTGCGCGCGATCCCGCTTGAAAGCGGCGCGGTCGGCCTGCCGGTGCACTATCCCCGCTTCACCCTGATCCCCAGGATCGGCGGCGACAGCAATCCGGGGCGGATCGTCCGGGCCGTGCTGCCGCTGGTCCGCGCGATGCACGCGCAAAAGCCGTTCGACCTGGTCGACGCGCAGTTCTTCTTTCCCGATGGCCCGGCAGCGGCCGTGATCGCGCGCGCGCTGGGCCTGCCGCTGACGATCAAGTCACGCGGCGCGGACATCCATTATTGGGGTGCCCGCCCGCGCGCGCTGGCGCAGATGCGCGAAGCGGCGGCGCAGGCGGCGGGCCTGCTCGCGGTCAGCCAGTCGCTGCGCGCCGACATGGTCGCGCTGGGGATGCCGGCCGATCGCATCGGCGTGCATTACACCGGGCTCGACCGCGAGCGCTTCCGCCCGATCGAGCGCGGCGCGGCACGCGCGCTCGTTTCGGCCCTGCCCAACCTCGGGATCTGGCCGGAAGGGCCGCTGATCGTCACGCCCGGCGCGCTGATCGCGCGCAAGGGCCAGCGCCTTGCCATCGCCGCACTGGCGCGCTTGCCCGAGGCGCGGCTGGCGCTGGCCGGCACAGGCGAGGATGAGACTGCGCTCAGGGCCTATGCCCGCGAATGCGGCGTGGCCGACCGGGTGCATTTCCTCGGGCTGGTGACGCATGACGTCCTGCCGCAGTTGCTTTGTGCCGCCGATGTCGTGGTGCTGCCTTCGGCCAGTGAGGGGCTGGCCAATGTCTGGGTAGAGGCGCTGGCCTGCGGCACGCCGATCGTCATCCCCGATATCGGCGGCGCGCGCGAGATCGTGCGGGATGGTTCGGCCGGGCGACTGGTCACGCGCGATCCGGCAGCGATCGCGACGGCCGTCAGCGACATCCTGCGCGACCCGCCGTCGCAGGATGAGGTCGCCGCCAATGCCCGGCGCTTCAGCTGGAGCATCAACGCGGAAAACCTGGTCTGCTTCTGGCGCGACGTGCTTGCCGGCAGGAAGCCGGGCGAACCGGCGCCGGGCTGAGAGGTTGTCTGGAAATGCACGGAAGAGCGCATTTCCTGGCGGCACCGGCCCACTCCCCCGCCCGGCCTCCCATAGAATACTGCCGTTGGGAGGCCGGGCGGGGGAGTGGGCCGGTGCCGTCATGCGCCAAGAGGCGCATCTCCAGACAGTCCCTGAAACGAAACTTCAGCCGCGTTCGCGAGCGACGCGATCCTGCCGGTCAGCGTTGGTCTCGGTGGCCACGAAGCTGTCCGAACTGACGCCCAGCCAGATCAGGATCGGCGCCGCCATGTAGATCGAGCTGTACGTGCCCACGAAAATGCCCAGCACGATCGCAGCAGTCAGCCCGAAAAGGCTTTCCGGCCCGAAAAACAGCAGCGGGATCAGCGCGATCAGCAGCGAGGCCGACGTCATGACCGTGCGCGCCAGCGTCTCGTTCACTGAAAGGTCGAGCAATTCGGGCAGCGGCATCTTGCGGAATTTCTTCAGGTCTTCGCGGATACGGTCGTAGACCACGATCGTATCGTTGAGCGAATAGCCGATCAGCGCCAGGATCGCCGCGACGATCTGCAGGCTGAATTCAAGCTGGAACAGCGCGAACATGCCCAGCGTCAGCGAAACGTCGTGGAACAGCGCGAACAGCGCGCCCACGCCGAACTGCCATTCGAACCGCACCCAGATATAGATCGCGATGGCCAGCATCGCCGCCAGCAGCGCATAGAACGCCTTCTGCCGGAACTCGCCCGAAACCTTGCCGGAAACGGTATCCTTGCCATCGATGCGCGTATCGGGATGCGTCTGCTGCAGCTTGGCGACGATCTCGTTCGACATGCGCTGCGCAGCGCTGTTGTCATTTGCCGCGCTGTCGGGCAGCGGCACGCGGATCGAGACCGAGTTGGGATCGCCGAACCGCTGGATCACCGGATCGCCGTAGCCCAGCGCCTCCACTTCCTCGCGAAGCTGGGCGATCGGCGCTTCCGCGCTCCTGGTGAACGTGACGCGGATTTCCTGGCCGCCGGCGAAATCGATGCCATAGTTGAGGCCCCTGGTCAGCACCAGGCCCCAGCTCGCGGCGATCAGGATCATGCTGACGACGTAGAACGGCACCCGCCACTTCAGGAAGTGGATGTTGGTGCTGTCGGGGACGAGTTTGAGCAGCTTCATGGCCAGTTCCCCTCAGACGTGCAGTTCGGTCGGCCGCGCCTTGCGCAGCCACGTGGCAACCCACATCCGGGTCAGGGTCACGCCGGTGAAGACGCTGGTGAACAGGCCGATGATGAGAACCACGGCAAAGCCGCGCACCGGCCCGGTGCCGAACAGGAACAGCAGCACACCGGCGATGAAGTTGGTGACGTTGGCGTCATAGATCGCGCGGCTGGCTTCCTTGTAACCGTTCTCCACCGCAGCGATCACGCGCCGGCCTTTCCTGCGCTCCTCGCGCATACGTTCATAGATCAGCACGTTGGCGTCCACCGCCGCGCCGATCGTCAGCACGAAGCCGGCGATGCCCGGCAGCGTCAGCGTGGTGTTCATCACCGCCATGATGCCCAGGATCATCAGCACGTTGATGACCAGCGCGATCGTCGCGTAGATGCCGAACCGGCCGTAAGTGAAGATCATCAGCAGCACGACGCCCAGCGAGCCGATCGTCATCGCGATCAGGCCCTTGCGGATCGAATCGGCGCCCAGGTCCGGCCCCACGGTGCGTTCCTCGACCACGGTGAGGTCCACCGGCAGTGCGCCCGAGCGCAGCGAGATGGCCAGCTGATTCGCCGTTTCCACCGTGAAATTGCCGGAAATCTGCGCGCTGCCGCCCAGGATCGGCTCGTTGATGTTGGGGGCAGACAGCACTTTGCCGTCAAGGATGATGGCGAAAGGCCGATTGACGTTCTGGGTGGTGAGTTCGGCGAACTTGCGCCCGCCTTCCTGATCGAACGTGATCGAAACGACCGGCGCGTTGTTCTTGGGATCGAACGCCTGCTTGGCGTCGGTCAGCCGGTCCCCCTTGATGCCGCCAAGGCGCCGCACCGCGATCGCCGGGGCGCCGGCGCCTTCGCGCGGATTGGCGTAAGGCACGATCTCGCTGCCCGGAGGCGCGATGCCCTGGGCGATATCATTGGGCGATGCGGTGACGTCCACCAGCTTGAATTCCAGCTTGGCGGTCTGGCCCAGCAGGCTCTTGAGCGCGGAGGGGTCTTGCAGTCCGGGGACCTGCACGACGATCCGCTCCTCGCCCTGGCGGATGATCGTCGGTTCGCGGGTGCCCAGCGCGTCGATGCGCTTGCGCACCACTTCGGTCGCCGAATCCATCGCATTGGTCACAGCCTGTTCCAGCCCCTCGCTGGTCGGCGTGAGGATGAAGCGGCTGCCGTCCACCACCTTGATATCCCAGTCGCGCTGGCCGGTCAGGCCCGCGCCGGTGGTCAGCGGCAGGATTTCCTCCCGCGCGGCGTCAACTTGCGAAGGGTCCTTCAGCATGAAGGAAAGCCGCCCGTCGCTGCGCGAAATGTCGCCGATGGCGATTCTCGGTTCGGCCAGCCGCATCCGGCCGCGCACCGATTCCTCCATGTTCTCGATGCGCTGCTGCGCCACCTGGCGCTTGTCCGCTTCGAGCAGGATGTGGCTGCCGCCGGCCAGGTCCAGCCCCAGGTTGACCATCGGATCGGGCAAGGCGCTGGGCCAGGGCACATTGGCGATCGAACAGAGCGAAGGCAGCGCGGCGGCCATCGCGACGATCGTCAGCCCCCAGTACCAGACCCTCTTCCACAAGGGAAAATCAAGCATCGCCCAATGGCCTCTTCCCGAAAACGCTTCTTGCCGAAACCAGCGACGGCGCGCCGCGCTCAGTCATTCGCCGCTGCGGCGCCGGCGGGCGGATTGACATCGGCGATCGTGCTCTTGAGCGCCCTGACACGCACGCCGTTGGCGATCTCGATCTCGGCATAATGATCGTCGACCCGCATCACCTTGCCGACGATTCCGCCCCCGGTCAGCACTTCATCGCCTTTCTTGATCGTGGTGAGCTTGGCCTGGTGCTCCTTCTGCCGGCGCATCTGCGGGCGCAGGATGAGGAACCAGAAGATCACGCCCATCGCCACAAGCGGCAGGAACTGCATCCACGCGGGCGGCGCCTCGCCGGTGGAACCGGCGGCGGACAGGATGGAGAGGATGGACTGGTTCATGGAACGATTCAGACTTTCTCGTAACGCTGGGATGCCGGCGAATCGGCCTGTCGGGACACGCTGTCCCGGCAACCGTCGGCCGGAGCAATTTGCGCGCGGTTAGCAACAAAGCGGCGGGCTGGCAACGCGCCGCCTTGCCGCCCTGTCGCACCCCGTGCGTCAGACGCTTGCGCTCTGCATCGCGCCTGCCTATAGGCGCTGGCCTCGGTCGGGACGTAGCGCAGCCTGGTAGCGCATCACACTGGGGGTGTGGGGGTCGGAGGTTCGAATCCTCTCGTCCCGACCAATTTCGAAGGCCTTGGGCACTGCCATGCACCCCGCAGTGCCACGCCTGCCCTTCAGATGACGTCAGCACGGCGGCACACGCACCTTGCCTTTGCCGTGGGATTCGGGCTCGAGCCGCGCCTTTCCCCTGTTCAGCCGCCCGGTTTCAAGCCGCGGAGGCGGTTCGTCCGCTTATCGTGGCCAGCGTGTGCAGGGCGATCATGCGTTCCTCGTCGGTGGGGATGACCCATAGCCTGACGCGGCTGTCCGGCCGGCTCATCAGCGCCGCGTTGACCGCATTCGCGGCTTCATCGATCGCGATGCCCAGCCAGGCGAGCCGGCGGCAGATGCGGCTGCGGACATCGGCGTGGTTCTCGCCAATGCCGGCGGTGAAGACGATTCCGTCGATTCCGCCCAGGGTGGCGGCCAGCGCGCCCGTCTCGCGCGCGGCGCGCCAGGCGAACAGGTCGATCGCCTCTTCCGCTTCCGGCGCGGCGCTCGCCGAGAGCACCCGCATGTCGCTGGAAATGCCGGAAACGCCCAGCAGGCCCGACTGGAGATAGAGCATCTGCTCCACTTCGGCGGCGGTCATCCCCGCTTGCGTCTGCATGTGCAGCACCACGCCGGGATCGAGCGCGCCGCAGCGCGTGCCCATCATCAGCCCGTCGAGCGCGGTGAAGCCCATGGTGGTATCGACGCTGCGGCCCGCCTGCATCGCGCAGAGGCTGGCGCCGTTGCCCAGATGGGCGGCCACCACGCGCCCGGCCGCCAGCGCCGGGTCCAGCTCCGCCAGCCGGCGCGCGATATATTCGTAGGACAGGCCGTGGAAGCCATAACGCCGGATGCCCTGGTCATGCAGGTGGCGTGGAATCGCCATGCGCGCGGCGACAGTGGGCTTGTCGTGATGGAACGCGGTGTCGAAGCAGGCGACTTGCGGCAGGCCGGGCCGGAGCGTGGCGATGGCGCGGATCGCGGCAAGGTTGTGCGGCTGGTGCAGGGGCGCGAGCGGGCAAAGCGCTTCCAGCCGTTCCAGCAGCGCCGGATCGACCAGCCGGGGGCTGGCGAATTCGGTGCCGCCATGGACCACGCGATGCCCGATCGCGATCACTTCCCGTTCGCCGAGATGGCCGCCTGCCCACTCGAACAGATAGGCGAGCAACTGCGCGTGCGTGAGGTCGGCCGCGTCCGGCCAGGCCTGTTCGTGCAGGACGGCGCCCTCGGCCGAGCGGATGGCCAGGCGCGGCGAAATGCCGATGCGTTCGATCTTGCCGCCCGCCGAAAGCGCCGGCGCGGGATTGTCGCCATCCAGCGCGAACAGGGCGAACTTGATGCTGGACGAGCCGGAATTGAGGCTGACGACGGCCTTCATGCCGCCGCGCCTTCCGGCAATCCGGGCGCCGCCTTGGGCGCGGCGCGCGCCAGCAGCACCGCCATGGCGCAGGAGGCCAGGCGCGTGCGCAGGCTGTCGGCCCGGCTGGTGAGGATGATCGGCACGCGCGCGCCCAGCACCACGCCGGCGGCATCGGCGCCGCCCAGGAAAGTGAGCTGCTTGGCCAGCATGTTGCCGGCTTCCAGATCGGGCACCACCAGGATCTCCGCCTTGCCGGCAACGGGCGAGACGATGCCTTTCTCCTTCGCCGCCGCATCGCTGACGGCATTGTCGAAGGCGAGCGGGCCATCCAGCAGGCCGCCGGTGATCTGGCCGCGTTCCGCCATCTTGCACAGCGCCGCGGCGTCCAGCGTCGATGGCATCATGGGATTGACCGTCTCCACCGCCGCCAGGATCGCCACCCTGGGTTCGGACAGGCCGATGACGTGGGCAAGATCGATGGCGTTGCGGATGATGTCCGCCTTTTCCTCCAGCGTCGGCGCGATATTGATCGCCGCGTCGGTGATGATGAGCGGGGTGGGATGGCCCGGCACGTCCATCACATAGGCATGGCTGATCCGTCGCTCGGTCCGCAAGCCGGCCGCGTGCGAGACCACGGCGCCCATCAGTTCGTCGGTGTGGAGCGATCCCTTCATCAGCAGCCTTGCTTCGCCCGATCGCACCAGCGCGACCGCTTTCGCGGCGGAATCGTGGCTGTGCAGGCTGGGCACGATGCGGAAGCCGGCGATGTCCTTGCCCGCTTCCTCGGCCGCCTTGATGATGCGGGCTTCGGGGCCGACCAGCAGCGGCTCGATCAGCCCGGCCTCGGCCGCTTCCACCACGGCGGCGAGCGCGGCGGCCGAGCAGGGATGCGCGACGGCGGTGGGCATCGGGCTGCCCGATGCGGCATCGATCAGGCGGTGGTAGCCGTCGTGGTCGGAGAGCCGGATATCCGGCAGAGCGATCCGTGCGCGGCGGATCTTCTCGGTCGGCGCCTTCACCTCCGCCTCGCCGGTGATGACCGTCTCGCCATGCTGGTTCACGCAGAGGCAGTCCAACAGCAGGACGTTCCTGTCCGGCTGCTTGTGCGTCACCGTTACCGAGGCGGTGATGCTGTCGCCGATGCCCACGGGGCGAACGAAGTGAAGCGATTGCCCGAGATAGATCGTGCCCGGCCCCGGCAGTTCCGTGCCCAGCACGGCCGAGATCAGCCCGCCGCCCCACATGCCGTGCGCGATCACGCGGCGGAAGAAATCGGTCCCGGCGAAATCGGCATCGAGATGCGCCGGGTTCACGTCCCCGGAAACCAGCGCGAAAAGCTGGATATCCCTTTGCGACAGGGTGCGCGTCACGCTGGCGGTATCGCCCACCCTGATTTCGTCGAACGTCCGGTTCTCGATCATTTCGGCGCCGGTCATCCGCCTATTTCTCCAGCACGTAGCGGCCGGGCGCATCGGCGATCGGCGGATAGCCCTTGTCCGGCGCGCCCAGCGGCGGCGGGGCGCCCGGCTCGCCCGAGCGCGCGTCGAGCCAGCGGCCCCATTCGAGCCACCACGATCCCTCCTTTTGCGGCGCGCGCGTCAGCCAGTCGTCGGGATCGTGCGAAGGGCCGCCCGCCTCGCGGGTCAGCACGCGATAGCGCCGGCCCGCGTGGCCCGGCTCGGAAACGATGCCGGCGTTGTGGCCGCCGCTGGCCAGCACGAAGGTGATCTCCGCCCCGGTCAGCAAGTGGATCTTGTGGACCGAATGCCACGGCGCGACATGATCGCGTTCCGTGCTGACCACGAAGAGAGGCGCATGGATATCGGACAGCACGATCGTGCGGCCATCGACCTTGAACTTGCCTTCGGCCAGATCGTCGTCGAGGAAGAAGCGCGTCAGATATTCACTGTGCATCGCATAGGGCATACGCGTGCCGTCGGCATTCCAGGCCATCAGGTCGATCATCGGCTCGCGCTCACCCATCAGGTAGGTTTCCAGCACGCGCGACCAGACCAGATCGTTCGAGCGCAGGATCTGGAAGGCGCCGCCCATCTGGCTGCTGTCCAGATAGCCCCGGCTCCACATCATGGCTTCCAGCACGTTGAGCTGCGCCTCGTCGATGAACAGGCCCAGTTCCCCCGGCTCGCTGAACTCGGTCTGCGCGGCCAGCAGCGTGACGCTGGCCAGCCGGTCATCCCCGTCGCGGGCCATGGCCGCCGCCGCGACCGAGAGCAGCGTGCCGCCCAGGCAATAGCCCGCCGCGTGGACCCGCGCGGCACCCGTGATCGCGCAGATCGCATCCAGCGCGGCCATGGGCCCCAGCCGGCGATAGGCATCCAGATCGAGATCGCGATCCTGGCTGCCGGGATTGTGCCAGGAGATCATGAACACGGTATAGCCCTGCCCGGTCAGCCAGCGCACCAGCGAGTTTTCCGGCGACAGGTCGAGAATGTAGTATTTCATGATCCACGCCGGCACGATCAGGACCGGCTCGGGCCGGACCTGGTCCGTCGTCGGCGCGTACTGGATCAGTTCGATCAGGCGGTTGCGCCACACGACCTTGCCCTTGGCGGTGGCGACCGTCTCGCCGACCTTGAAGTGCTCGGCGCCCACCGGCGGCTCGCCCCGCAGCGTGCGCTCCATGTCCTCGACCAGATGGGCAAAACCATCGATCAGGCACTTGCCGCCGGTTTCCACGATGCGGTGCTGCAGCACCGGATTGGTGGCGATGAAATTGGTCGGCGCGAACAGGTCGAGCATCTGGCGCGCGGCAAAGGAGACTTGCGCCTCGTGCTGCTTCGAAACGCCGCCAATGCCGGTGGTGGCCGCATGCCACCACTGCTGGCTGAGCAGGAAGGCCTGCGCGATCTGATCGAACGGCACCTGCTTCCACGCCGGATCGGCAAAGCGATGGTCCTGCGGCAGCGGCTCGATCGCGGGCCCGGCGGCGGGGTCGCAGGCGCAACGGCCCAGATAATCGAACAGGCGAAGGTACTTGCGGGCCATCTTGGCGCCAAGCTGCATCTGCTTGCCCGGCGAGCTGGCCAGATGCATCGCCCAGTCCGAGGCGGCCAGGACCATCGTGGCCGGCGAGAGCCCGCGCGTCGCCTGCGCGATCGCGGCGAGGGCCGCGCGGTCGAGCGTTTCGGCGATGCCGTCCAGCGGATCAGGGGTGTTGTCTTTCGGCATTGCCTGTCTTTCCATCGAGAGTGCTTGAAGTGCCTGCGTCAGGGTGATGCACCGGCCCTGTTGCGGCTTTGAGAAAGGGCAGCCCTTCGATGAGCAGATCGAGGGCCCGTTCGATATAGGCGGCCTTGGCCTTGGGCGTATTGGCCAGTTCGCGCCGCACCAGGATGCGGCTGCGCGGCACGGTGATGAGCATGTCGAACAGATGGCCGGCCAGGAAATCGAGCTCGCCCTCGTCCTTGCCCTTGCCCTTGCCCTTGCCCTTGACCTTGCCCTCGTCCGCCAGCCCGTCGCATTGCGCGATGATCGAACGGAACACGCCGATCCACGGCGCGGTCCACTGCGGCGGGAATGGCTGGCTGCGGCCGGGCTCCAGCGCGGCGATCTGCCGCGTCAGGGCCTCGAAGCGGATCGCCCTGGGCGTGAGCGTGGCGTCGAGCATCCTGCAGGCGGCATGATGCAGCCTTTGCCTCGGGTCCGCCGCCAGTTCCTCGACCCGGATCTCTTCCAGGAAGGATGCGCGATCGGGCTCGATAATGGCCCGCAGCAAGCCCTTCTTCGAGCCATAGCGCAGGTAGAGCGTCCGCTTGCTGACTTGCGCGGCGGCGGCAATGCCCTCCATGCTCGTCCCCTCGATGCCGTGGCGGGTGAACTGATCGAGCGCGACGTCCAGGATATGCGTGCCCAGGCGCCCGGCGACGTCCTGCGGTGGCCGGCCGGCCCTGGGGCCGCGATCGGGCAGCGGCCTTGCATCGATGGGCAGCGCGCTGTCGCGCATCGCGGTTATCCAGCCTTTCTTCCGGCAATCGGAGTTGACGACCTCTTCGCAAGTGCAATATATATACCATAGAGTGTACATAATGAAGCCCTCAGGGATGGCCCCTGGCCCGTTTTAGCGAATCCCCGATGGCAGCGAACCCAAGGCAGACCCGCATCATGACGACCGCGCCGTGACCTTGCGGTACCTTGTTCCGGCACGGCCCGCGCGCCTCATCGCGGCCTCGCTGCTGCTCGCGGCATCGGCGTGCTCGTTTGCGCCGCAGCACGTCCGTCCACCCCAGCCCGTGCCCGACCGCTATCCGTCGGAGACGGCCGAGGGCCCTTCCATCGCGCAAGCCGGCTGGCGCGATTTCTTCCCCGATGCCGAGCTGCGGCGGCTGATCGGGGAAGCGCTGGCGAACAACCGCGACATCCGCGTCGCCGCCGCCCGCGTGGCCGAGGCGCGCGCCGCCTGGCGCATCGAAGGCGCCTCGCTCTATCCCCAGCTCGATGCCGTGGCCACCGGCACGCGCGGCCGCAGCCTGTTCAACCTGCCGGAAGTGGGCGCCACTCCGATCGAGACCCGGCAGATCAGCGCCCAGCTCAGCGCCAGCTGGGAAATCGACTTCTGGGGGCGCCTGCGCGCCCTGCGGGACGCGGCGCGCTGGCAATATCTCGCCACGGAGGAATCGCGCCGGGCGGTAGCCACCGATCTGGTGGCGCAAGTGGCCAACGGTTACCTGCTCGAACGCGAATATGGCGAGCGTAGCGCGCTGGCCCGCGCCTCGATCGATTCGCGCGAGGAAACGCTGCGGATCATGCGGCGGCGCTACGAAGTGGGCTCGGGCTCGAAGCTCGACATGACGCAGGCGCAGACGCTGCTCGCGCAAGCCCGCATGACCTTGCAGGCGCTCGAACAGGATCGCGCCGTCAATCGCAATGCGCTCGCCCTGCTGGTGGGGCACCCGATCGACATCGCGCCGGGCTCGCTCGACCTCACGAAAATGGCCGATCACATGGCGCTGCCGCCCGGCCTGCCCTCTGACCTGCTTGCCAACCGGCCCGACATCATGGCGGCCGAGGATCAGTTGCGCGCCGCCAATGCCAATATCGGCGCGGCGCGCGCGGCCTTCTTCCCCAACATCAGCCTGACCGGCGCCTACGGCACCATGAGCGACGCACTCGACGGCCTGTTCGCGGATGGCAGCAAGGCGTGGAGTTTCGCGCCCAGGATCAGCCTGCCGCTGTTCAACGCCGGCCGCCTCAAGGGCAATCTCGGCGTTGCCGAAGCGCGGCGCGACCAGGCGGTCGCCGAATACGAACGCACCGTCCAGTCCGCCTTCCGCGACGTGTCCGACGCGCTCGTCCGCCGCCGGCAGCTCGGCCTGCAGGTCGATACCACGCGCGAGATGCTGCAAGCGCAGCGCGAACGGGCACGGCTGGCGCAGCTGCGGTTCGACAATGGCCGCTCGGCCTATCTCGAAGTGCTCGATGCCCAGCGCGACCTGTTCGACGCCGAGCAGACGCTGGCCCAGCTCCGCCGCGCCGAGATCGCCACCGCGGTCGCGCTCTATTCGGCGCTGGGCGGCGGCTTCGTGGCCGACCCGACATTCGACATCGACGCGGCGCAGAACAGCAAGGAACAGGCGAAATGACCGTGGCAAGCAGAACCTGGCTCATCCGCGGCGGCATCGCGGCCGCCGTGGCCGTGCTGGCGGTGATCGCGTGGTCGGTGCTGAAGCCCGCCGGGCTGCCCGACGGCATCGTCAGCGGCAATGGCCGCCTGGAAGCGGTGGAGATCGACGTTTCGGCCAAGACGCCGGGCCGGATCCGCGAGATCGTGGCGGATGAAGGGCAACTGGTGAAGGCGGGCCAGATCGTCGCCTATATGGACACCGATGTCCTGCGCGCGCAGCTTGCCGAGGCCCAGGCCCAGCTCGCGCAGGCGATCAACGCCGTGCAAATCGCCGAGACACAGGTGATCCAGCGGCAGAGCGAGCGCGCCTCCGCGCTGGCCACCGTTCGCCAGCGCGAGGCCGAGCTGAACGCCGCGCGCAAGCGGCTCGGCCGGTCGGAAACGCTGGCGCGCGAAGGCGCGACGCCGATGCAGGAGCGCGATGATGATCGGGCCGCCGTCGAAGGCGCCTCGGCCACGGTCGAGGCCGCGCGCGCGCAGCTTGCCTCGGTCGATGCCGCCATCACCGTCGCGCGCAGCCAGGTGATCGGCGCCGGCTCCAACGTCGATGCGGTGCGCGCCACGATCGAGCGGATCAAGGCCGATATCGCCGACAGCGACTTGCGCGCGCCGCGTTCGGGCCGGGTGCAGTATCGCGTCGCGCAGCCGGGCGAAGTGGTCGCGGGCGGTGGCCGGGTGCTGAACCTGGTCGACCTGTCGGATGTCTACATGACCTTCTTCCTGCCCGAAACGGTGGCCGGGCGCGTCGGGCTGGGCAGCGAAGTGCGCCTGGTGCTCGATGCCGCGCCCGAATACGTGATCCCGGCGAAGATCAGCTTCGTCGCCGATGTCGCCCAGTTCACCCCCAAGACGGTGGAAACCGAAAGCGAGCGCCAGAAGCTGATGTTCCGGGTGCGCGCGCGGATCGATCCGGCGCTGCTGCGGCGGCATATCGACCATGTGAAGACCGGCCTGCCGGGCATGGCCTATGTCCGCGTCGATCCCCGCGCGCCATGGCCGGCCAATCTGGCCAGGGTGGTGACGGAGTAGCCTTCATGGCCTCCCGGTCCTGCCCCGATCCCGCGGCGCCACCCGATTCCGCCGAGCCTGTCGTCCGCCTTGCCGGCCTGCGCCAGCATTACGGGAAGACACAGGCCCTGCGCGGGCTGGACCTGGACGTGCCGGCGGGCATCATGGTCGGCCTGATCGGGCCGGACGGGGTGGGCAAGTCCAGCCTGCTGTCGCTGATCGCCGGGGCCCGCGCGGTGCAGGAAGGCCGCGTGCGCGTGCTGGGCGGCGACATGGCCGACCGGCGCCACCGCGAAGCCGTCTGCCCGCGCATCGCCTATATGCCGCAAGGGCTGGGCAAGAACCTTTATCCGACGCTTTCCGTCGAGGAGAACCTTCAGTTCTTCGCCCGGCTGTTCGGCCATGACGCGGCCGAGCGCCGCCGCCGCATCGACGAATTGACGCGCAGCACCGGCCTTTTCCCCTTCCTGTCGCGCCCGGCCGGCAAGCTCTCGGGCGGGATGAAGCAGAAGCTGGGGCTCTGCTGCGCGCTGATCCATGACCCGGACCTGCTGATCCTGGACGAGCCCACCACCGGTGTCGATCCGCTGGCGCGCGCGCAGTTCTGGGATCTGATCGCGCGCATCCGCCGGCAGCACCCGGGCATGAGCGTCATCGTCGCCACCGCCTATATGGACGAGGCGCAGCGGTTCGACTGGCTGGTGGCAATGGACGATGGCGCGCTGCTCGCCACCGGCACCCCCGCCGAGCTGCTGGACCACACCGGCAGCACCTCGCTGGAAGCGGCCTTCATCGCGCTGCTGCCCGAAGAGCGCAAGCGCGGCCATGCGCCAGTGGTGATCCCGCCGCTGGCCGCCGACGCGCAGGATATCGCCATCGAGGCGCGCGATCTCACCATGCGGTTCGGCGATTTCGTGGCCGTGGACCATGTCAGCTTCCGCATCCGCCGGGGCGAGATATTCGGCTTCCTGGGCTCCAACGGTTGCGGCAAGTCCACGACGATGAAGATGCTGACCGGCCTGCTGCCCGCCAGCGAGGGGCAGGCCTGGCTGTTCGGGCGCGCGGTCGATCCCCGCGACATCGCCACGCGGCGGCGAGTCGGCTACATGAGCCAGGCCTTCTCGCTGTATGGCGAGCTGACCGTGCGGCAGAATCTCGAACTGCACGCGCGGCTTTTCCATGTGCCGGCGGACGCCATCCCCGGCCGGGTGGCCGAGATGGTGGAGCGCTTCGGCCTGGAGGCGGCGCTGGACGACTTGCCCGAAAGGCTCCCGCTCGGCATCCGCCAGCGCCTCTCGCTGGCGGTGGCGATGGTGCACAAGCCCGAGCTGCTGATCCTGGACGAGCCGACCTCCGGCGTCGATCCGGTGGCGCGCGACGCCTTCTGGCGGCTGCTCGCGGAGCTGTCGCGGCGCGACAAGGTGACGATCTTCATCTCCACCCACTTCATGAACGAGGCCGAACGCTGCGATCGCATGTCGATGATGCACGCGGGCCAGGTGCTGGACAGCGACACGCCCGCGCGGCTGGTCGAAAAGCGCGGCGCGGCCACGCTGGAAGAGGCGTTCATCGGCTATCTGGTCGAGGCCGGCGGCGACGAGCCCGACGGCGAGGACGAGACCCCGCCCGCGGTGCCCGCGCCCCGCGATCCGCCCGCGAAGCGGCGCTGGTTCAGCGTGCAGCGGATGCTGAGCTATGTCTGGCGCGAAACGCTGGAACTGCGGCGCGATCCGGTGCGCGGCACGCTGGCGCTGGCCGGTTCGGTGATCCTGCTGCTGGTCATGGGCTTCGGCATTTCCATGGACGTGAACGACTTGCGCTACGCCGTGCTCGATCGCGACCAGAGCAGCATCAGCGAGCGCTATCAGCTCGACATCGCCGGATCGCCCTATTTCATCGAGCAGCCGCCGATCACCGATTATGACGACCTGGACCGGCGCATGAAAAGCGGCGAACTGGCGCTTGCCGTCGAGATTCCGCCCGGCTTCGGACGCGATCTCCTGAGAGGCCAGCCCGTGGCGATCGCCGCCTGGTTCGATGGCGCCATGCCGCAGCGGGCCGAAACCGTGCAAGGCTATATCCAGGGCCTGCACCAGCACTGGCTGTCCGGGCAGATGACCATGGCCGGCGTGCCGGCCGGCGCGTCGGTCTCGATCGAGAACCGCTATCGCTACAACCCCGATGTCGAAAGCCTGCCCGCCATGGTGCCGACCGTGATCCCGCTGCTGCTGCTGATGCTGCCGGCGATGCTGGCGGCACTGGCGGTGGTGCGCGAGAAGGAGATCGGCTCGATCATCAATCTCTACGTCACGCCGGTGACGCGCGCCGAGTTCCTGCTGGGCAAGCAGTTGCCCTATGTGGTGCTGGCCATGGTCAACTTCGCGGTCATGGTGCTGATGGCGGTTTTCCTGTTCGGCGTGCCGCTCACCGGCAGCCTGCCGGCGCTGGTCGCCGCCGCGCTGATCTATGGCCTGTCTGCCACCGGCATGGGGCTGCTCGCCTCGGCCGTCACGAAAAGCCAGATCGCCGCCCTGTTCCTCGCCATGGTCGGCACGCTGATCCCGGCGGCGACGTTCGGTGGCATGACCGATCCGGTCTCCTCGCTGGAAGGGCCGGGGCGGATGATCGGCGAGATCTATCCGGCCACCCACATGTTCACGATCAGCCGGGGCGTGTTCAACAAGGGGCTGGGCTTTGCCGATCTGGGCGGCTCGTTCTGGCCGCTGCTGCTGTCGGTGCCGGTGATCCTGGGGCTGGCGATCGCGCTGCTGAGAAAGCAGGAGCGCTGAGATGCGCCAGACGCTGTCCAACATCTATCGCCTGGGCGTGAAGGAGCTGTGGAGCCTCTGGCGCGATCCGATCATGCTGGTGCTGATCGTCTTCACCTTCACCTTCGCGGTCTACAGCGCGGCCTCGTCCATGCCGGAAACGCTGCACAAGGCGCCGATCGCGGTGGTGGATGAAGACCAGTCGCCCCTGTCGCAGCGCATCGTCTCCGCCTTCTATCCGCCGCACTTCATGCCGCCGGCGATGATCGCGCCCGCGCAGATCGACCCCGGCATGGACGCGGGCGTCTATACTTTCGTGCTCCACATCCCTTCCGGGTTCCAGCGCGACGTGCTGGCCGGCCGGCCGGCCGAGATCCAGCTCAACACCGATGCCACCCGCATGACCCAGGCCTTCACCGGCAGCGGCTATATCCAGCAGATCGTGCTGGGCGAGGTGAGCGAGTTCATGAGCCGCCATCGCGGGACGGCCGCATCGCCGGTGACGCTGGAAACGCGCGCCCGCTTCAATCCGACGCTGGACAAGAGCTGGTTCGGCAGCCTCTCGCAGATCATCAACCAGATCACCATGCTCTCGATCATCCTGACCGGCGCGGCCCTGATCCGCGAGCGCGAGCATGGCACGATCGAGCACTTGCTGGTGATGCCGGTGACGCCGTTCGAGATCATGGCCAGCAAGATCTGGGCGATGGGCCTGGTGGTGCTGGTGGCTTCGTTTCTGTCGCTGACATTCGTCGTGCGCTGGCTGCTGGGCGTTCCCATCGCGGGATCGCTGCCGCTGTTCTTCACCGGGGCGGCGCTGGTCCTGTTCGCCACGACCTCGATCGGCATCTTCATGGCCACCATCGCGCGCAACATGCCGCAGTTCGGGATGCTGGCGGTGCTGGTGCTGCTGCCGCTGCAGATGCTGTCCGGCGGCACCACGCCGCGCGAAAGCATGCCCAGGCTGGTGCAGGACATCATGCTGGCCGCGCCGACCACGCATTTCGTCGAACTGGGCCAGGCCATCCTGTTTCGCGGCGCGGGGATCGACGTCGTCTGGCCGCAGCTCATCGCCGTCACGGCGATCGGCGCGGTGTTCTTCGGCATCGCGCTCGCACGCTTCCGCAAGACCATCTCGTCGATGGCCTGAACGCCTTGTCCGGGCATTGCCGGGGCAGGCCTTGCCCCGGCAATGCCCCGGCAATGCCCCGGCCATCCGCCTCAGGCGAACTCGCTCAGCGGTGCCGGCGTGGTGACGAGCACCTGATCGCCCAGCAGAAGCTGGTTGGTGGCGGGCGAATAGATCAGCTCGCGCCGGTCGCCGGCGAAATCGATGTCCATGCCCGCCGGGCCCGCCGGCAGCGAGATCAGGTAGTGCTGGCTTTCGATGACCGCGCCCGAACCATAGCGCTGCACGGATTCGATCGCATCCGGCTCGTCGTCGAGCAGGAGCAGATCGCCGCCCTGGTTGAACGAGGGGTCGAACGTGACATCGCCATAAGTCAGGTGGACCGTCTCCGCCCCGTCGGTCGTCCCGAACACGTCGAGTACGCCGCCGGCGATGACCGTGCCGCCCTCGCCCAGCAGAATCTGGGCGGCCGCGTCCGGGGTGATCTCGCCATCGGTGGGCGTGCCGGCCTCGGCGGCGGCGGTGATCGGGGTCAGCGTCGCGTTCACCACCTGGCTGCCCAGCATCATGGCATGGGCCTGCGCGTCGATCGCCAGGGTGCGGGCGCCATCGTCGAACACCAGCGTCAGCCCTTCCGCGCCCGCCGGTATCGCCAGCAGCGTATCGCCATCGAACAGCAGCGCGTTCGAACCCTCGCTGGAGACCAGCCAGTCGGCCGCCTCGCCCGACAGGCGGATCACGTCGCCGCCGCCGTTGAACGAGGGATCGAACGAGATCAGGCCCGCGACGTCGAGCACGGTCACGTCCTGGAACCCGGCCGTGCCGTAGACTTCGCCGCTGCCGCCGATCTCGCCGGCCCAGCCGTCGGTCGTGACCAGGCGCCACTCGGCGGCATCGCCAAGCGGGAGCACCGCGATCGTCGCGGTGAAGCTGTCGCTGCCGCCATGCCCGTCGCTGACCGTGACGAGGATCGCGTCGATGCCGGTGAAGCCCGCGTCGGGCGTGTAGACCAGCCCGCCGTTGACCAGCGCCAGCGTGCCATGCGCCGGATCGGAAGGCGTGTAGGTGAGCGTATCACCATCGGCATCGGTGGCCGAGATGCCGAAGGCAAGCGACTTGCCCGAAAGCGTCGACAGCGCGGCCGTGTCGGGATCGAACACCGGCGCCCGGTTGTCGCGCGCCAGAATGTCCACCGTTACCGTCCCCAAGGTCGAGGTCGTGCCGTCCACCACGGTGTAGGTAAAGCGGGCGCTGCCCACGAACCCGGCATCGGGAGTGAAGATCACCGTGCCATCGCGCAAGGCGACCGTGCCGTGCGTGGCGCCCGAGACCTGGACCAGAGCCAGCGCGTCACCCTCGGCGTCGCTGTCATTGGCCAGCAGGGCGGCGGCGCTGACGCTGACCGCGGTGTTGACGCGCGTGGACAAGTGATCCTCGTTCGCCATCGGCGCGTCGTTGACCGGCGTGATGGTGAGCAGGAAGCTGTCGGACGCGCTCGCCACGCCGTCGCTGGCGGTGACGGTGATGGTCAGGCTGCCGTTGAAATCGAGCGGCGGAGTGCCGCTGAAAGCGCCCGTCGTCCCGTTGAAATGCAGCCAGGCGGGCAGCGCATCGCCATTGGGCAGCCGCGCGGTGTAAGTCAGGCTGTCGTTGTCGGGATCGGTGAACGCGCCCGAAGGCAGCGCGAACGCGATCGCCGCATCCTCGGGCGAGGAGACGTCGGGCAGCGCCTTGACCAGAAGCGGGCTCCGGTTGCTGACCACCTCGTCCTGGCCCTGGATGTTGAGGCGAAGCTGCGCGGTATCGACCAGGCCATGGGCGTCCTGCACCTGATAGGTGAACGCGTCCACGCCGAACTGGCCGGCATTGAGCGCCTGCGTCGCCGCGCGACCCTGATCGAGCGTATAGCTCCACGAGCCGTCCGCCGCGATGGTCAGTGTGCCGTAAACGCCGTCGAGGACCAGTTCCTCATCCAGCACGAGCAGCGTGCCCTCGGCGCTTTCCAGCCCGGTGCGCGCGCCCGTGACCGTCAGCGTCTCGCCAAGGCCCAGCGCCAGATCGGCATCGGTGTCGTTGGTCAGGACATTGCCCTCGGCCGCCGAATTGCCATCCTCGACCAGCGCCGGGCCGGTGTTGCCGTCATCGACGCCGATCGGCGCGTCGTTGACCGCCGCCGAGGCGCTGACCGTCACACCGCCAAACTTCAGCCGTTCGACGCTGACCAGCGTGTCGGTGCCCTCATCGCCGACGGTGTCGGTCACGGTCGCGCCGCCATCGGTCACGTCATAGTCGCTCCACGCGCCGGCATAGGCCGCCGTGTCAGAACCTTCGCCGCCATCGATATCGTCGTCGCCGCCATTGCCGGTGATCGTGTCGTCCCCGCCCTTGGCATGGAAGCTGTCGTCCTCGGCCGCGCCGACCAGCGTGTTCGCCTCGCCATTCTGGACCTGCACCGAATAGAACGTGACCGAGTTGCCGATCTCGTTGCCGCTGATCAGCAGCGACTGGCCGATCGGGCTGTGCGCGGCCGAAACGAAAGTCTGCACCTCCGGCCCCAGATCCTCGGCGGTTTCGGGCTTGTAGGTGACGAAGACCGCGTTTTCCGGGTCGGTCACGTCATAGACCATGAAGCCGCCGACGCGTTCGAGGCCGACGAAGGCATAGAGCCGCCCGTCGATCTCGCCGATGGTGACGCCTTCTGGCTCGGGGCCCTTGTCGTCGGAGCGGGTATCGACCGACGAGGGACTCACGCTCTGGTTGGAATTGAACAGTTCGGGGTGCGTCGCCGCGATGATCGATTCGAACTCACCGCCCGTCTCGCGCACCTTGGTGATCGAGCCATCGGCTTCCTGCCGGAAGATCGAGATGCCACGGCCGCCCAGCGTGTAGATCTGGTCGTAATCGCCATCGCCGTCGGTATCGCCCAGCTTGGTCAGGATGTTGAGCCGGCCCAGTTCCTCGTCCGCTTGCAGGCTTGCCGCGTCGGGGAACGCGGTGGGATCGAGCGTGACCGACTTGAGCCGCGCGATATCGGTTTCCTCGATGCCGCTGCCGACGCGGGCATCGCCTTCGTTGGCGGTGACGAAATAGGTCGCGCCGCCGATGGTGAAGCTGGCGATCGCGTCGGGCTGGAGCAGGCCGAACACCGGCGCGGTGTGGATGTCGATGCCGCCGTCCCGGTCACTGGTGTCCAGCGCATTGCCGGCCAGGCTGCGATCGACGGTGCCCAGCGGCTGGATCGCGATCGGGCGATCGGCCGAGGCGTCGGTCAGGTCGATGACCGCGACCGCGTTGACTTCCTGCAGCGTCACGTAAGCGCGCGTGCCGTCGGGCGAGACGGTGATGTATTCGGGCTCGATATCGGCCGATGCGGCCTGGCCGGGATAGAGCGCGAGGCCCTGATAGGCCAGCGCGCCTTCCGAACCGTTGAGCGCCGCGAACGAGATCGTATTGCTGACGCTGGCGGCCGCCGCGCCGCCCGACATGTCGATGATGCTGACCGTGCCGACCGGATTGTTGGCCAGCGAGATCGCCTCGGCCTCATTGGCCACCAGCAGCTTGGTGCCATCGGCGCTGAACGTCACCTGATCGGGCAGCACGCCCACTTCGATCAGGTTCAGCAGCGTGTGGGTCGCCGCGTCGAACAGCGCGACGTGGCCCGGCTCGCCCGGCGTGACGTTCTCGTAAGCCACGGCGATCACGCCGTTCTTGATCGCCACCGAGTTCACGCCGCCCGGCTTGTATTCGGGCAGACCCGAAAGCGCGATCGGCGTTTCGTTGACCAGCGCGCCGGCGGCGGTGATCGAATGCACGTTGACCGTGTTGCCGTTGACGTTGGTGGCGTAGACCTTGCCGTTCTCGTAAGCGACGCTTTCGGCCCCGGCGCTCGCGCCCTGGATCGCGCCCAGGCGGACCAGCACGACATCGTCGCTGGCTTCCGGCGTCGGCACCTGACCTTCAAGCGATTGCGCCGGATCGTAGATCGTGATGCCGCCGATCGTGGTGTGATCGCTTTCGGTCACGGTGATCGCCAGCACGCTGGGATCATGGTCCGACGCGCGCGTTTCGGCATAGGCGAATTCGGCATTGGCATGGACGATATCGAGCCGCGCCTGATCGAGCAGGTTGAGCGACACGAACGTCTGGTCCAGTTCCTGCGCGTTGCCTTCGAACAGGTAGGAATAGCGCTCGGTCGGGTCCAGCGAGAGCGACATCGCGGTCATCCCGGCATCGAACAGCGGGGCCAGCGATTCCTCGTTGGTGAATTCGTTGAGATCGCCCAGCACGATCACTTGCGTGTCGCTGTCCAGGCTTTCGACATAGTCGGCGACGGCCTGCGCCTGGACCAGCCGCTCGGCGGCGCTGCCGTTGATCGAAGGCTGGGTCTCGCCGGTGAGCGGGCTGGACCCGCCCTTCGAGCTGAAGTGGTTGTTGACGAGGGTGAATTCCTGATCGCTGAACCCGAAGGTGGCGATCAGCGGCACGCGCGAGCCGGCGAAATCGGTGGCGGCGTCCGGCGTGGTCTGGACCGAGCCGGGGACGAGATCGACGCGCGCGGCATTGTAGAGATAGGCCACGCGGATATTGCCGCCCGGCTCGCCGCCGACCTGGTTATCGACGATGAACGGGTTGTCGACCCAGGTGTAGGTCGGGCCGCCAGCGGCGGCGATGGCATCGACCAGCATCTGCAGCGTCACGCTGGCCGAAACGGTGTGATCGTTGGCCGCGCCCGAATTGTCCTGGATTTCCTGCAGGGCGATGATGTCGGGCGCCTGCAGGTTGTTGACGATCTGCTCCGCGATCAACTCGAAGCGACCGTCGGCCACGTCGCTGTCGCCATCTGTATCATTGGGATCGAGGTTGAGCACGTTGTACTGCGCGATCGTCAGCGTGTCGCTGTCGCTGACCAGCGCGGTCGTCTCGGTGGCCAGCAGCGAGGGCGTCGCCACGGTCACGGCGGTCGTCGGCAGCACTTCGAAATTGCCGAAGTTGTAGCTGACCACGCCGGTGATCGAATGGAGCACCGCGCCGGCATTGACGATCGGCGTGCCGCCCGGCGTGAAGGCCGGGTCCGCGTCGATCTGGATGCGCTCGGGGTTGTAGTCGGAGCCCGGTCCGGTGTTGGTCACGGCAAGGCCGTCGCCAAAGCTGCCCCGGCTCACCAGCACGTCGCGCTCGGCCAGGTTGGTGGCGTCGAGCCCGTTGTCGGCGACTGTCCAGATCTCGCCGAATTCGTTGGTGCCCGAAACCACCAGCGGGTTGTTGATCGTGACCAGCATCCCTTCGAGGCTTTCATAGAAAGCCATGCCCTCGGTCACCGATTCGGTGGGGGCCAGACGGCCGCCCTCGCCGATCACGGTCGCGCTCGGCAGCGCGTTGCTGTGGCTCAGCACGCTGAGCGAGGTGATCGTGGTGAGTTCGGTGGTCGAAAGGTTGCCGGTGCCGGCGCCGCCCGGAATGTATTCGGCCACGGTGGCGGTCACGCGTGCCTCGTCGCCCACCACGACGGTCGGGGCGGTGGAGGTGAACACGAAGATCGCTTCTGACGTCATATTGTCGGCATCGGCGTCGGCATCGCGCGCCTGCAGGTAGAACCCGTTCGCGGCAACCGCCGTGACGATGCCCGATGTCGTGACGCTCTGGCCGACGAGCGGCGAGTTCAGCCCCGCGCCCTGGATGTCGTGGATCGCGACGAGCGAGAAATCGTCGTTGGTGATCGTGCCGGTGCCTTGCGCGGTGGCGATGGCCGCGCCGGCCGGGTTGGTCAGCGTGACGCTCAGCGTCTCGTTGGCCTCGACCGTGGTGTCGCCGTTGATGGTGACCGTGATCGTCTTGGTGGTCTCGCCCGGCGCGAAGCTGAGCGTGCCGCTGGTGGCCACGTAGTCATTGCCCGCGACCGTCGCGCTGCCGTCAGCCGTCGCGTAATCGACCGTGACGGTCGATGCCGCCGCGGTGTTGAGCGAGACGGTGAACTGGAGCAGCGTCTCGCCCGAATTGCCTTCGGCGATGCTCACGCTGTCGATCGCAAGCGCGGGCAGCGCGCCGGCGGTGGTGAACGGCGTGCTGCTGAACGGCACGTCGGGGTCGGTGCTGTCGCCACTCTGATCGCCGCCGGCATCCTGTGTCGCCCAGTTCGAAGCGGTGTTGATCAACTCGCGATAGCTGCCCAGGCTCGCCTCGCCGCTGCGTGCGCCGGTGTAGGCACCGATATCCGCATCGGCATCGACCGCGCCGAGATCGACCGCGTTGACGCCATAAGTCAGGCCGGTGTTGGTCAACGAACCGCTCGACCCGCCGTTGTTCGAGACGGCCGAGAGGAAAACCGTCGGCGTGCTGGCGCTGCCGAGGTAGGCATAGACCATCTCGCCGCTGGCGCCGAGCCCGCGATTGCTGCCGCCGCCCGCGATCGGGATGACGACATCGCCGTGATTGCTTGTCGCCGTGCCGCTGCCGATATCGTCGATCGTGATGATCGTGCCGGCGGTGATGTCGGACGTCGCGGTCCACGACCAGGTGCATTCGTTGGTGTCGGCCCAGCCGGTGCCGTTCCACTCGTTGTCCGAGAAATAGATCACCTGGCCGGCGGCGATGTCCTTGAAGGCGACGAAGGCCAGGTTGTCGTTGCCATCGGCATTGAAGCCGACGAAGGCGATGTCGCCGGCCGCGCCCAGCGCGGTGGCGAAGGCGCTGGTATCGAACGGCACGTCGGGAGCGGTGCTGTCGCCGCCCTGGTCGCCGCTGCCGTCCTGCGTGATCCAGTTCGCGGTATCGTTGATCAGCGCACGGTAAGCGGCGAAGTCCGCCTCGCCGCCGCGCGGCCCGACATAGGCGCCGATATCCGCGCCGCCGTCGATCGTGGCCAGATCGACCGCGTTGACGCCGTAAGCCAGGCCAGTGCCGGTCAGCGCACCGCTCGACGCGCCGTCGTTGGAGATCGCGGACAGGAACACCGTCGGCGTCGTCGCGGTGCCGAGATAGGCATAGACCATCTCGCCACTGGCCGAGAGCCCGCGATTGGAACCGCTACCCGCGATGGGGATGACGACATCGCCGTAATTGCTCGCCGCCGTGCCGCTGCCGATATTGTCGATGGTGATGACCGTGCCCGCCGCGATGTCGGCGGTCGCCGTCCACGACCAGGCGGATTCGTTCAGGTCCGCCCAGCTGGTGCCGTTCCACTCGTTGTCGGTGAAATAGATGACCTCGCCCGCCGTAATGTTCTTGAACGTCACGAAAGCCAGATTGTCGTCGCCATCGGCGTTGTATCCGATGAACGCGATATCACCCACTTCACTCAGCATTGCCCCAACTCCTCAGGATCGCGGCGGCTCCCCGTCGCGACATGCCATCACAGTTCCGCTTGTCCCCATGGCCTGCCGCGCCGGGAGCCCCCCAGATCGGGGCGGACTAGACAGGCAAAGTGACACTGGCGTTGAGGCGGGATGACGAAATAACGTCTGTTATGTGACTAAGCCCCCGATCGCGGGCCGGATCGGCGCATAACTGCCATCCATGCGGGCGGTGGGCGCGACAGCGCGGCGCGGCAATGCCCGGCGCGCACAAAGCCTTTTCCTACATGCACCGATTTGGTTATCTGATTGCGGGCACGTGAACCACGGAGTGTTCGTCCCATGCCCATCCTCGAATCGCTGATCGGCCCGGTCGCCAAGATCCTCGACAAGATCATTCCCGATCCCGAAGCGCGCGCCCGCGCCAAGCTCGAACTGCTCAAGCTTGAGAACACGCAGGAAATGCAGCTTGTCCAGACGCAGCTTTCGGCGATCGTCGCCGAAGCGAACTCTACCGATCCCTGGACCAGCCGCGCGCGCCCAAGCTTCCTTTACGTGATGTACGCGATGATCCTGTGGGCCTTGCCGATGGGCCTGATCGGCGCGGTCAGCCCGGCCACCGCGCAGGCCATCGCGGCGGGCATCTCCGGCTATCTCAACGGCTTGCCCGAGCCGCTCTATGCCCTCTTCGGCACCGGCTATCTCGGCTATTCGGCGATGCGCCAGTGGGGCAAGGCGCGCGGCACCGACAAATAGCCCGCCATTAGCAAAAGCGAAGGCATTTGCCGCTAAGCCTGCCTTTTCGAAGAACCGTTCAACGCACGGGAGTGCTGCCTTGCCACGGAAATGGGCGCGATACCTGATGGCTGTGCTGCCGGCGCTCGCGCTGGCGGGCTGCGGCAGCTCGGCGCGCGAGGAAGAACTGGCGCAGCAGCTTGCCGCCGCCCAGGCCGAGGCCAAGGCGGCGGCCCATGCGCGCAAACAGGCCGAAGCGGCGCTGGCCCGCGCCAGCCAGAACGACGGCGCCCTGTCCGACTTCTATGGCGACAGCATGAGCGACGGCGACGCTTCGCCCGACGATTCCGACGCCGAGGATGGCGGCAACGCCGAAATGGCCCCGGCCCCCAATGTCTCGGCGGTCGATGGCGGCGACATGCCCGATACGCCGGGCGCCAGTCCGATGTTCGTCACGCCCGAGGCGTGATCGGGATTCCCGCGCGGGCTTGCGCGGCCCGGCGCCTGGGCTAGAGACTGCACGCTCCACCGGGAATCGGCGCGCGGCGCGGGTTGCCATGGCGATCGCGGCGAAAGGGCTTGGGATAAATGGCGCAAAAGCTGGTCTATGTGCTCAACGGGCCGAACCTGAACCTGCTCGGCCTGCGCGAGCCGGAGATCTATGGCAGCGACACGCTCGACGATATCGCCGGCCAGCTTGAGGATCGCGCGCGCGAACTGGGCCTCGCGATCGAGATGCGCCAGTCGAACCATGAGGGCCATCTGGTCGACTGGCTGCACGAAGCCCAGGCCGAAGGCGCGCAGGGCGTGCTGCTCAACGCCGGCGCGCTGACCCACACCAGCCTGGCGCTGTACGACGCGATCCGCGCGGTAACGCCGCCGGTGATCGAAGTGCACTTGTCCAACCCCCACGCGCGCGAGGAATTCCGCCACAAGTCATGGGTGGGCATGGCCGCCAAGGGCACGATCGCGGGCTTCGGCGCGAAAAGCTATCTGCTGGCGCTGGAAGCAGTGGCCGGGCTGTAAGCGGATTGGGCCGGCCCATCCGGTGAAAAACCGCTGTAGCGCGCTGGCGGAACGGCATATCCGGTAACGATGGATCGGCAACTCATCATCATCTGCCTGCTGACCGCGGGCATCAACCTGATCGGCACGCTGGCCTATGCCGCGCGAATCGCCGGCGTGCGCACGGGCCGCATCGCCATGAGCTTCGCGCTGTTCAACATGCTGGTGCTGGTCAGCCGCACGTCGAACAGCTTCCTGGGCCCCTTCCTGGCCAAGCGCATCGAATCGCGGCTGGCGACCGGCGGCGGCGATGCGCTGGCGGACGACTTCCGCGTCGTCCTGGCCAGCGCGACCTGCGCGGTCTTCGTCGGCATCCTGCTGGTGCCCACCGGGCAGCGCCTGTTCGCGCGGGCGATCGGCTATTTCCAGCGCAACCGCTCGACCATGCGGATGATCCTGCGCACCGCCACGCCCGCCGGGCTCAACGCCATCCGCCAGTCGGTGGCGATCCCCAAGGCCAGCCATATCCATGATCTGACGCGCACGCGCGGCGTGGGCTGGGGCGTGCTGGCGGCCAACGTGCTGGCGCAGGCGCTGATCACTGTGGGCGTGCTGGCCTCGCTCTATGCCGGCTACCTCAATCCCGAATATCGCGTCACCGCCTCGCAATTGTCGGCCGTGATCAACGGTTTCGCTACGATCCTGCTGTTCGCGCTGATCGATCCGCAACTTTCGGTGATGACCGACGACGTGGTGGAAGGCCGCATCGATGCCGCCCTGTTCCGCCGCACGATCGTGTGGATTTCGCTGAGCCGCCTGTTCGGCACCGCGCTGGCGCAGTTGCTGTTCCTGCCGGCGGCCGGCGCCGTCGCGTGGATCGCCTACTACGTCTAGCGCGCTATTCCAGCGGCACGCCCGGCAGTTCCTTGGCGGTGCGGATCGTCAGCGATGTCTTGACGCTGGCGACATTGGGCGCGGGCGTGAGCTTGGACGTGAGGAACTCCTGGAAGCTCTGCAGATCGCGGCTGACGATCTTGAGGATGAAGTCGATCTCGCCGTTCAGCATGTGGCATTCGCGCACATCGGGCAGCGTGCGCATATGTTCCTCGAACTGGCGCAGCGCTTCCTCGGCCTGGCTCTTGAGGCTCACCAGCGCGAAGACGGTGATGGTAAAGCCCAGCTTGGAGGCATCGAGCTCGGCATGGTAGCCCTTGATGATGCCCGCTTCCTCCAGCGAGCGGACCCGGCGCAGGCAGGGCGGCGCGGTCAGCCCGACGCGCTGGGCCAGCTCGACATTGGTGATCCGCCCCTCCGCCTGCAATTCCGCGAGCAGGCGGCGATCAATATCGTCGAGATTGGCCATGTTGTCGTCCCTGATGCCCCACCGCTTTGCACCCCTAACCGACTGTTGGAATTTCCACAGTGGCTCTGGCCCTCTCACGGTAATAATATTATCTCCTAGCGTAATCGTCCCGCTTTGCAACGCTGTTCCAGACTGTGCTTCCGCTGACACCGGGGTTTGCTAGGAGACAGGATCGAACCGGATCGCCACACCCGTCCCGTGCCCTTATGGTCGCGGGCCCTTTGGAGCATGGATGCACTTCGACGATCGCCTTGCCACGGTCCTGCGCTTGCCAGTGCGAGGGACCGCGCTTGCGCGCATCCAGTACCGGCAATTGCTCGATATTCTGGGCAGCGTTCCGGCGAACGGGCATTCGGGTTCGGTCGAACCGGCTTATGCGCGGCTCCGCGAACTGGGCCAGGCGGTGCCCGTGGCCGAGCGGGCGCGGATGCTGCGCGATCCGGTCGCGCGCCTGCGCAATCCGCGCCTGATCGCGCTGCTGGCCGAGGAAGACCCGGCCGTCGCCACCGCCGCCATTGCCGCCGCCCGCATTGCCGAGGATGACTGGCTGGCGCTGATCCCGGCCCTGCCGGTGCGGGCGCGCGGCATCCTGCGCCATCGCCGCGATCTGGGGCCGCGCGTCGATGCCCTGCTCGATCGGCTGGGCATCACCGATCGCGGCCTGCCCCCATGCGAAACCGATTCGGCCCTGCTCGGCGCGCAAGGCGGGAACGTGATGCAGCTCGCGCTCGATCAGGCCATCGCCGAGCCGGAGGAACCGGCAGCGCCTCCGGCCGAGCCCGATTCGGCGGCCACCGTCCATGTCCTGCCGGCTCCGCCGCCGCCAGCCGATGCCGGGATCGGCGCGATCGTGCGCCGGATCGAGGAATTCCGCCGGTCGCGCGAACATGCCGCCATCACTCCCGAAACGGGCGACGCGCCGCGCCTGCCGCTGGACGATGCCGTGCCCGAACCGCAGGCGAAAGTCTCCGCCTTCGATTTCACCACCGATGCCGCCGGGCGGATCGTCTGGGCCGATGCGCCGGTGGCGCCGATGGCGGTCGGCCTGCGGCTCGGCGCCACGGACCGCGATGCGCCGGCGCGCGCGTCGCTCGCGCTGGCCGGCGCGATCCGCTATCGCCAGCCGCTGCGCGATGCGGCGATCACGCTGGAGGGCGCGCGCGCGATCGCGGGCGACTGGCAGATCGACGCCCTGCCCCGCTTCGATCCGGTGAGCGGCCGCTTCACCGGCTATACCGGCCGTTTCCGCCGTCCCGCCACGATCGACGGCCTGCCGACGCAGCCGCCGCCATCCAGCGAGGCGGACCGGATGCGCCAGATCCTGCACGAGCTGCGCACGCCCGCCAATGCCATCCAGGTCGCGGCCGAGATCATCCTGCAGCAGCTTTTCGGACCGACCCCGCACGAATACCGCGCGCTCGCCTCGGCGATCATCGGCGATGCCGCGCATGTCTTCGCCGGTTTCGACGAACTGGACCGGCTGGTGAAGCTCGACAGCGGCGCGATGACGCTGGAGCCGGGCACGGCCGACCTGGGGCAAGTGCTGACCGGCACCGTCGCGCGGCTGCGCGCCTGGACCGATCCGCGCCGCAGCGGCTTTGCCCTCAGCGTGACCGAAGACGGGCTGGCCGTGGGCCTCGATCCCAACGAGGCGGAACGGCTGGTCTGGCGCCTGCTGGCCGCGCTGGCCGGCATGACCGGGCCTGACGAAGTGCTGGCGCTTCGCGCGCAGGCCAGCGGCGGCGCGGTGATCGCCAGCGTCGCGCTGCCGGCCAGCCTGGCCGGGCTGAGCGACGCGGAACTGCTGGGCGGGGCGATCGCCCGCCCATCCTCGCTTTCGGCCGGAATGTTCGGCATCGGCTTCACCTTGCGCCTCTCCGAAGCGGAGGCGAAGGCGGCTGGCGGCTCGCTAAAACGATATGCTAACGAATTGCACCTAACGTTGCCCGGGTTGACCGCGGCCGCCTCGGGCCATAGCCAAGACTGAGACGCAATCGCAGGACCGCTTCGCCACGCGCGGACGATGCCGCGGGGGATAGGGGTGAAATTGCCAGTGCCGGGAAGCAGCCTCCTGGATCTGCCGTCCGCCGAGCAGTTCGTGCGGTTCCGCGAGGATTTCGGCCAGCGCTTCATCGTGACGGTCGATACCGAAGAGGAATTCGACTGGAACGCGCCGCTCAATCGCGAACGGTTCGGGCTGGTGACGATCCCGGCGCTCCGCAAGTTCCAGCAATTCTGCGATGGCTTCGGCGTCGTGCCGTCCTACATGCTCGACTATCCGATTGCCTCCGCCCCGCCCGCCGCCGAAGCGTTGCGCGGCGCGGTGGCCGATGGCCGCGCCGAGATCGGCGTCCAGCTCCACCCCTGGGTGAGCCCGCCGTTCGAAGAAGCGGTCAATGAATTCAATAGCTTCGCCGGCAATCTTCCGCCCCGGCTCGAAAATGCCAAGTTCGCCCGCCTGCGCGATGCGATCGAGGGCAATTTCGGGGCGGCGCCGCTGATCTATCGCGCCGGGCGCTATGGCATCGGTCCGCACAGCGCCGCGATGCTGAAGGAGCATGGCCTGGCCATCGACACTTCGGTGCGCGCCCTGTTCGATTACAGCTATGCCGGCGGCCCCAATTTCCGCAACCATCCGCTGCGGCCCTATTGGGTGGATGCCGAACGCACGCTGATGGAACTGCCGCTGACCACGGTGTACTGGGGCCTGCTGCGCCAGGCAGGCAATATCATCTATCCGCACATGTGGCGCACGCCCTCGGTGCGCGGCCTGCTGGCGCGCGCCGGCCTGCTCGAACGCATTCCGCTGACCCCCGAAGGCGTGACGGCCGAGGAAGCGATCCGGGGCGTGGACATCGCGCTGGACGATGGCCTGCCCGTGCTCGTCTTCTCGTTCCACAGCCCCTCGCTCGCCCCCGGCCACACGCCCTATGTGCGCAGCGACGAGGATCTGGACGCCTTCTATGACTGGTGGCGCACGCTGTTCGGCTACCTCGCCTCGCGCGGGGTGCGGCCCACCTGCGTGCGCGAGATCATGGCGTCGGTCGCGCTTGCCTAGCGCCCGGCGGCGCTGTAAGCGGCGCTGTCCTGACGGCGCGGCGCGCCGGCGGGCACGGCGATGCAACGCGCGGTTTGGGGCCTGTAGCTCAGCGGTTAGAGCTGGCCGCTCATAACGGCTAGGTCGCGGGTTCGAATCCTGCCGGGCCCACCACCGCCGCAAGCGGCCGCCGAAAGGGTCGGCCGAAAGGGTCGGGGAGTAGCGCAGCCTGGTAGCGCATCTGCTTTGGGAGCAGAGGGTCGCAGGTTCGAATCCTGTCTCCCCGACCAATTCGCCACTTCGGCGGTTCGATTGAATATTTGCCTGAGTGCCATCATTTCCCGGCCTCGGGATTTCGGCAAGAAAATCAAACGGTTTCCTGAACTCCACGGTCAATTCGCCATTGGCGTAGGAACAGTTCGATAGAACCAGATTCAGAAAGCGCTGTTTGATCGCCAATGGCTGTTTTGCGAAGCCTGCGTGGGCGTTCCGGACCACTTCGAGCAGCGCGATGCCATCATCGACCAGATCGCTCTCGGCGTCGGCCAGAGTTGCAAGCTCCTGAATGCAGCGATGCTGCTCCTCGCGCCACTGCTGTGCCAGACGATCATGGAATTCGGCCGTGATCTTGCCGTCCATCTTGTCGATGTAGAGCGTATCCAGCCGGCGAGTGAGCCGATCGGCTTCGGCGCGGAGCTTGCTGACGCGATCGTCGCGCTCATTCTGGGTGTGGGATGCGGTCTCCTTCAAGGCCCGGCGAATGAGCGAGAAAGCCTCGTTGTCCAGATTGAGCCGGCGGAGAACCTCCTCGAATTTCTCGTCGAGAACCTCCTCGCGAACATAGCGCTCGGGACACCGCGCCTTGAACCGGGAGCAGTGGTAATAGACATAGCGCTTCTTCTTGATTTCCGCCGTGACCGCGCAGCCGCAATGGCCGCAGGTCATGATGCCGGTATAGGCGAACTGGTGCTTGTTACCGTGGACGTTGGAGATGCTCCGCCCGTCGAGCAGTTCCTGAACGTTGGACCAGGTCTCGAACGACACCAGCGGCTGATGCGACCCCTGATAGATCTTGCCCTTCCACTCGAAAGAGCCGGTGTAGATCCGGTTGCGGAGGATCTTGTGGATGGTGCTGGTCGCCAGTGGACTCCCGCTTTTCCGGTATCGCAGCCCGGCCATCTTCGCCTTCTGCGCCGCCTCCTTGATCGAATACTGCCCGCTCTCATACCAGGTGTAGAGGCGCGCGATCAGCGGCCCGAGCTGAGGGTCGATGGCGATGATCTTCTTACCGTTCTCGCCGACAACGTTGGTGTAGCCAAGCGGCGCGGCGGACGGCCAGATGCCCTGCTCGGCCTTTTCCATCAGGCCCTTCCGGGCTTCTTCCGACAGGTTATCGATGTAGTTCTTCGCCATCAGCACCTTGATGCCATGCATGAACTTCTCGGATGACCGGGAATCACCGGTCAGCACGATGCTTTCCTTGACCAGATGGATGTCCAGCTCGAGATCGTCGATCGTGACCCAGTCCTTGAGGTTGCGATAAAGCCGGTCGGTCTTCTCGACCAGGATGGTCTTCACGTTCTGATGGGTCTTGAGATAGCGCAGCATCGCGGTGAAATTCGCGCGGCCGGCACGCTTGGCGGTTTCGACATCGACGAACTCGGCAGCGATCGAAAAGCCGTTGGCGACCGCATACTCGCGCAGAAGTTTCTCCTGGGCGGGAATGGAGAATCCCTCCCGCTCCTGTTCAGGGGTCGAGACCCGCGCATAGAGTACCGCCCGCTTGAGGGGGCCTGTCTCGGATCTGGCGGCTAGTGTTTTCGCTCGTGGTCTGGCCATACGTCATTCCTTTCGCAAACACCTTACCCCCTTCCCTCAAATTATTGAATATGAGCGATAAAGTTCGAAGTGCATCCCGGATACCCTTGGCCGGCACCTCCAAGTTCTGCTCCCCAATCGGAAAATGCCTACGTCTTCCAATGGGATATGATTTGTCCAAATCGGAGGTATCTATTCAGGAACTCCACAGCCTCCGCTCTTTCGATCACCCGGCCGTACTTTTTGGAAAAGTACCGCTGCGCGTCATCGACCAATTGCTGGGAGAAACGCTGGCCTACCGGAACTATCGCGTCGGGGGGCAGAGCCGCCAATTCGGTGCTCCCGCCATCGGGTGGGTCGGCGGCAGCGGAAAGCGGAACGATGTCCGGCGCTGCCCCGACTATGATGTCAGAATTCGGTGGCGATGCAGCGGGCACCAATTGCATCGGTGGCGGCGAACCAGCCATCCGGGCTCTGCCTGCTCGGCGACGACGAACCATCGCGCCTAGCTCCAGACGATCAGAAGGCTGGGTAAGCAGATTGAAGCCGGAGCAAAGTCACGGCGACGCGAGGCCGCCTCGCGGTCATGAAGCAACATACAAAGGCCCTGTCCTGTTGCGGGCCCTTGCCATGAGTTGAGAAGCCTCATGGATATAATGCACGGCTCTAGCCGCTTCAATGACCTGCTTCGCTGCGCGAAGACGCGAGAAACTCTGGATAAGCCGCACAAAACGACGACCAGGTCTCGTGACGCCCGGCACACGCGCGGCTAGTAGGCCTTTTCCATTTTCCCGAAGAAAGGTTCCCCATGAACAACAACGACATCGCCGACAAGATTGCCGCCGAGCACGGCGTGACCAAGGCCGACGCCCGCAAGATCGTCGACTCGGTGTTCGCCTCGGTCGCCGACGGCGCTGCTGCCGGCGAAGAAATCGCCCTCTCCGCCTTCGGCAAGTTCAAGGTCAAGGCGACGCCCGAGCGCGAAGGCCGCAATCCTTCGACCGGCGCCACGATCAAGATCGCCGCGGCGAAGAAGCTGACTTTCACGCCGGCAAAGGCGATCAAGGACCGCCTCAACGGCTGACCGGATCGAGGAGCAATGGGCCTTGCCTATTGCTCCTCGCTATCATCATCGAGCGTCCCGCCACCGGCCATGGCGAACAACCCCTCGCCGAAGCGCCGGCGAAGATGGCTGGCGACGCTCAGCGCATAGCGCCGTTGCCGCCAGGCGGTCGGGCTGTGATAGACGCCGACCGCCTTCCAGTAATCGCCGGTCTGATGCAGCGCGGACAGAAATATCCAGCGCGCAGCCTCGGCATTGAAGCATGGATCATAGCGCAGCCATGTCCGCACCTGATCGCCCGGCCGTCCCAACAGCCGGGCAAGGCGCGGCACCCAGCCGGAATTGATCTGGAGCACGCCGAGGTCATGGGTGCCGTTGGTGTTGGCGATCTCGGCTCCAACCCAGCCCGCCTCCTGATCTCTCAGGCCCCACAAGGTCTTTTCCAGCCAAGCCCTTCCCTGGGATGCCTGACGAATGCAGCGGGCAACCTCGGGTTCGTGGCGAACCGGACCGGCGGAACGCGCGATGGCCGGGGGTGCGGCAAGGCACAATGCGCCCGCTCCCACCAGAATGAGATGTTTGAATTTCATGGGTCAACTCCATCGATAGAAACCAGGCGTCTGGCGGTCAGCAGCTTCGCCAGCACGGGATTGCCCATCATCGCTCCGGCCCACGTGAAGGCTCAGGCTGATAGACAGGTGCGGGCTGATGGACCGGCTCGGGCTGAGGCGCGGGTTGGTGCGCGGGTTGGTGCGCGGGTGCGTCCTGCCGAACCGGACCCTGCTCCGCCGCGCTGATGGCTGGCGCGGATCGATCAAGAATGGATTGCAGGATGCGATCCATACGCTCGGCCAAAGGCAACACGCGCTGAGCCAGCCGCTCACCCAAGCTATTGGGTGGTCGCGGCGCACGATCAAGTCGACGCTGTATCTGCCGATCGCGCCGTTCCTGCCGGAGGCGTTCCTGTTCCTCGCGAGCCTGACGCAGGCTATCGGGATGGCGCGCGGCCAGGGCCTTGGCGCTATCCTTATCGAGCCGCCCGAGCCCTTCGAGCGATGAGGTCTTCTCACCCGAATTGCGCGCGAGCTTCACCGCGAGCTTGTCCGCGTTCTCGGTCCACAGCTTCACGCCGTAACGGGCACGGGTGATGGCGGTGTAATAGTTCTGCCCGTTGACCAGGCCCGACTGCACGGGCGCCAGCACATAGACCCGGTCGTAGGTCTTGGACTGGGCCGAATATACCGTCTCGGCATAGCCATGGTCCCAGGTGCGGTGCTTGGAGAGATCGACATCCTGCACGCGCTCGCTGCGATCCCAGCGGATCGTGGCGATAGGCCCGTCGAGTTTCTCGACCGTGCCGCGCTGGGCGTTCTTGAGATCGAGGTCCTTGTTCGCGAGCCGCCACTGGATGCGATCACCCTCGGCGAGACTTCTGTCTTCGGGCTTGGCGAAGACATTGACGACGCGCGCTGATCCCAATCGTGGATCCCAGCGGATCACGCGCCCGCTCTCATCGACCAGCTTGACGATCTGCCGCCCGTTGGCGTCACGTCCCAAGCCCTGCACCCGATATTCGGTGCCCTGCGCCAGGCCGAGCCCGACATTGTCGCGCGAGAAGGTCACGACCTGCCCGCCGGAATAGAACCGGGCCATGTGCTTCTGTTCGTCGGTCAGTCCTGAAGGAGTGAGCACCTGCAGCCGTGTGTCCTCGGCGGCTATGCTGCCTTCACGCTTCAGCACCTCGCGTATCTGGTCGTTGACGACGAGCCGGGTGGCATTGTCGAGCACCAGGATGTTGGTGCTCTGCCGGGTCTGCGACTTGAGGCGGGTCCATTCGGTGACCAGCCCCTTCGCCAGCGCCTCCGTATCGACACCGCTCACCACCTTGTCGAGCGCGGCCAGTGATCCGGCATAATCCGCGTTCCGTGCCGCGGTGACGGCCTCCTTCATCTGGCGGGTTTCCTGCCGGACTGCTTCAGTGAGCTGGGTGGTCGGCAGGCCAAGGCGCTGGAGCAGCCAGAAGGCCTTGCCCTGCTCGATCGCGCCGGTCTGCTTGTTGTCACCGAGGAACAGCGCGCGCGCGCCGGTCTCACGGCTGATCTCTAGGACGCGAAGGGCCTGCCGATTACCGAGTTGGCCCGCCTCGTCGACAACCAGCAGATGCGACGCCGTGATCCCACGCCCGCCACCGGCGAGCAGGCTGGCGATGGTGCGCGATTCGATCCCGGCCTTGAGACCAAGTTCCGCCGCTGCCGAGGACGTCGGCGCCAGCGCGACTGCGGTCGTGCCGGGTTCGGCCGCCTCGACCAGCACCTTCACCAACGTCGATTTGCCCGCCCCTGCCACGCCATGGACACCGTTCACCCGGTCCCGCGAGGTGGCGATGGCGGCCAGCGCCTGTTCCTGCGCCGGATTGAGCCCCGCCCTTTCGAGCGCCGCCAACAACCGGTCCGCAGATGCAATCGGGCGCGCATCGTCGAGCGACAGCGCCAGATGCATGGTCAGCTTTTGTTCCATCCGCGCCGTCGCCCGGCTCGTGCGCCCGCGGGTCAGATCGCGGTCGCCGGTCTTCTCGCGCGTCGCGAGCAATTTGCGCCGGTCCTCATGCGCTTCGGCGAGAGGCCGCACATCCTCGAGGCGCACTTCGCCGACATGGCTGGCAAGGCCAAGCCGCAGCATCTGGCCGAGGTTGTTCACCGCTTCGCGCGATTCGGCCTGGCGGATGCCGAACAGCATGGCTCTGGCCGATACGGCTTTGCCGGCGGGAAGGTCGCGCTCGCCGATCTTGTCGGCCGCGCCCCGCAAGAGCGTCAAAGCGTCGGCATGGGCCTTACAGCGCTCCTCCCAGCGATCGTGCAGCGCTTCGAGGCCGATCTTCTCCTTGCCTGGTCGGGTTGCGTAAAAGGAGCGCTGCCGCTCCGCCTGCCCTTGATGCCCGTGCTCTTTGGCATGGGCGTTGATCTGCTCGGCGCGCTGCGAGAAGTTCCGGATCAGGCCTTTGGGGACATCCCTGATCTCGAACAGACCGCTGCGGGGATCGCGCTCGATCTGGTAGCCTAGCTCGCTGAGGCGATGGGCAAGATCGTTGCGGTAGATCTGCCCCGCCGTCATCTGCTCGGCGAACATGGCGCGAGTCTCGAGGCTGGCCATGGGATCGCCGGCGGCCTCGTTGGTCATGTTGAGCACGACGACGTGGGTGTGGAGATGCGGGTCGAGTTCCCGGCTCGCGTGCTCGGTGAAACGGGCGTAGATCAGGCGGCCGGTGGTATGATGCCGGATCTCACCCTCTTCGCGGCGGCGCAGGCTGGCGTGTTCTTCGAGATACGCAATCGCGCTGCCCACGGCCCGCTCGTGCGCGGCGACGATCCGTTCGTCGCCCGCCACCAGCGCCATGATCGAGACCGACTTGGGCGCGTTGACCGCGAAGTCCCAGCCCGGATGATGCTCGATCTCGCCGTCGGACCGATGACGGCCGAGTTGCTGCCCCCCGACCTGGCCCGCCAGCAGCGCCTTGAACACCGCCGGATCGACCTTGCCCGAGAGACCGAGATCGGCGGCGAGTGCCCCGCCCCATTCGGAATGCTCGTCGCCGCCCTTGGTGTAATAGTCGCCGACCGTATAATAGCGGGCGATATTGGCCGGCGTGCCATGCAAGCGAACCGGATTGATCACGCCGGCTTCGATTTTTCACGCGGACTATCGGCCTCGCCGTGCTGGACCAGCTTGGCGGTGATCTCGCCCTGCTTGGCCATCACGATGGCCCAGGCCTTTCGAGACGGCAGCTCCAGTTCCTCGGGCGTTGCATGGATGTAGTCATCGACCGAGAACGGGATATCGGCAGGGGTTTCCGGGCTATCGGCAGGCGTGGGCGTTGCGGGCTCGTTGGACGGGAACAGGTCGTTCTGATCGGCTGAACCTGTCTCACCCGTCCGGCCCTTCCGGCGCCTTGCCGGTGGCAGCATGGGCTTGGCCGCTGGCAACGGCGCGGCCGATGGCTCCGGCGGTGTTGGCTTCTGTGACGGTTGCGGCGGATTTGCCTGCCGATGGGCTCCTTTCTGCCGGGCCTCCTGCGCTTCGCGCTCGGTGGCTTCGCGCAGCGTCGACTCGGCCTGCGCCAGCCGGATCAGTTCCTCGGCCTTAGGATGGGGTTTGGGTGGCTCCTCGCGCTCGATGAATCCCGGCGCGATGTCGGGCAGATCGTTATAGCTGTCGGCGAACTGAGCGACGGGCAAGCGGCGGCCGAAACGCAGGTAGCCCGAGAAATTGGGCAGGTCCCGCACCTGGCTCGAGATCACCAGCGGCCGCGTCACCTGCATGCGCGACAGGTTGATGCCGTCGCGCATGTCGTTGACGCCGTAGCTCATGCCCTCGTTGGCCTCGATCTGCTCGACCTGGCCGAGGTTGGCAGAGATGTGGTCGGCGGTGTCCCCGTCGTTGGCCCGCAGCGCCACCCAGGTCGAGCAATAACCGGTGATCGCCATGGCTTCGGGCTTGGTGTAGGTGGAAACGAGCTGCGGAAAGGACTGGAACCCGAGGATGCCGCAGCCGCCGTATTTGCGGGCGCGGGCGAGGAAATCCGAGAGCGACGGCAATTTCTGCAGCGTGGTCAGCTCGTCGATCACGCAATAGAGCCGCCGGTGGATATCAGGCTTGAGGCTCATGATCGCGCTGATGGCGATATCGAGCCAGACGGTGATCAGGGGGCGCAGCGAGGGCAACTGGTCGGCCTTCACCGTGATGAACAGCCAGCTTCCGTCGTTCCCCTTCTCCACCCAGTCGCGGATGGAAAAGCCGTCCTCGGTATCGTCGAGCCAGGAGAAGCTGCGCATCACCGAGGCGAGTTCGGCCTGAATGCCCGCCGAGGTGCGCTCGCCCTCGGTCGAGATGAACGCCGCCGCCTCGGTGCCGGTGACGAAGGCCGCGAGATCCTTGAGCTTCGAGCGCAGCAGGCGGAACATCAGCACCGAGATGAACGTGTGCTTCTGCCGAGCCAGTTTCCGCATCACCGCGACCAGCGTGCCGCGCGACGCCTTCGCCCAGAACGGATCGCCATGCGGCTCGGGGATCGTGGATTCGGCAATCTGGTCGTAATGGTAGTCGCGCGGGACATCGACCCATGGCGACCAATGCGCGGTGCGCGCGTCGAGCGGGTTAAGCAGCGTATCGATGCCGGGCCGGTAGAACTTCTCGACGAAAGTTCCGGCCGTATCATAGACGATCGCCCGCTTGCCGTCGGCGCGAATTCCGGCGAGCATCTTCACGATTATGTTGGTCTTGCCCGAGCCGGGCGCGCCGCAGAGCAGCAAATGCTCGGGCTCATAGGCTGTCGGCATGGCTACGCCGCCGATCGTGATCGGCCCCTTCTTCTCCCGCCGCAGCGCCTGTCGCAGTTCCTTGATCGTGCCGAAGCGCGCGCCGCGCAGATATTCGTTGGAGCCGAGGCCCTTGCCGGCGCACGTGAAGTAGAACCAGGCATATCCCATCGCCGCGAGCACGAAGATACCCGACAGCAGCGCGCCGTGGATCAGGTAGACCTCGAAACTGTGCAGCGTGTGCTTCGCGAGCTCAGAGGCGAGCAGCCAGTCGGCCGAGGTCTTATAGGTGGTCCCGTCCGGTGTTCTGAACAGAACGGGATCGTTGGTGCCGCCTGCTGCATCGACCTTGATCGAGGCTTCGGCGAGCTTGACCAGCACGAAGCGTTCGTAGGCGGTGGACTTCTCCATCGCGTACCAGGCGATGCCCATCACCCAAAGGACCAGACCCGCCAGCACCGTTTGGTAGAAAACCTGTGTGGTCATCCGCAGATTGTGGACGGTGGCCTGTCCGCCGCGGGTCCAGGAGCCGACGGTGTCGTTGCGGAAGATGCTCATGGCCGCGCCCCTTCCGGCACCAGCCCGCGTTCGGCGAGAATCGCGCGGGCATCCGCCATGCCCTGCTCGAGTGCTTTGGGTGACTGCTGACCGACGAAGGTCGCAAGGATCGACAGCATCTGCAGCGCCGTCGCCAGGATCTCATCCTGCGAGGAATAGACGTAGCGGTGTTGCGGATCGGCGGCCTGGGTCAGGACACTCCGACAAAAAGTTGAAACCGGCAGGCCAGCCCCATGAGCACGGCGCGCAAGACGCGCGTACAGCGCCTCATCGACACGGATGTTCAGTTTGGTCATGCAGAAACTCCGTTGAACAGAGCTTCTGCCTGGGTCGGTAAGCCCGCTCCTTATAGGTGGCGGGTGGATTGGTTTCAAGCATTCGCATGGAGCAATGATCTTCCATTGCCATTGATTGCGTGTTGTATTCCCTTGGCGGTCCCGCAAAGAAAATTCTGGAAACTTTCACATTTTGGAAGTATCAGGAACTTCATGTCCTCCCTGGCACAGCAGATTAAGGCGGCAGGTCTCGCCGATCATATCCTGAGCGAACGCCAGTTGGGCCGCTTGCTCGGCGGCGGCGATGCGCGGCGTTATGGCCTGGTCAATCGCGCGCTCAAGGATGGCTCGCTGCTCCGGGTCAAGCGCGGCACCTATCTGTTGGGCTCTCGCTATCGCAGCGAAACGGTCCATCCCTTCGCGATCGCGCAAAGTCTTCTGCCCGGCAGCTATGTCTCCTTCGAAAGCGCGCTCGCTTATCATAGCTGGATTCCCGAAGCGGTCTTTGTCACTGCCAGCGTCTCGCCAGGCCGCAAGACGCTGCATTATGAGACGCCGGACTTCGGCACCTTCGATTTTCGCCCGCTGGCCATCGCCGACTATCGCTTCCTGACCGGCGTTGATCGGATCCCGATCGGCAACCTCACGGCGTTCGTCGCGCAGCCCCTGCGCGCGCTGATGGATCTCGTCGCACTGCGCAAGCAGCCATGGACGGGGATCGACTGGGTCATCCAGGGCATGCGCATCGAGGAAGAAAGGCTTGCCTCGCTCCGTCGCAAGGACTTTGCCAAGCTCCAATCCGTCTACAAGCACAAGGCGGTCAACGCCTTCCTCGCCGCGCTGGAAAGCGCCGTACTGCCGACCAGAAAGCAATCACCAGCCCATGATTGACATCATCAAGGAAAAACTGCGCGGATATGAAGCCGCCAATGCGCTCGAGGAGGAGAATGCCGTCAAGGAAATCCTCCAGGAGATCGCGCTCTATTCCCTGTGGCGCGGCGATTTCTTCAACGTCGCCTTGTTCCAGGGCGGCACCTCGCTGCGCATCCTGCACGGCCTGCCTCGCTTTTCGGAGGATCTGGATTTTCTGCTGCGCGTGCCTGACCCGGATTTCGACTGGTCGCCCTATCTCAAGATACTGGTCGAGGTCTTCGAGCAGTTCGGGCTCAAACTCGACGCGCTGCCCAAGACGAAGATGGACACCGCGATCCGGCAGGCCCTGCTCAAGAATGATTCGATCGCAAGCCAGCTCGACCTGTCCTTCGCGGGAACCGGCAAACCCCGGACGATCCGCATCAAGCTAGAGATCGACGTGAACCCGCCCGCTGGCTCAGGCGAGGATGCGACCTATCTCGACTTCCCGGCCGATCATGAAGTGCGTCACCAGGACCTGCCGTCCAACTTCGCGCTCAAGATCCATGCCCTGCTCTGCCGCGGCTTCCTCAAGGGCAGGGATTGGTATGATTTCTCCTGGTATGTCGCCAGGGGATCCGCGCCCAACCTCGCTCTGCTCCGCACCGCGCTGATTCAGGCCGGTCCGTGGGCGGGAGACGAGAGCATTGCCGTCGACTTGCCTTGGCTGAAACAGGCGCTCGGCGACACAATCGCGAAGATCGATTGGAACGCGGCGGCCGAGGATGTGCGCCGCTTCCTGCGCCCCGCCGAAGCCAAATCGCTCGATCTGTGGAGCGAGCGTTTTTTCATGACAAAACTGGACAGGCTCACGGCTGCCAAATGACGATCGAAGAGGATGTGTCGCTTTGCTGATTGAAACCGTCACCATCGCGGGCTTCCGCTGCTTCGGGCCCGACCCGCTTGCGATCGAAATCGCGTCGGATATTACTGCGGTGGTCGGCCCCAACGCGTCGGGAAAAACGGCGCTGTTGCAAGCCTTGTCCAAGCTGTTCGGCGTGACCCGCGCGCAGCGGACGGTGCAGCGCTCCGATTTTCACCTGGGCGCCGAGGACGATCCCGATGATCGAGACCCCAAGAATCTCTTCATCGATGTCCTGATCGGCCTGCCGGAACTGAGCGATGGCACCGCGACGCCGGAGACCATCGCGCCAGCATTCCGGCGCATGCACATTGCGCGAGCGGGCGATGATCCAGTCTGCCGGCTGCGCTTCGAAGCGCGATGGGAAGATGACGGTACAGTCGAAGGCGAAGTGTCGCAGGACCTGTTCTGGGTCGAGACGCTTGACGACGATCCGCCGGCCGACAAGTGTCATCCGGTATCGGCAGCCGATCGCGGCCTGATCCAGCTCTATTACACCCCCGCCAGCCGCGATGCTGCCGCGCAGATCCGAGCCACGGCGGGAGCGCTGGCCGCGCGTCTGCTGAGGGCGATCGAATGGTCTTCCGACACAGAAGACGCCGTCACCGAGGCCAGTGAGACGCTGACCGAAGCCTTTGAAGGAGAGGCTGCGATCGCGTCGATCGGCCAGGCCCTCCAGCAACGCTGGGCAGGACTGCACGATGATGTTGTCGATACCAAGCCTCGCCTCAGCCTGGTCAGCCGTCGCTTCGAGGACGTGGTGAGCCGGATCGCGGTCATTTTCGAGCAAGGTCCGGATGGCCATGAGCGCGGGCTCGACGCGCTCAGTGATGGACAGCAATCGCTTTTCTATTTCGCGCTGGCTGCGGCGGTCTTCGACCTCGAACGCGCCGTGGTCGCCGGGACGGTGGATGGATTCCGCGACGACACCATGCGAATCCCCGCTCTGACGCTGTTTGCGCTGGAGGAACCGGAAAACCATCTCTCGCCTTACTTCCTGGCGCGCATCGTTCGGCAGTTCCGCACCCTGACCGAAGATGGCAGAGTCCAGGCCCTCATCACCAGCCATTCCCCGGCGGTGCTGAGCCGGGTCGACCCCCGCGAAGTGCGCTATTGCCGCTGTGATCCGAAAACGCGCATATCGACGGTCAAATCCATCAAGCTGCCCAAAGGCGCGAGCGAGGAAACCAAGTTCGTCCGCGGCGCGCTGCTCGCCTATCCCGAACTCTATTTCGCGCGGTTCGTGGTTCTCGTCGAAGGGGATTCGGAACGCATCGTGCTGCCCAAGCTGGCCGAAGCGCTCGATCTGCTGGTCGATCCGGCCTTCGTTGCGATCGTGCCGCTGGGCGGTCGTCATGTACAGCATTTCTGGCGGCTGCTCACCCAGCTCGGTATTCCCTATGCTACCCTGCTAGACCTCGACCTTGGCCGCAAGGGCGGCGGCTTCGGCCGGATCAAGACCGCCATCGAGAAGCTGATCGAGCGAGGCGAGCAAAAGAACAAGCTGCTCCAAACGACGAATGGGATGCTCTCAGATTCCGAGTTCGCCAAGATGCACGAGTGGACCGAAGTCCAGCATCTTTCAGGCTGGGTCGATTTCCTGCAGAAATATGGCGTTTATTTCTCCTCGCCGCTCGACCTCGACATGGCGATGCTCAAAGCCTTTCCCGCGGCGTATGAGGCGGTGATCCCGGCAGGCGGCGGGCCAAGGATGGCCAAGGACAAAGCGGCCGAAGCGGTGCTCGGTACGGCTGGCCCGGGCCTGACTGCCTGGACGGGACCCTATGCCGGTTATGAGGAGTTGTTCCCTGCCTATCGTTATCATTTCCTGACGCAGAGCAAGCCAGCGACTCACCTGGCCGCCTTGGTTCATATCAAGCGGAAGGAGTTGATCGCCAGCATGCCGCCCGTCCTAAAGGCGCTGCTCGAGCATGTCGCCAAATCGCTGCGGCGGGATTAAGCATGTTGGTCCTGTCTCGGCGCGTTCGACCCGATCAATGGCAGCCTGTCGGCGTCGCCGCACTGGAGGCGAACGCGCTCGACGTCGTGCGATCGAGCGACAATCGCTCCGTGATTGCTGGCCCCGGCGCCGGGAAGACAGAATTGCTGGCGCAGCGGGCCGCCTATCTGCTCCAGACCGGCACCGCTCCGCGCCCGCGCCGCATATTGGCGATCAGCTTCAAACGCGATGCCGCCGTTAATCTCGCGGCGCGGGTGGCGCAGCGCTGCCATCGCGACCACGCTGGCCGCTTGGACTCGATGACATTTGACGCCTTCGCCACGGGATTGATCGACCGCTTCGGCCAAGCGCTTCCGTCTCGCTGGCGTCCCACGCCTGACTATGAGATCATCTTTCCCGGCGAGCGGGATTTTCGCGACTTTCTCCAGAATCAACTCGGCTCACCGCCTGTCAGCGTTGGCACTTATGCCGATCTCCAAGCGATCGCCGTCAAATCCTTCGAACGGCGACATCTTGTCGGCACACGTCTGCCGGCCGGTGGTTGGGACAGCCCGACGCCAGCGCAATGGGCGGCCGACCAATATTGGCAATCGTCATTGCATGGCGCTTCCAAAAGCTACCTCTCTTTCCCGATGATCGGACGCCTCGCCGAACTGCTCCTGCGGGTCAATCCGATGGCGCGCGAGGCCCTGCGGCTGACCTACCCGCATCTGTTCATGGACGAGTTTCAGGACACGACCCAGATCCAATATGATCTGGTGCAGACCATCTTCATGGGAACCGGCACCGTGATCACAGCGGTCGGCGACAACAAACAGCAGATCATGCGCTGGGCCATGGCGATGGATGCGCCCTTCGCGGCTTTCGAAGCCGATTTCGGGGCAACACGCACGCCGCTCTATAACAATTACCGTTCCTCCCCCAATTTAGTGCGCATCCAGCATGTGCTGGCCCAAGCGCTTGATGCGAAGTCGGCCAAGTCCGTCGCCATGGCGGCTGGCTCGATCACCGGCGAGAGCTGCGCGATCTGGGATTTCTCGTCGGCGCAAGCCGAAGCAACGCACCTCGCCGCCTTTGTCGCGGCAGAGATGAAAACCCATGATCTTTCGCCTCGCGATTTCGTTCTGCTCGTCCGGCAGAAAGCGGGAGACTATGCGGCCGTACTCGAACCGGCCTTCGCAGCCCGAGGGATTCCGCTTCGCAACGAGGCTGGGATGGTCGGGCAAGTCATGCTTCAGGAACTGCTCGCCGAGGAGGTCTCCGAACTGCTTGTCGCCATCCTGCGACTTGCGGTGTGTCAGGCCAGCGGTCGGTACTGGACTTTATGCCAGGACAGTCTGGGTATCTTGCGGGGCATCGCGCCGGATGACGAGGCCGCTCAGGCGCGTCTTGCCAGTGATCTCGACAGCTTCGCACTCGATTTGCTTGCGGCGCATGTCAGTCCTCCCGTCGGCAAGCCAAACGTCCGATCCGTGGTCGACAGGATAATAAGCTGGATAGGGCGGGACCGCATTGTCGCGGCCTACCCCGCCTACCGGCAGGGCGGATGGCTAGACAAGGTGATCGACGCAGCGGCTGGGCATCTGCACATATCCGCAGGCAACGGCGTGGACTGGGAAACGGCGCTCGATACCTATGAAGGGCTCCATGCCATTCCCTTGATGACGATCCACAAGAGCAAGGGTCTCGAGTATCACAGCGTGATCTTCGTCGGTCTTGACGATGGTGCCTGGTGGAGTTTCGACAAGGATCAGATCGAGGCTACGGCGGGATTTTTCGTTGCCTTCACGCGCGCCAAGCAGCGCGTCCTGTTCACCTATACGGCGCACAGGGGCAATCGAAGCAAGATCGCTACGCTTCACAATTTGCTCCGGTTAGCAGGCATCCAAACCCACCAGATTGCCTGACCAAAGATTCAGGCACGCGCCGCGCGAACGATGACCTTGTCGATACCTTGTTCTGCCGCGAAACGCTTCGCCCTCTCGATCGCTTCGGACATGCGCCAGTCGAAGCCTGCCGAGCCGCCGGTATCGCCTTTGGCGCTATCGAAAAAATAGCCCTTTTTCATGCCGCCAAAGCCGCGATGCACGACCAAGGCAACATGGCGCTCGGCAGGGATGTCGTCAGTTGGCGACAGATAGATAATCGCGGTCATTAACCCTCCGCTCGGCTGTCCAGGAGATGCCGCTCATGCTTTCTTGCGCGAATCCGCAAGACTGGAACATAGAATGAACAAAATGGCAATTCAATGAGCCCTTCCCCGGTTTTACGCCAGAGGGCGACAAAACGCTCTAGCGTAGATCCAGTGAACGGTTAATCATCGGACAGATGAGTGGAGACGATTATAGTATCGAAATAGCGATGGATGATTTCGCGCGGCGGTTTTCGATGCGGCCTGCGAAGTTGATGTGGCTCCTGGGCGCCGGCGTTTCAGCGTCAGCTGGGATCCTGACAGCCTGGGATATGATCTGCCGGTTCAAACGGGAACTGTACATCACCCAGCGCAAGGTCTCTCCTCAGTCCGTCGCCGATCTCTCTTCACCGGCAATACTCGCAACCCTCGATGCTTTTCTGGCCGAATCCGACACATTGCCAGAACCTGGCGCGCCCGACGAATATTCGGCGCTGTTCGAGGCCACCTACCCGCAAGAACAGGACAGGCGGACTTATATCGACCATATGATCCGGGGGATGAAGCCGACCCACGGACATCTGGCGCTGGCCGCTCTTCTTCGTGCCACCCATTGCAACATCGTGTGGACAACCAATTTCGACCATCTTCTCGCCGATGCCTGCGCGCGCACCTTCGACACGACGGCGGCATTGAATATGGCGTCGCTCGACGGGACGCTTCTGGCGGGAGAGTTCATTTCCGAGCAGCAATGGCCCATCGAGATCAAGCTGCATGGCGATTTCCGGTCGCGGCGCCTGAAGAACACCAGCGAGGAGTTGCGCCATCAGGATGCACAATTCCGCAGGCAGCTCGTCGACGCATGCCGTCGCTTCGGTCTTATCGTTGCCGGCTATAGTGGCCGCGACTCCTCTGTAATGGATGCGCTGGAAGAGGCGGTTGGCGAACACGGCGCCTATCCCAACGGTCTGTTCTGGATGCATCGCGGCGAGGCAGCTCCGTTCGAACGGGTCACCCGGCTAATCGCGAAAGCCAGAGCCGCCGGTCTCGAAGCAGGGATCGTCCGGATTGAGAATTCGACGAGGCGATGATCGATCTGCTGCGGCTGCTGCCGGATATCGACACGTCCCTCCTTCGAGCGGAAGGTCAGGAGCGGCGACGCTTCTCGGCTGCCCCCGCACCTTTGGGCAAAAAATCCTGGCCGGTCCTGCGCATGAACGCAGTGCGTGTGACACGTCCGGTGAATTGCCGTAAGATCGTCTGCGAGATCGGCGGCGGCAAGGATGTGCGCGAAGCCGTCGAAGCAGCCGAAGGGAGGATCATCGTTGCCCGGACGCGCGCGGGAGTCCTCGGCTTCGGGAGTGATGATGAGTTCCGGCGGGTCTTTGCCCCCTTTAGCATTACAGAGTTCGGCATTGCCACCTTCGAGGATCGCCGTCTGCGCTATGATTCACAGGAGCGGGGATTGCTGCGCCGGGCGCTTGTCGCCGCCATTGCGCGGACCCATGACATGGAGGCGCGCGCCAGAGGCTCCGCCGATATATTGGCGCCGCGGGTGCCCGGCGACCCAGCCTGGCAGGGTCTGCGCGATGTGATCGGCGGCCCGATCGTCGGCAGCGTCCCTCGCAAGCGCGATATCACCTGGCGCGAAGGTATCGGCCTGCGATTGGACTGGGCCAGCGATCAGCTCTGGCTGCTGCTGGAGCCCAGGATCATCTTTGATGGCGGCAGCGAGGAAACCAAAGCCATCACCGCCGATTTTGCGCGGGAGCGGACCGCACGCCGCTATAATCAAATGCTCGACAAACTGATCAATTATTGGTCGCGCAGATTCGCTGGCCAGAATCTGCGTGCCCTTGCGATCGGCGATGGGCTGGACGCCGCCTTCGACGTCGATCGCCAGTCGGCTTTCTCATGGGCAGCCAAGCCATGACCAGCCAACTCCAACATCATGTCCGGCTGCCGGAGCCCAATCTGCTGTTCCATCCGGACCGGCCGAGCGATCGCGACATCCATCCGCTGCGCGGACTGGCCCGTTTCGGGCCCTATTCGAGCATGTTCACCCCGTCCCCCATCCGCGTGGCGACGCTTGCGCCTTCCGGGGAATCGCAGCGTCTCTTCGAGTTCCTGAGGGAACTCAACCAGCCTGCGAGACCGCAGGAGCGAACTGACTATCTTCCGGACTGGGCTAGTTTCAACAGCGTCTTCCAGACGCACCTCGCGCCAGCTGCAAGCCATTGTCGGCGGGAACTCGATGCCCAACTGGACGGAGAGTTGAAAGATTGCCCTGCAGCGGGCCTGCTGCTTGCCGAACGGCTCATCCGTTCAATCCAGTTGCTCGACGCCAACCGCGCAGATTTTGACGTGCTGTTCATCTATCTTCCTGAACGCTGGTCTTCCGGCTTTTACGGAGCCGATGATTTCGATCTGCATCACCAGCTCAAAGCCTTCACCGCCGCGCGGCAGCTGCCCATTCAGATTGTGCGGGAAGACAGCGCACTATCCTATCGATGCCGGGCCAGCGTCATGTGGCGGATCGGCCTCGCGCTCTACGCCAAGGCTGGCGGCGTTCCCTGGAAACTGGCCGATGTGGAGCCGGACACGGCTTATATTGGTATCTCCTATGCGCTCCGGCCCGCAGAATCGGAGCTTGCCCGCTTCGTGACCTGTTGCAGCCAGGTCTTCGACGCCGATGGTGCTGGTCTGGAATTCATCGCCTATGACACCGGCGATGTGAACGTGCAGCGGGAGAACCCGTTTCTCTCGCATACCGAGATGTTTCGGGTCATCACCCGTTCGCTGGACCTTTATCGCCGGCGCCACGGCGGTCGACCACCAACGCGCGTGATGATCCACAAATCCACGGAGTTCAAGGAAGCGGAAATCGAAGGCTGTTTCGAGGCGCTGAAGCATATCGAGGCGGTCGATCTTGTCCAGATCGTCGAGGACAATGGCTGGCAGGCGGCGCGGTGGGAACAGGACCGTAACGATCCTGAGAAATCACAAGCTGACGGGTATCCGGTGAAACGCGGAACCTTGCTCGGGCTCAGCGGCAAAGACGCGCTGCTCTGGATGCATGGGGCAGTCGATGGCTTCGGGCGCCGCCCCTATTTTCAAGGTGGCAAAGGCACACCACGACCGTTGAGACTGGTCCGACATGCCGGGCACGGAACATGGGATGATACCGCGAGAGCCGCGCTCGCGTTATCGAAAATGAACTGGAACAATGACGGACTTTACGATCCGCTGCCCGTCACGATGAGCTATGCGAAGACCTTGGCGCAGGTAATAAAACGGATGCCGGGAATGGGGAAAGGCACCTACCAGTTCCGATTTTTCATGTGATGGCGACGGCCAGGATCGACACTCAGCCTATCAAAAATTACCCGCTGAGCGTCGTACGACCACCACGGCATTTTGTAAGGCTATGTCAACGAGTTATTGATTTGGAGCGAACTCGGTGGGGGACGCGGACCACAAGCTCGGTCTGTTTTCATGATCCGCGTACCACTGAATTAACTACCTGATTCAACGAGCGATTCGAACTGCAGCACCCGTGCGTGGGGTGCATTACAAACGGCCTTGCGCCGTGCGTTCGCCCAAGCGCAGCAGTTCACCTGCTGCGAGACCTCGCCACGCGAGGCGCGGGCAACACCCGGCAGGGTCCCTTTTCTATCCCGGCGGAGCGCCGGATCATACTCCATGAGCGAATGGAGCCGCTGATATTCGGGTCTGTATCTTGCGTTCATGGGGATCACTCCCAACATGGATGATGTGGCGGGCAGACCATCGACCAAAGGAAGATGGACATGCCCAAACTGACGGAAAGAGATCGGCTTGCGGAACTGGAAGCACGCCAGCGCAAGGCCGCCGATGATGTAGAAAAGGCCCGCCGCGCTCTGCGCGGCAAATATGCGGATGTGATCCGCGAACTGCCTGTCGAAAAGCTGACCGAGCGCGAATTGCGCGACGTGGTAATGCAGGCCATCCGGGTGGGCGGCGCGGCGGCAACGACAGCGCTCAAACCCCTGCCCGACCTGAAACCCTGACAATCCAACAATCACCCGAAGGGTGTCCCTGCGACGAGCACGGCGGAGCCGCGCGCAGGAGGCCGGGGCCGCTCTTACGGCACCGCATCGGTTCCGCGACGGACCCGTTTACGGGTCCCTGAGCGGGACCGAGCTTCCCGGCAGTAAAAGAGAAGGAGGATCGGCCCGGTGAACCGGACCGATCCTCCCACACTCCCCTCAAGCGGCCTTGCGCTGCTGGGCGAGGCAGATGAAGTGCGCCGGGATTCCCTTCGCCCTCACCTCCCGCGCGAGATGCGATTGCAGTCCCGACCCCTGCGCGACCACGGCCTCGACCGGACGCAGCGCCAGCAGTTGCTCGTTGCGGCGGAACCCGGCTTGCTTGCCCAGCTTGCGGTTTAGGGTGAAGGCGATGAGGCGCACGCCCCGGCTCGCTGCCCATGCCGCCGCCATGGCATCGCACCCCTTGTCCTGCGCCGACGTCGCCAGCACCATCGCCGGGATACGCGCGTGCACGCTGTCGAGCCTGTCCCAGATCAGTGCGTGGTCGTTCCAGCCTTCAGCGCCCCCGGAGAAGATCACCACCGGGGCCTGTGGGTGGTGCGCGTCGATCCTGCGCTGGCGGCGTGCGGCGAGGTAATCCTGCGCGGCAATCACCGAGGCGGTGCGCTTGCTCGACACCAGCGATCCGCGCGGGGTAGACCACGGCCTTCCGGTCTCGGCATGGAAGGTGGCGGCGGCGTGATCGCGCATGCAGGCCACCGCATCGCGCGCTTCGTCGAGGGACTGGCAGAGCGTCTGCGCCTCTTCCAGCTCGTTCATCATCACCTCGCTGCCGTCAGCTTCGCGGATCAGGCCCTTGACCTTCATCGCGGCCTTGTCGGCCTCGCCATCGAGCTGTCCGGCGACCCGGTGGAAGGCATGGACGATCCCCCAGGCGAGCCGGTCGGACAGGTCTTCGAGGCGGCTGTCTCGCAGCACATCGAACATCGTGCGCACCAGCATTTCGGTGGCGAGCTGGACCTGCATCGCGTCGGGCATGTCGTTGGTGATCACCTCGTCGGCCACGCTGATCCGGTAGCCATCGACGGTTTCGGTGAAGCTGTGTGCGAATGGTTCGGTGACTTGCGCGCTTTCTTCGGCGACGAAATCAGCGATCTCCGAGAACGAGCGGACGGAACGATATGCCTTGGTCATCATAACCTCCTTGAAAAATTGAAAGAGGTCATTTCTTCGGCACGGGCTCCGAGCGGCCGGGTCAAGGATCGGGCGAAGCCCGACCGGCGCAGCCGGCGATGGGGGTCACGATTTTTTCGGGCGGCCACCGGGCAGGCAGGAGAATGCTGTGTTCGACCCGCCCGGAAAAATGGTGAGGCCCTGTCGTCCTTGAGGCGGACGCGGTCCCGTGCCACACTAAGAAGACTTGAGAGAAGAGAGGAGGCTTGAGAATCTGGGGCTCGATGCCCCTGATTCTCAAATGGCTGCTTTCAGGCGCGACCTCTCGTCCAAACACCCATAACGGCCTATCGACCGCGATCTGCCCTCCCCTTTTGGCATAAAAAATGCCGACCGCGCGGGGATGCGCGGCCGGCACGAATGGGTGGGATGACAGTTCCCGATCAGGCGGCGTGGCGTCGCCTCGTGACGGTCACCCGCGGGACATTGGCTACCGGAGCCTGATCCGCCTTGCGGAAGGCATGGATCGGCACACCCGCCTTGCGAAGCGCCTGATAGAGATTGGCCTGAATGCCCGATCCCTCGCCCAGCACGGCCTCGACGGGTTTCAGATCGACCAGCTTGCGGTTGCGCGCGAAGGGGGCGGCACGGCCCGATCCGCTGAGCGTATAGGCAACCAGCGGCACGCCATTGTTCGCCGCCCATGCTGCGACGATCGCGTCGAAGCCTTTGCGCTGCGCGGTGGTCACCAGCATCATATGAGGGATACGCTCATGGATGGTATCGAGCCGCGCCCAGACCGGTTGCCAGTCGTGCCATTCGGCATGGCCGGAGGCAACGACGATCGGGCCTTTGGGGGTATGGCGCTCGCGCCGTTCGAGATCGCGGCCGCGCAGGAAATCCTGCACCGCGACCTGCGTGGCAGTCGAGGCCTTGGACGCGCGCGAACCTTTGGCGGGCGACCACGGCCAGCCCGATTGCGCGCGATACATCTCGGCGGCATAGTCGCGCATGCATTCGACGGCCTCGCGCTGTTCGGCGGCCGACTGGCAGAGGAGCTGCTTCTCCTCGAGTTCCGAACTATAGACTTCGGACATGTCCGGGCGGTGGGCCAGATCGCGGATTTCGTCAGCGAGGGAATCCTCGCGGCGTTCCAGTTTGCCGGCAACGAAGTGGAACGAGTTGACGAAGCCCCAGGCGATTTCCGCGGCGATGGGTTCGAGCCGCGTGCCGGCGAAGAGGTCGAAGATGGTGGCGATGACGGCCCCGCATTCAGCCTGTGCCGCCAGCGGCTCGGGCATGTCATGCTCGCCAGGCGCTTCGCCCGGTTCGACGATGGAGAGCGGAATGGGATCGCCGAAGGCCCGTTGGAATTCCGGGCTGGCGGTGATCGCCGCATAGAGGCTGGGCAGGTCCGCAAGGCTGCTCACGCGGCGCGAGGATTGTTCGGTCATGGTGGAGACTCCCGATTGTCGGGGAAAAGAAAAGGGCCGGAGAAGCGCGAACTTCCCCGGCCCGGTTGAGGCTGATGCGGCTGGCGTCAGAACGCGATGTCGTCGTCCGCCGGCGCCATCTCGCGGGTCATCGTGCCGTCGTCCCCGACGGTGCTGTCCCCGAACCCGCCGGTATCGCCGCGATCATAGCCGCCGCGGTCGCCCTGCCCCTGCATGTCGTAGTTGCTGGAACCGAAGCCGGACCCACCAGCATCGGAGCGCAGCGTGTCACGCCGCCATGCGATCGCGTATCCGTCGCGTTCATTGCCGAACAGCGCCACGGGCAGCGGTTCGGGGAGGCTCGGATCGTCGATATTGCCGGCGAGGAACACCTCCCCGGTCTTCTTCATTTCCGCTTCCCAAAGCGCGCCGATCTGGACCCAGCGCCGGGCGACATTGAGCGCCACCACCTCGAAGCGCGGCGCACGCGGATTCTGGCTCTCGACGGGGCGCAGACCGATGCGGGGCAGATCGATGGTGCGGGTGGCGATACGGCCCATCAGACGACCATTCTGGAGCGAAACTTCACCGATATTCATGACACTTGACCTTTCGAATATCGCTCGGAACCCTTTCCCGGCGACACTCCTCAAGATCCTCCTCTCCTCTCCGGCGCGGCCGCGCAGCCTGGCGCGACCCTCTCCATGACGCGCGAACTCACCGCCCGCGCGACGCCTCAAGCCCCCCTTTCCCCGTGCGCGCCACATGCCCGCTCGCACCAACCGTCCGCGTTTTGCCTCCGGGCGACCGGGTTTCCTGTTCTCACCGAACAACAGGCGACGCGCTGCGCGGGGCAAACACTGCTCAGTCTGGCCCTATCTCTTCGTGCTATGGGGCCAGTGGATGATTACGCTGCTCCCCGGAAGGAGACGGCGGCGTGGGCAAACCGAACTCGGCAATCCTCGAGGCTTTTCTGGAGTTCGAGATTTTCCTGATTGTTCTGGAAAGCTTCGATCCCGCCGAGCATGTCGAGGATCTGGTGAGGCTCGCCGCATTCTCGGTCGCCGACGAAAAGGTGCATAACCTTGATCGCCACGCTCAGCAGCCATCGATTAACCGAAAGACAGCAAGCCGCCTTTCGTGCGCGCGTAGCGCGCTACGAAGCGCTGGGGACACCGGATTTGCGCGCCTTGCTCTACCCGAGCGGATGCACGCCAGCGCGGCAGTCTGTCCTGAATGCCAACTGACGCGGGTGTGTAGCGTAGAAATCCGGCGCTGGCCGGATAGCCGAGAGCTTTGCGAACAGCCTGCTATTCGGGGCGTTGGCCGATCCATTCGAGCTGCAAGCGGTTCGTCCCGGAAAGCGTGCCTTCGACGATCACGCCAACGGCGTCGAAACCGCGCAGATCATCGCTACTGATGAGCCGGAGGATGCGCCCGTCATCGGCTTCCAGCATCGGGCTGTGGCCGTTCATATGCAACACGCCGACAAGGCGGCGATAATTTCCCGGCGCACGCGGCATATCAGCATGATGTCCCGCGGTGCGAACGGGAACCCGGCAAAAATCCGGGCAGGCGCGGCAAGGCGCAGGAGTAAACAGCTTGTCGCATGGGGATCTCATGGCGGTTCAGCCGCCGATTGGCAATGCGCGGCAGCGCTTCAGCGTGGTTCCGGCGTGCTCAGGCGCTACCCGCCACCGAATTCAATTCCGCGACATGTCGCGCAGCTCGTGACCGCCAAGATTTGCCCGCAGACGATTTTCCGCGGCGATCATCTCTTCGCGGGTGGCGAGGATTTCGCTGGTATAAGCACCACGCGCGAACATGTCGGCGTCGCAGGGGGGCAACGCTACATAGGCTGGAGGCCAGCGGCAAAGGAGTAACCACGGCCAGTCCGGTTCCGTCGGAGCGTAGCGGCGATGACGATGCAATCGCCGGCAATGGCTGATGGGCGGCGGTCGAAAAGGTCCGGCAGGACCATCTGCGCGCGCGGCGCGGTGAGAAAGGCGTCCATATCACGCAGTTCCTCGCTGGTTTCGAGGATGATTGGGTAATAGCGGCCCAGCGGCAGATTGGCCCCGGCATAGACGGCAGCACGTCGATCAGCAGGATATCGGGCAAGGTGGGTGCTGCGCGAGCATAATAGCGCCGGCGCGCGGCAAGATGGTCGGTGAGGCGCATAGACGCGATATGCCCGTGGCGCATGGCTGGTCAAGGAGCCGAGGCATCACTTTGAGGCCGATTCCCGCTGCCAACGGCGTCACCGCCGATCCGGCCCAAGAAATGGATGGGCGCTTGCCCGCACTTGTGGCATAACGCCGCAGCCACGTCCGGCTTGAACATCGGCGTGGCCGCATTGTGCGTGAACACTGGGTCGCCGACTATGTCGGGCGGCCCACGGAATAAAATACCCGTGCGCGCCGGTTCGCTTGGCGTGGGGAATACGTGGGGCGCGGTTCCCCAGTGTTCACGCGTGTTCAACCGTCCCGGCGCCAGCGCAAGCTGGCGGGAGACAAACGAACACGCGTGAACGGCTGGAACCGCTTAACGTCGGCGGGATTCGTTCCGCCGGCGGGTCACTGCTGCAAGACAGGACGGCCTATGCATGTCGGACAGGGATGAAGATCACAAGGCGGTAGTGCTGGCGCAGGGCAAGGCTCTCGCCATTCTCTCGGTGATGCTGGAACGCGACCGGCCTTTCCGTGCCCGCGAATATGGCGAATATCTCGGAACGTTCGCGGCGATCACGGGAGAAGTCGAACATCGGGAGGCGACGATCCTCGCAAGCTGGTCTGATATCGTGATGGAACTGGCCAACACGATTTCCAGATCACCGGGAATGAGCAGCCTTCAGGGATAGCGAGCCCACCTGGCAGTCACCGCTCGCCCGGCGATTGGATAAGGTCTATCCTGCCGCCATGGCTGATATCGATCCTCATACCCTGCGAGTCGCAGCCGATCTGGTGCGGGGCCGCATGCAGCGGCTTCACATGGATCCGCGTATGGACGGCTTGCAGCGCCTTGGCGCGGCGCGTGTCCTCAAGCAATTGGCGATCGATCTCGACGTTTCGGCCGCTCATATGGGCAAGCCGTCCCGGATTCGGGCACGCAAGGCGGGATCATAGCGGGTTCGTCTTGTTCGCGGGTTCAGGCTGACAAGCGATCGACCCCGGCGTTGAAGCGCTCGATCCAGTCGCGCATCATAGGGCGCTGGGCCAGGGGCAGTGCCGCCGCCATGCGTTGGAAATCGACCAGATCGACCGGCGCGCCCGCGATGATCGCATCGATTTCACCTGCGCCCAGCAAGGCTCTCTCGCGAATGAAGGCCGTCATCGACCCCGGTCTGGCGCGGGTGGAGCGGTGCCAGAGCCCTTCGACAGTTCTCAGCCGCGGCGCCGCTCTGGCCTCCAGCAGCACGATCAGCCGCAGCGCCCAGCGCGGCAGCGTGGCGACCTCTTCCGGGCGCATGGCGGCACAGATCACGCAGCTCGATTTAACCGGTATGGGCAGACCTTCCGCCTGAATGCGCGCCGTGCAGGCATCGCGATCCCAGCCCCATTCGCGCAAGGGATAGCGAAAATCATAGCGAGGGTCTTCGATACCCTCGCGGTGGGCATAACGGCGGCTGTCGGCTGGCGAAGCGTCATAACCGATCAGCTTGACCACCTTGTCGCCCCGCGCCCAGGCCGCCAACGCCGTTGGCCAGTGTTCGACCCAGCGGTTCTGAGGAAAGATCTTCCATTTGACGCTGCACGATTTTCGGTTGAACGAGGCAGATGGTAGCGTTGCGTTGGTCAGGCAATTTTCAAGGATGGTGAAATAGGGCGGCCAGTTCTTGAAGCGGCGCGGCTGGTAGCGCACGACATGATGCTCGATGCCATGATCGTCCATCCAGTGCTGGAAGAGCGGCAGAAAGTGGTAGGTTTCCGGGCGCTCCGCGCCGGGGTCCGCCGTGAGGACAACGTCCAGACGCTGTCTGCGCGCCACCCATTCGATAATCATCGCGGTGCTGTCGACGCCCATGCCCCATGCGGCGACCACCGGCGCGCCTCGACGCGCGGTCACGCGACCATCGCTAGCCAGCGATCTGGCCATTCGGGCGGTCGCATGGTAACCTGATAGGCCTGTAGCGGAGCCAGTCCCCGCACGACATAGTGAGGCACTCCCGTCGCTTGGCGAAGTTGAAGCGCCGTCCTGTAGGCATGATCGAAACCGCTCAGCCGCTCTCTCAGAGGCGACAGCTGCGGCGATAGGATGGGCATGGGACAAGGCGGACGGGCGAGCGTCATACGGCGGTTCCCTTGGTATCGACGGGCCGCTCGACCAGCAGCGCGTCAGCTTCGCAGTCCTCGCAGTAGGCAGCATCGAACACCGCGCCGAGGGTCCAGCCCTGGGCGCTTTCGTCCCAATGCGCCCAGGCGTCGCGCATCACGCGGCTACCCCCACAGGATCGGCAGCATTGGGTGATGGTTCCGGGTGGCGGCAAGACGGCAGCGGTATCGTCCTGGGCCGTCGCTCCCGTCCCTTCCCCGTCAACCGCCGGGAAAACCGGAAATGCCGGGCTGGGCCGCTCATCGCGGTCGAACCACAGCCAGTTGGCGCCCATGCGGCGGGCATGGTTCATCAGAGTCCACAGTTCCGGTGAAATATCGTCGGGCCTGTCGGAGAGATCGTCGAACAGTCCCAGATGAACCGCGAAGCCATATTGGTGCGCCTCGATCGAGAGGCTGGGATGTTCGATGACGATCCGGCCCTGTCGCTGCGTCGCGGTGCGGATCAGCAGATCGATAGCTTCGCGCTCGGCAAGAGGAAGGTGCGCCGTCGAGCAGGCGTAATTGGAAAAGCGGCGCATGGCCGGTCTCCTTGGCAGGTTGTGGGTAGGATGAAGGGAGCCCGCCAGCAGGCGGGAACCGCGATCAGACGGTCTCGGGGTCTGGCAAGAATTCGACGCTCAGCGTGCCCTGTCCCAGATCGATCCGGACCGCCCGATCCTTGGGGAGCAGCCAGGACACATGGCTCGATGCGGCGATCCGCACCGCTTTGAGCAGCGCTGCATCCTCGCCGAGCAGGATCTGGGTCGCCGCAACCTGAGCCTCCCGGTCGAAATTCTCCGACTGGGTTTCCCAGCTGTCGCAATCACTGTCGTCGTCCGCGCAGAACAGGGCGGCATAGATCATGCGCGCCAACCGGTCGGGATCGATGCCACCATCGCGGGAAACGAGGATGATCGCCTCGTCGATGTCCCACCCCTCGTTCCGGCAGACCAGCGCGTCGATCGCGATCAGGTGACAGGTCTCCGCCGCGGCATCGCCGCACGTCCCGGCAATGATGAGGTCGACGACAATCTCGTCGGCCATGCCCGATGTGAGACCGGCGGGAAGGATCGCCGATTCCTCATAGCGGCATTCGACGCCGTCGCGGGTGATCAGGAAGGATATGCGATCGACGCGCGGCAAGGCGTCATACCAGTCATAGCCCTGAAACTCTGCCTGGCACTCGACCAGAGAATATGCCGCAAGTGGAGGTGAATGCTCCGCGCGGGCGAAACCCTGCGCGATATCCGCTTCGAGGCAGGGCACGATCAGCATCGCGCCTTCGCGCAGTTCGATCTCGGACGAACGGCAGTGACTGTCGTCAGCGGTCTCCGGGCGCCAACGAGCAAGGCCCGTCCGCGCTTCGGGCATCGCGATATCCAGTCCATGGGCGCGCTGGTAGTCGGCAAAGGACAACCGGTGATCGGGCTGGGCTGCGATCGTCCGGTAAAGGGCCTCTTCTACCGCCGCCTCCAGCGCCTTGAGGCTCGCGTTCTGCACCATCTCCTTGCGGGCGGGCAGAACGAGGTGAAGGCCGGGCGCATCGAGGATATCGACGCGCACCGACCAGAAGACATGTATGCCCACTTCGCGGATGCGGGGCAGGTCATGCTTGACCTGCAGCCCGTGGAAATTGAGCCGGCATCCGTCGAGACCATGGGGATCACCCTTGTAGATGCCGATTTTGCAGCCCATCATTTCCTCGACGGCGAGGGCATCCTTAAGGAAATCCTCGCGGCGCTGGAGCACGCCGTTCAGCGTGACCGGCAGCGGATAATGCAGCGCGGCGCCGACGATGGCGGAACGGATGCCGGTTTTCCAGTCCTCGGGCATGGCGATGCTGATCAGCGTGCCCCAGCCCAGTTCCGAAGGTTCAAGGGCCAGCGGCATGCCGGTATCCCATGCCTCGGCAGGAATGGTCACCTTCCAGGCCTTGCCTGCAAGGCGCGAGAAAGATTCGATCACGACGGTCCGGCCCGCAAGACTGAAGATACCCATGCCGGCCGGATCCTCGGAGCAGGCGATAGTCTCGCCCCATCCGGAAAAGCCTAGCATGAGCAGCGCTGCGGGATCATCGATGCCGCAGCCGTCGTCGCGGATGAATAGCCAGTCCCGATCCTCAATCGCGACGATATCGACGGCGACGCGCGTGGCTCCTGCCCTGCGCGAATTTTGCAGGATCTCGTTGATCACATCGAGCGAACCACCTGAGAAAAGCCGGGACGCACGGTGGATCGCCTCGGGACTGACGGCGGTGTGGATCGTGGCGGGAAGCGACATGGCGGTCTCCTTCTTGGGCAACACGATTGCGCCCACGCTCTGACTTCCCTCTCTCCTCCGGTCGGATATCATGGGGACGAGGCCAGTATTCGGATTTTCAAAGGCATGATCCTGCGACAAAAAGGCGGCCATGGCTGACATATCGGATCACCATCGGGGCAGCCGGGTCTCCGCCGCCACATATCGGGCCGGATGTGCTCAAATGCGTCGTCCATCGGCGGCTCACGCCAGGTTGCTGAAGTTCATCAACCGGAACGATCCCGCACAGAGTGATGTCGGCTGATGGTGGTGCGCGGAAAGACGCCCCGAGGTTCGGCCAAACCGACGCTCGAAAACCTGCAAGGTCTGGGCGCGGCGCGCCTCGCGCGGTTGGTGCTGTCCCAGGCCGAAGCCGATCCGATCTTTGCCCGCGCCGCGCGCATGGAACTTGCCGCCAAGGACGACAGCGGCGCGCTGGCGCATGAAATCGACAAGCGCCTCAAGACGATCCGTCGCTCACGCGGCTTTGTCGAATGGGATAAGGTGCGCCCGCTCGCGCAGGAACTCGATCAGCTGCGTACCAGCATTGCAGGTCCGCTGGCGGAAACCGCGCCATCACAGGCCATCGATCTCATGCGGCTGTTTCTGAGCCTGGCGGCACCGGTGTTCGAACGTGCCGACGATAGCAGCGGCATTCTGGGCAATGTCTTCCGGCAGGGCGGCGAGGATCTGGGGACTCTGTGGTGCCATGCCGCTGCAACGGACCCGCAAATACTGGCCAGCGACATCCTGGCCCTGATCGAAAGCGATGGCTACGGTGTCTTCGACGAACTCCCCGATGCCGCCTCACCAGCGCTGGGACGCGAAGGCCGCGCGGCGCTGCGCCGTCTGGTGCTCGATAAACAGGCCTCGCTGACCGGCCTCGAACGGCGGCGGTTCGATTATGCGGTCGGCTGGCTGCTCCCCAAACTGGCCGATCTCGACGATGATGTGGACGCCTATATCGCCACCGTCGATCCTGATCGGCGCAATGCCCTGCTCAACGCCAAGGTGGCCGAGCGGCTCATCGCGCATGGCCGGGCCGAAGAAGCACTCGGCTGGATCGACGCTCCGGTCGAGCATGATCACAATGCGCGCGAACTGGCCGATCTCAAACTGCGCGCGCTGGTGGCGCTGGGGCGCAAGGAGGCCGCCCAAGCCCAGCGCAAGGCGATCTTCGACCGCTGGCTCGATGCGCAGGCGCTGCGCGACTGGCTCAAAGCCTTGCCCGATTTCGAGGACTTCGATGCCGAACAGCGGGCGCTGGATGCGGCGCTGGCGCATGAACCGGCCACATCGGCATTGGCGTTCCTCATCGACTGGCCCGATCTTGGCCGTGCCGGCAGGCTGGTTCGGGAGCGGCTCGATCGGCTGGAGGCAAGGGCCTATGACGTTCTGCGCCCCTCCGCCGAAACGCTGGCACATAGCGATCCGGGTGCGGCGACGCTGCTCTACCGGCGACTGGTCGGCCGCGTGCTGGAGCGCGCTTCATCCAAATATTACCCCTATGCCGCACGGGATTTTATCGCCGCGGCAAAACTTGGCCCGCGGATCGTCGATGAGCCAGGCATAGTTTCTCATGCGAGTTGGGTGGAGGAATTGCGCAAGGCTCACGGCCGGAAGGTCGGGTTCTGGAGTCAGGTCTCCGTCTGACCGTATCGCTGGCCGCCTGCGCGCCGGGAGTTGTCACCAGTCATGCACCGGCAGGTCCTCGGCACAATCAGCGTCGCAATCGAGCAGCACGAACTGGAAACCACGAGCCCGGCCAAAGGCGATCAACCCCAGCAGGTCTTCAGGCAGGTTCGCGCGCCGTTCTTCCAGGAGATCGCGGGTCGGCACGAACCAGCCATAGACGGAAGCGGCGATATCGATCGGGCGGTCGCTCGGTGGCCATGACGCCCATTTGTCGAGACAATCGGCAGTCTGGAAGGTCAGATGCGCGGTCGAGAGCACGCAGTAGCGCCCCTGCTCGATCGAGTTGACCTGGTTGGTTTCGGGGCAGGATTGTTCGCGTGCGGTCATGGATGGGTTCCTGCGTCAGGCGGCGCGGCGTTCGTGGCCTCTGTCGAGCTCGAGGTCGGCAGCTGCCAGCGTGGCGATGTGCGGCATGAGAGCGTCAAAGGCCGCATTGAGATCGATCACGGCGATACGCCGGCAGGCATCGCCCGGATCATGGTCGAGCCGGAGGGTGGGCGGCGTCAGTCGTGCCGTCATTTCCGGATAGGCGAAGCCGAGCGCGAGCGCCTCGATCCGCCGCGCCATCAGATTGATCCCGGCGGCAAGGCCGCAGGGGACCGCGAACTCGCGTCCGAACCAGCGGTCGGGCGCCAGCACATCGGCGATCCGCGCACAGGGCAGCCGCCCGGCTGGCGTGCTCGCCTGCAAGATCGCAACCCGATGACGGCGCGCAGGCGCGAGATCGTCCAGCGGGATCAGCGCACGGTAGCTATAGAGGCTGGCCGTTCCCGCGATGCGGGTCCGGGAGAGGATCAGGTCCATGACGGATTCCTTCAACGGAAAGATGGAAAGAGCAGGCAAAGGCCACGCCCCCCTTCCCGATCACCCTTCCCTCCCGCACCGTGCGGGACGGACGAACGGACGCAGCTTCAATGCTGCGGTATGGCCGCTGCAAAACGGCGCAGCAGCACCGCCATATGCTGGCGCAGATGGGCCTTGTTGCCGATCACCGCTTCGGGCTGCAGCCCCTCTCCGCCAGCGGTCATGTAGCCCGTCGCCGGCGATCCGCTGGTCAGATCGACGACGATGCGGTGCCCGCGCGGCTGGGCAGGGCCTGCGTAGCGGATGACGAACTCACCGAGCCGGCCCGACAACCCTTTGGCGCGCTTGCTCCAGCGGATATGGCCGGACGCCGGCACTTCCTTGTCAAACCCGCGCGCCAGCCACAGACGGAACTGGGCGCGCTGCTGGATTGCGGAATTGCGGGTGCGCTCCATCGTCCGGCACAGCGGTAGCAGCGCGGCATGCCGGTCGATCCAGGCCATATCCTCGCCCTCGGCGATGACCAGCAGGTCATCGACTTCGATTTCGCGAAGCAGGGCGGACAATGATTTGGTGGGTGCGGCGCTACCGGTTGAGGCGACACAGCCCCACCGGTAAAATCCTCGACCAGTGGCAGCGACGATGATCGTGACCGCGTCATGGCCGGGTTCCCCGCGCAGCATCGCGATGAGTCCGGCGGGATCGTTCGCGGCTACCCCGGCGCCGAGGATCAGCACCCGCCGCGACCACCGACTGGGACGCGGAGCATCGGTCGGCCGCGGCAAGTGGCTTGGCAGCGGGCGGGGCGTGCCGCGTGGAGGAGGCGCGCGTGCATGATTTTCCATTCTGGCAGCGGCGGCATAGGCGCGCCTCGCCGCGTCGAAGGGATCGTCGAGAATTCCGCCCCCATCACGAAAACCCTGCGCATAGGCGGGGCTAAGACCGTTGGACTGTATCCGGTCCTGTCTGCAGCTATAATCACGCGGTTGCCAGCCAGCCCATGTGGCGTACCAGCCCTCGCTATAACGAACAGCCCTGTCCCAATCATGGCCATGCTGGTCGCGGCCATCGAGAATGGCGCGGTCGCGGACGTCGGCTTGCCCCTCGGCGACACGCCGTTCGATGAACGCGAAATTGCGGCGGCATCTTTCGCGCTCGCCTTCCGCGGAAATCCTGTCGTGCAGCGGCCGCAGCACCGCCGCGCGTTCACGTGTCCGCACCATGCGCGCATCGAGCGGTGCATCCGGCGGCAGGTCGGGAAACGCCGCCCACGCCGCCGCCAGTTCTGCGGCATGATCCAGGCTGCGGCCATGGGCGATCCAGCATTGCGGGTCGGCGGGATCGAAGAGGGCTGAGGACGGTGTCATGCCGGTAGGTAGGACCAACCGCTCGCAGCACTGATCCAGACCATGCCAAGGGTGCGGGGATGCACCTCTGCACTATCCGCGTCCTCGGCGGGAGAACCACGGACGATCACGCTGCCGCTATCGTTGGCGCGGTGCGGAGCACGGCCGCCGAGCACGATCAGATCGCCGCGCCCACCGGGCATGACGATCGGGTCGCCCGGCGAGACCTGTGCGGCAAGCACGCGGCCGATGAGGTAATGCAGCGTCCAGCCTCCGTCCGTCACTTCATGCATAGCACTTCTCCTTTCGTGCGTTGGATCGGCTCGATCTTGTTCACACGCGGCAGCGGGATCGGCACTGCCTGCCCGCTCGCAAGATTGAGGAAGCCCCCGGCATGGCCGATGGAGCCGCGCCCGAAGAGATCGAACAGCAGCGCCAGGGCATGGCTGGCCAGCACGCGGTTGACGAACAGCGACTGGCGTTCGAGCGCTTGGGCCACCGAACAGGACGGGGCATCGTCGTCGGGCAGGCTCTCGTCGGCGAGTTCGGGAAAATATTCGAGCACCGTCGGCAGCCGCACGGCGTTCTCGTCGAACCTGCGGGCCGGACAGCCGAGCAGATATTGCCCGTCGCGCGCGCGGTTGCCGAGATCGAGCCAATAGGCGGGCATGCCCTGACCTTCGGCCAGCGCCCTCCCCAGCGCCCGGCGGGCCGAGGCGGTATCGACGCAGCTGATCAGCATATCACAGCCCTCGATGCCGACCGCGCCGGGCGCGCGGCCATGCACCGCCTTCCAGGCGAGGCCGTGGGCGAGATTGATGCGCTCGGTCAGCGTGCGCGCCTTCGACGCGCCGATGTCGCAGCGGTAGAAGGGCTGGCGGCCGAGATTGGCCTCGGTGACGCTATCGTCGTCGGCCACGGTGACATGCAGCGACCGGGACGATATCGCGCGCAGCGCCGTGTCGAGCGAGGCAAGGCCCATCATCATCTGCGCGCCATTGCCGCCGCAGCCGACCAGCATGATCCTGATCGCACTATGGTCGAAACCGGCGGCCAGATAGTGGCGGGTCGGGCTATCAGGCGGCATCGGCATCTCCGGTGAAAGGGCTGCGTGGCAACGGCACGTAGAGGCCGCCCGCGCAGAGCCGCGCCGCGATCATCGGCGGCTCGGACCGATCGAGCCGGCCGATCACCAGCGCGATCTTGGTGGCATGGGCATCGTCAGCATCGTCGGTGGCGCTGAAAAAGGCCGGACCAGTGCCGTGGCTGTGAAGGTCGCAGACCATGTGCCAGCCCGGCAGCAGGACCGGCGAGCGATAGACGAGGCGCGAAGGCGTCGCCTCCTCGATGGCCGGGAACTCCACCGCGAACGTGCGGCTGGCCTCGTGCCACAACACGAAAGCCGCCGCCTCATTGGGCAGCGCCGCGCGGAAATGCTCGATGATGCGCGCCAGATGGTCGCGGGGAATCGGCCCGCAGCGCAGATCGGCGCCAGCGCCGCCAATGCTGCCATAGGGCACATAGGCGGGTAGCGGCGGCGCGATGGGGAAATCCAGCGCCAACCATGGGCGGCGCAGGATGAGCATGACGCCGTCGTGCCCGACGGCCAGCCCCTGCCCGGTCCCGGCCTCCCGCAGCACGCCGATCGCGGGCGATTGCCCAGCGGGCGGCACGGGATAGCAGGGCATCGCGGCAAGGATCGCGGCGGCGGTCGGATCGCCGGCGAGTAGGCTCATCGCCTGGCGTTCGCGGCGATCAATTGCCCGGCCGTCACCGGCCTCGCCGCACCCGGCGCCGGATCTCGGCGGCTCTGCTGGCGGGAGCCGGTGGCGAACGGCTTCATCCGCCGCACCGGAAAGCGCGTCGCCCGGCGCGCCGCGAGAACATCCCACAGGCGAACAAGCCCGCCCTTGCCGGATATGGTCAGTTCCTGCCCCGGATTGGGATGGGTCGACCATGAGTCGAACACCGCGCGCTCGAAATCCGGGATGGCAGCTATGGCCAGCGTCTTCGGTCTGGGAATATTGCCCCAGCACAGCATCCCGCTCAGGAAGACGTTGAGGATCGGCGAATGCAGTACCCGCGTGTCGGCGGTGGGACGCTCATTCTTCGGCAAGGCATAGACGCCGAGGCCCGACCGCGTGGCGACGAACAGATGCGCCGGATATGGCACGGGCACGATCGTTCGTCCCGACAGGCAGCGCAGTCCTGCCGGAGGCGAGGACAGCGCAAAACAGGCATCCCTCACCTGTTCGGGCACCCACCAGGCAAGGAGATCGGGATGGGCGACCAGCACGTTGGCGGGCAGGATTTCGGGCACGGTGCGGCGCCCCAGCGCTTCGGCCCATTGCCGCAGATGCGCCCGTGTCAGCGGTCTCCCCGCTCTGATCGTTGGCGAGCCTTCGTCATCATGCTCGATGCCATGGATACTCGCGAACGCCATCGCCTCCTGTCCGGAGGCACGCAAAGCGCCGGAGGTGCCGGTGCGGTAGAGCAGGATGGCCTGGGTCAGCATCATGTCGCTCCCGGTGGCTTCGAAATGGGCGCTATGCGCAGGCGTGACGGGATCGGGCATGACGGCCTCGCAATGGGGTGGGATCGAACCGGATCAGGTCCTGGGCGGCGAGGAGGAAGCGCACGCCTGTCGCGAGCGAATTGAACCAGGCGTCGATCCGGCTGCGATCCGCGAGCGGGCAAAGCCCCACCACGTCCATGAAACCCATTTCCATGCCGTATTGGCCGATGTCGTCGATCTCGGGCGCGAACTGCTCGGCGGGCACCAGCGTCAGCGGCGGCAGGCTCGAGCATTCCTCGAAGCCGGGGACATATTCGTAGAGGGTCTCGGTATCGAAGCGCCAGGCGTGGTCTTGATCGGCAAGCTCTTCCAGCGCCGCATGCGCTTCGCGAAGGTGGTGCAGTTTCTCGCGCAGGCCGGCCGGGAGCTTGTTCGGCGGAGCCACGTTGGCGGCGATCATCCATGCGGGACGACGCGCTTCCATCGCCGATGGTAGCATCATCTCGTCGAGCCCCTCGGCGTCGGCGCCATGATAATGGATCAGCGCCTCGCGCGCCGCCTCGTCGTCGATCTCGCCGTCCCACCAGGACATCGCGATGTGCTCGAAGAGATCGTCGTAGCCGAATATCGGCAGGATACCGGGCAGACAGTGTCCAAGCGCCCGATAAGCCGCGGCGCGCCAGCCCATCGGCGCCTCGCTGGTCTCAATCCAGCCAAGGTCGAGCTGCCCCATGGTTTCGCAGGTCATGATGAGCGCCGGGGATCGATCGCCGTCACCGTCAAGGGCACCTTCGTTTTCTCCCGCCCCCCGCAGCACGGTGATTCGCAGGTCGACGAAGTGGATGGGCTCCAGGATTTCGAGCACGGCGGTCTGGAAAGTCCGTTCGATGTGGCGGCGGGCGGCGACGCGCGTGAACATCCCCGCCGATGGTTCGCGTGCCGCAACCCAGTGGCCGATCAGCTTGTGATGCCGCGCCAGTGGGCTGTCGAACAGCGCGGGGATATCGGGAGAAAGCGCGACCGCGCGACCGGCAAGGTCAGCCGAGCGGGGGGAGGCGGAGGCCTGCGGGCGGGGCAAGCGGTTCGGACGTTTCAGTGCCGCCGGCTTTGCGCTCGGAAAAAAGCTGCATGTGAAGGGCGCTCGCCTGTCTGCCGCAGGCAGGCGGAGTGATGCCGATGCTGTCGTCATCGTCGGACTCGATCCATTGCAGGAGGGATTTGACAGGTGCGGGCGCTATGGCCGCAGACGCCATCGATGCTGCCGGTCTTTGTGCCACAGCTCAGCCCTTGGTGCCGACCGCGCGGCGATATTCGATGACATGGGCGCCGCCCGTCACGCCAAGATCGACCGTTTCGGCATTGAGGATCGCGGGGTAGAGCGCGGCATGATAGGCGCGCAGCGCCGCCGGATCGTTAGCGAGGTGGGACGGCACCGGAAGCTCGATGCCGTCGTAGCGGTAGGTGCGGGCGAGTTGCTGGATCTGCATGGAATATCTCCTCGATAAGGGTCACGGGCGCGGGGGTGCGGACAGCCGGACGAAAGCCATCAGAACAGACTGGCGGGATCGTCGGGCCTGGCATCGGCCGGCGGGTTGGCGGTGACCACCGGTTTTCCAGCGGTGCCGGCAGGTGTTACAGGCTTAGGCGCGGCCGCCCTGGCTTTTGCCGCCTCGGCGGCGGCGACCCTCGCAGCGTCGGCCGCCTCTCGTTGCTCGGCAAGCTGGTCGCCGAGCGTCCTGCGTGCGGCGATGAGCTGACCCAAGGCGCCCTCCATGCCTCGGGCCAGTTCCGCATCGATCTCGGCCGCGCTCGCGGTGATAGAAATCGGGCGGGTTTCGCTGGCTTCGGGAACATGGGCAGCCCCTGCGGCCTTACGCGGGAGAATCGTGAGCGTGACCATGTCGTCGGGGCAAGCGACAAGGTCGAAGCCGAGCGCATAGCGGGCAAGCAGCGGCAGCAGGCTGGTGATCAGCATGGCGGTTATTCCTGTGTTGAAGAGGGGTGAGACGCCCGGATCAGGCGGCGATATCGGTGATGGGTTCGTCAGCTGGCAGGGCGGGCAGCGGAGCGGCTGGCTCAACCGGGCGGTGCAGCGGCGGGCCATAGACGCCATCGAGCGTCATGCAGCCCGGCAGCCGCCCGGCCCAATCGAAGCCGGGGCGGCCCAGCAGTCCTGCGATGAGGTCGGGCTTTTTCGACGCGAGCAGTTTGGCGAAAGCCTTCGCGCCGACATGTGCGATCAGGCCGCATTCCTGGGCGATGAATTTGATCTCGTCTTTGGTGTAGCGCTCGAGGAAGGCCTTATCGACCTGCCAGCTTGTCCGGAGATCGACGGCGAAGGCCCTGGCGAGATCGGCGACATGGTCGAAGTCGGCCACATCCTTGGCATAGGCGGCAGCGATGACGCAGAGCACATTGGCGGCACGGGCATCCGGTAGCGCGCGGATGTCTGCGATCTGAGCGCTGTAGTCGAGGTTCGGGAAGGACGGCCCGACCAGCAGGCTGGCGCGGGAGGTCAGCGTCTCGGATTTGATCTGCGAGAGCGTGCCCGACATGGCCGCGACCAGGATCGCGGTCTGGGCCTGGCCGGCATCGCCCGCGAGCGAGCGCGCCAGCGCGGTTCGCCATGCCGCCTGACGCACTTCGGCGGTGCGGCTGATCAGCGATTGCGCGGCGGGCGTTTTGGGTGCGGCCCGCGTTCCGCTCGCGGCCTTGGAGGAAGCTGCGGTTCTGGCTACCCCTGCTCCGGTCGCGCCGGTGGTCGCGGGTGCAGCATCCAATCGGCTGGGCGACGATCCCGCCAATGGGTTGGAGTCGACGGTGGCAGCGCCGCCGCCCTCAGGATCACCCTCCCCCTCATCGAGATCGTTCTCGCCGTCAAAATCGGCATCTTCCTCCTCATCATCAGCACCGTCGTCGTCTGAAGACTCCGATGCTCGTGCGGCGACCACAGCGCGGTCCTGCTCTTCGCGCTGCGCCGTCTCATAAGCCTCGGTCTTCAACTGGAAGCAGACCGGATTGGTGCAATGGCCGTCATCGACATGGGTCTCGAACAAGGCGCGCTGCCGCCCCGAATTGAACGGACAGCTGGTGCATTCGCTTTTGTCGAAACAGGCGGCGGCGAGATTCTGCGTGACCCGCATCAGCAAATCGCGCGTCTTGCCGACATCGAGGCCGGAGGTGAGGATGGTTTCCAGCGCCTTGTCCTGCTTGTCGCCGGGTATGACGGCGAGCAGTTCGGCATGACCCAGCTTGATCCGCCGTTCGTCGAGCGCCAGTTTGACCGTCTCGGAGAGGTCGGCCAGGGCCAGACGGCGGTCGAGCTTGGCGCGCGACCAGCCAAGCCGCCGCGCCGCTTCGGCATGATCGTTGCGGCATGCGGCCAGCACGCGCACGGCGGCATCGGCCTGTTCGGTCTCCGAGGCATCGTCGCGCACGTCGTTCTCGTCGATCGCGGCTTCGAGCGCTTCCTCGTCGGTCATCTCGCGGATGACGACGGGTATTGCGCCATCGGGACCGAAGACCTCCAGCGCCGCCCGATAGCGGCGTTCGCCGGCGACGATCAGATAATGGCCATCGGAACGGGGATCGGGCCGGAGCAGGATCGGCTGGAGAATGCCGCGCAAGCGGATCGAGGCGACCAATTCCTCATGCTTCTTGCGGTCGAAATAGCGCCGGGGATTGTCCCCTTTGCCGATGCGGGACAGCGGCAACAGGGTCGCCGCGCTCGGTGGCGGTGTGGTCACGGATGATCTCCTGAGAAATGTGGGTGCCAGAAGTTGAATGCCGGGAACGAGATGCCGATCACGACGGACGCTCGGTGGCTTCGCGCCTCAGATCCGGCACGCGCGGATCGTCAAAGGGGCTGCTCACCGACATCTGCAGCGCCTGTTGCTGCGCTGTGAACCAGGTGCTGGCGGTGATGCTGTAGGTTTCGGTGGCATAGCGTTCGTCGCCGCTGAAGAAGGCGACATCGACGGTGAACGAGGACAGGGTATCGGTCGAACGGGCACGCATGGCCGCATCCTTTCAAAAAGCAAGCGCGCCACGGCCGGGAGCCGCAGCGCGCGATGGTCAGGTGGATCGGTAATTACAGGCGGTTCAGAGCGCCTGTTCGAGCAGCTTCCGTGCCTTGCCTTCCATCTCGAGGCGGCTGTCCTGATGCGGCTTGCCGCGCGCGACCGCGGTGATCCCCTGCACGAAATCATAGAGGCTGGCGGGCGGATGCCCTTCCTCGGCGAGGACCGTCTGGATGATCTTGCTCGTCTCTGCCTTGGAAAAGCCGCGCCGGCGCAGGAAGGTCTCGCGGTCATCGTCTTTGCGCGCGACGATACGTTCCCGCGCCGCCTTGATGCCGCTGATGAAATGCTGGGGCGAGGAGTCGGCAAAATGTTCGAGCGCGGGCGCGGCCTGATGCGCGAAGCGGTTAGCGGCGAACTTGGAGTGACGGATGTTCACTTCCTCGAAATTTTCCATGCCCCACAAGCACCTGTTGGCGCAGACCCCGCGCAGGTAGAAGGTGGCGATGCCAAGCGTTTTGGAACCCACCTCGCTGTTCCAGGCATAGAAGCCGCGGAAGTAGAGATCGGGATCGCCATTGGGGAGCCTGCCCGCCTCGATCGGATGGGTGTCGTCGACAAGGAACAGGAACACGTCGCGGTCCGAGGCATAGAGCGTCGTCGTCTCTTTGGTGATGTCGACGAAGGGATTGTAGGTCATGCGGCCCCAGTCGATCGTGCCAGGGACTTTCCAGCGGGTGTCACCAACGCCATCGCCGGCGAAGGCCATCACCGCCTGCACAAGTTCATGGTCCCAGATGCGGCCATAATCCGGACCCGTTGCCGCACGCAGTTCGGTGCGGCCATCCTCGGTCTGGAGGAGTTTCACCAGTTCGCCGCGATGCGCGATCAAACCGTGCTGGAGATTGATGCCGGCGAGCGCGGCGGGAAGCTGGCGCAGATAGGACGCTGGCGCGCCTACCAGGCTCGACAATTGGCCGAACGACCAGTTGGTCGGCGCGACCGGGCGGTCATCGCCTGGCGCGATCAGCGAGAGCCTTTCGGGACTGTCGCTTCTGGCTTCGATGCGAAGGCTGCGGCTTTCGACGATGCGGGTGGTGGCGCGCTCGGCCCGGCTGCGCACCGCGTCATAGAGACTGGAAAGCGAGAGGAATTTCTCGTCGTCGGGGCGCGAAAACCATTCCGACGACACGCGACTGCTCATGCGCCCGCGCGAAACGTCAATACGATAGGGAGCCGACACGACCGGCGCGTCGAGGGTCTGGGCAAGCATCGCCATGGAACTGTCTCCTCAGGATATCAGAACCGAAAGGCACCGATGCCCTCGATCCGCCCCATCCTTCGCCCCCTTCCCTCCTTTGCGATGGTCGATGCTCGATGCTCGATGGTGGCCGGCTGGTCGCCCCTTGTCCTCAACCGAGACTCCACCGGCACCAGCGTTCGGCGGCGTCGCGCGGGGTCAGCAGGCCTTGTGCATGGCGGCAATGGCTCCGGAACGCGGCATTGCGCTTGAGGCCCGGATCAGCCAGCAGGATCATCACCGCGCGCATGAAGGCATCGGCGGTATCGGTTCCCGCGTCCTCATCAGCGGGATCGGCGCGTTGCCCGGCAAGGAACGCGCCGAAGGCACCGGCCGGAGCCTGCTGCGCTATATAGCGCAGCAGCACGGCAATCTGCGTCGCATCGCTCCAGCCCTCCGCGCTGGCGACATCACGGAACAGCGCCGCATTCATGGCAGGCACCCGGCATCATTGGCGGTTCGCGCGGCCTCGATCGCCCTCGTCAGTTGATCGAGCATCCCTTCGGCTTCCTCGATGGTGATGTCCTCGATAGCGCGCATACCGCCGCGCGGCCCGCAGATCGCAAGCGTGATGACGGGAGCGCCCGCGGCCACGCGGCCACAGGCGCTGATGTGAACATGATGCAGCATGGCGGCTTCCTTCGCCGAGAAAGGGAGAAAATCAGAACAGGCTCAACTGGCGCGGCATCGCCGGTGACGATGCCGGGAGAGGGTTCGGCGGCGGCGGAATCGCGGCGGCGGACGTGACTCGCTCCCGCGCCGGGGGCATGGCCGATATATCCTCTGCCCTGACCAGCTTCCTGGCCGCGAGCCGCGCATTCCAGCCCCCCAGAATATGCGCCGGCGTGTACCAATGCTCGCGAATCTCGTTCGACAGCGAATTGCCGACCATCAGATGCGCCGGCACATGCAGCAGCGAGAGCTGGGCATAGGCCATGTGGACCGCGCGCGGATCGATATCGATCGCCGTGACATGGAGATGGCGCTGATAGTTGATGCCGATCTTTCCCATCGCCTCGGCCAGCGCGATCACCATGGACCCGGCGCCGCAGGCCGGTTCCATCGCACTGACGAACCCATGCTCAGTAATGATCGCCTTGACGCTACCGGGATCGCCCAGGGTCACATCGGCCATCATCCGGCTGATGCTGTAGGGGGTGAAGAACTGGCCGCGCGCCTTGTTGTGCAATTCCAGATCGTGGAACAGCGCGCCCAGCACGTCGCCGGGTCCCGCCTCCAGCGCCAGGACCAGTTCGGCCATGATCTGCGGGAACATCTCCACGATCGCCCGGTCATAACGGCCGACGATGGCAAGATAGCGCTGCTCGCGTATTTCTCGCTGCCGGAGATCGACGCTGTTGGCCACCGCGATCGCCATCGCCTCGATCGCATGACCGAACACGGTGTAGAGATCGTGGCGAGGTTGGCACTGGCGGAGCAGCGCCGCCATCCGTTGCAGAGGAGCCCGATGCATGGCGGGGAACACCCCGTCTCAGGCCGCCTCCTCGCGAATCCATTCATAGAGCAGATGCGCGTCCGGCTCATATTCGGAGCCGTTGGCGATCCGTACGAACTTGCCGTCGCAGGCAAAGCCGGAGGCGCGCGGCAGGGTCAGGTAGCTGCGCCCTTCGAGGATCAGATCGTTGGACCGCACCTGAACGATGGCGCGGGTGAGGCCGAGCCGGTTGTGCCCCGGGCCATGGATGAGCTTCAGGCGATCGCCTGCCTTGACCTGCTTCTTGAAGGCCGCAAGCGACATGAATGGATCGACGGCATTGCCCATGCCCTGCCGTCTGGCGAGCACCGCCCAGTAGGGCTGGCCGATGCGGACTTCGCAATAGAAGCTGAACGACCAGAAATCCTGGAGCGGATTCGTCCGCGTGAAGCCGAAGCGTTCCATCTGATCGCGGATCTTCACGATCATCGTCTCCTGCGCCTCGCGGCTGGTCAGGTCCTCGCTCATCCCCCTCTCCTTCCCGATCGGCCCCCGGAAAGTGTCACCCTCAATATTGCCGGATCGGCAGCATAGACGCCCTGCTGAAAGCCGGTTCGCCATTGCCCTTGTCGTGAAACCGCCATCGGCACCGAGATATTCGATCGGTCCGGGACGCCGTCGATCCTGGCCGCCTCGCAAAGAGAAGCCTGCGGGAAATGTGATCCCCGAAAGAACAGGGTGCCCGACGATAGCGGTCGTCCGATCCTTCTCGCCGCGTTCATTCGGCTTTACGGAAAGTCGTTTCAGGCTTTGCTGTTTACTCTTGTGAAAATGAAGGCATGTAGAAGCCGCGCTATCCGATGCCCTCCCGAGGATCATGCCCATGGCCGAAACCGATCAGACCGACGTTACTGCTCTCACCGTGCAATTGTTGAGCGCCTATCTCGCCAACAACACTGTCCCGAGCGGCGAATTGCCGGCGTTGGTGCAATCGACGCGGGCCGCGCTGATGGGCGAAACCTCGCCAGTTTCCCCGAGCGAACCCGAACATGCACCTGCAGTTTCGGTGCGCCGCAGCAAGGCTTCGCCGGATCATCTGATCAGCCTGATCGACGGCAAGCCCTACAAGACGCTGAAACGGCACCTCTCCGCGCATGGCTTGACCCCGGCCGAATACCGGGCACGCTACAATCTTCCCGCCGACTATCCGATGGTCGCGAAAGCCTATTCGGAGAAGCGGCGGCAAGTCGCCAATCGGCTGGGCCTGGGCCATCGACGTCTGAAAGCGATTGCGGCCGCCACTCCTCGCGAAGCATCCGCGTCGGCCGAAAAAGCGACCGCCAAGCCGAAACGGGTGAGCAAGGCAAAGGCCAGCGCAGCCCCCATCGCGGCCCCTGTGTCCAAACCCACCATCGCCATTGCGGGTAGCGCATCCGTCAAAGCGAAGGCCGGCCGCAAGCCCGCGGACAGGACGCAGACATCGGCAGCGACAGAACCCAAAGCAGCCGCGCCGAAAGCACGCAATGCCAAGGCCGTCACGGCACCAACTGAGGACAAACCTGCCCGCAAAGCCGTGGCCGCCAAGCCCAACACGCCAAAGACACCGCGCACAAAAGCGACCAAGCCTGTCGAAGCTGCGCCGGAAGTAGTGGCCCAGACGGTCTGACTTTTTCGGGAGCGAGCCGGGCCGATGAACGGTCTGGCTCGCAGGATTTCAGATCAGGTGCCCAACAGCAGCGTTGCCGTGCGCGCCTAACTGCGCTCAGCGCTGATCTGGCGCAATATCGCCTCCGCCTGCTCGGGCGGCAGAAACAATCTCGTCCGAAAGCCGATCACCTCGCTGAACGCCCCGCAGGACTTGAGCCAGCTGCGCCGTTCGGGCGGATAATCGCGGATTTCGATGCGGCGGCTGTTATTGACAGTCACCCTGACCAGATGGGCCGGCTTGAGGCCGGGGATGGCAACGCCGCCTGGCGCATCCGCGCCGCGTAGCAATTCGTGCGGCGTGAGGGCGATCGCCCCGTCCGCCAGACCGAATTCCGCCTGCAGCTTGCCCAGAGCGCGCGGATAGATGATACGGCCAAGGATGGCGGTGTCTGTAGCGCGACGATTACGGAGTCCGGTCGGCGTCAATTTTGATGGCCGATAGGTGGCCGCGCCG
>NZ_JARESE010000029.1 GCF_029076845.1 Novosphingobium album (ex Liu et al. 2023)
GACAACCGATCCTACCGGCCATCATAGTCGCCGCTCAACCGGCCATCGTAGTTGTCGCCGCGCACACGCCGGTGAGGCAGGCGAGCACGCCGGGTGCGTCACTGATCGGGACCTCGAACCGCAACAGCCGGCCGCTGCGTACCAGCTCGCGCATCGCCACCGAGGCGAGCACGCGCAGGTCGATGTTGCCACCTGACAGCACCGTCGCGACGCGCTTGCCGACGAAGCGATCTCTGTGTGCGAGTACCGCCGCCAGGCCGGCCGCCCCCGCGCCCTCGACAACCGTCTTCTCCACCGAGAGGAGGAGCGCGATTGCTGCCTCGATGTCGCTTTCCCCGACGAGGAGGATGTCGTCGACAAGCGCGCGCACCACCTCGCGGGTGAGGACACCGGCCGTCTTAACGGCGATTCCCTCGGCGATCGTCATGCCATCCGGACAAGCATCGCTCTCGCCCGCGAGCGCGCGCGCCATCGACGGATAGGTGCGGCTCTGGACCCCGATCACCTGCACGGCCGGCTTGATCTGCTTCGCGGCGATCGCGATTCCCGAGATCATCCCGCCACCGCCGATCGGCACAACGATCGCGTCAAGATCGGGCACGGCGGCGATGATTTCGAGGCCGATCGTCCCTTGTCCAGCGATCACTGCCGGATCATCGTAGGGATGGATGAACGTCAGTCCTTCGGCGGTGGCTAAGTCGTGCGCGATCGCCAGTGCTTCGCTCAGGTTGGCGCCCTCGATGACGACCCTTGCGCCATGGTCGCGCGTCCGGGCGATCTTGGTGAGCGGCGTGCCGACCGGCATCACGATCGTCGCGGCCACGCCGAGGCGTCGCGCGTGATAGGCGACGCCCTGCGCGTGATTGCCGGCGGACATGGCGCAGACGCCGCGCGTCCGGACCACGGGATCGGTCAGCAGTAGCCGGTTTAGCGCTCCGCGTTCCTTGAACGATGCGGTGAATTGCAGGTTCTCGAACTTCAGGAACAGCTGTGTCCCCGTGATCGCCGAGAGCGTCTCGCTCGGCAGGCAGGGTGTATCGAGGATCGCACCTGCAAGCCGCTCAGCTGCGGCACGGATGTCTTCGATGGACGGCGGTTGAAGTAGCACCTGGGTTCAGCCGACGACACGATTCTTGAGGGCTTTGGACGGCTTGAACTGGATGCGTTTCGACGCGGCGATGAACAATGCCTCGCCGGTTCGCGGGTTGCGGCCGGCCCGCGCGGGACGCCGCGCTACCGAGAATTTTCCGAACCCGGCGAGCGCGACATCGCCCTTGGCGATGCCGGCCGAGATCGCTTCGAGCACCGCCGCCACTTGTCCGCGCGCCTCCGCCTTGCTGATCCCTCGGGCCTCGGCAAGCGCGTCGGCGATGTCTTTGCTGGTCATTCTGCCCCCATGAACTGGATGCCGGCTCCGGCAAGGGACACGGAGCCGACGCCTAGCAATGACAACGGAATTGCGGTTTCGGGTAACGCCGACCATGCTCGTGACGCGCCTTTTTCGCGCGACCCGCCCGGCGACCTCTCCTGACAAGGCGGCCTGCGGCAGGCCGTCCGGCGCCGCAACGCGGGCGCGAACTTTCTTCCCCGGGCGCGTGCCGCGCCCTCCTCGCGGACCAAGAAAGCCCGCTTTCCCGCGTCCTCCGCTGCGCTTCGGTCCTGCGGATGCAGCGCCGTCCTGGCTGCCGCCGATGTCCGCCTGTCGAGGCCGCAACGGGCGGCTTCGCCAAGCAAAGGAACTGCATCATGGCACAGATTGGCACCTTCACCCGCGACGAATCCGGCGTCCTTTCGGGCTCGATCCGGACCCTCACCCTCAACGTCAAGGCGACCATCCGTCCCGTCGACCGGGACAATGACAAGGCACCCGACCACCGCGTCTTCGCCGGTGCGGTCGAGATCGGTGCCGGCTGGACCAAGGCCGCGCGCGAGACCGGCACCGAATATCTTTCGCTGAAGCTCGACGACCCCTCGTTGCCCTCGCCGATCTACGCGCAGCTCGTGCAGGGCGACGGCGCCGAGTGGAAGCTCATCTGGTCCCGCTGACCGCCGGCGCCCGGGGGTGTCGAAACCGACAAATCGGTTCGACACTCCCGCAGCCGGGTCCGGACGGCGAGGTTCGAGGACGCGCCGGCACCTTCGCCGCCGCCGGGAATCGGACCTCGACGACCATGCAAGACGACAGCGATATCGATCGCGCGGGCCGCGCCAAGCGCGGCTCGCCCTTCCTCACCACCGACCAGGCGGCGGCCTATCTCAAGATCTCGAGCAAGTCGCTCAAGCGGCTGCGGCGCGACGGCAAGGGGCCTCCATTCCGACGCCATTGCCGGTTCGTCCAATATCATATCGACGACCTCGACAGCTGGAGCCGCGACAGCGGCGCGCGGGAGCCGGGACGGTGAGCCGGCGCGTGCAAGGCGGCGTCGATGCGCCGCTTCTCGCCTGGGGTGACGCGCTCCGGGCCGCGAAGGTGCGGCGGCGAAAGCTCGGCAGGCGCATCGCGGTCTTGGCTGCAGGTGGCGCGGTTCTTCTCGCATCGGCCGTGTTTCCGCCGACGCCTCGCCTCGTCTGGAACGCCTCCGCGAGCGCCCCGATCGGCCTCTATGCGGTATCGCCCGAAGATCTCGCCGAAGCCGGCGACATGGTCATCGCGCGCGTGCCGGCGCCCCATCGCCGGCTCGCCGCGACACGCCGCTACCTGCCGATGAACGTGCCGCTGGTGAAGCGCGTCGCCGCCGCCGCCGGCGACGAGGTCTGCGCGCTCGGCCAGGAAATCTTCGTCAACGGACGCTGGACGGCCGAGCGCCGCGTCGCCGATGGGGCCGGTCGCCCGATGCCGATGTGGTCGGGCTGCGTCCGGCTGCGCGGGCGCCAGCTCTTCCTGCTGATGGACACCCCGGCATCGTTCGACGGACGCTATTTCGGGGTGACCGAAGGCATCGACGTGATCGGAAAGGCGCGGCTGCTATGGACGCGCTGAGGCTCTGGATCGCCGCCGCGTCGCTGGTTTTTGCCAGTCTTGCGCACGCGCAGTCAGTCGCTGACTGGCGTCCCTATATCGTTGAGGCTTCTGACAGGTTCGGGGTTCCGGTCGCGTGGATCGAGGCGGTCATGCAGGCCGAGAGCCGGGGCCGAACAACGCTCGGCGGGCGACCGATCCGATCGTCGGCGGGCGCGATGGGGGTGATGCAGCTGATGCCCGCGACCTGGGCCCAGATGCGCGCCCGGCTGGGTCTAGGCAGCAATCCGGACGACCCACGCGACAATATCCTCGCCGGCACCCTCTACCTGCGGCTCATGTATGATCGGTTCGGTTATCCCGGTCTGTTCGCGGCCTATAACGCCGGTCCCGGACGCTATGCCGAGCATCTCGCCGGGCGCCGCTCGCTGCCGTCGGAGACCATCGGCTATCTCGCCAGCGTTGCTCCCTCAGCGCGGGGCACGGTCGCTGCACCGATGCGGCTGAACCCGTCGGCAGCGATCTTCGCGGTGCGCAGGGATGTCCTACCGGCCGATCGGGCGTCGATGAAGGCGCCGTCGGCATCGTCGCTGTTCGTTACTCTGTCGCAGCGGGATTGAGACGATGTCGCGCGTCATCGAGAGGGAGGAAGCTCGTCTCGATAGACCCAGCATGACGGCTGGCGGAACGGCTATCAAGGCCCGCGGGTGCCCCCCAATTTTCTTCGAAAATCGGTTCCCCCCACGTCCGCTGCGCGGCGCTTCGCTGCGCTCCGCGGCCCTGACAGCCGCCCCGCCACCCGTCCCCCAAACGCCGTTCTCGATGGTGAGAACAGAAGCGTTGGAGGTCAAAATGGACATGTCTCAGAGCATCGGAACGGCGTCGGCCAACGTCGTGGACCGCGTGATGGCGGCACTGGTTTCCGGACTTGAAGTGGAGTTTGGCCGGGGTGTCGGCGAAGCGTTGGCACACCGGTTTCTGGAGGCTGAGGAAGCGGATTTTCGCTGGGATGCACGGGTCGAGGAACGCTGGATCGGCGCATACGAAAGCACGGATAACGAGGATTTCGAACTCGACCGGATAGCGATTTGCGGGCGGCTCGACGGCAAGTGGTTCTGCGCCACCATGCTCGTGGATGGCGATGGCCAGGCCCACGGCATGATGGGATGCCGCCAGTTCAGGTCGATGGTCAGGGCGCGAGATGCAATGCTCCATGCGCACTGAAACCCATGGATCTCACGGGGAGGGGCGGCGTCGGAAGGCGCTCGTCTCTCCCCCTTTTTTGAGCCGAGGGGGTGAGCAGGAAGGAAGGGAGGGGAAACAAGATAAAGGCAGTCTCTATCGAGACATGTCAAGTCATTGTCTGCACATCCTTTTTTTGCGAGACTGTCTCTCACCGTCTTCGAGACACGATTTAGAAAGTGGCGGTTTTCCGCCATTTTTCGCTCGAAATCGCGAGACTCGGACCAGTTTCATGCCTGACGACGACTTCACACCCAAGCTTGGCCGGAAGCGCGGCAAGGACGGTAAGCGCGTCACCAAATATGGCGGTCGCATCCTCGTCGCCGCCCGCCTCGCCGGCATCAAGACCGGCGCCAAAGACGGACAGCGCTCGCGCCGGTTCGACGGCAGCCGGATCGGACGCGGCGCGAGCATGGGGCGGCTGCTTTCGAGCCGCGATCGGCTCGCGGGTTTCCGTGGTCGCCGCGCAGTGGCGAAGGTCAGCCTTGTCCGGCTTGGCGGTAAGGCCGGCCAGGTCACCCGCGCGCATATGCACTATGTCCAGCGTGACGGCGTCACCCGCGAGGGCCTGCCGGGCGACCTGTACGGGCCAGAAACCGACCGCGCGGACGGCGACAATTTCCTCAAGCGGACCGCCCATGATCGGCATCAATTCCGCTTCATCGTCTCGGCCGAGGACGGCGCCGAATATCCCGATCTCAAGCCCTATGTCCGGCGCCTGATGACGCAGGTCGAGCAGGACCTGGGCACCAAGCTTGACTGGGTGGCGGTCGACCACTTCAATACCGAGCGTCCGCACACCCACATCATCCTGCGCGGCGTCGACGACCAGGGCGACAATCTCATCATCGCCCGCGAATATATATCGCACGGGCTGCGCGAGCGCGCGTCCGAGCTGGTGACGCTCGACCTGGGGCCGCGCACCGACCAGGAAATCGAAGCTCGGCTGCGTCACGATGTCGACCAGGAGCGGCTAACCGCGATCGACCGGCGGCTGCTCAGGCGGATGGACGGCGCGCGCGAGGTCTCGCCGGCCGACAATGATCCTTACCAGCAGTCGATCGCGGCCGGGCGGTTGCGCAAGCTCAAGGCGATGGACCTGGCCGAGGATATCGGCGGCGGTCGCTACCGGCTGGCCGACGGGCTCGAGGACACGCTGCGTCGGATGGGCGAGCGCGGCGACATCATCCGCCTCATGCAGCGCGAACTGACAGCGCGTCGGCTCGATCGCGCCGGGGTGGAGCAGGTGGTATCGACGGAGCTGCGCGAACCCATTGTTGGGCGCGTGATCCGGCGGGGCTTTTCCGACGAGCACCGCGACCGCCATTATGTGATGATCGACGGCATCGATGGCAGAGTCCATTATATCGATATCGGACGGGGAAACGCGACGCCGTCGGTGCCTGAGAGTGCGACCGTGCGGCTCGAGCCGACCAGGGCCGAGGCGACCCAGGCGGACCGCACGGTCGATGCGGTCGCCCGCGCCAACGATGGGCGCTACTCGATCGACCTGCATTTGCGGCACGATCCGAACGCGAGCGAGGCGTTCGCGGCGAGCCACGTCCGCAGACTCGAAGCGATGCGGCGCGCAGGGGCTGGCCCGGAACGGCAAGCGGACGGCAGCTGGTCGATTCCGCACGACCATCTCGCCCGGGCGGAAACCTTCGCCCAGCGGCAGCGGCGAGACCGGCCGGTGATCCTCGCTATTCTCTCGCCCACGCCGATCGCCGAGCTGGCGGCGAAGGAGGCGCCGACATGGCTCGACCGGGAGCTGGAGACGGGTTCGTCGAGCGCTGCGCGCGACGCCGGTTTCGGCCGCGAGGTGCGGACGGCATTGGCGTCCCGCCGCCAGTGGCTCATCGAACAGCAACTGGCCGATGGCGAGGGGCAGGATTTTCGCTTGCGCAGCGGCGCCATGGAAAGCCTTCGGCAGCGCGAGTTGGCGAGCGTGGGCGACCGGCTTGCCGAACAGCTCGGCAAACGGTTCGAGCCAGCCCGGAACGGCGAGCGTGTCGAAGGCGTGATCGCGCGGCGCGTCGACCTCGAAGGCGGCCCGCATGCGCTGGTGGAGCGGTCCCGCGATTTCACCCTTGTGCCCTGGCGTGACGTGCTTGAGCGCAACATCGGCAAGGCGGCCTCCGGGATCATGCGGGCGGACGGTATCAGCTGGCAGTTCGGCCGGGACCGATCGGGACCGGCCATCGGCTGAGCGTCGTGGCGACACGGTGCGCGGCACCCCGTCTTCCGCTACTGCCCGATCATCATGGCCACGCCCCCGAAACGACATCATTACATTCCGCAGATGGTGCTTCGGCATTTCGCCGACGATGACGGGCAGCTTTGGTTCTGGCGACGTGCGTCTGAGAAGGGCGACGTTCGCAAGGCCGGTCCGCAAAATCTGTTCGTCGAGAAGGACCTGTATGCCCAGCTACTGCCGGACGGCGCAAAGGACGTGGGTCTCGAGGAATTCTTCGCCCGGATGGAGGCGCATGGCGCCCAATTCATCGCACAAATCGCCGATGCCATTCGGAATAATCAGCGGCCAAAACTCGACGCTGGCGCCTGGGAATTCTGGGATCTGTTTTTCTACTATCACATGAAGCGGGCGCCCTGCGTGATCGACGCCATTGCCGCTAAGATGGGATTCGACGAAGGGATCAGGACTGCGGCCGATGAGATCCGGGCGATCCGGGCGGAGCATGGCGATCAGCAGCACGAACCTGGGCTCGAAGACTGGGTCGCCAAGAACGCCAGGGTCGTCGCTCAAGCGGCCAAGCCCGGACCCGAGCTTCAGGCGCAGCTAAAAAAGATGGGTCTGGCCATCTACTATATCGCAGACCCCGCCAAGAGCTTCGTCATCGGCGACGCGCCAGGTGCAACAGCCAAGTTCCGGGTAGGGAACGAGTGGTCGAGACCGACAATGTTCTTGCCGCTCACGTCGACCATCGCGGTGGGGCAATTGGCTCGGCTGCGCCAGGTCGACGCCATCGCCGTCGATCGTGACCAGGTACGGCGGATGAATGTCGCGACTGCCGCACGTTCTACGATGATTGCCGGTCGATCCCACGCGCTCGTTGCCTCACTCTCGCGAGACGTTCCATTTGTAGGTGTCATTGAGCCAGAGGAGTAGCGCGAAACTTCCGGTCAGGGCGCCCGAATGGGACCCGTCTAGGAAAATCCTTGAGGCGGTGCGAGACTTGGTGGCGCGCTTGTGGTGGCAATGTCAGCAGTTACCGATGCCGCTCCCCTCGCGTTCCAACACACGCCAAGATTGGCGCGCTCTGCCAAACGACCTTATAATCGCTGCCAGTAATGGGAGGGGTTGATGGCAGGCAAAATCGGGCAATGGGCGAAGCGCCTGACCGGGATTTCGACGCCGCTTGTAGGCGTGTCGTGGCAGGCGTCGGCCGCCGAGCGCGACGTTGCCGCGCAGATGCTGGCATGGCTGGAGGATCGCCGCGTCCTCTACAGCCCCAGCGAAGCCGAGGTGCCGCACCATTGCGCGCAATCGGTAATCGACGTCCGGCGCGGCTTGAGTAATGCACTTGCGACGCTCGGCGGTAAGGGCGTGCTGGCCGAGCACATCCGCGCGATGGGCAGCGCGTCGCGCCGGTTCCTCGACCGGATCGGCACGGACTATGACGCGATGCGCGAGAACGGCCATTATCTGTCATGGGAGTTTCTCGACGTACTTGGTCAGATGCGCGCTCTGTTCGGGGTACATCTGGCGATGATCGCGGCGCGCTACGATCTCGACATACGCGGTGAGCTCCGCAACATTCTACCGCCTGAAAGCGCAGCGGACGACTTGCACTGCGAGCAACATCAGGGCCGTTGGTGAACGCCTCCAAGCTTCATCACTACGTCCCGCAATTCCATCTGCGCCGGTTTGCGGACGAGGGCGGTCGGCTATGGGCGTGGGACAAGCAGACCGACCGGGTTTTTCCGACTTCGCCTGGCGGCATCGCCGCGGAGACGCAATTCTACAGGCTGACGCAATATGAGGTGGACGGGCATGATCCGCTGACGATGGAGAAGCAGCTTTCCGACATGGAAGGCGAGGTGTCGCTGATCACCGACCAATGGCTCGGCTGGCTGCCCGACATGGCGCCGCTCGACAAGCTGCCCATCCCCCGCATCAGCCGCTGGATCGTCGCGCGCTTTCTTGCCGTCCAGGTGTTGCGCACGCTCGACACGCGCGAACTGCTGTCGGCGATGGTCGAACTCGATCGCGGCGAGCCGGTCGACGAGCGCGAGGCGCGAGAGCTCCATACCGAACTGGTTTGGGACCGGCGCGTCGTGAGGTCGTTGACGAAAAGATTCAGCCGCTCGATCTGGATCTTTGCGCGCAACGACAGCGCAACGCCGTTCATTACCTCGGACAATCCCGTCTCGTTTCGCAGCCCGGACAATCGACAATGGTTGCGATCCATCGCGCTGGTATCGGGAGCTTATCTCGTCTTCGCCCTGTCGCCGCACGTAGTTCTTTACTGCCACCCCCGAGTTGGCCCGTTTCGCAAGTTAAGTAAGTTCAACAATCGCGTATCGCCAGTAGTCGTGGATGATGGGATGGTCGAAAGCGAGAATAGCGGCCAGGTATTCATGGCATCGCGCTTCGTCCTCTCGAACCGCGCAACGTTCGATGCCGAGCGCGCCTTCGCGCCGACGATCGGCACCGATACCTATGCCCCGCCGCCGCCATAAGGTCGCCCGCAAACCTCGAACGTCCGGAATGGCAAAAGCCCTCGTTCTGGCGGTCACGCGTCCTGCCCAAGCAGTCCGATGGTCACCGCTACGATTGTTGCTCGACCGGTGGAGCGCTTGCGAGTTCTCCGAGCGCCGTCGGCAGGAACCATTCCCTGCAAACGTCTTCGTACGTTCGCGGCAACAACGCGAGCAGACGCCAAAGCTCCATTATGTGCATTTGTCGCGGAATCGGCTGCCAATCCTCGGCACGCTCCTCGATAGGAACGTGCGCGCCGAACAGTTCGATTTCGCCCGTCTCGTGAAAGCGACGCACGCGATCACCCCACCATTTGATCGGCATCCACATTTCCGCGTCGTCCCAAAAGTCGTAGGCTACGAGACGCTGAGCGAAATATCGGGCCAAATCTTCGAGCTCATCGTCGCTACGTGCCCATCCGAGTTCCGCATATTGGTACACGAAGCGCTGGAAGGCGGCGAAAAGCTTCGGGCGCTTGGCGTACCACCGGAGCGCAAGGTGTCCAAAATCCGTGCCAACCTCGTTGCGTGCAGGAACATGGATCGTGCGGCTGTCTCTCACGCGATAATCATCGTGCCGTGGCACAAGAACCTTGTCGATATAATCGTTAAGGCAGACGAAGGTGCATCGCTCGGCCGCAAGATCGGCGATGACGAGCAAGACCGGCACGCCGACGCCCATCCGCTCGACCGTCACAAGCTCCGAAGTTTCCAGGGCAAATCGGTAGGTCTCGAGGTCTGTCACTACATCGTCTTTTTGCAGCAGCTCGGACGCTTTCTCGACATTGCCCCGGCTGTAGATCCGCAAGGGGGACGTCTCGGCAGATGCCACGCTCTTGAGTTGGATGAAGATGTGTTCGCCGAGAGTCTCGTATGTCTGCGATTTACCAGCCTGAACCGCCGTCTGAAATGTTTCGAGAGCGAAGTCCAAGCCATAATCTGGGCGGTATTCGCGAAGCACCCAATGCTTTGGTAGTTTGCTTCGCAGCAAATCTTGTCCGGCACGGTCAATCAAATGCTGCTCAGACTGCTTCTTGGCGCCGCTCACTGAATGCCTCCTCCGAATTTGTCGGGCATACCTTCCAGGCTGTAAGCGGCCTAGAGTGCCGTGGGACTTGGCGATGGCCGGGTCCATTATGTCGATATCGGGCGCGGCGATGCCGTCGCACCGATTCCGGAGGGTGTCATCGTTCGAGTGCCAACGCGAGGTCTGGAGGTCCGCGAAGCTGACCGAGGCGTCGCTCAATTGGCGGTTCGGTCGCGGGCGCGGTGGCCCGCAAGTTTCGTGATGGTCGTCTTCTGGCGCTTTGCTCGGACGCCCTTAACAATCGCTGGGCTGTTCGCCGCAGCGTGTTTGAGGTCAGTGGAAGCGCACAGCCCAACGCTCCATGACATCCTCTTCGGCTTCGTCTTTATCGTCGATGTCATAGCCGTCGGCTGACAAGCTGATCGCCGGGCAGTGCAGCACGGTGAGAACGCGGCCGAAACGACCGAGCCCGATGACCTCCTCCCTGATCGAGTGCGCCTGCGCGCGCGAAAACCAATCGGAAAGGCGACCTTCCCCTTCCCCAGTCCGCGCGTGATCGATATTGGCGTGATCCGAGGCGAAGTGCCTGGTCAGTGACGATGGGGGCAGGGGCGCGCCGCGCCGAAGCCAGCCGATGGGCTCGGTCTTGAGTGCGTCGGAGACTGCGCAAAACTCGACCACGCCGTCGAGGCTCTGGACGATAGCCACAGCGCATCGCGAATACCGGACATAGCTTACCGCCGCCGCCGTCAGCGATGTCCGGCATTGCGCACTGAGTCCGACAATAGCGTCAAGACCGTCGTCGAACGCCCTGGCAGCCATCATGAAAGGCGTCCTTGGCATGAGCAGCGCGGCCGCGAACATGTCGGCTTCGACTTCATAGGGATCCCCGCTCGCGAAATTGGCGCGCGATGCGTGTGCGCCGCTCGCGAGCAGCTGTTCTGGATGTCCGGCCAAGAAATAGTGGCCGAGTTCATGGCTGACCGAGAAGCGTTGGAAGCCCTCGCTTGGAATATGCGTAGCATAGAGAATGCCGAACGACTCGCCGAGACGTATCAGCATTCCCGAAACCCCGTCGTTGGCCGATGGCTTAGGCTCAACCAGGATGTCGCAGGCGGCGGCGATCGCGAACGGATCGACCGGCAGGCTCACGACGCCGTGATCGAGCAGCACCTGGCGTGCGGTGCGTTCGGCCAACTGAATCCTTGGCGCGTGGCTAGCCATCGGGCTTCGGTCCACCCTTCCGCGCGGCCAGCACCTCAATGAACTTCTCGGCAATATCGAGATCGTCCGCGTTGAGCTTGTCCAAGTGCCGATGCAGGGTTTGCGCCGCCGTCGCGGTCCCGATCTCATCGGTTCTGCCCAGCAGAAAGTCGGTGGTGACGTTCAACGCATTCGCGAGTCGGCGCAGGTTATCGAACGACGGCTTGCGTCCGCCGCCCTCGAAATGGGAGATCGAGCTCGCCGGTAGACCACTTTTTTTTGCCAGGTCTTGTTGGCTCAATTCTCTTTTATCCCGGGCAGTTGCGAGCCGCTGGCGGAAGATTTCTGTCGCGTCCGCCTCTTCAGACATGTCGAATTCGCGATGATATTATTGACATAAACGCGATGTCTCCTATCTTGGCGCTATCGACGCACTCTACATGTCGATTTCGTCAACTCCAAGGCGCAATCCGCCTTTGTCGGGAGAATTACAGTGTCGGAAGTCGCTCCCCGCCATGGGCGGTATGCCATCACCATCAACGGCCAGCCGTTCGTGCTCCACGACCCCGTGGTCAAGGGCCGCGATCTGCTTGAGCAGGCCAGCCTTCATCCGGTCGATGAATATCTGCTGTTCTACCGCGAGGCGAGCGGCATGTACGAGGACATCAACCTTGCCGAGGATGTCGATGTTTCGGCCCGCAGCGAGGAGGAGTTCGTCGCCCTCAAGGCCGACCGCCTTTACTTCCTCGTCGTCGACGGCCGCCGCTATCCCTGGGGCAAAGACGATATCACCGGCGCTGAACTCCGCGCGCTTGGCCGCATCCCCGACGACAAGGATGTGTTCTTCGACCCCAAGGGCGGCAAGGACGACAAGGTCGACCTCAACGAGGCCATCAGCCTCAAGGGGAAGGATGTCGAGCACTTCTACACCGCCGACCAGTCGAATGAGCCGGTCCTCGTGACCGTCGAACTCAACGGCGAGAAGGTGAAGATCCTCTCGGGCGACTATACCACCGAGACCCTCAAGGAGGCGCTCGGAGTCCCGGTCGACTGGGATCTCGACATCGTCGACAAGCAGGGCAGCTTCCGCACGCTCAAGCCGGGCGAGGCCATCAAGGTCGTCGCCAAGCTCAAGTTCGTCAGCCACGTCCGCCAGGGCGGGTCCTCTTGAACGCCGAGGAGGAGATCGAACGCATCCGGGGGATCTATCCGGATGCGGTCGCCCTCCTTGAGGGCGGCCAGGCGTTCGTCCACCTTCCCAAGATCGTGATCGCAACCGCTGGTGGCAGCGTCGAACGCGAGGCGCTGCTCTGCCCGCACGCGCATAGCGGCTATCAAACCCGGCTCTTCCTCGACTCCCAGGTCCCGGGTTCGCTCGCGAACTGGACCGGGCACACGCTTTTCACCCGCAAATGGTTCACTTGGTCATGGAATTACATCACCGCCAACCAGCCATGGACGGCTATCTTGGCGAACCATCTGGCCGCGTTCCGATGAACGCGCATTTCAAGATTCGCGCCGAGCTGCTCGCGCACATTCGCCACGATCTCGAGCGGCCGCATCCATTTGCCTATGAGCGGGTCGGGTTCGTCTCGGCAGCCATTTCCCGCATCGGCCGCGGCAGCCTCATGGTGCTCGCCCAAGCCTATCATCCGGTTGCCGACGAAGATTACATCGACGATCCCAGCGTCGGCGCGATGATGGGATCGGACGCGATCCGCAAGGCGCTTCAGCGCAGCTATCAGAGCAGGACCGCGGCGATCCACATCCATTGCCACGGCCATGCCGGCCGGCCCGGCTTTAGCCATGTCGACACGCGCGAGAACGCCAAGTTCGTGCCCAATTTCTTCAACGTCGCCCCGCATGTTCCGCACGGCGCGGTGGTGCTGAGCAATGACAGCGCGGCCGGGGACATCTGGATTGGCCGCAATTTCGAACCGATGCCGGTCACCCGGTTCAGCGCGATCGGCGCGCCGATGTGGCTGGAAGGAGCCCGCCCATGACTCGCTTCGCCCGTCAGGGCTTCCTCGGCGCCGACAGCGACAAGCGCTTCGCAGCCCTCACCGTTGGCATTGTTGGTCTGGGCGGCGGGGGCTCGCATGTCGTGCAACAGCTGGCCCATATCGGCATCGGCGGCATGGTCTGTGTCGATCCCGACATCGTCGAGGATAGCAACCTCAACCGTTTGATCGGCGGCACACTTGCCGACGCCGCCGACGGGACACTCAAAACCGTCGTCGCGCAGCGTGTGGTTGGCGGCTTGGTGGCGGGCGCGAGGCTATGGGCGATTTCGAAGATGTGGCAGCATGCGACAGAGGCACTTGCCGAATGCGACGTCATCATTGGCGGCCTCGATTCCTATCGGGAGCGCGGCGAGCTCGAGGCGTTCTGCCGGCGCCTTCTCATCCCCTATATCGATATGGGGATGGACGTGCACGCCGTCGGCGATCACTTCTCCATCGGCGGACAGGTGGTGCTGTCTTCGCCCGGGCGGCCGTGCCTATGGTGTCTCGGTATCCTTACGCAGGAGCGGCTCGAACTCGAAGCGCAGGACTATGGGGCCGCAGGCGGGAAGCCTCAGGTGGTTTGGCCCAACGGTGTGCTCGCATCGCTTGCGGTCGGTCTGATCGTGCAGCTTGTCACGCCGTGGAGTTCAGACCCCATGGAAACCGCCTATCTCGAATTCGACGGAAATCGACATCAGGTCGCGACCAGCAACCGCCTGAAGGCGATCGGGGGCCAGCCTTGCAGCCATTATCGCGAGGACGAGACAGGCGACCCCTTATTCGACATCCGTCGTCATCATCCCGGCGTGAACGACGATGATCGAGCGGATGCCGATCGGGAAGGTGGGGAGAGCAATGAGGCCGCGCGCCTTCCGTGGTGGCGGCGACTGCTCGACGCGCTGGATTGGCGCGGTTGATCAGCTGCTCGGCACCGCGCAGTGATCATAGTCGAACCAGCCCCTGACCTTGGGATAATAGGCATCCGCTTCCTCAGTCGCCCGCAGGACGAGTCGCTGGCTGGTCACCGGCACCGACGCATCGAAAGTCCAGAACATGGATAGCCCGGGAATCTGGACGACGAGCGTACTTTCGCCAAAGCGGCTGCCGGTTGCATCGACGACGACATGCGCGCGTACCTTGCGCTGGCACATGTCGAAGCCGCGCAAATCGTCCGGCAGCGAGAATTCGGTCACCCAGACGTAGCGCGGAAATTGCTTGCCGATCAGCTCGGATTTGAACGCTGCCGGGAGGCGATTGCGCAACGCGCGGCTCTTGTAGCGCCAGCCATGCGTTAGATAAGTGCGGGCAACGAGCCGCGACGGCGGCACCGCGAAGAAGGACGGATCGACGGTGTTGGCCACGCCCAGCGAGGCGTCGCCGGCGCGATCGCGCGCAAGCTGTCGATATTCGTCGATCCGGGCGACGCAACTTTCGATGAAGTCGCGACTGAGCGTCTCCGCAGCCTCGCCTGTCATGAAGACCTTCGCCGGCAGCGGCGTCACCGCGTAGACGGCGTCGTCCTCGAGCGTCCAGGGATATTCGTCTGACCGGTCGGCGGCGCGCACCGGCAGGCGGCGGTCGACGCCTCGTTGGTCATCGCTGACCAGGAAGTGCGAAATCATCTCCGCCGAGGTGGGATTATCCGGAAGATCCGCGTCGCGCGCCTCGCGCATCACGCGCCCCGTCGCAACGACGGCGTGCCCGACAGTGGCGCCGTCACGCCCGCGCAGGCCGATGATGACGGGGATTCCGGAATCCAGGTAACGCCCGATGATTTCGTGGAGCGGCCGCAACTGGTCGGGCTTGTCCACGGCGGCACGGCCAAGGTGGAAGACGGGATGGCGATCCATCGCCCGCAACGCGCGAACGATGTTGTCGGGCGTCAGGAACTCAGAGCCGGCCGGCAGCGACCGGGCAATGAAGTTGTCAGTGGGTTTCAATGCGGCGTCGTTGATGTCCGGCAGCGAGAACCAGGGTCCTCCGTGATCGCGGTGGAAGTGGCGGCCGGCCATCCAGATCGCCGCCTGGGCGCACGCTCCCACCCGAGTGTCCTGCTGCGTGATCGGGAAGCCCACGACCTGGAGATCGGCGCCGACGAGATGCACTGGATGGGTTGCGCGCACGTCGATCTGAATCGAGGCATCCGTGACCCGATCGGATGCGAGTACCGCCGATCCGACCGGCGCGTGTGTCACCGGCCGGAGGACAATGAAGCCGAGATAAGTCGATTGTTTCGAGCCGATCTCCCGGCTGACCGCTTCGGCGGTGGGGATCGTTCCGAGGTATGACAGATCCTCGGTGAAGAAATGCAGGCGTCGGCAATATTTGAGATAGGGGTGGAACAGGGTCGCGTAGAAGGCGGAGTAGGCGGCGGAAAAATCGCGGTCGATATAGGCGCATTCGAACAGGAACCCCTTGGCGCCTGCGGCTCGGAAGGTTTCGAACAAACTTAGCAGGAGGCCACCGTCCTCCGCCTCGATCACCTCGCCGAGAGCGTTCCAGTCGTCGTTCGAGAGCAGCGCTCCGATTTTGATGGGCGCCTGCATTCCCTGGCGACTTCCAACCCCCTAGACGTTCTTATCTCATCCGACGACGAAGGTACCGAGCCGCTGTTCCGCAGCCAAGGTCAGTTCCTCAAGTTTTTCAATCTGCTCCACCGCCTTTTTGGACGGCTTGAGGGTAAAGCGATTGAACTCCTTGCGGTCCTTGATTTCTACCCGGCCAAAAGTTTGCTCAGCGAGTATGTTGATTCCATTGTCCATGGTCCCTCCTCGCGAATCGAAAACGTCCCGCCGATCCGACAGAGCGCTTCGACTCACCGTTGCTACGAAACGAAAAACAGCGCGGCAATTCGAAAAGATACGTCTTAAACGCACAGTTGAACGATTTGATAAAAGCCGACCCGGCATCGGTCTGCGATTCCAGCGGAAATGTGCCACGGTCGGCGGCATAGATTCTGTCGAAATTGGCATCAGCGACCATTTGCCCTTTCTTCAATCTCTTGAATCGAGCTCAGGATGTCCCTGAAGGCGGGCGCCGGCCCGAAGATCATCGCCCGAGTCGCGGCGTAGTCCCGTTCCAGCGCCTCGATCATTCCCGGCTCCGGGGATGGCGCGAAGCTGCCGCGCTGCGCGGAGGCGAGGTCATAATCGGGCCGGTTGAAGAACATCCGCGCGTGACGCACGCAGTCTGCGCCAAGATCGGGCTGTGCGAGCGCATCTGTGCCGACCGACGCCGCCAGCAGGCAATGAAGGTCGTAATAGTGTCGGGAGACTCGCTGGCCTTCCTGCCTGAGTTCGCCGCGCCGCACGAACCAGTTCCTGAGACCGTGCGCGATGACGACCTTGTCCCAGAAAGTGCGTCCGGGCTCGATGGTGGTCACTCCGGGTACCGTCAAATCGAGGCTCGCGACATCGTCTGCGACATAGGGCTTGATCGTGACGGGCGCATTCGGATCCAGCGCTGATTTGGCACCGGATTCGATGCGCACCGCAGGTTTGATATAGTCGGCGGGCTTCGCTTCGACAGCCGGATACCAGATCAGCAAGGTCTGACCGTCGCGGTCCGCCTCGTCGATCTCGACCCTGCCCATTCCTCCTGTCGCGTCGGCGACCTGCTCGCTCAGTCGGATGTGGAGCGGACCCGTGATATAGGCGCGGCAGCTATCGCGGATTGCATCGAGCTTCGCTTGCCTCTTCTTGTTCGACATGCCCTCGAGTTCTTCGACCGAGGCCGGTTGGTCGAGGTCGTCTCGAAATACCGTGACGTCAATGTCTTCCGAGAAGCGGCGAATGAGATCATAGGCTTTGGATAACGACGTGCCGCCTTTGAAGAGGAGACGAGGGCCTTCGAGCGGCTGTTCGTGATAAAGCTGGTTGAGCGTCCAGCAGACCCAGAAATCCTTCTCGATGTTTCCCAGCGGCGCGCCGAGGCGGTTCGCGGTGGAAAGGAAAAGATCGCGGCGCTCGCCGAGCGCCGCGGAAATGATGGTCTGGTACGCCGCGGCGGTCATGCGGCACGCTTTCCGCTGGGTGCAATGAGGTCGCGTAGGAAATCCTGCATCCAGATCGGCAGCGCGGGCAGCCCCGCCTTCAGATCCTTGACGAGTGCCTTGCCATGCTTCGGATCATTGAAAAGTCTCCCCAAGACTGAAGCGATTAGTCGCCGCTCGTCGCCGCCCTTGTCCAGAATGTCTTTCAGCCAGTACAAAGCCTGGACCACGCGCATTCCCGGCCTGCCCGCCCAGAAGAGGCGGCTTGGCGCGGCATGCTTGAACGTGATTTCTTGGTTGCCGAGCTTGATCGGCTTCAGCCTCGCATCGACCATCACCTCGATCTTGGCGGGAACGGCGGTAGTGAGGCCCAGATCGTTAGCTGCGGTCATGCCATCCACCACCATGCGGGCCTGGTCTCGACGCATGACCGCGTCGATGACGGCCCGGTAGTCGGGAACGGTCTGCTTGTTCGTCAGGCTGTTGTGCCGAGGGCGATCATAGAGACCGCGATCAATCCTTCGAAGGTCACCCGCCTTGGTTAGCCGTTGAAGGTTCTTATCGATGACGTCGCGGTTGGCGAGATCCGCGAAATCGGCGGGCGTCCAGACCCACTCCGGCTTTCTGCGAACACGCCGCATGATAGCTGCTCCAACATCAGTCACGACCACTCTCGCTATCATGTCCGAAATATGTATCAAATTTCGGACAGATGCAACCCCTTTACGTCCGAACGTTACGGCATCGTTCGGACGGGTGCGTCCGAAGGGTGCTTCATCCTTCGGACGAGCTCATATCGGACAGCCTCTCGCTATCACCCAAATCGAGCGTGAATGTCATCAATCGAGCAGGAAAGATTGTTGCGCTGGCGGTGGCGCGGGCTTCGGCGGATAGAGCAGGCTGACGATGAGCCACTGATCGGGAAAGCGGTGGATCGTTCCCATTAGGAACATCAGGTCGGCCGCAGGCAAGACGGTCTCGATCTTTTGTCGGAACGGCGTCTCCCAGGCATCGCCGTGTGAACTGCGGCAATTCCAGTACAGCGCGCCTGCCTCCCAATCGGCGATCTTGTGCCGATAGATCCGTGTCTCGGCGCCGTCCTGACAGGTGTACCGGTAGTGGAACGAGAAGGGCACCTTGCGCAATTTCGCCAGATTCTGAGCGTCGGCAGCGTCGAACAGTCCCGACTGTCGCTCATTCTGGACGAGCTTTTTGTGCTCCTCCTCGGTCCAGTCGGCGCTCTCCGTCGGAGATATATCCAGTGAGATGATGGATGAGGGCTTCAGCAGACCGAGAGTTATGCCGTCCGTCTGCCGGGCTTGCTCAAGCGCCGCGAAATCCTCGAACATGGGAACACTGCCCAATGCGGCGCGACGATCGGCCCAACCCGCCCGTGTCGAAATCGGCTGCTCACTGCAATCAATCGTATCGACGAAGATCTTATGGCTTTCCGGGCGGCGATCATTGCCGGCTTTCTCGATCCGAGCGGTAATCCACTGCCATTTCCGAAATTGCTGATCATCGCGGATCAGCCTGAACGGCACGGGGAAGAGCCGGATGAGGTTGCCACCTTCCTCGAGACCGGCGACGCAGGATGTCTCCACATGCTTTTCGCTCGGGGACGGATAGGTTTTGCAGAGGATGAGGACGCGCGTCTTGCGTGAAACCATAGCTCCCCCGGACCAGCGCTATCGCGCGCCTTATGTCTTCGGCATCTCCGCGTGCCCGGACTTGATTACCGGCTCCGGTCTAAAGATAGGCCAAAGCTCCATTTTCACGACCTTGCACGAATTTGGACATGGGGTTGCGCACTTCGGCGACGCCAAGATGGCGTAATTCGAACGTGTCCCGACGCAGAAGCTGCTCGGCGACGATTGTGCGGTGGCATTGCTTGGGGTTGCGCTCGTAGCATAGCAACACGGTCGCTGCGTTCCGGGCGATCTCGGTGGCGGTGTCTAGCGCTCTTTGCGCGTCGCCGCTTGAGACGTGACTATTGTAGATTGTGAGGAAGGCCGGGTAGTCGCCCCGCTTCATCGCCTCGCGGCCGGCCTTCGGGTCGCCGAGTGGCTTGAGATGGGTATAATCTATGCCCGCGACGGCGAGAGCTTCGGCAAGTTTTGTCTTTGAAAAGCCCCGCTTGCGCGAAATCGGCACATCCCTGACATCGACGAGATGTTCGACACCGGCCAGCGCCAGCGTCGCCAGGAAGGTGTCGAGATCAGCTCCTTCATATCCGATTGTGAACACAGTACGTTTCATCGCCACCCCTCTGGGCATTCTCTCCAACAAAATCGAGTCAACAGTGAGGCAGCGCTATCGAGAAGTCGGACGAAACGCACATTGGCCCGCGAATCCGGCCTCACTTGGCCATGGCACAGCGCGAATGTGCGTGCTCGTGCACGCCGATCGTCGCCGGCTGTCACTACAATGTTCTGACGTATGCAACGGCTTGCTGCGATAGCTTTTTAGGCAGCAGATCGCTTCTACGCCGCCGTAACGCAGTCGGGACTCGAACCGAGCGTCCAAGTACATCCAGCCTTTTCCACGAATCCAGATCGTGCTATTCATGCTCTTGGCGAGTTCGTAAGTCTATGATTTGACTGCGAAATCAATCGCTTAGGTCGCCCGGCCGAAAGCTCTTCTGTCCATAGACGTCTACCAACGTCCGCGATCGTTTAGCTGATTTACGCATCGTCGCTCTACAAACGAGGATCAATCCCACATCGCCTCGTAGGACCCGCGCATTTGCGCAGCTCGAGCCGCGGCAATCAGATTTCGTTTCGCCGCCTCGGACCAATGGTTATCAAAACACATGGCTTTCGGCGTTTTCATCCACCGATCTGATTCGATCTACGACGACACACCGGCCGAACGATACCAGTTTCCGCGGCAGTATCTGGAGCGAGCACGCGCCTGCGTGGGAGACTGGATCGTCTACTATGAACCCCGCAAGGTGCTTGCCACGAAGGGCTACTATGCTGTTGCCAATGTCGAGCGCGTTGTTCCTGACCCATCAGCCTCCGGTATGTACCTCGCGCTGATCCAGCCCGGCAGTTATCTGGACTTCGCGAACCCGGTCCCATTCGCTGATGAGAGCGGCCCGATTGAACGTGGGGTCCTCAATGACGAGGGCCGCATTTCGGGACGTGCGCAGGCGGCCGTTCGAGGACTCTCGCCGAGTGATTTCAACCGGATCGTCGAGGCGGGTCTGGCTGACGAAAGCCCGCTGCTGCCACGAACTGGCACCATAGCCGCCGATCACTCGCTGCGCGAAGAGCGCACACCATTTGTTTTCGACGAGGCACGGGAACGTGTTGCGACACTCGTATCACGCGTTGTGCGCGACCGCGTTTTCCGAAGGATCGTCCTGCGGGCTTATGACGAACGCTGTGCCGTCACGGGGCTGAAGCTGATCAACGGTGGCGGGAGGGCCGAGGTCGAGGCCGCGCACATCCGCCCTGTGGAGGCAAATGGACCCGACATTGTCAGCAATGGCCTTGCACTGTCCGGTACCGCCCATTGGATGTTCGATCGCGGGCTCATCGGACTCGACGACGACCTCCAGATCATGGTTTCGCGACAGGCAAATGATCAGGACAGCATCCGCGGCGTGATCAACAGAAGCGGGCGCCTGCTAGTACCGTCGCGCGAAGCCGATCGCCCGCACCAGCAATTTGTCAGGTGGCACCGGGAGCACTGCTTCAAACATTGAAGCGGCACTCCCGGCGTGCGCCAGAAGTCGCCTATCGCGCACCGGCCTTGCGAACGAGATGGCAGCCGTTCGGCTGCTGCTCGAACACCCAGCGCTGGCCGGTAAATCGCTCGATCACATCGCGCGCGGTCAGCGAATGCTGGCTCGGCTTGACCGTCGTAAAACTACCACCGCCAGCGAGGGCGAACGGTAGCAACAGCTGGTCCGCCAGATACGGCCCGGCAAACGCGTCGCTTGCGACATAGCCCGCCATCCGTTGCGCCGACGTCTTGGCGAGCGATTCCGCCGAGACGCCGAGCTTGCCGAAACCGCTGACCACTTCGGTGACGTGCTCGAACGCCGCTTCCAGCAATAGGATCGTACCCGGACCTTGCTCGGCCGGGAGTTCGCGGACGGCGAATGCGTTGTCCGGCCAATCGGACAGGAACTTCCGTGCGGTTTTGATCTCCCGATCAGCGATGTCGAACGGCAACCCAGCAAACACGGCGGTCGCAGAGCGCGAGAGCAAGGCACCGCGTTCAACGCATTCGATCGGCTTGAGCGGCGCCGGCGTGATATCTACCTCGATCCGGCCGCCACCGCGGGGGTAGAAGCCGTGGCGAACCAGACGCACGGAGATGCGTGGTCCCATCCGTTCGATGATCGGCACGAAGTTCTTCGCGATGAAGTCGAACGGCGGCGCGAGCATATTGTGCGTGCCACCCTCGAGCACCAGGCGCGACGGCGCATCCGTCAACACCAGCGGCATCAGCACAGTCTGAAATACGAGACCGGTGCTGCCTGCGGTGCCGACGGCGAAATGATATTCGCCGGGCTGCACACGGCCCGGTTCAAAGGTGATTTCGGACGACCCCACTGTCAGCCCTTCGCAATGAGCGCCGCCGAGCCGGCACGCGGCTTCGATCGCGGTCACATGCTGGCGCATCAACCCCGGCTTAGAACGCTTGCCGCGCACATTCGTGATACGGAACGGCTGACCGGTGACGAGCGACAGCGCGCACGCATTGCGCACGACCTGCCCTCCACCTTCGCCTTCCGAACCGTCGATCTCGATCATGGTATTTCTCTTTTGGATGGCGGTGCGCGCCACGAGCGCTAGCCCTTGACGCACACCACCTGCTTCAACGTGTGGACGATCTCGACCAGGTCCGACTGCGCGGCCATTACGGCCTCGATCGGCTTGTATGCCTTCGGCGTCTCATCGATCACGCCTTCGTCCTTGCGGCACTCGACACCCGCCGTATCGGCGATGTGTTCGTCGAGCGTCACCAGCTTCTTGGCGGCAGTCCGGCTCATCACCCGACCGGCGCCATGCGAACAGCTGTCAAACGATTCCGGGTTGCCCAGCCCGCGGACGATGAACGACTTGGCGCCCATCGAGCCCGGGATGATGCCCATCACACCCTTGGCGGCGCGCACGGCGCCCTTGCGGGTGACCAGGACATTCTGGCCGAAATGGTTCTCGCGCTGGACGTAGTTATGGTGGCAGTTGACCGCCTCCATTTCCGCGTCGAACGGCTTCGCAATCTGCCCCCGGAGCGCGGCGATAACGTTGGTCATCATCATGCGCCGGTTGAGCGCGGCGAAGTCCTGCGCCCAGCCGACCGCCTCGACATAGTCATCGAAATGGTCGGTCCCTTCCGGGAAGTAGGCGAGGTCCTCGTCGGGCAGATTGATGTACCACTTGCGCATGTCCTGCTTGGCCAGTTCAATGAAGAACGTGCCGATCGCATTGCCCACACCGCGCGAGCCCGAGTGCAGCATCACCCACACCCGCTGTTCCTCATCGAGGCAGAGCTCGATGAAGTGGTTACCGGTGCCGAGCGTCCCCAAGTGCACGAGGTTGTTCGTGTTCTTGAGCCGCGGATGCTTGTCGGTGAGCCGTTCGAAGCGCTGGACGAGGGTCGCCCACGCCTCGACGATCGCCGGCGGGGGGCTGCCCCACGAACCGTGATCGCGCTGACCGCGACCGACCGACCGACCATGCGGCACAGCCTGTTCGATCGCCGAGCGGATGGCTTCCAGGTTATCCGGGAGGTCGCTCGCAACAAGCGAGGTACGTGCCGCCATCATGCCGCAGCCGATGTCGACGCCCACCGCCGCCGGAATGACCGCGCCCTTGGTCGGGATCACCGAACCCACGGTCGCGCCGATGCCGACATGGACGTCTGGCATCGCGGCCACGTGCTTGAACACGAACGGCATCTGCGCCGCCCGCATGAGCTGAGCCCGCGCGCCGTCCTCGACCGACACGCCACGCGTCCACATCTTGATCGGCACGCCGCCCTCGACATGCTGGTAGTCGAACATTGCTTCGGTCATCGTGACCTCCCTTGCTTCATCATGGTGCCGGCGACGAAACGTGGCGAGACATTTCCCTGAGCTATCCGGCGAACCGGAGGCGGAGTTGGACCGCCGACCTCCTGCCTTGCGGCAGGCGCTCTGACCTGTAGTCCCACCGGCATTCGCCGACGTTGAGTCTGGTGCTGGCGACGAGGGTAGGCGGGACATCCCGGATTGCTCCGGGGCGGATTCGAACCGCTCGGCCTTTCGGCCTTTCCCGATGTAGTCCCGCCGGCATTCGCCAGCTGTGAATTGGCCCATGGCGACCAGGTGTTTGACGAACGTTCCCGCTCTACCAACTGAGCTACGGGTCCATGGAAGACCCGGCGGGGCTCGAACCCGCGACCTGGCGATTAGAAGTCGATGTAGTCCGTCAGGCATTCGCCATGCTGATCTCGTCCACGGCGACGAGTTGGTCGTGAAACAGCCTCATGCTCTATCCAACTGAGCTACCCGGCCGAAGCCAGGGGCGGAATCGAACCGCCGACACTGAAGTCCATGTAGTTCCACTGGCATTCGCCGTGATGTTGAATGGGGGCCGTGGCGACAAGAATGACGAGACTGTCCTTGAGCTACCGCTGCAACGGGGGGACTCGAACCCCATCTCCCGATCCGCATCGCTGCTTCCCGGGCACTCTACTCTGGACTTTCGGGTTTCCCCTTGGAGCAATGTAATCCCGTCGGCATTCGCCGCGGCCCTGTTTCGCTAAACCTCCACTTGCTTGATCAACTCGACCCAATCCCGCGTCTCGCCAGCGACGAAGCGCGCAATCGTGTCGAATACCGCGTCGGAGAACCCTCCGACATTGAGAATGTCCGCACGGGCAGCCGCCTGCGTGGTGCCGTATGGCTGGATGTCGATGCAGACGAGCTTGGCGGCCGGGTTACGGCGCTTCAGCTTGTTCCACTCCACCATCGTCGCCGTCGAACCACGCCGGTTGGCATCGACCCACGACTCATTGTCGGAGACTATGACGACCAGGTCGACCGCCGCCTTCTCCGCATTGAGCCGCGCGAGCGGTGCCGAGACATTCGTCCCACCGCCGCCGACTGCCGCCAGCTTCGCCGCATTCACGGCGAGGCGAGCATAGGCCTCGAGCTTGAGGTCGATGACATCCTGCTCGAACGGCAGCACACGCGCATCGCGGTTGCTCCGCAGCATGGCCGCCGCGACCAAGGCCGCGACATCGATGCACCGGACCGTCGACGAGGCGCCCTTGCGGTAGCCCGTCGCCGGCGACGACATCGATCCCGACACGTCGGGGCAGACAACGATCCGGCCCGACACTTTCGGCACGCCGCGGAGCGACAGCTCCAGCGCCTCCTCAAGTGCCGCCTGGACCTTGAGCGGCACGCCGGCACCGACCTGACCCAATGCCACCATCAACTGGTAGGGCATCGGCCGGACAGCGCGCAGCGCATCGCGATCCACCAGTCGTGCGGCAACCGCCTCGGTAACTCCCGCCACGTCGAACGCGCCGTTGCGCGCCAGCGTGTTGAGGTTCGTCCGCAGCGCCTGCCACCCGATCCGCGTCGCCAGCTCCGCCCAATTCTCCGCAGTCAGCGGAAAAGCGGTGAGCCATTCGAACGGCACCGGCGGCAGTGGAAACGAACTATCTTGCTTCCACGCCTCGAACGCAGCGATCTCGGCCGGAAGGGCGGCAACGTCATAGGGACGCCCGATCAACCAGCCATAGAAAGCCTTGCGCGTGGCATCGGCCGGACGCGGGTGGACCATCTTGACGATGTCCGCCAGCGACGGATCCTTGCCGGTCGCCGCCGCCATTAGCTGCGGCATCGACGCCTGCTCCAGCCACTGCTGAACCAGCCGCTTCGGCCGCGAGCCGAGCGACGTCCGCCCGACCTGGCCCGAGCGCATCATCTGCACGAAATTGCGCAGCATCCGCCCGTTGTCGATCACCCGTCCGAAGACCGGCACCGCCAGATCAGGGTCGGCGACGGTGAGAAACGCAGCCAGCAACGCCGGCATGTCCTTCATCGTCCCCGACTTGCGGGCATAGATCGCAGCCTGCGCCACGAAATACGGGTCGACCGCATTGGCGGCCTCCAGCACGTCGGTGAGTTGCGTTTCCGCCGCGCCGTAAAAATTGTCGGCTAGCGTACCGGTCGCCGCCAACTGCGCCAGCCTGGCTTCCGGCGCATAGGCATAGGCCGGCGCGCCCTCGCGGTTCACGGTGTCAGCACGCGGCAAAAGCTTCGCCACGGCGCTAGCAAAAAGTCCCTTGTTGGCCATCGTCCAACTCCTTCAATTGGTCAGGGCGGCAGGATTTGAACCTGCGGCCTCTCGCTCCCAAGGCGAGCGCTCTGCGCGGGCTGAGCTACACCCTGTTAAATTCCTTGGGGCGGCTGGCCCATTCCAGCCGCCCCTGTCTCCGCTGCGCCGGTTGAGTAATCCGCCTCGACCGACGCCAATCATACAGCAGGAGGTGTGCCAACTGCGGCGAGCAGCAGCCATAAATCTCATAAGAATTTGATTCAAAACGAGATAGAATCAGACGCACGGGTTCGCGAATTGTGAAGCGTCATCAACTTTACGATCGCAGAATATACAGACTTATCCTATGGGATAGAAATGAAAACTCTGACGGTCATTGGATTTTTGGGATCGATGCTCGACGCGAGCAAGTTCGGCCCCTCGCGCTGGAACAAGTGGCGTCCGACGGTAGGGCTGACCATGCACGAGGACCTGCGGGTCGATCGCCTGCTGTTGCTGCACGGTACAGCACACCGTCGCCTCGCTGAGTATGTGGCCGAGGACATCGCCTCGGTCTCCCCAGAGACGCACGTCGAGATGCGCCTGCTCGACTTTCGCGACCCGTGGGATTTCGAGGAAGTCTATGGGAAACTGCTGGACTTCGCCCGCGCGGAACCGCTCGATCCCGAGGCGGAGGACTATCTGGTCCACATCACGACCGGCACGCACGTCGCGCAGATCTGCCTCTTCCTGCTGACCGAGGCACGTTACCTGCCCGGGAGACTGCTTCAGACGCAGCCCGAGCGCGGCACGCTAAATCCCGCGGGCGTCTGGAACACGATCGACCTCGACCTCTCGCGCTACGACAGCATCGCGACCCGCTTCGCCGTCGCTAGCGCGGAAAGCACGTCATTCCTGAAATCCGGCATCGATACGCGCAACTCTGCTTTCAACCGTATGATCGACGAGATCGAACAAGTTGCTTTGCGCTCAAAAGCTCCGATCCTGCTGATGGGGCCGACCGGCGCGGGCAAGAGCTTGCTCGCGCGGCGCATCTTCGAGCTGAAGAAGCTGAAGCATCAGGTTGCTGGGCCGTTCGTCGAGGTGAACTGTGCGACACTGAAAGGCGACAGTGCGATGTCGGCGCTGTTCGGGCATCGCAAAGGGGCCTTCACCGGCGCGGTCGCCGATCGCCCGGGCCTGCTGCGTGCGGCCGACAAAGGTATGTTGTTCCTCGACGAGATCGGCGAACTTGGGCTCGACGAGCAGGCGATGATCCTGCGGGCGATCGAGGACAAGCGCTTCCTGCCGGTCGGCGCCGATAAGGAAGTGTCGAGTGACTTCCAGCTGATCGCAGGCACCAACACCGATTTGGGCGAGGCTGTCGCGGCGGGTGCGTTTCGCGACGATCTTTATGCGCGTCTCAATCTTTGGACGTTCCGCCTGCCGGGCCTGGCCGACCGGCGCGAGGATATAGAGCCCAATCTCGATTATGAGCTCGACCGGTTTGCCGAGCGCGAAGGCGATCGGGCCAGTTTCAACAAGGAAGCCCGACAGCGCTACCTTGCTTTCGCAAATGGGCCGGAAGCGGCATGGCCCGGCAATTTTCGCGACCTGGCTGCCAGCATCATGCGCATGGCGACGCTGAGCCCCAAGGGCCGGATCGATCTCGATTGCGTGGAAGCGGAAATTGGGCGCCTCCGCCGACTCTGGTCGGGCCAGGTGGACAATGGTGCCGGCATCCTCACGGATGTGCTCGACGAGCAGGCGATTGTCGAGATGGACTTGTTCGATCGCGTTCAGCTTGCCGAGGCGCTTCGGGTCTGCCGCGCCAGTCGCTCGTTGTCAGAGGCGGGGCGAACCCTGTTTAATGCATCACGCGCCCGACGCAGCAGTTCCAACGATGCCGATCGTCTGCGCAAATATCTCGCGCGCTTTGGACTGGACTGGGGAGCGGTAAAGGTAGGCTGACGAGGCATTCATGCCTTGGCGCGTGATCGATAGCCCGGCTAGCTATCGATCAAAATATCCCATGATTTGATCTATAGAAGGCTTTCCGTCGTCAAAATGGGCGCGTCGGCTCCATGGCGGTAGGATCAAGTCGGCTGCGAAGGTTGGTCAGCCAGTCTTTGCCGTCAGCCGTTTGCACGACGGCCCTACAAGATTCCACACCGCATCAATGATGGAATTCAGGCCAAGGCCTTCGAGTTCGATGGAAGCGGCATAAGCACGCCATTGGAGCTGCTTCGTTTCTTCCTCCATCATCTCGGCTGAAAGCCCGGGCGGCCGTTCGGTAGGGATAGGTGTTCCGCGCCGCTCGAAAGTCGCGCGGATGGCCACATCCAGATCCTCGGAGGCGATCTCCAGATTCCTGGGGATGGCCCATAGGTCATAATAGTCCTTCATCCGGCCATTGAGCACACCGAGCGCAACCATCGCCTGGAACTTCTCGGCAATGACCGTCGCCGGCGGGTAGGATCTAATGTGCGGGACAGGGAGATCGAGCAGCGTCGGGTAGTCGAGTTGTTGAGCGGCATCCGCCAGCGCATCGCCGAAGCCGATGTCGATCGTCACGGGTATTCGCGTGCGCTCGAGATAGGCCGCCGTCTTGAGTCTGACGCCGCCGTATTCCATTTCCTCGCGGATCGCTCTGGCAACCAACGCATCGGCGTCGAACACAAGGCCGTCGTCTCCTTCAATTTGCATGATTGCCCGGAAGTCGGCGACCAGCTTGTCGGGATTGGCGTCGCCATAGCCCAGGAAGTCGGCATCTCGCGTGACTCGATTGTCGTCGTCGATCCACGCCGTGACCAGCATTCCGCCCTTGAGCACGAATCGCTCGCGATATTCCGAGACCGACAGCCGATAGAGGAGGCGCTCAAGCGCGAAGCGGACCAGCAGAACGTCGAAAGCGCGGCCTTCGCTTCGCGAAATATTGAGCAGGCGATCCTTGACCGACTTGGCGAGGTTGGCGGGCGATCTAGCCATTGGCGGTGAGGGCCTCGAGATAAGGGCGCATGGTCTTCCATGCACCGCCAGCCTTGGCCCCTTCGGCGATTGCGCTCGGCGTCGCCTTGCGTTGTTCGATTGCTGCACGCAGGCCCTCGACTGCGACCGAGCGATCGACCAGCTTGGGATTGCGGAACGCATCGGCGAGCGTTTTGGGGATCGAATAGATAGGTACGTTAACGCCGGCGATCTTATGATGCTCGACGCCCTGGCGAAGATAGGGGTCGGTGAAGCGCACGATCCGCAGTGGCGGATAGGATTGCACTGGCGACCAATTGCTCGCGCCGATCGCCATCCATATCCGTCTCGGCATTTGATCGGTCAGGCCGTGAAAGGCCAGCGCCGAGGTCAGGGCAATGACGCCCTTGGGGACCCGGATCGCAGCTTCAGCCAGTATTTGGTGCTCTTCAATCTCTGAGCCGCGCCGTTGATACAGGCCACGCGAGATGCGCTCGAGTTCACCTTCCTCGACGGCCCGCGCTATCGTTTGCGGGCCGATGCCGGCGGCACGCAGCTCTCCCGCGCGCCTCATTGTATGGGCGGTAAATAGACTGCGAAGCTTTGTCCGTTGCGAGATGGGCCTCGAGGCCATGTGACGAATCCTCTGATGGATCGCATCTTTATCAGAGGTTTCGTCACATGTCATCCGGTTGCAGCGAGGGCATCGCGACGCACAGCCCGCTCAGCTTTGAACCTCCTGAATGACTGACCGGCTGACGCCGGTAGGATCATGTGGAGGGGCTGAAGCCTTCCTTGTGAGTGTTGTCAAGGGTATCGCTGGTGCGCTCAGGTAAGAGGCAACTGGACACCCTGATTTACCCGTTTCGGTGACGCGATGAGCGTGAGGCGGGCAGGTATGGAGCAGAC
>NZ_JARESE010000003.1 GCF_029076845.1 Novosphingobium album (ex Liu et al. 2023)
CTTCTGCATTTGAAAGGGTTCGGCGGCAGATCTCTTTGCTGGCCCGATAATCATGCCCACTTTGCGGCGTGGAGCCCACCCCCTTGCTCGAACCATCCGCGGTGGCATTTGCGACCTGATCGACAGGTGCGGAAATCGAGGAAGAATACATGCTGCAATTCCCCGAGCAACTGAGGAATGCGGGGGTATGTCCCGGGATGATGGAGCCTGTCGCGGTGCCACTCGGGTCGGTTCCATTGATGGGATCATTACCGACATAGGCATAGAGGTTGAACTGGTCCTGGTAGCCCACGGGATCGGTCTGGAGGAACCGTCCCAGTTTGGGGGCGTAGACGCGGGCCTTGTAATAGTAGAGACCCAGCCCCGGCAGGATGATCTGCCCGGTGAAGCCGAACCGGCCCAGGTTGGCCGCCGCCGGCGTGCCCCATGGGTCGTAGCTGTTGGCCGCCAGGCTGTTGCCACCGCTGTCCGTCACCGCGACGATGCTGCCCTGGTGATCGGCCCGCATCTCGCGCCGGGTGGCGAACGAGGTGCCCTCGTACCACAGGATCGGCTCGTCCACCCCCGGCCCATGCACATAGCGCCGCTGCAGCGTGCCCGCCCCGTCGTATTCGGCGACGAGGGCATCGCCATCGTAGAGGAACCGCGTCGTCGTCGAACCCGACACCACCGTGCCCAGCCGGCCCAGCGGATCGTAGGTCAGGCTCGTGCTCGAAATCCCCGTCCCGCTCGCGCTCGTCAGCCGGTTCTCGACGTCGTAGCCGTAAGTGATGCCGTCATAGGTCAGCAGGTTGCCGTTGTCGTCATACGTCGCGGAAGACGTCCCGGAAATCTCCACCATCAGCTTGGAGGAGGAGGCGTCGTTACACCCGGTAATTTCATGGAAAATTGGCACTGTATGCCAAAAATACCATGAAATAAATTTGAAAAACTATTCCCATTTATCGTCTCGAATTCAAATTTTATCCATAAATGATAAACATTTCTTCGATAGTTTTCTAATTAAATCCCATTCATCATCGTTTTTTAGGCCGTAAATCGTCCAAAATTTACTATTTCCAGGCAGGCTTTTCCGCTCAAAAATTTTATCTATGGCGGACAATAGTTCCATTATAACTTTATGATTGTCATCAATTGCTTTAAATGATCTATAAGCACAGTAATAATCTTCAAATTGTAGGGCAATTTCATCAATATTAACCAGATCATCGTTTTTATTATTTTCAGACAGCAACCCTATTTTCGTCAGGTAGGCAACCTGATCACTGAATTTGAGGGACAGCACCCTGATCACTTCTTCCATATTGGAATTTTTATTTACCATCTTCCGCTCGAACGGATAATGTCGCTCGTACCGTTTTCGCCATTTGAAACTCTCCAATATGGTTCTGGGCCGTGGCGGCCATTCCCGGGCTGCCATCTAATCACGCGCCCTGTATAATCGCGCCCGCCCCACTCTCGGAGCGCCCAGCCTTTACCCGCATTGTCCCCTCGGAAATTGCGAGTCCAAACCCAACCATCTGGATTGCCGATCCTTGATCTAAGCGCATCGAGCGAAACGTTTCTCAGTACCTCTGGATTTTTCATAACATCCTCAACATTGGTTATTGCGCAAGAAGGGCATGTATCGCCTCCTAGCGATAAAATAAGTCCAAGAGTCGACGTAAGCTTCGTCCAAGCAGTGATATTGGGAGCTGGCGGGGGATCGTTCAAAGGTGGGCCGCCATTGTGGCCGATTCCTGGCTTCTGCGCTGATCCCGGCACACCTGCTCCAGCCGAGCTATCGTTCGAGTTCCCTGCGTTTACCGACGGAGGCGCGGGCGGCAAAATGCTTGTGCTATACATGCTACAATTCCCCGAGCAACTGAGGAATGCGGGGGTATGTCCCGGGATGATGGAGCCGGTCGCGGCGCCGGTCGGATCCGCCCCATTTATGGGATCATTGCCGACATAGGCGTAGAGGTTGAACTGGTCCTGGTAGCCGATGGGATCGGTCTGGAGGAACCGCCCCAGTTTGGGGGCGTAGACGCGGGCCTTGTAGTAGTAGAGACCCAGCCCCGGCAGGATGATCTGCCCGGTGAAGCCGAACCGGCCCAGGTTGGCCGCCGCCGGCGTGCCCCATGGGTCGTAGCTGTTGGCCGCCAGGCTGTTGCCGCCGCTGTCGTTCACCGCGACGATGCTGCCCTGGTGATCGGCCCGCATCTCGCGCCGGGTGGCGAACGAGGTGCCCTCGTACCACAGGATCGGCTCGTCCACCCCCGGCCCATGCACATAGCGCCGCAGCATCGTGCCCGCCCCGTCGTATTCGGCGACGAGGGCATCGCCATCGTAGAGGAACCGCGTCGTCGTCGAACCCGACACCACCGTGCCCAGCCGGCCCAGCGGATCGTAGGTCAGGCTCGTGCTCGAAATCCCCGTCCCGCTCGCGCTCGTCAGCCGGTTCTCGACGTCGTAGCCGTAAGTGATGCCGTCATAGGTCAGCAGGTTGCCGTTGTCGTCATACGTCGCGGAAGACGTCCCGGCGGTCGTGTACTGATTCAGGCCGTTCGCCACGTAACCGCGGTTGGCGTTGTAGAGCTCGTTGAAGACGTAGGCATCGTTGCTGATCGTGCGGGCGGTGATCTGGCTGGCCGCGTTGTAGGACGGCGCGCAGCTGCCGCCGGTCGTGCCCATGCAGAACGTCACGTCCCGCGCGGTGCCGACCAGATTGTGCGTCACCGAAGCCAGCCGCGAAATGGGATCGTACGCATAAGTGGTCGCCGTTCCGCCGGTGAGCGCGGTGCGCTCGCCCCGATTGTTGTACGTGATCGTCGCGCCCATCGAGCTGCCGCTTTGCTGGAGCGCGGTCATGCGGTTGAGCCCGTCGTAAGGGAACGTCACATACTGGCTATCCGGGAAAGTCAGCCGCTGGCGATTGCCGTTGGCGTCCCATTGATAAGAGAGAATGCGGTTGGTGCCGCCGACGTTGTTGGCGCTGCTCGTCTGGCGGCCGGCATTGTCGTAGACGCTGGTGATGCCCTGGCCACCGGTCGAGCCGAACCGGGCATAGAGTTGCAGTCCGCGAAAGTCGTAGCCGTAGTAGACATCGGCGGTGGTGCCGCCGGGAATGTCCTTGAGGGTCACGCGGTTCAGCGCATCGTAGGTATAGCCGATCGTGCGCGTGTCGCGCTTGCGCAGCGAGGTGCGATTGCCGTTGGCATCGTAGCCGTACTGTTCGTAGTCGGTCGTCGAGTTGGCGCCGGCCGTCGCCAGGGCGGTCGCCTGCGTCGCGGGATCAAAGGCGGTTGGCCGGGTCTTGGACGGGAAGTACCAATAGGTCTGGCGATCGTGGCCGTCGTAGACCAGCTTCGCGCGGTTGCCATTGGCGTCGACCACGTACTCATGCAGCCCATTGGCCGTGTAGCTGTAGGTGACCGTGGCCTGTTCCAGCGAAGTCGTCACGCCCGAGCGTTGCTGGATGATCTGCCCGACCGGGTCGTAGACATTCTTCGCTATGCGGTCAGGCCCATTGGCGCCAGCGGTGGATGCCGTGCAAGCACTGGTCGGAAGGCTGGAAAATACCGCCGGATTCATTCGCACAGCGGTGCATTGCAGCCGGCCGACGACGTCATAGCTGTATTGGGTAACCGTGAAAGGCGTGCCGCCGGAAGACGTGACTTCCTTGATCTTGCGATCCAGCAGATCATAAGTGATGTCGACGGTCTGGAAGATCGTGAAGCCGCTCCAGGCCGAGGGAGCGATGCTTTGGCTTTGCCATGCAGCCAGTTCACCTCGTTCAACCTTGATCAGCCGTCCGGCCACGTCATAGGTATTGCGCATGGCGCCAAACTTGATGCTTCCCACATCATCGGGATCGGGGGCGATCGTGCCCGTCAGCCGCCGCTCGAGATCATAGCGATAGCCCGTGGTGTAAGGCGATGCGCTCGTTTGCGCCCGCGCGGGAAGGTAGAGACACGCCTGAACACCAAGGGCGATCAATATCAGTACCCATCGCCACGGCATCCGCTTCGGAGCCGGATCAGCGCCCAATGCGATCGCGGAGTGATTGCTCATGGGCAGCTCCCCAGTCCAGCCTTTGGCTCGGTCTCGCTGATTTTGTTCCCGTAAGTGTCGTAGCTATAGCAGGTCCGCAGGTTTAGCTTGCCCGTACCCGCGTCGACCACCTTTCCGCGCAGCAGCAAATTGTCAGCGGTACCATTGGCGCCATATTCATAGTTGGTGACGATGACGGTAGCGCCGGTATCGCAGGTCGGTGTGCTGCTTCCCGCTACCGTCTGGCATGCGGTTTCCGACGTGACCACCCAAACCGGACTAGCGGCCGGCACCAACGTTCCGCCACTGTTTTTGATGTAAGCGTACTTCTGCGTGTAAGTGTAGAGCTTCAACGGGCGCGCCGCTCCCGTTGAGGGCGCGGGCTGCATCTCAGACTTGGTGCCGCCCCAGCTTTCGTAGGCATAGTCCGTCTGGTTGCCCTTAGGGTCTTTGATCCAGAGGGGCTTCGCGCAATTCTGATAGGTGCCAGGAGCAACGGTGCAGTTGCCATATCCGTACGTCTTGACCAAATCGGTCAGGCCCGTACCCGACTTGGCGACCAAGGTTTCCTTCGTGATGCCTCGAAAGGCGCCGTTGTATTCGGCCAGATATTTGTTGCCCTCCGGCATCGTTGCTTCGATGAGCATCGTGCCGTCGTGGTAATAGTCTCCCACATAGGTGAACAGCACGGAACCCTGGAAGCGATACTGCGTCACGTGGCCGTTCGCATCCGTCATCGTGTAGGGCGACGTCTTAGTGAAAGTGAAGCTGGTCGCCTTGCTGTCAGGATCGATTATGCCTCCCTCGCCACTTCCATCCGTCGTCGGAATGCCTTCGGGGTCGTTAATGGCGGGTGACCCAGGCGAGATACCCCAGTGGCTGCCGTCCGCCATGGTCTGGTCCGTCACGACATCGCCGACATAGCTCATCGACATCTTGCAGACCGAATACCCCGGCGGCTTCACACAGGTGACGCCGATATTGTTGTTGCCTGGATAGGTCGTGACTTGACCGGTTACGTCTGTGGCGCTCGTCAGAACCGCGTTTGCGTCGTAGGCATAGCTGACCTTGAGAGCGGCGCCCGAACAGGTCGATGAAACGGTCAGATAGGTCTGCGAAAGATTGAATCCACAAGCTGCCGAGACATCACCGGTGGCATTGTAATCGAAGACGATGGCGTATCCAGATGTGTCGGAGACAAGTTTAAGCTGGTTGCTGCCGTTATACGTGAAGGTCTGCACGCGGCCATTGGAGAAAGCTATCTGCGATATTCGCTTCGAATTCGCCACGCCTTGCCGGGAAATGGTACTTGAAAACGTGTAAACGTTCCCATCCCGATCGGTGTATAGATAGCTCCCGCCCGACCATGACGGTGATCCCCACCAGTTGAGCACGCCGGATCTTTCCGCGTCCAGATTCAGCGGGGGGAAAGGGCCTGTGTAGCTGGAATGTGTGTAGATACCGCTCGCCGTATTCCCGATATGAACAATAGGAAAATATTCTCCGAGCCTATAGCGTCCAGCCACGTAAATATCGAAGTTGTGACTCATATTCTTACCGACCAAGGGCCGATTAGGCTTTATGGCGCCTGTAATGTGATACCTTTCCAGCGTGAGCGGACCAATTGAGAGATCCCTTACGGAGTAGGCGAACGAACCGTCGGATACGTTGATGCCGCCCGGCGTTGTCGTATAGACTTTCGGCGGAATGATATCGTCGGCAAAAGCCATCTGGCCCGCCATTGTCCAGACGAAGGCCAGAGCCATGATGAGCCAATTCGATAAAGCGCGCCTTCGCATGTTTCGCCCCTCCAGGCTCAATTCGCCGGCAACAGAATAATCTGAAGTCCATTCAACGGCACAACGATCGCCTGGGATACGGAGCCGGTGACGACATAGATCGTGCGATTGCCGGCTGCGTCGTATCCAATGCTCATCTGTGCACCGTTGGCCACTGTCCCAGTTGTGCTAGTGGCCGTCAGTCGGCCCAACGCGTCATACGTGTAGGTCGTGGTGCTGGAGGCATGGGCGACGGATGCGAGAACTGAACCGAATAGCGTGCAAATAACCAATGCTAGCTTTCCCATACATTTCGCTCCGACGAAAATTGCCCAAGCCCGATGAAAACTGCACTGCCTCAACGGAGTGACTAATAGATCTCTAGAAAACTAGCACTCGGTTCGAAGCATACGATGTCTAGGGCGTGTCATTCATAATGCTGAGATTATATGGGTAATTGCTTTGAAATTGAGAGTTATTTTTATAACAATCCGCCGATGTCGAACCAGTCATAAGCAGCGTAATATTTTGCTTCTGAGCCTTGGTGGTCATAAGTGCGGCGAGAATTCCCTGGCATGCCGTGGGCGTGATCGTGACGGGGCTTCCATCGATCGTCGGTGTCCAGTTGCCTCCGAGGTTACACATTTGCCACCAACCAAAGCCCATATCGATCGCCACGATGCCCCCCGGCTGAATATCAAGATAAGTCACGGGACCCTGGCAAGCTATGTTCGCCCTAGCCATCGGGTCTCCCATCACTATGGAAAAGGCGCCAAGGATCGAAGCGCCTGATTTGAGCATCTTCATAAATTCTCCCCGTGCAACACCGACAACAAGCGACGACTTTGCGATTAGCGATATCAGAATGGAGGAAATTTCAATATTATGAAGGATTTGCGCGAAAATCTCCGCATGAAGTCTTGTCCATGGCCGGATCGTTTCTAAACATGGGAGCTGATTTGTAAGTATCAGTCACTAGATCATACCACCAGAAATCGAGTAAATTAGAACGCGTGGTGGTGGGAACCGCTACGACTTCCGGTCGCGGCGCCCCCAAGCCGCTTGAACGAAAGGTGGGAATTTTCTCACCGCGCCAAATCACAAAATCGCGCGCCAGGTCTGCCTTGGGAGAGGCGCGAACAAGTGACACTTTCTCGCCGCTTCCCGTTGGGAACGAACCGCTCTCGACATCCGAGGGACTGTCAGCACGCGCAATCGCCACGCCGCAAACGGTCTCTGTTGAAACTGCAGTGGCGCCGCAAACGAATGTCGACGTCACACCAGTGACAATGAACAGGCACACTGAATGGGACCGCATACATGTCTCCACCCATGTGGAAGCGTAATCTATAAACAGGTATGACAACCATTTCTCTAAGTAAAGTCACGGCAGTTAAGATGGTTGAGAGATTGGTCCAAATTGACCCCAATAATGGCGCGATATCTCTACAACGTCGATAATTTTTCCCTGAGTCGAAAAGGATTTTATACCAGCCTTCGCAGTGCCTGACTCACAGGGGATTCCCAATGCGGTGAAAATCTGAATCTATGT
>NZ_JARESE010000030.1 GCF_029076845.1 Novosphingobium album (ex Liu et al. 2023)
CCGACGCCGACACCCACTCCGACGCCGACACCCACTCCGACGCCGACACCCACTCCGACGCCGACGCCCACTCCGACGCCTGTCAGTCCGTTCTAGGCTCAAGGGGATGTCGCTGAACTTGCTTCGGCGACATCCCGCTAATCGGGTCGATAGCATTCAGTGATGCAGCGCAGACTTCCATTGGAAGATCAGCTTCCGCAAAACGTGTTGGACTTGGGTCTATTCCCGCGAGCCGTGCCGTTGCGCGAAGTCCCGGCGATCGCGGGCGGGCGTCTGGGCCGCATGGCTTTTCGCCTGCGCGCGCTGCGAATCGGGATGCCGCGCTTTCCCTTCTGGAAGAAGTCGGAACCAGAATCTGAACCTGTTCCGGAACACCGTTCTCCTCTTCGCCTCGAAACATCACCTCCCCCGCTACGGGAAAGCCTGCCGCTTGCTCTGGACGATCCGGCCGAGAACGCGGTTTTTCTCCAAGGAGGGAAGCCGCTCAGCGAACTTGAGCAAGATACTGATCGCTCGAAAACGCTTGCGCCCGCCATGCCGATGCCCGGTGGCGCGATCGCGGCGGCGACGAGCGCACAGGCACACCATTTACCAATGGCTCACCAATCGAGGGTGGTTGAGCCCCCTCCACCCTCGATCCTCAAATTCATCCAGCCTCATATCGACGCGGGGCGCGCCGAGCTGCGCTTTTTCAAGGCGCTGTCGTTTGTATTGATTGTCCCGCTCATTGCGGGCGTTACGTATTTCCTTGGATTTGGGTCGAGCCGATCCGTCCCCGATGCTCTGGCCGAGGATGCTGGATCTTTGTCACCCGATCAGGCACCGACGCCGGAGCCTCTTGTTTTCGAGGACAAGAGCCCACAGGAAGCCCGTGCAATCAACGACGAGACTCCTTTCGTGGGAGCACTGGGTGCACCGGCAAAGCCGTTCATGGTCGCCGGCCCGCAGCTCAGCCGATCTCGCGCTATCGACTGCCTTGCCACCGCGATGTGGTACGAGGCCGGAAACAGCGAGCAGGGTCAGCTTTCGGTTGGGCAAGTGATTCTCAATCGCGTGAGGCATCCGGCTTTTCCAAAGACGGTTTGCGGCGTCGTCTTCCAGGGCTCGAAGCGCAAGACCGGCTGTCAGTTCACGTTTACCTGCGATGGCTCACTCGATCGTCGCCGTCCCAGTACGGCCGCGATGTCATTGGCGGCCAATCGCGCGGTCGCCTTGCTTTACGGCTATACCTATAACCCGGTCGGACTGGCGACGCACTACCATACGGACTGGGTTCATCCGGTCTGGAGCGAGCAGATGGACAAGCTTGCGAAGGTTGAGACGCACCTGTTCTTTCGCTGGCACGGGCCTTGGGGCCGTCCGCAGGCAATGCGGGGCAAATACGAACCGAGCGAACCCAATATTGCTCGCCTTGCCTATCTCTCCGACTTTCAACCTGGCGAGGAGCAGAGTTTGCCTCAACTTGCTGCAAACGGCCTTCCGCCGGATAACGCGGCACCCGGCGGAGCGGGCGCTGCTACGGGCGAAGCCCCAGCGATGGGTCGCGACAGCTTCTTCAGGTCCGCCGTGCAAGAGGAGCCATCGGGACCACTTGATGTCGAACTGGCCAGCTCTGGTGGAGACGGCACTGCCCAGGCCATGGGCGTGATCGGCAAATGTGGGGACCGCAGCTTCTGCAAGCTTTATGGCAGGGTCAACGGTGACAAGCGACAGATCGCATTTCTCTACGTCAGGGATCGCCGCGAACGTATCGAACGGGTCTACTGGGATTGCGGCGTTTTCCATCGGAGCGATCCGAAGGATTGCCTGACGGCCGAAACACGGATCTGGATGAAATACGAAACAGCGGGCTGATGCCGATCGGTAAGACCGATAGCCAAGGCTTCCAACTGCTGGGATATTCTTCGCGTTCGGTAAGAAATCGTCGGAAATCCAATGCAGTGCATGAAATAGATATTTTTCGGGAGCTGAAGCCGCTCCGAAGCATCCGTGGCGGACCCTCAGTCCGCCATGGGATAACGTTCCCAACCCGCATTGGGCCAGCGAAAGTTGGTGAAGGTGATGGTGACGCTAAAGTCGAGCGCTTCGACCTGGTGCCACCAGCCTATCGGGATGAACATGGCTTCACCCGGTTCAAGCACCACTTCGTGAAATCGGACGTCGGACAGCTTGGGATATTGCTCCAGTCTGTCGCCAATCGCCAGGACATCGGCGACTTCGCTGAACACATGGCGATCATTGTACATCTTGGGCGATTCGGTGGCCGCGGCGAGCATCACTCGCTTGCGCCCGACCACCTGGACGACAAGATTGTTCGTGAGGTCGTGATGCATGGAGGTGAAGGTCCCTGCCGGTCCGATCCACAGCAAACCGCCCGGTTCGCCCGGCGACTGCGCTAGAAATTTGTCCATTAGCCCGATATCGGCGTCGAGCGGCCTGAGCGCCTCGCGGTTCGAGGACGCGTTGTAGGCCGTCAGGTAAGCATTGTTACCCCCTTCGGCCATGATCAGATCGATGAACCGGTCAAACGGCATCTGGGTCTTGTGGTTATCCTTGTAACGCTCGAAATCAGCGCTGGAAGTACGATTGCCCTGATATTCGATCATGGCGCTTCCTACCTTCGATTTGAAATATTCAGGCGACCATAACCGCGAAGCTGGCCAGTCGGCCAGTTCACCGGCGATGACCACGGGCCTGGCAGGAGCATAGTAGTCGTCGAGAAAATCCTGGGAAGAGAGGTTCTCAACCCGGCGGATTGCGCTGGCGCGCGATGAAAGGCCGCGCTGGCGCTCCTGCAAATCGAGCACCCATTCATATTTGGAAAGCCTGGTCTTCATTGCCGCGCTCACCTCGTGGGATTGGGTCTGGGAACTTTGCTCCGAAGGTTGGTTCGCCACCACCTGTCCATCGCTTTCTTCGTCGGCCGAAGCATCGAGCAGGGCCGGAGCGTCGTCATGCATCAGACCGGTGGGCGCAAACTCGCGCACCTGGAGCTTGATCTTGTGGTCCGATATTGGACATTGCCCCTCGGGCATGAGGCCGCGATAGTAAAACTTCTGCCATTTGTCCGCGGGCTTATCGGGCGGATTATCCTTGACGCTGCGTTGAAATGCGTCACGCGAACGCGACCATTGCTCGAAGGAGGCCTTGAGTTCGGGTTCTTCCTCGATGGGAACGAATCGCGGCTCGACCCCCTCGATATCGTTGCGTCCGATGGGGAAAAAGTGCGCGAATGGCTCGTCCTTTTCAAAACGTACGCGATGGTCTGGGCGAGTGAGCTTCCAGTTCATCGTAAACGTGTAGGGCGCCCAGTCGGTTTCGATCACGCCCGCGAGGGGCGCGGCCCCATCCTTGAAGCTATTGGGCGGGCCCGAAACGTAGATATTCCAGCCCGGCGGAGTTCTGAGAAGCCCGTAGATGTGGAACGTGAAGGTGCCGAGGCCGAACATGGCCTGGGGCACTTCGCGCGGATCGGAATCCTTGTCGGCAATGATTTCGACGTCTTCTGGCGCCGGCCCACCGTTCCAGCTAACGACGAACCCGCATGGACTGAGCACCTCCCAGCCATGGCTGTTCGCGATCCCGAGCGGCAGACAGCGATATGGAAACGATTCAGGAGCCTCGTCCATCCACGCGCGTCGCGCGGAGGCCACCCGGATCAGGGGATGCCAGCCGGGATAGACGTAGCATTTTAGCTCCATGTGCTCCCCATTGTGTCACGCCCGGCTCCTTAGCGCAGTTACCGGACTATCGCACCCATGTTCGACGGGCAAACAATCAAGACCGATAGCTTATGAGGAAGAACCCCGCCCTTTGGTGAGCAGATAATAACCGCGATCTGGCCGGAGCAAGCCGTTGGCCATCATTGTTGCCAAGCGCTTTGCCGAAGCCATCAGCAGGGTTGGCGAGGTGATATCGACCGACACTGATCCCAACCGGGTGCGACTTGCAATCTTCAGTCCATTGGCATTGGCCAGCCACTGAATGGTCCGAGGCGAATAGGCATTAAGGTGTTCAAGCGGCTGCAGCGAACTAAATGCCCGGTCGGCACGAGTGACCCGCGCTCCTCGTGTCGCGAGCGCGAAGGCTGACACGCTGGGAATTCTCGATTGTGACAGGAGTTGTTCAAGATTCCCGCGAACCGGTACCGCCACCTTCAACAACCTGCGCGTCGCCCTCGCCAGCCTCGCAAAGTCGCGGCCGGGATGAACCAGATGCTCAAGAACCTGTTCCGTGTGGACGATATCGAACGCTTCTCGCTCGAGCGCGTCGTCATCGATGAGTTCGATGCCGAGCGAAGCGGCCAGCCTGGCCTTGTCATCGCCCAATTCGACGCCGAATACCTTAGCGCCCATCCCCCTTGCCACGCGCGCCCATCGGCCATGACCGAAACCGTAGTCGAGAAATGTGATATCGGCCGGGTTCTTGCCTGTAAGCCGGAACAGATGGCCCAACTCTCCGGCAATCTTCTCGACGCTCTCGATAGTCATCAGGCCGTCCTCGAAGGCAGCGAGCCGTTCCGGGGCGATCATTGTTTCATAGACCTGACCAAGCAAGGTCTCGTCCGGGACTCTCTCTTGGAAGATCAGGCCGCACGAGTGGCACTTCGCAGCCGCGAATTCCTCGTCTTGAAGAAAGACCCAGTCGATCGAGCCCTGATCGCGATATTGGCTTTCGATGAGCGCGCGTAGCGGATCGATGTCATGGCGGGACCGGTAGATTGTCGTTGCGGTCGCATCGCCGCAAACCGGGCACGAGCCTCGAGTCACAAAATTTGTCATGCGGCTCCCCGATGAAAGCGCGATTGTGAAAGCTCATGATTCGCAATTCGACGAGTAACGCATCGAGCAGCAACGGAAACCCCGCCTTGGTGCGTGGCCCGCGGGGTACTCTCGCGTCGTGCCTCAACGCCCATCGGGATTATACTCGTCCGGTTGCTCCCAAGGCCTCCCCGTCCGGTTGCCAATTCGCCAGCTCGGCGGGGCCGGGAGCATCGCTCGCCTCCATCACCCGATCTGCGGTCGCGGTGCTCGAACGAGCGCCAAGTCCGCTTGTCTTCGCGATTTCCTGGCGCCGGCGGCGGTAATCTGGCGCAACCATCGGATAGTCTGCGTTCAATGCCCAGCGATCGCGATACTCGCCGGGGGTGAGCCCATGTTCGCTAGCCAGATGTCGCTTGAGCGTCTTCATGCGGGCACCGCATTCCAGACATGCTATCGCTTCGGCCCTGACCGATCGGCGCACGGCGATGGCGGGAATCCGGGGCTCGGGGGGCGGCGCTGGCGATCCGCCACCATTGGCCAGGCTATTATAGACAGACGCGATCAGCGCGCCGACTTGTTCGGCTCTCAGCCGATTGCGGCTCACCTGCGCGACGACGATCTTGGCAGTGCACTGAAGGATTTGATCATTCATCATTCTAGTTTGCTTCCCGATCACAAGGCGCCCCTCCGGGCGCCTATGGACGATCAGCGACAACTTCGCATGAACATCGTGGATGGCGAGCGCGTCGAGGCGACAGCCTGTGCTTCAGCGCGGGCGAACAGATCGAAGCAATATCCGAGCTTACGTCGTGCATGGATGCCAAGCCCTCGGCGACAATTCGACAGCCTCTCAAAGCAGTTGAACAAGCTCAATCTGAATCCCACGCGTATCGAGCGGGTTGATAAAGTTGCACAAAAACCTGCCCGCTCCTTGCACCGCCTCGGCCTCCAGCATGCGCAGCCCCTGATCCTCGCACCATCTACTGGCAACGGTGAGATCATCCACCAGGTAGGCAAAATGGTGGACGCCCCCCCCCCCCTTGTTGAAGCGGGCCAACGCCCCTCCGTCGGCCACTACCAGTTCGATCGCCGGCCCGGCCGCAGCCTTGGTGAAGATGCACCAGCATGACCAGCGCTCCACGTATCCCCGAAAATCTTCTTCATGCTCGAACTTCGTGATGTAGCGATCCGCGTCATCCAAGGAAGGAACGATGACGCCGACATGATGAAGACGATATCGCGAAAACATCAATCCACGCTCCTGCGGCTTGGTGGCCGATTGAGATCGTCCATCGAGAGTTGCCCCGCGAGCCAGTCAGTCACGCGCGCCGAACCGATACGGTTCGCGTGTCCATAGTCCGAATAGTTACGGAAATCACCGGCCATGAAGCTCGCATTGAAATAGCGACCTTTTGAGCGATAGAAATCCAGATCCTCAATCGGAGCGGCATGAGCGTAGACCGGGAGGTAAATAAAGGCAATCTTCATGCCATGTTGCCGAGCCAGATGGTAAATTTTTTCGGTATATTGTCGTTCGATTGCATATTCGTAGTCGCGGCCCGATGTCGGCAAGAACCTCGGCTTCCTGATCGAGAATTCTCGTGCCGCGCTCGTCGCGAGTTCCTTGCTCGATCGGATCGAATCACGATCCACCCAGCCACCGTTCGAGGACCGGTAGCTTCGGGTCGAATCATAATCCGTCCCCCAATAGGCGTGAGAATCGAAACGTGTTCGAACGGCGAACAGCTTCGGCAGAAGCGTTTGCACGAATAGCGATATCTGCCGGTAAGGCAGGTATGCAAGGTTCTCAAGATAGCTTGGATTGAGCAAGAGCGGCTCTGACACGACGTCGCGTGAATCCGCTACGCTGCGGAACGCGGGATGGCCGGTTCGCGACGGGTGTTCGATCACGGAATAGATGATGAGACGGACTTCCGGATGTGTTTCAAGCAACTGGCGGGTGAGCGCGTAATGGAGATCTCGTCCATCCTTGGGCATTGCCAGATTTGCGACGTGGATCGGGCGGCCCAAACGATGGGACAGGATTGCCTGCAAGCGCGGGGCGCTGATCGCCACCTCGGTCCGCGAGGCGCCCACGATGGCAACGTCGATGGGCGTACGATCGAACCGCGTCCGCTCAAAGATCCAAACGCCAGGCGCCATCGCGGAACCCGCAAGCTGTTGATAGCGGATGTAGCGGCTATGCGGAAGCAAGAGCGCCAACCCGCAGAACGTCAGGAAGCAGGCTACGAAGAATGCCAAGTGAAGTCCGCGTCGGGTCAGGCGATCACCAGCCCCCCCCTCGTCCAGCCGATTCTCGAATCTTGAACCTGCCTTCACGACCGCTTCAGAAGTTGAAATAAATGAAATTTGTCGTCCCCCGCATCATCGCATTGAACGCCGCAAAAAACAAAAATGCCGAAGCCGCGATCCAAACCCATGAGAATCTAAACTCCAGTGCGATCATCGGCGGAGACACCATCTTCCACTTCGGCCACTCGAGAACTGGATTGAATCGGCCCAGCCACTGCTGCGTGTTGGGAGCAAGAAGGATGACGCAGTAGGCTGCGAGGCTCGCGACAAGAGCTCCAGGCACGCCGAAGTCCCACTGAGCCGCGGCGGTCGCGCTAATGAATCCTCCCGCGCCCTGACCGCTCATCGCCTTGTACATATGTATCGCGGCCGCGACGTCCGATGCCCGGAACATCACGACCGAAACGGCGAAACTTGTCAGCGTTATTGCCTGATAGACCGGACGAAAGCCACCTTGACCCGTCTCCTTCCGCCTCTTGCGCGCCTTGCGCCGAAATTGGCGCCACAGCTCGTTGATCGCCATATAGGTGCCTTGCATCACACCGAACAGGACAAAGGTCCAGCCTGCGCCATGCCAGATCCCGATGGTGACCATGGCCAGCATTGTGGGAACGGCAAATCCGAGAATGAACATGACTGTCTTGCCGCCTCCCCAAGTCATGGCACGTCGGACCAGGGGAATGGACAAGGGCTGAAAGACATAGCTTTGAGCCCACCGGCTGAGGGTCACATGCCAACGTCGCCAAAGCTCGATCACACTGCCGGCACGCAAGGGCGAGTGAAAATTGAGCGGCAAGATGATACCGAGCATTCGTGCCACGCCGATCGCCATGTCCGAATAGCCCGAGAAATCGAAATATATCTGCGCGGTGTACGTGAACGTCGCAAGCCAGGCGTCCAGAAGGCCCGGCGTATGTCCGCTATCGGCCATCACGAAGGCAGGCGCTGCATAACCGGCCAAGCTATCCGCGATAACGCTCTTCTTGAACAGCCCCGCGCTGAAGTAGGCTAGCCCTATGACGATATCGCCGGCGATCCGCGAAGCTTCGCGCCGCCGGTGCAATTGGGGAACAAGTTCATCCCAACGAACAATGGGCCCAGCCAGAAGTTGCGGAAAAAACAGAACGAAGGAAAAATAGTCGAGAAGTCGTATGCGGGTCATTCTCCCGCGCGACAGGTCCATGAGGAAACCGATCTGTTGAAATGTGTAGAACGAGATCGCCAAGGGTAGCGCGACCCTGAGGGCCTTCCAACCCAGGCCAAATATTTCGTTTAAGCTTGCCATCGCAAACCCGAGATATTTGAATAGGCCGAGAAGCGCCAAATTCGCGCAGACCCCGATCACCAGCACAGCGCCTGCCTTCCCGTTGGCCGCGATCCGCTTCTCGATCAGTCTCGCGATGCCGTAATTGATGACGATAGAAAGGAGCAGCAAGGGCAGATAGCGAGCCGCGCCCCAGGCGTAGAAAATCACGGTAAGGGCAACCAGCAACCCTTGCCGCGTTTCGCTTCGGCGCTTGCTCGCCGCGTGGAACAGCAGCAGGGCAAATGGCAGAAAAACGAATATGAACGTCGCTGAATTGAAGAGCATGCGCTCCGACCTACCCGCGAGGCGACAGCCGCTGTCGCACAAATTCGCCTTCCCTATCGAAGCTACCGAGCTTGCCCGTGACACTCAACTGCGCCTGTCCGGACAAGCCACAGATTTTTCGGCGCTTCTCGATCACTCGATTGCTTCGCTTGCATGCATGCAATATCGTTGCCACGGATGCCGCCGAACTCTTCTCTCGCCCATTTGGCGCTCGCATGAGCGAAAGCGAATTCTCCATGACCCAACCGGCGGGCGCTCTAGGGACGATTTTTGGTTGTGTCAGCGCACACTGGCCAGAACACGCGAGTTTCTTGCAGAAAAGCCTTGCGGGGCGCGAAAATGGCGTCGTGGCCGTATCCGAATGTCTGGGCGCGGCGATCGTCGCGCTCGCCTCCACGATTGAAGGCGGTCTGGACAAGCTGGCCAGCGACTATCGCTTCTTGTGCGAGGAAATCGTCATGCCGGAGGAAATTCACTTCCGCCGGTTTGGCAGCTATCGACTGACAAGCTTCGCCGATGCGCAACGTGAGTGTTATGCCAATGACCCTTTCATGGAGCGCTACATGAACGGGCTGCTGCTTTCGAACGTGCTCTGGGCCAATCACGCCAATGCGTTCGCCTATTACGTGACGCGATACCTTCCTCGTTTGCCGATGGGTGCTCACCATCTCGAAATTGGTCCGGGGCACGGCCTTTTCCTGCATTTTGCCGCCGCCAAAGGCAAATTGGGCCGCATCGCTGGTTGGGATGTAAGCCCCACGAGCATTGCCAAGACACGCCACGCGCTCGACACGCTGGGCACGGGGCGGGAGATCGAGCTTATCGAACAGGATTTGTTTGCGGCTTGTTCTCCTCGATCGCAGGATAGGTTCGATAGCATTGTGATGAGCGAGATTCTCGAACATCTTGAAGATCCGGCTCAAGCCTTGCGCTGTGCATCACGCTGGCTGAAACCGGGTGGGCTGCTATGGATCAATGTCCCCGCCAACAGCCCGGCGCCCGATCACATATACTTGTTCGAAAGTCTCGACCACGCCCAGCGGATTGCGGAAGAAGCCGGCCTTGAAGTCGTTGATGCGCGGGCGTTTCCCATGTCGGGCGTAACGATCGAGCGCGCGGTCAAGCATCGGCTCTCGGTGAGTTGTTCTCTGCTCACCCGTGCGCCGGCATAGCAGCGGCAACCTTTATGGGCAGGTCTGGCGAGGTATAGTGCGCCAGCTCGAGTTCCCAATGCGTCGTGCCGTCGGGAAGAGCGTTGATCAGGACGAATCCGAGCTTCGCGAAATGATCGCGAACCAGCGCATTCTTGGCACTTGGGATATATTCACCCGTGAGCCGGCCAACTCCAGCTGCACGAGCGATTTTGGCAACATGAGCCAGCACGGCTTCTTCCACGCGGCGACCAAGCACTCGGCAACTCATCAGCCAGGTGTCGCAATGCCACAGATCCCCCAGGCGATCGAAGATGACGATGCATATCATCCCGTTATCGCCGAAGCGATCGGCTAGCCTGATCTGCAGCGCCAGCTTGCCGGGATCGCATGCGATCGCCTGCACTTCCGCCTCCGTGCGCCGACGAGTCGTGAGATTGAATTGGTTGGACTTGTTGATCAGTTGGGCAATGCGTGATCGTCCGGCATCGTCGAAAGGCACTATCGTGCAGACCATCTCAAGCGATCGCAGGTACTCGGCCAGATCGCCGGCCTGCTGCCGAAACGCCGAGCGTTCGAGATTGGCGCCATACATGTCCGCGCGACGTCGGTCCTCTTCGGCAAAGGCGAGGGCTTCAAAGTAGCCGGCCTGCATGAGGGTTCGGACATATTCGGATGGATTATCTCCCACCTCCGGCACCGCGACTTCCGGCAAGCTCTGGCGCACTTGCTCTCGCTCGGCCGGGTTGTCATCGAGAAACACGAGCGCCTCGGTACCGATATTCAAGGTTCTAGCAATCGTGACGAGGTTACTCGCCTTGTCATCCCAATTGGCTTGGAAAACAGAGAAATGAGTTTCGCGAAGCAACATTTCGGCATGATGATAGAAAGGCAGACGGGCATTCGGTTCATCGTTTTTTGACGACACCGCCAGAAGAATGCCACGCTGCCGCAATTCGAGCGCCATGGCCTGAATAGCGAGGAATGCCTCCCCTGTCCCGCAGCCTTGCCCGATGCGAATGCCTTCCAGACCGTCGTCGCCGATCACGCCGCCCCACAAGGTATTATCCAGATCGAGAACGAGGCACTTCCTGGCAAGGCCGCGCAACGCCGCGAGGATTCGGCAGAGGTGATCGTTGTAGAGCGCGATCGCTTCGACAGCGAAGGGGATCTTTGCATCGTACCAGAGTCGTGGCGCCTGCCATTGCTGAAGCCCTACGATCGCTGCGAGGTGGGCAACGTCGAAGACAGCGTCGGGTCCATCGCGCAGCCGGCGCGCCAGCTTTGCGTTGAACTCGATCGTCATGGCTCGCACACTGCCCGCGATACTTGCATCGAAGCTGCCAAAAAGGCTCTCTTGAGGTGGAACCAGCGTCTGCACGATGGCAGGTGCACCGACATTGCGATGGCAGGCTGCAACGAGCGATGCGATGACCCCCAACGCCTCTTCGATCGCCGTCTCGGCCTGCAAGTTGTCAAGTCTTGCTCTATCAAGGCCCAACGAATGGCGATCGAAGGCAAGCAAGACCGCGTCTGGCCTTGCCCTTGCCAAGTCACTTCCCTGCTCGAGCAATTGCTGCGCGGCCTGGCCATAGCTTGCGCAATGCACCTTGAGATGCAGCGCATGACGCAGCGCTGTGGCGGGCAGCGTTTTTGACGCCATCTCCATCGTATGCGATGCCGCGATCGCGAGCTTGAAGGGTGCAAGACCTGACTTCTCACTTTCGCCTTCAAACACCGACAGCGCGCGGCTCACGCTTTCAAGCTGATTGACATCGAGGTCCGTGAGCGCCAGCCCGCGAAATGCTTTCGCATCAAAGGCTGCGGAGCCTTTAAGCGCTCTGACGATGGCGCGGACGTTATCCGGCGGCGCTGGCAGCCAAGACAAAGAGAATGCTGAATCGGGCCTTGCCACGTTCACTTGCTCAATTTTTGCTTAACGGCATCCACCATTTCGCCGACATTTTGTAAATGTTCAATCTCAGCACTGGAAAATACTAAGCCGAAGCGCTTTTCTATCGAGACAATAAATCGAATATGACTTAAACTGTCCCATTCTTCAATATCGTCAGCCGACAGGGCATCATCATATTTCAATTCTTCAAGATCAAAGACGTCGCACATGATCTCACCAATGATCGCCGAAATTTCGTCGCGCTCCATGCCCGCTCCATGTTCACTTGCTGCATAGTGAGGTTAGCCTCTCGGTCCGCAGCTGCCAAGCGCGTGCAGGCCGGCGGCGCCGCAAAGGCAACTCGCAAGCGTCATACCAACCTGCATTGATCATGACCCACGTGCCCATTTCCGTCGACCGATTGTCATGATGTGCCAGGGTTGGTCGACGAGTTTGTTCCAAGCCTGGCAGCAGTGGTCGATGATGTTGTCGTAGGAGGTGAAGACGCGGTTGGAGAGCCAGTTGTCGCGCATGAACTGCCAGATGTTCTCGACCGGGTTGAGTTCGGGACATTTGGCCGGGAGGGCGATAATGGTGATGTTGCCGGGGACTTCGAGCTTGTCGGTGGTGTGCCATCCGGCCTGATCCATCAGCACGACCGCGCGAGCGCCCGGCGCGATGGCGAGCGATATTTCAGCAAGGTGCAGTGCCATGGTCTCGGTGTTGCAGAAGGGCAGGACGAGCCCGGCCGCCTTGCCCTGTTCCGGGCAGATCGCGCCAAAGATGTAGGCCGATTTGGTCCGTTGGTCTTTCGGTGCCGAAGGCCGGGTCCCGCGTCTCGCCCAGCGCCGCGTGATCTTGTTCTTTTGTCCAACGCGGGCTTCGTCCTGGAACCATATCTCTATGGGCGTGCCCTTTGGGAGGGTTGCCCTGACCTTTGCCAGCTCGGCAGCGAAGCCCCCCTTTTGAATGGCTCCATGGCATGCTCGTTCTGGGCATGATGGCGAGGCCGCGCGGTGAGCTTCACGTAGCCCAGCTTCTTCAACTCGCGGCTGATGGTAGTCTCATCGAGCGAGACCGCAAATTCGTCATGGAGCCACTGGGCCAGATCGATCAGCCGCCAGCGCACCACCCC
>NZ_JARESE010000031.1 GCF_029076845.1 Novosphingobium album (ex Liu et al. 2023)
GACAACCGATCCTACCGGCCATCATAGTCGCCGCTCAACCGGCCATCGTAGTTGTCGCCGCGCACTGAAAGAAGCTCTCGCCGGTATCGGCCGGGAAGACATAGTCCGTGCCATCAACGCGTTCGAGGTTTCGCAGGAGCGCGATTGCGGCGATTGGCAGGGGGCGTGTTGATTGTCCGGTCTTGGTATCATCGAGCGTGATCAGCCCGCTGTCGAAATCGACCTCGGCCCATTTGAGTTCAACAATTTCCTGCCGCCTGCAGCCGGTAAGCGCCCATAGGCGCGCGATATTGAGCGCCTTGGGATTGGCGCCCTCCTTTTCGAGGGCGTCGCAGGCAGCGCCGAACCGGCGCAATTCGTCTAAACTCAGGAATCGAGTCCGGGCGTTGTCGGTTTTCTTGACCACCGCCTTTTCACACGGATTGCTCTCGATAAGGCTGAAGCGCTTGGCGAAGCTCAGCACAGCGGAGAAGTCCCGGAACACCTTGCGGGCAGCACCGCTTCCCCCCTTTACGATGATGCGGGTCCGTGGGCCGGTTTTCTCATTCTTCACGGTTTTGCCGTTCTCGACATCCCGGAAGAAGCGCTCGATCTCGGCCGCGCCGATTTCTGTCACCCGCTTTCTGCCAAGCAAGGGGACAACATGGTGCCGCAGGCGCGCCATCGTATATTTCTTCGTCAGCGGCTTCATAGGCTCGCCCTGCCGTTTGCCGCGCTGGATGTAGCAGCCCTCACTCTCATAAAGGTCGATCAACTCGGCGACAGTTCGCTCCTGGCGTTTTCCGTTGCGATCAAGGGCCGGATCCTGACCATTCGCTGCGGCGCCAATGATTTCCTTTGCGCGCCGCCGGGCCTGTTCGACGGTTAGTGCGCCAACGCGGCCGATCGAATAGAAGCGCTGCGGCGCCCGCCGGCCGCCACCTTCCGCCAGATACTTGGCGACGAAGGTCTTCACACCTCCCACGCCGATCCGAACGCCGAAGCCTTTCAGTTCGCTGTCCCACAGGGAATAGCGCTGCTCACGAGGCTCGGCAGCATCAATGACGGTCTTGGTGAGTTTGACCTCGGAAGCCTTCATCGCCTGCCTCTATCGGGTCGCCTCGGGCTACAACCGGGCTACAACATCCAACGACAAAAACGTCGTTTCCTTGTGGTTGTATAGCGTAGAGGAATGGAATAAACAATCTATAAATCAGTTGGTTAGTAGTAGAATGGCGTAGTTTGGAAAACTGCGGAAAACGATAAATGCAACTTTGCCAAGGTTGGGGTCGAGGGTTCGAATCCCTTCGCCCGCTCCAGATTTTTGCCGGAAAATCAATAGATTGCGGAGATTTCTTCGATTGTCGAAGGCGGGTTTCCGCGGCGGCGTCCGCCCATCGTTTCCATCTTCAACTGACCGTTCGCCTCGATCCTTTGGCAGTCGGCGATGGCTATGCCGGGTCCGCATCAGCCGTTCGATCCCTGCCCGTGCCAGGGCTTGATCTCGGCATCCTCTCCGCGCACAATCGCCCATCACCATGTCCGCGACTTCCGACATTTCAGCAAGCACGGCCGGCCGGATCGCGATCGCCCGCGACTTTCTGCTCAACATCGGCCGGGGCGGCATCGATCCTCGTCACTATGCCGATGATCTGACGGCGTGGTCGCCGCTGATGGGAATGATCGGGCGCGAGGATTACTTGCCCAAGTTGCGGACCGTCGGCGAAGTGTGGACGCGCCCGCTGGCCGTCACCATCGACACGGTGACCGCGCAGGATGACAGGGTGGTCATCCAGGCGCGATCCCAGGGCCTGCTCTATGACGGCAGGGAATATGCCAACACCTACCTGTTCCTCGTCGAGTTCGATGCGCAGGACCGCATCCGCCACGTCCGGGAATATTTCGATCCCGATCCGGTGCGCGATATTCTGCAACCCGCGGTCGCGCGCTGGCGGAGCGAAAGGCTCGGCAATCCGGGTCTGAGCTAGATTCTCGGCCTTAGGCGCTTGGAATCGCGAGCAATCTGTGGACAGCCCGGCGGAACGATTCGAGCAGCCGGCGAGGGTCGACATCCGGGTCGGCGGTGATGCGGATGGTCATGCCGTGCGCCAGCATGGTCAGGGCCTCCAGCCGATCCTCGATTTCGTCCTCGGGGATCGGCCCGGCGAGCGGGACGAGGCTTTGCCGCATCATGTCGCGGAAGCGCCGGTCGATCCGGCGCACGACGCTGGAGACTTTCGGGTTCCGCCCGGCCTCCGACATGATTTCCAGCGTCAGCGGCGCCCGTTCGGGATCGATCCACCAGGCGAACTGCGAAATCCAGGCATCGACCAGCGAGGCGCGGTTGCGGCGCTTGTCATGTTCGACCAGGGTCAGCAGGTGTTCGAAGCCGGCGAAGCGGCGTTCGCAAAGGGCGATGATGACCGCCTCCTTGCTTTCGAAATAGCTGTATATGTGCCCCACGCTCATGCCGGCGGTCTCGGCGATCCGGGCCATGCTCGCACCGTGAAAGCCTTCGGCGCGGAAGCAGGCTTCCGCCGCTTCGAGCACCTGTTCGCAGCGCAGCTCGGTCCGTTCCTTGCGACGGGCCAGAGCCTTGGCGTGGCGAACCATGGTTTCGGGTAATCCTATGGATGAAGGAATGGGAACGTCAGCGCCATATCCCAATCCGCGATGCAACCAAAGACCAAGTGCTGCCGGCATCATATCGCAGAAAAAATGAATGGTCATTCACTCTTTTCGTGGTACCGTTCGCTTCCAGGTTCGGGGGCCGGTGTATCGCGGATCCCCGCCGGAGTACGCCCACGCGAAATGCGTGGGCCCAGGAGGAGGATGCACAGGATGTTTCACGGACACGCAAAGGTGTTGCTGGTCGCCACGGCCGCATGGAGCCTGGCCGCACCAGCGGCGATCGCGGCCCCGGCCGGGCCGGAGGCGGCCCAGGCGGACGATGCGCAGGCGGCCGCCCCCGGCGATATCATCGTGACCGCGCGCAAGCGCGACGAGCGGCTGATGGATGTCCCGGTCGCGATTTCCGCGCTCTCGGGCGAGAAGCTGAGCCGCTATGCCACCAACTCCCTGATCTCGATCGGCGAGCAGGTGCCGCAACTCGTCATCGGGGAATCGACCAATCAGGCCGGCGGCTCGATCAACCTGCGCGGGATCGGCGCCGGTCTGGCCAATCCTTCGACCGAGCAGGCGGTCACGCTGAACCTTGACGGTATCCCGATCAGCTATGGCAACGCGGTCCGCCTCGGCCAGTTCGATCTGCAGCGGGTGGAGGTGCTCAAGGGGCCGCAATCGCTGTTCTACGGAAAGAACAGCCCGGGTGGCATCATCTCGCTGATCTCGGCCGATCCCGGCGCCTCGTTCGAGGCGCGGCTGCGCACCGGCTACGAATTCGCCGCCGACCAGCGGTTCGCCGAGGGGATGGTTTCGGGCCCGTTGACCGAGAATGTCGGCGCGCGCCTGGTGGCCTATTATTCCAAGGAAGATGGCTGGTTCCGCAACCTGGGCGTGCCGCTGGCGGGCCGGACCCCCGGCGCCAGTTCCAAGAGCAACAACGCGGAAGACTTCTTCATTCGCGGCACCCTGACCTTCCGCACGACCGACGACAGGTTCCGGGTGAAGATCAAGGTCAACCACGGGCAGCGTGACCGTGACGGATATGGGCCTGGCGGCGTCGGCCAGCCGGTGTTCTGCCCGGGCGGCGCATCGCAGGTCGCGCCCATCACCACCGACTGCAAGCTTGACCGCAACTATACCGAAGTGGCGCTGCCGGCTTCCGTCGCCGCGCTTCACCCCGATCTGGCAGGCCCCTCGCATACCCGATCGCGCCAGTTCCTGGTTTCGGGCACCGCCGACTATGATCTGAACGATACGCTGACGCTGACTTCGGTCTCGGGCTTCTACCGCCTTCAGGAACACGGGCTGGGGTCGTTCACTTCGGTCAACGATCCCCGGACCGGCGCTTCGCTGGACCTCAAGATCAAGGGCTTGAGCGAGGAACTGCGGCTCACCTCGGATTTCGACGGGCCGCTCAACTTCATGCTCGGCGGCTTCTACCAGGATGGCGATCTGACGGTCGGGCAGGCGTTCTTCACCTATATCGCCGCGCCGGCCCTGGTCGCCGCCACTTTCTACGATCAGCATACCGAGGCCTATTCGCTGTTCGGGCAGGCCCGCTATGAACTCAGCGATCAGCTGGAACTGGCCGTGGGCGCGCGCCAGTCATGGGAGCAAAAGAGCCTGAAGGGCACGGTCGCCAACACGCCGACGAATGCCAGCCCGTTCGAGATCCTCAATCCGCGGCGCAAGTATCACGACTTTTCGCCGGAAGTGACCCTGACTTACAAGCCCACCACGGATCTCACCGTCTATGCGGCCTATCGCGAAGGCTTCACCTCGGGCGGGTTCAACACCACGCCGGGCGCGCTCAGGACCGGGGCGGCCGGCGCCTTCCCGACACTGGCCGCGCGCGATCTCTCGTTCGACCAGATGACGGCGAAGGGCGGTGAACTGGGCATCAAGGGCAACCTGGCCGATCGCCAGATCCAGTTCGACCTCGTTGCCTATCGCTATGACTACAAGGGTCTCCAGCTTTCGCGCTGGGACGAGGTCGCCTTCACGCAGCGGGTCCAGAATGCCGGTTCGGCGCGGATTCAGGGCGTCGAGTTCAGCACCACCGTGCGTCCCGATGCCTTGCAGGGCCTCGAACTGCGCGGCGCGGTCTCCTACAATGACGCCAAGTACCGGGATTTCATCGGCGGCTGCTATGCGGGCCAAGCGGTGGCCGCGGGGTGCAACCTGCTGCCCAGAAACCCGGCCAGCCCGGCTACCGCCGGCACCGCCGCCAACCCGTTCAACGGACAGGACCAGAGCGGCCAGCGGCTCGCGCGCGCGCCCGAGTGGGCGCTGACCGCCGGCTTCACCTATGAGCATGAAGTGAGCGCCGATCTGGGCGGCTCGGTCACGCTGGATACCTCCTACACCAGCTCCTACGCGACCCAGACCGAGGCGCACCCGCTGGCTCGCCAGCCGGGCTACTGGCAGCTCAATGGCAGCGTCTCGGTCTTCGGCGGCCGGGACAAGCCGTGGGAGCTGGCGCTGATCGGCCGCAACCTGACCAACAAGCTCTACACCGCGACGGGCGGGACGCTGGCCTTCACCGGCACGGGCAGCGGCACCGGCACGACCACCCCGGCCGATATCCTGGGCATTTCCGGCCCGCCGCGCTCAGTACTCCTGCAGCTCACGCTCCGCAGTTCCCTGCTCGGCAACCGCTGAACGTCCCCGCGAGGCGCGCCATGAACGAGGTAAGCGAAACAGAGGGCGCGATCGTCACCGCCGACGAGGTGGATAGCGAAGTCCGGGTGAGGTATGGGACCGAGCCGTTCCTCTCCCCGGAACATCTCGAAGCGGAAAAGCGGTTGCTCTCGCCCAGGGTGTGGATGGAGGGCAGGCGCGCGCCCACGAGGTTGGACAAGTGATCAGCAGGAGCGCATCGTGAAACTAGGCCTCATCTATCCCCAGACCGAGCTGCAAGGCGATCCAGAGGCCGTCGGGCGGATCGCCCTGGCCGCCGAAGGCATGGGCTTCGATTACCTGCTCGCGTATGACCATGTGCTGGGGGCAAGCCATGATCGCGAGCCCAGGCTCACCGGCCCCTATACGGAGCACCAGCCGTTCCACGATCCGCTGGTCATGTTCGCCTATGCCGCGGCGATCACGCAGCGGATCGAATTCGCGACGGGCATTCTGATCCTGCCGCAGCGGCAGACCGCGCTGGTCGCCCGCCAGGCGGCGGACGTCGATCTCCTGTCGCAAGGCCGGTTGACGCTGGGGGTCGGAACCGGGTGGAACTATGTCGAGTACGATGCGCTGGGCCAGGATTTCGCGACGCGCGGCCAGCGCCTGGAAGAGCAGGTCACGTTGTTGCGGCGGCTTTGGAGCGAACCGCTGCTCTCGTTCGAGGGCAGGTTCGACCAGGTCGATCGCGTGGCGCTGAACCCACGTCCGCGCCGGCGCATCCCGATCCTGCTGGGTGGCTTCGTCGATGTCGCCCTGCGCCGCGCGGCCCGCATTGGCGATGGCTTCATCTTCGCCGATGGCGCCGCCGATGCCTTTGCCCAGACCGCGCGGCTGCGCGAGCTGCTGGACCAGGCGGGACGTTCGGGGGAGCCCTTCGAGCTGCGGTGCAATATGCTGCGCGCGCGCACGCCCGGCGACATTGCGGACACCGCGCGGCGCTGGGCGGATATCGGCGGCAGCCATGTCGCGGTTTCGACGATGGGACTGGGCCATGCCTCGGTCGAGCAGCACATCGACTATGCGGCCGAAGCTCTCGCCGCCCTCAAGGCGAGGCGCTAGCGGGCGTGACTACGTGTCGTGAAGGGCAGCGCCGAGCGGGCGCTAACTTAGGGGAAACGCGACAAGCTTTGTCGCGGACCTGACACAGCCTGTTTCCCCCGGCCGGGGATTTGCGCCGTTCCCGCCACTGGCATGGTTCCTGCTTTGCTGCCGCTGCGAACAGCCAGCAGGAGCCTTGCCGTCATGGCCTACAAGATCATCGCTTCGCAGTGCACCGGATGCAGCGCGTGCGAATTCGAATGCCCCAATGCGGCGATCTCGATGAAGGGCGACACCTTCATCATCGATCCCGCCAAGTGCACCGAGTGCGAAGGGCAGTACGATCACCCGCAGTGCGATACGGTCTGCCCGGTTCCCAAGACCTGCGTGCCGGCCTGAGCGGTTCCGCGCCGCCGGACCGGCCATGACCGACGACGACCTTGCCGCCGCGCTCGACTGGAAGGGACGCCCGATCCGCTGTCGCGAATGCGGCCACCAGGCGATCAACGCGATGGGGCTTTGCGCCAAGGGCAAGGCGTGCATCCGCGATCGCCGCGCGCGCCGGGTCGAGCGCTTTCTTTCGGTCAACCGCGAACTGGCCGACCAGTACCTCGATCATCCCTATTTCGAAGTGCGGGCGGGGGCGGCGCGCTATGCCAGCGTGTTCCGCCTCGCCCCGCTGCTGGACGACCCGGAAGGCGAAGTGCGCGCCATGGCGACCTTGCGGCTGCCGACAGACAGGATTCGCCACATGATCCACGATGAGGAAACCGACGTGCGCATCGCCGCCGCCTCCCGCCTGACCGGGCGTGACCTGCTGCCCGCGATCGAGGACCAGGCCTATATGGTGCGGCTGACGGCGGTGCGGCGGATGCCGGCGGAACTGCTGCCGCTGGTGCGCCACGATCCCGATCCCGAGGTGCGCGCCTGGGTGGCGCGCCGGATCGACCTGCGCGCCTTGCCCGACATGTGCTTCGATCCCGATCCGCTGGTGCGCCGCCTCGTCGCCGAGCGGCTGCCGCTCGACCAGTTGCGCCTGCTTATCGCCGACAGCGATTTCCGCGTCCGCTTCACCGTGGCCGAGCGCATCGCCGAGGAGGAACTGGTCGCGCTGCTCGACGATCCCGAAGCCGCGATCCGCGATCTGGCGCGAGAGCGCATCGCGCAAGTGCCCCAGCTTGCCCACCATCTCGAACCCGCGCCCGCGATCCTGCGGCTGCTGGAATCCGATCCGTCCGATCCGAAGGAACCCCAATGAAAGTCATGATCCGCCGCGCCGAGGGAATCCTGTCGGCCTACGTGCCCAAGAAGGATCTGGAGGAGCCGATCGTCGAAACCGAGCACGAGGCGCTGTGGGGCGGCTGGGCGCGGCTGGCCAACGGCTGGATTCTCGAATTGCCGGAGATGGCGGCCGACACCCGGCTGCCGATCACGGTCGAGGCGCGCAAGCGCGCCACCGCCGAAGAGGAATGATCGCGATGGACCAGGTTCTCGAACAGCCGCACGTCCTGCTCGCCGGGCTGGCCGAGGCGCTGTCCGCCGGCGAGGTGGTGCCCTATCTCGGCCCCGGCATCTCCGCGCTGGCCGAACTGCGCGCGCCGATGACGCCCGAGGCGCTGGCCGATTTCTTCGCCGGCAAGACGGCGCTGCCCAGGCGCGCGCGCGGCAATTGCTGGGCGGCCGCGCAATATATCGAGAACTATCGCTTCCGCGACACGGTGACGCTGTGGATGAAGGAGGCCTATGCCGCGCCGGTGGCGCCATCGGCCTTCCATCGCTGGCTGGCCGGGCTGCCGCTGCCGCTGGTGGTCGATGCCTGGTACACGGGCGAGATGCGCCGGGCGCTGGCCGGACGGGGCGACTGGGCCGAAGTGCAGGGCATCACGCGCGCCGGGATCGGCGAGGATCGCTGGTTCCGCTTCTACGACGCGCAAGGCCGTCCCGCCGATGCCGCGACGGCGGCGAAGGCCGCGACCTTGCTTTACAGCCCGCACGGCAGCGTCGATCCCGATGCCAATTTCCTGATCTCGGATGCAGACTATGTCGAGGTTCTGACCGAAATCGACATCCAGACGCCGATCCCCGAGGACGTGCGCAACCGCCGCACCGGCAAGACCTTCCTGTTCCTTGGTTGCCGGTTCCACGACCAGTTGCTGCGCACTTACGCGCGGCAGGTGATGAAGCGTTCGGCCGCGCGCCATTACGCGGTGGTCGAGTTCGCCAAGCTGACCCGCAACGAGCGCCGTTTCCTTGACGAGCAGGGCATCGTGCCGATCGACCTGCCGCTGGCCGAGGCGCTGGCGACGCTGATCGCGCCGGGCCGGGACTGACCGCGCTGCCATTGCGATGGCGGTGTAACCTTGCGCGCCGCCCCGGATTTTTCGGGGCGGCGTCGCTTTTTGTCCGCCAGAGTTCGGCATCGCGCCATGTCGCGGTCGCGACAATGCGACAAACCGCGTGGGGCCCAATCGCAACAATCCTGTTGCGGTGCAGAACGAAAGCCGCGGAAATACGCCATTCGCGGGGATTGGCACGCCGCTTGCTGAGCATGAGGCATCGTCAAAGTTCCGGTGGGCGGGCCGCCCTCCTTCCGCGACACCGGGCACACTCGGGGAGTTTTCATGACCGATCTCTCGTTTCAGGATGACCAGCCCGGCGAACCGGCCGATCCCGTCGTCGATATCTCCGACGTCATGCAGAAGCTGGCCGAGCACAAGGGCTGCGGCACCGAAGGCGGCAGCGGCAAGGCGAGCTGCGGCAGCTCCGCCGGCCCCGCCGACATGCCCGCCGAGATCTGGGAAAAGGTGAAGAACCACCCCTGCTATTCGGAAGAGGCGCATCACCACTATGCGCGGATGCACGTCGCCGTGGCGCCCGCCTGCAACATCCAGTGCAACTACTGCAACCGCAAGTACGACTGCGCCAACGAGAGCCGCCCCGGCGTCGTGTCCGAGCGGCTGACGCCCGAGCAGGCCTCGAAGAAAGTGCTCGCGGTTGCCTCCACCATTCCGCAGATGACCGTGCTCGGCATCGCCGGCCCCGGCGATCCGCTGGCCAATCCGGCCAAGACCTTCGAGACTTTCCGCCTGATCTCGGAAGTCGCGCCCGACATCAAACTGTGCCTTTCGACCAACGGCCTGGCGCTGCCCGACTGGGTGGACGAGATCGCCAAGTACAAGGTCGATCACGTCACCATCACCATCAACATGGTCGATCCCGAGGTGGGCCAGCACATCTATCCGTGGATCTTCTGGGAGAACAAGCGCCTGACCGGCTACGAGGCGGCCAAGATCCTCACCGAGCGCCAGATGCTCGGCCTCGAGATGCTGACCGAGCGCGGCATCCTCGCCAAGATCAACTCGGTGATGATCCCCGGCGTGAACGACAAGCACCTGATCGAAGTGAACAGGGCGGTGAAATCGCGCGGGGCGTTCCTGCACAACATCATGCCGCTGATCTCGGCGCCCGAGCACGGCACCGTCTTCGGCCTGAACGGCCAGCGCGGCCCGACCGCGCAGGAACTGAAGGCCCTGCAGGACGAGTGCGAGGGCGACATGAACATGATGCGCCACTGCCGCCAGTGCCGCGCCGACGCGGTCGGCCTGCTGGGCGAGGATCGCTCGGCCGAATTCACCACCGAAAAGATCATGGCGATGGACGTCGGATACGACGCCGAAGGCCGCAAGGCCTACCAGCAGGCGGTCGAGGCCGAGCGCCAGGCCAAAGTCGCGGCCAAGGCCGGGGAGCTTGACGGGCTTGAAGCCGCCGGCGACATCGGCCTGCTCGTCGCCGTCGCCACCAAGGGCCACGGCGTCATCAACGAGCACTTCGGCCATGCCAAGGAGTTCCAGATCTACGAACTGAACGCCAGGGGCGCCAAGTTCGTCGGCCACCGCCGCGTCGATCTCTATTGCCAGGGCGGCTATGGCGAGGAAGACAGCCTCGACACGATCATCAAGGCGATCAACGATTGCCACGCGGTGTTCGTCGCGAAGATCGGCGGCTGCCCCAAGGCGGACCTGAGCGCCGCCGGGATCGAGCCGGTCGATGGCTATGCGCACGAATATATCGAGAAGTCCGCGCTGGCCTGGTTCAAGGACTACCTTGCCAGAGTCGCCTCGGGCGAGATCGTCCATGCCGAACGTGGCGATGCCGCGATCCGGCAGGGCGCGCTGCTGCAGGCGGGGTGACGGGCGATGCCCTACCGCATTGTCGCTTCGCAATGCACCAATTGCACCGCCTGCGAGGCGCTCTGTCCCAACCAGGCGATCTCGGAGGCGGGCAACACATTCGTCATCGATCCGGCGAAGTGCACCGAATGCCTCGGCCATTTCGACGATCCGCAATGCGTGGCGATCTGCCCGGTGGACAACACTTGCGTGATCGACACCCGGCTGCCGAGGTCCATACCGTGACGGCCCGCCCGCCCGCCGAGCGCCTGGTGTTCGAAGGCTTTGACGGGGCGTCCGACGCCGTCGAGCGCAGCATCCTGTCCAGTCCGCTGCTGGGCGGCGGGCTGCCCGCCGAGGCCCGGGCGCATCTCGACCGCGCGGCGGAGCGCTATCACCTGACCGACGTCGCCGAGACGCACCTGTTCGCCGCCGAAAGGATCGCGCCCGACCACGCGGCGGTGCTGATCGCGCTCTATCGCTTCTATTTCTACAAAGGTCGGCTGGCCGAGGCGCTCGACGTCGCGCGGGCCTGTGTCGAAAAGGCGATGCGGCTCAACGTGCTGGGCGAGCACTGGCGCCGCGTCGCGCCGGATGACGCGCCGTTCGGCGAATGGGAGGCGCTGCTGCCGCGCTTCTTCCTCTTCAGCCTCAAGGGCTACGCCTACCTCTCGCTGCGGCTGGGCAAGCTCGCCGAAGGGCGCGAGGCGGCGGAGAAGCTGCTGGAGCTGGACCCGCGCGACCGCATCGGCGCCAAAGTGCTGATCGAGGTGCTCGACCGGATGGAGCAGGCCGATGACTAACATCGTGCGCGACAGCGAGGTCGTCGAACTGAACGGGCCGCCCGCCTTCCGCTACGGCGAGCGGGTCCGCGCAAGGCGGCTGGTGCGCAACGACGGCACTTACGCGGGCAAGGAAATCGGCGACCTGCTGGTGAGGAAGGGCGAGGAAGGCATCGTCGTCTCGATCGGCACGTTCCTTCAGCAGTTCTACATCTACGGCGTCGAATTCTTCGAGAGCGGCAATCGCGTCGGCATGAAGCGGCGCGAGCTTGATCCGGTCTGGGCCGGCATCGAGGACGACGACGAACTGCCCAGCGGCCGGCCGGCGCCAAGTTCGCGCATGGCAGAGGCGGCGCGATGATGGACTTGCGCGAACCGCTGTTTCGCTGGGGCGAGAAAGTCCGCGCCGTGGCCGATCTGGTCAATGACGGCAGCCATCCCGGCTGGCCGCCCGAGGCGCTGCTCGCGGCGGCGGGCACCCATGGCGAGATCGTCAATGTCGGCCATCACGGTGACAGCAACACTCCGGTCTACCTCGTCGAGTTCGATGGCCAGATGGTCGTCGGCTGCTTCGAGGAAGAGCTGGCGCGAGCCTGAGGGGGCGGCGATGTCGATCGCATCCCCGCTGCGCCGCCCTTCCGTCGCCGCCATGCCGGTGCGCCATCCCAACGAGCTGGACCGGATGCGCGTCGCCCGCTCGATCGAGCAGCGCTCGCGCTATCGCTATGTCGCGCCCCGCGTGCTGCCGGTCGACAACGGTTATCTGGTGCGCAGCCCTTGCTGTTCGCGCAATGTCGATCCCCATGGCGGCGAGATCGACGTCGCGCTGCTCTCGTGGAACGAGCGCGATCGCGAATGGGCGCTGCTGCGGCGCGATCATGCTGCGCAATGCTGGATCGAGGATGGCCGCTTTGCCCGGCTGGGCGAGCTGCTGCTGCGGATCAACACCGATCCGATGAAGCTGTTCTGGCAATGAGCGGAGTGGCCGCCATGGGGCTTTCCGAGAGGGATATCGGGCGGATCGATGCGCTGCTCGCCGCCTTGGGCAAGGAGATCGGCGGGCCGGCGGCGGCCTGCGCGCTCGGCCGGCTGGTGCCGCACTTGCCGAACCGGCAGTGCGACGCCGCCGACGTGCTCGAAACCCCGTTTCGCGAGGCTGGCGGCTTCGATCTCCACCTGCTCGATACCTCGGGCCATTGCATCCGCGTGACCGGCGAGCCGGCTGAAGCGACCGCGCTGCTGATCGCGACGAAGGCCGCGTCGTGAACGCCGAAGTCGTCTCGATCGCCACGGGCGAGCCGTTGCAGATCCCGCTGTGCGATCCCGATCTTTCGCAGGCCGATCTCGACGCGGTCGAGGCGGTGCTGCGCGGCGACCGGCTGGGAGAGGGGCCGGTCGCCGAACGGCTCGAACGCGCGTTCGCCACCTATACCGGGCGGGCGGTCGCGGTCGCGGTGTCGAGCGCCGCCATTGGCCTGCTGATCGCGCTTACCGCGCGCGGCATCGGCCCGGGCGACGAGGTGATCCTGTCCGCCCACGGCTTTCGCGAGCTGGGCCATGCGGTTCTGCGAACCGGCGCGCGGCCGGTCTTCGCCGATATCGATTACTGGTCCGGCACGCTTGCGCCCGGCAAGGCGGCGGAGAAGATCACTTCCGCGACGCGCGCGATCATCGCGGGCAACACCGCCGGCCATCCCGCCGACTGGCCGGCGCTGCGCGCGCTTGCCGACGCGCATGGCCTGTTCCTGGTCGAGGATTCCAGCGAGGCGATCGGTTCGCGCCATAAGGCGGGGCCGGTCGGGGGCTTCGGCGATGTCGCGGTGTTCGATTTCGCCCAGCCCGGCGTGATCTGCTGCGGCGAGGGCGGGATGCTCGTCACCGACGACGCGGCGCTGGCCATGGCGCTGCGCCGCCTCGCCGCGCGCGGGCTGGCCGGGCGCGCCTCGGTCTCGGCGACGACGCAGGCCCCGTTCGGCGCGGCGATGGGCGAACTGGTCGCGGCGCTGGCGCTGTCGCAGCTTTCGCGGATCGACGTGCTGCTGGAACGGCGGCGCGGCGTGCAGGCGATGTACGACGGCTTCATGCAGAGCTTCGAGGGGATCAAGCCGCCTTACATCAGCCCCGATGTCGAGGATGTGCACTGGTTCCTCTACGTCGTGCACCTGGGCACGCGCTTCACCCGCTCGGCGCGCGACGCGATCCTGGAGGATCTCGCCACCGAGGCGATCGAGGCCCATGCCTATTCGAGCCCGCTGCACTTGCAGCGCGCCTATCGCGACCTCGGCTGGAAGAAGGGCGACCTCTTCGTCACCGAGAAAGTTTCCGACCGCGCCATCGCGCTGCCGTTCCACGCCCACCTCACGCCCGAGCAGGTCGCCTTCATGGTGGCCCGGCTGAAGGATGCGTCGATCAACAGCGGCGCCGGCGCGGCCATCTACTGAAAGGAAAAGACCCCCGATGACGACGCTGACCATCCAGCCCAACGGCACCACGCTCGATGTGGGCGAGGGCACCACGATCCTTGCCGCGCTGCTTTCGGGCGGCGCGCCGGTCGCGCACAAGTGCGACGGCAATGCCAGTTGCGGCCAATGCCACATCTTCGTGATCGAGGGGCGCAAGGGCGTGTCGCGGACCACGCGCGCGGAGAACGAGATCCTCGATACGCTGGTCGGCGTCGGCGCGAAGTCGCGCCTGGCCTGCCAGGCGACGATCCTGGGGACCGAGGACGTCACTGTCGAAGTCCTGAGCTTCGTCTGAGGAGAGCCGCCGTGCCGATGGATTCCGCCGAGATCGAAGGCCGCATCCGGGCCGCCTTTCCCGATGCGCAAGTGATCATGGTCGATCTGGCGGGCGATGGCGATCACTGGGCCGCGCGCGTCACCTCGGCCGCGTTTGCCGGCAAGAGCCGCATCCAGCAGCACAAGCTGGTCTATGCCGCGATCGGCGCGGACATGGGCGGCGCACTGCACGCGCTGGCGCTGCAGACTTTCGTTCCCGCAACCCCATCCCCAGCAGGAGAATAGCGATGGCCACCTCCGATCGTATCCGCAAGCTCGTTACCGACAACGAGATCGTCGTGTTCATGAAAGGCGATCCGGCGGCGCCCAAGTGCGGCTTTTCCGCCGGCGTGGTCAAAGTGCTCGACGCGCTCGAACGCCCGTACATCGGCATCGACGTGCTGGATGATCCATTCCTGCGCGAAGGCATCAAGGAATATTCCGACTGGCCGACACTGCCCCAGGTCTATGTGCGCGGCGAATTCATCGGCGGCTGCGACATCGTGCGCGACATGTATGCGAGCGGCGAGCTGCAGGCGCTGCTTGCCGGCGCAAACGCCTGACCATGGCGAGCATCGCACGCCTTCCGGCCGAGCGGGTGCGTTCGCTGCGCTCCTGCGAGCGCAACATGCTCGACGGGATCGTCACCGCCATCGTCCACGGCCCGATCAACGCCGAAGTGGGCCTGCTGGTGAACGATCGCATCGTCATCGACGCGCTCGTCACCAACGCCAATGTCATCGCGCTCGATATCCGGCCCGGCGGCCGGGCCGTGGCGCTGATCAAGGCGAGCTTCGTCACGCTGGTGGAGGACGTGCCGGGGCTGCGGCTTTCGGCGCGCAACCTGATCGGCGGCACTGTGATCGCACTGTCCGAAGGGCCGGTGGAAACCGAGGCGGTGCTCGATATCGGCGGCGGGCGCGAGCTTGCCGCGATCGTCACCAGCCACAGCGCGCGCGAAATGATGCTTGCGCCGGGCCGGTCGATCCTGGCCTGCTTCAAGGCCTCGCACATCATCCTCGCGGCCGAGGACTGAGGCGAGGCCCTGCGGCCAGGGCGCTATTTGCCGATCAGCACGTCGCTGGCCTTGACGAACACGGTGACGGCGTCACCCACGGCAAGGCCAAGCTCGGCGATCGCTTCCTCGGTGATGTTGCTGGTGATCGTGGCGCCGCCGATATCGACTTTGACCGAACCGTTGACCGCGCCCGGCGTGATTGCCGTCACGGTGCCCGCAATCTGGTTTCTCGCACTGATCTTCATGGGTTCGGCTTTCCTGACTGGCCGCTCGCGGCGGCATGGGATGGAACCTTTCCGGCGAAACTCTCCCCGCGGAACTGTCGCTGCCTATAATCCGCCAAGCTGCACCAGCGGCGCGGCGCCGGCCCGGCCCAGGATGGTGTCGATCTTCTGCCGTACCGGCTCGATGCGCAAGGGCTTCATCAGCGCGCCGTGGGCGCCGGCGCGCAGCGCGGCCAGACCCAGCTCCTCGTCCTCCTTGCCCGCCACGATCAGGATGCGCGCGGCCGGATAGCGCCCGGCGATCTCGCCGATCACCGTCACGCCCCTTGCCGCCACGATCGACAGGCCCAGGATGAACACGTCGGGCAGCAGCCAGTCGCGCCCTTTCTCATAGGCTTCCTCAAGGCTGCCCAGTTCATGGGTCTCGATCTCGTCATGCAGCATGAACTGCAGGGCGGCGCGCGTGATCTCATCCTCGTCGACGACGAAGATGCGGCGCTGGTCCACGGCCTTGGATGTTTCGACTCCGATCTGCATGGGCAATCTCCGCTCGGGTTGGTTGCGCCCTTGTCCAAGCAAGTCGCGTTCCAATCGCGCCGCGCCGGGAAAGGCCGGGTCCGGCGCGATGCCGCGCGATCGCGCTCCATGTGTCCTTTGCGACAAGCGGGACCGCTTTGTTCGCTTTGTCACACGGTCCGACATAGCCGGGACCGCCCGCGTTTCACCCGGATTTTCGCCGCTTTGCTGCGCTTGCGAGCATTTGGCACGGGCGTTGCAACAGGGGTGGCGCAGCGGCGCTCGCCCGCTGACCCGCCGCAGAAGTGAGACGCGACGGGGAGAGACCGGGCCGGCAAGCCGCTCCGGGAAACAGACCGCGCAAAACAGCTTAGGAGCATGCAATGTCACTTCGTCAAATCGCCTTCTACGGCAAGGGAGGCATCGGCAAGTCCACGACTTCGCAAAACACGCTCGCCGCTCTCGCCGATCTTGGCCAGCGCATCCTCATCGTCGGGTGCGATCCCAAGGCCGACTCCACCCGCCTGATGCTGCACGCCAAGGCGCAGGACACGATCCTCTCGCTCGCCGCCGAAGCCGGCTCGGTCGAGGACCTCGAGCTCGAGGACGTGATGAAGATCGGCTACAAGGACATCCGCTGCGTCGAATCCGGTGGCCCGGAGCCGGGCGTCGGCTGCGCCGGTCGCGGCGTCATCACCTCGATCAACTTCCTCGAGGAAAACGGCGCCTACGAGGACATCGACTACGTCTCCTACGACGTGCTCGGCGACGTGGTCTGCGGCGGCTTCGCCATGCCGATCCGCGAGAACAAGGCCCAGGAAATCTACATCGTCATGTCGGGCGAGATGATGGCGATGTATGCCGCCAACAACATCTCGAAGGGCATCCTGAAGTATGCCAACTCGGGCGGCGTGCGCCTGGGCGGGCTGGTCTGCAACGAGCGCCAGACCGACAAGGAACTGGAACTGGCCGAATCGCTGGCCAAGAAGCTCGGCACCGAGCTGATCCACTTCGTCCCGCGTGACAACATCGTCCAGCACGCCGAGCTGCGCCGCATGACGGTGATCGAATATGCGCCGGATTCCAAGCAGGCCGACGAATATCGCCAGCTCGCGCAGAAGATCCACAACAATGCCGGCAACGGCGTGATCCCGACCCCGATCACCATGGATGAGCTTGAGGACCTGCTCATGGAGCACGGCATCATGAAGACCATCGACGAATCGCAGGTGGGCCTCACCGCCGCGGATCTCGCCGTCGGCTGAGCATCCGCACGGTTCCGGGCCTGCCGCTTTCCTCGTCCCGCGCGGCAGGTCCGGGGCCACCGGGTCAACCAGGAGTGCATACCATGAGTGTCTCGACCACCACCGACATCGCGGAAGTCAAGGAACGCAACCAGGCGTTGATCCAGGAAGTCCTTGAAGTCTATCCCGCCAAGACCGCCAAGCGGCGCGCCAAGCACCTCAACGTCCACGAGGACGGCAAGAGCGATTGCGGCGTGAAGTCCAACATCAAGTCCATTCCGGGCGTCATGACCATCCGCGGTTGCGCCTATGCCGGCTCGAAGGGCGTGGTCTGGGGCCCGATCAAGGACATGATCCACATCAGCCACGGCCCTGTGGGCTGCGGCCAGTATTCCTGGGCGGCGCGGCGCAATTATTACATCGGCACGACCGGCATCGACACCTTCGTGACGATGCAGTTCACTTCCGACTTCCAGGAGAAGGACATCGTCTTCGGCGGCGACAAGAAGCTGGCCAAGATCATCGACGAGATCGAGCTGCTGTTCCCGCTCAACAAGGGCATCACCGTCCAGTCGGAATGCCCGATCGGCCTGATCGGCGACGATATCGAGGCGGTCAGCAAGAACAAGAGCAAGGAGCACGGCGGCAAGACCATCGTCCCGGTGCGCTGCGAGGGCTTTCGCGGCGTGTCGCAGTCGCTTGGCCACCACATCGCCAACGACGCGGTGCGCGACTGGGTGTTCGACAAGGCCGGCGACAAGGCGCCGACCTTCGAACCCTCGCCCTATGACGTGGCCATCATCGGCGACTACAACATCGGCGGCGATGCCTGGTCCAGCCGCATCCTGCTGGAGGAAATGGGCCTGCGCGTGATTGCCCAGTGGTCTGGCGACGGCTCGATCGCCGAGCTGGAAGCGACGCCCAAGGCCAAGCTCAACGTGCTGCACTGCTACCGCTCGATGAACTACATCAGCCGGCACATGGAAGAGAAGTACGGCATTCCCTGGGTGGAATACAACTTCTTCGGACCCAGCAAGATCGAGGAATCGCTGCGCAAGATCGCCAGCTACTTCGATGAGAGCATCCAGCAGGGCGCCGAGCGCGTGATCGCCAAGTACAAGGCCCTGACCGACGCGGTCATCGCCAAGTATCGCCCGCGCCTCCAGGGCAAGACGGTCATGCTCTATGTCGGCGGCCTGCGTCCGCGCCACGTCATCGGCGCTTATGAAGACCTTGGCATGGAAGTGGTCGGCACCGGCTACGAATTCGGCCACAACGACGACTACCAGCGCACCGCCCAGCACTATGTGAAGGACGGCACGCTGATCTACGACGACGTGACCGGCTACGAATTCGAGAAGTTCGTCGAGAAGATCCAGCCCGACCTCGTCGGCTCGGGCATCAAGGAAAAGTACGTCTTCCAGAAGATGGGCGTGCCGTTCCGCCAGATGCACAGCTGGGACTATTCGGGGCCCTATCACGGCTACGACGGCTTCGCGATCTTCGCGCGCGACATGGACATGGCGATCAACTCGCCCGTCTGGAAGATGGCGCCGACGCCCTGGAAGAAGGGCGAAGACGACTTCCTGGCGATCGCCGCCGAATAAGGCGCCAAACCCCCTCTAGCTTACAGGAGGCCCAGATGCCCCAGGACGCAAATCAGGTTAAGGACCATCTCGAGCTGTTCCGCGGCGCGGAATACACCGACATGCTCGCCCGGAAGAAAGCCGAATTCGAAAACCCGCATCCCGCCGAAGAGGTGGAGCGGGTGCGCGAATGGGCCAAGACCGAGGAATACAAGGATCTGAACTTCAGCCGCGAGGCGCTGACGATCAACCCAGCCAAGGCCTGCCAGCCGCTCGGCGCGGTGTTCGCGGCGGTCGGCTTCGAGCATACGCTGCCTTTCGTGCACGGCTCGCAGGGCTGCGTCGCCTATTACCGCTCGCATTTCTCGCGCCACTTCAAGGAGCCGACCTCGTGCGTCTCCTCGTCGATGACCGAGGACGCGGCGGTGTTCGGCGGGCTCAACAACATGATCGACGGGCTCGCCAACGCCTATTCGATGTACAAGCCCAGGATGATCGCGGTTTCGACCACCTGCATGGCCGAAGTGATCGGCGATGACCTCAACGCCTTCATCAAGACAGCGAAGGAAAAGGAATCGCTTCCCGCCGAATTCGACGTTCCCTTCGCCCACACCCCGGCTTTCGTCGGCAGCCACATCACCGGCTACGACAATGCGATGAAGGGCATCCTCGAGCACTTCTGGGACGGCAAGGCCAAGACCGCCGAGCCGTTGAAGCGCGTGGCCAACGGCAAGATCAATTTCCTCGGCGGGTTCGACGGCTACACGGTCGGCAACTTGCGCGAAGTGAAGCGCATCTTCGATACCATGAAGGTGGAATACACGATCCTGGGCGATCAGTCGGACGTCTGGGACACGCCCACTGACGGTGAGTTCCGCATGTATGACGGCGGCACCACGCTGGAGGACGCGGCGAACGCGATCCACGCCAGGGCGACCATCTCGATGCAGGAATTTTGCACCGAAAAGACGCTGCCCTTCATTGCCCACCACGGGCAGGAGACGGTCGCGTTCAACCATCCGATCGGCATCGAGGCGACCGACAGCTTCGTGATGGAAGTGGCCCGCCTTGCCGGGGTGGAGATCCCCGACGAACTGGCCCGGGAACGCGGCCGGCTGGTCGACGCGATCGCCGATTCCAACGCCCATATCCACGGCAAGAAGTTCGCCATCTACGGCGATCCCGACCTGGCATACGGCCTTGCCAAGTTCGTCATGGAACTGGGCGGCGAGCCGGTGGCGGTGCTTTCCACCAACGGCGGCAAGGCCTGGGCGGCGAAGATGCAGGCGCTGTTCGACAGCTCGCCATTCGGCGCGAACTGCAAGGCCTATCCGGGCAAGGACCTGTGGCACATGCGTTCGCTGCTGTTCACCGAGAAGCCGGACTTCCTGATTGGCAACACCTACGGCAAGTACCTGGAGCGCGACACCGGCGTGCCGCTGATCCGCATCGGCTTCCCGATCTTCGACCGGCACCATAAGCATCGCTATCCGGTCTGGGGCTATCAGGGCGCGCTCAACGTCCTCGTGACGATCCTCGACCGGATCTTCGAGCACATGGACGCGACCACCAACGTGCCGAGCAAGACCGACTACAGCTACGACATCATCCGCTGATGTCGTGAGTTCACAGCCGGGTTCCGCGCAACACGAACGATGAGATGGCTACGCCCATGACCCTGAACCAGACCATCCAGGACGTGTTCAACGAACCCGGCTGCGGCAAGAACCAGGCCAAGTCGGAAAAAGAGAGGAAGAAGGGCTGCACCAAGCAGCTCCAGCCGGGCGGGGCGGCGGGCGGGTGCGCCTTCGATGGCGCCAAGATCGCACTCCAGCCGATCACCGACGTCGCCCATCTCGTCCACGGCCCGATCGCCTGCGAAGGCAATTCGTGGGATAACCGGGGCGCGAAGTCTTCCGGTTCGACGCTCTATCGCACCGGCTTCACCACCGACATGACCGAGAACGACATCGTGTTCGGCGGTGAGAAGCACTTGTTCAAGGCGATCCGCGAGATCGTCGAGAAATACGCGCCGCCCGCGGTGTTCGTCTACCAGACCTGCGTGCCCGCCATGATCGGCGACGATATCGACGCGGTGTGCAAGGCGGCCGCGGCCAAGTTCGGCACGCCCTGCATCCCGATCCAGTCTCCGGGCTTCGTCGGTCCCAAGAACCTCGGCAACAAGCTCGCGGGCGAGGCGATGCTCAAGCATGTGATCGGCACGCAGGAGCCCGAATACACCACGCCTTACGACATCAACATCATCGGCGAATACAACCTTGCCGGCGAGCTGTGGCAAGTGAAGCCGCTGCTGGACGAGCTGGGCATTCGCATCCTCTCCTGCATCTCGGGCGACGCGCGCTATAAGGAAGTCGCCTGGTCGCACCGCGCGCGGGCGGCGATGATGGTGTGCTCCAAGGCGATGATCAACGTCGCCCGCAAGATGGAGGAACGCTACGAAATCCCGTTCTTCGAAGGCTCGTTCTACGGCATCGGCGACATGTCGGACAGCTTGCGCGAGATCGCCCGCCTGCTGATCGAGCGCGGCGCCGATCCCGAGTTGATGGACCGCACCGAAGCGGTGATCGCGCGTGAGGAAGCGCGCGCCTGGGCCGCGATCGAGCCTTACCGCCGGCGGCTTGCCGGCAAGAAGGTGCTGCTCGTCACCGGCGGGGTGAAATCGTGGTCCGTGGTCGCCGCGCTGCAGGAAGCGGGGATGGAGATCGTCGGCACCTCGATCAAGAAGTCCACCAAGGAGGACAAGGAGAAGATCAAGAAGCTGATGGGCGATGATGCCCACATGTTCGATGATCTCACGCCGCGTGAGATGTATCGCAAGCTCAAGACCGCCGAGGCCGACATCATGCTTTCGGGCGGCCGTTCGCAGTTCATCGCGCTCAAGGCGACGATGCCGTGGATGGACATCAATCAGGAGCGCCATGCGGCCTTCGCCGGCTATCACGGCATGGTCGAGATGGTGAAGGAGATCGACCGGACCCTTGTCAATCCGGTCTGGCAGGAAGTCCGACGTCCGGCCCCATGGGCGGCCGCCGGCGCCGCGTCATGGCAGGATCGGGCACTCGCGGAGACACTTGCGCAGACGGGGCCAGGCTCCGCATCGGGCCGGGAGGCCGCCTAGCCATGGCGCAGGTCGTCAAATCGGCAAAGGCCTGCACGGTCAATCCGCTCAAGATGAGCCAGCCGATCGGCGGCGCGCTGGCCTTCATGGGAATGCGCGGGACGATGCCGCTGCTGCACGGCTCGCAAGGCTGCACCAGCTTCGGCCTGGTGCTGTTCGTCCGCCACTTCCGCGAGGCGATCCCCTTGCAGACCACCGCCATGTCCGAAGTGGCGACGGTGCTCGGCGGGTTCGAGAATGTCGAGCAGGCGGTGCTCAACATCGTCAAGCGCACCAGTCCCGAACTGATCGGCATCTGTTCGACCGGCGTCACCGAAGTGAAGGGCGATGATCTCAAGGGCTTCGTGCGGATGATCCGCGACCGGCACCCCGAACTGGCGCACGTCGCCATCGTCCCGTGCGCCACCCCCGACTTCTCCGGCGCGTTCCAGGATGGCTGGGGCAAGGCGGTTCTGGCGATGATCGAGGAACTGGTGGCGCGGCCCGAACCTTCGGTGCGCAATGCGCGGCGCATCAACGTGCTGCCCGGCTGCCACCTGACTCCGGGCGACATCGACGAGCTGCGCGACCTGATCGAAGCGTTCGGGCTTGAACCCACGTTCCTGCCCGACCTGTCCGGCTCGCTCGACGGCCATATCCCCGAGGATTTCACCCCCACCACATTGGGCGGCACCGGCTGCGAGGAGGCGCGCGCCATGGCGCTGGCGGGCTGGACCCTGGCCATCGGCGAGCAGATGCGCGCCGCCGCCGAGGCGCTGGAGCGCAAGGCCGGCGTGCCGTTCCGCCTGTTCGAGCGCGTCACAGGGCTTGCCGCCTGCGACGAACTGGTCGGCTTCCTCAAGGAGATTTCGGGCAATCCGGTGCCGAAGAAGTACCGCCGCCAGCGCGGCCAGCTGATCGACGCCATGCTCGACGGGCACTTCCACATCGGCGGCCGCCGCCTCGCCATCGGTGCCGAGCCCGACCTGCTGTTCGCGCTGGCGACGACGCTCGCCGAAGTGGGCGGCGTGGTCCAGAGCGCGGTGACGACCACCCCTTCGCCGATCCTTGAACGCCTGCCGTGCGAGACGGTGACCATCGGCGATCTGGAGGATCTGGAACTGGGCGCGGCGGGCGCCGATATCCTCGTGACCCACAGCCATGGCCGGCAGGCGGCCGAACGGCTGCGTGTGCCGCATTTCCGCATCGGCATCCCGATGTTCGACACGCTGGGCGCCGCGCACCTCGTCACGGTTGGCTATCGCGGCACGCGCGACCTGATCTTCGCGGTCGGCAACATACTGATGCACCGCCACCACGAAGCGACGCCTGATGACTGGCGCGACGCCTGGCCCGCGCTTTCCCCCGTTCCCGAGGCCCAAGAGGAGAGTAGGGATGGTACGCCTTACCCCTTCGCAGAGGCTGGTTTCACCATCCCTCTCACCGAA
>NZ_JARESE010000032.1 GCF_029076845.1 Novosphingobium album (ex Liu et al. 2023)
GACAACCGATCCTACCGGCCATCATAGTCGCCGCTCAACCGGCCATCGTAGTTGTCGCCGCGCACTTCGGGCGCGGTTTTTTTGTGTTGCGCGTCGCCGGGACGCCGAATTTCGCGGCGCAATGGCCCATGATACGCGGGATGGCGAACGCGTGTGCCCGAACATGGGCCTGGCGACGCAATGTTCGGCGTCGGATCAAGCCTGCCACGATTGTGATCAACTGATAACATCGCGATGTCACCGCGGCATATCGGGCATGATGCGCGGCGCATCGCCGATTCGACTTGCGCGCCGGCGGCGAATTACAACGCGCATGGCGAATCTATACCGGGAGCGCCGATGCCACTGATCGCTGCGGCGAATTCGTGTGTCCATCCAGCAATGTCGAGCGGAGCGACCGCGCGCGCGAAGCGCATCGGCCTGCGGTCTTACCTGCGAATCCCCGGAAAACCGGGGGGATTGGCTGGGGCGGCAGGATTCGAACCTGCGAATGCCGGTACCAAAAACCGGTGCCTTACCACTTGGCGACGCCCCATTGGGTGAGCGGGGCGCTTAGCGGCAAACGGCGTGGCTGAAAAGGGCGCTTGCCGTTCTCCATGCACCGTGCAAACCAGGGAACAGTGTTCCTGACCGGCGAAAAGCAGTTGGAGGGAGCGCCAGGTAAGGGAGAGACATCATGAGACACACCCCATTCAAGCTCGTCCTCGTGGTCACGACGGCGCTGTGTGGAGCGGTTCCCGTCTACGCGCAGGACGCGGGCGGCGATATCGTCGTCACGGCGCGGCGCACCGAAGAACGCCTTCAGGACGTGCCGATCTCGATCACGGTCTACAGCGACAAGCAGATCAGCAACAAGAACATCGTTTCGGGCGCCGATCTGGCGACGTTCACCCCGTCGCTTTCGGCCAACTCGCGCTATGGCAGCGAGACCGCGACGTTCGCCATCCGTGGCTTCGTGCAGGAAAACTTCACCTCGCCGTCGGTCGCCACCTATTTCGCCGACGTCGTCGGCCCGCGCGCCCAGGGCGGCACTTCGGGTGGCAACGGCGCAGGCGTGGGCCAGTTCTTCGACCTGCAGAACGTGCAGGTGCTGAAAGGCCCGCAAGGCACGCTGTTCGGCCGCAACACCACGGGCGGCGCGGTGCTGATCGTGCCGCAGAAGCCGACCGACAATCTGGAAGGCTATGTCGAGGGGTCTTACGGCAATCTCGGCATGTATCGCTTCCAGGGCGTGCTGAACGTGCCGCTGGCCGATACTTTCAAGGTCCGCCTTGGCGTCGATCGGCAGAAGCGCGACGGCTATATCCACAACCAGAGCGGGATCGGCCCGAAGGACTACGGTGATGTCGATTACTGGGCGTTCCGCCTCGGCATCCTGGCCGAACTGACCCCGGACATCGAGAACTATACGCTGGCGCGCTACAGCCGTTCGGACACCAATGGCCCATACGGCAGGCTCATCGCCGCCAATGCCACCGGCTGCCGCGATGGCGTGCCCTCCAGCTTCCCGGCGCCCTCGGCCGGATCGACCGCATCCTACCTCGCGCCGCTGGCGTGCAGCCAGTATCTCGCGCGCGCCAAGGCGCAGGGCTATGGCTATTGGGACGTGGAATCGAATGCGCTCGATCCGTTCCTGAAAATCAACCAGTGGGCGATCTCGAACACCACGACCTGGAACGTCAGCGATTCGATCACGCTGAAGAACATCGCCAGCTACCAGGAATTCAAGCAGTCGCAGTCGTACAACATCGGCTCTGACAACTACGTCATGCCGGCGCTGACCGTGCTCGGCACGCCGAACCCGTTCGCGGGGATGCCGTTCACCTGGGTCGGGCTCAATCCCGACGTCAACGCCGGCAATATCGAGCAGTGGACCGCGACCGAGGAATTTCAGGTGCAGGGCCGCACCGCCGATGGCCGCCTGAACTACGTGCTGGGCGGCTATTACGAGAAGAGCGGGCCGACCAGCCCCTTCCAGGGCTCGTACTCGCCGATCTCGACGATGCTGCCGTCCGCATCCACCGGCCTGCCGTTCCCGGTGTTCACCTCGCTGAGCTGCACCGATGCCCGCAACCTGGTCTGCACCAATATCAACAGCCTGGGCTCGCCGCAGATCCCCGGCATCATGCAGAACTCGCTGACCCGCTATCGCTATCGCAACGCGGGCCTGTTCGCGCAGGCGACCTACAAGCTGACCGATCAGTTCTCGCTCACCGGCGGTATCCGCTACACGATGGACAAGGTGCTGGGCCAGGGCGGCACGCGCACGATCATGTTCACCAATTCGGTGCCGGTGGCGGTCTGCGCGACCAATTCCAGCAAGCCGGCGGCGAGCGGCGAGGACTGCCTGACCAGCATCACGCAGAAGTCCAACAAGCCCACCTGGCTGCTGGGCGTGGACTTCAAGCCGATCTCGGACATGCTGCTCTATGCCAAGTATGCGCGCGGCTATCGCCAGGGCAACGTCAACGCGTCGAACACCATCCCCATCGAGTGGGGGCCGGAAAAGGTCGACAGCTACGAACTGGGCGCCAAGTTCTCGTATCGCGGCGGGGTTTCGGGCTACATCAACCTTTCGGCGTTCTACAACGACTTCTCCGACCAGCAGCTCGCCGCGAACCTGATCCCCGACGGCTCGGTGCCCAATGCTTCGCCTTCGCAGGGCATCGTCAACGCCGGCAAGTCGCGCATCCAGGGTCTGGAAGTGGACGCTTCGGCCAATACCGGCGGGCTCGGCGTGGCGGTGGGCTACACCTATCTCGACACCAAGCTGAAGTCGTACTCGCCGCCCAACTTCGTGGGCTATCTGCCGCCGACGACGGGTTCCAAGGTGGGCGGGCCGCTGCCGCTCTCGCCCAAGCACAAGCTCACGGTCACGCCGTCCTATACCTTGCCGGTTGACGATAGCCTGGGCGAGATCAATGTGAGCGCCACGTTCGTCTATACCTCGACGCAAGTGGCGGCCGCGGATTCGCCCTTCGGCATCCTGCCTTCGACCAGCATCTGGAACGCGAACCTGAGCTGGAACTCGGTGGCTGGCAGCCCGATCGATCTGGCGGCCTTCGTCACCAACCTGACGAACGAGAAGTACCCGGTGTTCATCGGCAACTCGTGGAACTCCACGGGTTCGGAAAGCCTCATCCTCGGCCAGTCGCGGATGTACGGCCTGCGCCTGCGCTACAGCTTCGGCCAGTGACGGGACGGCCCCCGTCCGGCTTCGGCCGGACGGGGGCGTTCGCCACCAGGATTACATGACGGCGTCGATGTCCGCCGCGCCATGGCGTTCGCGCACGCAGCCTTCCGCATCGCGGTTGACCCGGGCGCCGCGCTGCATTCCCCGGCGCGCGCCCAGCGTATCGACCCAGCGGCCGACATGGGCATAGCTGGGAATGTCGAGGAAGGTGTTCGCCTCGCCATAGGCTTCCCCGCGCACGAAATTGCGGAACCAGGCATAGACCGCGATATCGGCGATCGTCAGGTCCGCGCCCGCAAGGTAGGGGCTTTCGGCCAGCCGCCGGTCGGCGACATCGAAGATGCGCTTGGTTTCCATCGCATAGCGATTGATCGGATATTCGTATTTTTCCGGCGCATAGGCATAGAAATGCCCGAAGCCGCCGCCCAGCACCGGCGCGGTCGACATCTGCCACATCAGCCATGACAGGCATTCGGCGCGGCCCTTGGCATCGGTGGGGATGAAGGCGCCGAACTTTTCGGCCAGATGCAGCAGGATCGCCCCCGATTCGAACACGCGGAACGGCTCGGCCCCGGAGCAGTCGAGCAGCGCGGGGATTTTCGAATTGGGATTGAGCGCGACGAAGCCCGAGCCGAACTGATCGCCATCGGAAATCTGGATCAGCCAGGCATCGTACTCGGCATCGGCATGGCCCGCGTCGAGCAGTTCCTCGAACATCATCGTCACTTTCTGGCCGTTCGGCGTGCCGAGCGAATAGAGCTGGAACGGATGCTGGCCGCGCGGCAGTTCCTTCTCGTGCGTGGGGCCGGCGACAGGCCGGTTGATATGGGCGAACGCGCCGCCGTTTTCCTTGTCCCAGGTCCAGACCCTGGGCGGCGTGTAGTCGGCTTCGGCCATCGGCTGTCTTCCTCCTTGTGGATTTGCCCCTAGGTAGGTCGGGCTGGCGCCGCGACAAGGAGGCCATGGGCATCGTTCCGGCCGGGCCGCGCGGACGCACGATCAAGCCGGCGCGAATTGACATTGCCGGCAAAGCGGACTGTTATCCCGAAACCGAACAAAAATTCGAAATGGGAGAATGCCATGGCCGCGACGATGGAAAATCCGCCGCCCGCCACCGCGCCGCTGGGCAATCGCCAGGTCGATACGATCCGTGGCCAGTACCATCGTTTCATGCTGATCCCGATGATCGAGCATCATGCACGCTGGTTCGATGCCGGATTGGTCAGCATCGCGGTGGAAGCGCGGGCGCTGGGCGAGAGTGCCGAGCGGATGGTGCGCGGCCCCAGCATCCACCTGTTCAGCGCCGATCGCCGCGAGGAATACGTCCGCTTCGATGTCTTCGGCAAAGTGCCGCACTATCATTACATCCACAACGCGCAGCATCATAACACGCTCTGGGGCTATGACCCGGATGCCAACGGGCCGATGATCCCCTGGGCCATCGCGGCGCTGCGCGACCGGCTGCCCGCGATGTTGCGCCGCGCCGGCGCGCACGCGCTTGCCGCCGCAGTGGAAGAGCAGGGCTGGGACGCCTCGGTGCTGGCCGAGGTGGCAAGCGCCGCGGCCGCGGCGCTCGCCCCGTGCGAGGATGATCTTGTCCGCGCGAAGGAGGGGATGGACTGGATGGCCCGCTGGAAAGCGGTGCACCCGCAATTCAATACCGTGGCGGAAAGCGAATACTGACGCGGCGGCGCTTTGGCCCCCGTGCCCACGGGCTTGCCCTGGCGCGGCCGATCGCCCATCGTGCGGCCGGCCGGTTCCTGGCAGGAGAAGCATCATTTCATCGGCCCCACAGCCCTCGCGCCGCCGCAACAAGGCATTCGAGGAAACCCATGCCGCGTTGATCGACACGGCGGTCCGGCTGGTGTCGGAAAAGGGGATCGAGGCGCTTTCGCTGGCCGAAGTCGCGCGGGAGGCCGGGCTCAACCGCACCACGCTCTATTACCATTTCGCCAGCCGCGACGCGCTGATCGCCGCCGTGCGCGAATGGTCGGCCCACCAGCTCGCCAAGGCGTTCGCGCCGGTCGAATCGCAGGCCGGGCGCGCGCGCTACATCACCCGCTTCGTGCTGGAAAATCCGCAAGTGATCGCGCTGTGGACCGAGGATTTCCTGTCCCCCGGCGACATTCGCGACCGCTATCCCGAATGGGACGGGCTGGTCGCCGGGCTTGGCGCGCAATTGCGCGCGCATCCCGAAACGCGCGATGTCGATGCAGAGGTCTATGGCACCATCATGCTGGCGGCGGCGATGATCGCGCCGCGCATCTATCGCCAAAGCGTGAGGCCCGACCTTGCTATCGACGAGGCGATCGAACGCTTCACCGCCGAGCAGATGCGCACCCTGAAGCGTGACGGGATCGGCGGCTAGTGTCCTGAACCTGAAGTTCGTTCAGGCATATTTCTGACGCAGAAGCGCTCGATGGAAGCGA
>NZ_JARESE010000033.1 GCF_029076845.1 Novosphingobium album (ex Liu et al. 2023)
CCGGCGCGGCCACCTATCGGCCATCAAAATTGACGCCGACCGGACTCCGTAATCGTCGCGCTACAAGGGCGGCCGGTTCGTCGAGTTCACCATGAAGGCGGGCTTCTGCCTCAATCCGTTCTCGATGATCGATGGCGAGCGGGCGGCCGACGACGAGGACTACCGGCTCGACTGCTTCGGCATGGTCAAGGCCATCGTCGGCCAGATGGCGCGGCACAGCGCAAAGCTCAACGATACCGAGCGCGGCCTGATAGACCGGGCGGTCAACACAGTCTGGAGCGAACGGGGCGTCAATGCCTCGATCACCGGCGTCGGCGAAGCACTGGCAAGTCTCGGCAATGATGCAGCGAGCGATCTTGCAACCGCGCTCGCGCCCTACATGAATGGCGGCACCTATGGTGCTTTCTTCGAGGGCCAGGCGAGCCTCGATCTCGACACTGACTTTACCGTCTTCGAGATGTCGGACCTTGCCACCCGCGAGGAACTGCGCAGCGTCGTGCTCTCGGCAATCATGTTCATGACCGGCCAGGCCATGACCCGAAGCCCGCGCTCGGTGAGGAAACTGCTGCTGATCGACGAGGCCTGGTCGATGCTCAAGGGCGGCTCGATGGGCGAGTTCGTCGAGACCTATGCGCGCACTTGCCGCAAATATGGCGGGGCGCTGGCGACCGCGACGCAGTCACTCAACGACTATTACAAGTCCGATGGGGCGACAGCCGCGCTCGAGAACAGCGACTGGATGCTGATCCTCCAGCAGAAGCCCGAGACGATCGCCGATTTCAAGGCGTCGAAGCGCCTCGACATGGACGACCGCACCGAGACCCTGATCCGCAGCCTGAAGCGCTCGGGCAGCGACTATTCGGAGGTCTTCATCAAGGGCCCGGAGACGGAAGCCATCGGCCGGCTCGTGCTCGACGCCTATTCAGCGACGTTGTTCTCAAGCTCGCCCCAGACCTTTGCCGCGATCGATGCCGAAATCGCGCGAGGCCACCAGCTCGCGGACGCGATCGAGCGGATCGCGTTTGCCAATCGGACCTGACCTCTCCCCCCATCCAAGGACACCCAAAACCGATGCCACTCCATTTCGTTAAACCAATCGACCGGGTCCAAGATGCCCGTGCCGACAGCGACAGCCTCGACCTGGCGGCCAAAGGCTGGCGCGTCCATGCCGCCGATCTTTGCTATATCGTGCTTCGCGGCAGCACTTTCCTTGCTTCGAGCTATCTCATCGCGCTCGGGCTCCCGCTGCTCTTCGTCCTTATGATCTCAGGCGGCGATGCCGGGGTTTTCTTCGCGCATCTTGCGAATATCTCGGAGCGCTTCCTGGGTGCCGAACAGGGCCGCCAGGCCGGATTCGTGGGCGAGTTCAAGTTCGTCCTCATCGGCGTCGCGACGCTCGTCGTGGTCTGGCGCCTGCCGCGCTTCATCAACGATCTCGAGCGCGAACTCTCGGAGGAAAAGCCGTGAGGAACATCTTGGCAACAAATACCCTGCGCGTCCGCATGGGCGGGGTCACGTGGACCACTGCCGCGATCGGCGTGAGCATGGTCGGCTCGGCGCTGTGGGGCATCTGGGCGACCGACAAGCTGCTCGCGCTCGAAAAGCGCGAACTGGTGACCGTCCAGTTGAGCCGCATCATGGGCGATTTCATCGAGGCCGAAGCGCGCGTCGGACGGCCGCCAGACGAAACGAAGATGCGGGTCCAGGCCTATCTCCAGGCGGTCGAAGCGTCGGTCGAACAGCTGGGGCGCCAGGGCCACACGGTCCTTGTCGCCGAAGCGGTGGTGGCCGGCAGCACCCCCGATCTCACCGAAGACGTGCGCGCCGACGTAGCGCGCCGCGTGGGAACCATGCCCGATGCGCGCCGCTGATCTTGTCCTCCGCTCGCTCACGGCGCGTCGGCTTAGCCTGTGGGCCGGCCTGGGCGCGGCCGCCCTCGCGCTCACGTCGCTCAGCACCTTTGCAAAGGATCATGCGCTGATGATCAACGCCAGTCGGAGCCTGCCTTGCTGGGCGATCTGGCTGACACGTGGCGCGCTCCCGGAGCGCGGCGAGATCATCGTGTTCGATCCTCCGGCTTCGCCGCTGCTCGAAAGGCACTTCGGCAAGAAGCCCAAGCCCTTCGGCAAGAAGGTAAGCGGCGTGCCCGGCGATGTCGTGACCGAGAAGGATCGCAGCTTCTTCATCAATGGCCGCAAAGTCGCAATGGCCAAGCGTGCAAGCCGGCTTGGCGAGCCGCTGGCGCTCGGTCCGACGGGCATTGTGCCGGCGGGCTGCTACTTCGTCACGACCGCGCACAAGGACGGCTTTGACAGCCGCTATGCGGCAATCGGGTGGATCTGCGCCAGGCGCATTCTCGGGGTCGGGAGGCCGATCCTGTGACACCGCTGCGCGCCGCCCCATTCCTCCTCGCCGCTCTGCTGGTCGCTGCTCCGGCAAGCGCGCGCGACTATGGCCAGCACGGCACGGTCTGGTCCGTGATCGAGCCTGACCTCCTCGAACAGATCCATGCCCGTCTCACCCATCTCGAGAAGACCGGCGAGACAGCCAAGCTGGGCGAGGAGCTGACGCGGCGTACGATAGCGCGGGTCAACCGCCCCGAGCCGGTCACAGGCATTGGTGCCGCGGCGGCGGCGCGTAGTTGGCGTTTCGATCCAACGATCAGCGTCGAGCGCGACATTGCCGATGACAAGGGACGGGTGATCGTCGCGGCCGGCACGCGCGTCAATCCGCTGGACACCGTGCCATTGCGAGTGCCGCTGGTGTTCCTCGACGGTGACGACCCCGATCAGCTTGCCTGGGCGACCCGGCGCTATGCCAGCACCAAGGCCAAGCTCATCCTCGTGCGCGGCGCACCGCTCGAAATCATGAAGGCCCGCCAGCGCCGCTTCTATTTCGACCAGGGCGGCAGCCTTGTGAAGCACTTCGGCATTCGCGCCGTGCCGGCCATCGTCGAGCAGCAGGGCCGCGCGCTCATCATCACCGAGCAGCCGGTTCGCCCCGAGGCGCGCGCATCGTCATGAGAACAAAAAGCTGCCTTTTCACATGGCTATGCGGTGCGATCCTCTTTTTCGGTCTCACCCTTGCTGCGGCTTCACCTGCGCAGGCATCAGCCGGTCCCGGCCGCTGCACGGGCAAGTTCGTCAATCCGATCACCGACATCTGCTGGTCGTGCCTGTTTCCGATCTCGGTTGGCGGCCTGAAGATCTGGCCCTCGAGCCGTCCCGACACGAGCAACCCGCCGCTTCCGGTTTGCCTTTGCGGATTGCGGCCCGGCATCGCCATGGGCTTCTGGGAGCCGGTGAGGCTTGCCGACGTCAGCATGAAGCCCTGGTGCTTCGTCAATCTCGGCGGGATTAAGCTCGATCCCGGCTTCGACATCGGGTTCAAGTCGATGGCGGGGCCCTCGGCCGTGGGCGGCGCGACGCAGTACAACTCGCAGTGGCACGTCCACTGGTACGCCTATCCGCTGATCTTCTGGATGGAGATCGTCGCCGATTTCCTGTGCCTGGAGCAGGGCTCGGTCGACATTCTCTACATCACCGAGATCGATCCGCTCTGGCAGGACAGCGAACTCACCGCGATCATCAATCCGGAAAGCGTGCTCTTCACCAATCCGCTCGCGCTTGCGGCCTGCGCGGCCGACTGCGTTGCTGCGACGGCCAAGCTTGCGACCGACCAACTCTTCTGGTGCGCCGGATGCCAGGGCAGCATGTATCCCTTGAATGGCAATGTCTCGGCGACAATCGGGCATGTCCAGGCATCGCGGCTCGCTCTCGCCCGCTTCTCCTACAAGCTCCACCGTGAACTCGTCGCCTGGGGCACGATGGGAGCCGAAGGGCTTTGCGGCAAGTACCTGATGCCGGTGATGCGCAAGCAGCAATACCGCTTCCAGGCCACCAATCCCAATCCGCAGACCAGGGGCCGCTACGCCTGCGCAGCCCTCGGCGCCTCCACCACCTTCATGCCGGGGACCCAAGTCTATCCCGCCATCGGCGAGGACATGGGCTATCTGGTCTGGCGCAAACGGAACTGCTGCGCGCTATGAAAATAATCCGTCATCTCCTTGTAATCGCGTCGATCACTGGCGCGGCCGCCATGGCGGGCGCCGCGGCGCAGACGAGCGAAGCCGAGCTCGACTTGGAAGCCATCCGCGCCCGCGCCAAGGTCGAGACGAGCGAAGCCGACGCGCTTGCCGCCAGTGCCCGCGCGCGCGCCGAGGCGCTCCTCAGGCAAGCCAATGACAGCGCCGCCGCAGCGCAGGCGCATGGCAAGCGCTACACCGAGCAGGCGGCAAGATCCGCGCGGCGAGAAGGCGAGGACGTCTTTGACTTCGACAAGATGGTGGCGGATGCGGGCACCGTAGCCAGCGAGGGTCTGGGTGAAGCGCCCCGCTTCATCGCCTTTGCCTCGCTCTCGATGCCGCCGGCGGCCTTGCGCACCATGGCGGACGATGTTGCCCGTGCAGGCGGTGTCGTCGTGCTTCGCGGGCTGCCGGAGGGCAGCGCCACGACCCTGACCGCGGCGCTTTCGAAGATCGCGCAAGACGGCGGCACGCTTGATGCTGTCGGCATCGACCCGCGCCTGTTTCGCGCCTTCGGGATCGAGGCGGTCCCCACCTATGTGGTGACCGGCAGCGACTTCGATCTGTGCGATGGCTTCGATTGCCGGACCCAGGTTCCGCCGCACGACCGGATGAGTGGCAATGTCAGCGTATCCTATGCGCTGGAAACCTTCGCGCAGGGCGGCGGCCCCGGTGCCCTCATCGCCTCCCAACATCTTGCCCGCCTTGGGCGAAGCGCGCCATGAAGCGGCTTCTCCTCCCCATCCTGTGCCTCGCCGCCTGCGCCTGCCTGCCGGCAAGCGTCTGTGCCCAGACCACGACCGATGCCGCCAAGGCGGATGGCAAGGCGTTCGGGCGCGACAAGGCGACCGCAGCGCAGGGCGCGGCGACGACCGAGCCGGATGCAAGCCGCATTCCCAATTTCGGGGGCGTTCCAAGCGAGGCAAGCCATTTCGACGATCCCGACCGGATGGCGCGGGAGGCCGCGAGCCAGGCGGCGGCGAACACCGGATACCGGACCATGCGCGATTCCATGGATCATCGGGCCCGGTTCGCGCCCGAAGATCTCGACGCCGTTGTGGCGCGCAGCAATGTCATCAACGACGATCCGCTTTCTTACACGAGCGGCATGAGCGTCACCAGCACCCAGGGACGCTGCGTGCCGCTGCCACCGGGCAGCGCCTCCCCTGGCACTTACCGCGCCACCTGCAACACCGGCTATGAACTCGAACCCGATCCGATGAGTTGCACGGTCCCGCTCCAGGTCAACGTCGAGACGACCTACGACTACCTCTACTATTGCTCGCCGTCCGGCTCCGGCGAATCTCCCGGCTGCGCGGGGCTTCCCGCCGGCATCTGCGCACGGACGGGATCACATCCCGGGGCGTGCGTCCAAGCGACGACCAGTTCCGAGGGCACCGAGGCATGCGCCGGGCCCGGCGAACCGATCGATGAATATACCTGTTCATCCGAGATCGCCGGCTGGATCGCCCAAGCCGCCATCGCGGAACACACGGTGACCGCCGCACGCGACGAGAGCGGCTGCGCTGCTCATGACGCAAACGCGATGTGCGTCGATTTTGTCGAAACCTGCAGCGACAGTTCGCCTGTGACCCGCATGGTCAATGGCGTTCAGGTTACCCAGCCCTGCTGGGCCTGGCGACGTGACTATTCCTGCTACCGTTATAGGCCGGCGAACGACTGCGAACCACTGGCCGCGAGGCCCGAATGCCGCGTCGTGAGCGAGCAATGCATCACTGACGAGACACCCTGCCGCACTTTTGAGCGGGCATACGAATGTGCGTTGCCCGAGGAGCAAAAGGCAGCGGACCAGTTCATCTGCGATGGCGACGTCTATTGCATCAACGGATCGTGCGAGACGATCGAGCGCGAGCCCAACGACGAGTTCAAGGACGCGGTGGTCGCGCTGAACGCGATGGGGCAGGCCCGGCGCGAATGGGATCCCGACACGCTGACCTTGTTCAAGGGGGAGCGCGAGACTTGCCATTCCAAGGTCTTCGGCGTGGTCAATTGCTGCAAGGGCAGAGGCTTCCCGCTCATTCCCGGGATCAGCCTGCTCGTGGCATTGGGCTGTGACCGCGAGGAGATCCTGCTCCACCAGCGCGATGCCCAAGGCTTGTGCGCCTATGTCGGCACGTACTGTTCGGACAAGATCCTGGGCGTGTGCGTGACCAAGAAGAAGGTCTACTGCTGCTTTGAATCCAGGCTGACCCGCATCTTGCAGGAACAGGGCCGCCAGCAGCTGAGCAAGCCCTGGAACAAGCCCAGGCGCGAGCAGTGCCTTGGCTTCACCATCGACGAGTTTTCACGGCTCGATCTCTCGAAGATGGATTTCAGCGAAGTCTACGCCGAGTTCACCGAGGCTGCTCGCCTGCCCGACGAGCTCGAGGCCGCCACCGAAATCCAGCGGAAAATCGAGGACTATTATGCCCGCGCCAGCCAGTAAGGCCGCCCGGCGGCGGCTTGCCACCGGCCTATTGCTCATCGCTGTTCCAGGCGCGCACAGCGCTCCGGTACGCAGCCAGGAGCCCCCGCTGGTCACGACCAGCGACAGCCAGGACAGCTTCTATTGCGAAGAGCGCCGCCTCGGATACTGGTTTTATTGCACCAAGCCCAGGCCGCCCGAAGTGTGGGAGGAGGCATCCGAGCCTGCCCACAGCGCGACGAGCCAGCTCGATGCCATCACCGCAAACCTGCGCGAACTGAAAGCAAAGGCGATCCTCGAGCCGACGCCGGCCAATGTGACGGCCTATATCCGCTTCCAGCGCGCCCAGCTCGACCGGGCATCGCTGTTCAGCGATGTCTGGCAACGGGCGATCTGGCAGGATCCCGATCTCGACTACACGCTCCAGCGTCCGGTCTCGACGCTCGGCAAGCGCCAGTGGCAGGACGCGCGCAACGCAGAGCGCAATGCGGTCATGGCGCAGCTTTCGGAGCGCTACGGGCTGTTCTACTTCTTCGCGCAGAGCTGCGGGGCCTGCGAAGTCATGTCGCCGGTCGTGCAGAGCGTCGCTTCGAGCTGGCACATCACGGTGCGCGCGATTTCAACCGACGGCGGCCCCTCGCGGCATTTCCCGAACTACACGGTCGAGACCAACCAGCGCAGCCGGATGGGGCTCGAGCCCAAGGTCACGCCGGCGGTCGTGCTTTGGGATGCACTGAAAGGCCAGCCCATCCCGATCGGTTACGGCGTGATGAGCGCCGACGAGCTTCAGGACCGTATTTACCTCCTCACATCGAAGGAAGCCGGACATGACTACTGAAGCATCGCGCCAAAAAGTGGGAACCGGTTTTTGGCGTCAGCAATGCGCGCCAATGCGCATGAAATGTGCCGTCGCCGCGATCCTCGCGGCCACCCTCCCACTATGTGGCGCATCGGCCGATGTCGGCAGCTCGATGGATTCGTTCCTGAACGATGTCGGCGGCGCGGCCAACGTCAATGGACCGACCGCGTTCCAGGGACAGTCGGCCGGCTATTACAGCCTCGGCAATGTCTGGACGCGCTTCCCGCAAAAGACGACCAGCATCGCCAATCTGCAACTGCCGCGCGCCCGCGCAGGCTGCGGCGGCATCGACATCTTTGCCGGGTCCTTCAGCTTCATCAATGCGAGCGAGCTCGTCGCGATGCTGAAGGCGGTCGCCAACAATGCGGTCGGCTTCGCTTTCAGCCTCGCCATCGACACGGTCTGCCCGGAATGCTCGAAGATCATGCAGGAGTTCAGCCAGAAGGCTCAGCTCATGAACAACCTCAACATCAACTCCTGCGAGATGGCGCAGGGGCTGGTGGGGGGGATCTGGCCCAGGGGCGATCTTGCCGACAAGGCGATCTGCGAAGCAATCGGCAATTCCGAAGGCATTTTCAGCGACTATGCCGCCGCCAAGCACGGTTGCGGCACCAAGGGCCAGCGGGCGAGCACCACGGCGCAAGGCTCGGGCAAGTACGACGACGTCAATCCCGCCGTGGCGAGAAACTATACCTGGACGATCCTCAAGAAGTCCGCGTTCTTCTCGCCTGGCGGCGCCTTCGATAAGGAACTCGCCGAATATGCGATGACGCTGCTGGGCACGATCATCTATGTCCCGCCCAAGGACGACGAGCCGGGGAAGTTCGTGCCGATCGTCGGAGAAGCGTCCTCAACGCTCGTCACCTCCCTGCTTGATGGCACAAGCGGTAGTAGCGGCGGGGGCAATGTCCTGATCTTCGACTGCGACGAGCCCGACAAGTGTCTCGATCCCGGCTTCAAGTCGCTCAGCCTTCCGGCATCCAAGGCGCTGCGCCCCCGCGTTGCGGCCCTGATTACCGGGATGGTGCAGGCGATCCATGACGACACAGCGATCACCGATGCGCAAAAAGAACTGCTCCAGGTCGCCTCGATCCCGCTCTACAAGATCCTGACCGTCCAGGCGGCCTATGGCCGCGGCATGCCGACCGATGATCGCGAAACGCTCGCGGAGATCGCCAGCGTCGATCTGCTGTTCGCCCTCCTCGACCGGATCGTCGGCGAAGCGGGCCGCTCGATGTCGAGCTTTATTGCCGCGGACGAAGCCAAGATCGCCATGTGGCAGGGCCAGGTGAACATCGTCTGGCAAGCACTCGCGGACCGGCAGGCGAACACGCACCTGAAGGTGGGCGCCATCATGCAGATCATCGAGAAGACGGCGTTCATCGAGAACGTGCTCGCCGCTTCGATGTCGCCGGGCATGGCCGCCTCGCTCGACTGGTCGCGTGGGCTGACATCGCGCGCCCTTACTCACTGATCCCCCTTTAGCGCGCCGGGAACGGCGGGAGCCCAGCAATATGGTCGAGATTTTCACGGTGGGCGGCGGCGATTACCTGGTCAATGTCTTTCAAGCGGTCGCGGCCTGGACGGGGAATGGCGGCTACAAGAGCCTCCTGCAGGTCGTGATGGTCATGGGGCTTGGCCTTTCCGCCATCACGCTGGCGTTCAATCAGGACTGGCGGGCCTGGATCAACTGGTTCCTGGGCGCCACGCTGATCTATTCGTGCCTGATGGTGCCGCGGCTCGATGTCCATGTGACCGACCGGCTCAACCCCGGCCTCGCTCCCGCCAATGTCAGCAACGTGCCGCTGGGGCTTGCGCTCATGGCTAGCTTCACCAGCCAGGTCGGCGACTACCTGACCGGCTCGGCCGAGGTGGTGTTCGCCCTGCCGGGCGATCTCAACTACTCGAAGAACGGCATGATCTACGGCGCCAGGCTCTACGATGCCACGCGGTCCTTGCGCATTTCCGACCCGGAATTTGCCGCCAACCTCGACGAGCATTTCCGGCAATGCGTCTTCTACGATGTGCTGCTCGGCCGCTATTCGATGAAGCAGCTCGCCGAATCCAACGACATATGGGCAACGATCGCTCCGGGCAGTCAGGCCCGGGCGCAGCGCTTCCTGACCCGCGATACGACGTCCGGCCAGGTAACCTCGAATATCGTGACCTGCCGGGAAGGCTATGATGCGCTGAACAATCAGTGGGCGGGCCTTGTCGACGACATGGGAACCGTTTTCGGCCGCCAGCTCTATCCCAACCAGACGGCGGCGCTCGCCAAGGCCAAGCTGTTCGCCGACCTGCCGGTGGCCTACCAATATCTGAGCGGCGTCTCGGCCAATGCGACCGAAATCTTCAAACAGACCCTGACGATCAACGCGATGAGCCAGGCGATGCATTCGATGGCCGGCGGCAGCGGGGCGTCGAGTGTCGACGTCTATTCCCAGACGCGCGCGGACATCCAGACCGAGCGCACCTATAGCTCGATCGCCAGCAACGCGATGAAGTGGGTACCGCTGCTCAACGTCGTGCTGACCGTGCTCTTCTACGCGCTGTTTCCGGTCCTGTTCCCGCTGTTCCTGATGCCCAAGACAGGGCCACTGGCATTGAAGGGCTATGTGACGGGTTTTTTCTACCTGGCGGCGTGGGGACCGCTGTTCGTCATCCTGCACATGATGCTGATGTCCAAGGGCGCGGCGGACATGAGCGCGGTGGCCGGCGAAAACGGTCTCAGCCTCGCAAGCTTTACCGGCATGGCCGATGTGAACAGCGATATCGGGCTGCTGGCGGGCTATCTTATCGCCTCGGTCCCGTTTCTGGCGGGCGGCGTCGCCAAGGGCGCCATGGCAATTTCGCACCACGCCACGAGCTACCTCAACCCGAGCCAGAATGCCGCCGAGGAAGCGGCGCGCGAGGCCAGCACGGGCAACGTCTCGCTGGGCAATACCAGCTTCGAGAATTCGAGCGTCCTTGCGCGGCAGTTCGCGCAAGGGACGATCGCGCCCAGCTTCACCTCTGGTGCGGCCCAGAACCGGACATTCAGCGACACGGGGGCGATGACAACCAGCTTTCCCGAAGCCAGCTACGATCAGCTTCCCAACTCCAGCTATCCCTTTACTCCAAGCCTCGGGCAGGAGTTCACCTCGCGCCTGTCGACGATGGCATCGCAGGCCCGCTCGAACAGCGAAGGCTATGCCAACATCGCCACCCAATCGACCGCCAGCGCGGTCACAAGGTTCCGCGAGCTGCGCAGCCAATTCAGCCGCGGGTCGAACCTCGAGAGCGCCGCCGGATCCTCCAACTCCGACAGTATCCAGACCGCGTTCAACGAGGTTGACCAGGCATCGACCAACCTGCAGCGTCAGTTCGGTCTTTCGCGAAGAGCGGCGGATGACATCTCCACTGCATGGTTTCTCGGCGGGGAAGCTGGGGCCAGCGCGGGCGTAACCAACGGGATCGCATCAGCCAAAGTCGGCATCAAGGGCGGCGGGAACCGGACATGGACCGACAGCGATATCGGCATTGCTTCCGAAGACCGTTCGCGCATATTCGGCAGTCTCTCGCAGACATCCGACACGCGCAACTGGTCGAACACGCGCGATGGATTCGTCCGCACCGTGACCACGTCTTCGAGTTCCTCGATTTCGTCGCTGGCGAGCGGCATGAATGCCTCGCTCACCGAAGCGCAGACCTATAGCCGGGAGGCGCGCCGCGCCGAGGAGCTCGCCAGCCGACTCGAGAGCCAGGCGTCCTTTTTGAGCAGCGGCACTGCTGCTGGCTCGCTCAACCTCTCGCAGGCGTATCGCGACTGGGGCATTGTCGAGATCGAGCGCAATCGCGATTTCTACGGCTCGGTGCGTTTCGACGACATGAGCTTCCAGTTGAGCAGCCAAGGTCGGGCGCTCCAGGCAAAGTTCGTCGCAAGCTATGGAGATGTGCTGCGCGGTGAGATCGAGGATCAACTGGTTCTTGCCGGTGTCGCTCCGGTCAGCAGGCCGAGCACGCTGCCAATCAGGTCGGAACTCCCGGCCCTGCCAGGAGGCGTTTTCAACGGGCCGCCCATGGATGCATCCCCGGTTGACGATCGCGCCGATTTGCACGGCGAGGTTCGGGCCGCGCAGGCGCAGGGACGCGCGACAATCGAAAACGAGCGAGCGCAGCTCCAACGGTTTACGAGCGGTGCTCGCGGCGCGAGCGCGCAAGGCGCCGACGAAGTGAAGCAATGGAAATCCCCGCATTCCGATCGCGCGCGCCATGGGCCGGCACGGCCGCGGGGACGGCCGCGCCCAAAGAAGTAGGGCCCGGGACAACATGCCGCATGCCCCTGCAACCGATTTTCGTGGACTAACTTCGCGCATGGTCTAGTTCTGCCGCGATGCAGCATGCTTTGACGGAATTCCTTGCGTGGTACGGAGGGATCGTCGAGGCGTTCACCAACGCCGCGCCCGGCAAGGACAAGTTCGTACACTTGTGTGTTGGCATGGCGATCTGGATTGAAGCGGCGATATTTCTCGGCAAGCCGCTGAAGGCCTGGACGCCGCTATTGATCGTCGCGCTGGCTGAATTTGGCAATGAAACGCTCGATCGACTGACCCACGGGAGCTGGCGATGGACTGACACATTGGGAGACATTTACGCGACACTTTTCTGGCCGACCCTGCTGATGGGATTACTGCGGGCGGCGCCGTTCCTTGCCAATTCCCCCACCGACAAGTCCTAGGCGAGCCTAGCAGCCACGCGCGCGGCCAGATGCCCCGGCCGGCGCGCCTATGGGCTCAACTTGCGCACAGGCCTGGGAGGCTATGATAAAAACAGATCGACGATCAATCGCCCCACGAGCGCCAGCATCAAGATGGCGATGATCGCGGCTTCGAGACGTAGGGCCATGATGGTGTCATAGGGTAGTCAAGCAGCGCTGGCGAGGCATGATCGATGTTCTTCCATCCGGTACGCCATTTGGTCGGCGACTTATAAGAAAACGGTAAGCCGTGGCCTCTAGGCTTGCCCCATGAGATTCGTACTGGCCTTACTGGCTTTTCTGATCCCCTTTGGTGCGCAGGCCCAGATCATCTCGGGCAAGGCGATTGCGGTGGATGGCGATTCGCTCGAAATGTCCGGCGCGCGAATTCGCTTGTTCGGCATTGACGCCCCCGAGAAAGGCCAGACCTGTCGCCGCGATGGTGCGGATTGGTCCTGCGGCAAAGATGCGGCCGATCTCCTGGCATCGCTCGTCGACGGGCTAGAGATCACATGTGAGCGCAAGGCGACCGATACCTTTTCGCGCATTGTCGCGGTATGCGTGGCGGAAGGTGTCGATCTTGGAAGGGTCATGATCGAGGCGGGCTTTGCTGTCGCTTTGCCGCAGTTCAGCGACCTCTATGTTCCGGCCGAAAGTCGCGCGCGGTCCCTGCATCTTGGTATCTGGAACGCCGAGTTTCAAATGCCTTCCGACTACCGGGCGGCGCATCGAGACCAGAAGCGTTCGCGCGATGGCACGGCCATTCCCTCGCGTCGTCCCAGTGCGGCCGGCGTGGCGAGCGCGGCCCAGCCCGATTCCGGCGGCTGTGTCATCAAGGGCAACCGCAATCGAAAAGGCGAGTGGATCTACCACCTGCCGGGGATGCCGTACTACGACGGTACCCGGCCCGAAGAGATCTTCCGTACCGAAGCGCAGGCACGCGCGGCGGGCTATCGCCGCGCTCTTACCCGTTAGCCCTGAGTGCGTGCCAGTGGATCACTCGGCGGGCGTTCGATGGACGATAGGTGAATAGGAGTTGTCGAACCTCTGGCTTTCTCTCGATGTCGCCGGTGCGCTTCGACAAGTCGATCTCGGAAGATCAGAAGATAATGTCGTAGATCTACTGCGCACGCCTGCGCGCATCTTCGACAATCCGGAACTGGTTGCGAGTTGAGCCAGGGTATTCTGGTTGGTCGCTAATATCGATGGAGTCTTCGAATTCGGCAATAACGGCGTTGTTCCGCTGAATCCGATATCTGACGCGATAGGGTTTCCTCTCTGGAAGAAATCCATAGCTGATCGTCACGACAATAGTCGCAGCGTCAGCACATCGGGGGCTCGAACCTGTCACGAACAGTGCTTCCCCCCTTGTGTGTACAATTTGCGCCCTTTTTTGTGAGCAAGAGACGTCAACTCTCCAGAAGCCGCCATCGTAATGCCGTTGCCGGCTCTTTCCGCGAAGACCTTGTCATCGGCTGGAACTGTTGGGTTCCATAGTCCTGGCGCGACCTCGCCCACTGTGCAAACCCATTGGTCCTCGCTTGCCCATACGACAGCGTCGTTCGCCAGCGCGTAAACGGTTGTCGTCTCACCGAGGATGCAAAGCCCAAGACTTGCGATCGACCAAAGACGAGAGAAGCCACCTGTCAGACGCGGCGCGAGAAGCGGAACGGTCATGGGAGGAACTCCTTGCAGTCCCTCGGGCGGGTCACGGTAGGAATGATCTCCTCAACATCCGACGAGCCGGAAGCGATTGGCGAGTGAGGGCAAGCGGGACGTGAGCGACACCAAGTCGAACCGGCCTGACAAGGGACCGCGTCGCCCGCACTGCAAAGCCATTCCACTGAAACACTACGGCAGCAGCGGCTTGGGCCACCTATAAAGCTCGATCGCGAACGCTTGGCATGCATCGCCGAGCGGCATCTTCATCGGATATTGGCCAAGGGTAACTTCATGGCTGCCTCGTGGCTGGAAGCTCATGAGCACTTCGCTTGCTACATGCCGCCCAGGATCGCCTCTACCTCGTTCGCGGAGAGCTCGCAGTGTGTTATCCCTCGTTCCGATTTAACGAGGATGTCGATGGCCCATTGAACATGACCGGCCGCGATCATTTCCCCTTGGTCCACCAGCTCTTTCAGCGCCTGTTCCATCAAGTTAACGGTCGCTTCCTTGGGATGATGCTCCATTGCTTCCTCCGCATGAGCTGTTGTCGCTGCTTCAAAGGTGCTTGCCGGGATCTCTTGCGGATGTGAAATCGCAAGCCCGCTCGGGGTAGTGTTATATCGGTTGCCTTGAACTCGCTGTGTTCTTCGGTGACCGATTTTTACCCTGGACCGAGCGTTTCAACAAGATGATGGGCACAGGAAGAAAGTCGGCCTGGGATGACAACCCACGCGCCAACCAGCTATGAGATTTTTGAAATCCGACTTTTCGCGAGACATCGCCGCCTTGCGACACGAGCCTGTGTATTCGACAACGAGGGAATGAAGCGCGAATTGGCCAACACGAGATACGATCGGGTCTGTCCTGCTCGCGACGGGCGCATGACCTGCCCGGAGCCGACGTTCCATGGTCTGCGATCGACCCTGCCGCGATGAAGCGCCATGTCGATTGATGCCGCGAAGCGACTGGAACGTCTGTCGCCCCGTCAGCAGCAGTGCCTGAGACTGGTTTACGAACGTCGTACCTCAAAGGAGATTGCTCTGGAGCTCGGCCTCGGGACGGGCACTGTCGATGCCTATCTCAAGGAAGCGATCGCGGTGCTCGGCGCACGAAATCGCCGGCATGCCGCGGAACTCCTGCATGCCCATGACGAGAAGACCTGCTCCCCCGGTAAATTGGGGGCCGAAACACTGGGGGTCGGCACATCGGGCGATGGGGAGGCAGAACGATTTCAGGACGGGCGGTCTTCAAACTGGACAAGCCTGCTTCCCTATCGTCCGCACGGAGCAAACGGCAATGACCTCAAACCTCTCTATCGCGTCTTCTGGATCGGCCAGATCGGTATCGCCTGCGCCACCGGCTTTGGCATGCTCGTCGTCGGGCTCGAGGTTCTCTCGCGACTCATCGGAAAATGAGCTGTCGAGCGCGACCCCGGTCGATCTGCTCGTCGAGGAACTGCACGCTTACGAAAAGCTGTTGCAAGCACTTTACGCCAAGGGCGGAGAACTCGCGACGGCCGCGGTCGCTGCCCAGACACAGAAGAACATCTCGCCCGTCGCCGGTCACCAGATCCTGTCGTCCATCAGCAGCGCGCAAATGATGGTATCCTCGGCTCTCGGCCACATGGCGGACGGTCATCGCCAACTTGAGGCGCTCGGGCGCAGACTGGGCATCGATGTCTCCTCTTTCGGCGACGTCCTCAAGCCCCCGCAAAGCGTCGTCGTTCCGGCCGTCCTGGAACCGGCGGCGCGGCGGGCTTAGAGACGATAAGTGATCCATCATCTTGGTCGGGATTGTTCTCTTCGTCGTCTTGATGCTTGCCGTGTCGGGCTATGCTGGCTGGCAAGGCGGCGTACCGGAACGCGTGGCGGCGGCATCGATGTGCATTGCCATGGTGGCAACCGCGAGCACCAACATCGATGCCGCCCTCGCGTTTGCCCAGGTGCAATGGGCACTGCTGTGGATCGATGTCGGACTACTTGTCGCCCTCACTCTAATCGCGATCTTTGCCGACCGGTTCTGGCCGCTTTGGTTGGCTGGAATGCAATTGGTCGCGGTTGCGGCTCATGGCGCCAGGGGCTACGATGCCGCGATTGTACCGCTCGCCTACTGGTGGTTGATCGGCAAGACCTCGTATCCGATGGTCGCCTTGCTTTGGTTGGGCGTCCGACGGCACCGTCAGCGGCGGCGGCTGGCTATGCCGGAATATTCCTGGTCGTTTCAAAGATGGCGCATTCATGACTCATCTCGGTGTGCCAGCCAAGCCGGACGAAGAGACGCTCGCGCGCCTGGGCCAGATCGCCTACAAGCTGAGAAGGCTTAGATGTAAGCACCTTGCCAGCGTGAGCGAGACCTTTGCCGATCCGGCGTGGGACTTGCTGCTTGATCTGTATATCGCGTGGCATTCGGGCGCGAACACATCGGTGACGGCAGCATGCGCCGCAGCCTACGTGCCGCAATCGACAGGACTGCGGTATCTGGACAAGCTGGTCGAGAGCGGCCTCGTGACGCGGTTGCGCCACCCGCGCGACAAGCGCACGTACAGCGTGGCGCTGACCAGTTCCGGGCTGGAGGCGATGAACAAGATTCTGGCTGAATTTGCCGACCTGATCATCGCCGCGGGTATCGTCAGGCGGAACGTCGAATAGCGCAACGCGCTTGCAATCGGTCATTGCCGATGCCGCCTGGGCCAAGCCTTCGCTTGCCTATCGGGCGCGACGGAAGGCGGCGGTCCGGTTGGTCGATCGGCACCGGTGTTTCGAGCCGATCGCGGCGCCATGCCGTTTTTTGTGGAACCGATCGGCGGGATCCTCAGGCGGGAGCGACCGATGACGGCAGATCATCGAACAAGCGAGCGGGTCTACGCCGCGCTCAAGTCCGATCTTCTTGATGGGATGCGGCGATCCGGCACTTTCAACATCAGCGCGCTCGCCGTGCATTATGAGACCAGCGCCACACCGGTGCGCGAAGCGCTATTGCGTCTGGTCGGCGAAGGCCTCGTCGACATGCCCGACAGGGGAGGCTTCGTCCCATGCACGATCGATGTCGAACGCGCCCGCGACCTTTATGACATCAATCTGGCGCTGGCGCTTGCCATGCTGGCTCGCTGGGCACCCTCATCGCCGGAATGGCCAGGCACGCCGGTCAGCGACCTCAAGCCTCCGGCCGACCGCCTGTTTTTGGAACTTGCGCGTCATACGCAAAACCTGGAATTTGTCGCAATAATCGGCTCGCTTAACGACCGCATGCGGCCAATTCGCAAGGCGGAGGCCATCCAATTGTCTGGACTACGGCGTGAATTTGACGCCATCGAACAGTGTTTCCGGCAAGGAAATTGTCGAGCGCTTCGCCGGACGATTGTTCAGTATCATTATCGCCGCTTGCGAAATGTCGAAAAAATTGTCGCTGCTATCTAAGGCTCCGCGCAAACCAAGATCCCGGGACATATATTGACGCATTTTGGTGTCATATTTGCTTGGGTATATCATCAAGAGGAAGGATGATTCCGGAGGGTCGCGGCAACGCGGCTCAAACCCAAAGGAGCATACCGATGAACCAAGACAGAGAGCACGACGAAGAGGACCTGATCGACCTCGGTGCCGTCACCAGCGAAACGCACGGCAACTTCGGAACCGTGCAACCGGATTCCCCGCAAAATCGGATTCAGCTCGGCGTTCTCGCCGACTGAGGCCGGGCCCGCGGGTCGGCGCGATCCATCGCCGCCGGCCCGCTGTGGCTGGCAGGGGGAATTGCGATGCTTTCACCCAGGGTATTTCATTGTCGCGTTGGCGAGATGGTCATTTTTCTCGACGTCAGGCGCAACCGATACCTTGCGCTGGCATCGCGGACAGCGAGCGCTCTCATCGAAGAGGAATTCGCGAACGTCCCGGGCCCGATTCTGCAGACAGTTGCACAAATGGGCTGGTTTGCGCCCGACGCCCGACCTCTGCCTGGAGCGACGGCGCCGACTTTGGCCAATCGCGAACTGGCCGCGTTAGCGCGGCATGAGCGAGGTTCCCGCGCCTTGATTGGCCAAGCGCTTGTTGCGCTCGTCTACGCCCGGATATCGCTGCGCACCATGCCGCTCGAACGCCTTCTCGCCGCAGTGGCCCGGCGCAGCGCGAATGCAGGGGCTAGGACCGGATCGCGCGCGATCGCCGATCTTGTCGCTGCATTCGAAACGACCGCTCGCTTTACGATGCCGCGAAACAGCTGCTTGCCCCGCGCGCTCGCGCTGCATGCGCTGCTTGCTCGCCATGGTCATGCCTGCACGCTGAGCTTTGGCGTGAAGTTGCATCCGTTTGAAGCGCACTGCTGGTTGCAGCGGGACGCTGTGCTCATCAACGACACTATCGAGCAGGTCGGTCTGTTCGTTCCGATCATGGCGATCAGATGAGCGACCGCTACCTCGCCGCGATCGTGATGCGCGAAGATTGCCGGGAGGCAAGGCGGGTGGGGCCGGTTGCGCGTCGCCATGGTCTTCACATCGCGCTTGAAGCAGACGATCTGGTGATCGCGGCCCCGCGTGAGGCGTGGACCCAATCCACCGAGCGGTCGGCGAGCGCGGTCGTGGGCAATCTGTATTTCCGCACGGGGCCATGCGACAGCCTTGACGGTTCAAATGAGAGCACGGCCTCGCTGACCAGTTGCCTGGCACGCCGCGCGCTGGGTGACGAGTGCTGGGGCTCGTTTCTGGCGATCCATCTTGACCGCCAGGACGATGCGCTGATCGTTCATCGATCTGCCTTCGGTTCGATCAATGCCTATTTCACGCTTTTGGGCGGGATGCTGGCCATCTCCTCCGACGCGAGGATTCTGGCTGAACTCATCGGCGCGCGCGCGATCGACTGGGACGTGATGGCACGGCAGCTTCTATGGGATGACCTTGCCGAATCGCGGACCTGCGTGGCTGGCATCAGCGAAATCCGCTGCGGCGAGGTACTGAGATGGAAGCGCGGCGAGAGTCCTTCGACCGCGGCCCACTGGAACCCGTGGAACTTCACCGCGAATGATCGCGTCATCGCCGAGCGCAAAGAAGCGTCGGCCCGCCTTCATCACGACATTTTCGAGTACATCGGCAAGCGCCTTGCGGACCTCGACGGGGCCATTCTCGATCTTTCGGGAGGGCTTGATTCGTCAATTATCGCCGCGGTCACCGCTCAGAGCGGTGTGTCGCTGTGTCCGGTCAATCTCTTCAGCGCCGCCACGGAAGGCGATGAACGCCATTACGCGCGGACCACGGCGAACCGCCTGGGATTGCGCCTCATCGAATATTGCCCCGATCCCGATCGGGTCGATATCGTGCGATGCGGCTCTCCCCAGCTGCCGCGCCCGCACGCGCGATCGTTCGTCCAGGAGATCGACCGTCTCACGCTCTTCGCCGCGCCGGAGGCAAGGGCTTTCGTCAATGGCGGCGGCGGCGACAGCGTGTTCTGCCATTTGCAAAGTTCTGGGCCGGCGGCCGATGTGCTCGGCGCCTGCGGCTTCGGGCCGGCGTATTTCCGGGTGGTGCATGAAGTTGCCCGCGCCGCCCAGTGCGGCACTTGGGAAGTTTTGAGAAAGAGCCTGATCAAGGCGCGCCGCAGCCACGCGGGTCTTGAAGCGCGCAGGGACACCAGTTTTCTGGCGAGACCCTGGAGCGCGAACGAAGTGTTGCACCGGCCGCCCTGGCCAATGCCGCCCGCGGTTACGCCACCGGGAAAGCGCGAACATGTACTCGGGCTCTACAATAGCTGCTTCAATATGAATGGATTTGGGCGCTCGCGGCTGCTCAAGCCTGTCTTTCCCCTGCTGTCGCAGCCACTTGTCGAAACCTGCTTGGCGATACCGAGCTGGGCTTGGCTCGGCGAGGGCCGCAACCGGTTGCTGGTACGGCGAGCGATGGCTTCCTATTTGCCGGACGAGGTGGTGTGGCGAACTTCGAAGGGTGGACTGGGACACCTGCAGCGCGAGATTTTCAGGCGCAACCGCGACCTGATGCGTGAAATGCTCCTGAGCGGGCGCTTGCAGCGGCAGGGGCTGCTCGATCGACCCGCCATCGAAGACCATCTCAAGCCTCATAGTGCTCTGAAATCCGACAAATATGGGCGCTTGCTCCGGCTATGCGACTTCGAGGCCTGGATCTCGTGCTGGGACTGAAGCGCCGTGCTCAATCAGATTGCGGACACGCCGCCGGAGCGCCCGCTCTCCAGGTGATAAGCTTGGCCATGTTGCGTCGATAGATCGCCTGGCGATGGGCGGGTTGCCATTTGACATGATATTCGTCGGGATAAATGTACATTTCAGCCGGGATCCGATGGGCGCGAAGCGATGCCAGTGATGCCAGGGCCATCCGCGCTTCGCGATCGGCTGCTTCGATGAGAATTTCGGCACAGATACGCTGCGCATTCATCGCCAGGCTTATCTTGGCCCAGCTCTCCTTGTTGCGATCCCAAGGCAAGGGATACTGATAATCCTTGAGCATCGCCTCGTAGGCGGGCCCGATCGCTGTCGTCGTCACGCTGGGATCTTCGCAGCATGTGCCAAGGATGGCGAGGCTGAACAGACGCGAATGGATAAGGGCATACGTCGCTGTCGAAGCCCCGTCGCTCAGCCCGGTGATGGCGCGATGGGCCGGATCGATGGCGACGCGGCTTTGGACGAGCTTTATGGCGGTAACGAGCGAATCGTGCACGCTGGCACGATCGGTCCAGTCCCGCATGAGCTTCTCCTGGTCCACTGGGCGGCCCGACCTCGCAAGCATCGTGTTGTAGTCCATCGGCCGGCTGATGCTGAGCACGGCGAACCCGGCCTCGGCCAATGGAAAAATGGGATACTCATCGCCGATCCCGCCGCGCAGGAATCCGCGCGTGTCATACTGCACCACGACCAGGGGCAAGGCCGCGCCCGCTGGCGTCGTACTGGGCATGACGAGGTCACCGATCGCCTCGAGCCCGAAGCGGTTCTTCCAGAAAAGGCGATGCACTGGCGCGGGTGCGACCTCATCCCATTCCGGATTCAAGTCGACGATCGTTCGGATTTGGCCGTCATCGAGATCGATTTCGGCAATGTCGCGCGGGTGGTCCGATCGCTCCCGTCCGCACAAGAGACGATGCGCCGCGAAAGCGCAGCCGGCAAAGGCGTCGCTTGTACTGGCCAGGCGTCGCGGGTGGCCGTGATCGATATGCCAGCGGTAGATCCCTGTCTGGGCGCGGGCAAAGCCCTCCCGCCGCAGGAAAACGACATCAGTTCCGCCAGGCAAGAGCCATGCCGCGCCGACATCGGTGCATGTCGCGTAGCCACATGCGATTTCCCGCCCGCCTTGTCGCACATGGAGCCGCGAAATGTAGGCAAATCGGGGGCTGGGATCGAATTCTACCCATGCCTTGTCGGCGTCGGCCTGCGCGATGCTCGCAAGACCATTGTCTGCCCTTGCATCTTCGCTGGTTCCAGGGCCGGCGGGTGCCATGCGGGCCACGCGGGCGGAGTCTGCGAAAGTGCCTCGCGGAAATGGCCGCGGCTCCGCGAGCATCCAGAATCGATCATCATAAAGATAACCCTCCCGGCCTTGATCCGCGAGACGACGCCGCGCCTTCTGAAGCCCCTCGTCATCGGCATATGTGATTGCGGAGCCATCGGCCGACCACGCAAAGTCCGTGACGTTGGCACCGTGCCCCGAGACGGGGAACAGCATGCCGCCCGAGCAGCGCGTGACGAACAGACGGATTGTGCCCGCCTCCTGCATGAGAAACGCAAGCCAGCTTCCATCGGGGGACCATCGGGGCGTAAGAGCGACGGCTCCGCCGGAAGGAAACCCGGCGAGCCCATCGAGCGTGAAGCTGGCCCGCGCGAGCTCATTTCCGATGACGATGATGCGCTGCGCTGCTTTGGGCTTGGCCAGATCAAAGATAAGGATCGCCTGACAATAGGCATTGGCCGCCGGGTTCGCCTGCCGAACCTGCACGGCGAGTTGGCGGCCGCCAGGCGCTATCGAAAAGCCCGCAGGGGAACCCATGTCGAGTGCAGAGGGCCCGAAATCGCGCAACGCCAACAGGTCGGCGGGCACAGCCGCCCTGCCGTGCTCTTGCCTGGGCAGGCGGAAAGCCAGGTTCTTGCAAGTGTCGGCAGGCGCAGCGGGCCGCTCAATGTCGAAGGGCTGAGAGCCTTCCCGAGCATCAATTGCCGCTGTGCTGGTCAAACGGACGGTGTGAACCAGGGCGAAGGCCCATGGAGCGGGCAAGGTGAGGAAGAGCAGCATGCCAGGCACCGCCGCCAAGCGTGCCAAGCGCGTGAACCGCGAGTCCATGATCACGCTAGATCTTCTTGGAAATCGAGAGCGCCACCGCTCGCCCCACCGGAGAGAAGTTGGTCGAATCATATGGCTCAACGAAAGGCGCGGCCATCATCAGCGGCGGTTTCGCATTGAACAGGTTATCCACGGCGAGGCTCAATTCCAGATCGGCCAGAAGGCCAGCTTCCTCGCCGAAGGTGTAGCCGACGAACAGGTCCGCGCTGACCTGGGAGCCCAGACGACGTGAGGGCGTATCGCGAAGGTCATCGAGCTCACCCATGTAGTTCAGATAACCGTAGGCCTTGATGTGTTCCCCTTCCCAGCCCAGCGTGCCGCGCAAACGCACCTTCGGGGGATTCCAGATCGTGCCGGACAAGGCGAAATAGGGAGAGGTGGCGCTGTTCTTCTGTCGCGTCTCCAGCCAGGTTGCGTTTAGCGAGGTGAGGATGCTGCCCGGCCCGACCGGCTGCTGATAGGAAACGGCGAAATCGAGCCCCTGGACCTTCTGGTTCGCGACGTTGGTGTAGTGGTTGTCGATGATGTAGGCGACGCGCGAGGGATCATAGGGAAGCCCTGAGTAGTTTTGCAGCCCGGTCGACGACGCGGCAATGGCGGCTTCGACGTCTTCCGGAGTCGGAGCGCGAACGAGAAACTGCCCGTAGGCCGGATTGAGGGCGTTGAGATAGCTCCCGATGGGCTGGATGACCCTGTCATCATACTTGATCCGGAAATATGTGACGTCGAGCGAGAAGCGTTGGGAGGGCTGCCACTGGGCGGTCCAGCTCATGCTGGTGGCCCGCTCAGGCCGCAAGTCCGGGGCACCACCTTCGGTATAAAGAGCAGTTGCGCCTTCAGGAACGTTGGCGCCCACCAGTGCCTGCGCATTGACCAGTGAAGCTGACCTTGTCTGGAGTTGCTGAAGCAGCGTCGGAGCCTTGAACGATCTGCCCCACGACAGCTTCAGCTCGACACCGGGCAAGGGCCCGTAGACCAGACCGAGCTTGGGCGTGGCGATGTCGCCGAAGCGGTTGTAGCGATCGTATCTGCCCGCCGCCGTGACGGAGAGGTTTCTCACCCAGGGAACCTGGTCGGCTTCCGCGACAAGCGGGACGAACAATTCGGCGTAGGCGTAGCCATCGTTCTGGCGGCCGGAGAATCCGCTGCCAGTGTCGACATTGCGGTTCGCGAACTTGTTGGTGCGATAACCCCCGCCCGCGACCAGGCGCGCTGTTCCGGCAGGCAGGCGCAGCACCGGCCCTTCGATGAATGCTTCGGCGCCCAGCAGCACGTTGCAATAGCAGACGGCGGCGTTGAAAATCTCGGTGTCCTCGACATAATCTCGTTCGCGCCCGATCGTGCGGCCCTTCGAATAGGCACCCCGCAGCGAAAAGCGCCAGCTGGTGCCCAGGCGGGCTTCGAGGGTTGGTGCCAGGGCGTAAAGGCGATCGCTGGTCGCGCTCGTCAACACGGCGCCGTAGGCTGAGATCTGCCGGCCGGTCTTTCTGCTGTTGAACAGCCCGTCAAACCGCAACTGGACCGCGTTGCCGACATCCTGCGTCAACCGAAGGATGCCGGAATGGACCGTCTGCTCGGGAAACAGCACGTAAGGATCGCCCAGGGCCGCGGCGTAGCCGCGCTGGCGCGCCTGGATGCTGTCATTCTGCCGATAGCCGTAGGCTGCCATGGCCCCGCCGGTCTGCCACTCGCTTCCACCCACGAGCGAATATTGCTGCGAGAAATCCCCGCCATCGGTAGCCTTGCCCCAGCGCGCGCGGGCGGAAAGGCCATTGGCGGGCGGGCGCAAGATGACATTGACGACGCCTGCTACGGCGTCGGAACCGTAAAGCGCGGAAGAGCCATCGGGAACGATCTCGACACGATCGACGGCCTCGAGCGGAATCGCGGAAATATCGATTCCCTGCGCAAAGCCGCCATAGGCAAGGCGATTGCCATCAAGGAGCGTAAGCGTGGCGTCAGGACCCAGCCCGCGAAGATTGACAGACGACCCGCCGGTGATGTTCTGGTTGACGATCCCGCCCGCGTTCGCGCCTGATCCGACACCGGGATTCTGCCCGCCCGCGAAGTTCTGCGGCAAGGCACGCAAGGCCGACCCGACATCACCGAAGCCGGCGTCCAACATCTGCTGGCGGCCGATCGTAATGCGCGGAGACGCCAGAGGCGCCCCTTTGATGCGCGAGCCGGTCACGGTGATGTCGCCCGACGCGCCCATGTTCTCGCCGGACTTGTCTTGCGCGCCAACCAGGATCGTCTCGCCGGCGCGGCGCGCCTTTATGCCGCTGCCGGCAAGCAGGCGATCCACGGCCGCCTCGGCGTCGAACCGGCCGATCAGCGCGGGCGCCTGGTGTCCGGCCACCTTCTCGCTCAGGATGATGATTTGCCGCCCGGATAGTCTTGCGACTGCGCGCAGGGATGATTCGAGATCCTGTGCCGGCAGATCGTAGTCGGCGACATCGGTCTGCGCCATTGCCGGAGCGGTTGAGACAAGAATGCTCGTCGTGGCGAGCGCGATGCTCGCCACGCCAGTGCGGATTGGCATGGTTTCCCCCTTGTGATGAGCGGGCCGCGATGAGGCCGGCGTCACAAGGCAATGAGTGGATTTTCGCGGGACGGGACACTTGTCCCTGAAAATTTATTTCTCTTTTTTGACAAGAACGATCGTATCAGGGCCGCTTGCGACCTTCAGATCGAGAAGCACAGCGAGCGCGCTGGCAAGGCTTTCGGGATCGTCGATTTCGAACAGGCCCGAGATCCTGGTTTCTCCGAGCGACGGGTCGCCAAGGATGATCTTCCGGGCGGAGCGACTGTTAGCGGCCGCGACAACGCTCGCAAGGCTTGCCGACCGAAATTCGATGCGCGAGGAAAGCCAGTTGGGCGCAGGCTCTGGGCGGGGCTCCGGAATGGCCGGACTGCCGTCCTGGTAGCGCAGCCCTTCCCCGGCGGTCATGTGGACCACGTCCCGGTCACTCGACGCGCCGAGCGGGCGAACATCGATCGCGCCGTGAAGCAGATGGACGTGCAGGCTGCGGCCCTTCTCAAGGGCCACATCAAAGACAGTGCCACGCGCGATGATTTCGCTGCCCCCCGCCTCGACGATAAAGGGGCGCGGCTCGTGGGCCACCTCGAAGCGCGCACGGCCACGCTCGAGGCGCAGGCCGCGCCGGTGGACTTGATAGTCGACCAGAACGAGGGCGCCCTCATCGAGCGTCAGGCGAGACCCATCCGTGAGCTGGACCCGCCGGATTTCACCCGCGTTCGCGAGGTAGGCAGAAACCGGTGGAATCGACGAGGCAATCGCCGCTGGCTGCGTCTCATGTCCCATTGGCATGCCTGGCGAGGAAAGAAGGCGCCAGCTGAGGAAACCAATGATCGTAAGGCCAGCGAGCGCGGCAGCCTTGGTGCGCCACAAGGCACCACGAACCGGTCGCGGCGGCGGCAGTGCATCCCAGTCGACCTGTTTTCCGGCCGCGTAAAGGTTCGCCACACGGTTGTAAGCCGCTCTATGGAGGGCACCTCTTGCAAGCCATTGCTCAAAGGCAGCACGGTGCTGTTCGGCGTCCGGTCCTCGCATGAGGACGAACCATTCGGTCGCTTCCAAACGAAGTTGCCCTTTTTCAAAGGGATTGCGGGGAGCGTCAGTCATCGGTGTTGACCCTGCTGTCGAGATAAAGCAGCGCCTTTCTCATATGATACTTGACCGCGCGAACGTTAAGTCCGAGGCGCTCCGCGATTTGCTGATATGTCAGGTCTTCCTGGCGATGCAGGCGGAAGACCTCTCGTGTGCGCGCTGGTAGCTCTGCCAGGGCCTGTTCGTAGCGACGAAGGAAATCGGAAGCCTCCATCATCCATTCCTGCTCAGGAGCGACGGCGATTTCAAAATCTTCATCGACGGGTAGATGCAAGGCGTCCCTGTGCTGCGGGCGTCGCGCGCGGCCCCACAGCAGGTTTCTGGCAATGGTGCGAAGGTAGGCTTCCGGCGTGCGCAGCTTGCCGGTCCTTGCGGCAGCAACGAAGCTGACGAAAGTCTCCTGAACAAGATCTTGCACCTCATCTTGGTTGCCGACTGATTTTCGGATGAAGCGCGCGAGGCGCGGAGCCTCGGAACGAAACAGGCGATCGAGCAGATGATCGCGCGGCGCATCATCGCGACGCTCGGTACGGGTCTCGGCACCACGTTTCATGGCTCTCGCGAAGTCCCGCCCCGGTCAGACCGGGCGCAACCGAGAATGAAAAGAGATACCATAAGTCGACCGATCCACAGGCACGCATCTCCATCCACCAAAGGCGGCCGATCTGCGCTAACGATGTGACGGTCGACCTTCGTCCGGTCGAACGCTTTTAAATCCGCCCCCGCACCTCGTGCGATGACTTCCCTCACTATGCGGTCATCTCCGATTGTCGGCAAGGAGGAACTGAAAATTCTCGAGAAATGCATTGGCAAGTCGCCAGCGTTCACGCGTTGCGCGGCATCTCCGCAAGCCTCCAAAAGACTGGCCCATGAGCTTGCGCAACACCCGACCGTCGGCGAAATCGGCCCGTGCGGCCTCGCATCGATGCGTCGGCCATCGACACACTGGCGAGACATTTGCGCGTTCGCGGTTTTGCACGTCATCGCCGTTCAGCGATCGACGAGTGCCTTGTCGAGTTCGATCAGGGCATGAACCAGTTCACGCCGGACAGCCTGCTGGGTAAGACCGAGCCGGGCCGCAATGGTGGCATCGTCAAGGTCATCGCGGCAGCTGAGCATGAGGACATGCCGTGGGAGGGGCTCGAGACCTGCGATGACCTCGGCGATCCGCGCCTGAGCGAGGATATGGTTTGGCGGATCACTGGCCAAGAGCCGGCCACCAATCCCGATGTCATTGCCGATGTGCGCATCATCCTGGCTCCAGACCGCGCTATTTGCCGCCCAAAGCCGCTGCATTGCCGCAGCCACATCCGCTGGTGATACATCTGGCGGCCCTGGATCGAGAAGCGAACAAGACCGGACGACGAGCGCACGCTGGTCCGCGTTCGGGAGGCGGTTGGGGGAAGATCTATCCTTATCGAACAGTCGATCGAAAAGGCGGCGCAAGAGCGTACCTAGGAACCGGACAGACATGACACTGGTGACCTCGCTGGCTTGAGATGCGGCGGCCAGGGCAACGCTGTGTCCGGCACGCCTCAATCTCCGCCAAGCTCCCTCCCCTCTGGTCGTTGGGTGCGCGATTTGTGTTGTGATCTCGCGTTCACGTCACCTCGCGGGCATCGCTTTGCATGGTCGCTTGCCCTATACATCTCGGTGATGCTCACGATTGAGGACGCGCTCGCCCGCCGCCGATGCAGTCGCGCTTGTCCTGGCTTTCAAGGCGTCAAAAGAAAAAGCCAGCGGGCGAGGCGCAGCGATCCGAAGTGCACGTGAATTCGCTCCGCGAGCCGACTTATTTGGGTGGTTTTTGCTGAGGCGCGACGATGCGATAGCGTCAATGCTTGTCGCCGCTGATCCGTTCGACTGTGTCGGCACCAGGGTTCAGTGTGGAGAAGCGCCCGCTCTTTTGGTCAGTTTGCGTCTTCGGTCGAGAAAGGCAAGTCCTCGTCGCTGGCGTCGGTTCAAATGGCTTGCGCCAGCGCTAACCTCAGGCCCGGGCTTGGCGCGCCATTTTCGCTGCACGGCTGAAAAACTCCGTTCCGTACGTTTGTGCAAGCCGCCTCAGACATGTTCTATCTTCTCGGAGCGTCTCGCATGTCGCCCTTTCAAGGATGACGCTTCCATTTGCCTATGCGGCGGGTCCCGACCTCACCCTTTATTCATCCGGCGCAAGGCGGCTAGCGAGGATTGCGAGGGACGAGACGGCACTTCAGGCATTTCGCATGTTCATTGCCATGATTCGCTGTGCGAGTTCGGCGAGCTCGACAGACCGCTGGAATGAAACGCCATGCTCGGGATGGAGCCGCCAGCAAACCGTGGCGTCGGTTTCGGGCCAGTCACGGCCCACGATCTTCAGACGTTGTCCAAGGGCAAGTTTGCTTTCGATATCGAGCCTCGCGCCTTCGCGCGAGACGTCCCGTAGTCTGGCGGGAATCCGGGTTTCACCGATGGTCAGCACCACAGCGCTGCTGACAACGACGCGGATGGGGCGGTGCTCGAAAGGCGTCCTTTCGGTGATGAATGCCTCCAGATCGATCGGGCGCGAGAACCGATAGCCCGCCTCGACCTGCGATTGCCAGACGAGTTCAAGCGCATATTGATCCTGGCTCGCTGTCTGGAGCGTCACGCGATTGTCGAACTCGGGCATGGCATGAAGGAAGCGCAATCGAACGCCAGCCGCGGACACATCGCGCAAGAGGCAGAGGAACTGGCCAGCCGGCGTGAGCAATTTCGCGCTGCGCAAGAGCAGCACCGTGCGCCCTGCCCCGCGGTGGTCGATTTGCCCCTCGCCTTGGTTCGGCCCGGATTCGCTCATGCACGTCAAGCGACACTCCACTGACAGCATCCCAGCGGCGGCCTTGGCTTCGCGAGCCCGGGCCGCACATAAACACGATAAGTTGGGAAATCCCCAATCGACCATGCGACCCGACGATTTTGCACTCGAGGGACGATATTATGGATGGGGTGCAATTAGAAGAAGAATGCGTGGTTAAGTTGAGATTTATTTTATACATCGCTCATTGCAATGCGATTTTTATTTTTGGCAAATCCGCAATAGCCTGCATACGAGCTAAAGATGCACTAAGGTGTGTAAGTAAATCCATAAGCAGTTCTGCTGGCTGGAGGAATCCAGCGGAAGGGGTTCTCATCACTTGGAACCCCGGATTTGGACGAGCACCGCTCGCTCGACTTCGAGGACCAAATGTGCCGACCTGGCATCCCGCAGGACATCGACGCCCTCATTCCTTATAGCCCAATCTTCGCATAGGGTCCGACACGACCGCATCTTCGGCTGTCTAGCGCGCGCCATCTCCACTGGAAACGCGGCTCGCGCAGATTGAAGGAAGTGATCTTCGCGGGGTTCGCCAAGCTTTCTGCGTGCCCTTTGCCGAGAAAGCGCGCCGCGTCTCGGCAATGGGCACGCAGGACATAGCGGATGACGGCCATCGACGAGGCTCACGTCCAATGGAAGCGGCGGCGAAACTGGCGAGCGACTGGCTGCTGTCAGTCGTAAGCAAGCGCGGCTGATCGGGCGCAGGGAATCAGCCTCGATTCGCCAATATACGCCTACCGCCAGGCGGCTGGGCGAGCGCAGTTTCCGCGTTCGATCGTGTTCGACCGGCGAGCGGAATGCTGTGCGGATTGGCCGAGGAATGGCGCATCAGCAGCCGCGCCAACTCGTGGCGATCAACTGCCGGCGAAAAATAAAATCCCTGGCCGAACTGACAGCCCAATCCGCGAAGCCTTTCGGCCTGCGGACCGACTTCGATGCCTTCGGCCAGAACGGTTGCGCCCAGTTCCCGGGCAATTGCAAGCAGACCCGCGATGATCGTTGCGCTCACTCCATCGTCGGGCAAACGCGCAATGAACGATTGATCGATCTTGATGAAGTCCACCGGGAGGTCGAGCAGATGGGTCAGCGAGGCATAGCCCGTCCCGAAATCGTCGAGCGCTATGCGCAAGCCGGTGGATCTGAGTGTGGAGACCGCGTCTGTTACGACGCTGTCGCGCTCGCTGATGTAGACGGACTCGCTGATTTCGAGCACCAATCGTTCCAGCAGCGCATCATCGGCGACCGTCTCACGTAAGGCCGCCTGCAATCGGCCGCCGCGCAAGTCGACGGCGGTGACATTGACACTGACATAGCCGAAGTCGAGTCCCAGACTGAGCCAGTCTGCCATGTCCTCGCGGACGGCCGAAAGCATATGCCGCGTCAGTAGCGGCGCAATCCGGGCGTCTCGGGTGGCTTCGGCGAAGATCTGTGCCGGGATGATCTCGCCTGCCGGCGTCACCATCCGACAAAGTGCTTCGAGGCCAACGATCCTGCCGTCCGCCAGGCTGACGATCGGCTGATACCAGGCCCGGAGCCGTCCCCCCTTGAGTGCGGCATCGACGCTTTCGATCGAGGAGCGACGGGATGCCATACGCGTGGCGATGGCGGGCCAATAGCGGACAAATCCCCCGCGATGCGTGTCCTTGGCGTGATACAATGTGAGGTCGGCGTGGTGCTGAACGCGATCGGGCGAATCGTCCGCGGCGGTCACCATGGCGCCGCCCATCGTCGCTTGGGGAGCAACGGTGAAATGTTCGAAATGGACCGGGGCCTCGAGCGTCTCGAGGGCTGCAGCAGCCGTAAACTCAAGGTCACCGAGGCGATCGAGATCCTTGAGAATGATCGCGAATTCGTCACCGCCAATGCGGAATACGCCATCCGGAAGGGCAAAAGCGGCAAGCCTGGCGGCAACCTCCTGCAAAAGCCTGTCGCCCGACGCATGGCCGAAGGTGTCATTGACGGTCTTGAGATTATCGAGATCGATGAGCAGGATCGCCCAGTGGGCATCCGTGCCGCACGGCAGATGCGAAAGCGCTCTGGCGAAGCTTCCTCGATTGGGCAGCGATGTGAGCGCATCGGTATTGGCGCGATGCTCGCGCTCGGCAACGCGCCGATGCCTGGCGAGCGCCAGATCGCACAAGTGGAGCGCGATACTCACGATCTGGCGCTCGGTCTCGCGCGGACCGCGCTTTTCCGCGAAGTAGACAGCGAAAGTGGCGAGGACCACGCCTGTCGGGTCGACGACCGGGGATGACCAGCACGCGACAAGACCTAGCGCGAGTGTCGCATCGCGAAATGCGGGAAACGGGCGCCAACGCGGGTCGGTGGAGATGTCGATGACCTCAACCGGCGCGCCCGTGTAGGCAGCGGTCCCACACGAGCCTACGTTGGGACCAATCGTCAGGCTATCAAGGGATTGCGAATAGGCATCCGGCAGCGATGGCGCGGAAAGGGGACGCAGCGTTCCGCTGGCATCGACCAAGAGGACCGAGCACTTCAGGTCCGGAAAACGCGTCTCGATCCCGCGACATATTTCATCGGTGACGTCAGCCAGTGGGACGCCCCTTGCAATCATTTCAAGTATTTTCGTCCTAAAGGTAAGCACGAGAGAAAACTTCCCGCCAGCAATGCTTTAAGCGATCTACCAGATTGGCAGTTAAATGATTGCTTATCGGCTGGCTCGTGTTCGCTACTCAATGACATCGCCAAGTGGGAAATGGTCTTTGGGCCGTGCTGTTGGCAAAATCGCCTGCCAGATCCGCTATTTGCATCGCCAACCATTTTCACGCTGGCCCGTGCCGTCACGCATTCGCCATGCAAACCGCCCCGTCTAATCGATCAACCGAGGGGCTGCGAATGAGCATGGCGCTCACCAGGCAAGGCCACGACAATCGCTTCCCCACCATGCACAGCCGATGAAGACCGAACCCGCGACGTGCATCGCCGCAGCACTGCGCTCGCTAGCCAATACCGACAGGCGCGGCGCTCCTGCGCGCGCAAGCAGCGGGCGATGAGAGCTTGCCGCTCTACCGATATCCGAAGGCGCTGCCATCCGGGGCGCAGGACGCGCGCTGGTCTGCCGGATGCCCCTCCAACCGCTCGCCATGCCCTTGCCTCCGGCTTGGAACATTCGCGGGTTGTCCGGGGCACAAGAGCCGCTGAGCGGCCAAGGCAGAAGATGCCGGCCTTTTGGCGCTAGCGACCTCGATAAGATCGCTCTTTGGGCATCATGAAATCGGGGCCTACAAGATCTTGATCAAGCCCCAGAAACTGGAAGATCGACGCCATGGCGCAGGCGGGCGAATGGACGACATCCTGGAAGTCCAAGATCAATCCACCATGCGCCTTGGCCTCCTCGATCCATCCGCGCTGCCAGCGCTCGATTTCGTCGGCAAGCTTCTGGGCGAATATCCGATCGTGTGTGACCCGTTCGATCAAGACCAGGTTGCGGCTGTTGCGAGGGACGCGCTTGTAGGCCGCGAGGGTCTGCTCGATGTCTCGGACAAGAACGATCTTGGGAACAGGGCGCAGCAGGGCGATATTGCCGCTCGTGGGTGGAAAATGCTGCTTGTGAAGTGTGTAGACCAGTTCGATTTTGGTCGCCCTGCCTTGCGTGAAATCGGCGATGTCGGAATGAAACCGGGCCATGATGCCATATTCCGACGCGGGGAATGCCTCTCGCAGGGTGCCCTTTTCGATATGGTCGAGACGAATCCCGAACTTTTTGCCGAACAAGGTCCGCATCGGTCGGTTCAGCTTTTCCAGTGAGCGACGCTGAAATCTCACCGTTCGACGGTTGTCGACCCCGAATTGTTGTCCGAAGGTGATTCCAGCTGTTCGCCCGATGCTTGTCATCAATGACGTCGACGCGCTCTTTGGCTGAGCGCAGATCAGATACTTCACCTGGTTTCCCCTGTCAGGCGCCTGTCCGATGCTAGCTGAAGGCAGGATGCCCTATTCCGGTCCATACGCAAAGTGAAATGGCGCGATAATTTTCCCATTGCAGGCCATAAAATTCCGCCTCAGACCGGCCGGAACCGATCAAATCGCACCGAATTTAGCTTGTCGCAGCTCGCGGACTTCGCGCTCCAGCGCCTTCATCTTGTTGGCTACCTCGGTCGGGACGCCAGCGCGCCTGCCGCTGTCGACCTCGGCCTTCTTCACCCACTCATGCAGCGTCTGAGGAACGCAGCCGATCTTCTCTGCGATCGACACCACAGCCGCCCGGCGAGAGGGGTAATCGCGTTCATGATCGATCACCATACGCACCGCGCGCTCGCGGACTTCCGGCGCAAACCTGTTCGTTGTCTTGCTCATATAGGCTCCACCTTCTCAAAAGTTGGAGCCTCCGGCAAGCCCGGCGCGGTTCATCTTGACAAAGGAACCATAGCCTGAGCCTTGAGGTGGCTTTCGACCTTCTCGATTGCTGAGACTCGCACCTTGAGGATAGTCTTTGCCAATGATGAGACACACGGCGGCATCATCTGACGATCCCTTTCTTGGGTGCTTGTTCATTGCCATGCTGTTCACCGCGCTCGGCGCTTACGGCCTGCTATCGCCTTCCACTCTTTATTTTGATGAGATGCACTATGTGCCCGCGGCGCGTCTTCTGCTGGATCTAAGCCCGGCAAACCAGGAACATCCGCTTTTGGGCAAGGAGATTTTTGCCGCTTCGATCGCTCTCATCGGCGACCGGCCCCTTGCTTGGCGATTGCCGCCATTGCTGTTCGGCGGACTGGGTCTTTTTGCTTTTGCAAGGTTCATCTGGTGGACAAGCGGGCGTCGCTTCGCCACGCTTGCCGCAGCCATCCTTTTGGCGACCAACCTGCTCTGGTTTATCCAGAGCCGCATCGCGATGCTCGATATCTTTGCCGCGAGCCTGCTGCTGCTGGCGCTTTGGCAATTCGCTGCTGCCGTCCACCCGAGCAGGGTTGGAATACGAGCAAACATGGCCTGCTCGGGAATCCTGCTTGGCCTTTCGCTGGGCGCGAAGTGGAGCGTGGCGCCATTTCTGCCGCTGCCCTGGCTCGCATTCGTCATTCTTCGCTCGAAGCGATCTCACAACCCGCCATTTCGGTCGATCCCCCAAGGGTTGTCCCTACCCGAGGCATCGACATGGCTCATCATAGTGCCTCTTGGCGTGTATTGGGCCACGTTTGCGCCTGCGCTCTTTTACGAGCCGATCAGCGCACGGCATGGCCTCTTCGACATCATCGATCTCCACCGACGCATGATTGTCGCGCAAACCGCAGCGCTTACGCCGCATCCTTACCAGAGCGTCTGGTTTCAATGGGTCTTCAACCTGCGGCCAGTCTGGTACCTTTATGAGTATCTCGACGGCGCGTGGCGTGGTGTGCTGTTCGTCGGAAACCCTTTCTCGATGCTTGCTGGCCTTGGCGGTCTTGGCTGGTGCGTATGGTCCGCTTGCACCCTGCGGCGAGCAGACACTCTGGCTCTTTCGATACTCTACCTGGTGGGGATTGGCTTTTGGATGGGCAGCGCCAAACCCGTGCAGTTCTATTACCATTACCTGATCCCGGCGGCATTTCTCATGGGCTGTCTGGCCCTTGCGCTCGACGCGGCATGGGCGCGCAACGGTAAATGGCGTGCATTTGCTTATGCCGCGTTGGCGGTATCGATCGGATTATTCGCGTGGTTCTATCCGATCATATCAGCTATTCCCCTAGGAGAAGGCCAAGGTGCTTTCGAAAAATGGATGTGGCTTGATAGTTGGCGATGACTTTATCCTAGGACCGCATAAGGGGGCGGTTGGAGAACAGGGCCGCCAATCTGCATATCCGCCGGCCCACTATCACGAGACTCAAAGCGTGTTCATTTAACGCCGTGCGAAACACCATTCTGAGCTCGGCGACATCAAGGCGCCGGCGGCGAAAAGCGCGGCGATGCGGGCAAGAAGATCGTCGGCCGCAAACGCCATATCGCCGTCGATACCCATGACCGGCTGCTCACGGTCAATCTCACCACTGCCGATCTCCGACAGTGCCGGCGCCCAGGCCATCGTCGTGGCGATCCGCGAACGCTGGCCGTGGCTCAAGCATCTGTTGCCCATGATCGCATCCGCCTCATGGAGGCCGCTGCATATCGCGACTTCGTACGGGAGATCGTCCGACGCACTGACAAGGAAGCCCCGCTTCAAGGTTCTGGCCCAGCGATGGGTCGTCGAACGCACCTTCGGCTGGTGGAAACGTTTGCGATTATAAGCAGCGTCTGGACGTCTCCGAGGTCATGATCCACATCGCCCCCGGGCGGTCTCATGATGCGCCGGATCGTCCATCCCTGGTCATTCTTAAACGGATTCTAGAATCTAAGATGACAGGAACCGTGGTCGTGCCATACAGCGTTGGCAAGAGGCGGTTCCACTGCACCGCTTGGTAGCGGGATTATTGCATCAATATGGGCACTAGCTTTCCGATACTCCCAGCTCGTCCGGGATCGGCAAATGTCATTGGGACGATCACTGTCTTCGACCAAGCCTCGGTCACCGCTGGTGAAGTGAAGTACGCGGTTTCGCTGGACGATCTGATCAAGCCGCCGCTCAGCGAGTTCGTACCACCCTACGGCAGTCCGATCTACTTGTTGCACTTACAGCCTTTCAATAATGCCGGCACGATCTGGAATTTTTCGACGAAATACAGCGCGACTGCCGTAAGGTTCGGGGTGATTACCAACGGCGGCTGGATCATTGCGGAATCAGTGATCCAGCCGGGAAACGCGGGTGTCAGTGATTTCTACGGCTCAGCCTTTGCCACTTTCGCTTTCGAACGCCTCACCAACACCGGAACCATTGTTGCTTACGCAGCAAGGGGCAACGCCTTTGCCGTGCAAACACAAGCAGCCAATGCGATCGTCGAAAACCGCGGCACAATTGCTGCGAAGGCCACCTATGGTGAAGACGAGAGCCAGTCAGGGGGAACTTACGCGCTTCGCCTTGAAAATGGCGGCAGAGTGACGAACGAAGCCAGCGGGATCATCTATGCGGAGGGGCCGCACGCACACGCCGTCGTTTTTGGGCGCGGTTCCCTTGATGGCGATTCGCTCCAACTTACCAATCACGGCCTGATCGAAGCGGTATCGACCGATGCAGCCATACCCTCGATAGGCATCCAGGCAGAAAACCTGTTCGTTGAGTTCTTTACTCTCGTCAACGACGGAACGATCCGCGCCGATATTGCCGTGTATGCCCCGTCCGATCCACCCGAAGTTTTCACCACCTCAAACCAGGACAATGCCCAAAGTGTACGCAACCTAGCAGGCGGCCGGATCGAGGGTGAGGTCGTCCTGTTCCGCGGCGACGATGTGATGGAGAACCGGGGAGCGATCGTCGGGGATGTACTCATGGGCGAAGGTGACGATCGCGTCGACAGCGAGGGCGGCACAATCGAAGGGCTCGTTGACCTCGGCTTCGGCAATGACGTCTACATCGGCGGCAGCGGCGCGGATATCGCGCGCGGCTCGGTCGGCGACGATCGCATGGAGGGGGGCGACGGGACCGATCTGCTGATCGGGGATGGCAATGACGACGTGCTGATCGGTGGTGCGGGCAACGACGGGCTTTATGGCTGGACCGGCGACGACAAACTCGTGACGCAAGCAGGCGACGTGGCCGAGGGCGGCACTGGCGACGACGTGATAGAAACTGGCGATTATGCATTCGCTCGCATCGACGGTGGCGATGGATTCGACACGTGGCGCTTGGCCGATGGCAGCCGCGATCTCGACCTGACCGAGATCGCGGCCAGTGGCCGGGTACTCAGCATCGAGGAACTCGCTCTCGGATCAGGCAAGGCGATTACGATCCGCGCCGACGATATCGCAACGCTCAGCGGAGGAGGCGATCATCTTATCGTATCGGAGGCAGCGGGCAGCAGCGTTCATCTGGCGGGTCTGTGGAAGATGGCGCAGGTCGTCTCCGTGAATGGACGTGACTATCGCGTCTATGCTCAAGGAGGCGTCAAGGTCGCAGTCGACACCGACGCTTCGGTTCTGCTGGACACGCCTGCGGCGGCCGGTGGTGGCCTTGATCCGGTCGGTGCGGGGACGGCGGCGCCCTTGCCCGGCGGCGTCGCCGGAACGGGGCTGAGCTTTGAGGTGCCACTCGACGCAGCGGCGCTGATGCGCCGGACGGTGATCGATCCCGACACCATCTTCGTGCGTACCGACGATACTGCCGTCATATTTTCGACCGATATTCCTCAGGGCAACTTCTCGCTCGAGAATTTCGGCGTCGTTTCGAGCGCGGCACCGAACCGTGCGCTGGCGCTGCTCAGCTATTCGCCTCTGATCCTGAACAACCATGGCTCGATCAAGGCGGTGACGGCCGGACATGAAGAGGCCATCGGGATCTGGGGTACGACTTTCTCAAGCATCGCCAACGATGGCCTTGTGTATGCCGAGGCCAACGCTGGCGATGCCTACGCTATCCTCGCGAACGCAGCGGTCGGCTTCGACGAATATACCTTGACCAATTCGGGCAGCATCGGTGCCTATTCGCAGGCCGGGTTTGCGGTCGCCATCCAGACCCGCAACCGGGGCAACGTGCTCAACGAAAAATTCGTCACGGCCCAAGGGGGGGACGGCGCCATCGGTATCGACTTCACCGAGCAGGGTCAAAGCACACTGACCAATACCGGCACGATTCTGGCCATCGCAGGAGAGGCCGCCAAGAACTATGCCATCGGCGTCACGCTTTGTGGCGGGACGCTGCGCAACGAAGGTATGATCTCCGCCGAAATAGCCGTGCTCATCACGGATGACGACAACCTAGGATTCAGCAGGATAGACAATTCCGGTCTGATCGATGGCGCGATCGTGCAGGCGGCCCGGGGCAGCCTGAACACGGTGTTCGGCCTTACGATTGACAACTCCGGGAACATCGACGGTTCGATCCTTCTGGACGCTAACACACCCAACGCCAACAGGATTACGAACAGCGGCGATATCCTGGGCGATGTCCTGCTCGGAGCGGGCAGGGACACATTTATCGGGACCGGCGGTTCGGTTGGCGGGATCATCTACGGCCTTGCCGGCAGCGATATTCTCACCGGCGGCAATGATGATACCGCAGGATTTCTCGGCTCGTCGAATGACTACGCGATCACGTTAAACGCCGATGGCAGGGTGTCCGTGATCGATCGCAATCTCGCCGACGGCGTCGACGAGGGGACCGACGTGCTGGCGGGCATGGCCGCGCTATTTTTCCAGGGTGACGCCAAGATGATGGAATTGCCAAGCCTGCCCCACGAACCGGCTCAGTTCCGGTTGCTGGCGCAGACCGGCCTTGTCGTTCAGATTGGCGGCAGCGGAGCCATGTTCGGCGGCGTAGGGTTCCAGGATGTCACCGTGCTCGAAGAACCCGGTGCAATCAGCTTCGACCCATCGTTCAACCGGGGCGGCGACATTGTCAGGCTGTTCGGCAACGCAGGAGCCTGGTTGGTGGGACGCAATGGCTCTAACGCCGTCCTCAGCGACGGCGATACCGTCGTTTACCTGCCTTTCGGAAAGAGCGCGATCCACGTCGTCTTTGATGATGGTGCGCGAAGCCTGTTTGTCGATAGCACAACCGGAGATGTCTTGATCGGTAAGCAGGCAATTACCACTACGCTGCTCGCGATTGATGCCGCGCCCGAGATCGGTCCATTGCCGAGCGGGGCTAATCCTGAAGCTTCGGGCGAACTAATCTTCGCTGCCAAAGGATCGGCGACGATTTCTGGCGATATTGCCGTGTTCGGGACCTCGAATGCCGAGGATCTCAAAGTGTTCAGTGGAGAGGTAACACTAGATCCTTCCTTCAACTTGGGCGACGATACTCTCGTATTCAACGTACCGCCTCAGGCGGTGACGGCGGCACTCTACGGTTCTTCGGTTATCCTCACCGGCGCAGAGTTCGCCGTGACCGTGCCGGTCGGTCCCATGGGCATGATGATCGAGTTCGCCGATGACGATCGCATGTTGGTCTATCAAGCCGAGACGGGGCGGGTTCTGATCGGAAGCCAGATTGTCGGGATTGATCCCGTTGGCTTGTCCGCTCTTCCGGCTGAATGGTGACCGCGATGTGGTTCGGCCAGTCAGATCAGGTGCCGCCGCGCTGTACGGACGCGCCGGTCGACCGTTCGCTTGGGACCAGGCCAAGATAGCCCATGAGCCGGCGAGGACTCTCGAATCGCGTCACGTCGCCCACTTCGGCGGCAAAGGTCACCGCGACGATCAGATCGACGCCACGCAGCGCCTGCAGGCTCCGCACGAGGGGCTCGAGCGACCAGTTCGGCAGGCCCTCACCGAAGGCGTACGGCGTTCACTGCGGCCTCGTGGTTGCGGTCATAGCGTGGGCATTGGACGCGATGCTTGATCAAATTCGTCCGCACGACCCAGTGTTTTGAGCACCCTCGCCGGGACCCCGCCGATCAGGGCATTGGGCGGAAATTCACCCGCAACGACGGCACCAGCCGCAACCACGGAATGGCTGCGGACAACGGTTCCGTCGAGAAAGGTGACCTTGGCGCCGACCCAAACATCGTCTTCGATGCGAATGCCCTGGCTGGTCACGCCCTGATCTTTGATCGGACGGGAGTTATCGGAAAAGATATGGTTCGATGCGTGGAATGAAACATACTGGCCCATGATAACCTTCGAGCCAATTTCCACGCCCCCCGATGCACCAATGTAGCCGAACTGGCCAATGCCCGAATAAGCTCCAATTTTGACACCTTTGCCGAGCTTGGTGAAATTGTTCGTAGCCGAAACAATGGTATAGGCGCCAATCCTAGAATGGTCGCCGATCTCAATTCTATCGATGGCATAGCTATTGATTTCGACGTTTTCCTCTAGCGTCACAAACTTGCCAAGGCGCAAGTTTCGCCCACGAATTCGCACACGTCGGTAGACGAACACCCCGCCCCAGCCACGCAAAATACCTCTTGCAAGCGCAACTCCTCGAGAGAGTAGTTCGCCGAGCACCAGCCCCGACGGGATATCCTCGGAGATGTAAACATCCTTTTTTGCCCAAGCGAGGGCGATGTTGATAATCGCTTTCAGCATGACGTGCTTTCCTGGAGGTCCGGTCCAACAAAGTGCATGGCTCAGGCAAGTGCCATGACCGAATTGCGTACTGGCTACCTATTTTTGTTCCAGCCAAAAAGAAAGGTCGCTGACCGCTGCTTGATGGCACGACTCAATGACATAGCGAGGGCATAGCCATATGCGGGTGCCATTGCTTTGCGCTGACTGCGCATCATGGTCAAGTAGGACCAGCGAAGATTGCGGAACCTGAAAATTTGTTGATCGAGAGTGAGTTCTTCCCGCAACGCCGAGCCATGATTGATTTCTTCGCTAAGAACCCAGTAAGACACGATCTTAGATCGGAACCTCAGAAAAAAGTCTGTGTCGATCAAGTATAGCCACAGTTTTTCATTGAACCACAAGTCGAACTGGAAAAACAGCGCGCGGCGCAATGCAAGGCCGCTTGTCACAACCGTCGCCTTTTCCGCCGAACGCAATCCTGGTTCGATTCCGGATAGAAGCTTGCCCCTTATCCGGCCGAATTGGCCGGGAGACACGATTTGGCCGTTCGCCACGACTTTTGGCGCAAAGAGGAGGATATCAGGTCGTGATCGCGAGGTCTCGTGCAAGGTTTCAAGATAGGTGGCGGGCAGGTCCGAATCCTGGTCTAGTAGCAGATAAATATCGGCAGGATTTGCCTTGATGACACGATTGTACAGTATCGAGAGAGGAGTGTTCTCAGGGGCATGCACGTATTCAACTGCCTGAAAGCAACCTTTCAGCCCCTCGAAAGTGGCGCTTTCATAAACGCTCTGCGGGCTATTGTCCCAGATCGTCATCGAAATGTTGGGAGCGCGCTCCGATTGCATGGCGAGCGCACGCAAAGTGGTACTCTCCTGCGCGGGTGTCTTGTAGAGTACGACCACGACATGCAACCAAGGAAGCTGGCCGGATTCAACCGTGTTCATCATTTTTCCGGATCGTTAGAGGGAGATGAAGGAACCGGCGCCCGTTGGCTGCGCCCACGGTGACTTTGGGGAAGCTCGGCACAATGGCTTGCGCGCCGCGATATGGCCGGCGCCATTACCCATGGACGCCTTGCGTCTTGTACTCTCATGTTCCGAACGCCTTCGAGGCGCGATCCCGATCAAGCAGAAACTTTCTCAGTGGCGTCCTTTAGGTCGAGGATGCTCTGTTCGACTTGGAATCCAAGGTCATCCACGAGGCCATTAACAATCTCCGAGCATCGCGCTCTGTCCGCTTGATTGTTTTTCGACTTGTTTTCTCTTGGCATGTTGATCGGAACGATCCGCCTGCCTATCCTGTTCTTGATCTTGTCCAGCTGGTCCAGCCTGTCGACAGTTTCATAAGTGCCGGGACCAAATACGAAATCTGCCAATTTCAGAGTCGCGTTGCTGTCCTTCGTGACGTCGATGACAAGAACATCTTCCGGAAAGTTTTTCAGATATGCAGCGGCGGCGGCATGATACTTGACGCGATTGGCAATCCATGCCCGCAGCACTTCCATTGTTCTGGTGGATTTCCACTGATCGTGAATCAGTACACCGGTGTCAGGCTCAACCCTGGTAGCGGCTGACCAACCCGCATGGATCATTTTCGAGACCATCCAGGGCCTTATCTCCCTGTATTGCAGGACGAACTTGCAGTCGGGATACAAATTACGAAGGCCGCGCAGGTCATGATTGCCCCCAAATTCATCATCCTCGGCGTAGTAGTGATTGCCACCATCGCTAAAGACGTCGTACTTATCCAGAAAATTCTTGAGCAAAGGCTTTCTCGACCACTGGAGCGTGTGGGATGACTTCAATCTCATCGCCTTGGCAAACGCATGGATCGACGTTGTGCCCGCCTTGTGCATCCCGACACAAAAAATCTTACCTGTCATGATCTCTCCGTTTCCGGCGCTGCCACTAGAAAATCGAGGGAACCCACCATCATCTGCCGTTCGGGGAATGATAGTGTCAATAGGCATTCCAACCCACCGGGCACGGATGTCCGGCGGGCGCGATTACCGGTGCGCCGGACGGCTCGGCCGACACCCGCGCAGCGCCGGTCAGGCCGGCCAAACCGTCCGCCACGATCAATAGTTGATGACATTCCCAGCGGAGATGCGCAGATCCAATCGGATATCACCGTGGAACCATAATCGAATCCCGTCATTTACAGGCAGGGTTCATGTTGGAGTGTCATACTGATATCACCCTGCTTTGTGAGTTTGAAAAACCACAAGGCACTACGGGCGTATAAGGCGCGCACACCAATATGGACATCTTGAGCGGGTTTCGTAGCAAATGCGGCGTTGTCATCACACTCTCCGCTTTTGGCATATCGGCCACGAGTGATATTGCCTCCGCCCAGAGAGTTGCCTGCTGGGAACCCGACGAACAGTCTTGCGGCGCTCCCGGATGCTTCGATGTCGGATTAGCCTGGTCCGGGCAGCCGGTTGGGTTCGCCCTGCTCGAAAACGGTTCGAGCCAGATCGTCGCCTACTACAATGACAAGCGCCAATTGGTCGTTACCCGCAACGACGGTGAGGGCTTTAATGACCGGACCGTTTTGCCAACGAGAGTCGGCTGGGACAGCCACAACCGAATCGTAATGGCCATCGGCCCTTCGGGGCGTCTCCATGTGTCTGGCAACATGCACTCCACTAAGGTGAACTATTTCGAGTCGGATGGCCCCGACATGATCCAGAGTCTTCGGCCGCTCGCCATAGGCGAAGGTAACCTATTTGCCAGCGGCACATACCCTGAGTTCTACAAAAACAGACATGGCGACCTGTTCTATCTGTTCAGGACTGGCGTGGCGTCGGACGGCGCTTACAACCTGCTCGCCTATGACCCGGCAAGCCGACACTGGAACAGTCAGACAGATGGACCGTTTCTGGATTTCAGAGGCGCGGGAAGCCCCTATATCCTTGGCCCCTATCAGGACAGTAATGGCCTGTACCACATCGCCTGGACGATACGGGCCAAACGGGGGGCCGAGAACAACCGCGACATCTTCTATGCCCGCAGCACCGACCTTGCCCGCTGGACCGACAGCAAGGGCAATCCCCTTCCAATCCCCATCAGGCTCGACATGGGCGAAAAAGTCGTGGACTCGCCGGTGGGAAGCGGGATCGTTAACGGTAACATTCGGATGGCGTTCGACAACCAGGACCGTCCCGTGATCGTCTTCGGCAAGTATACAGCGAAAGACACTCTGGGAATCTTCGTCAGCAGGTTGGAGGATGGCCGTTGGCGCACCGTACAAGCGAAGGATCTTGGCGTTCTCTGGAAGATCAGCGGAGGAGGATCGGTTAGCAAGGAACTGCGGATCCAGGCCACTAAGAGGGCGGCCGATGGAGAACTTGTGGCACGCTATGTCCTGAGGCAACAGAGCTACCAGTGCATGATTTCGAACAAGGACCTGACACTGCAGGACTGCTTGCACAACCAGTCAAGTCTTCCGCGGGGTTTGATGCAGGTTTCGAAGAACAGGGCCGGAATGACCGTCCAAGTGGCGCTGGCTTCCACGGGGCAGTCCCCGCGCTACCTTTTGCGCTGGGAGACATTACCTTATAATCGCGACAAGCCCCGCAACGTCGCCCCCCCTCCTTCCAAGCTACAACTGTTTGACTTGAAGTACGCCAAGATCTGCCACCCTGCGACCAGCGGCTGAGAATCTGCGGCCGTTCCTTCCCAGCCTTGTCCGAGGCGGTGGATGGGCTCGACGACCAGGCGTCGCCCTTCGCTCTGCGTCAGCCGCACGATCAAATCAGGACGCCGCGCGCAATGGCTCGGAATTCGCGCTTTTGACAGTGTCCGGAAGACTACGCCCGATCTTGGTGGTGCGCGCCGGCCTTCGCTCGGGGTCCCTGATCGCGGCAAATAGCAGAAGGAACAGCATTGCGCAGCCGCTTCCGCCGATGAAGTAATGCACGCCGAACGCGAACCACGCCGAAGCCATCGCCATCACCGCACCCATCCGCAGGGCGTAGTCATCGGTCCTGGGGCGCGAGGCCATCAGGGACTGGGCCGCCTTCCTGTGGACGGTGAAAAGGACATACCAGAACAGCAGCGCTGAGGCCCCCAATGCGCCAATCGAGGAAAGGTACATTGAGTCCTTGAAGTTCGTGGCAAGATTGGTCGTAGCGCCAAATCCCCATCCTTGGGGCCGGAACGTCACCAGCGTTTCCAAGAATTGGCCGATGCGGCCATTCACCGAGGCGTCGAACAGCGAAGGGGCAACCGCGACCAGGCCCAGAAACATGACCACGAGGGTGATCGAAATGAGCACCTGCTGGGCTGCCTTGCGAATTCCGAGCAGTCTGTAGAGGCACAGCATGCCCATCGAGACGGCGAAAATCGAATAGGCAACGCGTGTCCGGGAAAGTTCGGTCCCGACGACGCAGGCGATAACCGCGACGAACGAATAGATTCGATATTTTAGGCTGCGGAAGAACAAGGCGCCGCAAAGCGCCGGAACGAGAATGAGACCGCAAAAGATGCTGTAATCAACCGCAGAGATCAGGAATCCGGCAGCACGAAGATGCCCGCCGCGAACAACCTGGTAGGTCACGAATCGGTCGGCGAGCCCACCGCTCACCTTGGTGTTGAAGATGAAATCGAAATACCAGATGCTGGCGGGATCGCCGTTGAAGGTGATGCTGAGATAGGCGGAATAAGCCGCCATGGCGATCGCCAGCGTAAAGATCACCATGAGCATCCGGATCGGTTCCCTGCCCTGGAAGGCACCGTTCGCATAGAGGGCTAGGGGCAGGAAGAGCGGCAGGACGTACGTGCGAGCATTCGCGATAACGCCGAAGAGACTGCCGCGCATGAGCCCGAACACGATACCCTGCAACGTTATGAAGACCATAATAGCCACTAGCCGCCAGAACCACGTAGGCATTTCCGGGATTCTTGGCGAGTGCCCGAACCAGATTGCATAAGCGATGAAGCCGACAAGGACGAACAGATCCGGCCAGCTGCTGAAAGCAAGCAGCAGCGCACTTGGTATTGTCCCCCTAACGGGGACCAGGATAAAGTCATTCAGCACCAGCAGCATCACCGAGGTGTAGAGCATCGGCTTGCTGCGACCAAGAAGCGCGGAGATGCTGGAGAAGGCTAACGCAGCCAGCATGACAAACAGCATGATCATCGACGGAGTTGTCATGGGCGCAGTTCTCTAGCAGGCATGGATTCTGAGTTCTTCGTTCTCGTCACGCAACGGCCCGGCCAAGGGCGTGGCGCTCGCGCGAGGGCCGTCCACCTTTCATGTCAGAAAGGACCTAATACCGACTCTAATCCCGAGGCGACGATTTAGTCTTATAGCCAGCAATAGGTTCCACGCTATCAATCCAAGCGTTACAGACATGGCGGCGCCTACCGCACCAAAATGGGGGATAAGAAGCACAGCGGAAATTGAAGTAAACGCGGCGGCAATAGCCTGCCCCGCCAATGTATCCTTTTCGTGGCCGGCCATTGTCAGGAACGTGCCGGCAGAACCGCAAGTCGCCCCGAAGATATTGCCAAATGTTATGATTATCATTGGCCAAAATGAGAGAATTATGTACCTTTCTCCAAACAGTACTTCTAAAATAAAATCTCCAAGTACTCCCAGTAGGAGAGCGATCATAACAGCTGAAAAAAAGGATATTTTTGCGGAATTTGTATATAGTTTTTGAAGCTCTGATCTGTTCTCGATCCCTGCGCGAGCCAAAATGCTTACATGAGGGGCAAGAATGATATTTGCGATCATAACAGGAAATCCAACGAGTTGAGCAGCGCTCTGCGCCACCCTCAATCCCGCTACCTCCGTCGAAGTGCTGAGCCAGCCAAGAAAGAGAATGCCGACCTCGTTGTTGAAAGCGCTGGCGGCAATCATCAGTGAGAATGGCACCATGGCTGCAAGCCATTTGCGATCCTCAAAGCTTGCAGTCGTTCCCCGGACCTGCGCTGGTGCGTAGCGGCGTGCCAGGATTAGGCCGAAAGCCGAGCACAGCGCGGCTGCCAGCACTTGGAGGCAGAGCGCAACATTTAAGTCGAACGCATTGGGAAGCGTAAAATAGAACGCCGCTGTAAAGCAAAGAGCAAGAAACGGCATAAGAAATAAATTCGAGAGTTGAGCTGCAAAGGGTTTCCTCATGCCCTGCAACACGCCGGCTAAGATGGCGATGAGGCCTATCAGCGATGCAAGGGAGAGGACGCAGGCGGCGGTGAGGATGAGTTTAGTCGTCTTTTCTCCGGCAAAAAAGATAAGATACCCCGCGCCCGCAAGGAACAGTATAGCGCTTGCGAACAGGTACCATTGGGTGGACCGTCTAAACACGCCATGCAGGAGGTTCCAGTCTTGCGAACTGATGGCGCTGGCCGTTTCGCGCAGGACTAGCTGCAACAGCCCCATGCCGAGTGGAATAGCGAGGATCTTTGCGAGCGAGAGATAATAGGAATAGTCGCCGAAGTCTCTGGCCCCCAAGGTCCGTGCTAGAAAGACCGATGTCAGCAGGGTCACCGGGAGTGAGCCGAATTTCAGGGCGGCAACGCCAAGAGAATTTGAAAGCATCGAGCGTTTCATTGAAGTCTATGTCTCCATAACTCGGCCCAGGAAGTCGCAAACCCGTTCGGTCATGATGTTTGAGGAGAAACGCTGTTCGAAGTCATGCAATGCCGTAAGGGCCATTGCCCGCAGCCGCGTGGGGCACGCAAGTGCTTGCCGGATGGCCTCGGCCAGCAAAGCCGCATCATTGGGCTTGAACAGCCAGCCCGTCTTGGCATCCCGGACGATTTCCAGAAGCCCGCCGTGCGCCGCCGCGATCACCGGACGTGCGTGGGACATGGCCTCGATGGCGACCCGGCCGAACGGTTCGGGCAGCCGAGAGGGCACGACGCAAACATCCGACCACAGATAGACTTCGGCCGGGTCGTCCTTGAACGGCTCAAGCGAGACGTTGCGTGACAGGCCGGCCTTGTCGATCTGACGCTGCAGGGCATCGACGGGGCCCTGAACATTGAGGAAGGTACTGCCCACGATTCGCACGGACACCCGCTTCTGGTCTTCCGGTAGCAATGCCGCCACCCCTTCGATCAGCAGGTTCTGCCCCTTCCAATCGCTGATCCGCCCCAGCATGGCGAGCTTCAGCGGCCGCTCAGGCGTGAAGACCGCCGGAATTTCGGGCTGGGCCGGACGGTCGATCGGAGCAACGCCATTGTGGATCACGGTCTGGATCTGATCGACCGGAAGCGCGAACGCGTCGGCCGTGGCCTGCGAATTGTAGATGATTTTCGCGCGCGAGAAACGTACGAGCCGCTGGACAACCAGCATAGCCTTGGCCTTGGGAATCTCACGGACGTGAATCACCGACTTGTGCGGAGGAAGCCTTGCCGCGATCATATAGTCGGCAATCACGGTGGTGTTAATGTAGACAAGATCAGCGCGATTGATCTCGCGTTTGGCGGCCATGAGGTAATAAGGAAGGCCGATCGTTCCTTTGAACAGGGTCGAGACCGCATTCGCCAAACGCAGTACGCACAGATCCTGCACGGTCACTTCGTTTGCCACTTTTTCGAGCAGCATTCGCAGGGGGCCATCGACCGCGAGGATGACGCGAATGCGCGCGTCGGGCCAACCTTCCCGAATCGCTTCGACAATCTGTAGAAAGCTGCGGTCTGAACCGTATAGCTCGCCACCCTGATGAACGCACAGGATGCGCTTGGGTCCCGCGCTTGCCATCGTATCCGGGCTCATGGCAAGCGGTATTGCAACGAAAGCCTCGCGGCCCGTTCACGCCAACGCGCGGCGCACGACCTGGCAATCCTCACAAGCGGCACCGTTCGATCAGTGCCATATAGTCGGCCAGAATCCGGGGCCAAGAGAATGCCGCTTCCCAGCGCATGCGGGCGGCAGTACGCAGAGCGGTGCCTGCCTCGGGCACAGTAATTAAGCGCTCGATCTGCTGTTCGCATTCATCCTCATCCAAGAAAAAGTATCCTGCGTCGCCGGCAACCCAGCGGTTGAAAGGATTGTCATGAGCGATCACGGCATTGCCGGCACCCAGGGCCTCGACCAGCGAGGGATTAGTCCCGCCGACCTGGTGGCCGTGAATATAAGCAAGGCTGTAAAGCCGCAAGGCATGGAGCGTCGGCTTGTCGTAGATGGCGCCGGGGAAGACGACCTCGTCGCTCGCCGCGTCGAGCACCGAGAGATGGTAGGCATGCGCCCGATCGTACTTGCCCAGCACGACGAGCTTCATGCCCCTGGGTTTGCGTGAGAAGGCCCGGACGATTTCACGCAGTGAATTCTCGGGTTCGGGCCGGGCGATGACCGTGAAGAACTTATCCGGTCTGATCCCGAAACGGTCGAGCAGAGCGGCGTCGGCCGTATCTATATGGTCGCTGCCGTAGGGGATCATTTCGATCTTGCCGGCAGGCACGTGGCTGGAATGGTGGCGGACAATCTCTGGATGGTCGGCAATTAAGACATTGCCCGAGGCCGCCGCCATGCGCTCGTTCAGCCAGAGATAGATCTGCTGCGCCTTGGTGTACTTATCGCGCCTCCACTCTATCCCGTCCATGTTGATGAGATTGAAGGCCCCGCGCATACGTGCATAAACCGAGAGGAAACCGGTGTTGTAGCCGAGGGTGAGCAGAATCGCGTCCTGTTTTACGGCATCAAGAGTCGACTTGATGTCGAACTCGATCGTCCCGATCGCGTTCTCGAGCTTGACCGGGACGTGGATGCGGCGGCACCCTTTCCATAAGTCCTCATACCACTTGCCGGCATCGCTTCCCTGGCAATAGACTGTGACTTTCCAACCATGCTGGACCATCCATGGCGCAAGATGTTCCGCGAAGCTTTCAAACCCGCCATGAGCTGCGGGAACACCGCGAATTCCAAGTATGATAAGATGCTTTTGCAAGGACTTTCCTACCAGTCAGGCGATGCGTTCGATTGCGCCCTCGTCACGGTCCGCGCGGTGCGTCGAGATCAGCGTGTGATGGAAGCTCGTTCGAGCAGTGGCTGCCACCAGTTTTCCCGTGCAAGGAACCAAGCCAAGGTTTCGGCGAAGCCCTGTGGAAAGTCACGCGCCGGCGCGTAGCCCAGTTCGGTGCGGGCCTTGGTTTCGTCGATGGCATAGCGGCGGTCGTGGCCCTTCCGATCGGTGACGTAGGTCTTAAGCTCCGCGCTAGGGCGACCCTGCGCGGCCGGTGCGTCGGGGAAGCGTTTGGCGAGTGATGGATCCGCAGCAAACGCCTTGTCCACCGAACGACAGATCTCCTCGATCACCGTCAAATTCGGCAGTTCCTGACCACCGCCGATGTTGTAGACCTCGCCCGGCTGGCCTTTGCGCAGGCAAGCTTCGATACCGCGGCAATGATCCTCGACATGCAGCCAATCGCGTACGTTCATACCGTCACCATAAATCGGCAGGGGCTTGCCGCTCAAGGCATTGAGCGTGAACAGCGGGATCAGTTTTTCGGGAAACTGGAAGGGTCCGTAGTTGTTCGAGCAGTTGCTGGTGGTCGTCTCGAGCCCATAGGTGTGGTGATAGGCGCGCACCAGATGATCGCTACCGGCCTTGGATGCCGAGTACGGCGAATTGGGCGCGTAGGGCGTGGTTTCGCTGAAGGCGGGGTCATTAGGCCCCAGCGATCCATAAACCTCATCGGTGGACACGTGGTGGAACCGGTGGGGCTTACCGCTGCCTTCATCGAGCCAGGCCTTTTTGGCCGCCTTCAGGAGGCTGTGGGTGCCAATCACGTTCGTAGTGACAAAGGCATCCGGGCCTGTGATCGAGCGGTCGACATGGCTTTCGGCCGCAAAGTGGACGATCGTGTCGATCTGATGGTCGGCAATGAGGGACGACACCAGCTCAGTGTCACAAATATCTCCTTCGACCAGCAACACGTCGTCCAGCCCATCTAGGTTGTGGCGGTTGCCGGCATAGGTGAGCAAGTCGAGAACCACGATTTGGTCGTCAGGCGCAACCTTGCGACGGTAATGGACGAAGTTGGCGCCAATGAACCCTGCGCCTCCGGTGACAATCAAGTTAGCCATGAGTTTTGATCTCAATCATCATCTTGCGAAGGTTTTCGCGCCAGTGCGAGGTTGGTCCACCCAAGACCGCGAAGGTCGACGCCTTGTCCAGCACCGAATAGTGCGGTCGTTCGGCGGGCGTGGAGTATTCCACCGCGTTGATCGGGATCACCGGAACCGCCCTGTCTAGCAGGCCCGCCGCCAGCGCCTCTTCCTGGATCGCCACGGCAAAGTCATACCAGCTGCAGGCGCCGGCATCGGTGTAGTGGTAGATACCCTTGGCACCCTTCGCCGCCATCGTCCACAGAGCAGCCGCCAAGCCCGGCGCGTAAGTCGGAGTACCGATTTGGTCGGCGACCACGCGCACTTCGGACCGCTCAGCCATGAGACGCAGCATCGTGCGCACGAAGTTGCCCCCAGTGGGGGCATAGACCCAAGCCGTGCGCACGATTAACGCGTCCTCGCCTGCCGCTTTCTCACCGGCTAGCTTGGTACGTCCGTAGGCGCCGATCGGTGCGGTGGGGGCATCTGGCGAATAGGGTACGCCCGAGCGGCCGTCGAACACGAAGTCGGTCGAGACGTGGACGAACTGCGCACCCACGCCACGCGCAGCCTCGGCTAGGTAGCCAACCGCGGTAGCATTGACCGCGAACGCAGCCTCTTCCTCGCTCTCAGCCTTGTCTACCGCAGTGTAAGCCGCCGCGTTGAAGACGATATCGGGGTGAACTTCGCTCACCACAGCCGTGATCGCTTCGGCATCGGTGATGTCGAGCGTGTCGATATCGTGACTAACGATGCTCGCCTCGTCCGGCGCCGTGCGCGAGAGGCCCTTGCCGAGCTGGCCGTTGGCGCCGACAATCAGAACCTTCACGCGAAAGCCTCGACATCCTGCAGGGGCCTGCCGACCTTATCCTTGGCGGAGAGCTGCGGCTCGATGCCATCAAGTGGCCACTCGATACCGACTGTCGGATCGTTCCACATTAGCGAGTGTTCGTTAGCCGGATCGTAGAAGGCCGTGCACTTGTAGAGAAAGTCAGTGCCATCCTCCAAGCTGACGAAACCGTGCGCGAAGCCTGGCGGAACCCAGAACATCCGCTTGTTCTCGGCTGACAGCTCCACCCCAACCCAGCGACCATATGTGGGCGAGCCGGCACGAAGGTCCACCGCCACATCCCATGCGCGCCCGGCAACGACACGGACGAGCTTTCCCTGTGGATTGGGCTGCTGATAGTGCAGGCCCCGCAGCACGCCGCGTGCGGAACGGCTGTGGTTATCCTGAACGAAATCCAGATCCAGGCCAAGCTGCGCGAAAGTGTGCCGGTTCCAACTCTCCAGAAAGAAGCCGCGTTCGTCGCCGAACACACGTGGCTCTACGATCAGCAGGCCTTCGATCTCAGTCGGGGTCAATTCCATGTCGAGATCCCATTCTCAAGCACGGCTTCTCGATTCTCGAGCAGATTAAGAAGATAAGCGCCGTAGCCGCTCTTCACCAAAGGAGCTGCGATCACTTCAAGCTGCGCATCATCGATGAAGCCATTGCGCCAGGCGATCTCCTCGGGGCAGGCAATCTTCAAGCCTTGCCTTTCCTCAATAATCCTCACGTAGTTGCCCGCATCAAGCAACGAACCGTGTGTGCCAGTGTCGAGCCAAGCATAGCCGCGGCCCATGATCTCCACGGAAAGCTGGCCGCGTTCCAGATAGAGCCGGTTCAGGTCGGTGATCTCGAGCTCGCCGCGCTCACTAGGCTTTAGATCGGAGGCAAGATCAACAACTTGCCCATCGTAAAAGTAGAGCCCTGTGACGGCATAGTTGGACTTGGGATGGGCCGGCTTCTCTTCGATGATTTCCGCCCGTCCCTGCGCGTCGAATGAGACCACACCATAGGCCTTGGGGTCGTTGACGTAGTAGCCAAATACGGTGGCGCCGCTCTCTCGCGCATCGGCACGGTCGAGGAGTTGAGGAAGGCCGTGGCCATAGAAGATGTTATCGCCAAGGATAAGTGCAGAAGGCTGACTGCCCACGAAATCAGCGCCGATGTGAAAAGCTTGTGCAAGCCCTGCCGGCTCTGGCTGTACAGCGTACTGCAACTGGACGCCGAAGCTGCTTCCGTCACCCAACACCGCTTGGAAGGCGGCCTGGTCATGGGGAGTCGTAATGACCAGAACTTCTCTGATGCCGGCCAGCATGAGCACCGATAGCGGATAGTAGATCATCGGCTTGTCATAGACAGGCATAAGCTGTTTCGACACACCGCGGGTCAGCGGATATAAGCGAGTTCCAGACCCACCGGCAAGGATTATTCCTTTTCTCACTTTACCCCCTTAGTCTTGATCGCAGTATTCGAACATAACAGAGATCAATCTGACCCGAACAAGTCACGGGTGAAGACCTTGTCTTTTATATCCTCGATCTCGGTCGTCATGCGGTTGGCGACGATGACATCGCTCGCCTCTTTGAACTCGGCAAGATCGCGGATCACGCGCGAGCCGAAGAACTCGTCTCCCTGCATGGCCGGTTCATAGACGACGACCTCAATGCCTTTGGCCTTGATCCGCTTCATGATGCCTTGGATCGAGGACTGGCGGAAATTGTCCGATCCTGCCTTCATTACCAGGCGGAAGACCCCGACTTTGCGTGGCCGCCGGGCAATGATCTGGTCGGCGAGGAAGTCCTTGCGGGTGCGGTTGGCGTCGACGATCGCGCGGATCAGGTTTTGGGGGACCTCGGAATAGTTGGCCAGCAGCTGCTTGGTGTCCTTTGGCAGGCAGTAGCCGCCATAGCCGAAGCTGGGGTTGTTGTAGTGTTGGCCGATGCGGGGGTCGAGGCCGATGCCAAGGATGATCTGGCGCGAGTCCATCCCGTGCGCGATCGCGTAGCTGTCGAGCTCGTTGAAGAAGGCGATGCGCATCGCGAGGTATGTGTTGGCGAAAAGCTTGATGGCTTCCGCCTCGCTCGGATCGGTGAAGAGGATCTCGACATCCTTCTTCTCCGCTCCTTCCAGCAGCAGATCGGCGAAGATCCGCGCCCGCTCTGATTGCTCGCCGACGATGATGCGCGACGGATGGAGATTGTCGTAGAGCGCGCGGCCCTCGCGCAGGAACTCGGGGCTGAAGATCACTTGGTGGGTGCCGAGGCGCCGGCGCACATCCTCGACGAAGCCCACGGGGATCGTCGATTTGATGACGATCGTGGCCTGCGGGTTGGCGGCCTTGGCGGTATCGATCACCGCCTCAACCGAAGACGTGTCGAACTTGTTGGTGTCGGCGTCGTAATTGGTCGGGGTGGCGACGATCACGTAGTCGGCACCTGCGAGCGCCGCCTGCGGATCGGTGGCAGCGGTGAGGTTCAGCGGCCGAGTGGCGAGGAACTCCTCCAGCTCGGCATCGACGATCGGCGACTTGCGCGCATTGAGCAGGTCGACCCGCTCCTGGGCAATGTCGACCGCCGCCACCTCGTTGTGCTGGGCCAACAGCACGGCATTGGAAAGCCCCACGTAGCCGAGGCCGAAAACCGCAATCTTCATTCGCGTATCCCGCACCGCCTCACAGTGTAATGACACAGCCTTGCACCATGCTGCAACTGCACACTGAAGGCTATACGAGGTTCCTCCCGTTGCGAACAGTGCTTATGTTCTGTGAACGGAGTCAGAGCTGTCACAGGCTCGTTTAATCTCCTTCACCGAAGGAGCGGACGCCAAGCCCAGCTGTCTGAGATACCAAGGTTTTCCGGACCACGACACAATGTCCAGAAATTCAAGCTTGCTCAACGGCATGTCGGACAACTAGATTCTCGGACGCAAATTCGGACAAAGGGCCCAACAGGACGGCACTGATCGGCTATGCGCGCGTCTCTTCCGCCGACCAGACCACCGCGCTCCAGCACGACGCGTTGCAGGCGGCGGGGTGCGAGCGGGCTATCCGACCGACACTTTTCATCAGCGATGTGGATGTACTTTTCGGCTGAGCGCAAATGAGGTATTTCACGTAATGCCCCCTGATAGACAGCTGGGCACCCGCAAAAACCGCGTAATTTGGAGCGGTCCGTCCGATGAGGACTTTGCCCGACGTTGCGCGACCATAATGGCGCGTTGTTGGTCTCCTTTCGGCGGTATTTCGGGCAGTGTGACCCGATTTCGCCGGATGGCAGGCAGAGTCATCCCATGCTTGCCCGGCGTTCGTGGAAGATCAGCCGGTTGAAGTTATAGGCCAAGTTGCAAAGGGTGAGCTTCGCTTCGGCCCTGGCCAGGCCGATGGTGCGGATGAACAGCCCGAAGCGGATCTTCTGATGCGCGAAGACATGTTCGACATGAGCCCGGATCGAGGACTTTGCTGCGTTGGCCCGCGCGGTTACCTTCGTCATGGGCTTGCCCTTGGGTTTGCGGCGGTGGATGCGGGATGTGAGCATCTGGTCCGACAGCCACTTCTCGTTTCGCCTGGAGCGATAGGCGCTGTCGGCCCAGACCTCGGAGCCGGTATTGTCCGTGCTGACGACCTGCCGGAGCATACGCCCGTCCGCGGCCGATGCTGACGTCACCGCCATCTCCCGGATGAAGCCATAACGCCGGTCAATGCTGATATGCGATTTGTAGCCGAACACTGGCAGGGCAATCATGGGCAATGGCGTGCCATCCGCGCGATATCGGACCTTGCCACCGATCTTGAGCGTCCAGCGCGCATCGGTATCCTTCTGCGCCGCCTTGTTCGGCTCGTCGGGCCAGATCTCCTTCGCACTCATGCCCGACTTGATCGCGTCGCGCTCACCCTCGGTATTGCGCTGCTTGGGCGCAGGCACCAGCGAGGCATCCACGATCTGCCCCGACATCGGGATGTAGCCCTTCTTCTGCAATTGCCAATCGAAGGCCTTCATGACCCGCTTGAGCGTGCCGGTCTCGGTCAGGCGGTTGCGAAAATGCCGGATCGTGTTCTCGTCCGGCGTCCGGTCCCCGAGCGACAGCCCCAGAAAACGCAGCCGACTCAACCGGTCCCGGATCATGAACTCCATCCACGCATCCGAGAGGTTGTGCTGCGCCTGCAGGATCAAGGCTTTGAACATCATCACCGGATCGAACGGCGGCCGCCCGCCCTTGGCACCATCGCCGTAGCCGAGCCCCTCCACGAGCCAGGCACGGAAATACTCGAAGTCCACAGTCTGCTGCAAAACCTCGAGCGGATCGCCCTCCTTGCTCAACATCTGAAGGTGTTCGCTCAAACTGAACAGGGACTTGGGATCCATGACCGGCCTCCATGATCGCTCCCGATCAGTGAATCATCATAGCCATCCCAACGCTACAGGTTTTTGCGGGTGCCCAGCTCATTCGATGCTCTCGTAAGAAGGCATGCCGTAAGTCGTCCCGAACGCAAAGCGAATTGCTTTCGGGCTGCGATGGGTTCAATTAGAGTCCCGGATTCCGTTCGCCGGAGGCAATTTTGGTCACGTTACCGATTGGCTATTCTGTGTTTCAAAATCACTGTTCCCGCCTCACTGGGGCCTCCGCTCGGGCAAAAACGTAACCTAGATGGAATTTCCCTATGTCTTGTCCGGCGCGGCGGTCGGCTTCCTTGTAGGCTTGACGGGCGTGGGCGGCGGATCGCTGATGGCGCCGCTGCTGATCATCCTGTTCAACTTCACCCCGGCGAAAGCCATCGGCACGGACTTGTGGTTCGCGGCGATCACCAAGATGGTGGGCGGCACGCTGCACGGCCAGATCGGTTCTCCCGACTGGCAGGTCGTGCGCCGGCTGGCGCTGGGCAGCGTGCCGGCGGCGGTCATCACCCTGTTGTGGCTGGGGTTTTACTACGGCGGGCGGCTGGAAGCCGATCTGCTCATGCGGCTGCTTGGTGTGGCGCTGCTGGTCGTCGCCTGCATCACTCCGATGAAAGAGCGCCTGAGCATCCCCCTGCGCCGCTTTCGCGCGCAGGCGGGGCCGCAATTCCGCTCGCACCAGCTCATCCTCACGGTTGTCAGTGGCGCGCTGATCGGCTGCCTGGTGACGATCACCTCGGTCGGCGCGGGGGCGCTGGTGGCGGTCTTCCTGATGCTGGTCTATCCGCTCAGGATGAATGCCAAGACCCTGGTCGGCACCGACATCCTCCACGCGATTCCACTCGCTCTGGTCGCGGCGATCGGCCACTCGTGGCTCGGCAATGTCGACTGGACCTTGCTGGGCAATCTCCTGATCGGATCGATTCCGGGCGTGATCCTCGGATCGCTGGCGACCGGCAAGGTCGAGGATCACTGGATTCGGAACTGTCTTGCGGTGATGCTCGCCATCTCCGGGCTTAAGATGCTGCTGGGTTAACCGCTTTTCGCATTTGCGGCCCGAATTACTAGGATTTCTCCGAGCAAAGTCGGCCCGGTACGTGCTTTCCTCATTGTGAATTACCCAAGTCTCGAATTTTGCGTTACCATTCCCGAATGACCGGCTCGGTCAAACCTCCATCCGCCCCCCTTTCTTTGGGTGCTTTGCCTCACCGCCATCTTCATTGCGGTGGGCTCGTACGGTCTGCTTTCGCCAGCCACGCTCTACTTCGACGAACTGCACTATATTCCGGCAGCGCGTTCGCTGTTGCACCTCGCCCCTGCCAACCTGGAGCATCCGTTGGTGGGTAAGGAAATCCTTGCGGCGTCTATTGCCTTGCTTGGCGATCGCCCGCTGGCCTGGCGGTTGCCGCCTCTAGATGTTTGATTGAATAGCCTCTTGAATAGCCCCTAGATTTCTGGACGCCTTCGATCCTAATTTTGAGGACAGGAGGCGATGATGGGGAAGCCCAATTTCAGCGATGAGTTCAAGCGTGATGCGGTGGCCCAGATCACCGAGCGAGGGTATCCGGTAGCCGAGGTCTCGCAACGGCTCGGGGTCAGCCAGCACTCGCTGTATTCGTGGAAGCGGCAGTTGGCGAGGCAGGTGTCCGGCGATGCCGGCAAGGATGCGGAGATCCGTCAGCTGAAGCGTGAACTGGCCCGGGTGACCGAGGAGCGCGACATTCTAAAACGTATGGCCCGCCCCGTCGGCAAGGGGTAAATTCTAGATGGCATGATGGGTCTGCATCAACGTATCCGGTCTCAAGGCTGAAGCCTTGGCCAAGATGGATATCCGCGCAGTCTGGTCCTCATAAACGCCCCGGTACCGAGCACCACATTTAGAACCAGGTTTCCAGGCTGCCGGTACGACCTGTTATGCCATCTCCGCTTCACCTCCCGCAGACATCGTGAGCGTGCGGTATCCGTCCGCCCGCTGTTCCAGACGATCAGGCGACGACGAGCGCCTGCCGATCGAAGTCCTGCTGTTTGTTCAGCACCGCCCAAGCGATGCGCGCCAGTTTCGCGGCCAGTGCCACCACCACGACGTTGGGATGGGCGCGCGTCAACATAGCCTGCAGCCAAGTGCCGAGCTGGTTCGGCTTGGCCGCGAGATGCGGCATGGCGGCGCGAGCACCGTGGATCAGTTGCTTGCGAAGGTAGCCGTTTCCGCGCTTGCTGATGCCGAGCAGCTTCGTTTTGCCGCCGGTCGAGTGTTGCCGCGGTGTCAGACCGAGCCATGCGGCCAGATCCCGCGCCTTGGGGAAGGCGCTGCCGTCCCCGATAGCTGCGAGCAACGCGGTCGCGTTGATGACGCCGACGCCAGGGATGGTCGCCAGGCGCCGAGCCTGCTCATCATCGCGGGTCAGCGCGGCAAGTTCATCGTCGTACCTCTTCACTTGTCGATCAAGGCCCGCCCACTCGTCGCGAAGGTCAGCCAGCAACGCCCGGGTGCGAGCACTGACGGCCGGATCGCTGGTCATGAGATCCTCGAGACGACGCATCAGGTTGATCCGGCCCTTGGGCAGGATGATCCCGCGCTCGAGCAACACCGCACGCAACTGGTTGATCAGCGCCGTGCGCGCATTCACCAGCCGTTCCCGAACGCGATGCAGGATCTGCAGGTCGAGCTGAGCTTCGCTCTTTAGTGATACAAATCGCATCGTCGGTCGCGTCGCCGCTTCGGCAATTGCCTCGGCATCGCGGTCATCGGTTTTCTGCGCCTTGACGTACGGCTGAACATATTCAGGCGACATCAGCCGGATCGTGTGCCCGTAAAGCGCGAGCGTCCGGCCCAGAAAGTGCGCACCGCAGCACGCCTCCATCGCAATCACACACGCCGGCAACGTCGCCGCGAAGCTCACGATGGCATCCCGCGTCATCCGCTTGCGCATCACCACGGCGCCGGCGTTATCCATGCCCGCCAAGCTGCAGCTATTCTTGCCCAGGTCGATCCCGAGCACGGCGATAGGTGTCTTCGTCATCGGTCCTCTCCTCAGTTTGCGACACCATCATAGCGCCGAGACATAAGGGGCGGGCCATTCCATAAAAACCACCGCGTATTTCGCCAGGGATGCAAAGTGAGATACGCGTTTGTTGCCGAGCATCGTGGCCAGTTCCCGGTTCGGTCGATGTGTCGGTGCCTGCGCATCCAGCCCAGCGGTTTCTATGCCCGGCAGAAGAGCCCACTTAGCCAGCGGGCTCGGGAAGATGCCCGGCAGACCGATCTGATCCGCAAAGCCTGGAATGACAGCGGTAAGGTCTATGGCTACCGCAAGCTACACGATGATCTGCTGGATCACGGCGAGACCTGCTGCCCCAACCGCGTTGCCCGATTGACCAGGCTGGCGGGCATCAGGGCGCAGATCGGCTACAAGCGCAGGCCCGGCAGCTATGGTGGCAAGCCGTCCCTGGCAGTCGACAACACTCTGGACCGCCAGTTCGATGTGGCTGCGCCAGACCGGGCCTGGGTGACCGACATCACCTACAGTGCGCCTCGTCCCGGATGATCGGGGAGGCGTATGTTGGAATGCAAAGGAGAAAGGAGGAATTGAACGAATGCCTTGCCCCCTGCTGTGAGGGGGCATGAGCCCAAGCGGCGGTGACCTGCTGTCAACTGGCAGGGTGACGTAGCCCGCAGGTAAAGGGGATTGAGGCGAAGCCGTTACGCCAAGATGGTCCCCGAGGCTGTAGCGCTGGAAGGTTGAGGAACACGAACCGGTTAATCCGCATCCGAGGGCTGAAATGTCGCCTTCGCCTACACGGCTTAACAGGCGGAATGCTGATGATGGCGCCGGACAGGTATGCCGGCGAAATCCGAGCGCAGGCAAAGACGTAGGTCGCCTGCGGGGCGTCATGGAGAGAACGCAGCCAGACCATGGCATCGGCATCGACTTGCGGGACGCAAGGACTAGGACTGCGACCGGCAGCCTCCCCAGCGCGTGAAAGTCCAGCATATGAACGAGGGAAGGCATGATGGAATGCCAAGGGAGTTGGCCCCGATGTCCATCATGCTGGCGGAGTCCCCGTAGTAGTCCGCGACAGGGAAAGCCTGTCACATGGCGAAGGGGGACAGTTCAATCTGCTTGAAGTGCAAACTACCTGACCAAACGAGGTGAAGACCTTTGATAATCAGTGAAATGCAGCACAAGCTCGCGACATGGGCCGAGAGCGATCCGAACCGCAGGTTCGATCGGCTTCTCCGGCTCATTGCCGACAGGGCGTGGCTTGCCGAGGCAGCCCGGATCGTGCTGGCGTCTAGCGGCGCCAAGACCCCGGGCATAGACGGAATGGACAAGCAACGGATGCAGGACGGATTGGCAGAACATCTGGCCAGCCTGCGGACGGACTTGCTGACGGGGAATTACGCCCCGCAGCCGGTCAGGCGAATCTATATCCCGAAAGCCAATGGCAAGAAACGTCCACTGGGTATCCCGACCCTGACAGACCGCATCATCCAACGTGCGATGCTGATGGCCATGGAGCCGATCTGGGAAAGCGACTTCCATCGCCTCTCCTACGGCTTCCGGCCGGAACGCAGCGTGCATCACGCTGTCCGGACCGTGAAGATACAGTTGCAGGATAGTGACGCCGGAACGCGGGGCCGCTGGATCATCGAAGGTGATCTGGCGAGCTACTTCGACACGGTACATCACCGGCTTCTGCTTCGCTGTGTCCGGCGGCGTATCCGGGATGATCGGTTCGTCGATCTGCTCCGGCGGTTCCTGAAGGCAGGCCACATCGACTGTGGTTTGTTCGTCGCCTCAAGCGAAGGTGTTCCGCAAGGCGGCATGTTGTCGCCGCTCCTGTCCAATATCATGCTCCATGAGTTTGATGCGTGGCTGGAGGCGAAATACCTGAGCGCCAAGGCGCGAAAGGATCGCTGGGCATGGAACTTCGGCATCCAGCAGGGGCGCCCCATTACGGTTCGCGAGAACCGGCAATGGAAACCTGCTGTCGCCTACTGCCGTTACGCCGACGACTTCGTCGTTATCGTCAAGGGCACCAAGGCACATGCCGAGGCCATCCGCGAGGAATGCCGGGCCTTTCTGGAAGGCGGCCTGAAGCTGACGTTGAATATGGACAAGACCCATATCACCCACGTCGACGACGGGTTCGTGTTCCTCGGGCACCGGATCATCCGCAAGCGGGGATCGAGCGGACGCATGTCCGTGGTCTCGACGATACCCAAGGAGAAAGCCAAGACCTTCGCTCGCCGACTGGTCGAGGCGCTCTCCGGCAATCATGAGGTTGCCGCGGTGGACATGATCGACAGCCTGAACCGCCAACTGGCGGGTTGGGCCGCGTTCTATAAGTTCACCGACTTCACGGCGCGCACATTCCGGCGCATCGACACCGTCGTGTTCTGGAAAATGGCGCACTGGTTGGCGCAGAAGTACCGGTCCCGCATCAAGCCCTTGATGCGCAAATGGTACCGCGTGCCGGAAATTGGCCAATCAAAGACGTGGCTGATCTACGGCCGGAGCAATCAGGGCAATGCCGTCGGCAAGGCGCTGCGACGACTGGTCACCAGCCAGAAGATGCAGTTCCGGTGGCGGAACCCGGAGCGAAATCCCTACATCTTCCGGGACGAACTCCGAAATACCGTCACCTCCCGCTATCATGATGTCGCCATGGCCTTGGGCCAAGGTTGAATGGAGAGCCGTATGCGCTGAAAGGTGCACGTACGGTTCGGGGAGGGGAAGCGCTCATGCGCTTCCTACTCCACTCCGCACCCTGGAAGGCTTCGCCTATCTAGCCGTCGTGATCGACCTGTACTCCCGCCGCGTGGTGGGATGGTCGATGCAGAGCCGGCAGACCACCGATGTAGTGCTGCAGGCGCTGCATATGGCGGTATGGCGGCGCAAGCCCAGGCAACGGGTACTGATCCATTCGGACCAGGGCTCGCAGTTCGCCAGCATGGACTGGGCGGCCTTCATCCGCGCTCACAATCTTGAGCACTCGATGAGCCGGCGCGGCAACTGTCATGACAACGCTGTGGCGGAGAGCTTCTTCTCTTCGCTCAAGCGTGAGCGCATCCGGCGCCGGACCTACAAAACCCGCGAGGAAGCCCGGCAGGACGTGTTCGATTACGTCGAGATGTTCTACAACCCGGTTCGCAAGCAGGTCAGGAACGGGATGCTGTCGCCCGTCGAGTTCGAACGGCAGCAGATTTTGAAAGCGGAAGGCGTCTAGAAAACTAGAGGCTATTCACTTGCCCTTCCGCTGCCATGCCTTCGAAGCAGCCTGCGCCGACCTCGATGTCGAACATCGGCTTACAAAACCCCGCCACCCGTGGACCAATGGCCAGGTCGAACGGATGAACCGCACCATCAAGGAAGCAACGGTCAAACGCTACCACTACGACAACCACGACCAGCTCCGACAACACCTCACCGACTTCGCCGCCGCCTACAACTTCGGACGCCGCCTCAAGACGCTGAAGGGCCTCACACCCTATGAAGCCATCTGCAAAGCATGGCTTCGCGAGCCTCAACGATTTACGTCAGATCCGACCCACCAAATTCCGGGACCAAACACCGCAAAAATACCGGTTTTTGCGGGTCTCCAGCTCTTCACGTGGCGCCGCGAGCTTCGCCAGCAGCTTGAAGCCGGAACCGCCGGGCCGCTCGCCGCGTCGCAACATCAATCTCTCTTGCAAACGCCCTTCCCCGTCGTTAGGCACATGATCAAGCAAGGTTTTGCGATGCCAAAGCTTTCGGCTTCAGTGCCTTGGGGGGCAGTGTGAAAAAGATCTTTTCTGCCTGTCTCATGTGCCTCCTCGCCTGGGGCTGCGCGACATACAATTCGGCTGATGTCATCTCGAGCGGCGAGAGATATGCGCCAAATGCCGATGATCGGCCCTACCTTATTGGCCCGGGCGACCAGCTTGGGATCACGGTCTATAACGAAACCGGGATCACCGGCACCTATGCAGTCGGCGCTGATGGCACGGTTACGCTCCCGCTCGTCGGAGTTGTCAAAGCAGAAGGCAAGACGCCCCAGGAGTTGGCGAAAGATACCCAGGATCTTTATGCTGCGGGGTATTTGCGCCTGCCCAGCGTCAGTGTGCAAGTAACCCAATATCGACCAATCTATGTGCTGGGTGAGGTCAATACCGCAGGCCAATACCCTTATGCCCCAGGCATGTCCGCGCTCTCCGCAATCGCGACTGCCAAGGGCTTTTCGCCGCGAGCCGAGAAGAAAGTTTTGTTCATCCGCCGAGAAGGCTCAGACATCGAGCAGGTCTACGCGCTGACGGCAGGGCTCAGGATCTATCCTGGTGACACTATCCGGGTTGAAGAGCGATATTTCTGATCAGCCTTCCATACCCCCAATTCGTGCCGCAAGCATCGGTCGGCAAGGGCAAGATGCGGACAAGGCATCGAAGCACGCTGCTCGTTACAAGCTTCGAACGACTCCGACCCAAGAGTGAGGATCTCGGCGCGAGGAGACTAACGCGAAAGCGTTTGTTTCCTATGGTCGCCAACCTTTTGTTTACGGTGCTTTTGATCCCGATCATGACTGGAACCGCCCGAGCACAATCAAGCGAGAGTGTGCTCATCGACACCGCCACACCCGAAGGTCTTCCATCTGATAAAGGAAACGACGTACGCCGCACCCCGAGCGAGTGGGCGCCGTTGGGATCAAGGATAGGTGCATTCGCATTAAATTCGCAGGTTACCCTCGCCAACGGCATAACCAGCAACACCTTCCAAACCTCGTCTTCACCAAAGGCGTCCTCATTTCTGGTGTTTTCGCCGCAAGCAGATTTGCGCTCGAACTGGTCGCGCCATCAGGTACGCCTCTATGCAAACGGCGACTTCGCTCGCTATGTGGGCCGGTCGGATCGCAACGAGGATCGCTGGAACCTTGTCGCCAATGGGCGCATCGATGCAAGCAGCAAGCTCGAATTAAATGCCGAAGTTTCCGCCTCGCAGCAAACCCGCAACCGTTTTTCCGGCGATATCGATGCAACTGGCGCATATATCACCGTCTACCGCCAGGACGCGTTGGCACTCAATGCGACATACGCATCGGGTCGAGCCTACCTGTCGATCGATTCGCAATTCTACGATATCCGTTTCAAGCCGTTTACAGACGTGGATGGCGGTCAGGTTGATCAGGCAGGCCAGGATCGGAGGGTCGCGCGCATTGCCGGTCAATTCCAATACGCGATTTCACCGACGGTAGCGCTCTACACCCAAGCCGAGTTCAGCCAAATTGATTTTGATCACACGATCGTCGGGACAGTCGAAGACAGCGATTCTTCAGGGGGCCGACTAATCGCAGGTGCACAGTTTACCTTTGCCGGATACGGGAGCGCCACCGTCGGTCTCGGTTATTCCATTCGCGATTTCAAAGCACTCGGCCTTAAAAGCGTTGAAGGTCTTTCCGCCGAGGCCCAAGCCGAATTCTATCTCAGTGCCCTTACAACGATTTCGTTCCAAGGAGGACGCCGCTTCTCCGATACGCAATTCGTGAGCAGCCGCCCCTATTTCCAGACATTTGCCGGCGTCCGCCTGGATCATGCATTACTTCGGAATCTCCTAGTTACGGGTCAGGCCCGATATTCGCATCAGGACTACGTCGGCCCTTCATCCAAAGCGTCGACCACTCAGCTTTCGTTATCCGGCAGATACCTGGCGTCCCGGCGCTTCGAGATCGGCGTCGATGCAACCTACAATACGCGTTCACGCAGCGCTACGCTGCGCCAGCCTGACATCAGTGAACTTCGTGCCCAGATTCGTGCTACCGTCAAACTGTGATCGTAGCCAACATCGCAAACAAGCTATAGGCGCCAAGATATGGAAATAGCACTAGCACAGCAGCCCGAGTTCACGCTGTCCGATGTGGTGACAAGGGTTCGCGATGCCCTAAAGCGGCGATGGAAGATGATGGCGCTCATCTCTGGCATCGTTTTTGTGCTCGGCACGATCGCGGTCTTTCTGATCACCCCGCAATATCAGGCGTCCGCCCGCGTCCGCATCGACCCATCGCGAGATCCTGTCGCAGCCCAGCAAAAGACGACGGTCACGCTTTCAGACGAAGCGATCGATACCGAAGTTTCGTCATTCTATGGGCTTGATGTGGCCAAGGCTGTTGTATCCAAGCTCAATCTGGCCAACGATCCGGAGTTCGTTGAGACTGACAAGGATGATGGGGTCTCCACAACCGCCTCCCGCGAGGATACCGCCGCGACTAATCTGCTCAAAAAGCTCAGTGTCTCGCGTGAGGGACAGACCTATGTCCTCAACGTCGGCTTTGAATCGGTCGATCCCGTGAAAGCTGCCCAAATCGCCAACGCGTTCGCTGAGGCGCACATCGAAGGCGCGGTCAATACACGGACCAGTGTCGCTAGCGGCCAAGCAGAGTGGTATCAGCAGCAATTGACCGAGCTTAACGGCCAAGTCCGAGCGGCAGAAGCACTTGCAGCCCGTTACCGGGCCGAAAATGGGCTATCGCTGGGCGGCAGTGACACAGGCTCGGGGACAGGCACGATCAGCGACCAACAGGTTCCCGCACTCTCCGCAAATCTCGCCGATGCCGAATCGTCTGCCGCAGCCGCGCGCGCAAACTATCTTGCGGCCCGCATGCAAGCGAGCCGATCCGGCCCCGGCTCTGTGGTCGAAGTCCTTCAGTCTCCGGTAATCAGCGACCTTCGAGCAAAGCGCGCCGACATTCTTACCGCCAAGGCCGAGATGGAATCGCGCTATGGCAAGCGCTATCCCGACACGCAAAAGATTGACGCGCAATTGGACAACATCGATCGCCAGATTGCCGCGGAAAGCGAGCGGATCATTTCGTCGCTGGGATCGGTCGCCAAGGCAGCCGATGCGCGAGCAGCGAGCCTGCGCTCCAGCCTCGCAGGCATCGAAAAATTGCGCGCATCGCAAACCCAGGCCAAAGTCATTGCAGACAGCCTCACGCGCGAAGCGGATGCCAAACGTGATCTCTACCGCCAGCTTTCCGAAGAGTCGCTGGCTGTACAGCAGACCGCCCAGAATTCCATGTCGACGGCGACCATCGTTGACCGCGCTATCCCCCCCAAGGCCCCACACTTTCCCAACAAGCCGCTCTTCATTTCGCTTGCCTTGATTGTCGCCCTGATGGCGGGCGCGGGCACCATTGCCACACAAGAAATGCTGGCAGGCACTGTGCTCAAAGCTAGCGATATCGAGGAAAAGCTTGGCCTGTCGCTACTCACTGTTGTGCCCAAGGTTGCCGACGAACACCCGGCACATTTGCTCATTGATCGCCCAACCTCTTTCTTTGCCGAGGCATTCCGCATTGCTCGCGGGGCCATTCTAGGAGCGGGCGAAACCGCGCGCGACTTGAAGGTCATCGCATTCACCTCGGCAATCCCTGGCGAAGGAAAGACAACCACCTCGCTATCGTTCGCCCGAACCCTCGCTGTGGCAGGACTTCGCACCTTGATCGTCGACTGCGACCTGCGCCGCGCGGCCATGCAAGGCGCTGCCGAAGTCGGCCGAACCAACAACGGCCTCGTCGAATACCTCAAGGGCGATGCGGAGTTGGATTCCGTCATCACCGCCAGTGCCCTAGAGAACCTCGACATGGTCTTGGTCCGCGAGCCTTATTTCACGTCCACAAACTTGTTCGAAAGCGACCGCATGCAAATGCTCGTTTCGGCCGCGAGACAGCGCTACGATCATGTTATTCTTGATCTGCCACCGCTGCTAGGGCTTGCCGACGGCCGCATGCTCGCTAACTACGCCGAAGGTCTGGTCTTCGTTGTCAAGTGGAACGATACACCGCTCAGCGTCGCACAAAGCGCGCTTGAAGCGCTAAGAAAGACTGCTCGCGAGCCCATCGGCGCCATTGTGAACGCCGTCGATGAAAACGCCGAGGCGCTTGGGGGCAGCTACTATCAGTATCGATACGCCTACTACTACCAGGAAGCGAACGGCTAGCTCTTGACGAGCCCGACGTGATTTCGATTTCCGGGCTTCGAAAGGTGATGCCATCGGTAACTGAGGCGGGGAAATACGCGCTCGCCATGGGCGGTACCGCAGGCGGAGCCGCGGCACAATTCCTGTTGTCGCTAGTCCTGTTGCGGCGCTTACCGGCCGCAGAATTCAGTCGATTCGTGTTCCTGCTGCTGGTCGCGCAATTCCTTTGGTCGATCATGAATGCGCTTTTCGTTGCGCCGCTGGCGCACGTTCTAGCTGAGCGCAAGCCGCATGGGCTCTTGCCTACCATGCCCCCCATCTCGTTGCTCAATCAGGCCGGAACCGCGATCATCTCGGGACTCGCGCTTCCGATCGCCCTTGCATTGGATGCTTCTTTTCAGGCTTCGCTGCTCTACGCTGGCGTCGTGGCAAGCGGATCATTGCGACAGTTCGGCAGAGCAATGGCCTATTGCCATGGAAAGCAGTTCCGTGTGGCTATCTCGGATGCCATCTACATGACAGCACTGGTCGCTGGAACGGCATGGATCGTAGTTAATTCACAGCCGCATTCGGATTGGGCATATGCAGCCTATTTCGTCAGCGGTCTGGTTAGTCTCATACCCTTTGCGCGACGCACTGACTTCTGGGCGGATCCCCAATTGGCTCAAAAGTCGTTCAAATCCATCTGGCGGAAATCTTCGCGCTGGTCACTACTCGGCGTGATAGCAACCACAGCAACCGCAAATGCGCACAGTTATATGGTTACCCTCTTCCTTGGGCCGCAAGCATTCGTCCCGATCGCGGCAAGCGGGACTCTCACCCGTCCCTGTATTGTCGCACTCAATGCGCTTTCCGAGCTGGAGCGCTCGCGGCTGGCGATCGGCATTGCCCAAGGATCGACGGCGGCCGTGAAAAGCGCAATGTGGCATTTCCGAATGGCTTCGATCATCGTTTGGCTTTTCACGATCATCGCGATGTGTATCGTCCTTGCCTTTTTTCCCTACGTCTTCTTCAATCGCTCTTATGACCTGAATGCAGTCGTGATCGGCTCAGCGCTCTGGAGCGCCATATTGCTTGCCAGAGCCCTGTACTTTCCTGAAGCGATCCTGCTTCAGGCGCATGGCGCATTCAGCCCGCTTGCGATTCCGATGCTCTGGGCAGCCCCTGTCAGCATAGGCTCGGTCTCCCTGTTGCTCGTGCTTGCTCCACCCGTCTGGTCGCTCGGTGGCATTGTCCTAGGAGAATTCGTTGCCGCGGCATTGATTTTCCGCGCGGTACGCACCCTTCCTCAAACAAAGTCATCTTCCAGTAAGCTGTGGGCGGGCTGAGCAGGCCGTGACTGTCACTATTGCCATAAAGGCGCTGAATGAGGGTGCCACTATACGCGATGCTTTGACAAGCGCGCGTGCCGCGGCAGACCTTGTCGGCGGCAAGGTGGTGCTGGCGGACAGCGTATCGAGCGATGACACCATCGCGATCGCCCGGTCGATGGGTGTAAGGATAGTCCAACTTGCAGAGCCCATGGAGCGTTGCTGCGGAGCCGGCGCGCAGCTCGCGTTCCAGGCGGTCGATAGGGACTACTTCTATCTTATGGACGGTGACATGCGGCTCGTGGAAGACTTCCTTCCCAAAGCGATCGCATTTCTGAACGAGAATCCCAACTACGCCGGTGTTGGCGGCGAGGTAATTGAAAGCGTCATCGCGAATCAGGAATTTCAGATACGCAGCGCCGCCATGCGGCGTCAAGGCCACCGCAAGGAGGGGCAGGTGGATCGCCTTGACGGCGGTGGACTTTACCGAACCGAAGCAATTGCCTCGATCGGCTATTTCTCGGATCGCAATCTAGGGTCCTTCGAGGAATTTGACCTCGCTGCCCGGCTCGAGTCAGCAGGCTGGCGATTAGCCCGCATCGATGCACCAGCGGTACTTCACGCAGGCTATAGCGCAAATGGGTACCGCATGATCTACGACAGATTGCGCTGGGGACAATTTAGCGGATCAGGTCAGGTCCTGCGCGCTGCCTTGGGACGGCGGCACTTTGGCTTCGTCCTGCATCGGCTAAGCCATGTGCGCATTATCATCGCCATAATAGGCTGGTGGCTCTCCCTAATATTGAACATCATCTTCTTGCCCATTCTTCTTGTTCCTTTGACTTTGGCCCCTTTGCTTATGCTAATTTGGCGACGACGGTCAATCGCTCTAGGACTTTACTCTTTCTGCTACTGGAACGTGAATGCTATCGGTGCGGTGTTCGGTTTTTTCAAGCGCAGAACACCGCCCAATCGGCCTTTGGCATGGGTTGAAATCAGCGATGTGGACCATTTTTCGACCCAACCATACGATTGAATAGGCCGGACAATTCGCTGACGATGCGGTCCCAAGAGTAAGATTCGCGAACGAGTTGCCCTGCCCGCTGGCCTGCAAGCCTGATTTCGCTGACAGGCCTTCCCGCCAACCACGCCGCGCCGGCATGCGCACTGTCAGGTTCGCTCACCACATGGCCACCGAAGGCAGTTACCATCGCCTCGCTACCGGTCATTCGCCGGATCAATGGCAAGGTGCCCGCGGCAAGGGCCTCAAGAACGATCAAGGGAAAGCTGTCGATCCTTGACAAATGGACAAGTACGTCCGCCTTGCGAAGCAAGGCCTGCATCGCCTGCTCATCGAGCCAAGGCATTATGGTAATTCGATCCTGCAGCTGGTGATGCGCGATTTTGCTCCGCAACTGCTCCATGATCACCTCATCGGCGCGGCCTACAAGGATGGCTTCGAATGGAACACAGTCATGGAAGAGCTTTGCGCATAGGTCGACCACCGCGAATGAGCCCTTCTCTTCTGAAAAGCGAGCCGCGTGGACGAGACATAGCTGCGAGCGCGTTCCTTGACCCTCCTCATGCGGGTCAAACGAGGACACCGGGAGAAACGTCCCGATCGTTTCTCGGGCGGGTTTCAAGGGCAAGGCAATCTCGTTGGCCTGGCCATCGAACAGCAGTCCGATCTGGTCGGCCAGACCAAGGACTCCGCGACAAAGCGGCCGCCTCCACACTGATCTTTGCAAGCGACTATTGGCGCCGAAATGCGGTGTCGCTAGCACCGGCATTCGAACGATTTTGCATACGAGAACAAATGCCAGATCGGGGAGGTTACTGATCTGTATCCAAGCGAGATCAAACTTCCTTCGCTGATTGTATGTTCGGAATAGTCGCGTCAAGTATGCTCGCCAACGATGGGGAGCCAGGTAAGCGCTGTCGGATGGCAACCATTCGGCGTCGATATCCTTGCCGAAAATTGCAATCGCAGCCTGGGCCCGCTCACAGAACGCCTCAAGGCCACCTCGATGGGAAACCGTTCCACCAATAATGACGATGCGTAGCTTCGGAGCCAACTCAGGACCTTTGGCTGAGAGAAAAACGCTTGAGCGCCGGCGCATCCACATCTTGCCTATTTGCCCATGCAAGCAAGTCGCGCGATGTGTCGGCCGATGATCGCGTCAGGGTCCATAGGGATGCCAGCGTCAGCATGAGAAAAACCTGTCCGATGGAGTCTCGGTCAAACAGGGTGGTCTCGGTCAGGTTATGTCCCAGACAGAAAACGAGAGTCGCGGCGATCAGCGCGCCGGACTGCCCTTCGGTTTGCGGCGACCCCAGCAGCCTGAGCAAAGGATTGATTGCGACCGCGAATATAACGAGGGCAAGACCAATCGGACCGATCTGGACAAGCAAATCAAGGTATCCGTTATGCGCTTGCGTAACGTTGAAGACCCAACCCCTCCCATAGTGATAGATAGGGCTATTGGGACCGATATTCCAAAACGACCCGAAGCCCGACCCCAGCAGGGGATTATCCCGATGATAAGCCCACATGGCCTGCCAAATCACTGTTCGGCCGGTGAATGCCCCTGGATCGTTCAACGTCCATTGCAGCTGATTGGCATAAACGCTTTGCAAAATCGCCCCCATTCCGAGCATGCCCAGCAAAATGGTGAGCACGCGCACGCGAAAGGCATGTTTGTACCGAGTGAAAAGCAAACCCAAAAAGAGTGCAACCACGCCGACTGCAAGCGAGGTCTTCGAGGCGGAATTGAAAAGGAAAAATGCAGCTCCGGCAATAACTCCTCCCCGGATCCAGATCGGAATTTTCGCAGCATCGAAGACATAATAGAAGATCGTCAGGACACTGATCAGCCCTGCGGCGTTCTTATGGGCCATGATGCCGCGCCAATCACCTTGCAGGCCATCGTCTCCCATGATGTCAACGGGATGGATGCCAAGCCCCGGATCACCGTAAACCGCCAGAAAGTTAGCCGTGAGCAATACGCCAAGCATCGCCCGCACTAGGAACAAGCTCCGATCGTAGCCTAGGGCATTTACCAGTGCGAAAGTTGTCCAGACGACGAGGCTGGTTAAGACGACCCGACGCAACGCTATGGATGGCTCAATAGCCCATGCCACGCTCAACAAGCAAAATGCGAGAGCCGCCACCAGAGGCCACGGAATGACAAGGAGCCGACTGAGATTTCGCTCGGCGCGAATGGCGAAGGCCGCAAGGGCGGCTATCATCAGATACCCCCCTTGACGCAAAGCACTGAACCCTCCCTCACTTCCAGTCTCGTTGAAGGTCATAAGCGGGCCGGTCAGGGCAAGCACCAGCAAACCAACAAATGCCAATTCTGAGAGCAAAGGTCGAATAAGGGGCTTATCCGCAACGGGTTGAACCAACGTGCGCGCAGACCTCGAACCCTTCCGCTGGCGTCGGACACGACGACGAATCTTGCCGCTCGCTGTCGTTATCTCAGGGCTCGCCTGCGCCTCAAAATCTGGCGTTTCTTCCGTCATAGGGCCTTACCCCGTACGCAGTGCATTGCGACGAACCGGGAGACCGTTTCGCACAATTGCCTTTGCCTGTCGTGCATATTTGTCACCGCAAATGCTGCCGGCGGAGCGTCAATGCAGGCCCGAAGCATCTCCTTCGTCGTGGCGATGGCAATGCCCGAGCGACCGGATAGCGCGGCGGTTGTCGCAAGTTGATGATCATTGCGGTGTTCATTTAGACTTGCTAGGCGCGGAAAAAGCACCAGCGGCTTTGCATGCCGCTGCGCGGTAACGATGGTGCCGATTCCCGCATGCGACACCACCAGACGTGCTTCCTCCATGAGCTGCTCGAACTCAACTGGTTCAATCAACCCCTTCCATTCCATGTGACGGGGAATATAGGCTCCCCTGCCTATCTGGGCGATAAAGGGTTCATCAAAGCCAGCCGCGATTTGATCCACTATTTCGACCAACCGATCGAACGGCATTTGCGTGCCGACCGTCAATAAGATCATAGTACGGCTCCGCCGAACTGAATCGATTTGCCGTCGGCTAGATGCTCCCATTGGGTCAGCCAGAGATTTGCAAACGGCTTGGCGAATCGCCCGCTCAGCGAAGGCCCATCGAAATTGGCGATACTGTCTACCCATATCGTTCGGGCACCGAAGAGGCGGGCCCAAAAAAGGCAGAACAACCCCGGAAGCGCGCCCGTGGTCACGAGAACCTGGGGACGGTGCGCACGAATCAGCCAGAAAGCCGCAATAAGGCAGCGCAACGCAGCAAGTGGCTGATCCCTGTTGGAATCGGGCAGCAACTGGACGCGAGCTATATGGTCGCGTTTGGCCAGCCCTTCAATCGTCGTAACGAAGAGAGGCTCATACTCGTCGATCGCAGGCCTCAGGAGCATCAACTCCTCCCAATGCCCTCCTCCCGAAGCCACAGCCATAAGGCGTGCGCGGGGCAGGTGCTCGCTCTTGCCCAGGCATACCTCCCTCTTGATAAATCGGCGCTTAACGTAGCCGTGCATATTGGATGCATATGCCGCAATCTCTGCGATCGAATTCGGCAGCGGTGTCTCACTCATTGCAAGGTGTGGCGTTGCCTTAGATTTGGCTGGCCAAGCATTGCCTGTCAACAAACTGAGCCGATAATACTTAAGGATTTTTTGCGGTGCAGCATAGCAAATTTGATGTATGCACGGGACCGATGAGAATGCCGACTCCTCGCAAACCTCTCGCCAAACGCCGCCGAACCGCAGCGAACGAGCGAATTTATGCCATTGGAGACATCCATGGGCGATATGATTTGCTGCGCCAGCTGCTGCGGCAAATCGAACATCACGAACGAGGCCTCGGCACCACCAAAAAGCTGCATTTGGTACTGCTGGGAGATGTTATCGACCGCGGCCCGGAGTCAGCTGCGATCCTGCGTTTCCTTCGCGATTGGGCGAAGAACACACGGGGCCAGTTTGTGTTGCTCGGCAACCACGAGGAAATCATGCTTCGCGTCCATGCTGGCGAGACGCGTCTTCTCGATCCATGGCTGCGGATGGGCGGTCGTGAGACTTTGCAAAGTTTTGGGATTGCGGCGCCGGAACCCGGTTCCGATTTTGATCCTCGGCTCATGAACGACATCTTCGAGGCTCTCACGCCAGAGCTCATGGAGTTCGTCCGAAAATGGCCATTGGTCACCCGTTCGGGGGACTACTACTTCTGCCATGCCGGTGTCCGGCCGGGCATCGACCTGACCAAACAGGCCAGATCCGACCTTTTGTGGATCCGCGAGGAATTCCTTGCGAGTTCGGTCGATCATGGCGCAACCATCGTGCATGGCCACAGCATCACGCTCTCAGCTGACATCCGCTCCAATCGCATGGGCATCGACACGGGCGCGTTCTGCACGGGTGTGCTTACCGCGCTTTACCTCGAGGACGGCGACTGGGAGCTGTTGTCCACAACCGGCGCGGATGCCTGCACGCCGCGCGAAACCGCCTGAGCCAAAAGAAACAAAGTTGAATTTAATCTGGGAACCCGCCGCGATGGAATTGAGAAAGGACATCTGGCGTCCACTCATCGTCGAAGCTGCGGCAAGCGAAGTGCTCGAGCGCGGCTCGCTTGAAGGTTTGCCCTTGCGATGGCTTCCTGCAGGCGGCGATTTGACGTTCAGTGCCGATCCCTTCGGTGTCTGGCGCGACGGGTACCTTTTCATCTTTGTAGAAGACTTCGACTACCGCACGGCGCACGGAACAATCGCCGTCCATGTCCTGGACCACCGTTTGCGTTGGATCGAGAAGCGGACGGTGTTGGCTGAGCCCTGGCACCTTTCATACCCATTTGTGTTCGAATGGGAGAGCGATATGTGGCTCTTGCCCGAAGCATGTGGTTCAGGAACGCTCACCCTTTATCGCGCCCGAGAGTTTCCATGGACCTGGGAGAAGGCATCCCTAATCGCGCTCGACACTGTCGCTCTGGACCCCACACCGCTTTTTCACGAAGGACTCTGGTGGCTGTTTTACGGAACGGTCGGAGGAAAATTCGATCACCTCTCCAAACTCAATGTTGCGTGGGCCGACACCCCTTTAGGCGCATGGACACCTCATCCCAAAAATCCGGTGAGAATCGATCGCAAGGGCGCCCGCCCAGCTGGTCGCGTCTTTGAGCACGCGGGCCGGCTCATATTGCCAGTGCAAGATTGCGTCCAAAGTTACGGTTCAGCGTTGCGCCTGCTGCACATCGCCGAACTAACCGAGGAGTGCTTCGCGGCAGACCTCAATGCCCGTCTTTGCGCGCCGAGCGGCGCCACGCCCTTCGTGCAAGGATGCCACACATTTTCGCCGGCGGGCCCCGTAACGCTGATCGATGTGAAAAAGCGCCAACTTTCGTTAAAGGGTTTGTCAATGCGGCCCAGGCGCGATCTGGCGAGATGGCTACACTGGAACAGGGGCGCGTCACCTGTGGCGCCATGACAATCGGGTTCTGCACTGCAAGCCGACTATCGCGTGAGCACCATCACTGAAGCGCCGCCCATCATCCGAACCGCGAAATCCTCGTTGAGCCCCGCGAGCAGCCTGCGTGGGACATTCGCGATCCTGGTACGTAGTGGAAGATCTGGAAGTTCGCGTGACCAGAACGTGTAGTTCCAATCGACGATCTCATATCCACAATCGGCCAAAGTGTCGAAGGCCGTTTCGCGAGAGAAATAATGGAGATGTCCCAAGTTCCGGCGAATGTCCTGGAAAAGGCCTCGTCGCAAGAGCATCTGAACCGACATGTCGAGTGGGATGTGAAAAAGCTTATAAGTCGCCCGGTTCACAAGCGCGCGCAAGAACCCGATATAATCCGGCACATGCTCGAATACATCAATCGCCAAGAGAAGATCATATCCCGAGCGCCCAGTCAATATCATATCTTCCAGGCGGAAATCCAAATCAACTTTTGCGCGTGACTGTGCCAAAGAAAATGCCTGCGGCGAGATTTCGAACCCGATATAGCGGGAGTTGGGTCGCAGAGTTTGAAGCCCCGCCAGAACGCCGCCAGCCCCAGTCCCAATCTCGGCCACGCTCTTTGGGTCGAGCGAGTTGCGACGCAAGACGGCATCGATCCATGCTGCTTTAACCGGCGAGTCTTCTGAATGCCAACTCGGATTCCTTTCAAGGTAGCCGCCGTTTACATAGCGCGATTCAGCCATAGTCCCTCGTTAAGTATCTGCTATGAAGAAGCAGCACACCCTGATTTCGCGAAGTCCACTCTTACCGAGAAAGCAAAAGGCGATCGACGAGACAGGGGAATTTCGCATCAGGTTACGCCATCGGATCGATCCGTCCATTCACGGTCAATTTCCAACCGCTTCCAACATAAAGGTGCCCGCTCGCTACCCCGCCTCGGGCACGGCCGCTTCGAGTGCGGCGATCCGCTCCGAACAGACCGCATGCACGACGCGTCCGAGTTCCTCGACTTGTTCGCCGAGCCAGGCGAGCTCGGCCTCGCTGATCCGGTAGTGCTTGGAATAGCGCGCCTTGACGTAGGCTTCCTTGAGCTTGGCGAACCGGGCGCGCTGCTCGCGGGTGTCGGCGGGCCAGACATGGCAAAGCCGCCGATCGAGCCGCTCGGCCTGCGTGCGCAGAAACGCCAGGTTGTGCACGTGTGGCGTGTAGAAACTGACCGTGAGCAAGACGCAGTGATAGAGCCGCTCAGTGGCTTGATGAAGCATGAATGCTGCATCCTTATTCCACCCACGGTTGACGTCATCACCAAAATTAACATGCGCTCGCATCGCTGCCGGAAACCACTCCTCGAAGTACTCTCGCGCCATGGCCAGAGCCGCCTCGGGGGTCTTGGGCCGGGGGCGGGCCAGCTCGCTGTCGTCGCTCTGGTAGAGCGCGATCCCGTCGCGGGCGATGTCGATGAAGAAGTACCGCCCCTGGGCAAGCCCGTCGTTCACTTCCTGCAGCGAATGGACAATGAAGTTGACTGGCGTCCTGATGCTTTGGGTAACCCCGAACTCGCGGATGAGCCGCTCGTCGAGCCCGGACCAGAACTCGACCCGGTCGGTGAGACGCGCGTCGTTGACCACGATGAGCAGGTCGTAATCCGACTGGTACCCCTTGGCCGTATGCGGCTCATCGACCCAGGTGCCGCGCGCATAAGAGCCGTAGAGGATGACCTTGAGGATGCGGCCCTGCTTCTTCCAGTCGCTGGTGCCGGACCTCAAGCTGTCCTCGAACTCCTCGAACACGATCTGCACGACGCGTTCGAGCTCGCGCTGCTTGCCGGGCGGAAGATGATCGAGATCGCTGCGCATGGTTGCAAATCACCCTGTCGGCCCTCCCGTGCGATGGCAAGCCATCGCACAACGATTGCGGCCACTGCTGCGACAAAAAGCCGCCCTTTCTCACTCGCACCGTTCGTGCAGGATGTCGAAAGACCAGATTGTAAAGCACGAAAAGGAAGCCTCAGAATGGGAAGAACATCCGAACGCTTCCCTCCCGCCCCGGCTCACAAGCTGATATGCATCCCCTGCCCGTGCAAGCGGCATGCGAACTGGCTTTCAAATCGCCGATCGCCCGACTGACGATAGACGCCGTGATCGAGCGGCCTTAAGGGTTGTCGGTGGGATACGCCTTGAGGCAGGCAACGCCTGCATAAATTGGGGAGTTCATTGGGAATGCGCTGGATCGGTCTACTTGCATTCGTACTTGCCGGTTGCTCCTCTCCGGCGCCCACTGGGTCAGGGCAAAACTTCAAAGTGGAGTTCCGCCAGGGCGTGAAGGACATGAGCGTCGAACCAGGCGCAACCGGAGAGCATGTGGCGTGGTGTCCCGACGACATGTGGGCCATCTCTGGCGGCTTCGCGATCCCGACGAATCCGCAAGCCTTCGCAGTCACTTCGAGCATGCCGTTTGGCGGCAAGTGGCGGGTAACCGCTCGCAATGTCACGAATACGAAGCAGCCGCTCGAACTCATCGTCTACGTGGGATGCGCCAAGGTTTAGGATCGCACGATGGCCGAGAAGGTTTTCCGCGTGGCAATACATCCCGGCACACTCGCGAATCAATTCGGTAGCGTCGCCAAGCGCCGCATGATTTGCACGGTAAAATATCATTATTAGAATGCGTTATGATGCAAATCTGAGAAGCCCATCAACTCAAATCATGTCACTGCCGTCGATCCTTGATGCTCATCTCGACACGGCGGCGATTGCCGCCGTCCAGGCAAATCCCGATGCCGGATATCTTATCGATGCCCCCTATTCCGAGGCGCCGCTGGTCATCTCATTCGGCTTCGTTTCATGGAATGAATTGCCCGCTTTTGACTTCGTCGGTCGCACCCGCAAATTTGAGAAGGCCATGGGACGGCCTATCAACCGCATCCTGGTACGCGATCCCGCCAATTTCTGGTATCTTTATGGGGTACCGGGACTAGGGCATGACGTGGACGCGGTTACGTCCGCACTGCGCGGCATGATCGCGAGACTGCGGCCTACTTCGGTAAGCACCGTGGGCCAGTCAATGGGCGGATACGCAGCATTGATGTTTGGTGCGCTGCTCGAGGTGGAGCAGATCCTTTCGTTCGGCCCCCTCTCCTACTTTCGCAGCGACCGGGCGCGTCGCGATGGCGATACGCGGTGGCTTGCCACGATGGAGAAGCTCGACCGCTTACCGCCGGTTGGACCGCGCTATGACGACCTTCCCGCCCTGCTCGCGTCTGTAGCGCGACGATTACGGAGTCCGGTCGGCGTCAATTTTGATGGCCGATAGGTGGCCGCGCCG
>NZ_JARESE010000034.1 GCF_029076845.1 Novosphingobium album (ex Liu et al. 2023)
GACAACCGATCCTACCGGCCATCATAGTCGCCGCTCAACCGGCCATCGTAGTTGTCGCCGCGCAGCGTGACCCCCGTGTCCCACGCAAAATGATGCTCCGCAGACCAGATGCCCGTAAAACCGCAAGCCTCAACCAGCTTCGCCGTCTCAAGCCAATCTCCCGTCTCCGGAAATCGCGATATATCACCCACCCGGGCTAGCAACGCACTATCAAATCGCATGTCAGGTCCTCCTGGATAGCCATGATGGATCGCCGATCTCGCGGACGCCCGATTTTCGCGATGACCGAAGGCCATCTGACCGCACGCAACAACGTCACATGCCAGTATCCTGTATCCATTTTTGAGTCAAGCCAGACCGATCTTGCGACCGTGTTGAAACGGATTATGGTCCTGCTTTTTTTGCTTAGCGCCCTTGAGGCGCGCGCCGTGCAGCCAACGGGATTCGGATGCTAGTGTCCTGAACCTGAAGTTCGTTCAGGCATATTTCTGACGCAGAAGCGCTCGATGGAAGCGA
>NZ_JARESE010000035.1 GCF_029076845.1 Novosphingobium album (ex Liu et al. 2023)
GACAACCGATCCTACCGGCCATCATAGTCGCCGCTCAACCGGCCATCGTAGTTGTCGCCGCGCAGGTGTCGGCGCCATCGTCGATCCGCCAGACCCGCACATCTTCCTGCGGCAATTTATGCCAGACCGGCAGCAGCAGCCCGGTCGCGACATGGATCGTCTCGATCTCGCTCACCGCATCGGCTTCAGCGGCCTGCTCGATCCATGTCTGCTGGAAAGGATCGGGGTCGACGGCCTGCCAGTGACTTTGGGCAAGCTGCTCCAGCGTGATGCGCCTTGTCCCGATCGGCCGGATGAGCTCGCGCATCGGGATGACCTGCCCTTCCTCGTCGGTGATCGACCAGGATGGCACGCTGAGCGCCACCTTGTGCGAGCGCGTGTTGCGCAGCATGGCGATGTCCTCGCCGCGGCCCCAGATGCGCATCAGCCGGTCCCACCCGGTTACGCGCGGCTTCAGATGCAGTTCGAGATGCAACAACCGCGTTTCCGCGCCGGTGCGCGGATCGCGGCGCAGACATTGATCGGCGAGCGTCACGATCTTTTCGGCGCGGATCGTCTCGACACCGACATCCAAGGTTCCCGCCTCGCGCGCGGCATCGGCGCGGGCCTGGATGAGCCCCATATATTCCTCGAAGATGGCGTTCTGCACCGCGATGCGCAGCGCCAGCAGCCGGTTGAGCCAGCGTTGGATGGGGGGCAGGCGTTCGAGCAGATGGCCGTGCTCGTCGATCAGCTTCAGCCCGGTCATCGCCTGAAAGGCTTCCATGGTGACGCTGGCGAGTTTGCCGTGGTGCAGCAACCGATACCATTGGCCGAGCGCCTCTTTCGCCATATCGCTTTCGAGATTGTCGCCGGGCCGGAACAAATTTTGCCCGCCGGTCTGGCGCTGGCCGCGGGTCAAGGCGCCCAGCGTGTCGAGCCGCCGGGCGACGGTGGAGATAGCGCGGCGCTCGCCCTTGCAATCGGTCACCACCGGGCGGAACACCGGCGGCACGGTCTGGTTGGTGCGATGACTGCGGCCCAGCCCCTGGATCGCCACATCGGCGCGCCAGCCGGTTCGAGCAGGAAATGGATGCGGCGTTTGGCGGCACTCTTGCAGGCACGGTCGGCATGATAGGAACGCCCGGTGCCGCCCGCCGAACTGAACACCAGAATCGGCTTCTCGCCGTCCATGAACTGGCTGGTCTCGACAAGATTGGCACGCTGGCTACGCCGCTCAATGGTCTGGCGCCCGTCCTTTCCGATCACCAGCCTGCGCGCGCGGCCGGTGATCTCGGCAACCCGCTCGGTCCCGAAATGCGCCAGCAGCGTATCGAGCGCGGCAGGGACGGCGGGCATGGCGCAAAGCTGCTCGATCAGTTCGTCTCGCGCGGCGATGGCTTCCTGGCTCAGCACCGGCTCGCCATCGGCATCGAGCATCGGTTCGGAGCGGACGGCCCCGTCCGCCGTCTTGAACGCGCGCATCTGGCGGATCGGGAAAGCGTGGCGTAGATACTCGACAAGAATTTCCAGCGGCGAGACCTCCAGCGACAGACTGGCGCGTTCCTCTGGCGACAGTTCGGCAAGGCGGCGTTCGAGGATCGCCTCGGCGGTGGTGACGAGCTGTATCACCGCGACGTAACCGCGCGCGATTTCCCTCTCGATCTCCGGGAGGAGGGTCGGCATCTTCATCGCCACTAGCAAGGCGAGCCAGAATCGCTGTTTGGAGCTTTCGAAGCGGCTCAGCGCCGAACCCTTGGCGCGGGCGTTGAGCGTCGCCCCGGAAATACGGTCGACGATGTTGGTCGCCTTGAGCACGGCGTCGAGATGCTGATGCACGATGGACCACGCGTCTGCGAATCTGTCGTAAATGGCGATCTGGCCGGGTGTGAGCTTGTGGATCAGCGCTTCATATTCGACACAGGCAAAGCTCAGAGCGCGCGCCACATAGAGGCCCATTGCCTTCAAATCGCGGGCCACGATTTCCATGGCCGCGACCCCGCCCTCCTCCATCGCCGACAGGAACAGGTCGCGGGTGGCGAAGGCGGTGCCCGGTCCCCACAGGCCAAGACGCGAGGCATAGGACAGGTTTTCGGGCTTGGTCGCGCCGGTCGCCGAGACATAGAGTACACAGGCGCGCGGCAGGGCGTTCTGTAACCGCACCCCGGCCAGCCCCTGTTCCGAGCCGCGCGCCTTGCCGAATTCGCTCTCGGTGCCCGCCGCATTGCCCATCTCATGGGCCTCGTCGAACACCAGCATGCCCTCGAAGTCGGCACCGGCCCAGGCGATAATCTGCTGCAGGCGCGAATCCTGATCGTGGCGCACCGAGCGCAGGGTGGCGTAAGTCAAAAACAGGATACCGCTGTCCATGGTGATCGGTCGCCCAAGCGGGAAGGCGTCGAGCGGCTGGATGTCGATGGGCAGGCCGCCGAGCGCGCCATGATCTCTCCTTGAATCTTCCAGGAGGGCCGTCCCACGGCTGACCCATATCGCCTTGCGATGCCCCTGGTTCCAGCGATCGAGGATGCAGGCGGCGACCTCCCTGCCCTTGCCTACACCCGTCCCGTCGCCGATGAAAAAGCCGGTGCGGTAGATCTGGCCGCCTTCCTCCTCATGCAACTGGTCGCCGGCCGCATTGGGCTCGAAGCGACCGGGCAGATCGCGGGCGAAGGCATCGCCGGCCAGGATCACGGCTTCGAGCTGGGCATCAGACAGCGCCGCCACCGACCGGCGCTGGAGCAAGGGCCGGTGCTGCGGCGCCGGTGGCAGCACCGAAGCCATGGCGATCGATTCGACCAGATCATCGGGATGCGGCGTTGCGCCCTCGATCTCGATGCGGGCAAGTCGCCAGGGCGCATAGATGCCGACCGGTTCGCCCGGCGGCAGCGGCGTGTCGCGCAGGCGATAGGACAAGGACTCGGGCGCATCGTCGATGACGGCGATCCGCGAAGGCGGCACGGGACGGCGGACTGGCAATCTGGCAAGCAGCGGCTTTGCGATCGGCAGGGGAGCCGGGCGCGGCACTGGCAGGGCGGCTGGCTGCGGTTCGGGCGTCAGGGGATTCCTGGGATTGCTCCGCGGCGGGACCGCCAGCACCAGCTCCAACGCGTCATCGATCGTCGCCGCAAAATGGCGCTGGGGCTCTCCCGCCCAGCCCTTGTCGAACACCAGCAGGCGAACGTCGATCGACGTGCCGTGCTTGGCGTAAGCATGGCCGCCGATGGTGATCTCGGCGCGGGGTAACGCCAGTTCGGCCACCGCCGTATAGCCGAGCGCGGCCGTGCCATCGACAGCGAAATTGGCCGGCATGATGGCGACGCAGCGCCCGTCGGGGGCAAGCCGGGACAGTGACGCGCGCAGATGGCGTGCCCCCGCATGGCGATCGACACCGCGCCCGGCGCTGCGGCTGAAGGGCGGGTTGATCAGCACCAGCGTCGGACGCGGCGTTCCGGCAAGGTGATCGTCGATATTCTCGCCATCATGGCGCGTCACCGGCTGGGCGAACAGCTTTTCCAGCAGATTGGCGCGACGCAGATCGCATTCGTTGAGCAGCAGGCGCGCGCCATGGCGATGGGCATGGATGGCGAGCATGCCGGTGCCCGCCGAGGGTTCGAGCACGATGTCGTCGGCCCGGCATCCAGCGGCGAGGCCCGCCAGCCAGGCCAGGCTGAGCGGGGTGCTGAACTGTTGCAGATCGATCTGCCGTTCGGAACGATAGGTCTGGGTCGGCAGCCCCTGCTCGAAGGCACGCAGGCCGCGGAACTGGTCTGCGAGATCATCGCCCGCAAGCAGTGGGCAATCAGCATCGGCCAGCAGCAGCACCTGCGCGGCTTCGAGCGCGTCATAGGCATCGCGCATTGACCAGGTTCCACCGGCATCATCGACGCTGAAGGCTTCGACCATCAGGCGTTTCAGGGTCTGCCGGGTGATCGGGGTGCCCGAACGCAGGCGTTGTTTAATCGTACGCGCCACCTCACAGAGGCACAGATTGCTGTCGGCGGGCGGGGACAGGGCAAGTTGGGCTGAAGGCATGTGGCACCTTTCTCGATGAACGAAACGAACCCTCCCCCCTCACTCCGCTCCCTTGCCAGACCATCTGGCGCGTTGATTCGCTGGTTGGCTGAACGATTGCCGCAGATTTGCGGCGACCATCTTGATCGCGGCCCGACGATGCCCTATGTTAGACAAAATCGAATTTAGTTGAACGGACGGAAAGGCCAGCGTCATGGGTATGATCGGCGGAAAGCGCAAAACATCCAAACCCGAAGGTACGGGCGCCTTCCGCACCACCAGCGAAAGCAGGGTCAAGGCGGTGATGGCGGCGGCGGAACTGTCGGGTCTGCTCCACGAAAAAAGCGGCCGGATCGGCGGGCGCATCAGCCCCGAACTCATCCGCAAGGCCAAGGCGCAGACGGGTATCGCCACCGACACCGATCTCATCGAGTTCGCCCTGGCCAATGTCGCGCTGGAAGACAATTTCGCCGAACGCTTCAAGGCGGTACGCGGCACGGTCGATCCGGACCTCAAGCTGGGTTTCTGATCTTGGCGGGGTTCGATGTCGAAGCGGCGCTGCGCTGGGCACGCTTCGATCCGGGAAAGACATTGGCGCGGCGCGGCGATGCCCTGCTTCCGTTCGCCGATGACAGCACGCTTGCCGGGCAAGCGCTGCTGCTCGATACCTGCGTCTATATCGACCAGATGCAGGGCCGTGCTCCTGCATTGAACGAACGCATGATCGAAACCCGGCAGGTCAACCATTCGACGGTGGCGGTGCAGGAGTTGATGCACACGCTGGGCGTACTCAATCCAAAGGACAAGCGCACGGCAAGCGTCATCGCCGCAGTTCGGGCGCAGCTCGACGCCATGCCCGGCCATCGCATGTTTGCGCCCGATGCCGAAGTTCTCGGGCGCGCAGCCTTACTGGCGGGGATGTTGTGCCGGTTGCAGGGCTATGCCCGCGATGCGCGGCTCAAGGCCTTGCAGGACTGTACCCTGTTCCTGCAGGCGATGAAGCTGGGTTTCACCGTGCTCACCGCGAATGTCGCGGAGTTCGATCTATTGCTCCAGCTCGTGCCTGCAGGGCGGGTGCTGCTCTATCGCCGCGAAGCCTGACGACGGCGCGACCAGCAAAGATTTCGCTGCCAGAAGGGCATGAGCGAAAATCCTTGCCCATCCCGATATCACGCAGCCTCGGCCAGACATTCGCCGTCAGCGTCACCACCGGGTGACGCCAGAACTACCGTATCGCCAATCCGATCATCAATCAGCGTATCGCCATCGTCCATCGACGGCCCGAAGCGCATTTCCTCCGGCAGCCAGGCCAGCGCGCGCGCCTGGACTTGCGGATCCATGATAACATGACCGCCGAACAGCCGCTCGGCCGAGGCTGCGAGATCGTGCTTCTTCGAGCCCGCGTAGCGCGTTCGCAGTTCACTGCCGCCGATCTCCTCGAACAGCTCGAGAATGGCGGGTTTGCCCAGTCTGTCGAAATAGGTGAGCGCGGTTGGTCGCCACCAGGCGGCAACGTCGATGCCGAGCTTGCGTCCGAGATGGTCGATGAAATCGCTGCCGTCATCGCCGGCAGGCACCGCCCGCAGACTTCGCGCGATGGCCCAACCAAGCCACGCGGCGCGTGCTTCATCGGGCAGCGCGCAGAAGGCATCATAGCGGTCGATGATCGACGGGCGATGGTCGAGCCAGCTGCGATCGAGACCTTCATCCAGTTTCGTCCATTCGGTAGCAGCGGCTGTGTCGGGCCTGAAATCACCGAGCAAGCGCGCGGGTGTCGGCGCACGCAATTCACTCGGAATCTCTTCGGACGAATAGCGGCATGCGGCATCGACCATGATGAAGGTCCCGAGATCGAGCGCGAAAGCGGGATCGCACGCAACATGGACGGCGAGCAGTTCGGTCTTCATCATCGCCAGCATATCGCGCAGGCGCTGGCTCAGCGCCGGGCGGGCCGGTCCGTTTTCCACCTCATCGGGTGATTCATTGTTCGCTGCGTCGATGCGTATACTGTCTTCATCCTCGCCGGTATCGCCGCCATCGACCGGGGCGGCATAGAATTGCTCGTGGATCTGCGGCGTGCCATCCTCGGCGAGCACGAGATAGGCCAGCGCCGATGCTTTCTGGCTCTCGTCGATCACCGGCGCTGTTTCGAGATAACCCGCCAGTTCGGCTTCAAGCGCGGCGATATGCGTTTCATCGTCATCGCATGCCCCGCAATTGCCGTCTTCGAACGCCGCGTTCCATTGTTCGAGCTCGGCCTCGATTTCTTTTTTGCGCAGTTCCTGCTCATCCGTCAGAGACTTGGGCTCGCCGCTCAGTGGTTTGAGACCGCAGGTTTCCATATAGGGAACGCGCCCGCTGGCGACGGCGCGGACCTCGCCCAGCCCTTCGCGCTCGCGGATCGCCTCTGCCTCGGCGGCCAGCCGGGCCTCCGCCAGAGCATCGAGGATATGCGTGTCGATCCAGCGTTCATCGGCGGCGGTGGAGAAGAGGTCGGCATCCTCGACCCGACCGCCGTCGGCGAGATAGGCGTCGCGGCCGACCAGCAGCGCCTTGGGATCGCTTGCCCGGTAGCTGTAGGCGGCAAGCTGGCGGCGGATCTCGCTCACATTGTCGCGTGCATAGCTTTCGCAGAGTGCTTGCCACACCGCCGCCTGTCGTGCGGTGTCGGCGGTGGTGCAATAGGCCTTGGCGACGTCGAGCGTGATCTCATCGGCTTCCAGCGCGTCGAAAATGGGTTGGGCGAGATGCGCGAGCCGCAGGCGGCCGAGCACGAAGCGCTCGGTGACGCCGAAGCGTTTGGCGATGTCGGCGGGCGTCTTGCGCTCTACCTCGATAACGTCGCGGAAGGCCCGGCAGGCTTCAGCGGGATTCATGCCCAAACGAAAAAAGTTCTCCGAAAGGCTGACCTCGACCGCGTCCTTGGGATTCTTGAGCACCAGTACCGGGACAGCATAATCTTGAGGAAAGCTGCCGGCGGCGATGAGACGGTGAATGGCATCGAGCCGTCGGCCGCCGGCGGTGATACGATAATGTCCTTTTTTGCGCGCCACCGGCACGCCGACCAGATTCTGCAGGATGCCGCGTTCGGCGATATTGGCCTGAAGCCGGGCATCGGCTTGTGGGTCGCTGGTTTTGCGGACGTTGGCGGGGGATTTTTCAAGGCTGGCCGCAGACACGAGAATGGGAAGTTCGGACATGAAGAGGATCTCCTGATAGCGGCGGCGAGATCGCCTCAATGGCCCGACCCTTCAGGCCACCTGCCGCCATATGCTCCCCACCCCCTCTTCTCCGCTTCTCAGGGCATCGTTCCAGTCCTTGCAGCCAGCAGGCGGCCAGATCAGTTCGATGGTCCGGCCAGGCATGGCGTAGGCTTCGAGAGCTTTGGCGGCGCCGATGCGCCCGGCATTGTCATTGTCGGGAAGCAGGATCAGATGCGTCACGCTGACCGGGATGACGATGCGCGCCAGTCTCTCGCTGCCGAGCGTCGCCCACACTGGAATATCGAGCAGCACCATCGCCGAGACCGCAGTCTCGATACCCTCGGCAAGACCCAATATCGTTCCAACTGGAGCCAGCATGACAGCACCGCCTCGCGGTCGTCCCAGCATGCGGCGGGGATTGCCGAGATCGCGGGCGCGGCGCGGATGGTCGATCTCGAAGAAAGTGCGTTGAACCGCCACAAGTTCATGGCCTTCATGGATTGCCGCGTTCATCGCCGGACGAAACACTGCATCCCGCCCCCTACCCAGCGGCGTGCGCCCGCAGAAGCGCAAGGCGGGCGGCAAGATCACCAACCCACGTCGCCGGAGATAGGCTGCCGCCAGGGTTCCCGGCAATGGCAGGGAGCGATCCCACAGATCGCGTACTCGAGCGCGGCGCCATGATGGTTCCGCAGGCACGGTATGATGGGCATGAACCTCAGGGCATTTCTGCAACGCCCACTCATCGATCTTCGCGATGGCGCGCAACACATCGCGATTGTCACAGCCGGCGAAGCATTTGAACAGCAGCGCTGATTTCCCAACCCGCACCGAAAGGCTGGGGTTGCGATCGGCATGGGCGGGGCACAGGCACATTCCCCGATCATCCTTCCAGATGCCGCCGAGGCGTTTGACGAGATCCGCGCCCAATGTCTCGAGGTCGGGGTTTTGTGCGCGAAAAATGGTTCGAGTCATGAGCGGCAGCCTGGAACATTCGGTGGGCATCACGGCAGCGTCGAGGTCGGCGCTTGGAGCCCGACCACCGCCACATCCGATGCGCCTCCCCCTTCTCCATCTAATTTTCCGGGGTCATGCTGGATCGTTTCCTGACTTTATCGAGACTATGCACCTTGGCGGACTTGCCATCGCTAGCCGCAGTGGATATTGATTCGCTGCAGCCCGATCCGTCTCATTCCTTGCACCACCTCCGCAAAGACTTGAATGATTTCGTAGATAGACTTGCGAATACATTAATACATCCACATTGGGGCAATTCCAGCCTGTTTCGGCATAGGCGAACGCCAGGAGGGAGGCGCTATCCGGTGAACAAGGAATTTAATCTGGACCTGGCCGTCGCCAGGTTGCGCGGGGCAAAGGATTTACCACAGCTCGAAGCGGCCATGATCGAGCTCACCGCGAGGCTTGGCTTCGATCAGTTCGCGCTCGGCCATCACGTTGATCTCCTGTCGCCGCCCGGCGACGCCATCCGCTTGACCAACTATCATCCAGACTGGATCGACCAGAGTCTGGAGAAAGGCTACTTTACGATCGATCCGGTTCATGCGGTCAGCGCCCGCCTGGTCAGCCCTTTCATCTGGACCGAGCTCGATCGACATATGGTCCTTGGGGATCACCACCGCCACATCCTCGATTCCGCTGCCCGCTACGGGTTGAAGGTGGGGATCACCATCCCGGTGCATATGCCAGGCGAATATCAGGGGACTTGTTCCTTTGCCGCCAGAGATTTTGAACGGCTGCATCCTTACGCATTTGCGCTTGCGCAGGCTGTGGCCACGCATGCATTTGAGTCGGCGCGGCGCATCATTCGAGCCTTGAATGACGTAGAGCCGCTGACGATTCCGCACGTCAGCCCGCGGGCACGTGAGGCCATGATCCTTGTCGGCCGGGGCAAGACCGACGACGAGATCGGCAGCGTTCTTGGGATTTCCCGCACCACCGCCCATGGCCACGTCGAAACCGCACGCCGGATCTACGGCAACGCCCAGCGCTCCCTGATGGTGCTTCGTGCAATCTTCGACGGCGTCATCACCTATGCGGATGTGTTTGGGCGAAACGCTTTCTGAAAATCAGCGTGCCTGCTTGTCGCAAGAGATTGGGCCATGCTGCGATCATGGATAGTCGGATCGCACCTTGTTCGGGACAGCTGACCTCCCGACAGATTATGGCGTGCAACCCTCTACCTGGAGGGTAACGCCAACCTGAAATTCCGCAGGATCATCGGCCTCAGTTCCAGACAGGGGTTTCGAGATGATCCATGTTTTCGAGGGGGCCGAACAGCCCGGATGCCATCCGCTGTTCGACGCTATGTACCGCGATCGCAAGCGCATCTTTGTCGATCTGCGCCGATGGGACGTGCCAGTCATCGACGGCGAATTCGAAGTCGATCAGTTCGATAGTCCTCATAGCGTCTATTGCATCGCGACCGATAACGATGGCCGCCATCGTGGCTCGATCCGTCTGCTCCCCAGTGATCGCCCTCATATTCTGGGAAATCTCTTCCCGGACCTTTGCGATGGACCGGTCCCGACGGGCCCAAACATCCTCGAATTGACGCGAGGCTGCGTGTCCCCTTCCCTGCCTGCGGCGGAGAGGCGGCAGGTGCGCAACGCGCTGACCACTGCCGTAGTCGAATACGCGCTGCAGCGCGGCATCGACCGTTACACCTGCATCGCGGATTCCGGCTGGCTCCACGAAATTCGTTAGCGTCCGCGGTCGTGGTGTAATTTCCGGTGTAGATTGAGGTGCCGCAGGTGGTGGGGCATG
>NZ_JARESE010000036.1 GCF_029076845.1 Novosphingobium album (ex Liu et al. 2023)
GACAACCGATCCTACCGGCCATCATAGTCGCCGCTCAACCGGCCATCGTAGTTGTCGCCGCGCATCATGGGATTTCCGCTTCAGCCTGGACTGCTCGCGCACGATTGGCCGATGCATGTGGCGCGGTGACGCGCTAGGAGGGGCGCTCACGCGTCCCGCGCCCGGCCCGATCAACGCATTCCGGCCAAGGTTGCCCAACGGAAAATGCCAAACGCAAAATGAGAATCTGGTTCAATCAATCGTTCTCGATGCGCAATGTCGTGCGTCGCATCGTCGCCGAGCGGCCGCAGGTTCAGCTTTTCCTGAGCGCCGTCGATGCGCAGGCTCCGGTTCGGGATGTCGCTCCGGTTTTCTGGCTTGAGCCCGCGCGTGGCGCCGTCGACTACACGAACTGGCTTCTGGAAACGGCCGTGACGCACGGGATCGATATCCTGGTGCCCCAGCGCGGCAAGCTCGGCGTGGCAAGGGGGCTGGATCGTTTCGCGGCCGCCGGCATCCGGGTGCATCTGGCGGCCGATGCCGATACGCTGGAACTGCTCGACGACAAGGCCGCTTTCGCCAACTCCCTGGCGGGTGATCCCTATCTTTGCCCGACGCGGGTGGTGACGACGGCGGCCGCGTTCGAGGACGCGGTGAGCGCCATGGCCGGGCTTGGCGGCGCGGCCTGCGTCAAGCCTCGCAGGGGCGTGTACGGGGCCGGGTACTGGACGCTGGACGCGGACAGGCCGCTGGCGCACCTTGCCGATCCCGACGCCCGCCGGATCGCGCCCGAAGTCTACGCGGCCTCGCTGCGCCGGGCCGAGGAACTGGGCGAGCCGTTCTCCCTCCTGGTCATGGAATATCTGCCCGGCCAGGAAGCATCGGTAGACATCGTCGCCGATCGCGGCGCGGTGATGCTGGCGGCGGCGCGGATCAAGCTGGACGCCAACCGGCAGCGGATCCTGACCCGCCATGCGCTGATCGCCCATGCGACGGGCCTGGTGCGCCGGCACGGCCTGCACGGCGCGATCAACGTCCAGTACAAGCAGGACCGGCGTGGCGAGTGGCGGATCCTTGAGATCAACGCGCGCGCGGCCGGCGGGGCGTCCTATTGCGACGAGGTCGGCATTCCGTTCTGCACGACCTGGATCGACGCGGTGATGGGCAAGGCGAGGCCCTTCACCGCGGACATCGATGCCGAGATCATTGCCGTCACGCGCGCCGAGCGCAGGGTCGAACCGGCCATTCAGAAGGAATTGGCCACCGCCAGCCAGGCATAGGGCGCCGGCGCGCGGGACAGTGACGGCGATCCGCCGGACATTGCCGAGCGGTGCGGAAAGCCAGCCGGTCGTGGCCATCGCCGCGCTTGCGAACGCATATTTCGGAACGAGAGATCCCCCGCGGCTCGATCCTGTCAAAAAACTGCCTTGGTTAAACCGCTAAGAGAGCGGCTGCGAAGATCGGCCAGGTCGGCATCCGCACAGAGAAAGCACATTTGCTGGCAATCGCGTGGCCCTTGCTTTGCCTTGGGTTCCACGCGTGGCCGCGGGTTTCAGCGGGAGTATTGCGTGGTTAGTCTGCAAAAGGGCGAATCGGTTCGCCTGGAAAAATCCGGCGGTGGCACGCTGACCCGCGTGGCGATGGGGCTGGGCTGGGATGTGCGCCAGGCCAAGGGCTTCTTCGCCAGGCTTACTGGCGGTGGCGGCGGCGAGATCGATCTCGACGCGTCGTGCCTGCTGTTCGATGCGCAGCGCAATCTGCTCGATCAGGTGTGGTTTCGCCAGCTGGTGAGTGGCGATGGCAGCATTGTCCACAGCGGCGACAATCGCACCGGCGCGGGCGACGGGGATGACGAGGTCATCAATGTCGATCTCATGCGCCTTCCCGCCAATGTCCAGACGCTGCTGTTCACGGTGAACAGCTTCTTGGGCGACAGCTTCGATCGGATCGAGAACGCCTATTGCCGGCTGGTCGATTCGACCAACGGGAAGGAACTGGCGCGTTTTGACCTCACCGGCGCGGGTTCGCACACCGGCCAGGTCATGGCCAAGGTGATGCGCAGCGGCGACGGCTGGGAAATGAAGGCGCTGGGCGAACGCACCAGCGGCCGCACGTTCCAGGACATGATGCCGATCATCCTCGGCGCGCTTTGACCCCGCCCCGGATCGAGGCCCGGCGATGACCGATCTGCAGCAAGGCGCGAACGCGGCGGTTCCGGGCGAGGCGCTGGCGATCGCGTTCGCCTGGACCCCGGCGGCCGGGCCCGCCATCGATGCCGATGCCTCGGCCTATCTGCTCACGGCCTCGGGCCGGGTCCGCGGCGATGCGGACATGGTGTTCTACAATCAGCCGCAAGGCGCGGAAGGCGGCGTGCGCTTCGTTTCGGGCATCGGGCAAGGCGCGTTCGAAGTGGACCTGGCGCGCCTGCCCGCCGCGATCGAGCGCGTGGTGTTCTGCGTCACCATCCACGAGGCGCAGGCCAGGGGACAGACCCTGGCGCTGCTCGAAGGCGCGGCGATCACCGTCGCGCCGGCGGGCGGGGCGCCGGCTCTGGTATTCCGCCCGCACCTCGTCGGCGCGAGCGAGGCGGCGATGACGTTCGGCGAACTGTACCGGCGCAACGGACAGTGGAAATTCCGCGCGGTGGGGCAAGGCTTCAACGGCGGCCTTGCGCCGCTGGCGCGATCCTTCGGCATCGACGTGGCCGAGGATGCACCGGCCGCGCCGCCACCTCCGCCGTCCACGCCGGTAAGGCTCGGCAAGGTGACGCTGGAAAAGCCGGGCCAGACGGTCAGCCTGGAAAAGCGCGGCGCGAGCTTTGGCGAGATCACGGTCAATCTCAACTGGTCGCGCGGGCGCAAGGGCCTCTTCGGCGGCGGCTCGGCGATCGACCTCGATCTGGGCTGCCTGTTCGAGCTGGCGGACGGGCGCAAGGGCGTGGTTCAGGCGCTGGGCAACGTCTTCGGCGCCTTTGCGCAGCCGCCCTATATCGCCCTGTCGGGTGATGATCGCACCGGCGACGTCTCGCAAGGCGAGACGCTGCGGATCAATGGCGCGTACTGGAACGAGATCCGGCGCATCGCGATCTTCGCCAACATCTATGACGGTGTTCCCAATTGGCAGCAGACCGATGGCGTGGTGCTCGTCACCATGCCCGATCAGCCGCCGGTTGAGGTGCGCATGACCGAAGGCCGCAACGACCGGCGCCTGTGCGGCATCGTGCTGATCGAGAACGATGCCGGGCGCCTGAAGGCGACGCGCATCGTGAACTACGTGCGTGACCAGAAGATGCTGGACGAGAGCCTCGGGTGGGGCCTGCGCTGGGTCGCCGGGCGCAAGGACTGAACCCAGAGCGGCGAACGGGGATCAACGTGTTCAAATATTACAAGGGCTCCTTCATCTTCACGGCGATCTGCCTGGCGATCGCCGCCTGGCTGGGCTGGGGGATGACCGGCGCCCTCATGGGGACACTGGGCATCCTCTGGATCGTGGCCGTGCTCGGCGTGCTGGAAGTCTCGCTTTCGTTTGACAACGCGGTGGTCAACGCCACCGTGCTGCGCGACATGGACGCGGTCTGGCGCCGGCGCTTCCTGACCTGGGGCATCGTGATCGCGGTGTTCGGGATGCGCATCATCTTCCCGCTGGCGATCGTCGCGGTCGCCGCGCGGATGGGGCCGATCGATGCGATCATCCTGGCCGCGAGCGACCCCGTCCGCTACGAGCAGATCATCACCGATGCCCATGTCGGCATCTCCGGCTTCGGCGGCGCCTTCCTGGCGATGGTCGGGCTCACGTTCTTTCTCGACGAGGACAAGGACGTGCACTGGATCGGGGTGATCGAGCGGCCGTTTTCCGATCTTTCGCGCATTTCCGGCCTGGCGATCGGCATCGTCCTGCTGGTCCTTTACGGCATGTCCCGTCTGATCGGGCCGGAGGAGGCGATGACCTTCATCGCATCGGGCATTTTCGGCCTGTTGACCTATATCGCGGTCCAGTCGGTCGGCGCCCTGCTCGAACAGGAAGAACATGTCGCGGATGCGGCGGGCACGGTGGCCAGGTCCGGCCTCGCGGGCTTCCTCTACCTCGAAGTGCTCGACGCGTCGTTCTCGTTCGATGGGGTGATCGGCGCCTTCGCGCTGTCGAACAACCTGTTCATCATCGCGCTGGGCCTTGGCATCGGCGCGATGTTCGTTCGTTCGATGACGGTCATGCTGGTCGATAAGGGCACGCTGGCGGAGTACCGCTTTCTTGAGCATGGCGCGTTCTATGCCATTGTCGCGCTTGCCGCGATCATGCTGCTGTCGGTGCGGTTCGCCATCCCGGAGACCGTCACGGGCCTGATCGGCGCGGCGCTGATCGGCCTCGCCTTCTACGATTCGCTGCGGAGCAACCGCAGGGACGCCACGCCGGTCACGGCGACTGGCGAGCATCTCGACCATACCTGAGCAGGAGCGCGCATCATGTCAGTAAGTCTGGCCAAGGGCGGCAATGTCAGCCTTTCCAAGGAAGAACCCAATCTCACCCGGATCCTGATCGGCCTGGGCTGGGATACCCGCGCGACCGACGGGGCGGACTTCGATCTTGACGCGAGCGCCTTCCTGCTCGGCGCGGGCGACAAGGTGCGCGCCGACGGCGATTTCATCTTCTACAACAACCTGCGCTCGCCCGATGGCTCGGTGGAGCATACCGGCGACAACCGCACGGGCGAAGGCGACGGCGACGACGAAGCGCTGACGGTGGAACTGACCCGCGTTCCCGCCGAAGTGCAGAAGATCGCCATCGCGGTCACCATTCACGATGGCGAAGCGCGCCGCCAGAGCTTCGGCATGGTGTCGAACGCCTTCATCCGCATCGTCAACGATGCGACCGGGCGCGAGATCTCGCGCTACGACCTGGCCGAGGACGCGTCGACCGAGACCGCGATGATCTTCGGCGAAGTCTATCGCTACAACGGCGAGTGGAAGTTCCGCGCCGTCGGGCAGGGCTACAAGGGCGGTTTGGCGCCGCTCGCCCGCAATTTCGGAGTCAGCATCGGCTAGGGCCGCAAGGCTTTCAACCAGGCCGGCCAGGGCCGGCGGCAGGAGAGATCAAGATGGCAGTTTCACTTTCCAAGGGCGGCAACGTCAGCCTCAGCAAGGAAGCACCGGGCCTCAAGGCGGTTCGCGTCGGGCTGGGCTGGGACACGCGCGTGACCGACGGCAGCGCGTTCGACCTCGACGCCAGCGTGTTCCTGCTCGGCGAGGCGGGCAAAGTGCGCTCGGACGCCGATTTCGTGTTCTACAACAACAAGAACGGCGGCAACGGCTCGGTCGTCCACCAGGGCGACAACCTGACCGGCGAAGGCAGCGGCGATGACGAGGTCGTGGCGGTCTCGCTCGATCAGGTGCCGGCCGAAGTGCAGAAGCTGAGCTTCGCGGTCACGATCCATGACGCGGATAACCGCCGGCAGAACTTCGGCATGATCTCGAACGCGTTCATTCGCGTGGTCAACGCGGATGGCGGTGCCGAGATCGCCCGCTATGACCTGTCGGAAGATGCCTCCACCGAGACGGCGATGATCTTCGGCGATCTCTATCGCCACGGCGGCGAGTGGAAGTTCAAGGCGATCGGCCAGGGCTTCGCTGGCGGACTGGGTCCGCTGGCTTCGTCGTTCGGCGTCAACGTCTGACGCAAATCGCGCCCGCTCGTGCGTAATCTGATCGCGGGGGAACGGGCTCCTGTCTCCGGCGAGTGCACTTTCGCGCTCGCGGGCAGCGATCCCGATTGCCCCGCGCTGGCGTTGATCGCGTTGGAGGCTGATCGACAGGCATCGCCCGCGTTCCCGCCGATCGATGGCGTGACGCGCGAGATGCGCCCGGCGGCGCGGTTCGAGGAAGCGCACCGGCTGTGGTTCGATCCCGGCCGCGTGCCCGCGCAAGTGGAGCGGCTGCTGCTGGTCGCGTTCGATCGCGGCAATCGGCCGATCGCCTCACCGCTGACGCTCGAGGGCGGCGATCTGCGCTTCGCGGTGGATCTGCGCGGCCGCGATGACGCGGCGGTCATCCTGATCGAATGCTACCGGCACCAGGGCGCCTGGCGCCTGGCCGCCAACGGGCAGGGCTTCGCGATGGGGCTGAGCGCCATCGCCGGGGCGCACGGGATCGACCATGAATGGGTGCAGCGGCTGATCCCGCGCCTGCGGCCGCCCGAACGCGAAAGCGGCGACGGGCATGACCGGGCCGGTGGCAGCGGCACGTCTAGCGGCAGCGGCGTTGCCATCGGGCACCATCATATCCTCACCAATGCCCACGTCGTGGACGGTGCCCGCGCGGTCACGGTCCACGCGGGCGGTCGCCCGATCGACGCGGCGATCGTCTTCGCCGATCCGCGCAATGACCTTGCGCTGCTGCGCGTGGAGGTCCAGTTGCCGGAGACGGCGCGGTTCCGCGCGCAAGTCGGGCTGCATCTGGGCGAGGACATCGTCGCGCTCGGCTTTCCGCTGCAAGGGCTGTTGGGAACCGGGCCGCAGGCAAGCGCGGGCAACATCGCGGCCCTGTGCGGCATCGGCAACGACAGCACCGTCTTCCAGTTCACCGCGCCCATCGCCAGCGGCAACAGCGGCGGTCCGATCCTGGACATGGCCGGGCATCTGGTCGGGCTGGTGAGCTCTTCGCTCAATTTGGACCGCATCCGCCAGTCCGGCGGCAGCGCGGAAAATATCAACTTCGGCATCAAGGGGGCCATCATCCTCAGTTTTCTGGATTCTTTCGGTATGGAGCTGCCCGTGGCCGGGCCCGATCCCAGGATCGTCGGCCGCGCGGCCGTGGTCCGGCAGGCGCGCGAGACGATCGCCCGGATCACCTGCGAATGCTGACCTTCCCGACGCTTTCCCGATCCATCGCGCTTCCGACCGGGCGCCTCGACATCACAGTGGAAGAGGCCGCCTGGCCGCTAGACGACTTGTGCGACTTTGCCGCGCGGGAAAACCCCAGGCGCGGCTTCCTCGTCGTCTCGCGCGTGCTCGGGCGGCATCTGCCCGTCGCCCCGCGGGTCATGCGCCGCAGCGTTCGCGATCTTGCCGCGCGCATCCCGGCGGACCTGCCGGGGCCGGTCATGGTGGTGGGGCTGGCCGAGACCGCCGTATGCCTGGGCCAGACCGTCCACGAGGAACTGCGCCTGGCAAGCGGGCGCGACGACATCCATTTCATCCACTCGACGCGCCAGCGGCTGGACCACCCGCTGCTCTGCCGCTTCGAGGAGCCGCACAGCCACGCCTCCGCGCATCTCATCTATCGTCCCGCGCTTCCCCGGCCGCGCTCGCTGGTGATCGTCGACGACGAGATCTCTACCGGCACGACCCTGTGCAATCTGGCGCGGGCGCTGGTGGAGGCATGGCCGGAGGTCGAGGCGATCGTGGTGGCGACGCTCACCGACTGGTCGGCTGGGCGCGGCTGGCAGGCGCGGATGCCGCGCCCGGCCCGCGTCGCGTCCCTGCTCACCGGCCGGCTGGCATGGACGCAGGGGCAGGCGCCCGTCGCCGATGCGGCATTCGACATGGCCGCGGCATCGCTGGGCCGGATGGACGCCCATCGCAATTTCGGCCGGCTGGGGCTGGATGCGCCGGTCGCCGATCCGCCGTCCGCGCCGCTGCCGCCGGTCGCGGGGCCGCTGCGCATCGTCGGCACCGGCGAGTTCACCTACCTGCCTTTCCGCCTGGCCGAACGGATGGCGCGCGAGGGTCACGACGTGGTGGTGCAGGCCACGAGCCGCAGCCCGGCCCGCGTGGCGGCGGCGATGAAGACCCGGCTGTGCTTTGCCGACAACTATGGAACCAGCGTGCCGAACTACCTCTACAACGCCGACCCGGCGGACCGGCGGACGACCTGGATCGGGCATGAGACCGGCGCGGCCACGATCGATCCCGCGCTGATCGCCGCGCTTGACGCCCGGCTTATCGGGTGGGACGCCTGATGCGCGCCATCGCCCTGGTCGATCTGGACGACACCCTGTTCCAGACCTTGCGCAAGTGCCCGCCCGACGTGCCGCATCAGCGGTTGACGGCATTGGGCTTCGCGAAGGACGGCTCTCCGCTGAGCTATGCGACGCCGCGCCAGATGCGCTTCATCCAGTGGCTGGCCGAGACGACGCATCTGGTGCCCGTGACCGCGCGCAGCCTCGATGCCTTGCGGCGGGCACGCATCCCCTTTCGCGCGGCGGTCTGCGCCCATGGCGGCGTCGTGCTGGACGAAGCGGGAGAGGTCGATGCCCGGTGGGAAGGCATGATCGCCGCGCGCGCCGCGTCTCACGCCGGCGAGCTTGCCGGGCTTGCCGAGGCCATCACGGTGGTGGCGCAAACGCGCGGCGTCGCGATCAACGCGCGCGTGCTGTTGGAGGGCGACATGCCACTCTACACTCTGGCCAAGCACGCGGATGCGGACGACGCGACCCTGTTCGCCGTCGTCGATGCCGCGGTGCCGGCGCTACCGCCGGGCTGGACCGACCATCGCAACGGCAACAACGTGGCCCTGATGCCGCCTTACCTGGGCAAGCGGCACGCCGTCGCGCACATTCTTCCCGGCTTGCGCGCGCGGTTTCCCGATGCGCCGGTGATCGGCATCGGCGACAGCCTGACCGACGCGCCGTTCATGGGCCTTTGCGATTTCGCGATGATGCCCACCCGCTCGCAGCTTGCCGGGGGCCTGTTCGATGGCGCTTGAGGTCATGACGGGCTTTTCCGGCAGCTACGCACCGGAGGACGTCACCTTCCTGCTGAAGCCGATCGCGATGGCCGCGACCGACGTGGCCGCCAAGGAAGCGGCGATCCAGTCTGGCCGCCGGCACTATTCGGAGATGATCGCGCCCGAGACCATTCCCGACCAGGATTATCTCGCGCTGTACCACGCCGCGCTGGCGCGCAACGGCGCCCGCCTGGCCCAGGACGTGGCCAGCCTTGCCGCGCGGATCGCCGGGCAGCGGCCCGGCGGCGAGATCGTGCTGGTCTCGCTGGCGCGGGCGGGCACGCCGATCGGCGTGCTGCTGGCGCGCACGCTGCGGGCCTGGGGGCATCGGGCAAGCCACTATTCGATCAGCATCATCCGTGATCGCGGCCTCGATCGGGTGGCGCTGGCGCATATCGCCGCGCGCCACGATCCGCGCGATGCGGTGTTCGTTGACGGATGGACCGGCAAGGGCGCCATCGCGGGCGAGCTGCGCGCCTCGCTGGCGGCGCGTTCGCACGGCTTCGCGGCGGAGCTGGCGGTGATCGCCGATCCGGCCGGACAGGCCGACTTCGCCGCGACGGACGACGATTACCTGATCGCATCGGGGCTGCTCAACGGCATAGTTTCGGGGCTGGTCAGCCGTTCGGTGCTGAACGACGAGGTCGTCGGCTCGGGCGATTTTCACGCCTGCGTCACCTATCCCCACTATGCCCACGCCGATCTGTCGCGGGCGTTCGTCGATGCCATCGCCCCGCTCGCGGCCGCTGCCGCGCCGCGGCCGGTCGCCGACCATACCGGCAGGAGGGCCGCGCTGATGGCGGGGTGCGAGGATATGGTGCAGGCGCTGCTTGCCCGCGCCGGCACGCGCGATCGCAACCGCATCAAGCCCGGCATCGCCGAAGCCACGCGCGCGCTGCTGCGCCGTATGCCCGAGCGGCTGCTGGTCCGCGATCCGCAGGACGCGGACGTCGCGCATCTGCTTCATCTCGCCGTCGCCCACCGCATCCCGGTCGAGCCGCTGGGCGAAAGCTCGCACTATCGGGCCGTGGCGATCATTCGTGGCCTGGGGAACGAGGCATGAGCGTGACCGGATCGATCTCTCCCATCGCGCTGGGCGCGACGCTTTATGTGCCGTGCATGAGGGGCGATCTCTTCGTTGCGGTGATCGGGGCACGGCGCCCGCCGGGCCTGCGTTCGGCGGTCCTGTGCCTTGAGGATTCGGTGCGCGAATGCGATCTGCCCACTGCGCTGGCGCATCTCGCGACATTCCTTCGCGCGCTGGCCACGCGGGAGCCGGCGTCGACCGACCCGCTGCTGTTCGTCCGCCCGCGCTCGGCCGCGATGCTGGAGCATATCCTGTGCATGCCGGGGATCGAGCGGATCGACGGCTTCGTCGTGCCCAAGGCCCATGCGGATTCGATGCCCGCCTATCTGGCCCTGCCGCTCCATGACCGGCACCGGCTGATGCCGACGCTGGAAACCCGCGAGACCTGTGACCCCCAGGAGATGCGCCGCTTCCGCGATCAGCTTCTGGCGGTGCAGGACCGCATCCTGGCGCTGCGGATCGGCGGCAATGACTTGTTGCAGGCGATGGGGCTGCGCCGCGCGGCCCATCGGACCGCCTACGAAGGGCCACTGGGCGGAGTGATGGCCCAGCTTATCGCCGGCTTCGCGCCCTGGGGCTTCGCGCTGAGCGCGCCCGTGCTGGAGCGCTTTGCGGATACGGCGCTGCTGCGCGAGGAGGTTATGCGCGATATCGAGCATGGCCTGCTGACCAAGACCGCCATCCACCCCACCCAGATTCCCGTGATCCAGACCGCGCTCGCGGCGCCGGCGAACGAGGTGGAGGAAGCGCGCCTGATGCTGGCCGAAGGCGGTCCGGCCGTGTTCGGGCGCGAAGGCGTGATGTGCGAGCCCGCCACGCATCGCGGCTGGGCCGAACGCCTGCTGGAACGGGCGGCATTTTTCGGGATCGCCGATCCCGTTGCGTTGAGGGCATGATCGGGAGGACGCTGTGAGCGCATATCGCACCAAGATCGACGAGCAGGGCAGCGCCAGCGTGCGCTTCGAGCTTTATCAGTTCGCGCGCAAGAGCCACGCGCTGGGCGGGCCGGTCCACGTTCCCGGCCCGGCTCAGAACGGCACGGCCGCTGTCGTCCATCTCCACCCGCCGCATGGCGCGACTGCCCGGCAGGTGCGCATCGTGCTGGCCGGCGGGGCGGCCCTGCTTGAGCCTGGCGCGCTGCAATATGCCCACGGGCGGCTGCAGGTGGACGTCCAGAAGAACGCCGGGGCCGGCGGTTTCCTCAAGCGCACGATCACCTCGGCCGGTTCGGGCGAAAGCGCCTTTGCCACGCGCTATTCGGGGCAGGGCGAAGTCTGGACCGAGGCGACGGCCAAGCACTTCATCCTCGCTTCGATGGACGGGCCCGGCGATGCGCTGATCCTGGACGACGGCGCCTTCTATGCCTGCGATGCCAATATCGAGCTTTCGACGCACGTTCATCGTTCGGTCCAGGGCATCCTGTCGGGCAATGGCCTGATGCAGCCCAAGCTGACCGGGCGGGGCGCCTTCGTGGTCGAGGCGCCCGTGCCGGTGGATGAGATCGAGGTGGTCGAGCTTGATGGCCAGGACGAGCTTATCGTCGATGGCGACCTGATGCTGATGTTCTCGGCCGGGTTGCAGGTCGAATTGCGTCCGCTGGTGCGCGGGCTGCGCAATGCGATGCGCAGCGGCGAGGGGCTGGTCTATGTATTTCGCGGGCACGGCACCGTCTGGCTGACGCCGACCGTTCGTCTGGGATGATCCTCAGGCTAGCGGATCGTCGTTGCCATAGCGGTGATCGATGAAGCGCAGGTTGTCCGCGAAGCTGTCGAGATCCTCCTGCGCCAGCGAGCGTGACAGCCCCTCCAGACGGGCAATCATCTTCTCGAGCCCCTGGTTGAGATTGTAGCTGGCCGAGCGGCCGGTCTGGCGGAAGATCTCGGCGCGGTGCGCGGCGGGAATCTCGGCATAGCTGGCGATCAGCCGGGGCAAGTGGCTTTCGCGCATCTGGCGGACTTCGGTCAGCGCCGAGACCATCAGCGTGTCGCCTTGCGTGCGTGCCTCGATATCGGCGATCAGCGCCAGCATCCGCGCGACGAGCGGGCGCGAAGCCTCGGGCAGCCGGGGGTCCTCGGCATCGATCGCGGGAAGCGGCTTTTCCTTCTCACGCAAGGCCGGCGCGGGCGCGGCCTTGCCGCCAAGCCACTCCGCCAATCTATCGAGAAAACCGACCACGCAGGCCATCCTATGCGACCTGCGCAACCAACGCTAGAGGCTGAATACAGCGGGGCTGGATCGAAGCCGGCCGGCACTCCACCCGGGCGGATCAAGATGCTAGCGCGCGCGGGTGGAGGCTTGCGCGGCGGCGATGGCGCGGCGCACCTGCTCCACGGCATCGGCAAGCGCGCGCTCGACATCTTGGCGGGAAGCTGGAGCCGAGCGCGCCGCTTCCACGCTGCGTTCCAGCGCATCTGCCTGCCGCAGCAGGTCACGATTGTCCTCGATCGCCCGGCGGGTCGCCAGGGCGGTGCGCAGCGCCGCCATGGTGGTTTCGCGCGCGCGCTCCAGCGCCAGCGCCAGCGCGCGCTGGCCCTCGGCAACCCATTGCAGCGCCATCACGCCTTGCCGGGTCACGGCCATCTGCGTCAGTACGTCCTGCTCGCGCGCGAGCAGGCGGGGGGCGGCCGTTTCGCGCAGGAACCGGGCCCGGTCGGGCCGGTCCACCGAAATTTCGCGCGCCGCCGCCTCCACTGCCGCCCCGCAGGCGCGGATCAGCGCTAGGGCGTCCTCCAGGCCCCCTTCGGCGGCCTGCAGCCGGGACGTGTCGGTGGAGATGCCGATAAGCTGGCGGGCGAGATTGTCCCGCTCGTGCTCCAGGCTGGTGGCCAGGGTGTCCAGATCGGACGGAGTGGGCCTGTTCGCGCGCGCGCCCAGCGAAAACGGGAAGCGTCGGCGCGGAGCGGGTGCATAGGCATCGGCCAGCGCCTGCAAATCCCGCAGCACGTTATCCGACGACGATGTGGCCGCGTCCCGCCCCAGCCGATCGCCTGCCCGCGCCGCGTCCCGGATGGCCTCGCGACCGAGGCGATCGATTGCCGAGACGGTATCATCCTCGCTGCCTGCCAGCCATTGCCTGAGGAGTTGCAAAGAGACGGCGTCGGCATCACGCGTTCGCTTGGGCGGCACCGTCACAAATGTCTCCGCCTCGTATGAGCATGACAAGCACGCCTAGTAGCGAAGTCCGCGACATCCCCTCAAGCCCCATCTCGACCGAGGTGACGGGGGACGATCACGTCAGTACCACCGGGCTTCGCTGGCGCGAAGGCATCGACGCCGGCCTTGTTCCTGGGGGATTGTCGCGCGTGAAAATATGGCGGAGAGGGTGGGATTCGAACCCACGTTACGGTTGCCCGTAAACCGCATTTCGAGTGCGGCGCATTCGACCTCTCTGCCACCTCTCCGCGAAGCGTGCGACGGCGGGAGGCCCGCCTGGTCAAACGAAGGGCGGCGGTTAGCGGAGAAGTTGGCGCTTGCCAAGCCCTTCCGGGGTGAATTCGGGGGATCGCGCGTGGCGCTTGCTTGTTTCGCATCCGCACAAAACCTATATGCTGGGTCTATGAACCGTGCGTCCTTCTTTTCTCCGCAGGCCGGGCGCGTGATCGACGCTCCCCGCCAGACCAGGGCGCGCTTCGCCATCGGCGATGTCGTCCGTCACAAGAACCAGGATTTCCGGGGAGTCGTCTTCGATATCGACCCGGTCTTCGCCAATTCCGACGAGTGGTACGAATCGATTCCGGTGGAGATCCGCCCGCGGCGCGATCAGCCTTATTACCACCTCCTGGCCGAGAACGACGATTCGAGCTATGTCGCCTACGTCAGCCAGCAGAACCTGACCGAGGACGGCGAGAGCGGGCCGGTCGACCATCCCTCGCTGTCCCAGATGTTCGAGGCTTATGCCGGCGGGCGGTATCGCTTGCGCCAGGGCCTGACTCACTAGAGCGTGATCCCTGCCGTCGATCGGCGCTAGGCGGCGCGGTAGCTGATCGCGGTGCTGGCGGCGCCGTCGCGCGCGGCGTGGCCCAGGATCGCGGTGATCCCCGCCGCGCCGATGGGCCGGCCCAGCAGATAGCCTTGCACTTCGTGGCAGCCCAGGCTGGTGAGGAATTCCAGTTCGCGCTCCGTCTCCACGCCCTCGGCGGTGATCTGCAGGCCATTGGCCTTGGCCAGCGCGACGACCGCCTCGACCAGCGCCATGCCTTGCCCGGCGTCGATCGCGTTGACGAAGGACTGGTCGATCTTGATCCGGTCCACCGCGATATCGCGGATGTGGCTGAGCGAGGAATAGCCGGTGCCGAAATCGTCGAGCGCCACGGTGACGCCGATCCCGCGCAGCCGGGCGAGTGCATCGGCCACGTCGGCGAAATCGCCCATCAGCACGGTTTCGGTGATCTCCAGTTCGAGCCGGCCCGGCGCGATGCCGGTTTCCGCCATCAGCGCGACGATCGAATCGGCGAAGGCGCGGCTGCGCATCTGGACCGGCGAGACGTTCACCGCGATGCGCAGGCCCGGCCAGTCGGCCGCGTCGTGCATCGCCTTGCGCAGTACCCAGGCGCCCAGCACTTCGATCAGGCCCGATTCCTCGGCCGAGCCGATGAATTCGTCCGGGCTGATGATGCCGTTCACCGGATGGTCCCAGCGCAGCAGCGCCTCCACGCCGGTGACCGCGCCCGTGATGGTCGAGAAGACCGGCTGGTAAAGCACCTTGAGCTGGTTGTCGCAGTCCGTGATCGCCAGGCGCAGCTCGCGATGCGTGGTTTCGCGAATGCGCACCACTTCGTCCATCCACGGTTCGAAGAAGACATAGCGGCTGCGGCCGTGCATCTTGGCCTTGTAAAGGGCGATGTCGGCCTTGCGGGCCAGATCGGTCTGCCCCAGGCCGTCGGTCGGCGCCATGGCGACGCCGATGCTGGCGCCGATGAACGATTGCGCGCCGGCCAGATCGAACGGGCAGGCCAGTTCGGCGACGACGCGCGCGCAGATCCGTTCGACCGCTTCGCGGTCCTCGGGCGCGACGATCAAGATGCCGAATTCATCGCCGCCCAGCCGCGCGACCATGTCGTATCCGCGCACTTCGGTGGTCAGGCGCCGGGCGACTTCGCGGATCAGCAAGTCGCCCGCGGGATGGCCCAGGCTGTCGTTCACCTGCTTGAAGCGGTCGAGATCGATGTAAAGCAGCGCGACCAGCGTGCGATCGCGCCGGCAGCGCGCCAGCGCATCGTCGAGCCGGCTTTCGAACAGGGCGCGGTTGGGCAGCCCGGTCAGCCCGTCGTGCAGCGCCAGATGCTGGGCCTGGACGCGGCTTTCCTCAAGGTCGAGCGTCTTGCGGGCCAGGCGCCGGGCCAGGACATAGATCACCGCGACCGACAGCAGCAGGCCGATCAGCAGCACCGGGCCGACATCGCCGGTCACTTGCCAGCCCGGCGCGAACGGCCGCCAGAGGACATAGCCGATCCCGTGCCCGTCTTGCCCCACCAGCGGCAACGATGCCTCGCCCCAGTGCGATGCGCGCTGGCGCGAATAGCGCGCGTCGGCCAGCCCGTATCGCCGGCTGATCGCACCGATCACCGCTTCATCGAGATAGATGACGCTGACATGCACCGCCGCCTCTCGCGGGCCGGGCGCCTTGCCGGCCGTTTCCGGGATGATCGGCTTGGCGCTGACGATGGCCGGGCGCCCGCGGATCATGGCAAGGTCGGCCACGCCGGGGCTCAGCGGCGTCAGGTCGTCCTTCGCCTGGCCGGTCGGCAGCATGGGCCCCATCCGCCGCAGCCGCGCGACGAAGGGACGGATCGTGGCGGCGACGGCGGCGAAGGCGTCGGGCGCGACGCGCCGGCCATCGCGCATGGCATAGATCGGCTCGTCACGCGGGTTCAGCAGGTAGATCTCGTCGATGGCGGCGAAGCCGTGGAACCAGGTGCCCAGCTTGTGATCGAGCCAGTCGAGATCCAACGGCCGCTGCGCCACTTTGGCGACCGATTCGTCCGAGATCGTGGCGGCTTCCTGGATATGGGCGGTCCGCCGTTCGACCTTGTCGAGCACCAGCGCCACGATCGCCGCGTCATGCTGGCGCGAGATGCGATCGACGGCGTGCGCGGACCATAGCAGCAGCCCGACGATAGCGCAGACGATCAGCAGCGAAACCGCCGCGATCAGCGTCACGAACTTTCCTGCCGGGGAGTTCTGGCTTGGCGATGGCACGGCCGTTCTCACACCGCGGCTATCGGGTCAGCGCCGTTAAGAAATCGCGTGGCGCGGCTTAGTGAGGAATGCCTAGAGTCTGTCCTGTCTATACGGCACCGGCCCCCGCCCGACCTCCCATCAAGTATACTTCCGTGGGAGGTCGGGGGGCGCGGGCCGGTGCCGATTCCGTTAAAGGCGGACAGACCTAGAACTGCACGTCGAGCGTCAGTGTGTCGGTATGTGTGCCGGCGGCCGGCGTCGGCTGGTTCGGCGCGATCTCGGCGCGGTAAGTATAGGTCTGGCTGGTGGTGCCGTTGTAGATGCCCGCGTTCGTCGTCGCTTCGCCGCTGCCGCGCCGTTCGCCGCCGGTGGCGCCCCAGCGCGCGCCGGACGCGGCCGGATAGAACAGGTCATAGGCGATGAACGCGCCGCCGTTCGACAGGCGGCGCACGCCACCCGATGCGTGCAGGCCGTTGTTGATGCCCACCGTATAGGCCGCGTCCTTGGAGCAGAGCAGCGTGATCGTGCGTGTCACCGGATCGAAGCTGCCGACCAGCGGCGCGCTGCCGAAATCGACCGGCGGGGCGGTGATCGCGCAATCGCGCTCGACCACCAGCGAAAGCGTGACGGTGCTGGTGCCGGTGCCGGTATCGCGCACGAGGCAGATCAGCGCGCCGACCGAGCAGATGTTCCAGTTCCACGCTATCGTGACCGTGCTGGTATAAGTGCCGGCGGCGACCTGTGTGCCGGGGACCGTGCGGAAATAGAGCGGCAGGGTGCTGCCCGGCCCGGTGAACAGGTTGAGCAATCCCAGGAAGGTCGTGCTGGTCCAGGTGATCTGGTTGCCGATCTGGTAGGTCGCCGCGCAGCTGGCATCGCGGCAGATGAGGAAGGGAAGGTAATCGCCGGTGGCGGGATCGTGCAGCCGGGGCTGGTTGCCGTTGCTGCCGGTGGCGCTCTGGATCGTCGCGGTGATGGTGTTGGTGGTGATCAGCGTCAACGTGCCGCTGCCCGAGCAGGCGATGCCTGACGAAGCGGTGGTGCCCTGCGCGCTCGCGGCGGCGGCGAAGGAGCTGACCGTGCCCAGGCTGGCCGTGGCCGAAGAGGTGGTGCAATCCGCGCGCGCCGGTTGGGTCATGACCATCGCCAGCAGCAGCGCGAGCAGCGTGGCCCAGCCTTGCCGGGCGGAAAGGCGGTTCATTACAGGCATGGCAGCGGTCCGATCGGTTCCGCGCCCGCGCGCGCGATATCGAAGGCAAAGCGGGCCGTGCAGGTGGTGCCGTCTTCCAGCGTGGCGGTCAGCCGGTTGTCCGGCGCGAGATTTTCCAGATAGGCCTCGCCTTCCCAGGCGATCCGCGTGGCAAAGCCGCGATCGGTGCTGACCGGGGTTCCGGCGGGAAGCGGCTTGCCGGCGCGATCGTTCAGCACCACCATGGCGGCGGCCAGCTTGCGCACCGGGAAATGCACCAGCCGCCCGCCGCCCAGCGTGACGGCGGCGTATTGTTCCACCACCGGGGTGGAGACATCGGCGGAAAGGTCCAGCGGGTCGATGGCGAATTTCGCGGGCTGGTATGCCTTGACCCAGGGCACCAGCAGATAGCCGCCGCGTCCGGTCACGCCCACGCGCTGGTTCTCGTGCAGCACCGGCACGCCGGCAACGCCATCGGTGCTGACCAGCACGAAGGCATCGTTGATCCGGTTGGCGGCGAACACGCCGCCGCCCATCAGGACCAGCGAGCCGCTGACATCGGCCCATTGCGTGTCGCCCTGGCGCGAGCCATAGGCGCCGGCCTGCACTTGCGCGAAAGGCGCGCGCCAGGTCAGCTCGGCCTGATACTGCTCGCCGTGCCGGTCGCCGTGGGCCAGCTCGGCGCGCCAGCCCAGCCCGCCCTCGGTCGGCACCGCGCGGCTATAGGCGATCCGTTCGCGCAGGCTGCCTTGCGGGTCGCGCTCCACGCCGCCCACGGCGGTGCCGCCGCGCCCCAGCGAAACCACGAGCTGGACCATCGCCGAAGTCTGTTCCTTGTCCAGATCGCGGTTGGCCGAAACCAGCATACTGCCCCGGTTCCACAGCGCCTTGAAGTACGACAGGTTGGCCAGCCGCATACCCTGCGCCTCGCCCCCGGTCTCGATATAGCTACCGCCCAGCGTGCCCAGCCGGGCCGGCAGCACCAGATTGGCGCTCACTTGCGTTTCCTCGCGCGCGGCGCGCGCTGGCGCGACGCCGTAATTGCCCAGGTCGACATAGTCGCGGTCCCGCTCGGTGTGGCGCATCGCCAGGTTGAAGCGGCGGTTGCTGTATTGATAGCCCACCTGGATCTGCGTGCCCTGGGCCCCGTCATGGCGGCTGACCGTTCCCGAAACGTCGATCACGCCCAGATTGCCGATGCGGATCGTGCCGCCCGCGCCGCCCAGCGCCAGCGATCGCGCGCCTTGCGCCTGCGCTTCCACCGTCAGCCAGTCGGTCAGCCCATGGCGCCAGGCGCCGCTGGCCGCCATCGCGCCGTAGGCGAAGTTCTCGCGCCCGTAATCACGCCGCAGCTTGCCGATCGAGACGGCGAAATCGTCGAGGCCGGGGCGCAGCAGCGTGTTGGCGACATAGAAGGGAATGCTGGTGCTGATCCGGCGCCCTTGCGCGTCGGTCGTCACCACCACCGCCTCGCCCGCGCCGCTGACATAGGGCATGTCGGTGAGGGTATAGGGGCCGGGGGCAAGCTGGCCGCTCGACGTGTGGTGCCCGTTGATGAACAGGTCCACCGCGCTGGGCACTGCCGCCGTGCCGGAAAAGCTGGGCAGGGGATAGGTGACGATATCGGGCCGGACGCTGAAATCGCGCGAAAGCTGCACGCCGCCCAGCCGCACCGGGCTGGTCGAAGGCAGGGTGCGCGTAACCAGGTCGCCCGCTTCGTAAGTCAGCGCGCGGTCATCGTCGATATAGGTCCATTGCGTATCATAACGCGTGAAGCGCCCGCCGCCTTTTCCGGCCAGCGGCTGGCGGTACACTCCGGTGCTGCGCACCACGCCGAACCGGCCGAACACGCGGGCATCGTTCCACAGCGCGGCGGTGGCATCGCCGGTGCCGCCGCGCGCAAGGTAAAGGTCATAGTTCAGCACCGCGCCAAAGCTGCTTTCGGGCTCGATCCGCACCGGCGTCGGGCTGTTTCCCAGCGTCTGCTGCGGCAGCCACTCGCTGGGAACATGCAGCAGCAGGCGCTGGCCCGCCTGATCGTAGCTGGCGACGACGCCGGCCAGATCGGCCAGGTCGATCGGGCCAGCCACGGGTGGCGGCACCCGGATATGCACGCCGCGCAAGTCGTCCGCGTCCACCAGGAAGCGGCCGGTGCGCGCCTCCACGCCGACGACGCGGCCGGTCGGCGCATCGTTGACCACCAGTTCCAGCCGTAGCTGCAGCGCGGCGGGCAGGATCGCTTCACGCGGCGGCGGAGGCAGGCCGGCCAGTGCCGCCGTGGGCAGGGCTCCGGCGATCAGCAGGGGCAGCAGGCGGCAGGACCGGGGCAGGGCGGTGCGCGCGATCACGGCTCACTCGGGCGCGCATCCCGCAATGGTGATCCGTTCGCCTTGCCGCCCGGCCATGCTCAGCGGCTCGCGGCCCGTGGCGCCCTTGGGCAAGGGCCGCGTCAGCGCCGCGCCGGGCAGGACATAGCCGACCAGCCCCGCCCCCAGCGAGGCCGCGCCCGCCGGTGTGGTGAGCGACAGATCGACCACGCGTGCGTGCACCGGGCCGATATTGCGCAGCCGCAGCGCCTTGCCTTGCGGCCCGTCCGCCAGTTCGCAGCGCAGCAGCGCCGCCGCCCTGGGCGATGCGGCGGCAACGGATGCGGGATCGGTGCCGGCGCCGTACGTGAACAGCGGCAGCGAATAGCGCATCTGGAACTGGACGGCGACCGCGCCCGCCGCCGTGCCCTCGGGCGATGGATTGGCCGGGGTGGCGCGCGTCGGCACTTCGTCGATGATGATGCGATAGGCGCTTTCGCCGGGCGCGCGCTGATCGCCCTGGCGGGACAGGCGGATCACTTGCCGCTGGCCGCCGGGGATTTCCACCACCGGCGGGCTGGCGGAAACCTCGCGCTGTTCCTCGTACTGGTCCTGGCCGTCGGCCTGGGTCCAGCGATAGACGCGGATCTGCAGCATCGCCGGGGTCTTGCCCCGGTTTTCCAGCCACAGCATGGCGCCGCCCCGGTCGGCCGTGATCACCGGGTCGATCGGCCAGATGAGCAGCGGCGTGGCCGCGCGGACGGCGGGGGCGGGTGTTGCCGCCGCCATCGCGGTGGCGGCGATCGCGGTCAATAAGCGGAAGGGTAAGCGCATGATGTCACCAGGCGAATGTCACGACCACGGTATCGCTGTACGTGCCGGCGGGACGATCTCCCGGCAGGACCAGCCGTCCGTAGATCGCGGGCGTGATGGGAAGGGATTCGCTGAAGCTGATCGGAACCGGCTGGTCCGCGATCAGCTCCTGGCTGAACCCGGCGTCGCGATAGAGGCGATAGGCGATGCGGCTGGTGCCGGCCTGGCGCTGCAGGTTGCGCGCGCTGTCGGCGTGAAGCCCGGCGCCGATCGCCATGGTCAGCGCCACCGAGGGCGTGCAGCGCATCGAGACGGCGGAATTCCAGGCCATGACGGCCGTGACCGGGCCGGTTTCCAGTGCCGAATGGGTGCCGAAATCGAGCGTGCCGGTCTGGCCGATCGCTTGCCCGCTGGCGGCCGTGTCCCCGTTGATCTCGCAACCGGCGACGATCCTTGCCGCAAGGTCGAACGTCGCGCTGGTTTCGGCCCGCGCTGGCGGAACGGCCAGGGTAGCAGCCATGCCCGCGGCCATGCACAGACGCCCGGCCATGCGCCTTGCCGGGGCGGACATGTCAGAAGCCCAGCGTGACCGAGATCGTGTCGGTATAGGTTCCGGCCACCAGTCCGCTGGCGCCCAGGGCGCGGCCATAGATCGGGATGTCCTGCATGGTGCCGTCGGCCGTCACGGGAATGGTCGCGTCATTGTCGAGTACGTTCTGGAAGCCGGCGTCCGAATAGATGTCGTAAGGCACAAAGTGCGCGTTGAAGGCCATGGCGCGCCCGGAGCCGTTCACCTCGCCATCGTTGTTGCCACTGGCAAAAGTAAGTGTCGCATCGGCGCCCGGGGAGCAGCGGATTTCGATCGTATTGCCGGCGCCGGACTGAAGCTGGGTGGTCGCCTGCGTGAAAAAGGTCGAATGCGAGCCGAAATCCAGTGTGCCGAAATCGACCCCGTTCGTTCCAGTACTGCCATTTACTTCGCACGCGGCGGTCAGTTCGATGGTGGAGTCAATAGTGCCGATCACCGTCTGAGCATTGGCCGACGTATGGATTGCAAGGCCCGCGACCCCCAAGACTGCGATTGAGATGTTCCTCATCATTACAAAAACCCCGTACTATTAAGTATGGATATCGAATTATTATTGTAAGATTAATGCATTTGTTGATTACGATATTCCCACGGAATTATGAATTTTGGGTTCATTAATGATATTCTTCATACCGAAATGGGTTCGCATTGACCCCATTTTAAGGATCGAAATGAACATAATTTCCGAACTCGCGCATCTGTTGGGAAAAGGGCGCGAGGCGGTGGCGCGCCGGGCATTCATCATCACGCCCTGACCCGCCCGCCGCCTTGCGTCGCCCGGCGCGCTTCGATAGTGAGCACTGCATAAGCGCCGCTGGCGGCGGAACGGGAGTGGGACATGCTGAACCTTGATGGACTGGGCTACCGGGACAAGACGATCGTGGTGACGGGCGGCGCTTCGGGCATGGGCGAGGCGACGGCGCGGATACTCGGCGAACTGGGCGCCAAAGTGCACATCGTCGATATCCAGGCGCCCAAAGTGCCGCACGCAAGCTATCATGCCTGCGACTTGTCCGATTTCGCGCAAGTGCGGGCAACGGCCGCGGCGCTCCAGGCCATTGCGCCGGTCGATTTCCTGTTCCCCTGCGCGGGCCTGCCGCCGCACATCAAGGGCGCGCTTTACTGTATGCGGGTGAACTACATAGGCACCCGGCTGTTCGTCGAATCGCTATTGCCGGCGCTGGCCGACGGGGCGGGGATCGCGCTGATCTCTTCGGACGCGGCGCTCGGCTGGCAGAAGAACCTGGCGCAGAGCATGGAAATGCTGGCCATCGCCGACCCGGACGAGGCCTATGCCTGGTGCGAGGCCGATCCCGCCGCGCGCGTGCGCGATGGCTACACCAGTTCCAAGGAGATGCTGGTGGTCTGGGTGCAGCACGCCGCGGTCAAGCTCGGGCTCGATCGCCGCATCCGGCTCAACGCGATCGGCCCGTGCCCCACGCGCACCGCGTTCATGGACGAGCAGGAAAAGCTGCTGCCCGAAGGCTTCCTCGATGCCTGGCCCTATCCCTCGCTGGGCCGCATCGCCACGGCGGAGGATCAGGCCTGGCCGCTGGTCCTGCTCAACAGCCCGCTCAACGCCGCCGTCACCGGCGCGTTCCTGTTGACCGACCAGGGCTTCGCCAGCGGCGTCTACACTGGCGCGATCGACCCCGGCTTCATGGGCGGCGCGGCCTGAGGAATTGGGAGGGTGGTTTGAAATGCGCCTTCCGGCGCGTTTCCCCACAAATCCTCTGCTCAGAAGTCGAACTGCACGCCCAGGCGGATCGAGCGGGGCTGGAGCGGGGTGATCTGGTTGCGGTCGCGCACCTGGAACGGCGATCCCAGCGCGAAGCGGTTGCCCTTGGCATCCAGCAGGTTGGTCAGCGAAAGGCTGTAGCGCACGTCGCCCGCGTGCAGCGTCGCTTCGAGCCCGGTATCGACATAGTCGCCTTGCGGCTGACCCAGAACCGGCCCGATGCCCAGCGTCGAATCGCCGACGTAGCGGCCGAAGCCCGACACTTCGAGGTCATGGCCCGCGTCGAGCGGGGCCGACCAGGTGAAGCCCACCCGCGCGGTGACGTCGGCGATGTTGGGCAGCCGGGTGAAGCTGGCTGGCCCCGCCGATGGCTGCAGCGTGTTGAGGATCGTCTTGCGCTCCGTCACCTTGCTGCGGTTGAGATAGACCGCCGCGTCCAGTTCCAGCGCGGGGGCCGGGCGCCAGCGGCCCGAGGCGCCGAACGACAGCACGCGGCCATTGCCGACATTGGTGGTGGTGGGAAAGCCATAGCCGTCGATCAGGTCGGCCTGGATATCGCGCCAGTCGGTCCATGAGGTGCTGGTCTCCAGCTCCAGCCCGTCGCCGCGATAGCGCACGCCCGCTTCCAGCGAGCGCACCCGGTCGCCCTGATAGCGCTGCACGTATTCGCGCCGTGCCGCCACGCCGCCGGGGCGGAAGCCTTCCTGATAGCGCGCGAAGAACGTCGCTTTGTCCGAAGACTGGTAAGCCAGCGCCACCGAGGGCAGGAATCGCGTTTCGGACCGGCTGGCGCGCGCGCCGGGGTCCAGCTTGTAGACCAGCGAGAGCGGCTGCAGCGCGTCCTCGACATCGCCCGAAAGGCGCGAATAAGTCAGCCGGCCGCCCACCGTCAGGTTGAGGCGCGCGGCCGGCGCCAGCGTCGCCTCGCCATAGACGGTCGCTTCCTCGACCCGGTTGTTCACGCCGGTCAGCGGGCTGCGCAAGGTCATCACGTTCATCCCGCGATTGACCCGCGCCTCGTTGCGCAGCAGGCTCGCCGCGATCAGCCAGCCGGTGCCGTCGGGTGCGCTGCGGGCGAGGCGGGCCTCGCCGGTGAACATATGGATGCGGTTCGATTGGCTGTAGCTGGCCGTCACCGCGCTATCGACCGGGGATTGCGCCGCGTCCGCCGGGTTGGCCAGCGCCGGCCCTTCGAACAGCTCGAACACCTTCTGGTAGGCGAAGCCGAACGAGGAGGTGAACTCGATATCGTCCCAGGTCTTGCGCAGCACCACGTCGGCCAGCAGGAAATCGTTGCGATAGGGCTGCGCCATCGCGCTCGATCGCTTGAGCCCGCCCAGATCGCGCTCGGTATACTGGCTGTCCTTGCCGTCGATGCGCTGGCCGACCACGCTGGCATCGACGGTCCACCCGGCTTCACCTTCATAGCGCAGCGACACGCGGCCGCCGGCCGAATCGACATCGTTGATGTCCTTCAGGCCCCGGCCGACATCGTCGATATAGCCATTCTCGACCGAGCCGAAGCCCACCGCGCGCAGCCCCAGCTTGCCCGCGACCAGCGGCAGGTTGATCACCGCGCCGCCATCGATGCCGGGCCGGCCGTGCTCCACCCCTTCGATGCCCGACCAGATCGTGCCGCCCACTTCATCCAACTGCGGCTCGCGCGGCACCACGCGCACGATGCCGCCCAGCGATCCCGCCCCGTAAAGCGTGCCTTGCGGGCCTTCGAGCACTTCGATCCGGCGCACGTCGTAAAGCTTCAGGCTGGGATCGGGCGCGCTGTAGGTGATCCGGCTGTTGCCCCAGTACTGGCCGACGGTCGCCTGCGTCGGGCCGACGAAGCTGGAATCGGCGATGCCCCGGATGAACAGCTTGTTGCGCCCCGGCCCCAGATGGGTGGAAATGACGCTTGCGGTCGTCGCCTCGATGGCGTCGGTGCCGGTCTTGCCGGCGGCGACCGAGACACGATCGCCCTCGACGATATGGACCATGCCCGGATAAGCGCCGATCGGAATCTCGCGCTTGGTGCCGGTGACGACGATCTCGATCGGCGGCGGGGATTCGAGCGGCCGGGGTTCCTCGCGCACGCTCAGCGCCACGGGCACCGGCGCGGCTTCGCGCCGTGCCTCGGGATCGATCTCGATCAGGAAGGTATCAGCCGCCACGCGCCGCGCGCGGGCACCCGATTGTCGCAGCATCAGCACCAGCGCCTCGCCGGTGGTCAGCCTGCCGCGGACGGCGCGCACTTTCAGCCGGGCCACGTCGCGATCGCGAAAGCCGATGCTGGCCCCGCTCTGCCGGCCCAGCACGCGCACGGCCTGGTCCAGCCGGGAAGCGGGCACGGCGATATCGATCCGCTCCTCGCGAGCGAGCGCGGGAGACGCCAGGAGCACCGCCGCGATCGGCGCGAGACTAACGAGGCGCAGCATCAGCGGGCATCATCTCCCAGGCATCCGCGCCCTCGGTGATCGTCACGCCGAGCAGCGGCCCGACCCGCGCCATAATGTCCTTTGCTGAACCCTCGATTGCCAGCGTGCCGCTATAGCGGATGCGCTCGGCGCCGGGCGCCAGGTGGATCGGCTTGCCGACGCTGCGCGACAAGTCGCGCGCGACGGTCGCCAGCATTGCGTTGTCATATTGCCGCAGGCCTTCGCGCCAGCTGCCGATCGAGGCCGGATCGGCCTTGCGCAGTTGCGGCCGGGCCGATCCGTCGGGGCGGACCAGCGCGTCGCCCGGTTCCAGCCGGATCGGCTGGCGCGCGGCATCATAGATCACCGCGCCTTCGGCCACCGCCACTTCCAGCGCGTCCCCGTCGCGCACGACATTGAACACCGTGCCCGCGTCGATCAGGCGGGTGTCGCCGGCCATGACGACGAAGGGCGTGGCCGTATCGTGATGCACTTCGAACAGCGCTTCGCCGCGCTCCACCGTCACGCGTCGGGGATGCTCGGGATCATAGGAAATGGCGGTGCCCCCGTTCAGCGCGATGCGCGTGCCGTCGGACAGCGCCACGCTCATGTGCTCGCCGGGCGCGGTGACGATCTCGGTGCCGGCGGGCCTGTGGCCCATCACGCTCCAGGTGCCCACGCCCGCCAGCGTGGCGGCGATCGCGCCGGCCAGCAGCGCGCGGCGGCGCGACAGCGCCGGGCGCGCCGGGGCGGGGGAGCGGGCGAAAGGGACCGGGCGGCTCTCGCCCACGACCAGGCCGGCGGCCCAGGCATCTTCGTCCAGCGCCGTCTCATAGGCGGCAAGGTGGCGTGGATCGGCTTCCAGCCAGGCCGAAAGGCCATCCCAGTTATCGAAATCGGGCTCGTTCACCCGGATCATCCACAGACGGGCCGTGTCCATGAGGTTTGAATCCTCCTCGGTCATGTCCCCGCCCTCATTTGTGACGTAGCCGCGCGTGTCATTCCGCATCGAATTTCGCCTTGAGTTGCGCGACGGCGCGGTAGGCCTTCTGCAAGTCCTTTTCGACCGAGCTGAGGCTGATGCCAAGTTCCTGTGCAATGGTGATCTGGCTGATTCCTTCAATACGATAGCGGCGGAAGATCCGCGCCACGCGCGGGCCCAGCTGTTCGAGCACGGCATCGACCGCGCGCAGACGCTCGCGCGCGATCAGGACGCGTTCGCCCAGCGGCTCTTCCTCGGCGGTGGGCGCGGTCTCGTGCCAGTCGAACTGGCGGCGCTCGCGGCTGAGGTTGGAGCGGCGGACATCGCGCATCAGGTTTTCGGCGGCGCGGAACAGATATGACATCGGATCGGCGATGGGGTGACCGGCCGCGGTGCTGACGCGCTGCCACAGCTCGTGCAGCATGTCCTCCGCCTCGTCGCCCGCGCCGCGCGCGGCCAGGAAGCGCATCAGGCGCGACCGCTCGTTGATGACCACGCCTTGCAGGCCGCTGATCTGCTGCTCGCCTTCAGTCCCGGGCAATGGCATCGCCTCTGTGCGCCGTGCCGATTCAGCATCCGCGTCCGGGGTGGCGCCTGGATAGCCCGCGCGGACTTGCGACAAGGCAGAATCGCGCACCACTCTCAAGACCCCGCTCCCGGCTCACCGGCCATTTTTGCGCGGCGTCGTGCGAAATCCGAGACATGCGGAGTGGCCGCCGTCAGCGGCGCGAGGCGCACCGCCGTGCGTTCCGGGGCGGCGCTCCATGCGCGGTCCGACGCGCGGGCCGCCCTGCCGCCGAGATAGGCGAGCGGGTTTTCCGGGCGGCCATCGCTGCGCACCTCGAAATGCAGGTGGCTGCCGGTGGAATGCCCGGTCGATCCCATCAGGGCGATCGTCTCGCCTCCGGTCACGGCCATGCCCGGCTGCACCAGGATGCGCGAAAGGTGCGCATAGCGCGTGTGCAGCCCGCCGCCATGGTCGATCTCCACCATCTGGCCATAGCCGCCCGCGTTCCCGGCGAAGCGCACGAAGCCCCCGGCCGAGGAACGGACGGGCGTGCCCAGGGGCCCCGGAATGTCGATCCCGGTGTGCATCCGCCAGCCGCCCCGGATCGGATCCGCGCGATAGCCGAAGCGCGATGTCAGCCGGGGCATCGCCGGCGCCGGCATGGGCGCAGGGGTCGCTGCTGCCGCGCGCGCGCGCCTTGCCGCCGGGGCCGGATCGGCGCCCGGGCCTCGTGCCCGCGCACCTTGGGCCCGTGCGGGCGGGGCGATCTTGTCGGCCGGAGCATCCAACCAGTCCATCATACGCATACGAAACACCTCGCTGTCTCCGCCGGGCAGCTCGGCCGGGGCCGACGCGAAGGCCGGTGCCGTACTGGCAAGCAGCCAGGCGCCAAGCGGAATAAGGGACGTAGAACGGACGGGCATCGCAGGAAGGACGGAGACCTCGCGGCCAACCCGCAAGCCGGGCGGAAAAAAATTTCGCGCGGCATTTTTGCTTGCGGGAGCGGCCGGCGCGCTCCGTCTCCCCCCATGCCAGCAACGCTTTTCACGAATGGGAGGCCAATCTTATGAATACCAGTGAACGCGCCATGCTCGACATGCTCAGGAAAGGCCGGGACGATTTCGGCGTCGTCGCGGTCAAGGCCGAGTTCGAGGCCGAAGGGACCCGGCCCGACGAGCTGCTGCGCCTGCTTGAACTGGCCCATCGCGCCGACCTTGGCGTCGCGATCAAGATCGGCGGCTGCGAGGCGGTGTCCGACCTGCTCGCGTCCCGGCTCTATGGCGCGGACTACATCATCGCCCCGATGGTGGAGACGCCTTATGCCCTGACCAAGTTCGTCGAGGCGCGCGCCAAGACCTGGGGCGAGGATGCCCACAACGCCAAGTTCCTGTTCAACCTCGAAACCCAGAGCACGCTCGCCAATCTGGAAGCGATGCTGCCGGTCGCGGCGGCCCACCTTGACGGCATCGTCTTCGGCCGGGTCGATTTCACGCTGTCGTGCGGGCTGCCGCGCGGCGCGATCAACACCCGCCAGGTGACGGACGCGGTGCTCGCCGCCGCCGGGGCCTGCGCCGACAACGATCTGGAACTGGTCGTGGGTGGCTCGGTCGCGCTCGAAGCGGTCGCGGCGCTGCGCGAGATCCGGCAGGTCCGGCTCGATCGGTTCGAGACGCGCAAGGTGGTGTTCGATGGTGCGGCGGCCGAATCCGCCCGCTTCGAGGAAGGCATCGCCAATGCCGTCGCTTTCGAGCTGGCCTGGCTGGAAAACAAGCGCGACTACTATCGCGCGATCGCCGACGAGGACCTGGCCCGCATCCGCATGATGCAGGAACGCAGCGCCACCGCCGCGCGCGCGCGCATCGCGAGTCTGGCGGCCTGAGCCCCATGTCGCCCGGCACCTCCCTTGGTCAGCAGGTCGCGGCGTTGATGCGCGCCGTCGCGGCAAGCGTGGTCCTGCCGCGCTTCCGCCGGCTGGCCGCGCACGATATCGCCGAGAAGAGCCCCGGGGAGGTCGTGACCAGCGCCGATCTGGAAGCGGAACGGCGCCTGGCCGATGGCCTTGCCGCGCTTTGCCCGTCAGCGCGGATCATCGGCGAGGAAGCGGTCGCGCAGGACCCGGGCCTGCTCGATCGCGCCGGCGAGGGGCTGGTCTGGCTGATCGACCCGCTGGACGGCACGGCCAATTATGCGCGCGGGCAGGCCCCGTTCGGCATGATGATCGCGCTGGTCGATCACGGCGTGCCGCAAGCCGGCTGGCTGCTCGATCCGCTGCGCGACCGGATGTGCCAGGCCGAGCGCGGCAGGGGCGCGACCTGCGATCGCGAGCCGGTGCGCGCCCGGCCGACCGGCGCGGCCTTGCCCGTCGCGGCGCTGGGCACGCATTTTCTTCCGGCCGCCCGGCGCGAGCGGGTGCACGCCCATGCCGGGCGCCATTGCGCGGTGGTGGCCGTGCCACGCTGCGCGGCGGAAAGCTATCCGCGCCTCGTGCTGGGCGAGAACGACGTCGCGCTGTTCCAGCGCTCGCTGCCGTGGGACCATGCCGCCGGCGCCCTGTTCCTGGAGGAAGCGGGCGGCCGGATCACGCATTGGGATGGCTCGCCCTATCGCGTCGGCGGCGCGGCCGGCGGCATCCTTGCCGCCGCCAGCGCGGCTTTGTGGGAGCAGGCGGCGCGCGTCCTGCTCGGGCCCGAGGCGGGGCTGATCCCGGCGGAGGCATGGGCCGCATGAATTCGTATTCGAGGCATCTGGCGGCGGGCCTTGCGCTGGCCGCCCTGCTTCCGGCCGCGCCGGCATTGGCGCAGCTATCGCTACCCGTCGTTCCCGCGCAGCAGCAGGGCGGCGGCGGTTTCGGCAACGCCAGCGCGGGGCAAGCAGTCCCCCCCGCGCAGGCCGCGCCGTTCGAGCCTGCGGATCTTGACACCAACCCCCCGTCCCAACCGCAGGCGGAAACGGCAGAGCAGGCGCCAGCCGAGGAGACGAAGCTTACCGGACTCAACGCCCCAAGCGAGTTCGAAAGCTTCGTCTCCACCATTGCCGGCAAGCCGCTGCGCCGTTTCGGCGCGGAACTGCTGGTGCCCGGAACGCGCGACTTTTCCGCGCCGCCCACCGCCACGATCCCGCCCGATTACCGGCTCAATCCCGGCGACCAGATCCGGCTGGCGCTGGCCGGATCGGTGCAGGCGACCAACCTTCGCCTGACGATCGACAGCGAAGGCCGCGTCTTCGTACCCAGGGTGGGCGCGATCATGCTGGGCGGCGTGCGCTATGGCGATGTGCGCGAAGTGGTCGCGCGCGAGGTTTCACGCCAGTACCGCAGCTTCGAGATCGAAGTGACGGTGGCGCGGCTGAAAGGCGTGACGGTGTTCGTCACCGGCTTTGCCGCGCGCCCCGGATCGTTCAGCGTCGGCAGCCTGGCGACGCTGGTCAATGCCGTGCTGGCGGCGGGCGGCCCCGCGCCGGGCGGCAGCTTCCGCTCGATCCAGCTTCGGCGCGGCGGGCGCCTCGTATCCGATTTCGATCTTTACGACCTGCTGCTGAAGGGCGATCGCACCGGCGACATGGTGCTGCAGAACGGCGATGTCATCTACATCGCTCCGGCCGGCGAGCAAGTCGCCGTGATGGGTAGCGTCAATCACGAGGCGGTGTTCGAGCTGGCTCCCGGCGAGACGCTGGCCGACGCGCTGCTCTATGCCGGCGGGGTCAATACCATCGCCGATCGCAGCCGGCTGATGGTGCTCGATTCGCTGGGGGCTGCCGATGCCGGCTGGCGCGAGCTGTCCGCCGCCGAGGCGCAGGCGACGCCGGCGCGGCGCGGTGACGTGATCCGCGTGCTGACCAATGCCGGCATTGCCCGGCCCTTGCAGCAGCAATCGCTGCTGGTGACGATCAGCGGCGAAGTGGCCCGGCCCGGCCGCTATTTCTTCAAGCCCGGCACCCGCCTGGCCGATGTCGTGGCCGAGGCCGGCGGGCTCACCACCGAAGCCTTTCCCTATGCCAGCGTCATCACCCGCGAAAGCGTGAAGCAGCAGCAGCGCGCCAGCTTCGAGCGGGCGGTGGCCGATGTCGAAACCGTGCTGACCGCACAGCCGCTCACCTCGGTCAACCGATCGCAGCTGATCCAGCCGGCCAATGTCGCGATGATCCAGTCGGTGGTCGAACAGATGCGCAAGCGCGAGCCCACCGGGCGGCTGGTGTTCGACCTGCCGGTGGAGACCGCGAGCCTGCCGGGCGAACTGATCCTGGAAAACAACGATACGATCTATGTGCCGCCCCGGCCGGTGACGGTGGGCGTGTTCGGCGCGGTGCCTTCGCCCGCCTCGTTCGCCTATTCGGACGGGCGCAGGATCCGCGATTTCGTCAAGATGGCGGGCGGCATCCAGAACCTGGGCGACAAGGCCGAGATTTTCGTGGTGCGCGCCAACGGCACGGTGATCGCCGACGGGCGCCGCACGCTCAACGCCCGGGCCTTGCCCGGCGACCTGGTCTTCGTGCCGATCGATGCCGACCGCGGCGAGTTCTGGGCGCGGCTGCGCGATATCACCGGCACGCTGTTCGGCGGCATCGTCGGCGCCGCCTCGGTCAAGGCGATCGCGCAATGAGCTGGCCTCGGCGCCTGACCGGCGCATTGTCCGATCCGCGTATGCGGCGGCGGGGCTATGGCGTGCTGGCGCTGGTGCTGCTGGTGCTGTGCTTCTTTCCGCAGCCTTACGTGGCGCGCACCAAGTTCGTGCCGCAAGACCCCAGCAGCCTGGGCATCGGCAGCATGACCAGCGCGTTCGGCAGCCAGTTCCAGGGCTTCGCCGCGCTGCTGGGCGGGGCCAAGCAGCCGATCGACATGTATCTGGCCATCGCGCGCAGCACCGAAGTGACCGACGCGGTGATCGCCCGGCTCAGGCTGGTCGGGCCGCAAGGCTATGGCGACGAGCGGGCCGCGCGGATCGCGCTGGCGCGCAAGGTGGATATCCATTCGCTGACCGGCGGCATCATCGAGGTGGAGGCCCGCACGCACGATGGCGGCGAGGCCGAGCGCCTGGCTCGCGCCTATGCCGGCGCGATCAGCGATCGCATCATCAACCTGGGCGATGACCGCACCCGGCGAAAGCGCGGTATCGTCGAGCATCGCTTCGCCGAGGCATCGGACCGCGTGGCCAAGGCCGAGGCGGCGCTCGACGGCTTCCGGCGGCGCAACAACCTGGCCGCGCCCGAAGCGCAGCTCGGCTCCGAGCTGTCGCTGCGCGCCAACCTGCAGGCCCAGCTCCAGGCCAAGAAGGTGGAGCTGCAGACGATGAGCGGCTTCCTCGGCCCGGAAAACCCGAAGCTGCGCGCCATGCAGTCCGAAATCGCCTCGCTCCAGCAGCAGATCGCGCGCACCGCGACTCCGGGCAGCGACGCGGCCGGGCCCAATGTCGCGGGGCTGAGCCAGGTTTCGGGCGAATACCTTGATCTCTATCGCGACTACCGCTTCGCGCAGGCGCTTTACGAAGTCTACGCCCGCTCGTCCGAGGAAGTCGCGGTCGAGGCGCTGGCGGGCGAGACCGCATCGGACGTGCAGGTGATAGAGGCCGCCCGGCTCGATGCCGATCGCAAGCTCAACATCGCGGCCGTCGCGGTGCTGGTGCTGGTCCTGCTGCTGGCCGCCTTCACCGAGCTTTACGCGCCCGCCACGGGCCTGCGCCTGCCGCTGATCGGCGGCCGTCCGATGCGCGGGGCACCCGCGCGGGAGGAGGCGACGCGATGAGCCGGCCCGAACTCTCAATCGTCATCCCCTGCTTCAACGAGGCCGAGAACGTGCGCGCCATCTGCGATGCGGTGACGGCCGAAGCGCGCAAGATCGCCTTCTCGCACGAGATCGTCCTGATCGACAATTGCTCGACCGACGGCACGCGCGCGATCATCCGCGCGCTTTGCGCCGAGGACGCGAACATCCGCGCGATCTTCAACAATCGCAATTACGGCCAGATGCGATCGCCCACCTATGGCATCTATCAGGCCTCGGGCGATGCGGTGATCGGGATGGGCGCCGATTTCCAGGACCCGCCGGCCATGATCGGGCCTTTCGTGCGACAATGGCGCGAAGGCGCGCAGATCGTGCTGGGGCAGCGCCGGTCCGAGCGCGCGCCGTTCCCGCTCGGCTGGGTGCGGCGCGTGGGCTATGCCCTGCTGTCGCGCTTCGGCGACTATCCGGTGATCCCCGGCGCCACCGGCTTCGGCCTGTTCGATCGCAAGGTGGTGGACGCGCTGGCGCGCTGGCACGAGCCCGAACCGTTCTTCCGTGGAATGCTGGTGGAAAGCGGCTTTCGCCTGGCGGTGCTGCCGTTCGATCGCCCGGCGCGCGCGGCGGGCGAGAGCAAGAACGGCTTTCGCTCGCTCCTCGCCTTCGCCATCTCGGCGCTGGCCGGCTCGGCGCGATCGCTGCTGCGGATGCCGCTGCTGGTCTCGATCCTGGCCGGGCTGATGACGCTGGCGCTGATGTTCGGCGCGGTGATCGCGCTGGCCGCCGGCGGTCCCACCATGCCGCTGGCCTGGCTGGCCGTGGGCACCGGCGCGTTCACGCTGGTGATGCTCTCGCTCGGGCTGATCGCCGAGCAGGTGCGCCTCCTGGCCGAGCGCAGCCGCAACGTGCCGCTGGTGATCGAGGAAGAGCGGATCAACTTTCCGCCCGGCGCGCCGCAGGCGGCAGGCCCGGCCGGGAAACCGCCAGCGCCGCGATGAACCGCGCGGCGCGCATCCTTCCGCTCGTGCCCGAAGTGCTGCTGGCGCTCGCCGTGCTGGCCAGCCTTGCGGCCACCGCGCTGTTCTTGCGTGCCAACGGCTATCTGCCGCAGCCCTTCGTGTTCGATACCAACGACACCTTCATGGACTGGTTCAACACCGCCTACTGGGCGCAGAACCGGGGCGCCTACGATGTCTGGGGCAGCATCTATCCGCCGCTCTCGTTCGTCTTCCTCGATCTGTTCGGCCTGCCCGGCTGCTACCTGCAATCGCCGTTTTACGCGCGCGATTGCGATTGGCTGGCGCGGGCGACGATCCTTGGCTTCTACCTGCTCGACGTCGCGCTGCTCTGGCTGAGCTTCCGCCGCGCCGATCCGCGCACCGCGCCGATGCGCACGATCGCGCTGGGTCTTGGCCTGCCGCTGCTGTTCACGCTGGAACGCGGCAACCTGATCCTTGTCGGCTTCGCCTGCTTCGTGCTGGCGCACGGGCCATTGCTGCGCTCGAAAGCCGGGCGAGCGCTGGCGGCGGCGGCGACAGTGAACTTCAAGCCCTACCTCGTCCTGCCGGTGCTCCAGCTGGCGGTGCGGCGGCGCTGGCGGGCGCTGGAACTGGCCGGTATCGCCAGCGTGGCGCTCTATTGCGCGACGCTGGCCTGGGTCGGCTCGGGCACGCCGCTGGAACTGGCCGACAACACCGCGAAATGGATCGTCTACCAGGGCGCGCAGATCTGGAACGAGGTCAATTACGCCACCAGCTATGCCCCGCTGCTGAAGATCCGCGAGGCGCAGGTGCCGCTGCTCACCTTCGTGCCTTCGCGCACGGTGGAGCTGATCGAGCTTGCCGTGCCGCTGGCGATCCGTGCGACGCAGATCGTCGCGCTGGCGGGGCTGGCGGCGGCCTGGGTGCAGCCCCGCGCGGTGGCCGGCCCGCGCATTGCCGCGCTGCTGCTGGGCGCCTATCTGGCGACCCAGTCGCCCGGCGGCTATACCCAGACGTTCCTGCTGTTCCTGGTCCTGCTCGAACCGTTCCGCCGTCCGGGGCCGGTGCTGGCGGTGATCTGCGCTTACCTGCTGTGCCTGGTGGGCGACGTGCCGCTCGCGCCGATCCTGGAGATCAGCAGCCGAAGCTGGCTGGGCGGGCGCGACGTCATTCCCGAATTCGGCCTGACCTGGGGGCATTTCCTGCGCCCTGGCCTGCTGCTCGTGATCGTCTGGGCGCTGGCCTGCGACACGATCCTGCTCGCCGCGCGGGCGCATGGCCGGCACCGGCCGAACCTGTGGCTGGCCCCGGCATGATTCTGGCCGAGGATCTCAACGCGGTCACGTGCGCGCTCGCCCCGCTCTGGCCCCGGCTCGATGGCGCGCGCATCTTCATGACCGGCGGCACCGGCTTCATCGGCCGCTGGATGCTCGAAGCGCTGGCGCGATCGGGCGCGGCCGCCGAAGTCGTGCTGCTGAGCCGCGATCCCGCCGGCTTCGCCGCGCGCGCGCCGCACCTTGCCGCCGGCGTCGAGTTCGTCACGGGCGACACCGCCAGCTTCGCCTTCCCGCAAGGCCGCTTCACCCATGTGATCCACGGCGCGACCGACGCCAGCGCCGCGCTCACCGCCAGCGACCCGTGCCGCATGTTCGACACGATCGTGGGCGGCACGCGCCGGGTGCTCGATTTCGCCATGGCCAGCGGCGCCCCGCGCGTGCTGTTCATGAGCTCGGGCGCGGTCTATGGCGCGCAGCCCGCCGACGTCCCGCACGTTGCCGAGGACTGGATGGGTGGCCCCGATCCGCGCGATCCCAGATCCGCCTATGCCGAGGGCAAGCGCGCGGCGGAAACGCTTTGCGCGATCCATGGCCGGCAGTTCGGCCTCGACATCGTCACCGCGCGCATCTTCGCGTTGCTGGGGCCGCTGCTGACGCTCGACATCCATTTCGCCGCCGGCAACTTCATCCGCGACGCAATCGCGGGCCGCACGATCCGCGTCGAAAGCTCGGGCGAGGCGGTGCGATCCTACCTCTATGCCGCCGACCTTGCGGTCTGGCTCTGGACGCTGCTGGTCAAGGCCGCGCCGGGCGCGGTCTACAACATGGGTTCGGAAGAAGCGGTCTCGATCGCGGAGCTGGCCCAGCGCACCGCCAGCGTGCTCGGCGGGCCGGGAGTCGAGGTGCTGGGCCAGCCCGATCCCGGCTGGAACCCCGGCCGCTACGTGCCCTCCACCGCGGCGATCCGCCGCGATCTTGGCGTTACCGCCACCATCGGCCTCGACGAGGCGATCCGGCGCACCGCCCTTTCCAACGGATGGATTCCATGACTCTGGTAAAACTCTCCGACTGGGTCGCCGCCCGGCTGGCCGAACACGGCATCCGCGATGTTTTCATGCTGACCGGCGGCGGCGCGATGCACCTCAACCATTCGCTGGGCACGCATCCCGCGCTGAAGACCACGTTCACCCACCATGAGCAGGCGCTCTCGATGGCAGCGGAAGCCTATTACCGGCTGACCAACCGGCTGGCGGTGGTCAACGTCACGTCCGGCCCCGGCGGCACCAATGCCATCACCGGGGTCTATGGCGCCTATGTCGATTCGATCGGGATGCTGGTGATCTCGGGCCAGGTGAAGACCGAGACGACGGTGCGCCACACCGGCCTGCCGCTGCGCCAGTACGGCGATCAGGAACTCGATATCGAGCCGATCGTGCGCCCGATCACCAAGTATGTGGCGATGGTCACTGATCCGCGCTCGATCCGCTATCATCTGGAAAAGGCGCTTTACCTTGCCACCAGCGGGCGGCCGGGGCCGGTCTGGCTCGACATCCCGCTCGATGTTCAGGCGGCGAAGATCGATCCCGACGATCTGCTGCCCGGCTTCGATCCGGCCGAGCTGGACGAATCGTGGCGGCGGACCGGATTGTCCGGCGTTGCCACCAAGATCCTCGGGCGGATCGCGCGGGCCGAACGGCCGGTGGTCTTCGCTGGCGGCGGCGTGCGGCTGAGCGGGGCGCACGAAGCGTTCCTCGCCCTGATCGAGAAGCTGGGCATTCCCGTCGTCACCGGCTGGAACGCGCACGATGCCTTGTGGACCGACCATCCGCTGAATTGCGGCAAGCCGGGGACGGTGGGCGATCGCGGCGGCAACATGGTGACGCAGAGCGCGGACCTGCTGCTGGTGCTCGGCAGCCGGCTCAATATCCGGCAAGTCAGCTACAACTGGCACAGCTTTGCGCGCGAAGCTTACAAGATCTGGGTCGATATCGACCCGGTCGAGCTGAAGAAGCCCAATGTCGTGCCCGACATGCCGGTGGTGGCCGACTTGTCCGACCTGATCCCCGCGCTGCTCGAAGCCGCATACGAGGGACCGACCGACGCGCACCGCGAATGGCTGGCATGGTCGCGCGAGCGGGTGCGGCGCTTTCCCGCGGTGCTGCCCGAATATCGCGACCATGGCCCGCGCGTGCATCCCTACGTGGCGATGGACGAGCTGTTCGGCCAGCTTGGGGAGGACGAGATCGTCGTCACCGGCAACGGCAGCGCCTGCGTCGTCAGCTTCCAGGCGGCGCATATCAAGCGTGGCCAGCGGCTGTGGACCAATTCGGGCTGCGCGACGATGGGCTATGACCTGCCGGCCGCGATCGGCGTCTGCGCCGCGACGGAAAGCCGCCAGCGCGTGATCTGCATCGCCGGCGACGGCAGCATCATGATGAACCTGCAGGAACTGCAGACGATCGCGGGCAATACGCTGCCGGTGAAGGTCTTCCTCATCAACAACGCGGGCTATGTCTCGATCTTCCAGACGCACCGCAATTTCTTCAACGGGGTCGAGGTCGGCGGCGGGCCCAAGAGCAACGTCACTTTCCCCGATTTCGCCAGGGTCGCCGCCGCGTTCGGCCTGGCCTATTCCCGCGCCGAGACGCACAACGACTTGCCCGGCGCGATCGCGGCGGCGCTGGCCGCCGATGGCCCGGCGATCTGCGAGATCGTGGTCGACGAGAACGTCGCCTTCGCGCCCAAGCTCGGCGCCAAATCGCACCCCGATGGCCGCATCACCTCGCCCGCGCTCGAAGACCTTTCGCCCTTCCTGCCGCGCGAGGTGCTGCGCGAGAACATGCGCATCGCATTGATGGACGAGCTGTGACCCGGCTTGCTCATCACGACGCCGCCCGCCCGTTCCGGTTCCTCGTGGCGGGCGGCGTCAACACCGTGTTCGGGATCGCGTTCTACCCGGCCCTGCTGTGGGCGGTGCCTACGCTGCGCGTCCACTACATGGTCGCGCTGGGCGTGGCGCAAGTCGTGTGCCTGGGCTTCGCCTTCGCCACGCACAAGTTCGGTGTGTTCCGCACGCGCGGCACCAACTGGCTGCGCGAGTTCGGCACCTTCGCCAGCTTCTACCTGTTCAACTATGCGGTGAACTGGGCGGCGCTGCCGCTGCTGGTCGAGCTGGCCGGCATCCCCCCAGTGCTGGCGCAGACCGGCTTCACCCTGGTGCTGGTGGCCACGAGCTGGTTCTGGCACAGCCGCGTGACGTTCCGCCCGGCGGCCGAATAGCCCGCGCTCAGGCGGCGCGGGCATTCTCCTGCGAACCACCCCCGGCGAGCGCACGATAGGCGGCGATCTGCGCCAGTGTCACCGCCCGCGCGTCTGCGCCCGCGTCCACCTGCTTGTGCCAGTCGACGATCCAGTCGAGCGCGGTTTCCAGCCGCAGGCGCGGCTGCCAGCCGAGCGCGGCGCGCGCCTTGGCCGAATCGAGCCGCAGCAGGCCCGCCTCGTGCGGGCGCGGGCCGCGATCGGGCACCATTGCCCCGGCATCGCCCCAGGCGGCGCGCATCCGCTCGACAATCCACGCGACCGGCCGGGCATCCTCGTCCGAGGGGCCGAAGTTCCAGCCTTCGGCAAAGGTGCGGTCGCCGGTAAGCAAGTGCTCAGCCAGCAGGATATAGCCGCCCAGCGCTTCGAGCACGTGCTGCCACGGGCGCACCGCCTGCGGATTGCGGATCAGTGGCGCGGCGCCGGCCGCGAAGGCGCGGACCAGATCGGGCACCAGCCGGTCGGCGGCCCAGTCGCCGCCGCCGATGACATTGCCCGCGCGCGCCGAAGCAAGGGCAGGCGCGCCTTCGCCCGCGAAGAACGAGCGCCGCCAGGCCGCGACGACCAGTTCGGCGCAGCCCTTGCTGCTTGAATAGGGATCGTGCCCGCCCATCGGATCGGTCTCGCGATAGGGCCAGATCCACTCGCGGTTCTCATAGCACTTGTCGCTGGTGACGGCGACGATCGCCCGCACGCCAGGCGCGGCCCGCGCCGCCTCCAGCACGTTGACCGTGCCCATGACGTTGGTGGCGTAAGTGCCGGCCGGATCGTCATAGGACAGGCGCACCAGTGGCTGCGCGGCGAGGTGGAACACCACTTCGGGCCGCGCCGCCGCGAAAGCCGCGGCAAGCGCGGCGGGATCGCGCACGTCGCCTTCGATGTGGCGCAGGCGCTCGGCGATGCGGGCAGTCTCGAACAGGCTTGGCTGCGTCGGCGCGGGCAGCGCGAAGCCGGTGACATCGGCGCCCATGGCATCGAGCCAGAGCGCCAGCCAGCTTCCCTTGAAGCCGGTGTGCCCGGTGACGAGGACGCGGCGGCCGGCCCAGCTCACCAGCGCTTCCACGGCGCGCTCCCGGTGTTCCACAGGTCTTCCAGGTAGTTCTTGTCGCGCAGCGTATCCATCGGCTGCCAGAACCCGTCGTGCTGGTAGCCCATCAGCTCGCCCGCCTGCGCGAGGCGTTCGAGCGGTTCGGCTTCCCACGCGGTCTGCGGCCCGTCGACCAGATCGAGCACGGAAGGATCGGCGACGAAGAAACCGCCGTTGATCCGCCCGCCATCGCCATCGGGCTTTTCGCGAAAGCCGGTGACGCGATCCGCATCGAACGCCAGCGCGCCGAACCGGCCGGGGGGCGAGACCGACGTGATCGTGGCGCGCGCGCCGTGCGCGCGGTGGAAATCGACCAGCGCGCCCACGTCGATATCGGCGACGCCATCCCCATAAGTGAAGCAGAACGGCTCGTCCGGGTCGAGATAGGGCCGCACGGCGGCAAGGCGGCCGCCGGTCATCGTCGTGGGGCCGGTCTCCACCAGCGTCACCCGCCAGGGCTCGCTGCGGGCGCGGTGGATCTCCATGCCGTTGCCATTGCGCAAATCTATGGTGACGTCGGATGTCTGGAGGTAGTAGTTGGCGAAGAACTCCTTGATGACATAGCCCTTGTAGCCCAGGCAGACGACGAAATCGTTGAAGCCGGCCGCCGAGTAGATTTTCATGATATGCCACAGGATGGGCATTCCGCCGATCTCGACCATCGGCTTGGGGCGTACGGCGGTTTCCTCGCCTATCCGGGTGCCGAGGCCACCGGCCAGGATTACGGTTCGCATGGGTCCTCCACGTCATGTCCTTCGACACCATGACGAAGTCGCCCCAGCCAGCCCGTAAGCCGATTCCCGCCGCCATCGCCGCGCGCAGGTCGATCCCCGCCGCGATGGCGGCGCACGCGCCGATCGCGGCGATCCTGCTGCTGGCGTTGCTGCTGCGGCTGGACGGGCTGGGCTTCGGCCTGCCCGCGCTCAACGACCCGGACGAGCCGCTGTTCATGATGACCGCCATCGACATGCTGGCGCGCCATTCGCTCAATCCGCAATGGTTCGGCCATCCGGGCACGGTCACGCTCTATGGCCTGGCGCTGGTCATGCTGCTGGTCGCCGTGCTGGGCATCGCCCGCGGGCGCTTTGCCGATGCTTCCGCGTTCGCCGGCGCGGTCTATGCCGATCCGGGCATCGTCTTCCTGCCGGCGCGGCTGTTCATCGTGGCCAGCGGGCTGGCCTGCGTCTGGCTGACCTACCGGATCGGGCGGCGGCTGTGGGGCCGGCGGGCCGGGCTTGCCGCCGCGCTGGTGCTGGCGGTGAACCCGGTGCACATCACCTGGTCGCAAGTGATCCGCACCGATATGCAGGCAAGCGCATTCATGCTGGCCTGCGTGCTGTGCGCCATCGCCATCCATCGTCAGGGCCGGCTGCGCGACATCGTGCTGGCGGGCCTGTTCGCGGGCCTTGCCGTGGCGACGAAGTGGCCGGCGGCGGCGATCCTGCTGTGCCCCCTGTGCGCCGGGCTCAGCGCCGGACTGCGCGCCCGGCGGCCCGGCGGGCTGGCGCGCGCGCTGCTGGTCGTGCCGGTCGCGGTGGCGGCGCTGCTGGCGGTTTCGCCTTATCTGCTGATCGACCATGCGACCGTGCTGCGCGATCTTACCGCCGAGGCGCGGCCCATGCATCCCGGCGCCACGGGGCATGGTTTCCTGGGCAATATCGCCTGGTATGGCGAAGGCCCGCTGGCGGCCTCGTTCGGCGTGCTCGGGCTGGTCGCGGCCGTGGGCGGGGCGATCCTGGCCGCGTGGGGCGACCGCGCGTGGCGGATCGCGGTCTGCCCCGGCTTCGCGCTGTTCCTGCTGGTGGTGTCGACCCAGCATCTGATCTGGGAGCGCTGGCTGGTGCCGGTGTTGCCGTTCCTGGCGCTGGGGCTGGGCTGGAGCCTTGACCGGGCCGTTGGCGCGATCGCGTCCTGGCGCGGGCGGCTGGCGGGGCAGCTCGCGCTTCTCGCGCTGCTGGCCCTGGTACTCACGCCGATGCTCGCCACCGTCGGGCAGCGGGCCGAGGAACGGCGGCACGATACGCGCCAGCTCGCCTCCGTCTGGCTGCGGGGCCATGTTCCGCCCGGCTCCTCGATCCTGGTCGAACATGCCGCGATCGATCTGCTGCGCGGGCCCTGGACCGTGCTGTTCCCGCTCGGCTCGGCCGGCTGCATCGATGCGCGCGCGATCCTGCAGCGCCGCGTTTCGGCGCCCGAAGTGGAAAAGTCACGCGGTGGCCAGCCGGTGGTCGATCTGGGCCATGTCGCCCCCGCGCTGATCGACACTTGCCGCGCCGATTACGCGGTGCTGTCGCACTACGAGCGCTACCGGGCGGAGCGCGCGACTTATCCCGGCGAATACGCCCGCTATGCGGACCTGATCGCGGGCGGGCGCGTCGTCAGGACGTTCGCCCCCGTCGCCGGGCAGGTCGGCGGGCCGCCAGTCGAGATCGTGCGGCTGCGCAAGGCGCGGTAGAGGTCTCTTGCGAAATGCGCGGAAGAGCGCATTTCGAATGCGGTGCCGGCCCGTTCCCCCACCCGGCTTCCCACAGAATATTGTCGATGGAAGGCCGGGTGGGGGAACGGGCCGACACCGCTTGATCACCCGCCCAGCGCGGGTTCTCCGGTGTCCCAGCGCCCGCCCAGCGCGCGGAACAGGTCCACTTGCGCGAAGGCGACGGCGCGGGTCGCTTCGGCCAGATCGGCTTCGGAGGCGGCCAGCGTGCGCTGTGCGTCGAGCACGGTCAGGAAGTCGATCTGCCCGCGCTTCTGGCGCGCCAGGCTGACATTGGCGGCGCGCTCGGCGGCGTCGCGTGCCGATGTCAGCGTCGCCTTGCGCAGCAGCGCGTTGCGATAGGCCGACAGCGCCGTCTCGGTCTCTTCCAGCGCGCGCAGCACGGTGCCGTCGAACGTGGCGAGATCGGCGGCGGTATCGGCCCGTGCCTCGCCGATGCGCGCGCGGATCGCTTCCTGGTTGGGGAAAGCCCAGGATATCATCGGGCCCAGCAGCCAGCGCAGCGGGCCGCCGCCGAACACGTCGGTGGCGCCCACGGCGGTGGTGCCCAGCGATCCGCCCAGCGTGATCCGGGGATAGAGATCGGCGGTGGCCACGCCGATGCGCGCGGTATCGGCCGCCAGCCGCCGCTCGGCCGCGCGCACGTCGGGCCGGCGGGCCAGCAGCGCGCGCCCGTCTCCCACCGGGATCGCCTCGGCCACGTCGGGTGTGGTGGTGCGCGTCCGGGCGTCTTCGGGCAGATCCTGCGGGGTGCGCCCGGTCAGCGTGGCGAGGCGGAACAGCGCCGCGTCGCGATCGGCCATGAGCGCGGGGATCGCAGCCTGCTGCTGATCGCGCAATTGCGTGACGCGGATCACGTCGAGCCGGTCGGCCAGGCCATGCCGCTGGCGCGCGTCGGTGATGCGCACCGAACCGTCGAGCAGCTCGACCGTGCGCCGCGCCACCGCCAGCCGCTCGGCCGAACTGGTGGCATCGACATAGGCGCGCACCGTATCGGATACGACAGTGACGCGTACCGCATCCGCATCCTCGCGCGCGGCGGCATAATCGCCGCGCGAGGCTTCGATCCCGCGCCGGACGCGGCCGAACAGGTCAAGCTCGTAGCCGATCTCGATCCCGCCATCGACGGTGCGGCGCTCACGATCCACGCCGGGCAGCGCCTGGCTTTCCGATACGCGGCCATATGTCGCGGTGGCGCCGATATCGGTCGCGGGCAGGCGATCCGATCGCGCGCCGCGCAGCGAGGCGCGGGCCCGCTCGATCCGCGCCACCGCGACGCGGATGTCGGTGTTCGCCGCCAGCGCGTCGGCCACCAGACGGTCAAGCACCGGATCGTCGTAGAGCCGCCACCAGTCGGCTTGCGGCTGGCCATCGCTGACCGTCGGCGTCGCGGCGGTGCCGGTGAAGGGCGCTGCGGCCGCCGGCAGCGGCGCGGGCGCGACATAGTCCGGCCCGGCGGCGCAGGCCGCAAGGCTGGCGCCGGCCAGCAGCAGGGTAAGGGCATTGCGTGGTGTCATGGCACTTGTCCTATTCGGCCGGAAGCATCGCGGGCGAGGCTTCGCGGCGCGGGCGCCGGCGCAGCCGATCGGCCAGCGCGCGGCACACGACGTAGAAAGTCGGCGTGAACAGCAGCCCGAAGGCAGTGACCCCGGCCATGCCGAAGAACACGGCGGTGCCCAGCGCCTGCCGCAGTTCCGCGCCCGCGCCTTCGGCGAAGACCAGCGGCACCGCGCCCAGGATGAAGGCGAAGCTGGTCATCAGGATCGGGCGCAGCCGGGTGCGCGCGGCATAGACCGCCGCTTCCACCGGCGACATGCCGCGTTCCTCCTCGGCCTGCTTGGCGAACTCCACCACCAGGATCGCGTTCTTGGCGGCCAGCGCGATCAGCACGACCAGGCCGATCTGGGTCAGGATATTGTTGTCCATGCCCCTGAGGTTGACCCCCAGCATCGCCGCGAACAGGCACATCGGCACGATCAGGATGATCGCCAGCGGCAAGGTCAGGCTCTCGTACTGCGCGGCGAGCACGAGGAAGACGAACAGCACCGCCATGCCGAAGACGATCCCGGCGGTATTGCCGGCGGTCTGTTCCTGAAAGGCGATGCCGGTCCATTCGTGGCCATAGCCGGCCGGCAGCGCCTCGTCGGCGATCTTTTCCATCGTCGCCAGCGACTGGCCCGAGGAATAGCCCGGCGCCGTATTGCCATCCAGCTCGATCGCCGGCAGCAGGTTGTAGCGCACCACCCGGTAAGGCCCGGTCTTGTCCTCGAAGTTCGCGACCGAGCCGATCGGCACCATCGCGCCCGAGTTGGAGCGGGTCTTGAGGTTGGCGATATCGGCGACCGAGCCGCGATAGGGCGCGTCGGCCTGCGCGGTGACGCGGTAGGTGCGGCCCAGCAGGTTGAAGTCGTTGACGAAGGCGCTGCCGAGATAGACCTGCATCGCTTCGAACACGCGTTCGGGCGGCACGCCGAGCAGGTCCGACTTGCGCCGGTCGACATCGGCGAAGACGCGCGGCGTGGCTTCGTTGTACAGCGTGTAGACTTGCGCCAGCCCCGGCGTCTGGTTGGCCTTGCCGACCAGGGCGCCAGTGGCCTTGGCCAGCTCGGTATAGCCCCGGCCCTCGCGGTCCTCCACGATCATGCGATAGCCGCCGGCGGGCACGATGCCGTTGATCGTCGGCGGGGGCAGCAGGATGATCTGCGCCTTGTCATAGCCGGCGACGGCCTTCTGCGCCTCGGCCATGATCCCGGCATAAGTCACGCCCAGCTTCCGGCGTTCCTCGAAGCTCTTGAACGGGAAATAGATCGCGCCCGAATCGGGCGAGGCGGTGCGCGACGGGCCGTGGAAGCCCGCGAACATCACCGCGCCGCGAATGCCCGCGATCGGCAGCAGCTTCCTGGCCACTTCCCGCGTCACTTCGTCCGTGCGTTCGAGCGACGAGCCCGAGGGCAGGAATACGGCGGCAAGGAAATAGCCCTGGTCCTGCTGCGGCACGAAGCCGGTGGGGGTGGCCCAGAACAGGCCCAGCGTCGCCGCGATCAGGCCGGCGTAGGTCAGCATGACTTGCCGGGGCCGCTGCACCAGCTTGCGCGTGAGCCGCGCATAGCGCTGCGACAGCCGTTCGAACCACGCGTTGAAGCGGGTCCGCCGCGCCCAGCGTCATGCGCTGCCAGCGCGGCGCGTCGGGCCCGGGGTGGATGTGCGGGCGCAGCAGCAGCACGGCCAGCGCCGGCGACAGCGTGAGCGAGAGCACCAGCGAGATCACCGTGGCGGTGGAGATCGTCACCGCGAACTGCTGGTAGAACGCGCCCGAAAGCCCGGTGAGGAACAGCGTCGGCACGAAGACCGCGCACAGCACCAGCACGATGGCGATCAGCGCGCCGGCCACCTCGTCCATCGACCGGCGCGAGGCTTCGAGCGGGGACAGCCCTTCCTCGATATAGCGTTCGACATTCTCGACCACGACGATCGCATCATCGACGACGATGCCGATCGCCAGCACCAGCCCGAACAGCGACAGCGTGTTGAGCGAATAGCCCAGCGCCGCCAGCATCGCCGCGGTGCCGATCAGCGAGACCGGGATGGCGATGATCGGGATCACCGCCGCGCGCCACTTCTGCAGGAACACGAGGATGACGATGACGACGAGCACCATCGCCTCGAACAGCGTCTGGTACACCGCGTCGATCGACTGGGCGATGAACTCGGTGGGGTTGTAGATGACGCTGTATTCCAGGCCCTTGGGGAACTTGGTCGCCAGCGAATCCATCTCGGCCTGCACGGCCTGCGCGGCATCGAGCGCGTTCGATCCGGGGCGCTGCAGCACGGCGATCACCACGGTCGGTTTGCCCGAGAGATAAGTGTTGAGGTTGTAGTCCTGCGCGCCCAGCTCCACGCGCGCGACATCGCGCACGCGCACCTGGCGGCCATCGGGATCGGTGCGGATGACGATGTCGCGGAACTGGTCGGGATCGGCCAGGCGGCCCTGCATCTCGACGCCGACCTGATAGGCATTGCCCGTGGCCACCGGCGGTGCGCCCAGCGCGCCGGAAGCGACCTGCACGTTCTGCGCGCGCAGCGCCGCAAGGATCTCGCCGGCGGTAAGGTCAAGCGCGGCGGCGCGGCCCGGATCGATCCAGATGCGCATCCCGTAATCGCGCGCGCCGAACAACTGGACGTCGCCCACCCCCTCGATGCGGGCCAGCCGGTCCCGGACCTGGGTCAGCGCATAGTTGGACAGGTAATTGCGGTCATAAGTGCCGTCGGGCGATTGCAGGTTCACCACCATCAGGAAGTCGGGCGATGTCTTGCGCGTCACCACGCCAAGGCGCTGCACTTCCTCGGGCAGGCGCGGCGTCGCCACCGCGACCCGGTTCTGCACCAGGACTTGCGCGGCATCGAGATCGGTGCCGATCTTGAACGTGACGGTGATCGTCACCTTGCCGTCGCCGGTGGATTGCGAGCTCATGTAGAGCATGTCGTCGACGCCGTTGATCTCCTGCTCGATCGGCGCGGCGACGGTATCGGCCACGGTCTCGGCCGAGGCACCGGGATATTGCGCCGAGACCGTCACCGTCGGCGGGACGACTTCGGGATACTGGCTGACCGGAAGGCCGAAGAAGGCCAGCGCGCCGACCACGGTGATGATGACCGCGATCACGCCGGCGAAGATCGGCCGGTCGATGAAGAACCGGGAAAATCGCATGTTTTCATGCCCCTTTGCGGGAAATCGCGCCACGCCGGACGCGCTCATACGCCGCCCCGAAGATGCCGATGCATCCGGGCCGGAAAAAATACGCCTGGGCCGAACCGGCCTGCCCGGCGCGCGACGGGGCCAGCCCGTCGCGCGTCCGGGATCAGTCCTCCAGGGTCGCCTGCGCGGCCATGGGTTCGGACGGAGCAGCAGCGGGCCGGGCGCCGGGCTGGGGCCGGATCGTCGCCGGCTTGACCGCGACTTTCGCCCCGGCGATGGCCGAGCCGAAGTTCGAGATGACCACCGTGTCGCTGGGCGAAAGGCCCGATCGCACGACGCGCAGGCCATCCACCAGCGGGCCGATCTCCACCGGCTTGGCCGCCACCGCGCCATCCTTGCCAACCACCAGCACGATCTTGCGCGTCTGGTCGGACTGGATCGCGGCATCGGGCACCAGCAGGGCCTTGATCTTGCCGCCGCTGGCCAGCCGCATGTTGCCGAACATGCCCGGCGTCAGGAACCTTTGGGGATTGGCGAAGCTGGCGCGGATGCGGATCGTGCCCGATCGCGGGTCAAGCCCGTTGTCGGTGAAATCCAGCCGACCTTTCCAGCGATAGTCCGCCTCGTCCTGCAAGCGCACTTCGACATCGGCGGGCGCGCGGTTCTCCGCCCGGTCGCGCTGCGCCTTGAGGAACAGCGCTTCGGAGGCGTCGAAGCTGAAGTAGATCGGATCGACCGCGTTGATCGTGGTGAGCAGCGTTGCGTTGGCGCCACCCTCGCCCGAGACGAGGTTGCCGGCATCGACGCGCCGGTCCGAGACGCGGCCCGAGATCGGCGCGCGCACGGTGGCGAATTCGACATCGAGCGCGCGGCTGCGCACGCGGGCCTGCGCGGCGGCCAGCGCGGCCGAGGCGGAGCGGACCTTGGCCCGCAGCGCATCGACCTCGCCGGCGGCGATGGCTTCGTCGCCGGTCAGCCCGGCGACGCGCGCGTAATCGGCCCGGGCCAGCGCCAGCGCGCTTTGCGCCGAAGCGACATCGGCCCGCGCCTCGGCCAGCGCGGCGGCATAAGGGCGCGGATCGACCGTGAACAGCGGCTGGCCCTTTTGCACATAGTCACCATCGCGAAAGTGGATCGCGGTGATGGCGCCCGATACGCGCGGGCGCACTTCGACCGACTGGCTGGGGGCGAAGCGGCCGACGTAGTCATCCCACTGCGTCACTTCGCGCACCAGCGGATGGGCCGCCTGGACCATGGCCGGGGGCATCGCGGCCACGGCGGTGTCCGGGTGGTCCACCAGTTTCCAGCCCAGCCCGGCAATGGCCGCGATCGCCACCGCCGCGATGCCGATGCGTCGCAGCCGGCGATCGCGCGCGGGGCGGGCCTGCGCCGCCTCGCCATACGTCGCGCCTTCTTCGGGAACGAACGGCAGGTTCATGCGGACAGCCTCCGGAATGCCGGGCGATATCCGGCGATCGTGTCGATCACCGAGCCGACCTGGCTTTCGCTGTAGCCGACGGCGAAGGCTTGCTTCATCGCCGAGGCGGGCAGGGTATAGCCGTGGTGCCAGGCGTGGACCGCCAGCCGCCGCAGCGCTTCCAGCCGCTCGTCCGCCAGCATCGGCGAAGGCGGCGTGGGGCCCAGGATCAGCCGGGCCAGCCAGGACCGCTTGCGCTGCGGGCGCAGGGTATCGAGCCCGTCGCCGCGCGCCAGCTCGATCACGCGCCATTCCAGCGCGGAGAATTCGTGCGGCCGCGCCGCCGCGGCGGCGGGGGCCACGGCGACCGGCGCCGGGGCGGGGATCGGCCGGGCCACTTGCGGACCGGCAAGGGATTGAGGCGCTGCCTCGGAGAATTCGATGAAGGCCATCTTGCTTGCTCCCTGTTCTTCTGGGGGTGCCCGGCGCGCGCCACGAGGGGGGTGGGGGATAGGCGCGCGCCGGGGCTTGCCGGCGCAAGGGACGCCGGAACTTGTCGGGATGGCCGCCTCCTGGCGCGCGGTCGTGTGAACCCCCGCGCGCCGGAAGGCGGTGGAAACCTGATTGTCAGGAACTGCCCGCGACGCGGGCGGCACCAGGGATCAGCCGGTCAACACCGGCCCTGCATCACTTCGCGCATCGGACCTCCGTTCCTGACCCGGGATGGGCCGGCTATCTTCTGTACCGATCGGTATATATTGTTGGGGGCGGTCGCGTCAAGCGGAAATTGTGTACCGCTTGGTAAGATTATCGCTCGAACGCCGATTTCAAGGGCTGATCGGCCGATGAACCCGCTTTTTCGCGGCGCGGGCGGTGCCGGTCAGGCGCTGGGCCAGCAGGCCAGCGTGGTGGCGACGATGCTTTCCAGCGTCTCGCGAGTCGCGCCCGCGCTGGCCTTCAGCGACAGGCCCTGCATCACCGTGGTGAGATAGGTGGCCAGCGCCTCGGGATCGGCGCTCGCGGGCAGATCGCCTTCCGCGTGGGCGCGGCGGAAGCGTTCGACCAGCGCCGCTTCGGACGACGCGCGGCGGGCGATCACGTCCTGGCGGATCGATTCGGCCTCCACGCCGCAAGCGATCGTGCTGATCACGCCCAGGCAGCCTTGCGGATCGGTTTCGCCGCAATGGGTGGCCAATGCGCCGCGCAGCAGCCGCTCGGCCACCCCGCGCGCGGTCGGCGCCTCCAGCGCCATGCCGACATAGCACAGCTTCTCGCGCTCATAGAGGTCAAGCGCCTTGCGGAACAGCGCTTCCTTGTTGCCGAAGCAGGCGTAAAGGCTCGGCTTGGTGATGCCCATGGCCTCGGTCAACTCGCTGAGCGAGGCGCCTTCGTAGCCGTGCTGCCAGAATACGCGCAGCGCGGCCGCCAGGGCCACGTCGGGATCGAATTCGCGCGGGCGACCGCGGACAGGAGAGGCGGAGCATTTCATACCGATCGGTATATAGGTGCGCGGGGCGCAACAGTCCAGTTGTTGCTGTCGGGCATTTTCGGGCCGTGCATGGTATCTCTCTCGCCTGTCGCGTTCAGTTGAAAGCAATGCGCCGGGGTGTCAACAAGGGCCATGCGCCAGGCCAGCACGATCCTCAGCTTCACCACGCCCGGCCGGGGCCTGACCGAGATCACGCGCGAGGTGGCCGGATGGCTCGGCACCACCGGGATCGGCGAGGGGCTGGTGACGCTGCTGTGCCGCCACACTTCGGCCTCGCTGCTGATCCAGGAGAACGCCGCGCGCGCGGTGCGCGCCGATCTGGCCGCCTGGTTCGAACGGCTCGCGCCCGAAGGCGATCCCTATGCGCACGACGATGAAGGGCCCGACGACATGCCCGCGCACTTGCGCGCGACATTGACCGGCGTGACCCTGCCGATCCCCGTGCTGGGCGGGCGGATGATGCTGGGAACCTGGCAGGGGATCTACCTTGCCGAGCATCGGCGGATCGGCCACACTCGCCAGATCGCGGTCCACGTGATCGGCGAATGATGGGGGAGAGCAGGATCGTGGAACGGGATTTCGGTTTCGATGTGGCCGCGCGCGAGGCGCAGGTCGTCGGCGAGGAACCGCGCATCGGGCCGGTCGCGTCCGAAAGCCTGGATGACGCCACGATCGAACTGATCCTGAAGATCCGCGCTTCGGCGGGCGTCACCACGATGGACGAAGTGCCCGAATACATGCGCACCATGATCCGCCATCCCGAGATCTTCCGCTGCCAGATGGAAATGGGCACGGTGCTGTTCAAAGGGCGGATTCCCGCGCGTGAGCGCGAGATCGCGATCCTGCGCATCGGCTGGCTGTGCCGCGCGCCCTACGAATGGGGCCAGCACGTCAACATCGCCCGCCGCGTCGGCCTGACCACCGAGGAGATCGAGCGGGCGCGCCGGGGATCGGGGGCCGAGGGCTGGAGCGCGCACGAAGCCGCGATCCTGAAAGGGGTCGAGGAGTTGCTGGACGACAAGGCGATCTCCGACGCGACCTGGGCGGTGCTGGCGCGAAGCTGGGACGAGGCGCAGATGATCGAATTTCCGATGATGGTCGGCCAATATGTCGCCACCGCCTTCGTGCAGAATTCGCTGCGCATCCGGCTGGAAGCGGGCAATCCGGGGCTGGCCCACGGATGAACGGTCCGCCGCCCGCCGGACCGGAGCCGCGCGGCGGCGATCTGGTTCGCCGGCACCGGCTTTCCACGCGCATCTGGCACTGGACCAACGCGGTGACGCTGCTGGTCATGCTGATGAGCGGGCTGATGATCTTCAACGCGCACCCGCGCCTCTACTGGGGCGAATATGGCGCCAACTTCGATACCGCCTGGCTCGATATCGGCGCGACCACCGATGGCCGGGGCACGTTGCGGATCGGCGCGCTGCGGCTGGAGACGACCGGCGTGCTGGGCGTGTGGACCGATCCCGACGGGATCGAGCGCCACCGCGCCTTTCCGTGGTGGGCCACGATCCCCTCGCGCTACAGCCTGGCCGATGCGCGCATCTGGCACCTTGCCTTCGCCTGGGTGCTGGCCGGCGGGCTGCTGGTCTACCTGCTCTGGTCGCTGGCCAACGGCCACTTGCGGCGCGACATCCACATCACCGCGCGCGAATGGCGCCCTTCGCATATCTGGCATGACGTCCGCGATCACGCCCGGCTGTGCTTTCCCGCCGGGGCCGCCGCGTTGCGATACAATGTGCTGCAAAAGCTGGCCTATGCCGCCGTGCTGTTCGCCCTCATCCCGCTGATGATCGCGACGGGCCTGGCCATGTCGCCTGGCACCGATGCCTGGGCGCCGGTGCTCACCGAAATGTTCGGCGGGCGGCAATCGGCGCGCTCGATCCATTTCCTCTGCGCTTTCGCGCTGGTCGGCTTCTTCGTGGTGCACATCGTCATGGTCCTGCTGGCCGGGCCGTTCAACGAAGTGCGCGCGATGATCACCGGGCGTTACCGCGTGCCGCGGGAAAAGGCCCCCGTTCCATGAGCGGCGGGATCATCCTGTCGCGGCGCGGGCTGATCCGCGCCGGCGCGCTGGGCGCGGGCGGACTGCTGCTTTCGGGCTGCGACCGGCTCAATTCCAGCCCTGGCTTCCGCGCCGTGCTGGAAAGCGGGGAGGATCTGCACAAGGCCAGCCAGCGCCTGTTCGGGCGCGATGCGCTGGCGCGCGAATACGCGCCGTCCGAAATGTCGCCGGTGTTCCGTGCCAACGGCAGCCGCGAAGTGGCCGATGCGGCCTATCGCGCCCTGCTGGCGCAAGGCTTCGCGCCCTGGACGCTGCGGGTGGACGGGCTGGTGGCGCGGCCACTGGCGCTCCCGCTGGCCGCGCTGCGGGCCTTGCCCCAGCGCCAGCAGATCACCCGCCACGATTGCGTCGAGGGGTGGAGCGCGATCGGCAAGTGGCAGGGCCCGCGCCTGGCCCATGTGCTCGATCTGGCGCGGCTTCGGCCGGAAGCGCGCTATCTCGTGTTCCATTGCGCCGATCGCATCGGCGGTGCGCCCTATTACGAATCGATCGACCTGGTCGATGCCTTCCATCCGCAGACGATCCTTGCCTGGCGGATGAACGATCGGCCGCTGGACGAAGCGCATGGCGCGCCGTTGCGCCTCCGGGTCGAGCGGCAACTGGGCTACAAGCAGGCCAAGTACGTCATGCGGATCGAGGCGCGCGCCACGCTGGCCGGCCTCTATGGCGGCAAGGGCGGCTATTGGGAGGATTCGAGCGGTTACGCCTGGTACGCTGGCATCTGATCGTTCCGTCGCATTTGGCCCGCGCCGGCCCGCCCGGGCAATGGTCCGAAATGGACTGATACGCTACCTTGCCACGCGGCCATGACCCGATTCGCCGCCTTGCTGCTCGCCGCTCTTGCTTGCGTGCTTTTGCCGCAAGCGGCGCTGGCGCAAGTGCTGCTCTCGTTCCAGAGCTTCAACGGCTCGATGTTCGCCGGCCGCTATCCGCACACCTTCATCGTCCTGCGCGGCGCGCTGGACGAGACCGGCCAGAAGATCGACGAGAATTACGGCTATACCGCCCGGCATGTCTCGCTCGACGTGCTGTCGAAGGACGTGCCGGCGATGATCTACGTCGAAAAGCCCAAATACATCGAATCGACCAATCGCCATTTCACCGTGCCGATCAGCGACGCGCAGTACCGCGCGATCCGGGCCGAAGTGAACCTGTGGCGCAACGAGCCCTACAACCTCGACAAGCACAACTGCGTGCACTTCGTCGCCAGGATCGCGGAAATCGTCGGCATCCGCGCCGATGTGCCGGCCAATCTGGTGCGCAAGCCGAAGGCGTGGCTCAACTATGTCGGCCACAACAATCCCTGGCTGAACGGGAAGATCTTCGACTGACTAGCGGCTGTTTGCCACGGCCGACCGGAACAGGCTGTTGTCCGCTTCCCAGTCCATCCGCACGCGGCGATGGGCGATCAGCCAGCGGTCGGCGACCTTGCGGAAGCTGTCGAGATAATAGCCTGCGTGATCGGGGCCGATATCGGTCCAGGCGACCCAGTAGGTGCGGGCGCGCGCGCTGTCGGGCCCGGTCAGGTCGATCTTCGCGGTGGAAAGGTGGTGGCGCACGAAGCTGGCCCCGTGGGTGCCGCCCTCGCCCGCCAGCCAGCGTTCCTGCCACGCCCGGATCGCGGCGCGCCCTTCATAGCGGAACGCGCGATCGGCGGGCACATGCTCGCTTTCCATCACCGCGTCCTCGGTGAAGCAGGCGACGAAATCGTCGATCTTCAGCCGGTCGCCCGCGGTGGTGTATTGCGCCATGGTATCGCGGATCGCCTCGCGGGCGAGCAGATCGTCGAGCGTCACGACATCACCAGCCCGGCATCGACATTGATCGACTGGCCGGTGATCGTGCGCGCCTGATCGGAGGCGAGGAACAGCGCCAGATTGGCGACATCCTCGGGCGTGCTGAAGGTCTTGAGCGGCAGCGGCGCCTGGATGCCGGCGGCGATCTCTTCCACGCTCACGCCCTGCTCGTCGGCGATCCGCTTCATGTAGTTGATCATCAGGTCGGTGCCGATCGCGCCGGGAACCACGCAGTTGCAGCGGATGTTGAACTGCCCCACTTCCTTCGCCGTCACCTTGGTGAGGATGCGCAGCGCGCCCTTGGCGGCGGAATAGTGGCTCTTGCGCACCATGCCGTCCCAGCCCGCGCCGCTGGAGAAGTTGATGATGGCGCCGCTCCTGCGCTCGATCATCGATCGGTTGAGCACTTCGCGCGTGCACAGCATCGCGGCCATGCAATCGACCTTGTAGGTATCAAGGAAGTTGTCGACCGTCTGTTCCCAGATGTACTTGTCGGTGCCGGGCACCGCGGCGTTGTTCATCATCACGTCGACCTGGCCCCAGCGGCTCATCGCCGCCTCGACCATCGCGGCGACATCCGCCTCGTCGGTGACATCGGCCTGCACCGCGACGGCGGCATCGCCGATCGCCGCGGCGGCTTCCTCCACCAGATCCTTGCGCCGCGCGGCCAGCACCAGCTTCGCGCCCTCGGCTGCCATCATCCTGGCCATCACCGGGCCCAGGCCGCTGCTGGCGCCCGTGATGATCGCGACCTTGCCTGCGAAGCGGTTCATATCGCGATGACCTTGCGCATGGTTTCATGGCTTTCGGGCGATCCGTTCAGCGCGCGGTTGAACCGCTCGACGATGCGCCAGCCATCGGCGGTGCGCCGCAGCGTCCAGTGGTTCACCGCCGCGCGCCAGAGGAACCAGCGATCCTCCTCGCGCAGCACCACGAACGAATAGCCGACCGCTTGCGCATCATCGCCATCGACGGTGATCCTGGGCGTGCCGGTCAGGTGCGCGCAGCCGGTGGCGACCAGATCGAGATGGCCTTGCCAGTGATACATGCCGGCGATCTCGTCCGGCGCGGTCAGCCGGATCGAGCCGCCTTCGGGATTGGTGAAATTGTAGCCGCCGCCCTCGACCCAGAGCTCGCCTGCTTCCCTGGCCGTCGCGCTGTCGACCAGCGGGCCGTAGGTATTGAGCAGGTTGAGGATCGCAAGGTGATCCTCCGCCGCCCGCAATCGTGCTTCCAGCGCGGCGAAGCGCTCCTCGATGGCTTGATCCGACATGGTCTCTCCCGCATGCATTCGTTGTCGAACAGATGTTCAACGCGGCATCGGCGGAAGGGTCAATCCCCGTTTGGGGATAATGCCGTATCGCCTACCAGTCGAACCAGCGGCCGCGCACGCGCCTTGCGGCAATCCCGTCGCCATCGCTGTCGGCATAAGTCGTGCCGGCCACGCCCTGGCCCTCGCGCACGGCCTTTGCCTCGGCCTCGGCGCGCGCGGCGCGCAATTCGGCTTCGTGCACCCTGTCCTCGGCGCGGCGGGCGAACAGTTCGCCGCGCCGCTCGCTGCGGATCGCGTAATAGTGCGACCACATCTGGCTATGCGCGAAAGCCAGGAACAGCCCGCCGATGATCGCCAGGTTCTTCAGCGCCATCACGCCCTGCACCGGATCGGTGAAGCGGTTGTGGAAGAACAGGATGGTCAGCGCCACGAACACCGTGAGCAGGATCGCGACCAGCCTGACCATGAAGCCCAGCGCCAGGCAGAGCCCGGCGAGCAGTTCGAACAGGCCCACCGGAATGGCAAGGCCGCCGGGTAGCCCCGCGCCGACGATCATCGTCTCGGTCGCGGAAACGTCCAGCAGCTTGCCGGCCCCCGAAACAATGAAAATCAGCGCCAGCAGCAGGCGTCCGATAATGGCCGCGATCTTCGACATGTCATGCTCTCCCGGCATGGAAATTCATGCCGGAATAGCGGATGGCGGGCCGGATGGTTCCCGGCGCGGCCAATCACAGCCGGGGCAGCGTTACCCCCTGCTGGCCCATGTACTTGCCGGCGCGATCGGCATAGCTGATCTCGCACGGCTCGTTGCCTTGCAGGAACAGGAACTGGCACGCGCCTTCGTTGGCATAGATCTTCGCCGGCAGCGGCGTGGTGTTCGAGAATTCGAGCGTGACGTGCCCTTCCCAGCCCGGCTCCAGCGGCGTGACGTTCACGATGATGCCGCAGCGCGCATATGTCGATTTGCCCAGGCAGATCACCAGCACGTCGCGCGGCACGCGGAAATATTCGACCGTGCGCGCGAGCGCGAAGGAATTGGGCGGGATCACGCAGACGTCGGTCTTGCGATCGACGAAGCTGTTCGCGGCGAAATCCTTGGGATCGACCACGGCGCTGTCGACATTGGTGAAGATCTTGAAATCGTCCGCCACGCGCGCGTCATAGCCATAGGAGGAAAGGCCATAGGATATGCAGCCGTCGCGCCGCTGCGCCTCCACGAAAGGCTCGATCATGCCGTTTTCGGTGGCCTGCCGCCTTATCCACTTGTCGCTGAGAATCGCCATGGGGGCTGCTTAATCGGTCAACATCGCGCTGTCATCGCCGCGTGTCATACTCGGTGAACAAGCCTGCCTCGCGGTCAGTCGATCGCCTGGGCCTTCCTGGAGCGGCGGCGGCGGGCGAAGAGCAGTCCCGCCGCGGCAAGGGCGAACAGGCCGAACGCTTCGGGTTCGGGCACTGCGGTCGATCCGCCCGAACTGCCGCCGCCCGAGCTACTGCCCGGCTGGCCGCTGGGGGGATAGTAGCCGCCGGCATAAGTGCCCACGTGCATTTCGCCGTTCTGCAGCAGGTTGCCGAAGACCGCGGAACCCTGGATGTAGTTGAACGTCTGCGTATCGGCTTTCGGTGCCAGCACACTGCCGCCCCATGCCGTGGTCAGGGTCAGGTCGGCCGCGTCCTTGAAGTTCCAGATGACATGCTCGCCCAGATTGGCGGTGCCGCCGAGGAAATTGTCGTTCAGCCTGATCGAGCTGCCCGCAACATTGACGATCGCCGTGTCCGCCCCGTTCAGATTGAACTGGATCTCACCGATGCTGTCGAGCTGGGCGGCGGTGATGTTGAACACGGCCACCCCGTCGGCGCCGGGCACGGCGTTGAACGTACCGCGATTGCCGCTGATCTGAAGCTGGCTGTCCGCATCCAGCGTGCCGAGCTGATAGGACAGCTCGTTCATGCTCGTGGTGATAAGGCTCTTGTCCTGCTGCAAGTCCTGCGCGAACTGCGGGTTTGATGTGGCGAGGCCGGAGTTGACCGTGTTCTGGTTGACATTGGTGTTCGCGATCGTGCCCCCGACCTGCACCGTCTGCGGATCGCCATTGAGGTTGAAGCCGCTGTTGACGTTGCCGCCGACGATCGCGCCCGATCCGTTGTTCAGGTTCTTCGTGCCGCCATTCACATCGCCGACCACGACCAGCCCGGGCTGGCCGTTGCTCGACGGCGTGCCGGGCTTGATGTTGTAGTTGGATGAATTGCCGGTCAGGTCGCCACCGACGAAGGTACGCCCTTCCACTTCGGAACTGGAAGTGAGGTTGCCCAGAACGATAAGGTTCCATTCGCGCAGGGCATCGGTGCCGACCGGAACGCCCGCCATCGCGGGAGCAGCCATGGCGACCGACGCCAGAAGCGCGCCGATCGTGGAAGTGAAATGCCGCTTAACCATATTTCCTGACTCTGGCGCAATGCACGGGAAGCTTGTCGTTCAGCGATTCTCACGCCTATTGGTTGCCAATTCGTGTGCAAGCGCGGTTTTGCGGCTGGGTGTGGGCGGGCGATCGCTGCCCGGTGGACCCTGCCTTATCCGGCGATTAAGAACTGCATGGTATGGACGCGGCCATGACCGCACCGCTCCGCATCCTCGTGATCTTCGGCACGCGCCCCGAAGCGATCAAGCTGTTCCCCGTCGTCCACGCGCTCAAGGCCGATCCGCGTTTCGAATGCGTGGTCTGCGTCTCGGCGCAGCATCGCCAGATGCTTGACCAGGTGCTCGATATCGCGGGGATCGTGCCCGATCACGATCTTGACGTGATGCAGCCCGACCAGACGCTGGACGCGCTCACCGCCAACCTGCTCGTCGGGCTGGGCCAGGTAATGGACGCGGTCCGCCCGGACCGGGTGATCGTGCAGGGCGATACGGCGACGGCGATGTGCGGCGCGCTCGCCGCCTATTACCGCAAGGTGCCGGTCGATCATGTCGAGGCGGGCCTGCGCTCCTACAACATCTATCACCCCTGGCCCGAGGAGGTGAACCGCAAGATCATCGGCGCGATGGCCAGCCTGCACTTCGCGCCGACCGAAACCGCCGCCGGCGCGCTCAAGGCCGAGGCGGTCGATCCCGCGCGCGTCCATGTCACCGGCAATACCGTGATCGATGCATTGCACTGGGTGACGGCGCGCATCGCCGCCGCGCCCGCGCTGGCAAGCGGGCTGGCCGATCTGGAAGCGCGCTTTGCCGGCAAGCGGATCATCGGCGTGACCAGCCACCGGCGCGAGAACTTCGGCGAAGGCATGGAAGGGATTGCCGAGGCCATCCGCACCATCGCCCGGCGGCCGGACGTGGCGGTGATCTTCCCCGTCCACCTCAACCCCAACGTGCGCAAGGTGATGAACGAGGGCCTGGCGGGGCTGGACAATGTCGCGCTGATCGAGCCGCTCGACTATCCGCACTTCGCCCGCCTGCTCGATCTGGCCGAGATCATGCTGACCGACAGCGGCGGCGTGCAGGAGGAAGCGCCCGCGCTCGGCAAGCCGGTGCTGGTGATGCGCGAGACCACCGAACGGCCCGAGGGCGTGGCGGCTGGAACCGCGAAACTCGTCGGCACATCGGCCGCGACGATCGTTACCGAATTATCAACCCTGCTCGACGATAAGGGCGCTTACGAAGCCATGGCGCGGGCCCACAACCCTTTCGGGGACGGCCACGCCGCGGCGCGTATCGTGGAGCTGCTCGCCAATGAAATCGGACACGAAACCTGACGTCTGCGTCGTCGGGCTGGGTTATATCGGACTTCCCACCGCCGCCGTGATCGCCCGCGCCGGGTGCAAGGTGCTGGGCATCGACGTTTCGCAAAAGGTCGTCGACACGATCAATCGCGGCGAGATCCATATCGAGGAAGTCGATCTGGATGGCCTGGTCCACGGCGTCGTCTCGCGCGGGCTGCTGTCCGCCTCCACCGAAGTGGCGCCCGCCGATGTCTTCGTGATCGCGGTGCCCACGCCGTTCGACAAGGATCATGCGCCCGATGTCTCGTATGTGCTGGCCGCCGGCCGCACGATCGCGCCGGTGCTGAAGGCGGGCGACGTGGTGATCCTCGAATCGACCTCGCCGGTCGGCACCACCGAGCAGCTTCGCGATATGATCGCGACGATGCGCCCGGACCTGAAAGTGCCCGGCCTCGTCCGCGAAACCCCCGACATCGCCATCGCCTATTGCCCCGAGCGCGTGCTGCCCGGCCGCATCCTCGAAGAGCTGACCAACAACGACCGTTCGATCGGCGGCATCACGCCCCGCTGCGCAAGGAAGGCGCTGGCCTTCTACAAGCGCTTCGTGCGCGGCGAATGCGTCACCACCGATGCCCGTTCTGCGGAAATGACCAAGCTGGTCGAGAACGCCTATCGCGACGTCAACATCGCCTTCGCCAACGAACTTTCGATCGTTGCGGACAAGATGGGCCTCGATGTCTGGGAAGTGATCCGGCTGGCCAATCGCCATCCGCGCGTCAACATCCTCTCGCCCGGGCCGGGCGTGGGCGGCCACTGCATCGCGGTCGATCCCTGGTTCATCGTCCACGGCGCGCCAGAGGAAACCCCGCTGATCCGCACCGCGCGCGGCGTCAACGACGGCAAGATGCACCATGTGATCCGCAAGGCGGACGAACTGGTCGCCGCGCATCCCGACGCCAGGGTCGCCTGCCTCGGCCTCGCCTTCAAGGCCAACATCGACGATTTCCGCGAAAGCCCGGCGCGCTTCGTCACTTCGCGGCTGGCGCGCAAGTACGGCGCGCGCATCCACATCGTCGAGCCTTATGCCGCCGAGCTGCCGATCGAGTTCACCGACACCGGCGCCACCCAGATCGACATCGACACCGCGCTGGAGGAATGCGAGATCCTGATCGTGCTGGTGGACCATGACGTGTTCCGCGTCGTCCCGCTGGCCGAGCGCGCCGACAAGCTGGTCTACGACACGCGCGGCATCTGGCCCGACCAGCCCCGGCGCGAAGCCGACGACAGCCCCGGCCTGCGCCTCGCGGCGGGCTGAAGCCGGTGAAAAGCGGCGAGCGGCCCGCCGGGTCGTTCGCCGAGCTCAGAGCCGCGCGATCAGGCCGATCGTGTCATGGTCCAGCATCGCGGCGGAAAAGCGCGCGGTATAGGCGGTGTTGATCGCCTCGGGCTGGAAATCGGACGCGTTGACCAGGAAGATGCCATAGCCGAAGGCCAGGTAGCAGCCGAACTGGCGCATCATCTCGTCAAGCGGCGGCGGGGCGATTCCCTCGGCCGCCAGCGCTTGGCGGTAATGGGCGACGAGATCGCGGTCGTGCGCGTGACGATCGGCCATGTCGAGCGCGCCGGTGACGTGATAGGCCACTTCGCACAGCGCCGGGCCGACATGCGGCTGGCTGTCGAAGAAGCCGGGCTCGCCGTCGATATCGACATAGAGATTGCCCAGGTGCGTGTCGCCATGGACCAGCACGCGCGGGATCGTCCTGCCCAGCGCCGAAAGCTTGCCCAGCGCGGTAAGGAACCAGTCCAGCGAATGGAACCGCACCGATGCGGCGGCGCCGCGCGCGCTCTGGACGAAGCCTTGCCAGACCGGCGGGGTCAGGATCTGCGCGCCATAGCGATAGAAGCCGTCGATGAAATCGTCCGCCCAGGCGAAAGCGCCGCCGGGGGCAAAGGGCGCGGCCTGCTCCCAGGTCAGGGCATGGTGCCGGGCCAGCACCTCCAGCCGGCGCGCGACCGCTTCGGGCGGCAGCGGCCGTTGCGGGTGGAGGAATTCCACCCCGCGCGCGACCAGGTCTTCCAGGATGACGATACCTTGCCGCGCCTCGGCATCGAAGCCGGCGAAATAGCACGTCGGCTGGCGCAAAGCCGTCAGCGGCGCGACATCGGCATAGGCGTGGACTTCATGCGCGTGCATGTAGTCCATCAGCCGGCTGTGCGGCTCGAACCCGCCCTTCAGGATCACTTGCGCGGGAATGCCGGCGGCGCGCGCGGCCGCGTCACGCTCCAGCGCCACGCGGATCTTGGTGCAGGTGCCATGCATCACGTCGAGGATGCGCGAGCCTGTCAGGCCGATGCCGGGCGCCTGCGCGGCAAGCGCGGCTTCCAGCCACGCAGTGGTGATATTCGCGATCGTCGTGGGCAGCGGGCAGGGGCCTGGGGTTTTTGTCATGGCCGGCATCCTCCTTGCGCGCTAGCCTGCGGAAACGGAGCCGCCGGACATGCGCATCGGGAGAGGACATGAGCGAATACGATGTCGGAACGCAATCGCTGAAGCTCGAACGCGAAGGCCCGATCCTGTGGTGCCGGATCGATCGTCCGCACGCGCGCAACGCGTTCACCCCGGCGATGTACTTCGGGCTGAAGCGCGCGGTGCGCCTGGTCAATTCCTTCGCCGAGCCCTGCGCGCTGATCATCACCGGCACCGATGACGTCTTCGCGCCGGGCGGCGACCTGGGCGGACGCTATGAGCCGGGGGACGAGCCTGTGCCGGCCGGCCTGACTTATGAAAGCCTGCCGTTCCTCGCGATCCGCGAAAGCAACGCGCCCGTCGTGGCGGCGGTCAACGGCATCTGCCAGGCGGGCGGGCTGCTGGTGGCGATGATGGCCGATGTCGCCGTCGTTTCCGATCGTGCGACCTTCCGCGTGCCCGAACTGCTGCGCGGCATCATCGACGCGACTTATGCCGCGACGCTGCCTGCGCATGTCGGGCTGGCCCAGGCGCGCGACCTGCTGCTGACCGCGCGCAAGATCGACGCGGCCGAAGCGCATCGCATGGGGCTGTTTTCGCGCCTGGTGCCGCACGCGGCGCTGCGCGTGGAAGCGGTGCGTGCCGCTTGCGAGATCCTGCGCACCGCGCCCGAGGCGCGCGCTCACACCAAGCGGATGCTCAATCAGCAGTACGGCACGATTGATTACGAGACGATGTTCGCTTCGCTGGCGTTCGGGCGCGAGCCGCGCGAAGGAATGCGCGCCTTCATGGAAAAGCGCGAGCCTGACTGGATTCCGCAGGACTTGCCCGGTTGAAAGGTTGTCTGGAAATATGCCGAGAGGCACATGGCGACACCGGCCCACGCCCCCATCCGGCCTCCCACAGCGTATCATTCCGATGGGAGGCCGGGCGGGCGCGTGGGCCGGTGCCGCATAAGAAAAGCGCTCTTCGGCGCATTTCCAGACAAACCTTCAAAGCCGGGTCGATCCCCGCACCCAGGCTTGCGCCACTTCGCGCAAGAGTTCCCTGTCGCTGCCGAGATGCTCCGCATCGTCGCAATCGCGCGTGGCGATCAGCACTGCGGGCTTGAGCCGCGCATCGAAACGCAGGCCGCAGCGCGCGCCGTTCTGCCAGATGACGCGGCCGAACGCCTCGAAATCCTTCCACAGGAGCAGGGCATCCTCGCCGATGCGCACGGGCGCGCCGATCCGCAATCGGGCGCCTTCAAACGACAGGTCTTCCAGGATCGCCTTGGATTCGCCGTGCAGCAGCACCAGCTTGGCCGGCAGGCGCACGCGCAGGCGGCTGTAGCTGCGCCGGCCGCATACGATCGTTTCCGAAACCGCCTGATCCATGCCGCCACGATAGCGCCATCAGGGCTAGCGATGCCTTGTGGCGCGTCTAGGGGAACTTACGGGGCGCCGAAAACGCGCGCGACCGGCCAGCCGCTCAGAATCCGGCCTCGTTCCGCAGCCGTGCGAGAATTTCCGACCATACCCGCCGGCAGTTCGCCGGGCTGATGTGGGCGGGGCCCGAAGCGCTTTGTATCGTCGCGTCCGAAGGATCGTCCAGCCAGTTGAACATCGTCGCGATCGCCGCGCGCGCGATCGCCTCGTGATCATGGCGCGAAAGCTCATCGGTTTCCTTCACGGCCTTGGCCACTCTATGCGCAAGGGGCATTGCCAGCTCCAAACCAGGGTCGGGGTCGGTTCTGGTTAAGGAATTCGGCACGCGGGGCAAAGGCATGGGCCGTTGCGAAGCTGCCTTATCTGGGTATATTTACGCAAAAGATCGAGGTCGTTCGATTTATGCCAGAAGCTTCGGTCCATGCGCGGGCATTGGCGGCGCTGACCGAAGCCATCGCCTTGCTCGATGACGTCGGACTCGCGATCGCGGCGGCGCATGTGGCGGCCGCGATGGCCTGCGTGATCCGGGCCCAGGCTGAAGCGGCCCGGACCGGCGGCGGCTTTCAGGAAGAACCGGGTTCCAAAAACACTTGATCCAGCTTTTCCGAAGCGATCGCGGTCAGGCTGTACCAGTCCTCGTCATCGGCGTCGCGCCGCACGCCAATATAACCGCGATCAAGCAGGACATTGAGCCAGCGCCTGACCAGACTGGGCGGGACATGCGTGGCCTTTTCCAGATCGCCGGTCTTTACCGCGCCTTGACTATTCCGCAGTTCAAGCAGGATAATCCACGCCGGGTCATAAAACAGATCTTCAGAGAAGAGCTGGCTTCGCCGTTCGTAAGTGCGAAGTACCAATGCCTCAACGGGCGTCCCGACTACGCCGATATGCATCGCCCCTCATCTCCCTGAGCAGGAGTTCATTTCTTGCTTTTGAGCTCAAGATAATTGATGTTTTGGCCAGCTTTGTCAATATATGCGCCCTGATCGCGCCAACATGTTCCATGCCGGGACATGCGTGCGGACAAGCGCACGCCGATCGCGCCAGCGCCTGCCGTTTCCATGAGAAACGCCGAAAAGTCTTGGAGGCCCGAGCCGGAATCGAACCGGCGTATACGGATTTGCAGTCCGCTGCGTCACCACTCCGCCATCGGGCCATCCGGGGGCGTATGCCTGTAGGGAAAGCGCCCCTATCAACCCAGGACGCGGTGCGCAATCGGATTCGGGTGGATTCAGGTGAGGCGTTCGAACTCCAGCCGGCGCTGGGCGGGACTGGCGCTGGCCAGGCGGACGCGGATGGTGTCTCCCGGTACGTCGTGGTTGGCCGGGACGGTGGCCACGATCGGCAGGTCCGCCAGCTGGATGCGCGCCTGGCCCTGGTTCACGTCGGTGATCGTCGCGGCAAAGTCGCGGCCGACGAAATTGGCGAGCATCGCGGTTTCGGCAAGGTCGATCACCGCGCGTTCGATCTGGCCGTCGCGGTTGGCGGCGCGCGCCATGACCTTGGGCAGGCGCTCGAACGTGGCGGAGACGTCCTGGGGCACCGGCTGCCCGTTGGCGATCGCCAGCACCGCGCGCAGCACATAGCGATCGGCCAGGCGCCGCAGCGGCGCGGTGGCATGGGCGTAAGGCGCGGCCAGCGCGGCGTGCCAGGGCAGTTCACGGGGCGTGTAGGGGCGATAGGTTGCGCCGCGCCCGGCCCGGCGGACCGCCAGCATGAAGGCCGCTTCGGCGGGCCGCGTGCCGTCCAGCCGGCGTTCGAACTGGGCGAGCGGCATTTCGGCCGGCCAGCGCAGCCCGAAAGCCTGCGCGGTCGCGCGCAGCCCCGCTTCGGCGGCGGCATCGGGCGCGGCCATGACGCGGAACAGCCCGGTTCCGGCATCGAGCATGGTTCTGGCCACCGCCAGATTGGCCGCGAGCGAAAGCGCGGCGTTGCGCGTCTCTGAGAGGAGCAGTGGCCGGAAGGCCAGCGTGAAGCCGCCCGTGCCGTTCGGTTCGAGCTGCTGTTCGGGCGGATCGACGCGCGCGGCGCCGCGCCGGTCTTCCGCCCGGCCGATCCGCGCCGCCAGGTCGGCGAAGCCCGGCGGCAGGTCCGCCTCGCGCACGGTTTCGTAGGCCAGCTTGGCGCGGCTGCGGATCAGCGCGCGTTCGGCGCCGTCCAGCCGCGCTTCGCCCGCCGGATCGATCCGCGTCGTCAGAATGATCGCGGGCCGATCGCCATCGGGCAGCAGGCTGGCCGCGCCTTCGCTCAGGCTTGCCGGATAGAGCCCGGCCTTGCCATCGGGCAGGTAGGAGGTGGTGCCGCGCGCCCATGCCTCGGCATCGATCGCGTCGCCGTCGCCCACGAACCAGGGCACGTCGGCGATGGCATAGTGCAGCAGCCAGTCGGCCCCCGCCGCCTCGATCGCGAAAGCCTGGTCGAGATCGGTCGATTCGGCCGGGTCGAGCGTGACGAAAGGCAGGGCGGTGCGGTCCGCATGGGCACCGGGCCGGCGCTGCGCGGCCGCATCCGCCGCTGCCTGCACGGGCGCGGGAAAGCCGCCCGGCACGGCGAATTCCTCGCGAATCCGGGTCAGCCCTTCGGCAAGCAGCATTTGCGGATCGTGCAGGGCCTTCATCGCGCTGTTGGAGCCGATTGGTACGGCGAAGGCAAGATTGGCCCTTGCCATTCCCGCCATGCCGCGCGCTATAGCCAGCGCGGTCCATCGCCTTTCAGGAGCATCCCCGCATGAAGACTCGCGCCGCCGTCGCTTTCGAAGCGAAGAAACCGCTGGAAATCGTGGAGGTCGATCTGGAAGGCCCGAAGGCGGGTGAAGTCCTGATCGAGATCATGGCGACGGGCATCTGCCACACCGATGCCTACACGCTCGACGGGTTCGATTCCGAAGGCATCTTCCCGTCGATCCTGGGGCACGAGGGCGCCGGCGTGGTGCGCGAGGTAGGCGCGGGCGTGACCAGCGTGAAGCCCGGCGACCATGTGATCCCGCTCTACACCCCCGAATGCCGCCAGTGTAAGTCATGCCTGTCGGGCAAGACCAACCTGTGCACCGCGATCCGCGCCACGCAGGGGCAGGGCCTGATGCCGGATGGCACCAGCCGGTTCAGCTACAAGGGCCAGACGATCTTTCACTACATGGGCTGCTCCACTTTCTCGAACTTCACCGTGCTGCCCGAGATCGCCGTCGCGAAGATCCGGGAGGATGCGCCGTTCCAGACGAGCTGCTACATCGGCTGCGGCGTGACCACCGGCGTGGGCGCGGTGGTGAACACCGCCAAGGTGCAAGTGGGTGACAATGTCGTGGTCTTCGGGCTGGGCGGCATCGGCCTCAACGTGATCCAGGGCGCGCGGCTGGCCGGCGCGAACAGGATCATCGGCGTGGACATCAATCCCGACCGCGAGGAGTGGGGCCGCAAGTTCGGCATGACCGACTTCCTCAACTCGAAGGGCCTGAGCCGCGAGGACACCGTGGCCCGGATCGTCGCGATGACCGACGGCGGCGCGGACTATACCTTCGATGCCACCGGCAATACCGAGGTCATGCGCACTGCGCTCGAAGCCTGCCATCGCGGCTGGGGCACCTCGATCATCATCGGCGTGGCCGAGGCGGGCAAGGAGATTTCTACCCGCCCGTTCCAGCTTGTCACTGGCCGCAACTGGCGCGGCACCGCGTTCGGCGGCGCCAGGGGCCGCACCGACGTGCCCAAGATCGTCGACATGTACATGACCGGCAAGATCGAGATCGATCCGATGATCACCCACGTCATGGGGCTGGAAGAGATCAACACCGCCTTCGATCTGATGCACGCAGGCAAGTCGATCCGCAGCGTGGTGGTCTACTGATGGAAACCCTCTCCACCACGCGCGCGCATGGCGGCACGCAGGGCGTCTATCGCCATGCTTCGGTGGAAACGGGAACGGAGATGACCTTCTCGGTCTTCGTGCCGAACCATGCGCCGGACGCGAAGCTGCCGGTGCTGTGGTATCTTTCGGGTCTCACCTGCACTCACGCCAACGTGACGGAGAAGGGCGAATACCGCATGGCCTGCGCGGCGCACCGGGTGATCCTGGTGGCGCCGGACACGTCCCCGCGCGGCGCCGAGGTGCCCGATGACGAGGGATGGGATTTCGGCAAGGGCGCGGGGTTCTACCTCGATGCCACGCGGGAGCCCTGGGCCAGGAACTACCGGATGCGGTCCTATATCGAGAAGGAACTGCCGGCGCTGATCGCCGCGCGGTTTCCCGCCGACATGGGCCGGCAAGGCATCACCGGCCATTCGATGGGCGGGCACGGCGCGCTGACGATCGCGCTGCGCAACCCGGGCCGGTTCCGTTCGGTCTCCGCCTTCGCGCCGATCGTCAGCCCGCTGAACTGCCCGTGGGGCGACAAGGCGCTGGGCGGTTATCTCGGGTCCGACCGGGCGGCGTGGCGCGAATACGATGCCTGCGCGCTGATCGCGGACGGCGCGCGGTTGCCCGACCTGCTGGTCGATCAGGGCGGCGCCGACGGGTTCCTTGACGAACAGCTCAAGACGCATCTGCTGCGCGAGGCTTGCGCCGCCGCCGGCCAGCCCGCGACGATCCGTATGCAGCCGGGCTATGACCATTCCTATTACTTCATTTCCAGCTTCATGGCCGAGCATGTCGGCTGGCACGCCGCGCGGCTGAAGGGGTGAGCCGGGCGGATCGCATTGCGGCGCTCATCGCCGCGGCGGGGGCCTGCGAAGGGCCGCTGCTGCCGGTGCTCCACGCGGTGCAGGCCGAATTCGGCTGCATCGACCGCGAGGCCGAGGCGCTGATCGCCGATGCGCTCAATCTCAGCCGCGCCGAAGTGCACGGTGTCGCCAGCTTCTACCATGATTTCCGCGCCGAGGCCGACCCGCGCCCCGAAGTGCAGCTTTGCCGGGCCGAGGCGTGCCAGGCGCGCGGCTGCGAGGCGCTGGTGCCGGCGGCCGAGGCGGCGGCGGCCGGGCGCGTGCGGCTGACCACGGTCTATTGCCTCGGCCTGTGCAGCGTGGGGCCGAACGCGCGGATTGGCGATACCCTGCACGCACGGCTGGACGAGGCCGCGCTGGTCCGCCTGATCGAGACGGCATGACCACGGTGCGCCTTTCCGACGATGCGCTGGCGATCGCTTGCGGGGCCGATGCGGTGGCGGATGCCTTCGCGGCGGCGGGCTGCGCGGTCGAGCGGGTTTCGAGTTGGGGAATGCACTGGCTCGAACCGCTGGTGGAGATCGCCGGATTGGGCTTTGGCCCGGTCGCGCCGGCCGATGTTCCGGCGATTCTCCACGGCGCCAGTGATAAGGCGATCGGGCCGATCGCCGAGCATCCGTTCATCGCCCGCCAGCAGCGGCTGACGTTCGCGCGGGCGGGGCGCACCAGGCCCCTCAGCCTGGAGGACTACGCCGTGACCGGCGGCTGGGCCGGGCTGACCCGCGCCCGCGCGCTCGCTCCTGGGGACGTGATCGGCCAAGTCATCCAGTCGGGCCTGCGCGGCCGGGGCGGAGCGGGCTTTCCCACGGGCGTGAAGTGGAAGACGGTGGCCGAGGCGCCGGGCAGCCGCAAATATGTCGTCTGCAATGCCGACGAGGGCGATAGCGGCACCTTTGCCGACCGGATGCTGATGGAAGGCGATCCCTTCGCGGTGATCGAGGGCATGGCCATCGCCGCCCATGCCGTGGGCGCGCAACGCGGCTATATCTATGTGCGCAGCGAATATCCGCACGCGATCGCCAAGCTGAACCGCGCGCTGGAGATTTGCGCGCCGATCATCGCGCCATGCCGCATCGAAGTGCGCGTGGGCGCTGGCGCCTATATCTGCGGCGAGGAGACGGCGATGCTCGCCTCGATCGAGGGCAGGCGCGGCGAAGTGCGGGCCAAGCCGCCACTGCCGGCGATTTCCGGGCTGTTCGGCTGCCCCACCGCGATCAACAACGTGCTCACGCTCACCGCGCTGCCGCATATCATGGCCGAAGGCGGGGCGGAGGAATACGCGCGGCTGGGGATCGACCGATCGCGCGGCACCAAGCCGATCCAGCTCGCCGGCAATATCCGCCACGGCGGCCTCTACGAGACCGCCTTCGGCATCACCCTGCGCGAGTTGATCCACGAGATCGGCGGCGGCACCGCCAGCGGGCGTCCGGTCAGGGCGGTGCAGGTGGGCGGGCCGCTTGGCGCCTATATCCCGCCCGCGCAGTTCGACCTGCCGTTCGATTACGAGGCTTTCGCTGCCGCCGATGCGCTGATCGGCCATGGCGGCGTGGTGGTGTTCGACGATACGGCCGACATGCGCGCGCAGGCCCGGTTCGCCATGGCGTTCTGTGCCGCCGAAAGCTGCGGCAAGTGCACGCCGTGCCGGCTGGGCGCGGTGCGCGGGGTGGAACTGATCGACCGGATCGCCGCGTCAGCGCGCCTGCCCGATCCGGTCGGCGCGCTGGCGCAGATGCACAATGCCCCCAAAGTGGCGCGCACGCGCGATCAGGATCTCGCGCTGCTCGACGATCTGTGTGAAACCATGCGCTTCGGTTCGCTTTGCGCACTGGGCGGGTTCACGCATTATCCCGTGCAATCCGCGCTGAAGCATTGGCCGGAGGATTTCGCATGATCTTGGGAGCGGTTCTGGCGGGCGGGCTTTCGACCCGCTTCGGCAGCGACAAGGCGCTGGCCGAGTTGCACGGGCATACCCTGCTGGCGCACGCGGTCGATCTGCTCTCGGGCTGGTGCGAGCATGTCGTCGTGGTGGGCCGCGCGATGGCGCCGGCGCCGACCCTGCCCGACTGGCCCGGCCCGGGCGGCGGGCCGTTGGGCGGACTGGCCGCCGCGCTGCATCACGCCTGCGACGAGAATTATGCGGCCGTGCTCTCGTGCGGGGTGGATAGCCTCGGGCTGCCCGAGGACTTGCCGGATCTGCTGTCTCCTCCGCCGTCCTATGTCGCTTCGCAGCCGGTGATCGGCCTGTGGCCGGCGGCGGCGGCCGGCGCGATCGAGGAACTGCTGTTCAGCACGCGCAAGCATTCGATGCTGGGCTTTGCCGACATGATCGGCGCGCGGCCAGTGAAACTTCCCGCCGATCCTGCTAACATCAACACCCCCGCCAATCTGGCGGCTGCGGAGAGACGCCGTGGGCTATGAACGCCAGCGCGATTTCGGAACGCCCGAAGTCAGCGCGCCAACGCAAGTCGCGCTGACCGTGGATGGCCGCGCGGTAACGGTGCCCGCCGGCACCAGCGTGATGCGCGCGGCGGCGATGAGCGGCGGCGCGATTCCGAAGCTGTGCGCCAGCGACAACCTGGCCGCATTCGGTTCGTGCCGGCTGTGCCTTGTCGAGGTCGAGGGGATGCGCGGTACGCCGGCAAGCTGCACGACGCCGGTGGCCGAGGGCATGGTCGTCCACACCCAGACCCCGCGTTTGCAGAAGCTACGGCGCGGGGTGATGGAACTCTACATTTCCGATCACCCGCTCGATTGCCTGACATGCTCGGCGAACAACGATTGCGAATTGCAGGACCAGGCCGCCGCCGTCGGCCTGCGCGACGTGCGCTATGGCTATGAGGGCGCGAACCATCTGGCGCAGCCGGCCGATGCATCGAACCCCTATTTCGATTTCGACCCGGCCAAGTGCATCGCCTGTTCGCGCTGCGTGCGCGCCTGCGACGAAGTGCAGGGCACGTTCGCGCTGACCATCGCGGGGCGCGGCTTTGCCTCCATGGTCTCGGCCGGGCAGGCGGGCGACGATTTCCTGTCGAGCGAGTGCGTCTCGTGCGGGGCCTGTGTGCAGGCCTGCCCGACCGCGACCTTGCGCGAGAAAACGGTCAAGCAGATCGGCAAGCCCGAGCGCGCGGTCGTCACCACTTGCGCCTATTGCGGCGTGGGCTGCACCTTTCGGGCAGAGATGCGCGGCGAGCAGCTGGTGCGGATGGTGCCGTGGAAGGACGGCAAGGCCAATCGCGGCCATTCCTGCGTCAAGGGCCGTTTCGCCTGGGGCTATGCCCACCACCAGGACCGGATCACCACGCCGATGATCCGCGACGCCATCACCGATCCGTGGCGCGAGGTGTCCTGGGACGAGGCGCTGGCCTTCACCGCCGGCAAGCTCAAGGCGATCCGCGACCGATACGGCGCGCGGGCGCTGGGCGGCATCACTTCCAGCCGCTGCACCAACGAGGAGACCTTCCTCGTCCAGAAGCTGGTGCGCGCCGGCTTCGGATCGAACAACGTCGATACTTGCGCGCGGGTCTGCCATTCGCCGACCGGCTATGGCCTGAAGACCACGTTCGGCACGCCGGCGGGTACGCAGGATTTCGACAGCGTGATGCAGGCAGACGTGATCCTGGTGATCGGCGCCAACCCGACCGACGCGCATCCGGTCTTCGCCAGCCGGATGAAGCGGCGGTTGCGCCAGGGCGCGAAGCTGATCGTCATCGACCCGCGCCGGATCGATCTGGTGCGCTCGCCGCATGTGGAGGCGGCGCATCACCTTGCGCTCCAGCCCGGCACCAATGTCGCGGTGCTGACCGCGATGGCGCATGTCATCGTCACCGAGGGGCTGGTGGACGAGGCTTTCGTGCGCGAGCGCTGCGAGGTCGACGCCTTCGAGGAATGGGCCCGCTTCGTCGCCGAGGAACGGCACAGCCCCGAAGCGCTGGAGCCGGTGACGCGGGTGCCGGCGGCCGACCTTCGCGCCGCCGCCCGGCTCTATGCCACGGGTGGCGAAGGCCGTAGCGATGTTTCGCGGAGGCCCAAAGTAAACGCTGCGATTTACTATGGGCTCGGCGTCACCGAGCATTCGCAAGGCTCATCCACGGTCATGGCGATCGCCAATCTCGCGATGGCGACCGGCAATATCGGCCGGCCGGGCGTTGGCGTGAATCCCTTGCGCGGGCAGAACAACGTGCAGGGATCGTGCGACATGGGCAGCTTCCCGCACGAGCTTTCGGGCTATCGCCACATCTCGGACGCCGCCACGCGCGCGCTGTTCGAGGCGGACTGGGGCGTTTCGCTCGATCCCGAGCCGGGCTTGCGCATTCCCAACATGCTCGATGCCGCCATCGACGGCAGCTTCCGCGCGATCTACATCCAGGGCGAGGACATTCTCCAGTCCGATCCCGATACGCGCCACGTCGCGGCGGGGCTGGCGGCGATGGACTGCGTGATCGTCCACGACCTGTTCCTGAACGAGACCGCGAATTACGCGCATGTCTTCCTGCCGGGCAGCACGTTCCTGGAGAAGGACGGCACTTTCACTAATGCCGAGCGGCGCATCCAGCTCGTGCGCAAGGTGATGGAGCCGGCCAATGGTTTCGCGGACTGGCAGGTGACGCAGGCGCTGGCCAACGCGCTGGGCCTCGGCTGGACCTATACGCACCCCAGCGAGATCATGGACGAGATCGCGCGGCTGACGCCGAGCTTCGCGGGGGTTTCGCACGCGCGGCTCGATGCCGAAGGTTCGCTGCAATGGCCGGTCGATGCCGCACATCCCGATGGCTCCCCGGTGATGCACGTCGATCATTTCGTGCGCGGCAAGGGGCGCTTCGTCGTCACCGACTATGTGCCGACCGACGAGAAGACCGGGCCGCGCTTCCCGCTGCTGCTGACCACGGGCCGCATCCTCAGCCAGTACAACGTCGGCGCGCAGACCCGGCGGACGGCCAATTCGGTGTGGCATGTCGAGGACGTGCTGGAAATCCATCCCGCCGATGCCGAGAACCGGGGCCTCAAGACCGGCGACTGGGTCCGCCTCGCCAGCCGCAAGGGCGAAACCACACTGCGCGCCGAAGTGACCGACCGGGTGGCGCCGGGCGTGGTCTACACCACGTTCCACCATCCCGAGACGCAGGCCAACGTCGTCACCACCGAGTTTTCCGACTGGGCGACCAATTGCCCCGAATACAAGGTGACGGCGGTGCAGGTCACGCCGTCGAACGGGCCGAGCGACTGGCAGGAAGACTATGCCGCGCTTTCCGCGCGCGCGCGCCGCGTGGTCCCGGCCGAGGCCGCCGAATGAGCGATACGCCTGAACGCCTGCGCTACATGGCCGACCAGATCGCCCGCAACTTCGCCGCGCAGGGCGAGGACCGGGCGATCGCCGCGACGGCCGAGCACATCCGCCTGTACTGGGACCCGCGCATGAAGGCGCGGATCATGGCCGAAGATCGCACGCACCTCTCGCCCGTGGTGGCGGCCGCGCTGGAGCGGCTGGAGCGCGGTCTGGCATAGGGCTTCGCCATGGCGAGCGACCTTTGCCCCTCGCCATGGCGATTGCCGGTTCAGGCGGCCGAGCTGTTCACGCCCATGCTGGCAAGATAGCGCTTCACGTTGCGCGCGGCCTGCCGCAGCCGCTGCTCGTTCTCCACCATGGCGATGCGCACGAAGCCCTCGCCATCCTCGCCATAGCCGACGCCCGGCGCCACCGCGACTTCGGCATGGGTGAGGAGCTGCTTGGAAAATTCCAGGCTGCCCATGTCCTTCAACGCCGGGGGCAGCGGCGCCCAGGCGAACATCGATGCCTTGGGCGGCGGGATTTCCCAGCCGGCGCGGCCGAACGCCTCGACCATCACGTCGCGGCGCTTGCGGTAAAGCTCGCGGTTGCGCTCGACGATGTCCTGCGGCCCGTTGAGCGCGGCGCAGGCGGCAGCCTGGATCGGCGTGAAGGCACCGTAGTCGAGGTAGCTTTTCACCCGCGTCATCGCCGCGATCAGGCGCTGGTTGCCCACCGCGAAGCCCATGCGCCAGCCAGCCATCGAATAGGTCTTCGACATCGAGGTGAATTCCACCGCGACATCCTTCGCGCCGGGCACCTGCAGGATCGAAGGCGTCGGGTTGCCGTCGTAGTAAAGCTCCGAATAGGCAAGGTCCGACAGCACCCAGACCTTGTTCTCCTTGGCCCAGGCGACGAGCCGCTCGTAGAACGCGAGGTCCACCGTCTCGGCGGTCGGGTTCGAGGGGTAGTTGACCACGATGATCGAGGGGCGCGGCACGGTGAAGGCCATCGCCCGCTCCAGCGAGCGCCAGTATTCCTCGTCCGGCGTGGTCGGCACCGAGCGGATCGTCGCGCCGGCGATGATGAAGCCGAACGTGTGGATCGGGTAGCTGGGGTTGGGCGCCAGCACCACGTCGCCCGGCGCGGTGATCGCGGTGGCAAGGCTGGCGAGCCCTTCCTTGGAGCCCATCGTCACCACCACTTCGCTCTCGGGATCGAGATCGACGCCGAAGCGGCGCGCGTAATAGTTCGACTGGGCGCGGCGCAGGCCGGGGATGCCCTTGGACTGCGAATAGCCGTGCGCGCCGGGCTTCTGCGCCACTTCGCACAGCTTGTCGATCACATGCTGCGGCGGCGGCAGATCGGGGTTGCCCATGCCAAGGTCGATGATGTCCCTGCCCGCCTGGCGTGCTGCGTGCCGCATCGCGTTGACTTCGGCGATGACATAGGGCGGCAGTCGCTTGATGCGGTAGAACTCGTCTTCCATGACTTCAGATATCCAGTTTCGCGGCGGAATGTGCCGCCAGCCTTCCTGTAGAAGATTACAGGCCATGCGCAAATGGGCCTTCGTTCGGCGCCTGCAAGACTTTTGGGGATTGCAGGCGCAAAGAGTCAGGGGGCTATGTACCGGGACGCGGAAACCGCGCTTCGTTTCGGCGCAGCCATGCGGCGGTGAGGGTGAGCGGTAGCAGCCAGCCGGCCCAGGCATTGCAGGAATAGAACAGCACGAAATGGCGGCCATCGGCGAGCAGGGCCCAGAGCGCCAGGAACACGCGGAAGAACACCGCGCCCGATGTCACCGCCAGCATCAGCAGCATGGCGGCGCGATGCGCGGCGACTCGCCCCAGCAGGATATTGCGGATGCCCAGCGCCAGCAGGGCCAGCCAGACACTGGCCTGCGCGGTGAAGCCGGCCGCCGACCAGGGGCTGATCGGCGCGATCCAGGCGACGGGATAAGCGGTCAGCCCGGCCAGCGCCACGTCGGCCGCCGCGATCGCGCCCATCGGCCGATGCCAGCGCGGCTGGCGGCGCAGCAGGAAGGCGGCCGGCACCAGCACCAGCGCCAGCGCGCCAGTGAACATGTGCACCGGGAACAGCAGCGGCAAGTGTTCCACCTTGATCGTCAGGCTTTCGGAAAAGTCCTCATGATCGAACGTCTGGAACAGCGCGGTGCGCGCGACAGTCATTACAAACCAGCCGATCGCTGCTAGAAGCGCAAGGCGCATCACGCGCAGGGTCAGGGTGCCGCCCGGCATCGTTCGTTTTCGGGAAACCCACATGAGCGTTTCATCCCATTCCAGATCCCGCCTGTCGATCACTTCGCGCGAGGGCGCCGGGCTGCTCGCCGTCGCGCTCGCGCTGCTGGCCGTCGCGCCGCCGGGTGCCGCCGCGACGGGCGGCTCGCCCTATTACGGGCGCTGGACCGTCGCGGACGACGAGGCGGTGTTCTCGTCCAGGGGCGTTTTGTACAAGAGCATCGACATCGCGCCTTGCGGCAAGGACTTCTGCGGCGTCAGCGTGGGGGAGGGCGGGGCCTGCGGGCCCACGCTGTTCCGCTTCCTGACCAGGCACAAGGATGGCGAGACGCGGCTGTCCGGCCATGGCAAGTGGGGCAAGGCGGTGAAGAACATCGAGATTGATTTCTACCGCGAGGAATCGATCCCCGGCGGCCGGATGCTCGACCTGAACCTGGGCGACGGGCACGATTTCACCGGCCGGGACGGCAGTATGCCCAAATATTCGGCCAGCTATCGCCCCGTTGGCGAGCCGCGCTGCACCGCGCGTTGAAGCGCGATTCAGCGGGCCTGAAGCACAGCGGCGCCGGCCCCTTTTCCCGTCCCATCGTTCCGCCGGAAGGGGGCTCGACAGGCCGGCCGGGGCGCGCCAGACAGGGGCGCGACGAAGGAGTTTCATCGAAATGGCACGCGACGCGGCGACGCAGACCGAACCCACCGCCTTGCTGACCGATCTGCTGCGCGGCCAGGCCGCGGCCACGGCCGGGCTGTTCGGCCAGCTCGTGCCCGAAACAGGCACGGCCGGGGGCGAGGCGGCGACGCAATGGGCCGAAGTCGCCGGGCGGATGCAGGCGATGTGGTTCGATTTCCACGCGGAACAGATCGCCTCGGCCCCCGCGCATTATACCGACCCGATGAAGTGGATCGCCACGGGCGAGGCGGTGCTGCGCCAGTTGCCGCTGGCCAATCCCGAAAACCAGCACAAGCTGTGGGAAGATACCCTGGCTTTGTGCACCACGGTGCTGGGCGCCTATGGCATCGGGCCCAAGGCGGAGGAAGCCCCGCGCGAGGCGCCCGAGCTGCCGCGCAAGGATCGCCGCTTCGCCGCCCCCGAATGGCGCCGCCAGCCGTTCTTCGCGCTGCTGCATCAGGTCTACCTGATGCTGTCCGAACACGTCGTCGACATGGCCGAGGCGCTGGAAGGGCTGGAGCCCGCGCGCAAGCGCCAGCTTGTTTTCGCCACGCGGATGCTGCTCGATTCGCTCAGCCCCTCGAACTTTCCGCTGACCAACCCGGTGGCGCTGGAAAAGGCGGCCGAGACCAAGGGCGAAAGCCTGGTGCGCGGCATGGAGCACCTGCTGGCCGACATGCGGCGCGGCCAGCTGACCCACACCAGCGCGGAGGCGTTCCGGCTGGGCGAGAACATCGCGGTGACGCCGGGCAAGGTGGTCCACGAAACGCCGCTGTTCCAGCTCATCCAGTACACCCCCACCACCGACAAGGTGCTCAGGACGCCGCTGGTGATCTTCCCGCCGTGGATCAACCGCTTCTACATCCTCGATCTCAACGCCAAGAAGAGCTTCGTGCGCTGGGCGGTGGAGCAGGGCGTCAGCGTGTTCATGGTCTCGTGGAAGTCGGCCGATGCCTCGATGGCCGACATGCTGTGGGACGATTACGTCGCCGCGCAGATCGAGGCGATCGACGTCGTGCGCGCCCGGCTCGGCGTGCCCGCGGTCCATGCCATCGGCTATTGCGTCGCGGGCACGACACTGGCCGCCACGCTGGCGGTGCTGGCCCGCCGGGGAGAGGCCGCCAAGGTCGCCAGCGCGACCTTCTTCACCGCGCAAGTCGATTTCGAGGAGGCGGGCGACCTCAAGAACTTCGTCGACGACCAGCAGATCGAGGCGATCGCCCGCCTGGCCCCCGAGGGCTTCGTCGACGGGCGCTATCTGGCGGCGACGTTCAACATGCTGCGCGGCAACGACCTGATCTGGAGCTATGTCGAGAAGAACTACCTGAAGGGCGAGGACTATCCGGCGTTCGATCTGCTTTACTGGAACGGCGATGTCACCAACCTGCCGCTGCGCTGGCATCAGGACTATCTGCGCGATCTCTATCGCGACAATCGCCTGGTCGTTCCCGATTCGCTGAATGTCGGCGACACGCCGATCGATCTTCGGCGGATCGAGACGCCCTGCTATATCCAGGCCGGGCGCGAGGATCACATCGCCCCGCCCGAAAGCGTGTGGAAGTTGACGCGCTACCTCAAGGGGCCCAGCACTTTCGTGCTCGCCGGCTCGGGCCATATCGCCGGCGTGGTCAATCCGCCCAGCTCGGGCAAGTACCAGTACTGGACGAACGATGGCCCGGCCGAGACGCTGGGCGAGTTCGTGGCCGGCGCGGTGGAGCATCCGGGAAGCTGGTGGCCGCATTGGCGGGCCTGGCTCGAGTCGCGGGATCCCGCCCTGGTGCCCGCGCGGGGCAAGCGGCGACCGGGCGGGCGCGGCGACAAGGCGATCGAGGATGCGCCCGGCCGCTATGTGATGGAGCGCTGAGGCGGCCGGTCCCGGCCCCGGAACAGCCTGCGGCATTTTTTGCTGCACTGCAACATAATCGCCTTGACTCCGCTAGGGCGGCGCACTATTGTGCATTGCAACATGGCTGACATAACGGCCGTGTAAATCCATTCTAAACAGCCGGCAAAACGGCGACTCCGCAGGACTTGGGCTCATGGCCGAGAACGACGATACGAAAGCCGAGGCATCCGCCGAAAAGGCCTATGCGGTTGCGGCATCGGCTGTATCGGGGGCTGTATCGGGGCCCGCGGCTGGCACGGCCAAGCCTGTCGTCAAGCCGCGCGGCAAGGCCGCCGGCGCCAAGCCCGCTCTGGCCAAGCCGGACACCGCCAAGCCCGCTGTCGTGAAGTCCGAAAGCGTTTCGCCGGTCGAGTCGGAAAGCGCGGCGCCGGAACCCGCGCCGCTCGTCGATTCGCTTCCGGTCGAGACCAAAACGGCGGTGGCGGACGCCGCCGCTCCCGAGCCGGTCGCGGCCAAAGCGGAAGCCGCCCCGAATGGCGAAGCGCCCATGGCGCCGGTCGTGGTAGAGGCGGCGGCGGCGAAATCGCCCGTTGCGAAACCGCCAGTTGCGAAATCGCCCGTTGCCAGGGCTCCGGCCGTGAAGCAGGTGGCGGCGCCTCGCGCGGTCGCGACGCCGGCAAGGAAGGCCACGGCGGTGAAGCCGGCAGCGGCCAAGCCCGCCGCGATCAAGCCGGTTCCCGTCAAGGTGGCTCCGATCAAGGCAGCCCCGGTCAAGACGACTGTCGCCAAGCCGACAACGGCCAAGGCGGCGCCCGTGCCCAAGAAGGCAGTCAAGCCGCTTGTCGCTGCGGCCAAGCCCGTGCTGCCGGCGAAGAAACCGCTTGCGGTTTCCTCCGTCGCGAAGCCGGCACCCAAGATTGCCCCCGAGATTGCGAAGGCGGCACCGAAGACCGCCGAGCCTTATTCCGCCCCAGTCACGAGACCCACACCCAGTTTCAAACTTAAGGACAAGATCATGGATATGAGCGCGAATTTCAGCGGCTTCCAGGACGTCATCACGGAAGCCCAGGCCAAGGCCAAGGCTGCCTTCGAGAAGACCACCAGCATGTTCGGCGAATACACCGATTTCGCCAAGGGCAATGTCGAGGCGACGATCGAATCGGGCAAGATCCTGGCCGACGGCATGCAGGACATCGGCACCAACCTGGTCGCCGAAGGGCGTTCGGCGTTCGAGGCCGTTTCGAGCGACATGAAGGAACTCGCCTCGGCCAAGTCGCCGACCGATTTCCTCAAGATGCAGAGCGACATGGTCCGCAAGAACTTCGACAGCGCCGTCGCTTATGGCTCGAAGAACAGCGAAGCCATGCTCAAGCTGATGAGCGACGTGATGGCGCCGCTGTCGGGCCGCGTCAGCATGGCCGTGGAAAAGGTGCGCCAGACGACGGCCGCCTGATCGGCTTGCGATCCCTTGCGAAAGGGCCGGGCGGCGCTGGCGCCTCCGGCCCTTTTTTTGCCTGTCCCGCACGGGCAATGGCCACGGGTCTCTTGTCGATCCGGTGCCGCATACGATATTCTGCCTGCCATGCATGTCATTTCCGCTCTTGCCGATTCCACCGCGCCGTGGCCGATCCGTGCCGCCGACAAGGGGGATTCCGGCCGCGACAACGATGGTGACGGTCAGGTCGGCATTGCCACCAAGACTCGTGCCAAGCCCAAGAAACCCAGTCAGTTCAAAGTCTTGATGCTGAATGACGATTACACGCCGATGGAATTCGTCGTCATGGTGCTCAAGCGTTTCTTCCACATGGATCTGGAACAGGCGACGCGGGTGATGCTCCACGTCCACCAGAAGGGCGTCGGCGTCTGCGGCATCTTTCCCTACGAGATCGCCGAGACCAAGGTGAACCAGGTGATGGACTTCGCCCGGCAGAACCAGCATCCGCTGCAGTGCACGCTTGAAAAGGCCTGACCGGCCCGGCAGCGGCGCGTCCCGCGCCAGCCCGCGCCGCGCCGTGATGGTGCCCCCGGCCGATGGACTGGCCGGCGCGGCGGATTATCACCCTTTCACCGGCGGGGGGTTGCGTTTAAGGCATGGCCCCGAAGCCTGGTAGCCAGCGAACACGTGAAATTCTTCAGCGCCATCGATCGATATATCTTCCGCCTGGTGCTGATGCCGATGCTGGGGATCTTCGTGCTCGCCGCCTCGCTGCTGGTGCTGGACAAGATGTTGCGGCTGTTCGATTTCGTCGCGACCGAGGGCGGGCCGATCGGCGTCGTCTTCCAGATGCTGGCAAACCTTCTGCCCGAATACGCCAGCCTGGCCATCCCGCTAGGCCTGATGCTCGGCATCCTGCTGGCCTTCCGCAAGCTCGCCACGTCGAGCGAGCTGGACGTGATGCGCGCGGTCGGCCTCAGCTACACGCGGCTGCTGCGGGTTCCTTATCTGATCACGCTGGCGCTGGTCGCGGTGAACTTCGCGATCGTCGGCTATCTCCAGCCGCTTTCACGCTATTACTATGAAGAGCTGAACTACAAGCTCAAGTCGGGCGCGCTCGGCGCCTCGATCAAGGTGGGCGAATTCACCACGCTCAAGGACCGGGTGGCGCTGCGGATCGAGCAGAGCCAGGACGAAGGGCGCCGGCTTGTCGGCATCTTCGCGCGCGTCGCCAACAAGAAGGGGCAGGTCCTGTCGATCTCCGCGCGCGAAGGCCAGTTCCTCGCGCTGCGCGGCCAGCCCGATACGATCGTGCTGCGGCTGGAGCAGGGCCAGATCATCCAGGACATGCCCGGAGAGATCCCGCGCGTGCTCACCTTCACGCGGCATGACTTGCCGATCGACCTGCCCGCGATCCAGAAGTTCCGCGAACGCGGCGACAAGGACCGCGAATACCTGCTGCCCGAACTGCTGCGGATCGGCTGGAGCAACGAATTGCCCAAGTCCGAACGCGTATCGAGCCAGGCCAATTTCAATTATCGGCTGGTCGAAGTGGTGATGATGCTGCTTTTGCCCTTGCTCGCGGTCGCGCTGGCCATTCCGCCCAAGCGATCGACGTCGGCGGTGGGCCTGTTCGTCTCGATCGTCATGGTCGTGGCCTATCACAAGGTGAACCAGTATGCCGCCGATGTCGCCTCGCTGGGGCGGGTCGATCCGATCCTGGCGCTGTGGGGGCCGTTCGCGGTGCTCGCCGTGCTGATCCTGTGGATGTATTATCGCGTCGCCTATGTGCCCGGCGGGCAGGCGATCGGCTGGCTGGAAAAGGCATCGGATACGATCATCAAGCAGGCCAAGGCGCTGCTGCGCCGCCGCCGCCGGGCCGCGCTGCACCCGGCGGCGATGGACGCAAGCTGACATGCAGCTGGAATTCTTCCCGTCGCGCACGCTGACGATGTACCTTTCGCGGTTGTTCGTCACGCGCATCATCGCCGTGCTGCTGATGCTGGTGCTGGTGCTCCAGATGCTCGACCTGCTGGGCGAGAGCGGCAATATCCTGGCCTATCCGGGCAATGGCGAGGCGCAGCTGTTCCATTACGTCAGCTTGCGGATGCCGCAGCTCGTCGCGCGGTTCCTGCCCTATTCGGTCCTGCTGGCCACGATCATCACGCTGGCGACGCTGAACCAGAACAGCGAAGTCATCGCGATGAAATCGGCCGGGCTTTCCGCGCATCAGGTGCTGGCGCCGCTGGTCCTGACCGCGCTGGTGACGGCGCTGCTCAGCTTCGCGTTCAACGAACGCATCGTCACGCGCGCGACGGCGACGCTGGATGCCTGGGAATCGGTCGACTACGGTCCGATGCCGCGCGATTCGGGGGTGCGCAGCAATGTCTACCTGTCCGACGGGCGCGACATCCTGGTCGCCGCGACGCTGGTTGGCCAGGGAACCGATATGGTGATGAACCAGGTGACCTATTACCGCCGCGATGATCAGGGCATGATCGTGGAGCAGCTGCGCGCCCCGCGCGCGACCTATTCGGCCGCGGGCTGGCGGCTGGAAGGCCCCGAAAAGTTCGCCGTGGCCGGCACGCGCGAGAGCCGGCTCGCATCGGCGACGGTGGCGGCGGGGATCACGCCCGCGCGCATCCGCATCAGCTCGGTCGATCCCGACGCGCAGGACATCATCGAGCTGTCCCGCTCGATCGACGCGATGAAAGTGGCCGGAAGGCGCACCAGCGAGCTGGAAGCGGCCTGGTGGCACAAGATCTCGGGGCCGCTGTCCTCGGTGCTGATGCCGCTGCTGGGCGCGGTGGCGGCGTTCGGGCTGGCGCGATCGGGGCAGCTCCTGATCCGCGCGGTGATCGGCATGGCGCTGGGCTTCGCTTATTTCGTGGTCGACAACGCGGCGCTGGCGATGGGCAATTTCGGCGGCTATCCGCCGATCGTGGCGGCCTGGTCGCCCTTCCTGCTGTTCGCCTTCATCGGCGAGACGGTGTTGATCCGCACCGAGGAATAGGGCCCCACCGCGCCTTTACGCGTTCAACCGCCGCGCATGGTACTGCGCGCCAGCCTTGCGACCAGCGGGAACAGGCCCGGATAGCTCGCCCGCTCGAAGGTCGATTGCGCACCCAGGTGCGCGGCCAGCCGCCGGTGCGCTTCGCCCAGGGCGTGGTAGGGCACGCTGGGCAGCAAGTGGTGCGTGGCGTGATAGCGCAGGCCCACCGGCGCCCAGAACGGGGTCAGCAGCGCGGGCGGCGGGACGTTGACCGAATCGAGATACTGCGCCGTCACCGTCATGGTCTCGCCCTCGTTCTCCCACAGATGCGCGACGAGGGTGCGGATCTGGTTGAGCACGGCGGTGCCGGCGACCACCACCAGCGCGATCGCCAGCGGCCGCCAGCCCAGCCAGATGGTGCTGGCCAGCAGCGTCAGCGCCCAGAGCGCGGCGCCCAGCTCCTGCCAGAACACCATGCGGGCAAAGTCGCCTTCGGGCGGGCGGCGGCGGAACGCGGGGTTGATCGAGAGCGAGGAGAACCGTTCCCACACCAGCCGGCGCAGCGGCGGGATCACCGCCCCCAGCGGCACCAGCACGGCCGACCGCAGCAGCAGCGCGGGCGGCAGCAGCAGCGAGACGAGGATGAACCAGGGCAGCGACCACGGCTTCATCAGCGCCAGCGGCAGGTATTCCGGGTCTTCGATCGTGCCGTAGCGCGTGCGCGCGTGGTGCAGCGTGTGCACGCCTTCGTACATGAACGAGGGTATCAGCACGGGAATGCCGACCAACAGGTTCCAGGCGAAGCGGAAGCCGGGCAGCGCGTCGCGGTGGATATGGGTCAGCTCATGGATGAACAGCAGCGCGCGGTAGAGCGCCAGCGCCGCCACCACGCCGCTGGCCGCCGCCGCCCAGGGATTGTCCAGCAGGATCGCGCCGGCCAGCGCGCCATAGCCGATCGCCGCCGATGCCAGCATGTCGGGCCAGTAGATTTCCGGCCGGGCAGTGGCGATGTCGCGCGTCAGCTCCACGGCGGCGCGCAGCATTTCCTTGTCGTCGGGGATCGGTGCGCGGTCGGTCCGCCGGCCGGCGCCGACCGGCGCGGAAGTGGACATGTCGATGGCGTCGTGCGCGGTCATGCAATCGGTTCCAAAGTCGTTCGTGCCGGATTGGCGAGCCGGCCGCCAGGGCCGGTCGCTCCGAATTCTCGCCGTGGCCCGCGCCGCCCGGCTTGACAAGTCACCGGGACCGACCGCAGGTCGCGTTTGCCCCGCCCCCTAATCCCGAACAAAGGCAAGATCGTGGCCCAAGCCGAGTTAATCATCGAACCCGTTGCCAACAAGGCGGATTTCAACGCTTTCATCGATCTTGCCTATCGGCTCAATGTGGATGATCCCAACTGGCTGCCCAACCTGCGGATGGAAGAGGTGGAGAAATTCACGCCGGGCAAGAACCCGTTCTTCGCCCATGCCCGCCACCAGCTGTTCCTGGCCAGGCGCGGTGGCCGGCCGGTCGGCCGCATCAGCGCCCATATCGATGAACTCGCGCTGGCCCAGCCGGTGGAGCAGGGCATGGGGCCGGGCACGGGCAACTGGGGCGCGATCGAGGCCGAGGACGAGGCCAGCGCCAAGGCGCTGATCGCCACCGCCGAGGACTGGCTGCGCGCGCAGGGGATGACGCGGGTGATCGCGCCGATGAACCTGTCGGTCTGGGAAGAGCCGGGCCTCCTGGTGCGCGGCCACGATCATCCGCCGATGGTGATGATGGCGCATCATGCCGCGCGCTATCAGCCGTGGATCGAAAGCGCCGGCTATCAGCGGGTGAAGACGCTCTACACCTATGATCTGGATGTGCGGAAGGAATACCCGCCGCTGATCCAGCGGATCATCGCCTCGGGCGAGAAGAATCCCAAGATCCGCGTCCGCGAGGTCGAGCTGAAGCGGTTCGACGAGGAAGCGGCGATCATTTGCGACATCCTCAACGATGCTTGGTCGGACAACTGGGGCTTCGTGCCGTTCACGCCCGAGGAAATCGCCTATACCGGCAAGAAGCTGAAGCCGCTGGTCCGCCCCGACCTGATCCGCATCGCCGAGTATGAGGGCGAGCCGGTGGCCTTCATGATGACCTTGCCCGATCTCAACGCGGTGCAGCTCAAGGTGAATGGCCGCAACGGCAAGCCATCGCCGCTGGGCTGGCTCAGGCTGGCGCTCTGGCTGCGCAAGCCCTATCCCGCCGACATGCGCGTGCCGCTGATGGGCGTGCGCAAGCGGTTGCAGGCATCGCGGCTGGCCAGCCAGCTCGCCTTCATGATGATCGAATATATCCGCCGCGCCGCCGTTTCGCACTATGCCGCCGTGCGCGGCGAGATCGGCTGGGTGCTGGAAGACAACCAGGGCATGGTCGCCATCGCCGATGCTATCGACAGCAAGATGAACCGCGAATACGCGATCTATGACAAGCTGCTGTGATCAGGCGCTGTGAAGCCGGCTTGGTAAACGGCCCGTCAGGCTTGCCGGGGCAGGGATTGTTAACCGCGTTGCCATAGCCTGCTGGCCGGGAAGTGACGGCCGGGATCGCCCTGGCCGCCCGCGCGCATCGGGTGACCGGATGAAATATCGCTCCTGGCTGATCGTACCGGGCAACCGCGAGGAACGGCTGGGATCGGCCGTGGGCCTGCACGCCGATGTCATCGTCGTCGATCTGGAAGCCACCGTGCCCGTGCCGCTCAAGCCGGCCGCCCGCGCGATCGCGGCGGACTGGCTGCACGTCCATCGCACGCATGTCCTGGAACAGCGCCGGATCGGGCGCTGGGTGCGGATTAATCCGCTCGATTCAGGGCTGGCGCGCGATGACCTGATCGCGGTCATGCCCCATGCGCCCGACGGGATCGTGCTGCCCCGCGCGACCGGGCCCGAGGCGGTGAGCCAGCTCGCGGCGGAAATCTATGAACTGGAACATCGCCATGGCCTGCCCACCGGATCGACCCTGATCGTCCCGGTCGTGGGCGAGACGGCGCGCGCGGCCGTGACGATCCCGGCCTATCTCGACAGCGGCCACCAGCGGCTTGCCGGGCTCACCTGGGGCGCCAGCAACCTGGCGGCCGCGCTGGGCCTGCCGCGCGCGCATGACGTGACGGGCGCCTGGGGCGAGACTTTCCGCCATGTCCGCGCGCAGGCGCTGCTGACCGCCCACGCCTGCTCGATCATGGCGATCGAGGCGCTGCACACCGATACGCTGGAAGATACCGCGATCGCGCGCGCCGCCGGCAAGGCCCGCACCGATGGCTTCACCGGCATGTTGGTGAGCCATCCCGATCAGGTCGCCGCGATCAACGCGGCTTTCACGCCGAGCCGGGCCGAAATCGCCGAGGCGCGTGACATCGTCGAGGCTTTCTCGGCCAGCCCCAACGCGGATGCCCTGCCTTACAAGGGCCGGGTGATCGACCGCCCCCACCTCGGCGCCGCGCGGCGCACCCTGCAGATGACCGAGCGCGCCCCGCATGACGATGCGCGCCGGCTGGCGGTTCTCCGGCCGGCTTGAGAGGTTGTGGGGACATGCGCGGAACAGCGCGCTTCCCAACACGCCCTGACCGCTCAGGGCTGGGGCGCGAGTTGATTCGCGGGGGGTGCCGGCTCGCTCACCGCCGCGTCGCCGGCGTCGGCCGCTTCGGATGCGCTGGCCGCCGGGCCGCCGATCGTCACTGCCGCGTCCGCGCCGTCGGTGCCCTCGCTCGCGTCGGGCGCGGCATAGGGCGGCTGCGATCGCACCGTGTCGTAAGGCAGCATGTCATCGCTGACCGAGCGTGCCAGGATCTGCCCGTCGCCGGCCTGCGCCGAAGTGGCCTTCTTCTCCCCGCCGCAGCCGGCAAGCGCCAGCGCGCCGGCGGCGAGCAACAGCGATGGGCACAGGAACTTCATTGCGCTGCCTCCCGCGAACAGGGCCTGTCGAGCGCGGCGAGGAACGCGGGCGCATGGTCGATCAGCGCCCGGTCCCATGTCGCGAAATCCACCGCGCGGCCCAGCCGCTCCAGGCTGGTAACGCCGAACTCCTCGATGCCGCAAGGGACGATGCCGCCGAAATGCGACAGGTCGGGCCGGATATTGACTGCGAAGCCATGCATCGTCACCCATTTGCGGATGCGCACGCCGATCGCGCCGATCTTCGCCTCGCGCCCGTCGATGTCGCGCGTCCAGATGCCGATTCGCCCCTCGCTGCGGAAGCTGTCCACGCCGAAGCCGGCCAGCGTATCGATCACCCAGCCTTCGAGCGCGTGGACGAAGCCGCGCGCGTCGCGCGCCCGCTTGCGCAAGTCGAGCAGCACATAGCCCACGCGCTGGCCGGGGCCGTGATAGGTGTAGCGCCCGCCGCGCCCGGCCTCTACCACCTCGAAGCGCGGATCGAGCAGTTCGGCGGCGGCGGCGCTGGTGCCGGCGGTGTAGACCGGGGGGTGTTCGAGCAGCCAGATCAGTTCGCGCGCCTCGCCCGCCGCGATGGCCGCGTTGCGCCCGGTCATCGCGGCCAGCGCCTCGCGATAGGGAACGGGCTCGCTTTCGATGCGCAATTCGATATCGCCGGGAAGCTGCATGGCGCGTTGCGTGGCGGCATTTGCTCCGGTTATCAAGGGGCCAGTTTTGGAGATCACGGCATGACGTTCGACAGCAGCCTCGCCTGGAAGCAGGCATCCGCGGCCATCTCGGCGAACCGCGAGGTGCTGCTGGCCCTTGCCGGCGTGTTCTTCATGCTGCCGGCCCTGGTGCTGGAGATGTTCTTTCCCCAGCCCGAACCGACGGCGGCGATGAACGAGCAGCAGATCGCGCAGCTCGTGTCCGACTATTACGTCTCGATCCTGCCGGTGCTGATTCCGATGGTGCTGTTCCAGGCGCTGGGCACGATCTCGCTGCTGACCATGCTGACCGACCGATCGCGGCCTACGGTGGGCGAGGCGATCCGGCGCGGCGTGCGCGGCATCCTGCCCTACCTGCTGGCGCAGATGCTGCTGGGCCTGGCGGTCGGCATCGGTGGCGGCGCGGTGCTGGGCGTGTTCGCGCTTTCAGGCGTGCCGGCGCTGATCGGGGTGGGCGTCGCGCTGGTGCTGGCGGTGGTGATCTATGCGGCGGTGCGGACCACGCTGGTCGCTCCGGCGATCGCGGTGGAAAGCATGACCAACCCGGTCGCGGCGCTCAAGCGGTCATGGCAATTGACCCGTGGGAACACGCTGCGCATCCTGGGCTTCTATGCGCTGGTGCTGGTGGTGTTCCTGGTGATCGCCATGGTGGTGGGCATCATCGTGGGCATTCCGCTGTCGCTGTTCGCCGGGACGATGGCGAGCACGATCGTCGGCGCGATCGTCTCGTCGAGCATCAACGCGCTGCTGGCGCTCTATTTCGTGGCGATCATCGCGGCGGTGCACCGCCAGCTGGCCGGCCCGGCGCCGGATATCGACCGCGCGACGTTCGAATGAGGCAGAGCGCTCGCGCGCGTCGCCGGGCCTATTCGCCCGGCTCGTCCTTCCAGCCCCAGTAGAGGAAGCAGGGCAGCACGTTGAGCGGTTCGAAATCGTTGTCGATCCGCTTGAAGTGCTTGGCCATGAAGTCGCGGGCCTTGGAAGTGAACTGATAGACCAGGAAGGCTCCACCCGGCCGCAGGACGCGGTACGTGCCTTCGGCGATGGCCGGGCCGACACCGGCGGGCAGCGTCGAGAACGGCAGGCCCGACAGCACGTAATCGGCATGGTCGTGCCCATGCGCGCGCACGATCTCTTCCACGTCGGCGGCGGATCCCAGCACGGCGGTGAACCGGCTGTCGGTGATCACGCGGCGCAGGTAATCGATATAGAGCGGGTTGGTGTCGATCACGATCAGGTGCCCGTCGCGCGGCAGCCGTTCGAGCACCGGGCGGCAGAACGTGCCGATGCCGGGGCCGTATTCGACGAAGAGCTTGCACTCGTTCCACTTCACCCGCGCCAGCATCTTGGCGATGGTGAAGCGCGATGACGGGATGATCGAGCCGACCATTACCGGATGCCGCAGGAAGCCTTCGAAGAAAACGCCCCAGGCGCCTAGCGCTCCCTTGATTCTGTGCTTGATCCTCTGGGGCAGTGCCTCTCGGGCAAGCTCTGTGCTGGTCATGCTGGCGGGAGCTCTCGCATCAATTCCATGGGGAACAAGTGGGGGTCGCGGTGACAGATTTGTTGCGCCAATGCAAGATGAGCGCCGGTCCCGCTCAGAGAATTTCGTAAACCTTGTCTTGCGGACGACACAGTCTGGCGCCCTTGTCGGTCTCCACCAGCGGGCGCTCGATCAGGATCGGTTCGGCGGCCATGGCGGCCAGCACGGCGGCGTCATCGGCCTGCGGCAGCCCGCGTTGCGCGGCATCGGTGTTCTTGGTGCGCAGGCCCTGCTGCGGCGTGATGCCGGCGTCGCGATAGAGCTGCGCCAGCTTTTCGGCGCTGGGCGGATGCCTGAGATATTCGATCACTTCCAGTGCGATGCCGGGCGTCTCTTGCAGAATCGCCAGCGTCTTGCACGAAGTGCCGCAATTGGGATTATGCCAGATCGTTGCCTTCATCGCGGGTCTCCTTGGTCGATGGTCGGGTTCATTGCCGGCACGGCCCGCGCCGCGTCCTGCACGGTGATGCCAGGGGCCGGGGCGGCGCTCAGCGTTTCCTCGCGGCGCATGACGCGCCCGGCAAGCTGGATCGCCCGCACCAGGCGCGGATAGACGCCGCAGCGGCACAAGTTGGGAATCGCCACCTTGATCTCGGCCTCGCCGGGGTTGGCGTTGCGGGCCAGCAGCGCCGCCGCGCTGATGACGATGCCGGGGGTGCAAAAGCCGCACTGGATCGCCTGCTCGGCCACCATGGCCTGCTGCACCGGGTGCGAGCGATCGCGCGAAAGGCCCTCGATCGTGGTGACGGTGCGGCCTTCGCACTCGCCCAGCGTGATCAGGCAGGATCGCAGCGCCTCGCCATCGACCAGCACCATGCAGGCGCCGCAATCGCCGACGCCGCAGCCATATTTGGTGCCGGTGAGGTTGGCCGCGTCGCGCAGGCCCCACAGCAGCGGCGTGCGCGGATCGAGCGCGATCTCCACCGGATGGTCGTTAACGGTCAGGCGCGGCATGGCTGGCCTGATAGACCCGTGAGCGGCACGAAGTCGACCCCGCTGCCCGTTTCGTTCTCAGCGCCCGAGCCGGACCCTGAGCCCGGCCCAGACCGTGCGCGGCGTGCCCAGATCCATCGAGCCGGCCTGGTTGCGGGTGACGATGCGCGTGTCCGTCAGGTTCTCGGCGCGCAGGATCGCGCTGAACCGCCCGGCCAGCGGCATTTCGGCATAAGCGTCAAGCGTGGTCGCGGCGGGCAGAATGTCGGTCTCGAGGTCATCCTCATACTGGCTGCCGACATGGCGCAGCGTTGCCGCCAGCCGCCAGTCCGCGCGCGGGGCCCAGGCCAGTGTGGCGCTGGCGGCCAGCCGGGGCACTTGCGCCGGACGCATCCCGTCGAGCCCGGCCGACGCGCCCTTGCCTTGCACTTCGGCATCGGTCCAGGCGAGCGAGCCGGCGAACGAGACGGTGCCCAGCCGCAGCGCGGCGCTGGCCTCGATCCCCCGGGCGCGCACCGCCTCGACATTCTGGCGCTGGCGCGTGGTGGCGTCGATCGTGACATTGGCGATCGCGTCCCTGACGCGGTTGTCGAAGGCGGTGAGCGAAAGCGCGATCGCCTCGGACGGTTCGTAGTCGATCCCCGCCTCATAGCCGCGCAAGCGCTCGTTGCCGAGATCGGCATTGGCATTGGTGGTGATCGGGAAGACCACGAAGGGGCGATAAAGCTCGTTGGGTGTGGGCTGGCGAAAGCCGGTATAGGCCGCGGCGCGCAAGCGCAGCCCGCCCGCCGCGCGCCACACCACACCGCCGCGCCAGTTGCTTTCCCAGCCCGAACGGTCGGCAAAGCGCGTATCGCTCATCACCGCGCCCGATGCGGCCACTTCGCGGTAGAACCCGTCGCGCACCGTCCAGCGATCGGCGCGGACCCCGGCGGTGAGGGTGAGCGTGCCCAGCGTCCAGTCATCCTCGGCATAGAAGCCCAGATCGCTGGTCCGCCCGCCGGCCCGGCGGATCGAGGTGATCTGGCCGTCGGCGGTGCTGACCGGGGTTTCCAGCAGCTTGCCATCGGCCACGCGCACGTCGGTGCCAAGGCGCAGGACATGCGCTTCGGGCACTGGCGGGCGCAGTTCGAACTTGCCGCCGATGCCGGTCGCGGGTGTCTTCTTCTGGTCGAGCGTGGGAACGAAGCGGGTGGAGCTGACCACGATGTTGGAGAAATCCTGCGCCTGGACATAGCCCAGCGCATCGAACTGCCAGTCCCCCCGCCCGACCAGGCGCAGGCTGGCCTGGCTGCCGCTGGAGGTCGAATCCGCGCCGGCGAAGCGCAAGGTGCGCCGGTCGTCATAGACCAGGCCGGCGGCCTGGATCTCGACCGTGTCGCTGAGCGGGGCGACCGCGCGCAGCGCGGCGGACCAGCTTTCATAGCCGGCGCGCGCGCTGGCCGGGACGCGCTGGTCCTTCGGCGTGGTCCAGAAGCCCTGGCCCCGGTCCCACTGCACGCTGGCGAGCAGAAAGCCCTGACCCAGCGTCGGCGCGGCGGTGAGCGCCGCCTGCGTCTCGCCCCGGTCGTTGACCAGCGCCTCGCCATCCAGCAGGCCCATGGTGCCGGGCGCGGCGCTGGTCAGTTCGATCGTGCCGGCCACCGCGCCCGATCCGAACGCGCCCGATCCGCCGCCGCGCGTCACGCGCACCGCGCCCAGCCGTTGCGGCGCCAGCGCGCTCAGCGGGATATAGCCGAAGAACGGATTGCCCACCGGCACGCCATCAAGCAGCACCAGCGTGCGGCTGGAGGCATTGCCGCCCAGCGCGCGCAGCGTCACCCCTTGCGCCGAGGGATTCGCCGATCGGCTGTCCGACCGGCGAAACTGCTGGAAACCCGCGATCGAGGACAAGGCATCCTCGATCCGCCCCGATGCGCTGGTGGTCAGCACCTCGCGCCCGATCTCGGTCACGTCGTAGGCCGGAGTCGCGGGCGTATCGTCCAGCCCCCGGCCCGTGACCACGATCGGGGAGAGCGGCGCGGCTTCTTCCGCCCGCGCGGCCCATGGGGCCAGCGCGGCCAGCATCGCGGCCGACAGGGCCAGCGTGGCGGGGGCATCTGTCGACAGGAAGCGGATCGCAGGCATGGTCGTTCCTTAGGCCCTGCGCCTTGCCAGACAAGTCGTTTGGAGGGCGCGTCAATTGACTTCGCGGACGCCGATATTACGATACACGATAGATCACAATGGGTGCCGCCGCCATGACCGAGATCACGTCCCGCCCCGCCGTGTCCGATCGCGACGATCGCAAGTCCGCCGCCATCGCGGCGCGCAACGTGCGGCCCAATCCCGGCGCGAAAGTGATCGGATCGTTCGATTTCGCGCGCGAAGTCCTGCGCAGCCCGGATTTCCGGCAGGCGGGGGCGGGGGCCGAGCACATCAAGCTCGACAATCCCGAGCATGTCTCGGTGTTCTTCCTCGATGGCGAATTGCACAGGAAACGCCGCAGCCAGCTGGCCCGCTATTTCACCCCCAAGGCGATCAAGACGCGCCATCAGGCGGTGATGCGGCGCGCCACCGACGAACTGATCGCCGAGCTGCGGCGCGACGGCCAGGCCCAGCTCGACATCATGAGCATGAGGCTGGCCTGCGACGTCGCGGCCGAGATCGTCGGCCTGACCCAGAGCGATCCGGCCGCGCTGTCCGAACGCATCCGCAAGACCTTCCTGACCATCGGCACCAGCCATGATGGCCCGGCGGGCTGGCTCGACAAGGCGCGCGGGCTGTGGCGTACGATGCAGTTCTTCTGGCGCGACGTCCTGCCCGCGATCCGCGCGCGCCGGGTGGCGCCGAAGGACGATGTCATCTCGTACTGCGTTCAGGAGGGCTTTTCGAACAAGGCGGTCCTGATCGAATGCATGACCTATGCGACCGCCGGGATGCTGACCACGCGCGAGTTCATCGTCATGGTCGCCTGGCACCTGTTCGAGCAGGACGCCTTGCGCCAGCGCTTCCTGGCCGGCGGGGAAGAGGAACAGCTGGCGATCCTGGAGGAGATCCTGCGGCTCGAACCCGTGGCCGCGATGGTGCACCGCCGCGCGGTGGCGGACTTCACCGGGCCGGGGGGCGAAACGGTCAAGGCTGGGGAGGTCTATGCGATCGACATGCGCGCGGTGAACGCGGATCCGGCCGCGACCGGCGCGTGCCCTTTCGCCATCGATCCCGAGCGGGCGCGGCGCCAGAAGATCGCCGGCAGCTGGATGAGCTTCGCCGACGGCCCGCACCGCTGCCCCGGCGCGCAAGTGGCGCTGCACGAAACGCGCGTGTTCCTCGATGCGCTGCTGCGCGTGCCGGGCATCCGCCTGGCCACGGAACCGCAGATCGGCTGGTGCGCGCCGATCATGGGCTATGAAGTGCACGGCGCGATCGTCACGTGCGACAAGGCCTGAGGGGGCTTGGCAAAGCCCGCCTTCGCCTGATCGCGGCCCCGGCGCGCGTGCCCGCCCGAAACCCCCGCTTTCCTGAAATCCTTCCGCGCCGCAGCCGGGTGTTGTGCCGGGCTGTACGATTGCTTAGTCGTAGCCGATACGACCGGGAGAGCAGAAACGATGACCGATGGGACGACGGACCCGGGCCTGGCGCTCGTGCGCGGCGATCCGCTGGAAAGCGAGACGGTGCTGGGCGCGCTGACGCTGCCGGGGTTCCTGCGCGAAGTGACCGCGCGCTACGCGGATCGCGAGGCGCTCGTCATGTATCAGGCCGGCGCCGGGACCGAACGCTGGAGCTATGCGGAGCTGTGGCGGCGCTCGATGGCGGTGGCGCGGGCGCTGGTCGCTTGCGGCGTGGGCAAGGACAGCCGCGTGGGCATCCTCATGACCAACCGGCTCGAATGGGTCTCGGCCTGCTTCGGCATCACGCTGGCCGGCGGCACGGTGGTGGGCCTGTCGACGTTCGCGACGCCTGACGAGCTGGAATACCTGCTGCGCGCCTCGGCGGTCTCGATCGTGCTCTATGAACCGCATGTGCTGGCCAAGGACTTCACCGCGATCCTGACCGACCTGGAACCCGGCATCGCCAGCGCCGCGCCGGGCAGGCTGGCCTCGCTCCGGTTCCCGTTCCTGCGCCGGCTCGTCGCGGTCGGCGCCGCGCCGGGCGGGGCGATCGAGGCCTGGGACGCCTTCCTTGCGCATGGCGACACGGTGGGCGAGGATATCGTCGCGGCGCGCGCGGAGGCGGTGAAACCGGCCGATCCGGCCCTGCTGTTCTTCTCCTCGGGATCGACCGGCAAGCCCAAGGGCATCCTCAACGGGCATCGCGGCGTCAACATCCAGAGCTGGCGCTGGACGCGGATCTATGACTTTTTCAACGATCCACACCCGGTGCGCACCTGGTCGGCCAACGGGCTGTTCTGGTCGGGCAATTTCAGCATCGCGCTGGGCGGGACGCTGGCGGCGGGCGGCACGCTGATCCTGCAGCGCACGTTCCGGCCGGCCGAAACGGTCGCGCTGATGGCGGCCGAGCGCGTGACCTTTCCTTATTGCTGGCCGCACCAGTGGGCCCAGCTGGAAGCCGAGCCGGCCTGGCCCGAGGCGGACCTTTCCGCCTTCCACTACTTCGATGCCGAGATCAATCTGCGGCGCCCGCAAAGGACGATCACCACGACCTGGACCGATCCGCGCGCCACCTATGGATCGACCGAGACGTTCACCATCTCCACCGCCTATCCGGTGTCGGCCCCGCGCGAAGTCTGGGAAGGGTGCAATGGCGGTGTCCTGCCGGGCAACACCGTGCGGATCGTCGATCCCGCGAGCGGCGAGACGCTGCGCCGGGGCGAGACGGGCGAGATCGCGGTGAAAGGCCCGACGCTGATGCTGGGCTATATCGGCATCCCCTCCGACGAGGCGCTGGACGCGGAAGGCTTCTACCGCGCCGGGGACGGCGGCTATCTCGACGAGCGCGGGCGGCTGGTGTTCCAGGGCCGGATCAACGACATCATCAAGACCGGCGGCGCCAATGTCTCGCCCGTGGAAGTGGACTGGACGCTGTGCTCGTGCCCCGGCGTCAAGGTCTGCAAGACCACCGGCGTGCCGCATGAGACGCTGGGCGAGATCGTCGTCTCGTGCATCGTGCGCGAGGAAGGCCGGACGCTGACCGAGGCCGAGGTGATCGCCTGGCTCAAGGCGCGGCTGGCCAGCTACAAGGTGCCGCGCAAGGTGCTCTTCGTCGAGCCGGGAGAGCTGGACCTGACCAATACCGCCAAGATCAAGCCGGCCGAGGCGCGCGCGCTGGCGATGCGCAAGCTGGCGGCGGCCTGACCGCCGGCGCGGGCCGCCCGCACCGCGACGCTCAGGTCAGGACGTGCACTTTCGTCTCGCGGTTGGGCCCGCGCAGGCGGTCCATCATCGCGGGCAGGTCCATCAGCGCGATCTCGTTGGTGACGATGCGTTTGGGATCGACGTGGCCCGCATCGAGATGGTTGGCGATGTAGTGGAAATCGCGCAGCGTATAGCCGACGAGGAACTGCATCGAGACGCACTTGTACGATGCCATCGCCGGCATCAGCGGATCGGGGTGCGTGCAGAAGCCCAGCGAGACGACCTTGCCGTATTGCCGGGCGTGCATCACCGACCTGGTCAGCATACCTTCCACGCCGACGCATTCGTAGACCACGTCCGCCGGGCCGCCGAGCGCCTCGATCACTTCGCCGGTCTCGTTCTCGCCGAACGTGACGAAGGCATCCGCGCCCATGGCCAGGCACAAGTCCTTGCGCCGGTCCGAGCGCGAGGCGGCGACGATGCGGCCCGCGCCCAGCCGCCGCGCCCAGTAGATCGCATAGAGCGCCACCGTGCCGCCGCCGAGCACCAGCACCTTGTCGCCCGTCATCATCAGCGACTGGCGCACGCCATAGAGGCTGACCGCCAGCGGCTCGATCAGCGCGCCGTCGGTCAGCGACAGGGTATCGGGCAAGGGGATGGCGATGTTCGACGCCAGGCGGGCATATTCGGCGAACCCGGTCATCGCGCCCGCGGCATTGCTGCACAGGATGTGGTTCGCCCCGGTCCGGCAGCTCTGGCAATGCCCGCAGGCGCCGGAGGGCAGCACCGAGATCTTGCCGCCGACCTTGAGGGTGGTCACGTCCTTGCCCACCGCGACGATCTCTCCGGCATATTCGTGGCCGAACTGGCCGGCGCCGTAATCCCAGATCTCGCCCTTGGTCATCGACAGGTCGGTGCCGCAGATGCCGCAGCGGTGGACCTTGATGACCACGTCGCCGGGGCCCGGCTCGGGATCGGGAATGGTCTCGATCGTGATGGCGCCGCCGCCGCCGGGATAGATCGCCGCCTTCATGCTTTCGTCTCCACCAGATCGTAGCGCTGGATATAATCGCCGAACGGTTCGCGCGCTTCGTCGGCGGTCATGCCATAGTCCTCGATCCGGTAACGGTGCACGCCGTGCGCCAGCTCGGGCTTTTCGGCGATGCGCCGGGCGAAGGCGTCGCGAGTCGCCTCGGGAATGTCCATGCCGATGAAGCGGTAAATCCGGTCGAGCACTTGCATCGGCTGGCGGTGGAAATCGCCATGGACCACGTCGAGCACCTTGCCGGGATGGCGGGCGCGCACCGCATCGCATTTGCGCACCGCGCTGGACCACTTGGCCACTTCGCGCCGCAGCATGATCGCGCCGCGCTCCCCGGCCCGGCCCTCTTCCATCAGCGGGTGCATCAGCATCAGCAGCGAGACCAGCGAGGGCACCGCCCTGGCCGGATCGCGGTGCGTCTGGATCACTTTCGCGTCGGGATAGACGGCGAACAGCAAGTCCAGGTTCTCGACATGGCCGGGGTTCTTCAGCAGCCAGCGCTTGTCCGGCTCGTTCGCGCCGATCAGCTGGACGCAGCGGTAATAGTAGTCATAGGCCGCCGCTTCGCTCGTCGATTGCCACCAGGCATCGTAAGTCGGCGCCGACCAGCCGCAGCTCCACAAGTTGGAGACGAAGCCGTGGCGCAGCACCATGCAGCATTCGTGCACTTCCTCGGCCGCGCGGAAATGCGCGGCCTTGTGATCGGGCGATGCGGTGTGCTGCGCCTTCAGCTGCGCGACGGTGCGCTGGAAGTCGGGGTCGCTGGCCCAGTCCTCCACTGGCGGGCGCGGGCGCGGCGAATCGAGCAGCCACGTCTGCAGGCCCTGGAAGCGCGGATCGACCGCCATCAGCCGGTGCAGCGCGGTGGTGCCGGTGCGCGGCACGCCGATGATCACCACCGGGCTTTCGATCGCGCGCGCATCGAAGCCGGGGTTGGCCTTCATCGCGGCGATCGCCTGCGCCCGGCCGCGCAGCACGCCCACCACCATGCCCCAGGCGAGGCGGCGGCCCTGCTCATGGAAATGCGGATCGTAGTCCATCGACTGGAGCAGCGCCTGAAGGCCGGGCAGATAGTCGCGCGGGCCGAAATCATCGGTGCCGATCTCGGCGATGACGGCTTCGTGCGCCTGGTCCAGCGCGGCGGCGAAGCGTTCGGGGGGATCGTAGCGAGTTTCCATGTGGAGTCCTCAGTCGAGCGGGATGCCGCCCAGCGATGGCCCGCCATTGACGGCGATGGTCTGCCCGGTGACGTAGGAGGCCGCGTCGCTGGCAAGGAAGACGATCATGTTGGCCATTTCCTCGGGCGTGCCGGGGCGGCCCAGCGGGATGGTGGAGCCCACGTTGGTCGTGTCGAGCCCGGCCACTTCCCATGCGGCGGCGGCGCGCGGGCTGGCGATCATGCCGGCCGCGACGCAATTGGCGCGAATGCCGAAGCGGCCCCATTCGGCCGCCGTCACCGTGGTGAACATCTGCAAGGCCGATTTCGCCGCCGAATAGTGCGCCCCGCCTTTCACCCCGGTGATCCCGGCATTGGACGAGATGTTGACGATCGCACCTGCTTTCCGCGCCATCATGTGCCGCCCGGCCTCGCGCGTGCAGAGATAGGCGGACTTGACGTTGAGATCGAAGATCGAATCCCAGCCGCGCGTCGGGATCTGTTCCAGCGGCCCCATGCGCGTGCCGCCGGCATTGTTCACCAGCACGTCGATCCGGCCGAATTCGTCGATCGCGCGCTGGATCAGCGCGATGCAGGCATCCTCGTCCTTCACGTCGGTCGGCACCGCCAGGCAGCGCGCGCCGGTTTCGGCGGCGATGCGCCCAGCCGAGGCTTGCAGCTCCTCCGCGCCCCGGCTGGCAATCACCACGCCCGCGCCCAGTTCGGCCAGCAGGCGCGCGGTGGCATAGCCGATGCCGGTGCCGCCGCCGGTGACAATCGCGACCTTGCCGGTGAAATCAAGCTGGTCGCGCAGCATCACCAGCGCCTCCGCCGCTGGCAGGCCCGCACGCGCAGGCGCAGCTCCTCGGCGCGTTCCTCGGGCGTGACCACCGGCGTGTCGGCGGGCAAGTGATCGCGCAGGCTCGCCAGCTTCACCCGCGTGATCGTCGGCACCGGCTCGCTGTCGCAATCGTACCAGCGGCCATAGATGCCGCCTTCGGTATAGCCCGCCGGATCGAGCCAGTTGGGCACGCCCGGATCGGTGAGCGCGATCACCGCGCGGAATTTCCCGTCGGAGCTGACCTTCGCGAAGTGGCCGTTGGTGCTGGAGAGGCGATAGACATATTCCAGCGCGTTGAAATAGGGATCGTTGAGCTGGACGTTCCAGTATGGCGCGCGCGCCGGCAGGTCGGTCGCGATGATCAGCGCCTCGTCCGCGTCAAGCTGGAAGCAGGCCGGCCAGTACGTCTGCTTGACCAGCGCGCCGGGATAGCGGACCGGCTCGAACACGTTGAAGCCGACGCGCTCCTTCACCCCGTTCTGCATCGCGTAGTACGTCTTCGTCTTGCGCGCGGGGAACTTCGCCATCTCGCCGATGCGGCGCAGGATCTCTTCGGGCGACAGGCGCGGCTTGGGCGGCACCGGATCGAGGCATTCGATCGAGAGTACCGGATCGACCTCGTTCAGCCAGTCATAGCTGCGATAGCGCAAGTACATGTAGGTCGCTTCGGGATCGATCCGGCCCCAATGCCCGGTATGGCCGGCGGGCCGTTCGGCGCTGAACAGGATCTCGAAGTCCTCGCCCAGCGGGATGCCAAGGTCGTTGGTATCCAGCTCGTTATGGCCGTTGGGGCGCGGCATCTCGTCCACCGTCCCCGATGCCGCCTTCTGGCTGGTGAACGAAAGGATGGCGCAAGTGCCGCGATTGCCCGAGACGCGATAGGTCAGGTCGCCCCGGATCGGGCTCTGGACATAGATGTCGTCGGGGTTGGGTTGCAGGGTGAACACCGGGTTCCACAGCGGCGCCCAGTCGGGATGCTCGGCATCGGCGTGGAAATAGGCGAAGTAGGCGTAGGACAGGCTCGTCATCGTCTGGCGATAGACGTCGGCGATGTAGGCCGGATCGTCGGGCCGCCAGGTGTCCTTCAGGTTGGCGACCGCGCCTTCAAGGTCTTGAAGGTACGGCAGGATCGCCGGTGAAATCGCCTCGTTGTCCATGTCTGCCTCGCCCGGTTGTGCGCGCCCCTGGCGGGCGTCGCCGATCAAAGATAGTGCAGACTATCTTTTTGGCGGGCCATGGCAAGAGGGAACAGCGGCAAGCGCCGGCGGCGCGGCGCTACTCCGCCGGCGCGATGGTGAGCGAAAGCGGCGCCAGCCCCGTGATCGTGCCTTCCAGCACGTCGCCCGGCGCGATCGGGCCGACGCCGGCGGGCGTGCCGGTGTAGATGAGATCGCCGGGCGCGAGGTGGTACATCGTCGAAAGGTTGGCGATCAGCTCGGGCAGGCTCCAGATCATGTCGGACAAGCGCGCGTCCTGCCGGGTTTCGCCGTTCCGGCTGAGCGTGATGCGCTGTTCGCCTAGGGCCCCGAACGCGGCGGCGCGGGTGATCGGGGCGATCACGGCGGCATTCTCGAAATCCTTGCCGGTGTCCCAGGGGTGCCCCTGATCCTTGGCGGCGTTCTGCAAGTCGCGCCGTGTCAGGTCCAGCCCGCCAGCATAGCCCAGCACCAGCGCCATGGCGGCATCGGGCGCGAGGCGGAAACCCGGCGCGCCGATCGCGACGACCAGTTCCATCTCGTAATGGCAGTTCGTCGTGCCCGGCGGGTAAGCGATGGTCGCACCCGAAAGGCACAGCGCGGCGGGCGCCTTGGTGAACCAGATCGGCGCGTCGCGATTCGGCGTGGCGCCCATCTCGCGCGCGTGCGCCGCGTAATTGCGGCCGACGCAGAAGATGCGGCGCACGGGAAAGCGCGCCGCCTCGCCCTGAATCGGGACCGAGGGGGTTTCGGGCAAGGCGAACAGAAGGGTCATGCGTAAGGCTCCGGCTTCGCCTTGCCATAGGCGGCCCGGCGACGCGGCAAAAGTCCTGTTGGCGGTGCGCAGGCAAGGCAATGGTCCCGAACGGCGGGCGGCGTGGCGACGGGTGCCTTGCCGCCTTGTGCGAATGGCGTAAACTCGCCCGCGTGACACAGGAAGAATATCTCACTGGCAGGCTGTTGCTGGCCATGCCCGGCATGTTCGATCCGCGCTTCGCGCATTCGGTCAGCGTGATGTGCATGCACGACAAGAACGGCGCGCTGGGCATCGGCATCGGACAAGTGCGCAAGGGCGTGCGGTTTCGCGAACTGCTTGAAGAGCTGGATATCGATCCGGGCGACGTGCCCGACCGGGACGTGCTGCACGGTGGCCCGGTTGAGCCGGGGCGCGGCTTCGTGGTCCATTCGCTTGACTGGTCGGGTGCCGATACCTTGCGAGTCGCGCCGCTATGCGGGCTGTCGGCCTCGCTGGAGATCCTGCGCGCGATCGTTGAGGGGCATGGGCCCAGGCACTGGCTGATCGCGCTGGGCTATGCCGGATGGGGGCCGGGCCAGTTGGAGGGAGAGATGCGCCGCCACGGCTGGTACGCGGCGCAGGGGCGCGCCGAGATCCTGTTCGAAACCGCGACCGAAGCACGCTGGATCGCCAGCTGGCGCGCCGAAGGCATCGATCCCGCGCTGCTCGCGAGCGAGACCGGCCGCGCGTGAGGAACTGGTGCCGCCATGCGCCGATAGGCGCATTCCCAACACCTTCTCACACAATCGCGTCGTGCACGCGGATGTCGATATCGGCGATGTAGTCGCGCATCCCGGCGAACGAGGCCTTGAGCATGTCGCTGCCGATGTGCCGTTCCATCGCCTCGCGGTCCGCATAGGCTTCGATCACGCGGAAGGTCGCCTCCTCGTCGCGGCTGCGGCCCGCGTGGTAGAACAGGATGCCGGGATTGGCCGCCTGCAGCCGGGGCATCATGTCCCGGCAGGCGGCGGCATAGTCCTCGACGCGGTCGGGATGGACGCGGACGGTCGCGACGACAAGGATCACGGCGCGCGTCAGCCGGTGACGAGCATCGCGCCGTGCGGGTTGGCCGCGGGCGTGCCGTGCTCGCGGTGCCAGGCATCGGCATCATCATAGCAGGCTTCGACCACGCTGGCATAAGTGCGGCGGAATTCGGCGCGCTGCTCGGGATGATCGAAAATGAAGGCACGGTTGTTGCGCACGGCGTTCAGCACCATCGGCGCGATCGCGTCGGGCGTGTAGAAGTCCATGCTGGTGTGGTCCTTCGATGCTTCGCTGATCGCCACTTCGCCTTCGCCCGGGCCGCCGAACTTCGCGGGGCGATAGCGCGCGTTGTTCGCTTTCATGCCCGTGGCCACGCCGCCGGGGCAATAGCTGGTGGTGTGGATGTTGTATTCGCCCAGTTCCAGCGCGAGGTTCATCATCAGGCCGATGATCCCCGCCTTGGCCGCCGAATAGGGCGCGTGGACCGGAATCCAGCCGGGCAGCAGCCCCGCCATCGATGCAGTGGCGCAGATATGGCCTTCGCGGCCCGCCATCATGTCGGGCAGGAACGCGCGCGTGGTGTTCATCACCCCGTGCAGGTTGACCTGGAGGATCCAGTCGACATCGGCATCGGACATTTCCATCAGCGGGTCGAACGCGGTCGCCCCGGCATTGGCGAACAGCAGCTGCACCGGGCCGAGCCGCGCGGCGATTTCCGCCTTCATCGCCGCGATGGCCTCGCGCTCGCACACGTCGCATTCCACCGCGATGGCGGTGCCGCCGGCCTGCCGGATCGCGTCGGCGACCTTCTCGGCATTGGCCAGCATGATGTCGGCCACCGCCACTTTCGCGCCTTGCCGGGCCAGTTCCTTCGCCAGCCCCATGCCGATGCCGTTGCCACCTCCGGTGACGACGGCGGTTCTGCCTGAAATCTCGGTCATTCGCTTCTCCCGAAAGTCGTGTGCCCGGCTTTCCGTTCGCACGGCGCCGGGCACGGATATCACATGATTATGGGTTTGAGAGTCGGTTTGAAAATGCGCGGAAGAGCGCATTTCAGGCCGGTGCCGCCCTGCGCCGACAGGCGCATTTTCAGGCCGCCAACACCGGCTCTTCTTCCTTGAGCTTGGGCATGACCTTGTCGGCGAACAGCTTCATCTGCTCGTAGACGTCCTCGTAAGGCATCCCGCCGAAGCTGAAATTGGCGATGATCTCGTAATCGCCGACCATTGCCTTGCGCATCAGGTGCTTCTCGTAAAGCTCCTCGGGCGTGCCGATCAGGTTGCCGCCGACATAGTCCTTGTAGGCCTTGTCCGGCCCGCCGCGCGCCGCCGCCATGTCGCCCATGTAGGCATAGGTGGCGTAGGACGGCAGCTCCTTGAAGTGCGGGCTCATGAATTCATAGTGGTTGGCGACTTGCAGGAACTGCGCGGCGAAATACTTGTCGGTATAGTCCGTCACCTTGGCGCGGTCGGCGAAGCAGACCATGAAATCGCTGATGATGAACGGCGGGGCGATCTTGCCGTGCTTTTCGCGGAAGGTATTCCGGTACTTGTCGATCTCGGGCATCGCCTTGGACCAGTCGCCCTGGCTGAAGCGCAGCGCCTTCAGGCCATAGTCCGCCGCCACTTCGCACGAGGACGGCGACATCGAGACCATGACGCAGCGATCGCGGTTCCAGCCCTCGGGCCGGGGGCGAATCTCGGCGCGGGGCTGCTTGTACCACTTGGTGTCGGCCTCGACATAGCCGTGCTCCAGCCCGTCCATGATGATCAGCGCTGCCTCGTCGAACATCTCGCGCGAATCGGCGAGCGTGACGCCGAACTTGTCGAACTCGCGCCGCGCCGCGCCCCGGCCCATGCCGAGGTAAAGCCGGCCCTCGCACAGCGCGTCGAGCATCGCGGTCTTTTCCACCACGCGCAGCGGATCGTTCCACGGCAGGATCACGGCGGCGGGCATCAGCTTGATGGTCTTGGTCCTGGCCGCGACGAAGCTCAGCGCCTGCAGCGGATCGGGGCAGGCGGCATAGTCGGTGAAGTGATGCTCCACCATCGCGGCGAAATCGAAGCCCATCGCCTCGGCCTCGATCGCCAGTTGCGTTGTAGCGCGACGATTACGGAGTCCGGTCGGCGTCAATTTTGATGGCCGATAGGTGGCCGCGCCGG
>NZ_JARESE010000037.1 GCF_029076845.1 Novosphingobium album (ex Liu et al. 2023)
GACAACCGATCCTACCGGCCATCATAGTCGCCGCTCAACCGGCCATCGTAGTTGTCGCCGCGCATCCAAGTTGCCCATGAACAAGCATGCCTCAAGGCCTTGGCTGATGTTAGCAAGGCCTCGGGTGATTTTGCGCGTCACGAAGGTCTCGCCGCGCCGTGGGCTTTCATGATTGAAGAGGATGCCATTGCAGGCACACATGCCATAGGCCTCGCGGTAGTTGACCGTGATCCAGTAGGCATAGAGTTTGGCGACTGCGTAGGGGGAGCGGGGATAGAATGGTGTGGTTTCGCGCTGCAGAATTTCCTGCACGAGGCCATAGAGTTCGGATGTCGAGGCCTAGTAAAATCGGGTCTTCTTCTCCAACCCCAGAAAGCGGATTGCTTCGAGCAGTCGCAGAGTACCTATGGCATCGACGTCGGCGGTGTACTCGGGCGCCTCGAAGCTGACCGCCACGTGGCTTTGAGCGCCAAGGTTGTAGACCTCATCGGGCTGTACCTCCTGCTTGATCCGCGTCAGGTTAGATGTGTCGGTCAGATCACCATAGTGAAGCTTGAGTTTTGGTTCGGGCGCATGTGGGTCCTGGTAAATGTGATCGATCCGCTGCGTATTGAACGACGAGGCTCGGCGCTTGATGCCATGCACTTCATAGTCCATTTGGAGCAGATACTCGACGAGGTAAGAGCCGTCTTGACCTGTGATGCCGGCGATGAGTGCACGCTTGGTCATGCGCTGGTGCCTTCTTTCATGATGAATTGACTGAGCTTGCTGAAATTCTTCCAGGCAAGCGTTCCAATGCCCCCCACGCCGTTGCGGCGAATGGCAACGAGGTCTTCTCTGCTCTTGCGCAGTATGTGGCCAAGTGACCGGTTACTCTCGCCGCCGACGCGCATTTTCACGAGCACTTCGGGAATATAGGCAAGCGTGATCCCGCCCTTGACGAAATAGCGCAGCATCGCATCATAATCAGCGGCGATACGCATCTCGGTGTCATAGAGGCCCCAGCGCTGGAACACTTCGCATCGCAAGTAGAGTGTTGGGTGGGGGGGCATCCATCCACGCCGGAGCCTGGCCATGTCGTAAGAGCTTGACCGCCATTGGCGGATGACGTGCGTCAAATCGTCGGCTGCAACGTATTGTAGGTCGCCGTAGACCCCATCGATGCTTGGATCGCCGAACGCCGAAGCGACTTTCGCGAGGACGTGGTCATGCGCGAAAACATCGTCGGAATGCATGAGGCCGATGACCTCACCACTGGCTCGCGTGATGCCGCGATTGATGGCGTCGTAGATACCGTGGTCCGCTTCTGAACGAAGCCTAGTCGAAGCGTTGGCGAGGCGCTCGATGGTCGCCACCGTACCATCACTGGAGCCACCGTCCTGAATGACATGCTCAACCGATGCGTAAGATTGCGCCTGCACGCTTGCGACGGCTTCGGCAATGGTCGCGGCGCGATTGTAGACGGCGGTGACGACGGTGATTTTCATGGGGGGCACAGACGGTTGTCATTGACGGGAGCATCGGTTGTGTCCGCGAACTGGATTGGGGTGCCCGAGCGGGCCCGCTGGAACAGCATAGGTTAATTATCGGCACAGCCAGGCGAGAGCTGGGCGTTACTCATTTTTAACCTGCACTCGATACGTCGCTTGCCGGCGCGTTGACGAGGCTGCGGGCATAGGCCATTGCAGGGCGCTCGACCAAATTGTGCAGTAGTGCGGCGCCGGCAAGCGTGAGCGCCAAGCTGCCGGTCACGACCACAAGGGCGGCGACTCCGGCTTGCAATTCAGCCGTGACGGCCAGTTTGTTTGCGAGGCTGATCACCGGGAAATGCAGCAGGTAGATCGCGTAAGACCAATCGCCGAGCCGGCGCGCGACGCCACCGGCCCGCTGCCCCCCCTGCCGTTCGTATTCGGTCGCGCCGAATATCAGGGCAGCGACGAGCAGGGCCAGCGCTATCTGCATCCCTGGATTGTCGATAAGCACCAAGGCGCCCTCGGTCGCGAGCGACAGCGCCGCTGACAGCAACCATAAGCCCACGAAAGATATTTGTGCCCCGCGCCACAGCACGCGCGCATGGAGGGGCGAGGTCTTGGCTTGCGCCAACATGGAGGTTCCAACCCCGATGGCGAAGAACTGGAAGTACTTCGCCTCCAAAAAGGCTGGGAACAGGCCCGGGGCCCCGATCCGGGGAAAAACGAAAAAGGCCGCGACGAGGGCTGCGAGGGCCAACCAGCCGAGACGAATGTCGAGGATGAACAGCAGCATGACGCTGTAGAACACCATCTCGTATTGAAGCGACCAGGCGACGATGATGACCGGCGCGCCGGTGCCACCGGCCACCGCCGGATCCTGTGGCAACAGCAGGAGAGCCTTTGTCAGTGCCAACCATCCCGTCGGTATGCCGCCCTCGCCGAGTCCCGTCCATTTCATCACTATCAAGAGCAGGGAAAACAGAACCAGATACAACGGATAGATTCGGAACACACGTTTCGCGACGTATCGCCAAGCGCGATCTGGTCGGCCGAAATCCCGCGCGTGGACCTGGTGAATGATGAATCCACTCAACACAAAGAACAGGAACATCCCAGCATAACCGAACTGGGTGACAGCACCGGCCCACGGAATGCCGAAATACTTGGGCGCGGCCAGCGATGCCCCGAGATGGAAGGCCATCACGCTCAGTGCCGCCCATGCCCGGAGCGATTGCAGTTGCGTCAGCATCGGTCTAACTGTCCCGGTCCGGGGTGACGTCGATGCCCAGCACCGCCTTGATCGCCGCCGTCGCATCACTGCCATGGCGCTGCATGTGTTGCTCCACCTCGAACAGTTTGGCGTCGACCAGGAAACGATACCAGAACCCCTGCAACACGTGGAATGCCGTGCCCTCGCGCCCGTCGAGGAAGCCCAGCCGGATGATGTAGCGGTAGGTGAAATAGATGAAGGTCCGCGAGCCGCCGGGCAGGCAGGCATAGAGGTGCTCCTTGATCCAGCGTTTGACCCCTGCCTGCTTTCCGCCGCGCAGGTCGGCCACCGTCTCGTGGGCCATAAAACGGTACCGCAGATTCAGCAAGTCCACCACTTCGCGCGACGCATAGGCGTTGTGTTTCGCGGTCCACCAGGTGAGCGAGTTCAGGTTGTCGTCGACGATCTCACCCGAGAAATCCACGGTCGGGCCGGAGAGGAGGACATGCTCGTCCATCCAGCGATCCTCGCAGCGGCCCCGGCCGTGCCGGAAAAGCCGCAGCACGCGTACCGGGAACACGCCGCCCCAACGGATCGGCCTGCCGAGGAACGTCATCCTGCGCGAGACCCATGCGCCGTCGATTTCCGTGTCCAGCACGGCCAGCTGCGCGCCGATTTCTCGGGCCAGATCCGGGGTCACAATTTCGTCGGCGTCGAGTCGGAGCACCCACTCCGTGTCCTCCGGCAATTGATCGAGCGCCCAGTTGAACTGGGTGGCATAATTGCGCCACGGGTTGAAACGAACCACTGCTCCAAGTTTCTCGGCGATCGCGACGGTGCGGTCCGTCGAACCAGAATCAGCGACGAAAACCCGGTCCGCGATCCCGGCGACCGAGCCGATCGCCTGGGCGATATGCTGTTCTTCGTCGCGCGTGAGGATGATGACGGTCAGCATCAGCTCAGGGCTTGCGAGCGACGCAGATCATGGATTTCGCCAGGGGCGCGATGCGACCGACACGGCGGAAGCGCAGGTCGGTGAACCCGGCCTCGCGAAGAAGTTCCCCGAGCGTGGCGTAGGACCAGAACTTGATGTGCCCGTGGTCCCAAAGCGCCGTGAAATGGGCATCCATTTTTCCGGTTACCGCCATCACGAGGTTTTTCAGGTAGCCGTGGTACGGGGTCGAGACGATCACGGTGCCGCCGGGTTCGAGCAGGTCGAAGAGATTACGTGCATAGTCGCGCGGCGCATAGATATGCTCGACAACCTCAAGGCTGACGACCACCGGGAAACGGCCAAATCTCGCCGCGAGGTCATCGTAAGCCGAGCCGTGTTCAAGCCGCAGTCCAGGGTGATGCGCGTTGGCTTGTCGGATGCCCTCCGACGATGCATCGACCCCCGTCACGTCCCAGCTACGCGCGGCCATCTCGGCCGAAATGCTGCCGTTTCCGCATCCGAGATCGAAAACCCGCTTGTCGCCGGGCGTCTGCGACGCATGCCGATCGAGTTCCGTCACCAGTGCCGGCAGGAGGTAACCGTGCGAGGGATTTAGCTCGGCGTCGCCGTAGCGATACCCGTCGACATCTTTGATATTACTCATGAATTCATCTTCCCAATCGGTTTGGCCGGATTGCCGGCGACGATCCATCCGGGTTTGATGTCCTTCACTACCACTGCGCGCGCGCCGATGACGGCGCCGGCGCCAACCGTAACGCCGGGGCCGACGAAGGCGTCGGCGGCGATCCAGACGTCCTCACCGATGAGGATCGGCGGCTTGATCAGTGGCCGGTCGGGGCGGCTGAGATCATGGGTTCCGGCACAGATATGCGCGCCTTGCGACACGGTTGCACGGTCGCCGATGGCGATCGGGCCGAGCGCATAGAGGGTCGCCCGGTCGCCCACGGCGCATTGCACTCCGAGGTTGAGGTTCCAAGGAATCGAGATGCGCGCGCTGGGATAGACGTGCGCTTCGGCGCCGACGCGGGCACCGAAGCGGCGCAACAGCCAACGCCGCCAGCCCCACATCGGTCGCGGACTGAGTGCAAACAGCGGGCGTGCCGCCGCCCAAGCCACCCGGCCGGCCTGCTCGCGCCGGCTCCAGCTGCGGGTGCTCCGATTGGCGCCGACGTCAAGCTTTTCCACGAGCCGCGCCTCCATCCGTGTCCGCGCTTTCGGGTGGCTCCAGGTCATAGTCCCAGCGCGCCAAATGCGGCGCGAGACATGCGGTGATCTCGTTCCGGAGGTCGGCACCCTGTAACTCGCGCCAGCGCTGGGTTCGGCCCTTGTTGAAGGTCAGGCTGCCGCCATAAATGCGTTCAATCAGCTCCGGGTCGTCGGGGACGGGCCGTCCGAGGTGGCGGCAGATCGCTGCGACCGTCGCGGCCTGGCGCTCCGCTGTGCCGTCCCCCTTCGGACCAATGAGGTCTTCAAAGGAAACGCTTAGCACGTCTTTGCCCGCCGTCCGCCAGCCTTCCGCGCGCGTCAAGACCTCGCTGAAGGGCCGCAACGTATAGCCGCTTCCCGCCCCGCCGCGGATTAGCCGCGCCACCTTCTGTTCGCGTGAAAGTCCGGCAAAATCGGGATACATGAAGTAGTCCGGGCGTCCGTCGATCCAGTCGGCGAAGGAAACGAGGATATCGCGCGGGTCGCGGCGGATGACAATCATGTGGACCGATTGCGCGCGCAGGAGCGCCAGCAATTCGGGGCTGAATGCGGCGTGTCCGCCGACGATCTTGCCGCGAAGCTTGCGAAGGCTGTGGTGGATATAGCCGGGGCGCACGCGGGCCTCGGTTTCGAGGCCGACGTCGATGCCGCTTGCGCTGCCGCGCAGCAACCGCTTGGCCGCCGCGCCGCGCCCAAACAACAAGTTTGCCGCGATCCCGTTAAACGGCCCTTCGATCCCAAGCGTGTTCAGCGCCGAATAGACGAGGTGGTTGCCGGATTTCCAAATGCCGGTCACGAAGACGGTCTTCTCGGTCATGTGGTTGCGTTCCCCGCTGTGGCCAGCACGTCACGATAAGCAGTTTCGGCGCGGGCGGCGACCGCGTCCCAGATGAATTCGTCGAGCATCCACGCCCGACCCGACCGGCCCATCTCCCGCAACGCCTCGCGCGGCATGGCCATCGCCTGACGAAGGGTCTGAGCAAGCGGTTCGACACCATGGTCAATCCACCAACCGCAGCCATGCGTTTCCAGTCCGCTCCACGGCGCACCCTTTGTGCTGATCACCGGCGTTTCCTGAATCAGAGCCTCGGCCACGGTGAGTGCGAAGTTCTCGGTCAGGCTTGTCAGCGCGAAGAGATCGGCATTTGCGAGGACATGATCACGCTCGCCCCCGAAGATCGGCTCCCGGAAAGAGACGCGGGGAATACCGTTTGCGGCCACCATGGTCTCCAGATGGTGGCCGGTGCCATCTGTGTCGGGCCCCGCAATTGTCAGTTCCCAGTCCGGGAAATCTGACGCGACGATTCCCCAAGCCCCGATCAGCCGGTCGAGCCCTTTGATCGAATGCAGTCGCCCAAGCGCCACCAGTTTGCGCGGCGTTTCCTGCGGGCTACCCACAACCGGCACCCGATCAATGCCGTTCGGAAAGATCGCCACGGGTTGTCCAAGTCCGTAGGCACGTATCTCGTCGCGTTCGCGTTCGCAGGTCGCGTGGAACGCGGCGGCGTGACGAAAACAGCGTTCTTGGTAGAGAACCCCGACAAGACGCTTGTTCCACGGGGAATACTGCAATGCGTTCGGTGCGAGCATGCCATGAGTCGAAACGAGATACGGGCGGCGGTTTCGCGCCGCCCATCGCTCCACCGCATGGGAGGCATACATCCAAGTCCCATGCAGGTGAACCAGATCGAAGTCCCCATTGCCATCGCCGAGCGCGCGCGCAAGGCCCGGTGCATAGCCGAGTCGGGCAGGGCCGCGCGTCCGCAGGACCGTCGCGGGTGCGCCTTGCCACTTTTCGCTGTCGCCATTGTTCCATGCCTCATCGGCAAGGCCAAACACGCGCACCGAATGTCCGCGACCGACCAGAGCCCGTGACAGGCCCTCGACGGCAACCTTGACCCCGGAAGCCCGGGTGGAGAGGCGCCCGGCGACCATGGCTATACGAAGACTTGACGACACCTAGGCTCAGGACTCGTTGATCAGAGCCAGAAGAGCACGGTGGCCACGAGAGCGAGGGCTGAGAAGAAGACGGTTGGACATCGATCGTAACGGGTTGCGACGCGGCGCCAGTCCTTTAGACGGCCGAACATGATCTCAATAAGGTTGCGCCGCTTGTATCGGCGCTTGTCGTATTTGACCGGCAAGGAGCGGGATTTACGACCCGGAATGCAAGGCTTGATGCCTTTTTGCTCAAGTGCGTCCCTGAACCATTCAGCGTCATAACCCCGATCGGCCAGCATCCACTGCGCCTTTGGCAGGTCCTCGAGCAGGGCTGCCGCGCCCGTGTAGTCGCTGATCTGGCCGGCTGTGATGAAGAAACTCAAGGGGCGGCCGTCGGCATCGGTGACGGCGTGCAGCTTGGCATTCATACCGCCCTTGGTTCGTCCGATCAGGCGCCCGAGGTCCCCTTTTTTACTCCAAGGCTGGAAGCCGTGCGGTGGGCGTTGGGATAGGTCGCATCAATCATAACGGTCTGAGGCTCGGCACTCTGGGCAGCGAGGCCCCATCATCCGGGTGAACACGCCCATCTCGCCCCACCGCTTCCAACGGTTATATAATGTCTTATGAGGCCCGTATTCCCGGGGTGCATCGCGCCAGCGCAGGCCGTTGCGATTGAAGAAGATGATCCCGCTCAGGACCCGCCGATCATCGACACGTGGCTTCCCATGGTTCTTAGGGAAATACGGTGAAAGCCGTACCATCTGCTCGTCGCTCAGCCAATACAGGTCACTCATGCTCAGTCTCCTCGCGGAAACTGAGTTAGCGTCCGCGGTCGTGGTGTAATTTCCGGTGTAGATTGAGGTGCCGCAGGTGGTGGGGCAT
>NZ_JARESE010000038.1 GCF_029076845.1 Novosphingobium album (ex Liu et al. 2023)
TGCATCAACAATGGCCTGCTTTTACTCCGCCCCGCTGGCTTGGAATCAGACCGCCGTTGACACATCATCATCTTGACGACGTGCCGACGGATGTGTTTCGGCGTCTCATCCACGAACATGGATTGGATGAAACGAAGGCGGTCTGCGCGTTCCGCGTCCCCGACGAGGAGGGCCCTGGCTCGCTGGGGCAAGGTGCGAGCGGCACCGTCAACAATGCCATCTAGAGCGATGATAGCTGATGTCCGGGCCGGATACCGCTCCGCATATTCACGAACGACGTAAGACCCCATGCTATGTCCTACCAAAAGGAGACGATCTACCCCGGCATCTTTGCGAACGGCTTCGACGGCTCTGGCGAATTCCTCGATCGAATAGCCTCCATGCGCAGCACTTTTTGCCGTGACCGGGGAGATCAAGCGCGATCACCCGAAAACCGTGCCCGGCGAGGTGGCGGACCTGTCCACGCCACGAGGACGCACTACAAGCCCATCCGTGAAACAGGAGAATGGGTGGGCCCTTGCCGGCGACAGGATAGTGAATGTTCGCACCCTCGGCGACGATGGATCGCTTCGTCACACCAGGACATAGACGCGTCTGCAGCCATCTGCAGTAGCGTAATAACGCGCTGCTCAAAGCGGCCCGCAGGCTATTCGAGATGCCCCGCGAGCGCATTCAGATCCTCGGCCTGCTCAAGCGATCGCGACCTGCGCCTCACCCTTTGCGACGACCGTTCCATCGTCGAGCGTTGCCGACAGTTCGAACGTTGCGAGTGCGCCTTCCAGCGCCATAACTTTCGCCCTGAAAGTGGGTCGAGCATGCACAGGCGTGAAACTGAGGAAACGCGCAGAGAACGTCCGAACGGCAGACTGCGGTAAATTGTCGGTCAACAGACGCGACATATAGGCCATCGTCAGCATCCCATGCGCAATAACGTCATCGCGGCCTTTGGCCTTGGCCGCATCGATATCTATGTGCGAGGGCTGATGATCTCCTGAAGCACCGGCGAAGAGAGCCAGGGTCTTGCGGGTGATGGGTTCGACCTGCAGCGGAGCCAGTTCACTGCCGACGGTCAGGTTTACAGTGGTCACTTGAGGGCCTCCGGATGACGCAGGGCTATAATACAACGGGCTTCGAGCAGGAGTTCGGTATCACGCTTTACCTTCGTCTGCTTGACGGCGAACTCAAGCGCTCCACCCTTTTTTGTGTAGACATCGATGATTCGGCGCTCGAACAGCAAACTGTCGCCAGCATAGGCAAGCGAATGGTATGTGAAAGCCTGTTCGGCATGTGTCGTCTTCGTAAGATCGCCGCCGACCTCTTCAAGCCAACCTAAGGGATGCGGGAGCTCCAACTCCAGGGAATTGCTGAGGAAGGTCAAGGGAGCGGGAAGGTCACGATGGCCGGCCGCTCTCGCGGCCTCAACATCGCTGTAAATTGGATCGGTCAGTCCGATCGTTCGTGCGAAAAAACGAATCCTGCCACGCTCGACCTCGAAGGGCATGGAAGCGATAGGGTGCTGCAGGGCAGCATCGCGATCAATGTACAAGTTCCGATCCTTTCTGCGATGCAGTGGGCGTCAAAGACTGTCGTAGACTGCGTCGTAATAGCCGGCGTTCAAAGAACCCCTGCCCGCCTGGCATTGATTCATTGCGTAGGTCAGCGTCACGCCTCGCTCGACATCGGCGATCGACAGCGAGCCACCGGCGCCATACCAGTAGCATGTGCGAGGCCCTGGCCGGAGAAATGGCAAGGGCCCCTTCTCCTTGTGCTCCAGCGGCGCCAGCGCATAACCGATGCCCCACCGAATGGGCTTCAGGTAGTAGCCATCGATTCCGGCAAACTGTTCCTCGAATATCCGCGCTATCGTTGCATCCGACAGAAGCTTTACGCCGTGCGACGATCCACCATTGGCAAGGACAGTCATCACACGCCCGAGTCCTCGCGCATTGGCATGTCCGCTGCTACCGGCAAGTTCCGATTGGCGCCATTCGGGCGAGTTGAAAAGAGCGAGAGGATCACGCTTTTGCCCGGAAAAGGAGCCTTGACGGGTACGGGCTCGAATTTCTCGCTCCGCTGCCAAAGGATCGGGAGTGACCGGATCGGCAGTCGGCTGGGGAGCGGACTTGGATGCAGACGGAGCAGCTTCGACAGGTGCCGGATAGACTGTAGCCACACGATCGAACAGCGTATCGGGCAAGCCCAGATAGAAATCTGCATCGAGAGGGCCGGCGATCTCATCGGCGATATACTGGCTCAGTCGACGCCCGGAGACACGTAGCACAAGTTCGGAGACAAGATGGCCAAAGGAACTGGCATGGTATGATCCACGCGCGCCGGGTTCCCACCACGGAGCCTGGGCCGCGAGCCGCGCGGTCGAGCTTGCTGTATCATAAGCATCTGCGATGCCGAACGGAGGTTCCCAGGCAGGCAATCCTACGGTATGAGCAAGAATATGCTGCACCAGCGCGCGCTCCTTCCCGTTCTGGGCGAATTCAGGCCAGTAAGTTGCGACCGGAGCGTCGAGATCGAGCGCCCCCCGTTCGACCAGTAGCAGCACGGCAAGCGAAGCAACCGTCTTGCTTGCCGAAAATACGTTGACAATGGTGTGCTCGTTCCAGGGAGCGCTATGCTCGCGGTCATGCCAGCCTCCCCAGAGATCGATGACATCCTCACCATCGATGGTAACGTGGAGGCTGGCGCCAGTTTCCTGGCCGGACCGGATATTGCGGGCAAACAGATCGCCTGCCGCACGAAAGCGTGGATCGCAAAATCCTTTAAGCTGGGTCATCGATTCCTCATGCGAAGATATTGGCAAATGCGAATTGCGCATCAGCGCACGACCTGTTTCTCATGCAGCGCCTTGATGTCGCCCTCGGAGTAGCCCAGCAGATCCTGGAGAATCTCGTCCGTATGTTCTCCGACCCGCGGCCCGAGCGTCCGCACATCGCCCTTGAAGCCCGAAAAGCGGCCGGCAGGAGAGGCCATACGGATCGGCTTGCCGGTTTCATCGTCATCAAGTGAAATAATGGAGCCCCGCGCGATGATATGTGGATCCTTGACAATCTCCTCGGCCGAATAGATCGCGCCGATTGCAAGACCTGCGTTGGCGCAAAGGTCAAGTAATTCCGACAGGGTATAGCCTTTCGTCCATTCGCCGATACGACCCTCAAGCTGGGGCCGCTCGCTGACGCGCAGGTTGGAATTGTCGTCATATCTCTTGAGCTCCTCATCGTCGATAAGAGCCCGCAATTGGCGCCAGAGCTTCTCGGTGGAGCAGGCGATGACGGCATAGAGGCCGTCCCTGGTCTGAAACAGGCCATGCGGCGACCAGCGCGGGCTCGAATTGCCCATCCGCTCCATTCGCGAGCCGGTTTCGTCATAAGTGACGATCATATCCTCCATCATGCTGAGGATCGGCTCATAGAGACCGAGATCAATCTTCTGGGGCTCCCCGGTCAGATCGCGCTGACGCAGCGCCAACATCAGCGCAAAGGCGCCGTAGATGCCGGCGATCCCGTCTCCCAGCATCGCATAGCCTGACTGCACCGGCGGTCCATCCTTGAAGCCGGTGCGATTGGTGAGTCCCGCAAAAGCTTCAGCGACGCGAGCGAAGCCGGGACGCTGCTGATAAGGTCCCTCACCATAAGCGGTCAGGTGATAGAAGATTAGATCTTTGCGAACCTTGACCAGGTCTTCAAATTCCAAGCCCCATTTCTTGAGCGCCGAAGGTCTGAAATTGAGAATGACAATGTCGCACTGGGCGACAAGCTGGCGGAAAACGTCACGCCCCTCGTCACTGTTGAGGTCTAGCGCCACGCTCTTCCTGTTGCGCGCGATGACCTTCCACCAGACCGAAACATCTCCGCGCAGCGGGGCAATGCGGCGCATCGAGTCACCGGCAGGCTGTTCTACCTTGATCACCTCGGCGCCATATTCAGACAGTTGCGAGGCAGCATAAGGCGCGGCCAGAAACGTGGCGGCGTCCAGGATACGAATTCCGGAGAGGGGCCCCTTGTTTGCGTTCATTGCGTTCGTTTCCGTTCTCGAATTGGAAGTCGGAGGTGCGATGACGACACTTCCTTCATTCACTTTCCCGCCTGAGACGGTAAGTTGAAAATCATACACCCCTTTTTCTGGCATTTCTGTACCCAGAATACAAGAACCGATAGGGTGAACGGCACGGCTATTTGCCGACACGTCTCGCGATCATGGCGGGGCATTCGTCGCGTTCTCTGACGCGTCGTACAATACTCCGGCTTCGATCAACCGTTGGATTTGATCCCGCGACAACACTTCGCCAGCGATTTCGCATGAATGCTCGCCGACAAGCGGCGCGTCGAAGGCACGCGAGGGTCGCGTCCCATCGAATGTGAAAGCGGGTCGCACAAGGGCCAGCCCGTCGCGCTCCGGTTCCAACTGACCCAACCATTCGGTCTGGGGATGGAAGACAACGTCCTCGATAGTGTTGACCGGCGCAAAGGGTACATCCGCCGCCAGAAGCGCATCCTGCCATTGTGCGCTGCCGCGTTTCAGGAATTCGGCTTTGAGGATGGTTTCAAGCTCCGTGTAGTTGGCAAGGCGCTGGCGGTAGGTGGCGAAGCGCGGATCGCTTACGAGATCTTCACGCCCGATTGTACGCGCAACATTCGCCCAGAATTTCTCCGACACCGACAGATGGAGCGTGATGGCCTTGCCATCCGACGCGGTCACGCAATAGGCTTGAGCCTGCCCATGGCGCGATTGTCGGGTCGGGCTGACGCCGCGCTCGAAATAATTGGAAACGGCGTCGATGGTGATCGAGGACATCGCTTCCATGAGCGAGGTTTGCACGATCGTCCCTCTTCCGTCGGTCGCCTGATTACGGCCAACCAGCCCCGCTAGCACGCCGCATGTGGCCGTAATCCCGGTGATCAGATCGGCGATGGCACCGCCGGTCAACTGGATCTTGTCGGGATCGTTCATGAGCGAATAATTTCCGGCGATGCTCTGCCCGATGCTGTCATAGGCAGGACGATCGCGCAGCGGTCCGCCGGGACCAAAGCCCGAGATCGAGGCATAGACCAGACCCGGATTGATTTCCCGGCAGGCATCGGCCCCCAGTCCCAAGGCCTCGACTTTCCCCGGCCGGCTGTTCTCGAGAAGGACGTCGAACCGCGGCAGCAACGCCTTGACCAGGGCAACGCCCTCCGGCGATTTAAGGTTCAGGCTGATGCTGCGCTTGCCCGCATTATACTGAAGAAAATAGGCGTCGCGATTGCCGGACCCGCGGCGAAAGGGATCTCCGCTACGCACCGGTTCCAGTTTCACGACATCCGCACCCAGCGCAGCGAGGAGTGCTCCGCAATAAGGTCCTGAAATATAGGCGCCGAGTTCAAGGACACGAAGGCCCGTTAGCGGCTTTGCATTGTGCGCATCATTGACGGTCATTGCAGTTGTCCAGTTTCTCGAATAATAGTGCCCGCAGAACATCGGCATCTGTGGTTTATGTGCAGAATATTGATGGATGATGGAATCTTTGTGTTTCCATGATCTTGAATGTCAGTCGCGACAGCGACAGGAAGAACGGAGCTTCACTTGACAGATTGCGCGATAGATCCCGAAAACCTCTATGGAATCTGGCGCCTCGTGCGCAGTACGGCTGTCGACAAGCATGGCTCCCCCATTCGCGATCCCTGGGGACCGCGCCCCTCCGGCATTCTTGTCCTCGAACGGTCCGGCCGGATGATGGCGCAACTCGTGGATGGACGACACGATGTCGAAGACTGTGAAGAGCGCGCTTATTCGTCCTATACAGGGCGCTACACGGTCGAGCGCAATATCCTGACCACGACGATCGACGGAGCCTCCGATCCCACGCGGATCGGCAGCAGGCAGCCGCGCGAGATGTCCTCGCGAAACGGCGAGCTAATTCTCGCTCCTCCGACTCGCCCCGACGGTGAACGCCGGGAAATCTATTGGGTTCTCGTTGCGCCCGAACCACGTCAGTAGCTCTTCTCCAGGCGCAAAACCTTTTCGCCGATGAAGGACAGGATCATCTGCTCGCTGACCGGTGCAAGACGGGTGAGCATCACCTCGCGGAAGAGGCGCTCGACATTATATTCTTTGGCATAGCCGACCCCTCCGTGCGTGAAGATCGCGCGCTCGCACGCGTGGTACCCTGCACGAGCGCCAAGTAGCTTGGAAGCGTTGGCTTCCGGCGCACAAGGGCGGTCGTTATCGTAGAGCCATGCCCCTTTCATCACCATTGCCCAGGCCGCCTCGAGATCAGCCCAGGATTCAGCCAGCGGATGCTGTATCGCCTGGTTCTTGCCGATCGTTCGGCCAAATACGACACGTTCGCCCGCATAGCGCGCGGCGCGCGCGAGGGCATCCTGACCGATCCCGATGGCTTCGGATGCGACAAGAAGGCGCTCGGGGTTGAGGCTGTCGAGAAGGTAGTAAAAGCCCCTGCCCTCTTCGCCGATCCTGTCTTCTTCAGGAACAAACAAATCGTCATAGAAGGTCGCATTGGAATCGACGGCCTTGCGCCCCATCTTTGGAATGAGCTGGACATCGACCTTGCTGCGGTCGAGATCGGTGTAAAAGATGGTCATGCCATCGGTCGGCTTGGCGCATTCCTCTCGAGGGGTCGTACGAGTGACGAGCAGGATCTTGTTCGCAACTTGTGCTGTGGTGGTCCACATTTTCTGCCCACGCACCTCATACCCGCCGGGCACCTTACGCGCGAAGGTCTGGATACGGGTGGTGTCGAGACCGGCATTGGGTTCCGTTACACCGAAGCAGACCTGGTCTTGGCCGGCCACCAATCGCGGAAGCCAGCGGGACTTCTGCTCAGGCGCCCCGTGCTTCACGATCGGATGCGGTCCAAACAAATTGATGTGAACGGTCGAACAGGACGCCATGCCGCCGCCATGTCGTCCGATTTCGTTCATCATGATCGCAGCTTCGGCGACGCCCAGGTTCGCGCCTCCAAATTCTTCGGGCATGGTGATGCCCAGCCAGCCCCCCTCGGCCATTGCCCTGTGAAATTCGAACGGGAATTTCCCGTCTTCGTCGCGCGCGCGCCAATAATCATCCTTGAATTGCGACACGACTGCCGCGACACCTTCCCGAATGGCGACCTGATCATCTGTATAATCGAAATGCATCAGCCAGTTTCTTCCGTTCCTGATCTACCCACCGCGCCCGCGCTTATGGCTGGCAGCCGGCTGACTAGAAGTTGACCTTGTCCCCGCCCTTGAGGCCGAGAATGTCGCGCGCCTCATCCGGCGTCGCGACTTCAGCTCCCAGGCTTTCAACGATTCCGCGAATCTTGGCGACCTGTTGCGCATTGGAGCCGGCAAGCTTGCCTCGTGAGATGAACAGACTGTCCTCGAGGCCGACGCGGACGTTGCCGCCCATCTGGCTGGCCGTTGTCGCGAGCGGCATCTGCGCCCCGCCAGCGCCCAGCACCGACCAGCGATAGTCGGTTCCGAACAGCCTGTCGGCCGTGCGCTTCATGAAGATCAGATTATCGACTTCGGGACCGATACCGCCGAGGATGCCGAAGATGAACTGAATGAAGATCGGCGCCTTGAACAGACCGATATCCATGCAGAAGCGCAAATTATAGAGATGCCCGACATCGTAGCATTCGTGTTCGAACTTGATGTTGTGGGGCGCCAGCGAAGTAGCAACGAGGCCGATATCGCGGAACGTATTGCGGAAAATGAAGCTGTCCGAGTTTTCGACATAGGCCTTTTCCCAGTCGAACTTCCACGTGTCGTATCGCTTGGCGAGGGGGTGGAACGAGAAATTCATCGAGCCCATGTTGAGGCTGCACATCTCAGGCGAAAAGCGCAATGCCGGCGCAATACGCTCCTCGATGGCGTTGAGGAGACTGCCACCTGTCGAGATGTTCACGACCGCGTTCGTCGCCTGCTTGATCCGCGGCAGGAATGCGGCGAAGTCATCGGGATCGATCGACACGCCGCCGTCACCCGGGCGACGCGCATGAAGATGCAGGATCGCTGCACCGGCCTCGGCCGCCGCAATGGATTGGGCAGCGATATCGTCCGGCGTGTAAGGGAGCGCGTCGGACATCGTCGGCGTGTGGATAGCGCCGGTGACAGCGCAGCTGATGATCACTTTTTCACGGGCCATGGCCTGTCACTTTCTTTCAGTATGAGCGTGCAGATTCTGTCAGTTGCCACGGTCGGCAAAGGCATCGCGTATCGCGAGCACCTTTTCCGCCTGTGTCAAATGCGGGCGGTCGAACATTCGACCATCGATTCCGATTGTTCCGACGTCAGGCGCGCTGGCAAAGGCGGCCACTACCTTCTCGGCCATGGCGATGTCCTCCGCGCTGGGGCTGAAGGCTTCGTTCAGCGGAGCGACCTGCGCCGGATGAATGGCGAAGCCGCCAGAAAAACCCTCCCTGCGGGCCCCCGTCAAGGTACTCGACAATGCTTCGAGATCGCGAAAGTCAGGATAGGCGGTTTCCAGCGCATGGACGCCAGCCGCCTTGGCGCCGAGCAACATGTTGCTACGCGCCATACGATAGGTCAGCGAAAGCCTTCCATCGGCATCCTTGTTACTGGATGCGCCGATGTCGGCGCTCAGATCTTCCGCCCCCCACGTCATACCATAAAGCCGTTCCAGTCCGGCGTTTCGGTATTCACCCAGCGCGAAGGTCGATGCCGCTGTCTCGGTGGCAACGGCGATGATCTCGGTTCGGGCGTCAGTCGGTCCCTCTCGCACCTCCAGAACGTCGAGATAATGACTGAGGATACGGATGTCCTGCGGCCCTTCCGCCTTCGGGAGCAGCAGGCCGGACGGCCGCGCTCCGACGATCGCGCTCAAATCCTCCAGCACATGATCGCCGCGTAGCGGGTTAATGCGTACCCATAGCTCGAGCCCCGGACGTACGGCACCGCTGCGCAAATACTCGGCCACCATGCGCCGCGCTTCCGGCTTCCGTCCCGCAGCTACAGAATCTTCAAGATCAAGCACCAGGGCATCGGCTGCCGACTCACGTGCCTTTCCCAGCTTCTTTTCGCTGTCCCCAGGAACGAACAGGAACGATCGAACGGGAATCCTCATGCTTGCGGCTTTCCAAGCATGAGAGCCGATCGCAGACAGGAGGCGACCAGTTCATCGTTCTGGTTATAGGCGCGATGCCGGAAAGTGACGATACCTTGCCCGGGGCGCGATCGGCTATCGCGCAACGTCACGATCTCGGTCTCGGCCCTGATCGTATCGCCGTGAAAGACGGGCTTGGGAAAGCGGACTTCATCCATTCCCAGATTGCCCACGGTCGTGCCGAGCGTCGTGTCGCCCACCGAAAGGCCGATCATGAGGCCCAGGGTGAAAGCGCTGTTGACGATGCGTGTGCCGAACTCGGTATGCTTGCGGCAATAATCCTCATCAAGATGGATGGCTGCCGGATTGCATGTTGCTACCGAGAACCAGGTATTGTCGCTCTCGGTGACGGTGCGCCTCATTTCATGGCGAAACACCTGTCCCTCGGTAAACTCGTCGAAATAAAGTCCAGCCATATTTCCTCACTCTTCGCACAGCGGCTTTCGCGCGCCCCTTCCTTACTCACCTCACCTGCAACGAATTCAAAGCCTGCCTCCGCCGCAGCTCACCTTTACCCACCACTTCCGCGCTTTGTATCCGTGGGCGCGGGTGGATCCTTGCGCAGCACTTCCTCGATCTGATCTGGAGCCACCTTGATGCTCACGCCGGCCCGTTCCTGCGGGAGCAGCATTACCGAGCGGGCATCCCTGTCACCCCAGCCCCGGTTCATCGCCTCCTGGACGTCAGCCAGCGCGAGGTTCGCGAAACGCATCGGCACGCGCAGATCACGTCCCAGTTGTGTCGCCAGCGTGAGATCCTTTTCGATGATGCGCAGCGCAGCATGGGGCGGATCGAAGGCGGCGGGCAGGAATTCATCGACGAGCCCATCGAATGTCCGCCGTCGCCCAATCGAGCCCTGACGGATGGCCGCCCAGAGGGAAAGCGGGTCCGCGCCGGCTTTGACGCCCATCGTGAAAACCTCCGCGATCGCCGCCTGGGTCGCCTGGCTGGTGCAATTGTGAACAAGCTTGGTCACCAGTCCGGAACCGATCGGGCCGACATGCGCGGGCATATCGCCCATCACCCGCAAAACCGGCTCGAAACGGTCAAAGATGGCGCGGTCGCCGCCGACCCAGATTCCCATCTGTCCGCGCACGGCACCGCCGGCACCGCCGCTTACCGGGGCGTCGAGTACATGGGCGCCCTTTTCCCGAAACGCTGCGTCGAGCTTCTCAAGCAGGCTGCGGGAATTGGTCGACATTTCGAAAAAAGCGCTGCCCGAACGGATCCCCTCGATTAAACCGCCGCTGCCGAGCGCGACCTCTGCGATGATCTGAAGGCTGGGGAGGCATGTGAAAATGACATCCGCACTTGCGGCGAGCTGTGCTGGAGTGTCGGCCCAGGACGCTCCCAGGGCAAGCTGGGCTTGAGCAGCCTCACGACGAACGTCATTGACGATGAGGCGATATCCCGCCCTGAGCAGGTTGAGCGCCATCGGTCCGCCCATGATGCCCAGCCCGACATATCCGATGGTCAGCTGATCCCTATCGGTCATTGCGCCTGCTCCGGGGCGATCAGTCCGCGATCCTCGAATAGCCCCCGTGCAACCAATGCGGCCGAAATCGCGGCGGGGAAGCCGGCGTAGACGGCAAGATGCGTGAAGATCTCACCGAACTCGTCCTGGGTGACGCCATTGGCCAGCGCCTTTTCGAGGTGCGAGCGCAGCTGGTCGGTCTGACGCATGCCGACCAACGCGGCGACGGTGATCAGACTGCGGTCGCGCTTGTTCAGTTCGGGGCGCTCCCAGACATCGCCATAGACGGCGCCTTCGATCAGTTCGAAAAGTTTGGGCGCGACGGGCCTGATGCGGTGCTTGGAAGAGGAAGGGTTTGACATTGCGATCCTATTCGAAATTGTAGGCGCGCAGGGCCGTGCCGGCGAAGAGCGCGCGTTTCTCATCGTCCGAAGCGCCGGCGACGATCTTTTTGAAGACGGTCCATAATGTGCGGTAATCGGTGGCACACATATCGACCGGGAAATTGCTCTCGAACATGCAGCGGTCCGGACCGAACACTTCGATGCAGGAGAGGATGTAGGGCGACCAGGTGGCGACCAGTTCATCTTCCGCGATGTTCCCCTGGCGCTGTTGAAAGCCGAAGCCCGTCCGATCGTTCGCGAGCCCGCCAAGCTTCATGAAAACATTGGAGCATTCCGCCAGTTCGGCTACGCGCGCCTTCCACCGGGTGAAGTTGTCGCCACCGGCATAGCGCCCCTTGCCGATCAGTCCGCCGCAATGCCCGGCAATAATGACCGCATCGGGACATGCACGGGCAAGGTCGGCAAGCTCTCCGAGCTGCGGATAGAACTGCCAGGCATCGAACGCCAGTCCGTGACGGGAAACACGCGTCAAGGCTTCACGGAAGCTCGGTTCCGCCATAAGCCCCTGTTGCGCGAACGCACGCGACCCGGAGTTTATCAGCGGATCCGCATCCCAATTGGCGGGAGAGCGAAGTCCGCAGAGCCGGCCGTCGCTGGCAAGTGCAAGTTCCTCTATGACCTCTTCTACCCGCTCGCCGGCCATAAAATCGGCTCTGCCGACGAACCGATCACAAATGCAGGCTGGTCCATAGGCGCCCGATTGAGCGGCGCGCGCCACGGACGCAGCAAATTCGGCCTCTCCCGCACTGCGCAGATGCTCGGGCCCCGAAGTTCGATAATGCTGTCCGCACTCAACATAGATTGTGGCAACGACATTGTGTCCTGCGCGCAGATCAGCGGAAAATTCCTCGATCAGATAAGAACCATGATCGTCCGCCCAATGATTGCTCGGATACAGATGATGATGCGCGTCCACGATCGGGAGGCCCGGATCTGGTACGGAATTCAACGGTGAGTGCCTCCCTCTTCGCACAAGCTCATTATCGAGCCTGCCGGCCGATGCTCTTGCAACTCGTCGATGTCTTGCGATTCGATGGTCATTTGGATACAGGGTACATAATTCTTTCACAAGATCGGAAAATGGGAAATGGCGGAATCGCAGCCAGCTTCAATATGTCCACCCAAGGGCGATCGGGTCGCCGGCAAGGTCGCGCTGGTGTCCGGCGCGGGTTCGTCGGCCGCCGGCATCGGCAACGGTCGCGCCTCAGCGATCCTCCTTGCCATGCAGGGCGCGCGGGTCGGGCTGCTCGATTTCGATCTGGACGCCGCGAACGAGACTGGCCGGATCATCGCTGAAGCAGGCGGAGAGTGCTTCACCATTGCAGGAGACGTGAGCAACGACGCCGACTGCGCCGCGGCGGTGACCGAAACCCTGCGTCGCTACGGCCGCCTCGACATTCTGGTGAACGTGGTCGGGACGAGCAAGGTGCGGGGCGATGCAACGGAGGTGGATCTCGACGAATGGGATCGCGGCATGCGGATCAACGTCAAGTCGATCGTGATGATGGCCCGCCACTCGGTTCCGGTCATGCGAAAGAGAGGTGGCGGCTCGATCATCAATATCGGTTCGATAACCGGTCTCCACGGCGGACACCCTAACCTGCTTTATGCGACGTCGAAGGGCGCGCTTGTCAACATGACGCGCACGATGGCGGGCAATCACGGGAAGCACGGCGTGCGCGTCAACAATGTCGCGCCGGGGTTCGTCTACACTCCCGTTGTCTACGGCAAAGGCATTCCCGATGATGTAAGAGACTATCGCCGAAGGATTTCCGCGCTTCAGACCGAAGGCACGGGTTGGGATGTTGGCTACGCGGTCCTCTTCCTTGCCAGTGACGAAGCCCGCTGGATTACCGGGGTGACCTTACCCATCGACGCCGGCGTTAGCGCCATTTCGCCGCATTTCCAGACCACCACGCCCAACCGGAAGTTCGATTGAGATGCCCTGGCTTGTTCCGCCGTTTTGCAGCGAGAGGCTCTAAAATGGAAGCGACGCACGGCCTCACGCGGGAATTGGCCCGCTACGCGGTCAGCACGCGATATGATCTGTTGCCGCAGGAAGTACGCCACGAAGCCGTTCGCGCCTTTCTCAACTGGATCGGGGTGGCTGTTGGCGGCTGCCAGGAAGATGCGGTGTCGGCTGCGGCAGCATGTCAGGCCGACACGGGTGCAAAGCCGGTTGCCACAGTCATCGGTAAGGCCCTGCACACCGACGTTGCTGGGGCTGCCTTCGTAAACTGCATCGCATCATCGGTACTGGCTTTCGACGATGCGCATCTGCCATCCGTGGCTCATCCCTCGGGTCCGGCGGCAGCTGCACTGTTTGCGGTGGCGCAGTCTCGATCGGTCGGAGGCGAGGCATTTCTGTCGGCGTTGGCTCTTAGTATCGAAGTTCAGTGCCGGGTCGCGAATATGCTCGTCCTTCCCCCCTCGACCTTCAGTCCCAACATCTATGTAAATGGCTTCAGCGGTCCGATTGGGGTTGCGGTCGGAGCAGGACGGCTTCTGGAGCTCGACGAGCAGAAAATGATATGGGCGATCGGCCTTGCTGCTTCCCAGGCGTCCGGATTTCGCGCAACCGGCGGAACCATGACGGGCCATTTCCGACCTGGTCATGCAGCCCGAACCGGGGTGTGGGCGGCGCTGCTGGCAGACAAGGGCTTTGACTGCACTGACGATGCTCTAGAGGCGCGCGGCGGACTTCTCGATATCTTCGCCAAAGGGGCAGATACGGACTTTTTCTTGTCGGATCTTGGCGCGCGCCACGAAATGCTCCGCAACCGATACAAGCCTTATCCCTGCGGCATTGTCATTCATCCCGTGATCGATGCCTGCCTCGACATTTATCAGCAACTTCCCGCTGCCGGGGAGATTCGTCACGTCCGTCTCAAGGTCAATCCCGCCGTGCTTGCATTGACCGGCAAGCGCGAGCCCAAAACGACGCTGGAGTCGCATGTAAGTGTATATCACTGGGCCGCATGCGCATTGCAAAAGGGAAAGGCAGGACTCGCCGAAACGGAAATCGCATGCCTCAGAGATCCGGCGATACAGGCTCTCGGCAACAGGGTTGAGGCGCAAAGCGATCGGGCAATCGCAAAGGAGCAAGCGATCGCAACTGTCATCCTGGACGACGGAACGACAATTGAAAGCCATGTCCGCAACGCGCGCGGAAGCGGCGATCGGCCGATGACCGATGACGAGTTGAACGCAAAGTTCGACGAACTCACCCGGCGCTTGCTTGTTCCTGAGCGATCAAAAGAGCTGCGCGAAGCGTGCTGGCATATTGCTGCGGCGGAAAATGTCGGCGCGCGTATCGGCGCCCTGCTGCCTTGATGGGGATCGTTCAATTGCGCGTCGCCAAACATTTAAATCAGGAAGAATGGCCGGAGTTAATTCCCGCCGTGGGCGCGCGCCACCCGCGAGGCAACGCTTCTCTCTCCGTGCGCTGCAGATATCATGGACGCAGAAGCGGCTATCTTTCGCAAGGCGCGGCGCAGGCGCGCTATCATTGGGGTATCAGGAGCAGCGCCGAGAACGCTGACGGAAATGGCGCCGATGCCGAAGCCGTCCGAGTCCATTACGGGAACAGCGATACAGAAGAGATCGTCACGGATTTCGAACCGGTCGAAAGCCAGACCGCGCGCTCGCACCTCATCGAGTTCGCGACGAATTTCGGCCGGATCGGTAAGTGTGTTGCGAGTGAGCGCCACAAATGGGCCGTTGGCCAGGTAGGCGTCGAGCTCTCCTGGGGCCAATCCCGCCAGGAGGATCTTGCCGATCGCCGAGCAATATGCCTCCAATTGTATCCGTTCGGCCGTGAAAAGCTCGCCGTCAGTCCCCGTCTCCCTGACGAGATAAGTGACCATGCCGTCATCCAGGATCCCGAAATGGGTGAAAGCATCGTATGTCCGGGCGAGGCGCGCCAGCGGTCGCCGCAAGCGCACCGCAACCTGCGCCTCGGGCGTCGGCTCTCTGGAAATGCTCAATGCAGGACCGGGGTGATAATAGCCTTTGCGAACGCGAACGAGAAACCCCTCCTCTTCGAGCGTAAGCGCAAGACGGTGCGCCGTTGGAAGCGGTATTCCGCTTTTTTTGGCGACCATAGACATGCTCGTGCGGCCTTCGTCGGCAATGATTGCCGAAAGCAGATGCAGGCCCTTTGCGAGTGTGGAAGCCGACTTGGTGGCCATCCCCCATGGATGGCTCATTATCTCTCACCAAGCAAGAGATTTCGGGGCAGGCAACGTGGTTACTGCGTAATCAGATCGTATGGTCGCGCACAAGGAGTGAATTTATGACAGTTGAATATGAGTCGGCTGCGCGCCTTCTGCGTAAAGCCTATGCGTCGGGTCCGATTGCCCCGCTGCGAGATTATCTCGATCCGCTTGACGCTGCCGGGGCTTATGATGTGCAGTCGATCAATACCAGATTTTGGCAAGCGCAGGGACGCCGGATTGTCGGCCACAAAGCCGGTTTGACAGCGAAAGCTGTCCAGCAGCAACTTGGCGTTGATCAACCTGACTTTGGGGTATTGTTTGACGACATGCGTGTCGATGACGGCGGCTATCTTGATCCGGCCCGGTCGATTCAAGCCAAAGCGGAAGCCGAGATTGCATTCGTTCTGGGAAGGAAGCTGCCGGACGCTGGTACGACGCCAGAGGACGTCGCCAACGCCATCGAGAGTGTTCATGCGGCGATCGAGGTCGTCGATAGCCGGATCGCGGACTGGAAGATCACGTTCGCCGATACGGTCGCCGACAATGGCTCGTCTGCGTTCTTCGTGCTCTCCGAAGCAGGTAAGCAGTTGAGCGGTCTTGATATTTATACCGCCGGAATGGTGATGGAAATCAACGGCACCATTGCTTCGTTGGGAGTCGGTGCCGCGGCGCTCGGCAATCCACTCAACGCAACCGCCTGGCTCGCGCGAACGCTTGCGGCCCGGGGTGAACCCTTGGCGCCGGGCGATATCGTACTTGCAGGTGCGCTCGGACCGATGGTGCCGATCAATCCGGGCGATCATGTCCGTGCGATTGTCGGCGGCATTGGCGAATGTTCGTTCACTTTTGGAAAGGCCTGACAAATGGCTGATAAGATCAAGGTTGCAATCATCGGTTCGGGCAACATCGGCACCGACCTGATGATCAAGATCATGCGTCTGTCAGAAACCCTCGAGATGGGCGCGATGGTCGGCATCGATCCCCAATCGGACGGCCTGGCGCGCGCAGCCCGATTGGGTGTCCCCGTCACATCGGAGGGCATCAACGGTCTGATCGCAATGCCGGAATTCGCGGACATTTGCATTGTCTTCGATGCGACCAGCGCGGGCGCGCACAGGCGCAACAATGAACTGCTTCAGGCTCACGGCAAGCGCGTGATCGACCTCACGCCCGCCGCGATCGGCCCCTATGTGATCCCGCCGGTCAATGGGACGGATCATCTCGACGCGGCCAATGTCAATATGGTGACATGTGGCGGACAGGCGACAATTCCGATCGTGGCAGCGGTCAACAGAGTAGCTAAAGTTCATTATGGCGAGATTGTCGCATCGATCTCGTCCAGGAGCGCAGGACCAGGCACGCGCGCCAATATCGACGAATTCACCGAAACGACGAGTCACGCGATCGTCGACGTCGGCGGAGCCGGTCGCGGTAAGGCGATCATCATCCTCAATCCGGCCGAACCGCCGCTCATTATGCGTGATACGGTCTATTGCCTCTGCGAAGAAGCCGATCAGGCCGCCATTGCTCATTCGGTCGAAGAGATGGTCGCTGAAGTCCAGAGCTATGTCCCTGGGTATCGACTGAAGCAGGCGGTCCAGTTTGAGCATATCGGCTCCAATCGACCGCTGCGAATTCCAGAAATGAACGGAGAGTTTACCGGGCTCAAGGTCTCGGTCTTTCTCGAAGTGGAAGGAGCTGCGCACTACTTGCCCGCCTATGCGGGAAATCTCGACATCATGACTTCTGCGGCGCTCAAGACCGCGGAGAAGATCGCCGCGCGCCTGCAATTGGGAGCCACAGCATGACTTTCGATCCGACCCAAACCAAGCTCTACATCCAGGATGTTACCCTGCGCGACGGCATGCATGCCATTCGCCACCAATATGGGCTTGATCATGTGCAAGCGATCGCCAGGGCACTTGATCAAGCCAAAGTGGATGCGATTGAGGTCGCCCATGGCGATGGACTGCAGGGATCGAGCTTCAACTATGGCTTCGGATCACATACCGATTGGGACTGGATCGGTGCAGTCGCCGAGGTGCTCGAACATTCGGTGCTGACGACGCTGTTGATCCCCGGGATCGGCACGGTGCATGACCTCAAGCGGGCCTACGAACTGGGTGTGCGCTCGGTGCGTATCGCGACACATTGCACTGAAGCGGACGTCAGCAAGCAGCATATCGAGGCGGCGCGAAAACTGGGAATGGACGTTTCCGGCTTTCTCATGATGAGCCATATGTCTGCGCCCGAGCCTCTCGCTCAACAGGCCAAGTTGATGGAGGATTACGGAGCCCATTGCGTCTATGTCACGGACAGCGGCGGGGCGATGAATATGGACCAATATGCCGCGCGCTTGCGAGCCTATGACCGGGTGCTCAAGCCCGAGACGCAACGGGGGGTTCATGCCCATCACAATCTCAGCCTCGGTGTCGCGAATTCGCTCGTCGCAGTGAAGAACGGGGCGATCCGGGTTGACGCCTCGTTGGCCGGCATGGGCGCAGGAGCCGGCAATGCGCCGCTTGAGGTCTTCATTGCCGCGGCCGAAACCTACGGGTGGAATCATGGCTGCGATCTGTTTGCTCTGATGGATGCAGCCGAAGACCTTGTGCGCCCGCTTCAGGATCGTCCTGTTCAGGTGGATCGTGAGACCCTGACGCTCGGCTATGCCGGAGTTTACAGCTCGTTCTTGCGCCATGTGGAAAAGGCGTCGGTCGAGCATGGCATCGACACGCGCTCGATTCTGGTGGAACTCGGTCGGCGCAAGATGGTCGGCGGTCAGGAAGACATGATCGTCGACGTTGCACTTGACATGGTCAGACATGCGCAAGAAGCCGGGTAAGCGCTTTTGATTGCTGTTCCCGTTAACACTGATCAGCAGGCCTCGCCGTCGATCCTGGTAATCGGAGCCGGCGCGGTAGGCAGTTTCCTCGCCGCCGCTTTGGCGCGAACGGGGAGAAAGGTCACGCTCGTCGCGCGTGGTGAGCGCCTCGAGCAATTGCGGCGTGGCGGCATCCTGTTGGGCGGCGGATGTGCGAGCACCTACATGTCCGTCAGCGCGGCGGACTGGGGCGAGGTGGATTCTGCGCCTGGACTGGTGATCCTTTGCGTCAAGTCTTTTGCCGTCAAAGGCGTTCTCGACCGGCTCGCGTCGAAGCTTGGCACGGACAGCACAATTCTGACACTGCAGAATGGAATTGATGCGCCCGGAGAAGTCGCCCGGCGGTGCCCACAGGTTACCGTCGTGGCTGGCCGTCTCCATGGTTTTTTCGTGCTTGATGGCGCGCAGGTTCGGCATATCGGAGTTGCCCCGTCGATCTGCTACGGCCTCGTCCATGGGCTTGACGATGGCGGCCCGGCGCAAGTCGGCGCAGTTCTGACCGAAGCGGGAATCGCAGCCGAGGCGTCAAGCGATATTGAACGCGATCTCTGGGAGAAGTTTGTGCTCGCCGCCGCCCTGGGAGGGGTAGGCGCAGCGCTCGACATACCGGCAGGAAAGCTCCTGTCCGATCCGATCGGCTGTCGGCTTTTGCATGCTGCATTGCGCGAATTGGTCCTGTTGGCGACCCATAAGGGCATTGCCTTGTCCGCCGATTTCGTTGCGCGAACACTGGCTTTGATCGCGACATTTCCCGCCGACGCCACCACATCCCTGCAACGAGACTTCGAAAGAGGCGGCCCTTCCGAGTATCGGGCGCTGGCGGGCGCCGCGCTGAGGATGGGCGAGGAGACCCGGCTTGGGCTTCCCGCGCTCAGACGGATCGAGGATCTTATGCTCCGCCGCGGATTGGACCTCACCAATGTGATTGGGTGATCGCTGGACGATCAGTCAGTGCGCTTTGTGGCGGCACATCGAGACAAACCATGAACATTTGAACGAAAACAGGGCCGTCAAATGCGGTCGATTTTGAAGACGCTGAAGGATTTTTGAAGATGTTTTCTCTCTGGTTGAAGCACCAATGTTTTATCGATGGGGAATGGTGCGATGCCGATGATGGCGCGACCGCCGACATTGTGGATCCCGGAAATGGCGAACGGATTGGTTCGGTACCGCAGATGGGAACGGCTGAATGCCAACGCGCCATCGGCGCTGCTCAAACAGCTCTGCCCGCCTGGCGCGCCAGGACCGCCGACGAACGTGCGCGCATCATGCGCTCCTTTTATGAGCACATGATGGCCAATCAGGAGGCGCTTGCCACCATCCTCAGCCGTGAGCAGGGCAAGCCGTTCCTCGAAGCCAAGGGCGAGATCGCTTATGCCGCATCCTTTCTCGAATGGTTCGCCGAAGAAGGCAAGCGCGCCTATGGCGAAGTCGTGCCGGGTCATGCAGCAGACCGCCGTATCGTGACGCTCAGGCAAGGTGTCGGTGTCGTCGCGGCGATAACGCCGTGGAATTTCCCCAGTGCGATGGTCACGCGAAAGCTTGCGCCTGCTTTGGCGGCAGGCTGCACAATGGTCCTCAAGCCTGCGCCGGCAACTCCTTATTCGGCTTTGGCCCTGGCGGCGCTCGGAGAGCAGGCAGGACTCCCCCCAGGTGTGTTCAATGTCGTTACGGGCGATGCCCTGGCCATTGGCGGCGAGATGACACGCAATCCGCTCGTCCGCAAGCTCACCTTCACCGGTTCGACTGAAGTTGGACGACTGTTGCTTCGGGCTTGCGCCGATACGGTGAAGAAAGTTTCGATGGAATTGGGCGGGAACGCGCCGTTCCTCGTGTTCGATGATGCAGATATCGATGCGGCCGTTGAAGGCGCTGTCGTTTCCAAGTTCCGTAACTGTGGTCAGACATGCGTCTGTACCAACCGCTTTTACGTGCAAGACACGGTCTATGACGAGTTTGTCGCCAAGCTGGCCCAACGCGTCAGCACATTGCCGGTTGGGTATGGCATGGATGAGGGAACGATGATCGGTCCCCTGATCGACATCGCAGCGGTTCACAAAGTCGAAGCTCATCTTGAAGATGCGCTCGCCGGCGGCGCTGCGCTCCTGACCGGCGGCAAGCGCAGCATTCGAGGCGAAAATTATTTCGAACCTACGGTAGTGGCGAATGTGAAGCCCGATATGAAACTGGCACGCGAGGAGACATTCGGCCCATTAGCGGGTGTCATCCGGTTCAGGGACGAGGCGGATGCGATTGCTCTGGCGAATGATACTGAATTCGGCCTCGCCAGCTATTTCTATACGCGGGATATCGGTCGCGTCTGGCGAGTGGCCGAGGCGCTCGAAGCGGGTATCGTAGGTATCAATACAGGGCTGATATCGACGGAAGTGGCGCCCTTTGGTGGGGTGAAACAATCGGGCCTGGGCCGCGAAGGGTCGCGCCACGGCCTCGACGATTATATGGAGATCAAGTATCTCTGCTTGGGAGTTTAATTTCGATGCAGCTAGAAAATGATGAACTTTCTCGACTGGCGCTAAATAAAGAAAAGTGCACGGCCGAAATCGTTCATGAAGGAAGAATTCGTGTCAATGGTACTCATCATATGGTCCTGGCGATAGTGCGGTCATTGCCAATTTAACCGTCGCATCGACAGTTCGGCGCGCTAACCTACAGGCGGCGCCGTCCGAACGGTCGGGCTGGTTGAAAAGCGGCTGCGCGCTTTGATCGACACTATTGCGCTTTCCGAGTTCGAGGGCACCGACAGGCCATGCGGAACTCCGGACTCCCGACGGAACGAGGACCGGCAGACTGTATCGGGCAGGACGTTGCGAAATCGATGGCAGCAAATGTCTAGCCTGATTTTCTCAAACGGCGACCGAGAGTGGGAGGTGAAGGGGAAGGATTGCCAGCTTGTGCTCCCGTCACGTTGTCGAGCGAGCGTAGAACCGGTTTTTTCACGAGGTGAGGACAAGCGGCACCGTCCGCTGGCAGCAGTTGGCGGGATTCGGCGCTGTTGGACTGTGCGCTGTCTGGTTCGTCAGCGGCCGCCGGCTGCACAGAGGAAGGCGTGGGCGAGCTCCCATTCGTCGCGCCAGGGATAGGCCGATGCCATGGCGATCTTGATACGTCGGACGCTGGTGGTAACGAGCGCGCCGATCTTGAGCAGGCGTAGACGGATCGTACCGCAGGTGGCGTTGGCGAACTGGGTGAAGCGCAACCCGATCCGGCGCAGCGCACCCAGCAGGACATAGGCCATTGAAGCGAACCAGAGGCGCAGCTGGTTGGCGCGCAGGGTGGCGGTGGACGTGCGGTCGGCAAACAGGTCAGCCTGGCATTCCTTGATCCGGTTCTCCATCTCGCCACGCGCGCAGTAGATTTTCTCGTAAAGGTGCTGCGCGTCGGCCTCGGTGCGTGAGAGCGAGGTCACGACGAAGCGCGGATTGGTGTCGCCCTGCGTCACCTCCGCCTTGGCGACGACCCGGCGCTGGCGGCTCCAGCTCTTCAGCGTGCGGTAGCCGAAGTCCTTGAAGCGCCGGGCGGCCTTGCCGGTCTCGCGGCTTTCCGCGCGGGCCTCGGCCAACGCCTTTGTGATCCTGCTGACCAGACGATCGTTGCGCGCAAGTCCGAACAGATAGTCGACCCGGTTCGCTTCGCACCAGGCCATCAGCTCCTCGCGGCAAAAGCCACTGTCGCCGCGCAGCAGGATCCGCGTCCTTGGCCAACTCGCACGGATTTGCCCGACAAGCCGTTCGACCTCCTCGCGCGCGCCCGCCGCACCGTCGATGTTGGACGGCCGCAGCTTGGCGGCGAGCAGGTGGCGGCCGCAGAAGATGTAGAGCGGCAGATAGCAGTAGTGATCATAATAGCCGTGGAAGAACCGCCCTTCCTGATGCCCATGGATCGGATCGTCGGTCGCATCGAGATCGAGGATGATCTGTTTGGGCGGCTTGGCGTGCCCCTTGAGGAACATCGTCGCAAACAGCGCTTCGATTGCTGCCGGATCATGGCTCACTTTATGGTATTTCGTCGGCTCAGGCCGGCTCAGCTCGAGCCGATTGAGCGTGCTCTTGCCGGCAAGCGGCGCGCAGTCTTTGCGATGCGCGCTGAGCTTGCCGACCAAGCTTGCCATCACCGGATCATGACGCAGCTGATCGTGGTCGTTCAAATCCTCGTAGCCCAGCGCAATCCCAAACACCCGCTGGCAAACCAGCGTGCGCACCTCATGCTCGATCAAATCCGCGCGACGATGATCCGCAAAACACCCGGCAAAGCGCTCCACCAGCCTGATCGCGCGGTCAGTGGCGCCCAGCAGCAGCCCGCCAGCATCGCTCGTCACCGCCCCGCCGTCGAACGCCGCCACAACCGCGCGCGATTCTACACGTGCAAATCCGTAACTCTTTGCGCTACACTCTGTCGGCATCGGGGAATACCTCTGCTCTTGGTTATGTCTTTGTTGCAGAAGAACTTTCCCACAATCAGAGCCCCGATGCACCCCCTATCTTTGAGATATCCGGGCTAGCACTACTTTGGCAGAAGTGCGTTGGAATGTCTGGCGAGGGTGCATCTACAGTGAGGGCAATG
>NZ_JARESE010000039.1 GCF_029076845.1 Novosphingobium album (ex Liu et al. 2023)
TGCATCAACAATGGCCTGCTTTTACTCCGCCCCGCTGGCTTGGAATCAGACCGCCGTTGACACATGCAGCGATCTGCACGGCTACGCTCGGCCCGGGCGCAACGCCGCTCGGTGATGCCCTTGGCGCTCTGGCCCGCGACGGCCGGATCGAGACACCAGAACTCATGGCGTTGCAGGGACTTTGGCCTGACTCGCTTGCGACGCCGGTGGACAGACTGGTCCATCGGGTGATCCAGGTTGCCGGGCTGCGAGACTGGTGCGACCGGCTTGACGATCCCGCCCAAATGAGAGCGGACCTTCTTCGCTTCGAGGCTGAAGCGGCGGCATTCATGGATGCACACCGCGATATGCGTGAGGCCTCCGGTTTCTATGGCCAGAGTGCCAACGTTTTCCTTGGCTGGCTCGAGAACAAGGTCGGCTTGAAGGGAGAGGACCTCCGTCCCAATCCCGCCGGAGCCGAGGCCGATGGCATCGAGATTGTAACCTGGCACGCATCGAAGGGGCGGGAGTGGCCCGTCGTCGTCGTGTGCGGCCTCGATCACAAACTCGATCCACGTGCCGGAACTTTCAGCACAAAGTTTCCTGGTTTCGACGATCTCGATCATGTGATCGAACAGGCGACACTTGCCTATGCGCCTGACTTTGCTGCTCCCGAAGCGACAGCTCGTTTTCTAAATGGACTGTATCCCGAGTGCGAGGAAACAGCGCGCCGATTGCTTTACGTTGCTCTGACCCGTGCGCGGGACCGCCTGATCATCGAGTGGCCGCAGGATGACGAGAAGGTCGAGCCGCCTTTGCCGATTACGGCACGTCGTCTTTTGAACGACGTCTGTGGCATGAAATTGCAGGGAAATCAGATCACTGTCGGTCCAGCGAACTTTGCGTCGCGCATGACGATTTGTGGCAAGGAAATCCCGGCATCGTTCGAAGGGGAAGGCAGAGTTCGCATTGAGAGCAATTATCGCGAACCCAGGTTTGCGATTGAAAGGCGAGCTATCGGCCAGCTTGCCCCGGTCATCAGTCCTTCCCAGACAATCGCCACCACTCGGCCGCTGCCTTTGCAAATTGAGACCCGGCCGATTTCAGCGGGTGTCCGGCTCACCGGATCGGATCTCGCACAGGCAACGGATAAGGGAACTGCAGTCCACGAGGCATTGCGGATACTGCTAAGCCGACCCGATCTGCCGGGCAGGGTAAGCCAGCATTGCCGTGTATCCGACGCTGAAGTCGAGCTTCTCGGACAACAGGCGCAAGCACTTCGTGAGACCCTCACGGAGCTTGGCTATCCGCGCCTGCATATCGAACAGCCTATCGACATCGCACTGCCGGATGGAGGACGTCAGAGCATCATTGTCGATCTCATCGCCGAGGGAACGGATGGATTCATGATCGTGGACCACAAGAGTGGCCCCGTCACTGATCATCTGGCGCGATTTGAAACTTACTGGCCTCAGCTGGCAGCCTACATCGATGCGGTCGGCACTAAGGGGGCAAAGGCCGTTGATGGTGCTGCCGTTTTTTGGACGGAAACCGGTGAACTGACGATCGGGAGAGATCAACGATCGATAGCGTAAAAATTGATCGGGCAACTGAAACGCACCATCAAGGACGCTGTGGCGCTTTGCTCCGCCAAGGAGCCGATCCTTAACTGGCCGGTTTAAGCGAGAGCTGTACTTCGGCGAGTTGCTCCACGACATCCTTGTCCATGTCCGAAAAAAGCTCGATGAGTTCTTCCTGACGCGGTTGGCCGAACGCCAAGCGATAGGTCGCCAAGGAATTCAGTAGAGTTTTGTAACGATCCTTCTCCCGGCTGAACGGAGGGATCAGAACAACGCGCTCGATCTTGTTTTCGCCCGGATAGATCCAGAAGGGAATGATGTCGCCCGGCCTGCCATGCTCGACTTCATCCTCGCTCGCGGCATCGAACATGGCGCACCATGGGCCTTGAGTCCCTGCTTCACTGAGGGCCGCGCTGGAGAATTTGCCCGCAACGTTGCGGCGTACCGCATGGTTCTTGAAACGATGTACGCGCCCTTCGCGCTGCTCGATGTCCACTGGGTTGCGAGGCAGATTCCAGTGCACGATACGCGCGCAATAGGAATGAAAATCGAGACCTTCCTGTCCGATCGAAGTCGAGGCTAGGACAAAGGGCCGGAAGGGCGACTTGAAGGCCGCCTGAACTAGTGCCGCGCGCCGCACGCCTTTCTCGTCTTCTGCCTTGTTGGCAAATCGCATGGCAAAGCGGGCGCGAACCTCGAATGTCTCATCGCGCAGCTGGCGTTGCGTTGCACTCCAGTGGTCGAGCATGATCTGCGCCGGGCGCAAAGCGACGACTTCTACGACCTTCTCCGCGATGACCTGCAAGCGTTCGCTGACTTTGAGCTTGTCCGTGCGCTCGTTTTCCGTGACGAGGTGGAAGTATTCATCGAGGACTGCGGGCAGGTCATTTATTGCCGCATGTGCATTGATCTGCTGCCAATAATTGATCGGGGATTGTTCCCCGAGCAAGGCACGGGTTTCGGGCTGATTGTAAAGGCTGCGAAATCCTAGCGCGATCGCAACCGCGGCCCCGATCATTTCCGGTTCGACAAGGTCCGTTTGGGGACAGAAGCGACCAAGGGCGCGAAGGGCACAGACGGCAGGAGAGCCGAGCGCGAAGGTCGCCAGCTTTTCGACGACTGTGCCCGTGCAGGCCGCACCGTGATGCTCGTGTTCCTCGCGGGTGTCCTGAAGGACCTCGATGGCCCTCGCCATCGCCTCATGTTCGTCGTGATCATCATATTCGACCGCAGCGACGTCCGTCCAGACAATGTCTCGGCCGAGTTGAGCATCGAGGGCGATCGGCAGTAGACGGTCGGATATGCCTTCGAGCCGGGACAGGGGGCCAGCGCCCACCTGCTCGGCCAACGCTTGGCAAGCTTGGGCATGGAGCTCGTCATATGACCCGGCGCGCCCAAAGCGACGTTCCAGGGCCACGGGATCGACCAGCTCGGCCAAGGCCGGGGAAGGGTAGAGCATGGGCATCATTTCCTCGATGCCGATGGGACGTGCGGTCCGGGCGACATGTTCGGGAACCATGCCCATGCGCCTGCTGGCCTCATGGGATAGCAGTGCGGCTATCGCGTCTGGGACCATGGACCAGTCGGAGAAGACCAACGTCTTCGTCACCGCGCTGGGCGCGCCGAACGAAGGGCGAGACGGCGGGATCCAAAGCGACCGATCGAGCCGGTCGCTAAAGGCGATATCCGCTAACGCCCGCATCCGTGCGTTGCGCAAGGGAATTTCTGCGTATTCTTCGACCTGAGCCTTACTGATCTGGTGCGGAGAAGCCTTCCGGATCGCCTGGCGTAGTTCCTTTGAAGCCCCCTTCTTGAGGGCCAGCAGTCTGTCCCGCAGCTTGTATTCGCGCATGAAATTGAGAAGATAGGGTGCAGACTTCCAATACTCTACGATGCCAGGAGCGCTGGCCAACCGGGCCACGTGGGCCACTGCCCTCGCTTCCCTCAAGTCATCGGTCTCGATCGTAAGTTCGGGCTCGTAAGCCCTGACGAGGGCATTGCGATCTTCGGTGGAATCCACGCGTTCGGTGCGCGCCATCACCTGGCTCAACATGTCCTGAAGGCGGTCTCGCTGCACGCGGGCGGCTTCACGCGATCCCGGCATCGATTGCAGCGCGCGCCGGAATTTTGTGAGCTCGGCCTTCAGCTCCTCGACCCGCGCCAAGCCGTCTTCCTCGCCGAAAAGGAAGCGCATCGTGCGAAGGAAATCGGCATAATGGTCGCCTTCCTCGGGATCATCGGTGTTCAATGTGAGCATGCGGTAGGGCGTGGCCGAAAGCAGCAGCAGCCTCGCCTTTGAGCCGTCCTCGCCCTCATAGCAAAACAGCGCGCGCGCGAGCTCGGCCGCCGCCGCCTTTTCAGGCGCAAGCTCAGCATCGTGGTCATGCAGCAATTCGGCAAAGCGCTGGAATTCGTCAAGGATTATGAGATTTGGCGACAGGGCTTTCACGCAGATTTTCGCTAGGATCCTGCGCAGCTCACCGATTATCGCGGCGGGGCGTTGGTCGGCAGGATAGTTCGGCTTTTTCCTACTCCTGGCCAGATTGGATGCCGCCCGTATCCGGTCTATAAACGTGTCGCTTACGGCGCGGTTGAATTCCAAGGCGATCTCCTTGGAGATCTTCCTCCCATCGCTCCCCATGTCTTCGACCAGCGTCAGCCAGTTTTCCGGCTTGACCGTGCCCCGGAAAACCTTCTGCACGCCCATATGGCGAATTCGGATTCGTTTGCGGAGCATTTCGAAGATCAGCGCGCGCTCCTCCTTCGCGCCAAGTGCGGACTTTAAGTCCAGAGCAGTTCCCGGAGTCAGGCTGATTAGATTGATCCCGTTGGAGGCGATCCCCCCATCCTTCTCGAGTTCAAGAGGCAACAATGTCAGGCGCGTATTGAGCGGCTTCGTCGCCGAACCGATCACGTTGAGGGATTTGATGTTCTGCTCGGCGATGGCCCGGTTCGAGCAAATATAGACGATGTCGACGCGGTCGACCTTTCCCTCGAGCTCTTCGATGCTTCTGGCGATGACGCCTCTTGCTACCATGGTCTTGCCAAGGCCTACCTCGTCGGCGACGAGGAATTGGTTGGTAGGAATTGCGTCGGTGAACAAACGCCGGAAGACATAGTCTACCGTTGCCCTCTGGAACGGCTTCAGCAGCTCTAGGTGTTCATCTGCCTTGTAGCTCATCGGCGCGCTCCCTTGCGCTTCACCAGTGGAGCGAAGCTATCCCAAAGCGCCAAGAATCCCTTTGGAATGATGTCGTCCGCGCCACCTGAATTCTTCAGGCGCATGACGAGGCTGTCGATCTCGGCAAGCTCGTCGCCGTCAAGACTGAGGGCACGGACGAGGGGCTCGAGCAGCGATGTGCCATCTTGGCTCAGCCTGCGCAGCCATTGCCCTTCGCCGCCCGTTTCGCTCTCCAGAAAGCTGCCTTCGCCCAGCGTGCCCAGCAGAAGGCTGAGGTAGCGAAGGAAGTTTTCGACATTGGCGATATGCGCGCGCAGTACGGCTTCGTCGCGCCCTTCGGGCAGCCCGACCAACCTGGCCCCCAACGTAAACGCCAATTCGATTTTGGTCTCTTCGTCCAGCAGCCGGATGCCGAGCCAACGTGTGACGTCGCCGAGCGCAACCGAGCCGAGCGAAAGCGCCTGGTCCTTGCCCGCAAGCAGATCAGCGCTGTCATGGCCCCTTTCGTTCGGCACAGTGACGGCGCGCACGAAGCACCGCACGCCTGGGGGCAGGTCGAGGGGAACAGCTTTCCCGGCAAGCTTTACCTCCAGGCCGATGAGGTCGCCTTGCTGCGTGCAATGCAGGTCGAGCGGCAAGGCAGAGACGACGCAGCGCAGCTCTTCCAGTGACTTCTCGGCCGCCGCGGCGGCATCCTGTTGTGGCGACTCGCTCGGCGCGTAGTCGTTGAGAAGGCGATTGAACCCTTCCGAGAAGAGGACGTCTTCTATCTTCCCCATCCTGCTGATGGGGCCGTCCAAAGTCGCCATGACTTCGACATTTCGGGTCCGCCCCCGCTTTTCGGGGCGCAGCGCCGCACTCGTCGCATTGGCCGAACCCAGGTGGATGTGTAGCCGGGAGCCGCGCTCAACGAGATAAGCCTTGGCATGAAGACCTTCGAGGTCCGCTGAACAGGTAATCTCCTCCTCTTCTTCCTCGAAATGGGTCGCTCGCTCGTCGAGCGTGCTGATCTCGTAGAGCTCGCGCACTTCCGGCTTAATGCAGTCGAGTTCTTCTGCGCGCGCGATGAGCCGGCGCTGCCCTGGGCCGTCGTAGCCTGCAGCAAGATCTTCCAGGGCTTCGGAGGATACAAAGGGGGAGAGAATGGCGATGCGATCGCCCTTCGGCGGCATCCAGCGTTCACCGTCCAGTCCGTTGACCGCGAACCTCACCTTCGTGGCGCCAGCCGGCAGCTTGTCCCACCTGCAATGATCGAGATCGCGTGCCAGCGAGATTAGGAACTTGGGAGGAGTCGGGCGCGTGGCTTCATTCGCGAGGCGGGGAAGGGCGCGAAGCAGTTTCGAAATGGGCGCGTTGTCTTCATTCGCTTCGTCCTCCACGGTCCCATCAAGGCACAAGGCAAGGTCCCAGCAGCGGTCGTTGGTCAGGTTGCGTGAGAGGATCGCCAGGCGCATGCGGACAGGATCCACTGTGTTCTCGGGTTCGAAGCGAATGCACCAAAGCTTAGGATGAAAGGCACCGCCACCTGGGGCGCCAACCTCGATTATCGTCTTTTCGTATAGCGACAAAAGCCGCGCCGTATTCGGCCGGGCATCCTTGATCCTACCGCGGTCGCAATAGATTGCCATGCGCCCGGCCAGGCGTTCGACGCTCTGCAGCAGAGCAAGGGGGCTGGCCAGCATCTCATCCTTGTTCTCCGCATCGCGAAAGACGATCGCAATGGGAATGGCAAGCGCGGTCTCGAAATCGAGCGAGTAGGTTGCCGCGGCAGCATGGCCGAAACTGTACCCGTCCGGAGCGCGCACGAGCGTGGTGTAGAGTTCCCGGTTCTCCGGGTCGAATACGGCATCATGCGACATCGACTAGATCCCCAAGATGCTTGCGGGCCGTTTTCCAGCGGAAGTCGAGGCGCGCAAGACCTGAGGCCCCAGACCAACGCTCGAGCGGGGCGTCATGGCAAAGCCTGGATTTGGCTCGCTTCAAGGCGCGCTCTCGCCGGTGGACTAGATCGATTGCCTGCAGATCGGATTCCAGGTTCGGCGCGCCTCGCGCGGCAATCTCCACCCAACCTATTACGAAGTCCCTCGAGGGCCCCGTCAATTTGTGACTGGTATTGCCGACATGGCGAAACAGATCGTCGAGGTCCCACTGCTTGATTGCAAGTCGGTCAAGTTCACCGCGCCAATCCTCGATGCGCGACCGGTAGTCCTTGACCAGTTCGCCTGCATCTCCATGCCGCTTTGCATTGGGGCGTTGCGCCGCGCGCTGGGCCAGTAGCAGGTTGTACAAAAGCAGCGCACCATGCATGACCGTCGAATAGCGCTCGGCGTGGCGCAGTAGTGTGCGATTGGTGTCGGAGATGGAATCGTCGCTGACCTCCCAGGGCCAGTCGTCTTTGAAGGCCTTCTCCTTGACAGCCAGCTCGTTCAGTAAGCTGGCCTTTGCCTTGGCAGCGATACGATCGCGCAAGAAGGCGATTTCTTTTTCCCTGAGCCGAAAGTCGATTTTCTTGAACAAGTTGTCTGGAGCTTCGGGCAATCCGGCAGCCCACAATTTGAGATCATGGTCCTTCAGGCTTTCCGGTCCGTAGGACAGGAATGTTGCCTGGTTTCCGGCCAGAGTCCGAATACCCAGTGTCTTCAGACCGGCCCAATAGACGCTCGATGCAAGCCTCTTGAGATCTTTCCCTGCCAAGCGGCCGATCACGTCATCACGTTCACCGCCTTCAAGCAACGCCTCGCTCAGATCGAACTCCAGATTGCGAGCTATGACTACACGCTCTGCCTGGCTTGTCTTGCGGCTCTGAGCCTCGCGGTAGACCCAAGGGATGAATAGCATGTAGCGCAGCCGCGTCTGGATCGTGCTGGTTCCCGGAAACAGGAGGTCGGCCAATCCGTCGCGTATTGTGCCGAGACCCAGTTCGTCCCGGGCCTCGGGTTCCTTGAACAGGTCGATAAGCGTTTGGGCCCGCCGGCGTTCCTCAGGGTCAAAGTCGATCCAAGCAAGATAAGACATCGAGTACTCATTGAGATGAATGTTTGAGGAGGGACAAGGTAGGCACGTGGTGTTGATTGCCGCTTAGCGCCTGATCCTAAATTAAGTAGACTGGTTCCAGAGGGTTAGCTTGACGCTAGGCCAAGTCGTTGATTCAGCGGTTTGGCAACGAACCAAGGAAATCAACGATGTAGACCGACACCACCCGGGCGCAGTATGCCCGGGCGCGCCCCGGCTTTGCCAAGCACGATGCTGCGAAGACAATCTGGCGACAGCTACCTTGAGTTTTTTGATGTGGCAGCGACGATGAACTGATCCTTGAAACGAGTCGTGCCGGTCCCATTGGGATGGTCATGCTCTTGAAATCAGAACGCTTGCCGGAAAACTCTTATACTCCGTAGCCAGGCTTTCGAAGGCATCTCCGGATTGTTCAAGGAATGCCTCAACGCATTTGGTGGGGGGCTCTTTGACCGCACCGTACACAAGGGATGCTGATTCGGCCGCTTTTGCCGGCCGTGGAAGCTTCCGATTCCGACCTGCGAGCTCATCTATCAGTTTGGCGAAATGCCACAGGGCCCCTCTTGCATTTTGCGCCTTCTCCCGCGGCACATCCTCGCAAACACCCAGCCAGATTTCGTGGTCGAGCTGGTCCCGATGTTCTATAAGATGAGCGCCGAGCCAGTCCGGGTTTTCGAACACCAGAGCCTGATAATCCGCCCCCGCTTGAGTGCCAAGTCGACGTGCCGTCCGTCGAGGAACCAAGATAATTGGACCTTCATCTCGTCCCACTTCGAGCGCTTGGAGAATGAGTTCGAAATCATCGCCCGTGTGCATTGAGTCCACCCAGCGGATGCGGAACTTATCCATCTTTCTTAAATCCCCGTTTCTAAGTCGCTGGCGGGTAACTGATTGTCGCGACAAATTCGGTCGCAGCAGCCAACTACTCATGCCCCGGCGGCAGGCCGCAAAGTTTTCTCACGGCTTAGTATCTTTTGATCGGTCAAATCTCAACTTGTCGATGTTGCCCCTTGCAGCAGTCATGCGACCGCTTTTGTCGCGGGTGGTCGCTTGTATGAATTTGGCTTACGGCTGACCGAGGACGAGGGAAAGAATGGGCCTATTTAATCGCATTATTCTCGGGCACCGGATCGATGATTGGGCGTCGGAATACTCGCTCGTTGCGGCCAGAACGCTCAATCAAGTCGCCGCTGACTTGTTAGCCAGTGCCGAGCAGGACATCTCCAGTGCAAGCCTGAAGGACGGCCTTTTGTCGCAATCGGCCTTCTTGCAAAACAGGATCGCACCAAAGGTTCGGGAGGTTGCTGAACCCGTCGCGATTGAGATTCTCAACGAAGCAAACGTCGCCCTCGCTGCGATCGTAGAGGAGCAAGCGGTCTGGGTAAGAGGCCCGGACTATGCCGAGCAACCAGAACGCTCACTCGAGGGCGCGAGTGATATCGCCGCAGCCGCAGTACCACTCGCTGCCGGTGTTGCGACCGCCGCATCACTTCCTTTCGCAGCCGTGACAACGACGACCGCCTGGCTTGGCCTTGTCACAACGACAACGATCAGCTGGCCGGTCGTAGTCGGCGGGGGCGCGCTCGCCGGATTTGGCATTGCAACGGGGCTGCTCAACACTGCCAAGATACGCGACCGGACCCAAGCCAGACTGCGCGACCGCGTGCGCTCCTTTGTTATTGGCTCGCTAATCGGCAGACATGGGAACTCACCGTCGATTCTGCAGCAGTTGACCGCGGAGTTTGACCGCGCAGCGAAGCGTGCAAAAGCAATATGATCGGCTCGCTTGCTAACGTGGTACTGCGAGAAGTACCCGCCGAACTTCTGGCTGGCGTGGCATCGGGCCAATACCGCGTGGCAGGCTCTATAATCCAGTCAGTATCTTCAGGACGGGTGGTCGGGCATCTACAAGAGACGTCAGCAATATCTGCTCTGCTGAACTTCAGCCCACTCAGCCTGCCGCAAATGGCGATGGATACGGTGTCCGTCGTACAGAACGAGCAGATCAAGGCTGCTATGTCCGTCGTTCAGTCGCTGCAAATCGCGAATCTCGCGGCCAGTGGCATGGGCATTGGTGTCTCTGTCGCTGGTGCCGCGATCTTGGCGAAGCGTATCGCCAGGGTAGAGGAGAAGGTCGACGCGATCCTTCCTAACCTTGATGCGATTGTGCGGCGACTGGAAGCCATGCGAGTCGAGAGAATCGCTGAGGATTTCACACGACTTCGGACATTGGTGGATCAGGTCGAAGAGGCTTGGTTGCCATCCGCAACACAAAGAGAATGGATTGCAATCGCACGGGATGCACATTTTCTAGCGGACAGCTTCGACCGCCGCGCTCGAGAGCTAAGTGCTGCGAGCGATGTGCTCAACACCGAACCTTTGGTCGAAGCTTTCGCTCTCGCCTCAGGGCTGCGTGTCACCGCCCGGTTGGCATCCTGCCAAGACGATATGGCTAGGGAGGCTGCGAGCTCTCGGGCACTTACGCTGGTACAATTGGGAGAGGCGATCCAGTTAGCCCCTCTCGCTCTTGCTCACGCGCCAATGGAAACCGCAGGCACGCCTGAGTATCTGGATCTCTTGGAACAGAAGGCAGACGGCCTGCGCTCAACAGTTGCTCGGGTGCGCGAGCGTGAGATCGCCGCTGCCGCCACCTCTGAGACCCTCCATGAACTGGCACGCCAAGGGGTATCCGGACGAGAATGGCTCGATACTGCGAAATCCGAGGGGCACAATCCCCTGCTGTTTCTCCCCGTCTGCGATGTCAACGCGCGAGAGCAAACCCGGTGACAAGGCACGCAGGCTATCGAACCTAGAAGTGCGTTCTCATGTTCTCTGAAAGCGAGGATGGCCTAGTTTGCGACAATATCATCCCGGTTCGTTGATTAGGGAAAGGAAGATTGGATGGCCGGGCCGAGCAAAGTGATCACGGCTGTCGAAATGGCCGAAGCCAGCGGGATAGACCCCAAGCGACTGCGAGCAGCCCTTCGAGCTGCACACCTCCAATGGCATCCGCACAACGGTCGCTGGGAGGCCGTGCGAGGGAGCGATCAGCATCGAGACATGGAACGGGTCATGGCGCAGCTGGTTGGAGGGAGTATACGGCTCCGATCGACGTCACAGGCTAAAAAAGGCCCGTCCGAGGTCACAATTCGCGACGAGCATTACGTGCTGGATCTCTGTGACGTAGTTCTCGGGCAGAAGGCCGTCCGGCAGCACTGTTTTGAGTTTCTTACCGGCGATCCAGATCGGCGTGGTTACCGAAAGCCGCTGCCTGTCGACGGGTTCTACCCTGCTCTTGGCCTCGTGGTGGAATATCATGAGCGACAACACCGCGAACGTGTCGGCTTCTTCGACGATAAGCCAACGGTTTCCGGCATTCCTCGCGGCGAACAACGCCGACGATATGATGAGCGTCGCGCCGAATTGCTGCCGAGGCATGGCTACAGTTTAGTCGTTCTCGAGGTAGATGAATTCGCACACGATAGAGCCAAGCGCCTGGTCAGGACCCCTGAAGATCAGAAGGTTATCAGCCGCCGCCTTTCAAGCTTTATTGGCTGATTAATGGATATCAGGGCAATGGTGCAAAATGGCTAATGAACCTCGCACCCCACGGCTTGCTGTCTTGATTGACGCAGATAATGCTTCTTCCCGGATCGCACCGCGCCTCTTTGAAGAGATTGCCAAGATCGGTGAGGCAAGTGTCCGCCGTATTTACGGCGATTTCTCCGGGACTAGGCTTAAATCGTGGGCTGACGTTCTCGCCACTCATGCGATCAAGGCGCACCAGAACTTTGCGTACACCAGCGGCAAGAATGCATCGGATATTGCTCTGGTCATCGACGCGATGGACCTTTTGCATACCGGTCGTTTCGACGGGTTTTGCCTTGTCTCTTCCGACAGCGATTTTACCGGACTCGCCTCGCGTATCCGTGAGCAGGGGATCGATGTCTACGGCTTCGGAGAGCAGAAAACTCCCGAGAGCTTTCGACAGGCCTGTCGTCGTTTCATCTACACCGAAAACCTGCTGCCAGAGGCGCCAACGTCAGATGAGCCAGGCCGACAGGATGCCCGTCCGGCTAGCGTAAAGAAGTCGCCCAAAGCTGCGGCACCTTTGATCCGAACCGCCATCTCACAGCTCGATGATGAAGGGGGCTGGGTACCTCTTGGGCGGGTCGGCCAACGTCTTGCAGCGCTCGCCTCTGACTTTGACCCTCGAACCTATGGTGAAGGCAAGCTGAGCGACCTGGTTGAGAAGGCAGGGGGCTTTGAATCTCGCAGAACTGAGACAGGGCATTTGCAAATCCGGGTCTCTCCGTCTGGCAAGGCTGGCGAGGTTAAAGCAAGAAAGGCAACACCCGGATGAAAGTCCGGATTCATCCCCAGCGCCAACCAATGCCGGTCTGATGCCCTTTGAAACGTGCGACCACTAATGTCGCATATGGATCGTATTAACACGCAATGAGCAGAAATCTCCGAACCAGCATCACTGATCCGATCCAGATTCCCACACTGTCAGCCGCGTCAGGACGCATCGGCATTTCCTTTTGTCCCGGAAAGCAAGGGCCTGCGCTCGCTGGCTTTGAGTGGAAGCGTGACCTTGCGGCGGATCTGGACGCGGTGCGTGAGTGGGGAGCCGCCGCTGTCGTCTCTCTTATTGAAAAGCACGAAATCGAGCTGCTGGGGGTCGCAGATCTGGAGACTGCGGTTGCAGCTCGCGGGATGGAGTGGTTTCATCTCCCGATCCCCGACGTCAGGGCGCCTGGCGAGGAATTCGAGCAACGATGGCACACGGCCGGAGCCCGGCTGCGCAGTCTCCTCACCGACGGGGAACGCGTCTTTATCCATTGCCGAGGAGGGCTGGGCCGAGCCGGCACTGTGGCAGCGAGACTGCTCATCGAACTCGGCATCACAGACACCGATACCGCAATCGCCCAAGTGCGAAAGGTCAGGTCGGGCGCTATTGAGACGAGAGCGCAGGAAGATCACCTTCGAGCGATCGAGCGCATTTACGATCGGTCCTGTGGATGCCTCATCGGTCTGGCGGTCGGTGATGCTTTGGGCACGACCCTCGAGTTCAAGCCGCGGGACACCTATCCCCACATCACAGATATGGTCGGGGGAGGGCCGTTCGGCTTGGATGCGGGGACATGGACCGATGACACTTCCATGGCCCTGGCGCTGGGAGAAGCTCTCCTCGCCAGCGCGGCCAAGGGCTCGGCTTTTGAGCCGGGAGAAGCACAACGGCGTTTTGTCGATTGGTGGAGGAACGGCGCATTCAGTCCCACGGGAAGTTGTTTCGATATCGGGATCGCAACCCGGCAGGCCCTTGCTCGGTTCGAGGAAACGGGCGACCCGATTGCCGGCTCGACCGATCCGTACTCGGCAGGCAACGGCTCACTAATGAGGCTCGCGCCAGTCGCGATCTGGGGGATACAGCAAGATCCCGCAGTAGTGACACGAGTAGCCCGCCGACAGAGCATGACCACGCACGCTGCAGATGCGTGCCTCGAGGCCTGTGAAGCGTATGCACTGGTCTTGCGGGCGGCTATCCTAGGTGCCAGCTTTGAGGATGCTCTGGCGGTTCCCTCGGGTGAATATGGACCTGAGGTCGGTCCAATCATGGCCGGTAGCTGGCGCGGGAAAGCACGCGATCAGATTGCGAGCAGCGGATTTGTAGCGCACAGCCTCGAAGCAGCGATCTGGTCCGTGGCAAACACGACGAGCTTTGACGACGCCGTGCTGTTGGCAGCCAACCTCGGTGACGATGCCGACACTACTGCCGCAATTGCCGGGCAGTTGGCCGGCGCAATTTACGGCGCATCGTCGATCCGCCAATCATGGCTAGAAAAGTTGGCATGGCGCGAGGAAATTGAGACTCTCGCGCGTAAACTGGCGTTCCCGGCAATCGCGCTCTCAAACTAACGTCGCGGCCGATACGTTGCAGCGATCGGCGGCGTTGCTGTTCGGCCCGCATTGGTGCCCATGGGCACATAATGTGTCATGCTTGATGCCCTATCGCTGAATTAGCGGATAATGCGTCAGGTTTGACCCTCTACAGAAGGCCCCCGGCAGCGGGATCAGACGGCAGGCTTGGCCCAATTACCTACAACGGGATCTTGGTCCCAGAAATACGTACGGGGTCCAAGCCTGCCTCCTCCGGCTGGAGGAACCGCGGTTTCGATTTGTCTGGATCAAACGAGGCGCCCGTCTTCCACATTGCCATCATGATCACAGCGAGCTTCCTTGCGACGGCAACGCGAGCCTTGAGAAATCCGATCTTTGTTGCCAGCCGGAGGCCCCAAGTACGCAATGAACTTTCGGTTTTGATTGTGCGAAGCAGCACGGTGGCTGCTGTGATTAGGTGCGACCTGGTCAGCTTGTTTCCGTAGCGGCTGATCCGGCCGCGGCGCGCGGTGGCGCCAGATTGATACAGATTGGGCGTTAGGCCGAGATAAGGCCCGACATCTCGATTGCTTCTAAAGCGGTAAGGGTCTCCGACTGCGCTGTAAAATGACAGCGCTGTGATTGTCCCAACGCCAGGAATCGTCTGAAATCTGGCGCAAACCGGGATGCTGGCGGCCATTGTGCGCATCTTTCGATCCATATCCCAGATATGAGAGCGCAGATCTTCTCCCATCCTGACCAGGGGATCCAAATCGACGCGGATCGTCACGCCGTTGGTGCTCAAAAGCCTGAGTTGGTTAGCGACTTCAGCTGCGAGCGATCCTCGCCCATTCAGGAGCTTGATACTGGCACCGTGCAATCTGAATATGGACTGGAGCAGCGCATCCGTCCTGGCTCGATGCTTTAGCAGGGTTCGACGGATGTTGATCATTGCGGATTCCGACGATCGCGCGCATGTATTGCGATCTGATGCCGCGCAGCGTTCCGATTTGATCG
>NZ_JARESE010000004.1 GCF_029076845.1 Novosphingobium album (ex Liu et al. 2023)
AAAAAACCTCGTATTGTTGCGGATGCGACCCCGCCTGACAATCGGCGATAGCATATTTTCCCCGGCCGCCGCTCCGCTTTCGCATTCGCCCCGCGACAATCGGGCGAAGCGATGCAGCCATGCGACAGGTCGGTCGGCCCGCCGCATTGCGCAAGGCGACCCGGCGGAGACCGCGCTGGCGCAATCCCCGCTTTTGCGCCCGGCGGACGAAAGAACCGATGCGAACACGATTTGGCCGGCCGTCCCGCAAAACCGCGCGGCCGGGCAATGCTACTGCGTCGCAAATGTTCGCTTTGGGTATTTCTCCATGGCTCGCCCGGCCCGGCGGAGAGCTATTGTTAACACGCAAGACCGCAAGTTTCCGGTGATCGCGGGTCGGTCGGCCGGGTTTGCGTAAGCGCAAGGGGGGTCGGGGGAAACACATGCGCCTTGGTTCGAGAGCGAAATTGACGATCGGCATCGGAGTGGTCGCCGCCGCCAGTTTTGCCTATCTGGGCGTGCGCGAGCTGGGCCAGCCCCCCAGGCCGAAAACCGATCCCGCGCAGGCGCAGCGCGCCGTGGCGCAAGCGCCCGCGATCGTGCTGGCCGCCACCACCCGCCCGATCCGCACGGGCGAGACGATCACCGCCGACATGGTGCGCAGCGCGCCGGCCGATCCGCGCCGCTTCCCGATGGCGGCCACGCCCGCCGAAGTGATCGGCAAGGTGGCCACGCGCGATATCCCCGCCAATACCCTGATCACGCGCACCGCGATCGACCAGGACAGCACGCTGGCGATCCGGGTGCCGCTGGGAATGCGCGCGATCAGCATCGACACCACCGCCGAGATCGCCGTCGCCGGGCTGGTGCGGCCGGGCGACCGGGTGGACGTGCAAGTGGTCTATCCCGGCGCCGACGCGCTCAGCGGCGCGCGCGGCGATGGCCACAGCCGGGCGCAGACCTTGCTGCAGATGGTCCAGGTGCTGGCCGTGGGCGATACCGTGGTGGGCACGCCGCCGCCGCAATCGGGCATCGTCCCCGGCGCCGAGGGCGCCGCCGGCGGCGAGACCACGACGCAGACCTCGGCCGCCCCGCCCCAGCAAGTGGCGCGCACGGTCACGCTGGCGCTGTTTCCCGAGCAGGTTTCCGCGCTCTCGCTCGCGAAGAGCACGGGCGCGCTTTACCTTTCGCTGCGCAACCCGCGCGACGACGCCAACCTGAAGGTGGCGCAAGTGGTGTCGAGCGGCCCCCTGCCCCAGCGCGCGGCGCCGATCGCGGCTGCCCCGGCAATGGTGCCGCAACAGGTCCGGGTCGCTCCGGCGTCCCCGGCCCCGGCCCGAACGCGGCCGTCTCCTCACGCGATCGAGCTGGTGGTCGGGGGCAATCGCGAAGTGATCTATTCAGGGAGTGCGCGATGAAGATGCTTGCGGCCACGGGCCTGCTGACCGCCGGTCTGGCGCTGCTGCCGGCAGGCGCCGCTGCCCAGGGACTGGCATCGGGCGGGCGGGACAGCGCCTGCACCGCGCAGATGGACCGCTGGGTGGACCTGAAGTTCGCCGCGCTGGGCCAGCGCGCGCGCGGCGGCGCCGATGCGGATGCGACCACGGTGCAAGTCGGCGCGGCGCGCACCTTGCGCTTTCCCGATGCGATCGGCCGGGTGGAAGTCGATCGCGAAGGCGTGATCGGCATCAGCGCGCCTTCCGCCCGCTCGCTGCGCGTTACCGGGCTGGACCAGGGGGAGGCGGTCGTCAGCGTCTATGGCAGCGACGGATCGCTGATGGAGGAAGCGCGGATCGCGGTGCAGCCCCGGGGCGTTTCGGCGCAGAGCGCGGGCTGGTTTCCCACGCCGGGCGACAAGGTGGTGGCGATCGACGTGCAGTTCGCGGCCGTTTCCAGTTCCACGCTGAAGGCGCTGGGGTTCAACTTTTCCAAGCTCAGCGGCGATCTGCAAGGCGCGATCGTGCCGCCCAGCTCGCTCAACAGCGCGGCGTTCGGGCCGAACGGACTGACGCTTGACACCACCGTGCCGATCCAGAACGCCTTCAACCTGTTCCTGTCCGCGCCCAATCGCGGCATTGGCGCGGTGCTGACGGCGCTGTCCACCAATGGCCTGTCGCAGCTTCTGGCCGAGCCGACCCTGCTGGTGCGCTCGGGCGAGAAGGCCAGCTTTCTCGCCGGCGGCGAGATCCCGATTCCGGTGCCGCAGAATTCGGGCGGCAACGGCAACACCGTGACGATCGAATACAAGAAGTTCGGCGTGCAGCTTTCGGTCATGCCGCGCGTGGTCTCGCCCGATCAGATCGTGCTGATGATCGCGCCGGAAGTCAGCGACCTCGATTACAACATCGGCGTGCAGCTGCAGGGCTATACCGTGCCGGGGCTGCGCCGCCGCTGCGCGGAAACCACGGTGGAGCTGGGCAGCGGGCAGAGCTTCGTGATCGCCGGGCTCAATTTCAACAACAGCACAATCAGCAAGGACAAGGTGCCGTTCCTGGGCGACATCCCGGTGCTGGGCGCGTTCTTCAAGCGCCAGCAGAACCAGAAGGAGCAGCAGGAACTGATCATCGTGGCGACGCCGCGCCTGGTCGATCCGTTGCAGCCGGGGCAAGTGCCACCGCTGCCCACCGCGGCGGTGGCCCATGTCGATCCCTCGATCGGCGACATGATCCTGGGCACCGACGGGCTGGACCAGGCGACGGCGCCGTTTGGCGTGGTGAGGCGCTGAGATGACCAAGATCAACCTGCTTTCCGTCGATCGCGCGCTGGCCCAGCGGCTGACCGATGCCATGGGCGACCGGGTGACGGTCGAGATGGTGCAATCGCTGGAAACCGCCGACCTGGCGGGCCCCGGCCTGATCGTGATCGACCATGCGGCGGTCTCGTCCGAACGCTCGCTGGCCTCCACCATCAGCGCTGTCGCCGAAAGCGCGCCGGGCCGCGCGATCGTGCTGGCGACCGACGACATGTACGCCGCGCAAGTGCTGCTGGCGATCCGCGCCGGCGCGGCCGACGTGGTGCCGCGCAATGCCGAGCGATCGGAAATCGCCGGCATCTTCACGCGCATCCTCAACAGCGCGATCCTCAGCCAGGGCCGGCCCGGCCGGCTGACGCTGCTGCTGGGGGCCGATCGCGAGGCGGCCGCGATCCTGGCCACCGACATGGCGCTGGCGCACAGCCTGAACCAGACGCCGACATTGCTGGTCGATTTCACGCTGCCCACCAGCACGGCCGAAGCCTACCTCGATCTCAAGGTGGACTATGGCCTGGCCTCGGCCGTCGCCGATATCGAGCGGCTCGACGCCAGCCTGCTGGCGGACGCGCTGGCGCGGCACGAGCCGAGCGGGCTGGCGCTGCTGACGTTCGACGGCGGCACCGGCAGCGAGCCGGTGGGGATCGAGCCCAACGATATCGTCAACCTGATCCACCTGCTGCGCGCGGCCTGCGGCAATGTCGTGCTTTGCGCCGGCAGCCTGCGCAATTCCGGGCTGCTGCGCGAACTGGCCTCGCAGGCGCAATCCATCGAAGTGGTGTGCAGCCAGTCGATCCGCGAGCTGGACACCTGCCGCCGCCTGCTCGATCGCATCGCGCTCGACACCGCCAGCATGGACCGCCTGCGCCTGCTGGTGTGGGACCATGATCCGGCGATCCTGCTGGACGGGCGGCGCATGGCCGACGTGCTGGGGATCGAGGCGGTGATGGGCATCCCGACCGACCGGGTGCGCACGCGCAACGCGCTCAATTCCGGGCGGCCGCTCTATCTCGATCAGGATCGCGGGCCCTATGTCCAGGCGATCCGCCGGGCCTGCGCCATCACCGCGCCGCCCAAGGGCGCGAAGATCGGCTTCGACAAAGTGCGCCGCGCCATCCTGCGATCGGTGGAGCGCACCGCATGAGCCTGCTCACCACCGACGCGCTGACCGGCGAGGATGGCGGCGAGGGCCGGCGCAGCAAGGCCGCCATCGCCCAGCCTTCCGCCCAGCGGATGAGCGACAGCTACCAGGCGGTGAAGGCGCTGACCTGCCAGCAGGTGATCGACCAGCTCGAAGCGCAAGGCGTCACCGCCGAATCGCTCGACCAGCGCACGCTGCGCCAGGAGATCGAGCAAGTCATCAGCAGCCGCAGCCGGCGCGGCCAGCAAGCGCTCAACAGCGCCGAGCGGCTGCTGCTGATCGAGGATGTCGAGGACGAGGTGGTGGGGCTGGGCCCGCTGGCGCCGCTGCTGCGCGATCCCACGGTGGACGATATCATCGTCAACGGCGCCAGCACGATCTATGCCGAGCGCGCCGGCCTGCTCGAACGGGTGGAGACGCGGTTTCGCGACGATACCCACCTGATGCACATCATCCAGCGCATCGTCGGCCCGATCGGCCGGCGCGTGGACGAGGCGACGCCGTTCGTCGACGCGCGCCTGCCCGATGGCTCGCGCGTCAACATCGTCATCCCGCCGATCGCGCTCGACGGCCCGCTGATCTCGATCCGCAAGTTCCGTATGCAGGCGCTCAGCCTGGAGGACTGCGTCGCTTCCCGGCTGATGAGCGCGGCGATGGCCGCCTATCTCAGCGCGGCGGTGCGCTCACGCCTCAACCTGGTGATCTGCGGCGGCACCGGCTCGGGCAAGTCCACCCTGCTCAACGTCCTGTCGAGCTGCATCAGCAATCGCGAGCGGCTTGTCACCATCGAGGACGCGGCCGAGCTGCAATTGCGCCAGGACCATGTCGTGCGGCTCGAGACCCGGCCGCCCAATGTCGACGGCAACCGCGAGGTCAGCTCGCGCGATCTCCTGCGCAACGCGCTGCGTATGCGGCCTGACCGGATCATCCTGGGCGAAGTGCGCGGGGTGGAAGCGGTGGAGATGCTCCAGGCGATGTCCACCGGGCATGACGGCTCGATGGCGACGCTGCACGGCAATTCGCCGCGCGACGCGCTGGCCCGCCTGGAAATGCTGCTCGGCTTCGCCGGCCAGCAGAACGACGTGCGCGCGGTGCGCCGCTTCGTGGCCAACAGCGTGCACGTGATCGTCAATATCCAGCGCCTGAGCAACGGCAGCCGCCGCGTTGTCTCGGTCACGGAAGTGACCGGGGTGGAAGGCGAGGCCTATACCCTCAACGAGCTGTTCCGGTTTGACGAGCAGCCGGCGATGTCCGGCCAGGGCGAGTTCCGCACGATCTCGCCCCGCCCCTACCACGCCGCCCGGCTGCGCGATTACGCGCCGCTCACGCGCGAGGCCGAACCATGGTGAGGGGGCTGGCCTATCTCGTGCTGGCGCTGATCACGGTGGCGATGACCGTGGTCTATTTCACTGGCGAGCGGGCCCGGCTGTTCGCCGATGTCGATCGCCGGCTTGCCTTGCTGGCCCCGGCCGACGCGGTGCCCGCGCGCGGGGCGCGGCCGCTTTCGCTGCCGGTCAGGATCGCGCCGCTGCTGGCGCAGGCCCAGCTTGAGATCACCACCCACACGCTGCGCCTGCTGGTGGGCGTCGGGCTGGCGCTGGCGGTGCTCGCGCTGCTGGTGGCGGGGCCGCTGGCGACCCTGGCGGTGCTGGTCGGCCTGCCGATGCTGGCGCTGGCCTGGGTGCGCCAGCGCGCGCGCAAGCGCGTCGACCAGCTGATCGAGGCCCTGCCCCATTATATCGACGCGGTGCGCCAGCTTCAGGCGGTGGGCAATTCGCTCTCGCAAGCGCTGGAGCGCGGGCTGGCCGACGCGCCCGACATCGTCAAGAGCTTCTTCGCGCCGGCCGCCCGCCGCCTGGAAATGGGCGCGCCGGTGGGCGATACCATGCAGCAGCTGGCCGACCGGCTGCAGATCCCCGAAGTCTCGATGCTGGCCGCCGCGATCAAGACCAACTTGCGCTATGGCGGCTCGATCAGCGCGGTGCTGCGCAACCTGGCGCATATCCTGCGCGAGCGCGTGCGCGTGAAGTGGGAGCTGCAGGCGGCCACATCGGAAGCCAAGGTCAGCTCGCGGGTGCTGATCGCCATGCCGCTGCTGGCCATGGCGCTGCTGATGATGATGAACCCGGGCTATATCCTGTTCTTCATCAACGATCCGCGCGGGCAGACGCTGGCGATGGTCGCGCTGGGGCTGGAGGCGCTGGGCATCCTCGTGCTGCGCCGCGTGCTGAGGCTCGATTTCTGATGCCGCCGCTGTCGGCCCTGCTGCTGTTCGCGCTGGCGGCGGGCGGCGTGATCGCGGTGCTGGCCGGCCTGCGCCTGCTCCATGCCGACTGGCGGCTGCGCTATCGGCTTGCCGGCGGGCGCGAGAGCGGCGCCGGCGCGCGCGGGCCGGGCCGGCCGCGCGTGCCGCGCGGGCTTTCGGCGCAAGGGCGCGACCGGGCCGAGATCGAGCGGCAGCTGCGCGGCGCCGGCTTCTTCGATGCCGATGCGCTGCACTATTTCGTCTGGCTGCGCCTGGCCGCCACGCTGGCCGCCGCCGGGCTGACCTTCGTGGCGATGAGCCTGGCCTCGGACAATGGGCTGGCCATCGGGCTCGTCACCTTCATCGTCGCCGGGCTGACCTATATCGGCGCCAAGCTTGCCCTGCACATGCGCGCGGCCGAGCGCGAGCGCAAGCTGACCGCCGAATTCCCCTTCCTGCTCGATCTGATGCTGATGATGCTGGAAAGCGGCGTCTCGCTCGACCAGTGCTTCCGCTCGATCGCGCGGGACGAGCGGGTGGCCGTGCCGCGCCACGCCCGGCTCGTGGCCATGCTGGTCGATGATCTCGATCGCGGGCAGGACTATCAGATGGCGTTCGATCGCTGGGCCCAGCGGGTCGGCGTGTCCGGCGCGAAGGAAATGGCCACGCTGTTCCGGCAATCGCTGTTCCAGGGGATGGAACTGGTGCCGGCGCTGCGCGAGTTCATCACCGAATTCTCGCAGCGGCGCGTCGCCCGCGCGCACGAGGCGATCGGCAAGATCACCGTGCGCATGGTCATCCTGATGCTGATCTTCTTCATGCCGGCGCTGTTCGTGGTGCTGGCCGGGCCGCCGGTGGCCGCCATCCTCGATACGCTGCGGAGTTCCCAGCCATGACGCCAGGCAAGGCCCCCTTCCCCCACGCCATGGCGCGCCTCGCGGTGCTTGCCGCGCTGTGCCTGGGCGCGCTGCCGCCGGCCGCCGCGCGCGCCGCGCCCGAAGCGCAGCAGGAAACCGGCTCCACCCGCAGCCTTTACATGCTGCTGATCCAGCAGGCGCGCAGCGATGGCCGCCCGCGCGCGGCGCTGGCCTATCTCGCCGATTTCGACCGGCAATACCCCGGAGACCTCGACGCGCGGATCCTGCGGGTCAATTGCCTGCTCGATCTGGGGCAGGTCGATCAGGCGCGCGCCGCGCTGGCGGCCATCCCGGCGGGCAGCCGCAACGGCAAGGCCAGCCTGGTGCGCGGCCACGTGCGCGCCGCCGAAGGGGACTGGGAAGCGGCGATCGGCGATTATGCCGCCGCGCTGCGCGCCGATCCGGCCGATCCGCTCACCGGCAACGCGCTGGGCTATGCCCAGCTGCGCACCGGCCGCGCGGCACTGGCGGTGGAAACGCTCAAGGCCGCGCTGGACCTTGCCCCCGGCAACGCCGTGATCCGCAACAACCTGCTGCTGGCGCTCACCATGGCCGGCCGCGCCGATGAGGCCGAGGCGAGCTTGCGCGCCATCCGCGATGCCGGCGCGCGCGCGCGGCTGCGCGGGCAGATCGCCGAACAGTCCGAACGCCTCGCGGCGGCGAGAGGCGGTAGCGTCGCCCAGGAGCCGTGACCATGCCCACGCTTCCCCTCCCCGTTCCGGTCCGCGCCGTTCGCGTGCGCCGGCGCGGGCGGAAGCGCGGACGGCCTGGCGCCTGGGTTCGCGCGCTGCGTGCCCGGCTGCGCGCGCTGGCGCGCGACGAAGGCGCGGCGGTGGGGCCGATGATCGCGGTGCTGGCGGTCTCGCTGCTGGCGGTCGGCGGGCTCGCGCTCGATGTCGGGCTGTTCTACGTGGGCAACCGCGATCTGCGCGCCGCCACCGAAGCCGCCGCGCTCGCCGCCGCGATGGACCCGGCCAATGCCCAGGCCCGCGCGCGCGGCTATCTCACCAGCAACGGCTATGATCCCGGCGTGCTGCAATCGGTGACGACTGGCCGCTATTGCGCCGACAGCCACCTTGCCGCCAGTGCGCGGTTCGACACCTCGTTCACCCGCTGCCCCGGCAATGGCCGGGCCAACGCGGTGCGCCTCACGACAAGCAAGCCAAGCCGCCGCTTCCTTACCGGCATCATGGGCAATGTCCTGATTCCCGACCTTGCCGCCACCGCCACCGCCGCGCGGATCGACGAGGCGGGGGTGGCAGTCACGTCCGGGCTCATCACCGTGACCAATTCGCTGGTCAACGCGGTGAACGATCTGCTGGGCGCCCTGCTGGGCATCAAGCTGCGGCTGAGCACGGCCGATATCGAAGCGCTGATGGGCGGCAACGTGGACGCCGGGCTGTTCTTCGACAATCTCGCCCAGCGCACCGGCCAGACCGGCACGTATGGCGAGCTGGTGGCCGGCACCTACAGCTTGCAGGACATCGTCCTGGCGGCGGCCGACGCGACGAAGAACCCGGCCACGGCGGCCAGCCTGCGCGTTTTCGGCACGCAAGTGGGCGCGGGCCATCCGGTGCCGCTGGCCGGCCTGTTCGGGCTCGGCGTGTGGCAGGACATGCCGGTGGGCGAGGCGGATGCCAGGCCGGCGCTGCGCGCGGGGATGAACGCCTATCAGCTGATCGCCTTCGCGGTGCAGGCCGGCAATGCCACGCTGGATCTGTCCGGCGTGGTCAACATCGTCTCGCCAGGCAGCACCGCGCGCATCGCCGCGATCGCCACCGGCCCGGTCGATCGGCCGCGCTTCTCGTTCGGCCCGGCCGGCGAGACGCAAGTGGGCACCTCGGCGCTGCGGCTGCAAGTGCTGCTCAGCAACATCGCGCTGAACGTGCCGGGCATCCTCAACACGCATATCGGCGACGTGCCCGTCCTGCTCGACGTCGCCGCCGCGCAGGCCGAAGTCAGCGCGATCGACTGCCTCAACACCGCCGAGCAGCGCGCCGACACGCGCGTCACGGTCACGGCCCGGTCGGGCCTGGTGAACGCCTATATCGGCACCGCGCCGGCCAATGCGATGACCAGCCCGATGCCCACGATCACCGCCGCCGATATCGGCCAGGCCAACCTGCTCGATATCGGCGTGCTGGGCAATCTGCTGCGCGTCACCGCCAAAGTGCGCGCGGTGGCGCAGCCGGTGTTCGGCAACAGCGGATCGCCGGTGTTCGGCCCGGGCGGCGCCGGCACGATCGGCGATCCCGGCCAGCCCAACAGCCCCGGCACGCCGGCCAGCGTCGGCAACGGATCGCAGCTTGGCTATACCATCGGCACGCTGGTCGGCAGCCTCAGTTCCGGCCTTGATGTTGATGTGACGCTGCTGGGCCTGTGCCTGCCGATCGTCTGCTCGGTCGATACCTCGCTGATCGAAAGCACGGTGCTGGGCGCCCTGCTGCCGGCGATCGTCACGCCGCTCACCGGCCTGGTCGGCTCCACCGCCGATCCCCTGCTCGACAACGTGCTGGCCGCGCTGGGCGTCCAGCTGGGCCACGCCACGGTCTGGGTCACGGGGGCGCGCTGCGGCGTGCCGGTGCTTGTCTAGGTTTCTTGCAGCCGGTGTCGGAGCCCGTCCTCCGCTCGACGCCGTATCCCCAACCAAGGAGGTACAAAAAAGGACCAGTCCCATGCTTGATTACACCCGCACTCTCATCACCAGCCTCATCCGCGACGAAGACGGCCTGACCGCCGTGGAATACGCCGTGCTCGGCGCGATCGTCGTGGCCGCGATCGTCGCGGTCGGCACGCAGTTCAACACGGATCTGGCGGCCGCGTTCGGCAACCTCTTCAGCCAGACCTGAGCAGGCCCCATGCGCATGACAGCCCGGCCCTTGCGGCACCTGCTGAAATGCGATCGGGGGATCGCGGCGCTGGAGTTCGTCTTCCTGGCTCCAGCGCTGCTTCTGCTCGCGTTCGGGATCATCGTCTATTCGATCTACTTCACTGCCGTGATGGGCGTGCGGCAGGCCGCGGGCGAAGGCGCGCGCGCGGCGCAGGCGGGCCTTTCGGGCACCGAACGCGCGGCGCTGGCCCAGGCCCGCGCGCACGAAGTGCTCGACACTTACGGCACTTTGCTGGGTGGCGGCGCGGCCCCGGTCGTCACCACCGCGCCGGTCGGCACCGGCGTGTTCGAAGTGCGCGTGAGCTATGACATGAGCGCCAGCCCGATCATGCGCTACGGCAGCTTCGTGCCCCTGCCCTCGCCCAGTGTCGAGGCCACGGTCACGGTGACGAACGGAAGCTATTGAATGCCCGGATTCGATTATATCGCGCTGGCGGTGCTGATCCTGCTGCTGCTGCCGGTGGTGGTGCTGCCCTGGGAAGGCCAGCGCGTGCCCGACTTGCTCTATGCCGCGATTGCCGCCGCCGGGCTGGTCGCCGCGTGGTTTCCGGGCGGCGCGGCGGGCCTGCTCCTGGCCGGGCTGGCCGGGCTGGTCAGCTTGCTGGCAGTGGCCGGCGCCGTGACGTTTCTACGTATTTTCCTCGGTTTACAGATCCTTGCCGGCAGCCACATAAAGCTGCTCGCCGCAGGTTCGATCTGGCTGGGCTTGAAGGGGGCCCTGATAATGCTGTTCCTGGCCTTCGTGGTGCTGTTCGTCGCGGCCGCGCTCCGCTCGCGACGGCCCATGGCGCGCCGCCCGGATTTCACCGCCATCGCGGCTTTCGCCATCGTCTGCGTCAGCCTGCTGCAGACCCTGCCCCTCTCCTCGACGCCGATCGCCCCGCGTGACGCCCCCCCCGCCGATGGACACCCCCGATGACCGCGAACTGGCGCACACGCCTGGGAGCCATCCTCCACCCGCAGATCCCGCCGCTGGAGGGCCTGGCCTTGCAGCAGGACGAAGCCGCCCCCCCGCCCGAGCCGGTGCTGATCGTCGATGACGATGCCGACTGGGGCAACGAATGCGCCTTCAGCCTGCGCGCGCTGGGTTATGAACCGCTCGTCGCGCTCGATCCCGACGAGGCGGTCAAGTTGTTCCTTTCGCACGAGATTTCGATCGCGATCGTCGATTACAACATGCCGGGGCGTGACGGGATCGAACTGATCCACGAACTGTCGCACAATGCCGAGGCGCAAGGGCGGCGGCTGCATTTCATCATGGCGACGGGCTATGCCACCAAGGATATCGCGATTGACGCGATGCGCGCCTCGGCGGTGGATTTCCTCGAAAAGCCGATCCACCAGTCGGACTTGCGCCGCGCGCTCCAGCGCATCCGGGGCCTGCGCGACACGCCGGCCGCGCGCGAGACGTTGCTGCACCAGATGTCCAGCCTCAGCTCGGAACTGCACCGGCTTGCCCGCCTGATCGACGAGCCCGGCCATGGCGAGGCGGCGGCACAAGCCGTCACCTTCCCCGAGCCGCGCGCGCCCGAACGCAGCCCCCGGCCCGATCTCGACAAGCCCGAACTGGCCGATTTCATTCGCGAATTGCTGCGCAAGGAAACCAAGCGGCGCGGCATCGGCGCCGGCGTGCTGTTCGGCGATCCGGCCTGGGAAATGCTGCTGGACCTTCTGCTCGCCCGCATCGAGGGCCGCCGCGTCTCGGTATCGAGCGCCTGCATCGCCTCGGGCGCGCCGATGAGCACGGCGCTGCGCCTGGTGCGCCGCCTGGTCGATGAAAACGTGCTGTGCCGCATTCCCGACGAAAAGGACCGGCGCCGCCATTTCCTCATCATCAATCCCAAGTTCGAACAGCCGTTGATCGATTACCTCGCCGATCAGCTGCGCCAGCGCATGGCCAACGAGGAAGGCTAGGACCGATCGCCATTCAAAAGATGGCGTGCCGAAAATGGGGGTTTTTCGGGACCCGGAGCGCAGCGTACTAACAGTACGTGAGCACCGGAAGCACGGAAAATCGCCATTTGCAGGCCGTCAGGGCGGAATGTCGATCGTTCCTAACCCGCCGCGCTGGCCAGGCTGACGGCCAGCCCTTTCGCCACGGGCACAAGCACCAGCAGCGCGGCCGCGACGATCGCCACGCCATAAGGCACGCTGGGCGCGCCGCAGCTGCGGGCAATCCGGTGATGCAGCGCCGCGCCAAGCGCCACCAGACCGCCCAGCAGCACGGTCGCGACGATCAGCAGCGGCCAGTCATGCGGCACGATCCATAGCGCCAGCGCCAGCAGGAGCTTCACATCGCCGCCGCCGAGCAGTCGCGCCGCGAACAGCGCGCAGAGCGGAACGGCCAGCAGCAGGGCCCAGGCGGCATGGCGCAGCAGTGTCAGCAGCCCTTCCCCACCCGCCAGCGCGAACCAATAGGGCACCGCCAGCGCAGCGATCGCCAGGCACAGTCGATTGGCGATCCGCCGCGCGCGCATATCGCCATAAGCGGCCAGCAGGCAGAGCAGCGCGAGAAGTGCCAGCATGGCGGCCATCGCCCCGGGATGGGCCGGGTGCGGCAATCCTGCGCTGGTCCATGGCATCAGGCGGTTCCTCGCGAAGCTGACGGGGTTCCATATCCTCCCCCACCAGGGGGAGGGAGACCGCTGCGCCCTGCCACCTCCCCTTGCGGGGAGAAGCTTGCGCTAGCGCCAGCGCGGACCTTCCACCCAGGTGACGAGGCTGCGGCGAATGCCGCTCAGCACCGGCCGCACGCGATGTTGCAGGAACGAGGGGAAGATCAGCAGGCTGCCGCGCGCGGCGAAGGTCGATCCGGGGTGCTGCAAGCCGAAGAACTCGAATTCCCCGCCGGCATATTCATCCGCTTCGGACAATTGGACCACCACCGACAGCTTGCGATCATATGGGCGCGGCGATTCGAGCCAGACGTCCTGGTGCCAATCGTAATGTCCGTTGTTGGCGGCGCGATACTCGGTGAACTGCAAATCGAACGGCGCGACGATATCGACGCCGAAGTTGGTGCGGTTCGACGAATGGACGAACGCCATGATGCGCGCGACGATTGCGGCTTCCTGCTGCACATCGAGCCAGCGCACCGACGAGGCGCGGTATTCCAGATCGTCACGCTTGTTGTCGGAAAAGCCGACGGTGGCGTCCTGCTGCGGATAGTGCGTCGCCCGGCTCGCGATCAGATCGCATTCCTCGGACGAGAGCGCCGCGCTCCAGACTTCCCAGACGTTCTGCATCAGGCCGCGCTCGCTTCTGGCACAGGGGAAAGCGCGAACCGGGAAATCGGGGTTTTTGCGTGTACGCAAAATCGCGGCATCAGACGACTCGATTGATGCTGAACAGGACGCGGGCTTTTTTGCTGTCGCCGTCAAATGGTCTCTTGACAGGAATGGCGATTTGGACATTCGCCGTCCAGCCCTTGAACGGACTGATTCGCGCGCCAACCCCGGCGGAAGCCAGCGAATAGTCCTTCGCCGGCAAGTTGAAGTGCGGCCGTGCCACCGTGTGCGCCAGGGCACCGTCGGCATAAGCGAACACGGTCGGCCCGAGCCCGCCGGTCTTGGCGCCCAGCGGCTTCCAGGACAGTTCGGCGCTGGCCGCCACGGCGCGTTCCGCGGTCAGCGTGCCGACGCGATAGGCCAGCCCAGCCCCCTCCCCGCCCAGCGAGAACCGTTCGGTCGTCGGCAGTTTGTCGGCCGAATACTGGCCGCGCGCCGTCACGCGCAGGCCCACGGCCTTGCTGAGTTCCTTGGCGGCGGTCAGCTGCACGTTCGCCTTGGCGAAGCCGGCCTCGGAAAAGCCCACGAAAGGCCGCGCGCCCAGCGCGTCCAGTCCATGGCTGAGCGTGGCCGCGACGGCATAGCCGCCCGTCTTGCCCACGGCCGACCAGGTGGTGCTGAAGCGCACCGCGCGCGTGCGGAAGCCACCGAACGCCGTATCGAGAAAATAATTCTCGGTATCCGTGCCGTCCAGCGACAGTCCGAGAGACAAGTTCTTGCGATAGGATCGGATCAGCGGATGCGACAGGCCAATCCCGGCCTGCTTTGCTTCGCCACGAATATTGGTGATCTTGGTCAAAGTGCGCACATAGGCGCCGCTGACCGACAGCCGCGTGCCGTTCGATCCCAGCGGTGTGCTGTGGCTGGCGGAATAGAACTGGTAGCGATTGGGCTGGAACGGCAGATAGGCCGAAGCCTGCGTGGCATCGCCTTCGCGCAGCAGCCCGTTCACCGCCACCGAAAGCTGCGCCTGCACGCCCGAGATGACATTGGTGACGCCGCGATTGTTGACGTTCAGCGTCACTTCAAGCTGCTTGCGCTTCACGTCGAGGCCCAGCGCGAGATCGCCCGGCTTGCCGGTTTCCTTAAGCTGGGCATCCACGGTCTGCCCCGGAATGTCGCGCAGCAGCGAAAGCGTGCGCTCCAGCGTGTCCTTGTGCGTGGGCTGATCGCGCATCAGCCGGGCGACTTGCGCGCCGATCAGCCGGGTGGGCATACTGGGCGTCTCGCGCGCCAGCGCATATTGCGCGATGCGGCCTTCCAGCACGCGCACCGTCAGCTCGCCGCCGCTGACCACCTGCCGGGGCACCGTGACCGAATAGAACGCCACGTTGCTCTTGTTATAGACGCCGCTGATGGTGTTGACGATCTTCTGCAGCGTGTCGCGCGTCAGCGGTTGGCCGATATAAGGCGCCAGCGCGGCGTCGAGCCTTTCGCGCGGCAGGGTCGATCCTTCATAGCGCAGCCTGGCCAGCACGATGCCGGCGGGCGCTTCGTCGATCGTCGCTTGCGGCCGGGGCGCCTGCGCGGGCGCGGGCGGCGGGGGAATGGCCGGGTCCTGCCGATCGACCCGGTCCCGGTCGATCGTCGGCGCCTGGCTGATCGCCTCGGCCGCCGGCTGCGCAAAGACGCCCTGCCCCACGCCCGCCTGCAGCAGCGCGCAGCCCAGGGCCAGCCAGAAACGCCGGCGCAAGCACGCGCTTGCCGGCGTTTTGCGCGGGGCCTTCGGTCTTCGTGCTGCTAGCGCCATCACCCTGAATTTGTTGGGGTTCGTGTGGGGCCGAACCGCGTATCCCGGCATCCGAGCCTAAGGATGGCGGGATCGACTGCACGCAAAACAAGAGCCGCTCCGGCTGCTTTTCGCCCGATCCGCCGGCAAAGCGCGGAATCGCTGGCGACTCGCGGGTCCGGCAGGGTTTCGCGCGAGGCGGGCAGGGGCCGGCGGCGCGGGCGGCGGTTGGTGGGGGAAGGCCGGAGCGGGAGCGGTAGCTTTCGGATATATTCCATATAATCAAATGGTTAGCGCGAATGGCACGGCTCCCCCCGGCCGGATCGCCCGCCCGCCTGCCGCTTTCCCGGCCGACAAGGACGCCGCCGCGCCGCGCGGCGAAATACGGACCGGATCGGCTTTATCCCTGAAGGTCGGCAAAGCCGCCGTATCAGGCGGCCCGATCCTCCCCTTGCGGGGGTGGGTGGCGCTGACGCAGGGGTGTCACCGCCAGCGTGGACATCCCTCCACCACCCCCGCGCGGCGGTCCCCCTCGCCGTGCCGGGGAGGATGTGGTGACGCGTTTATCCTTGTTCTATTGCATGATTTCGGCGAGTCGTTTGCAAAATTGAAGCGTTCATAGTAGCAAGGCGGGCAAATAACCTTCAAGGGAGCCCGCGTTGGCCCAATCGCATTCAATCGCGTCGCGGATCGGCGATCTTGCTGAAGCCGGCGAGAAAATGATCGAGCGCCTGCGCCGCAAGGCCTTCCTGCCCGAAAGCCGCAAAGAGCTCAACGTGCGGTTCGGCATCGCCGAGGCCGCGCAGCTGCTCGGCTGCTCGACCAATCGCATCCGCATGGCCGAGGATGACGGGCGCCTGCCCTCCCCGCCCGCCGGTGAAAACGGCCGCCGCCTGGGCTATTCGGTGCAGGAGCTGCTCCATATGCGCGAGGTGCTGGGCGCCTCGCCGGCCCGCGCCCCGCTGGACGTGCCGGCGGTGATCGCGGTGCAGAACTTCAAGGGCGGCGTCGGCAAGTCCACCGTCACCACCCATCTGGCGCATTACTTCGCGGTGCAGGGCTATCGCGTGCTGGTGGTCGATTGTGACAGCCAGGCGACGACGACGACGCTGTTCGGCTTCAACCCGCATTTCAACATCACGCGCGAGGAAACGCTTTACCCCTATCTCTCGATCGACCCGACGCAGGCGGACCTGCTCTATGCGGTGAAGCAGACGCCGTGGCCCAATGTCGATCTGATCCCCTCGAACCTGGAACTGTTCGACGTGGAATACGAACTGGCCGCCGCCGGGGCGGACGGGCAATCGGTGCTGGCCGCCCGCTTCCGCAAGCTCAAGCGCGGGCTGATGGACCTGGCGCGCCATTACGATGTGGTGATCCTCGATCCGCCGCCGGCGCTGGGCACGATCAGCCTGGCCGTGATGCAGGCGGCGAACGCGCTGCTGGTGCCGCTGGCGGCGACGACGCCCGATTTCTGCTCCACCGTGCAGTTCCTTTCGATGATGGACCAGGTGCTGGAACAGCTCATCGGCGCGGGGATCGAGGTCGATTATTCGTTCGTGCGGCTGATCTGCTCCAAGTTCGACGGCGGCGATCCCAGCCACGAGATGGTGCGCACGATCATGGAGCAGACCTTCGGCCCCGCGCTGCTGCCGGTGCCGATCCTCGAAAGCGCCGAGATCAGCCATGCGGCGCTCAGGATGATGACGATCTACGAGCTGGACCGGCCGATCGGCACCCCGCGCACGCACAAGCGCTGCCGCGCCAATCTCGACGAGGCGCTGGGCCAGATCGAGCAGCTCGTGCGCACCGGATGGGGGCGCGGGCAGCGGATCGACGAGGACATGCTGGTCAATGGCTAGGGAGGCCCGCCCTGCCGGCCGGCGTCGCCACGGCGAGGAATACCGCTTTCCTACACGCCAATGTTCGGCATATGTTCCGGCGCAGTCCCTGCCAAGCCCTTTTTTCGCGCGCCGCTGCCGCGCGGCATTTCCGAGGTAATCCATGGCCCGCAAGCAATCCGACTATCTCGCCGCGCTGCTTTCCGACGATGAGGGCGAGGCGCCCGCGGCCGGCGTGGCGGAAGAGCAGGCCCCCTCCCCCGCCCGGGCCGAACGGGCACGCGGCACCACCCTGCTGGGCCGCGAAAGCGCGCTGGCCCGCGTCGCCACGGGTGAGGTGCGGCAGGTTACGCAATTGCTGCTCGATCCCGCGCGCGTGCGGGTCTGGCCGGGAAATGCGCGCAGTTACAATCACTTGTCTGAGGAATCCTGCCGCGAGCTGATCGATTCGATCATTGCCGAAGGCGGCCAGAAAGTGCCCGCCGTGGTGCGCCGGGTGGAAGGCGACCCGGAGCACGAGTATGAAGTGATCGCCGGCACGCGGCGGCACTGGTCGATCTCGTGGCTGCGGCGCCATTCCTACCCGGACATGCAGTTCGTGGCGCAAGTCGCCCAGCTGGACGACGAGGCCGCGTTCCGCCTGGCGGACCTGGAGAACCGCGCGCGCAAGGACGTGTCGGACCTGGAACGCGCACGCAACTACGCCGCCGCGCTGAAGGACCATTACGGCAACCACCTGACGCGGATGGCCGAACGGCTCAAGCTGTCGAAAGGCTGGCTGTCCAAGATGCTCAAGGTGGCGAACATTCCCGACGCGGTGCTGGCCGCCTTCGCCTCGCCCGCGGATGTGCAGCTCAAGCCCGCCTATCCGCTCGCCCAGGCGCTGGACGACAAGGAGCAGGCCGCCGCGATCCGCCGGGAAGCCGCGCGGATCGCCCGGGAACAGGCCGCGCGCCAGGCCGACGGGCGCCCTGCCCTGCCCGCCGCCGACGTGCTCAAGGCGCTGCTGGCCGCACCGCGCGCCGGCACGGAAACGCCCGCGCCGATGACCGTGACGCGCCAGGGCCGCCCGGTCGCCTCGGTGCAATCGGCCAACCGCCAGGGTGTGACGCTGCGGCTGCACGCGGGCTCGGGCGCGGATCGCGACGAAGTGCTGGACGCGGTGCGCGATCTGCTCGGCCTGCTTGAAGAGGACGGCCGGGGGCTCCAGGCGTGATGGCAGGCGCGGCCGCCCCCGCCTTCCCCATGCCCGGGAGGATTTGCGGCACGCCGCGCGATGTTTCCCCGGGGAAACGCCCCCTGCCCCACCGCCTCCCCTGCCCCTGCCCGTCCCCCGGCCCTCGCCCGTGAGCCGCGCGCGCAAGCAGGCCGTCGCCGAGCAGTTCGACCTGTTCCTGCCCTATATCGCCGACCTGCCCCTGCGCGATCAGCGCGAGATGATGGAGCGACCCTTCTTCAGCCTCGCCAAGTCCAAGCGGGTCAAGCCGATCGATTATACCAGCCCCGACGGCAAGCTGTGGGTCCACGTCTCGGCCAGCCCCGATTATGGCATGGCGACGATCTGGGACGCCGATATCCTGATCTATTGCGCCAGCGTGCTGGCCGACATGGCGCGGCGCGGGGTGAACGACGTGCCGCGCAAGCTGCACATCATGCCTTACGACCTGCTGCGCGCGATCGGCCGGCCGACCACGGGCAGGGCCTATGAACTGCTCGGGCAGGCGCTGGACCGGCTCGTCGCCACCACGATCAAGACCAACATCCGCGCCGACGCCGGTGAGCAGCCGGCCTCCGGCCGGGGGCGGCGCGAGGCGACGTTCTCGTGGCTCGATGGCTGGACCCAGCTGGTCGACGAACGCACCGAGCGCTCGCGCGGGATGACCATCGAGCTGTCGAACTGGTTCTGGGAAGGGGTGATGATGAAAGGCGGCGTGCTCTCGATCGACCGCGCTTATTTCGACATCACCGGCGGACGCGAACGCTGGCTCTATCGCGTGGCGCGCAAGCACGCCGGCGGGGCGGGGGAGGGGGGCTTTGCCATCTCCATGCCGGTGCTGTTCGAGAAATCGGGCGCCGAAGGGCAATACCGCCGCTTCAAGTTCGAGATGCTCAAGCTCGCCGAAAAGGACGATCTGCCCGGCTACGCGCTCTCGGTCGAGACGACGAAGGGCGGCGAGCCCATGCTGCGGATGCGCCGGGTCGACGGCAAGGGCGGGGCCGAGCAGGGCCTGCCGCAAGCGCCCGGCGAGGACGCCGCGCGGGCAGGGCAGGGCACCGTTTCCCCGGGGAAACAGGTGGCGGCCCATCCCGCAGACGCCAGAGCGGGGGAAGGCAGGGCGGGGCGCGCCAGCCCCACACCCGCCGCCGCCCCGGCCGAAGCGATCGACGCGCGCGCGCTGATCCGTTCGACCATCGCCGGCCTGTCCGACGCGGCGACGCGTGGCTTCATGACCGACGAGACCATCGCACACTTGCGCGCTGCTTGCCCCGGTTGGGATCTCCACGCGCTCCACGCCGAATTCGAGCGCTGGGTCGGCGCCGCGCCCGATCGCACTCCGGCCGACTGGCAGCGCGCGTTCATCGGATGGGTGAAGCGCCACCACGAAAAGCACCGCCATTCGCTGCGCGGCTGACCGCCGATGCGTTCCCGAAGTGTCGCGTCGGCCCGCCGGGATCGCGCCGCCCGCCCCCACATCGCGCATCGGCCCGCAGGTTTGAACCTCATTGCCGGCATGGCGCGCAAAACTGATTCAATTTCCGCCGCGCAAATCAGGCCATCGACACTCCGGGAACGGCTGAATGCCCCGCTTCGACCTATCGGGAACGCCGCGACGACACATCGGGAACGCAGGCTTCGACACTTGGGGAACGCAGGCCCGACACTCCGGGAACGGGCGAACCCACGCGACTCGCGCGAATCCGGGCGCGAAAGGGCAGGGCAGGGGCCTGTAACCTTGTAACAGATTCCCTGTAACCCATTCTAACCACTGGGAAGCCTTTGGCTTCATGGGAAAAATAGGATGAAGCCATAATCCCGCCCGATCCTTCCCGGTGCCATCCCGCTCAACCCGGGCTTGAAGAAAGGGCAGGGGGGTGACAGGGCGCTCGTGCGGGACTATATTCCGTCCGAATTCAGTCCGGGAGTCTTTGCCATGGGCCGCCATGACCGTATCAAGCCGATCAGCTATCTCAAGGCCCACAGCGCCGAAGTGATCCGCGAGCTGGGCGAGGGCGCACCGCCGCTGGTCATCACCCAGAACGGCGAGGCGCGGGCCGTGCTGCAGGATGTGGGCGCTTACGAGGAAACCCAGGAAGCGCTCGCACTGCTCAAGCTGCTGGCACTGGGCCGCGAAGACATCGCCGCCGGGCGCGTCCTGCCGGTCGAAGGGCTGGCCGACCGTATCCGGGGTCGCTGAGGCGGCGCGCGCGGGATGAGGCAGGCAATGACGCCGGGCAGGGCGCTCGTTCGCCTCACCGCCGGGGCCGAGGCGGATCTGGCCGGGATCTATCGCCGCCGCCTGGCCCAGCGCGGCCCGGATGGCGATGACGGTGCCGAAGCGCTGCTGGCCCGGCTCGTCACCGCGATCGAGGGGCTGGCCGAATGGCCGGCGCGCGGCGCCGTGCCGCCCGAACTGGAAGCGCTGGGCATCCACGCCTATCGCCAGCTTTCGGCGCGGCCGTTCCGGGTGATCTACTTGCCGGAGGATGACGGAGCAGGGCAGCCGCCCACCGTCACGGTGATGATCGTGGCCGATGCCCGCCGCGATTTCCGCACGCTGCTGGAAGAACGCCTGCTGCGCGGTGGCTGACGGGCGCGTCGGGACCGGCATGGGCTTTCGCACGGGGTTTTGGCAGCACTCGAAAAGCGCGGTTTGCCGGCATAATAGCCGATTTTTGCCCAATCGCTTGATATCGCCTGACAATCCCTACCATATTTAACATAAGAAATCTTATCAATCTTGCGTTCACGCAAAATTGCATTCACTCGCCGTGGCCGATTTCCGCCGCTGGCGCGCAAAGCCACCGATCCGAACCTATTTCCATGCCTCGCGCGCGCGAGGCATGGGTACAACGGGACAGGCGCTGGATGGAGGGCTTGAATGGCCGGCTTTGTGCGAGACATTCTGACGACGCTCGCTTACGAACCCCATCCCGTCGAGCAGCTTTCGAATGACAGCGCCGCGCTGTCGCGGCTCGATCAGCGCCTGGCCGGCTTCGTCCAGGGCGCGGGCGGGCGGGGCCGGGGCTTCATCTCGATCCGGCCGGGCGATTGCAGCGTGTGGGATGGCAACCCGCGCGACTTGCCGGGGCTGACCGGCGAGAACTGCCGCTCGCTGATCGAATCCATCGCGCAGGAAGACGGCAACCGCATTCCTGTGCTGGTCCGCCTCAATCCGCCGGGCTCGGAACTGCCGTATCAGCTGCTGGTCGGCAGCCGGCGGCGGTTCGCGGTGGACTGGCTCAATCACAATGGCCGGCCCGAAATCCGGCTGAGCGCGGTGATCGTCGATCTGACCGACGAGGAAGCCTTCCGCCTCGCCGATATCGAAAACCGCGAGCGCGAGGATATCACCGAGCTTGATCGCGCGCGCAGCTATCAGAACGCGGTCGATCGTTTCTATGGCGGCGTGCAATCGCGCATGGCCGAAGCGCTCAGCCTGTCGAACAGCCAGTTGAGCCGCCTGCTCTCGCTCGCGCAGATGCCCGATGACGTGGTCAACGCCTTCGCCACGCGCGACGAGCTGCGCGTGCGCCATTCCGAAGTGCTGACGCCGCTGCTGCGCCGGCCCGAGCAATGCGAACGCATCCTGGCCGCCGCGCGCCAGATCGGCGACGAGCAGCAGCGGCTTGCCGCCGCCAACGAAAAGCTGATTCCGGCCGCCACCGTGCTGACCCGGCTGAAGCAGGCCGGCATCGGCGCGCGCAAGATCGCGCAGGAATGGCCGATCATGCTGGGCGAGGCGAAGATCGGCAAGGTCAGGCCGGGGCGCGAGGGGCTGGCGATCGACTTGCTGGTGGCCGATGGCGCCGATCTGGATGCCCTGCTGGCCCAGCTGCGCGCGGCGATTGTCGAAAGCCGCGATCTGGCCGCCCCGGACGATGCCGACGACTGACGACGCCGACGATTGACGCGCCGGGCTTGCCCCGCCCGCTCCGGGGCGCGGCGGGGGTGGGCTCGCTGTCCCTTCACCTTTGATGCTTTTCCGGCGCGGCGCCGGCCTTGCCGGCGTTGATACCCCTCCACCACCGCTGCGCGGCGATCCCCCTCCCCGTGCCGGGGAGGATCTGGGGCGAGTCGCGGGGGTTTGCGCCGGATATGGCGGCGGGATGGAACCGCATTGCCGGGGATCGCGGGATAATCGGGGTCAAAGCGGCGCCAATCGGGGGCCTGGCCGGCCATGGCGCGATTGCGTGGCATCGGGCCGCGTTATCCGGTTCCCGCGCCCGCTTTGCGTGGGGCTTGCGTGCCTGTCCCGGACATTCCGGGGGCCTTTGCGCATGGGACCGGGGGCTTTGCGAAACGGCCCACGAGGCGCCGCGCGCGCTGGCTAACACCCGGTTCTACACGGCTTTTTCTGAATGCGCGGACCATCGCGGCGAGACGTAGGCTCCGAGGCCTTGGGCTTAATCATGGAGTACCTCTTATGTCGCGTCAGCAATCGCGTCGTTCGGCCAGGCAATATCTTCTGTGCGCCACGGCCATTCCGATTTTCCTTCTGGGCGCCTGCGCCGATGGCATGGGCCTGCACGTGGGCGGCGGCGGGGGCGGCGTGCCCTCGGGCCCGTCCGGCCCCAGCGGCCCTTCCGGTCCCAGCGGCCCTTCCGGCCCTTCGGGTCCATCCGGCCCCAGCGGTCCGTCCGGTCCCACCGATCCCAGCGGGCCTTCCGGTCCGAGTGGTCCGTCCGGCCCGTCCGGTCCCTCGGGGCCGAGCGGCCCTTCGGGTCCGAGTGGACCGACCGATCCCAGCGGCCCTGGCGGCCCCAGCGGCCCCAGCGGCCCCACGGGTCCGGGCGGTCCTTCCGGGCCCACGGGGCCGGGTGGTCCCAGCGGGCCGAGCGGCCCGTCCGGTCCTTCGGGTCCGTCCGGCCCCGGTGGTCCTTCGGGGCCGACCGATCCGAGCGGTCCGGGTGGCCCCAGCGGTCCCACCGGGCCGGGTGGTCCGACGGGCCCCGGCGGTCCGAGCGGTCCTTCGGGGCCGGGTGGCCCCACTGGCCCCGGTGGTCCCACCGGCCCTGGCGGCCCCACGGGTCCGGGTGGTCCGACTGGTCCCGGCGGCCCCAGCGGTCCCACGGGTCCGGGCGGCCCGACGGGCCCCGGTGGCCCGAGCGGTCCTACGGGACCGGGTGGCCCCACGGGCCCCGGTGGTCCCACCGGCCCTGGCGGCCCCACGGGTCCGGGTGGCCCGACTGGTCCTGGCGGTCCCACTGGCCCCACGGGTCCGACCGGACCCACCGGCCCGACGGGCCCGACCGATCCGACGGGCCCCACCGGGCCCACCGGGCCCACGGGTCCGGGCGCGCCCAGCGCGGTCAGTGGTCCGCTGGCGGGCATTGGCCTTGGCGGCACCGATCTGCTTGGCCCCGGCGGCTCCAGCACGTTCATCAACGTCAATGTCCTGCCCGATACCACGTCGACTCCCGGCGAGGGCCTGACGGTCGATCTGCTGGCGGGTGACGGCACGGTGCTGCAGGCGACGCTGCCGAGCACCACCGAAGGCGTGCAAGGCACGCTGGCGCCGGTCGGCTCGCTGGTCAGCGCGCTGGTGGGCGAGCCTGCGGGCACGGCCGTGACCGGCCTGACCGACAGCCTCGCGCCGGCGATCGCGCCGGTGACGGCGGCGGTCAACCAGGTGACGACGCCGGTGCTCGACACGGTCAACACCGCGCTTGGCCCGGTGCTGGGCCAGGACGGCGTGCTGGCCCCGGTCACTGGCGTGGTCGGTTCGGTGGTCGATAGCGTGACCGGCTCGCTGGGGCTCGGCTCGGCCAATCCGGCGCCGAACTATGCCGGCCCGCTGCTGGGCGCCAACGTCGGCGACACGCTGGTGACGGGCCCGAGCACGTCCGAAACGGTGATCGGCGTCAATCTGGGCGCGGGCGAGACCGGGCAGGTCAGTGGCCAGCTCGTGACCGTGGGCGTGCTGTCGGGCGGCAATCTGGCCGATGTCGCGGTGCCGACGACGGCCGAGGGCATTGCCGAGGGCCTTGCGCCGGTGGGCAACCTGGTCGGCGCGGTGCTGGGCGAACAGGCCGGGGCGGCGGTCGATCAGGTGGCGGCGCAAGTCGCGCCGGTGCTGGCCCCCGTGACCAGCGGCGTCAGCAGTGTCGCTTCGCCGGTGCTCGACACGGTCAACACCGCGCTGGCGCCCGTGACCGATGCGGTCGCCCCGGCGCTCGCCCCCTTGCTCGATACGGTCAACTCGGCCGTTGGCGGCTTGCTGGGCGGTGCCACGGGCGGCGGCCTGCCCGATGCGGGTTCGGTGCTGGCGCCGGTGACGGGCGTGGTCGCCGGCCTGCTCGGCGGCGCGACCGGCGGCGGTACGCCGGACACGGGTTCGATCCTTGCGCCGGTGACGGGCGTGGTCGGTGGCCTGCTCGGCGGCGCGGCCGGCGGTGGTACGCCGGACACGGGTTCGATCCTTGCGCCGGTAACCGACGTGGTCGGCGGCCTGCTGGGCGGTGCCACGGGTGGCGGCGCGCCTGACGCGGGCTCGATCCTCGCGCCGGTGACGGGCGTGGTCGATACCGTGCTGGGCGGCGCGGGCGCGGGCGATGTGCTCGCCCCTGTCACCGGCGTGGTCGACGGCTTGCTGGGCGGTGCCACGGGTGGCGGCACGCCCGATGCGGGCTCGATCCTCGCGCCGGTGACGGGCGTGGTCGATACCGTGCTGGGCGGCGCGGGCACGGGCGATGTGCTCGCCCCTGTCACCGGCGTGGTCGGCGGCCTGCTCGGCGGTGCCACGGGTGGCGCCGCGCCGGATGCCGGTTCGGTCCTCGCCCCGGTCGCGGGTGCGGTCGATGCGGTGCTGGGCGGCGTCACGGGCGGCGCGGCGCCGGATACCGGCTCCGTCCTCGCTCCTGTCACCGGCCTGCTGGGCGGCCTGCTCGGCGGACGGGGCAACTAAGCGTGCGTGCGTGTCCCGGTGCCCGCAATACCATGGCCGGGCACGCATGAGCGCTCCGCTTCCCGCAAGAGGCGGACGCGGGGAGGCAGTCCGGGTCGATCCGGCGCGGGCTGCCTCCTCCACCACCGCCTCCGGGCAAGCGGAGAGCGATCCCCAGGGGGATCATGGACCAGATGGTCCCGGTCGGCGGCGCCGGGACGCGAATTTCCTTCAGGCAGGATCAGGTGACATGGCGAATACGGCGACAGGTGGCAGCAATTACCTTTTCGTGGTGCGGCTGAACAATGCGGCGGTGATCGCGGCGGCCTATGGCCCGCGTGCGGTGGACGCGGCGCTGGCGCATCTGCGCGCCGGGCTGGAGCGCGCGCTGGGCCCGGTCCGGCTGAGCCCGCCCGCCGGGGAAGGAGAGCCCGGTGAAGGAGAGATCGTGGCGCGGATGCAGGCCGCGCCGCTGGAGCCGGCGCTGCTGCGCGCGCTGATCGACGAGCTGTGCACCGATCTGGGCACCACTCCGCTGCGCCACGAAGGCCAGCGCATCCTGCTTTCGGTTTCGGTGGGTCACGCGGATCCGGTCATGGGGACCGGCGCAAGGGCCGTCGCGGTCCAGGAGGCGGAGGCGCGGCGATGCCTTCTGGCCGCGACGGTTTCGGCCGCGAGCGAGATCCCGCGCACCGCGCTGGCGCGCCGGGCCTGCCGCGAGGACATGGCCGCCGCCGCGACGCTGCTGGAACAGGTCGCGCGCGGCGAGGCGTTCTTCGCCTGGCGCCCGGTGCACAAGGTGCGCGAACCGGGCAAGGTGCTGCATCACGAGGCGCTGCTGCGCCTGCCGTGCGGCCGAGGCGCGCCGATCGAGTGCGGCGAGGCGCGCGGCGCGCTGGAAAGGCTGGGCCTGGCCCACCTGCTCGATCGGCAACTGGTGTCCAAGGCGCTGGACGAGCTGGACGCCGATGCCGGGACGACGATCGCGCTGGGGATTTCGGCGCAGAGCCTGTCGTTCCACCTCAACGGGCCGGACGCGACCTGGACCGAGCTGCTCTCGCGGCTGCGGCGCGATCGCGATCTGGCCGGCCGGCTGATCCTGGAAATCCACGAGGCGTCGCCGCTGGCCGCGATCGCCGATGCCCTGGCCTTCGTGTGCGAACTGCGCGCGCTGGGCGTGCGGCTTGCCATCGCCGGGTTCGGCTCGGCCTCAAGCGCGTTCCGCCGGCTGCTGGTGCTGCTGCCCGACATGGTCAAGCTGGACGCCGCGCTGCTCGATGCCGCGTGCCGCGACGACGATGCGCGCGCGCGGATGGGCCAGCTGGTCGGCCGGGCACGCTCGCTGACCGGGCGCGTCATCGTCGATGGCGCGGACAGCGCGCTGCACCGCGAGCTGGCGCTCGAATGCGGCGCCGAATGGATCACGGCGACCTGCCCGCAGGACGCCAGCGCGCGCCGCGCCTGGTTCGTGCCCCGCCGTCAGGACATCGTCGAGAACATCCACCCGGCGATCCTGCGGCCGGCGCCGGCCGCCACGGCCCCCGCCGAGGCCTGAGGAGGGATCTTTTCCGCGCGGGCGGGGCCGGTTGGGGCCCATGCGCAAGAAGGTTTTGTCCGCGCGATCACCAAAGCGGTGGATAACTTAGGTATAAATCCACAAGCTTGCCGCGAGGCGGGCCGGCGGGTGTTGCCCCCGGCTTGTCGGCCCGTCTCCGGCATCCCCTGATTATCGCTGGATAATCAATATCTTGGAACAAAAATAGACGGTTTTGGGCGATTTTATCGGCCAGCGGCGTTCGTGCGCTCTGGCCATTTCGAACCGAAGCCTGGTGCAATCCACGCGCAAGTCCTTAGTTCGCGGGCTCGGCAGCCCTGCTATCATGCTTGCGAATAAGACCCGATCACAGGCGGGATCGCGCGGACACCATGGAAGAAGATGGGGCTTTGGTGCTGGTTGTCGACGATGTCGAAGCGATCGTTGACGAATTGCTCACTCTTCTTGCGCTACAGAACATTCCTGCGATTGGCGCCCATACCCTGAGCGAAGCCATCGCGGCCCTGGAAAGCGCGCCCGCGGTGAGCGTGATCGCCTGCGACGTGCGGTTGGACCGCGAGACGGGCCTGGATATCATTCCGCGCATCAGGGATAGCCGTTCGTTGCAGGCGCGTGCCTTTCACTATGTCTTCGTGACGGGAGACCCGATGCGTCTCGATCTGCTCCCGGACATGCCAAGGCATTCGGTGCTGACGAAGCCGGTCCAGCCCCAGGCGCTGGTCAGGCTGCTGCGCGAACTGCTCGCGCAAGCCGGGGCGTGAGGCGAAGGAACGGGGTTCGAGACAAGGAAGAGCGATCGGGGTGCCGGCAGCGCCGATGATCGCGAAACGGAGAGAGAAGGTGTCAGTCGCGTTTTGCCGGTTGGGGGGCTCCAACGGCGGACGCGGTGAAATGGCAAGATCGGAAGGGGCTGATCCGGTATGCGGCAAGACGTAATCCATAATCTGGACGTGCAATTGTGCGCGATGCGCTGCGAACGTGACGAACTGCGGCAGATCGTCACCGAGCTGAAGGCCAACCTGGGCGTGGTGCTGCTGCACGACATCCGTTTTGACACAGGCACCGGCACGCTGCAGTTCGCGCGGGCCGAGGCGGGCGAGATCCCGCTGCCCACGCGCGTGCAGATCCATCCCGAGGATGCGCGCCAGCTCGCCCGGCTTGCCGAAACCAGCCATGTCTCGATCGAGCTGCGGCTTGCCGGCGACCAGCGCACCAGCGTCATGCTGATCCTGCGCGAATGCCAGGGCGGCACGCGCTGGACCAGCGGCGCCATGGCCCGCGTGCGCGAGCCGCGCCACATGGTGGAAGCGATGTGCTCGCGCGCGCGGCTTGCCGATCTCGGCACGCAGGCCTCGACGCTGGGGCACGAATTGCGCCAGCCCCTGTTCACCATCGCCATGGCCAACGAGAACCTGCGCCTGATGCTGGCCGCGCCTGAGCCGAGCAAGTGCCAGATGGAGCAGGCGATCGAGCGCATCGCCGAGCAGGTGGCGCGCGCGCAGACGATTATCGCGCGCACGCTGAGCTATGCCAAGGGCGCGCAGGCCGAGGCGGGCGGCACCGACATGGCCGGTGCGATGCGCAACGCGATCAAGTTCCTGGACGGGCTGTTCGCCATGACCGGGATCGTGGTGGAACAGCGCCAGCCCGATCTCGCCGCGCCAGCGGGCCTGTGCCCGATCGAGGCCGAGCAGGTCTTCGTCAACGTGCTGCGCAACGCGGTCGACAGCATTCAGGCGCGCCGGCAGGCGGGCTGGACGGGCGAAGGCCGGATCGTCGTCGAATTCGCCGTGGCGGACGGCGAAGTGCGCTGCGTGATCGCCGACAATGGGGCGGGGCTGGCCCAGGGCGCGGCGCAAACCGTGTTCCGCCCGTTCTTCACCACCAAGGCGAAGGAAGGCACCGGGCTGGGGCTGTATATCTGCGAGCAGATCCTGGCGGCGGCCGAAGGGACGATCCACCTGCTGCCCGGCAAGGTCGAAGGCGCGCGGGTGGAGATCCGTCTGCCGCTGGGCGGCGATACCGCCTGCTCAGATGTCGTCGCGTGCTAGGCGGATGACGAAGCGGGCTGGCTGAGCCGCGCCGCGCGGCGCGGTTCGCGCGCAGCGGAAATCGCCGTCGGCCTCGCGCGCGACTTGCTCCACCAGCCACAGCGTGGCGTGGTCCAGCTTCTTGCCGGCCAGCACCGCGCCGGCCTCGTCGGTGCAGTGGAAGCGGATGACGACATGGGCCGGGCTCAGCGCGGCGTGCAGCAGCACGGTGCCTTTCAGCTTCTGGCCTTCGGGACGGATGAAAGCGCCGAACGCGCTGAGCAGCGCGGCCACCGCCATCATCTCCAGCGCGCCGTGCCGGCGGGGCACGAGATAGTCCAGCCCGTCGCCTTTCAGCTCGATCGCCACGCCGTGGTGGCGCACGTTGGACCGGGTGGCCGCGACCGCGCGTTCCAGCGCGCTGCGCACGCTCAGCCGGCTTTCGTCCTGGTTGCCCTCGCGCCCGAACCAGCGGAACAGGCCCAGGATATAGGCCGCGCCTTCGGTATGGGTCGAGATCCTGGCGATCCGCTCGACCAGTTGCCGCCGGGCCTCGTCGTCGATGTCGAGGTGCTCGACGATATAGCCCAGGTTGCCGTTGGCCATCGCGATCACGTTGAGCGGCTGCGCCAGATCGTGCAGCATCCCGCTGGTGATGCGGCCCAGCAACAGGTCGCGCGTCACCGCCGCCAGCCCGTCCTCGCCCCAGGCGAGCAGACGTGCATCGGCCATGGCGAGGTGACGGGCCAGCCCGGCACCGAGACAGGCCGCGCACAACGATCCGAACACGGTGGCCGCCGCCATCCCCACCCCTGCCGGGCCGGCCAGCGACAGGCAGAAGCTCGCGGTGCCGAGCATGGCCACGAGCGCCCAGGCCCATTGCGGCACATGCAGCAGCGCCGGGGCGAAGCGCGGCGACAGCAGCGCGGCGCCGACCATCAGCGCCATTTGCGACCAGTAGCCGATCGAAAGCCGCGCCTCGGGCAGCACCGCCAGCGGGATGAGCATCGCGGCCGCGATCAGGAACAGGATCAGCCGCTGGCGCAGCGCGAACAGCGCGCCGGCCGCCGTGGCGCCGATTACCGCCGCGCCTTCCACCCGGATCGCGGCCAGTCCCAGCAGCAGCGCGCACAGCGCGAGGGCCAGTGCGTTCAGGGCCAGGCCGCCGCCCGGTCCGCGCCGCGCGGCCAGCGATGCGGCCGACGATGCCGATCGCGTCGCGGGCGCGGCCGCCGGAGCGATCGGTTCCCGCCGGCGCGCCTGCATCGGCGTGCCATCGCGCTGCCCGGTGTCGCGCGTTTCTCCCGGCATTCCCCGCATCACGTTACATTCCCCCCTTTGCCGCCACGGTCCCGAGGCGATTCCCGGAATGGGCAACGCCTTTGCCGGACGCCGTTCTTCGCGCGGCGCCGGCGGGAGCGTTCACCAGCCAGGCTGACTTCGGGCAGGGAAACTCAAAAAACCTCGTATTGTTGCGGATGCGACCCCGCCTGACAATCGGCGATAGCATATTTTCCCCGGCCGCCGCTCCGCTTTCGCATTCGCCCCGCGACAATCGGGCGAAGCGATGCAGC
>NZ_JARESE010000040.1 GCF_029076845.1 Novosphingobium album (ex Liu et al. 2023)
GCGGCTGAACTTCCTTCGTTGCATTTTGGACCTCCGATAGGTGAAAACACCTTATCTCGGTGTCCGCCAAACCGGCAGCAGGCCAATGATCGTCAGCTACAGCCTCGGCTGGCTCAAGCCCTACGAATTGCCGTGGCTTGCTTATCCTCCTGAAGTTGCGCGGGGTTTCAGCCCGGAACTGGCAGCCTTGGCTGGCTATTACGCGCACCGGCCCAATCTCGGTACATACGAGGGTTGTTGTCCTTCACGATTGCTCGAATCCCGCGCTCCAACCGCCACGGGAGCGGTTGACTATCTTCGCGTCGAACAGGAAATGCTGATTGAGACTTGGCGCTGCGGAGAACTCGTCACTGAAGAAGCCACTAATTTATGACGGATGCGCATATCGAGGAGCGCAGGATCGCTACCTGCCGCGCGCTGATCCATCAGCGCAAGACAATTCGGCAAGTATTCGGCTTTACCTTATGCTCCTGCCCCACTTGGGATATGCTTCTTGACCTGTGCCTTGCCGAATTGGAAGGGCGAGAAGTCTATCTCTGGTCCTTGTGCATGGCTGCCCATGCGTCATGCGCGACCGCGTACCGGAAAATCGCAAAGTTCGAACATGAGGGCATTGCGACAAGGACCTTGGATGAAAAAGATCATCGACGCTCTCTGCTAAGATTCACTCAATACGGCTCCTTTAAAATGGCACACATCCTGGATCGTACATCTTTAATTTAAAAACTGAAGGACTACCGGCGGATGCCGGTAGGTTCTGGGCGCCAGGCTGAAGCCCGATCATCTGGCTCGGTATGGCGTTTCAGATAGGTGACGATCATGTCATCGGTGATGCTGCCGGATGTGGTCGAGAAGTCGCCTCTCGCCCATAAGCGTTGCCCCCAATACCGTTTGCGGATGTGCTCGAATTCCTGCTGGATGCGGCGCGACGAACGCCCTTTTGCCCGCTGGACGAATTCGCTGACCGAGATGTGCGGCGGTATCTCTACGAACAGGTGCACGTGGTCCTTCGACAGTGCGCCGCTGACAATGTTCATCCCCATCTTGGCGCTGACTTGCCGAACGATATCCCTCAGGCACATCAGCAACTCAAGGAAGAGCTTGGGCTTGATCACTTCGAAGGCAGATCATGGACCGGGCTGCACCGACATTGCCTGATGGCGATGATCGCCTTCGCGTTTCTCCAATCCCGCCGCATCAAAGCAGCGGGACGGAAAAAAAGAGTCGGGGGGCCACCGCCTCAGCCAACCATGCCGGCCATCCGCCAGGCCATTCTCGACCTCTTCATGCGACCGTCACCAACGCGCTGTCCCCACTGTGACAAACTCCTCATCGAGCACACCAAGAATAATCTGCCAAAGTAGTGCTAATGTCTCTGCTCCCTGCCGGGATTGATTGCGGGCCAGGCCTCAGTCGGCCTTGGCGGCCGTGATGATGATCTCGATCTTGTAGTCTGAGCTGGCGAGTTTCGCCTCACCGGTCGCTCGGGCTGGCGCTTCGGCGTCCGCAATCCAGCTATCCCAGACAGCGTTCATTTCGGCAAAGTCATTGATGTCGGCGAGCCAGATTTGAGCCATCAAAATATGGTTCTTGGAACTGCCGGTCCGCGTGAGCAGAGATTCGATTTCTGCGAGAACGGCCTGCGTCTGTTTGGTGACACTTTCGCCCGGCGCCGCGATCTGTCCTGCGAGATATATGGTGTTGCCATGTATCACAGCTTCGCTCATGCGCGTGCCACGGTCGATACGAGTGATTGTCATGAAAAGCTCCTTGGGCTGTTAACGGTAACGGCTGATAGCGAGATCGGCGGCTTCGATGGCCGGCTTGCGTCCGCCAATGATGTCGGCAATCACATGGCCCGACCCGCAGGCCATGGTCCAACCCAGCGTGCCATGGCCGGTGTTGAGATAGAGGTTGCCGATCTTCGTTCCCCCGATAACCGGAGTGCTATCCGGCGTCATTGGACGCAGACCGCTCCAGAAACTGGCACGCTCAAGATTGCCCGCACCGGGAAACAACGATCCCACAGAATATTCGAGTGTTTCACGCCGCGCCTGGGGCAGGTCATTGGAATAACCGGAGAGTTCCGCCATGCCGCCGACACGGATGCGGTCACCAAGCCGGGTGATCGCTACCTTGTAACTTTCATCCAACAGGGTGGAAACAGGCGCATTGGCTTCGTCCTCGATCGGAGCGGTGATGGAGTAGCCCTTCACCGGATACACGGGCAGGCGGATACCAAGCGGTGCCAGCAGCAGCGGCGAATAGCTGCCCAGAGCCACGAGAAAGGCATCGGCGGCTATATCCCCTTTATCGGTTTCAACATGGCTGATCCGATCGCCTTCTCTGACGAGGCGCAGGATAGTGTGGTTATGAAGGAAGGTTACGCCTTCACCCTTTGCCATTTCAGCCAAAGCGTTGGCGAACTTGAAACAGTCGCCCGTTTCGTCATTGGGGAGACGCAGCCCCCCGGCGAGCGGCACTCCGCTGTTCGCGAGGCCAGGCTCGGCAGCAATGCAGCCGGCCGCATCCAGTATCTCGAAGGGTACGCCGTCCGCTTGAAGGACGGCCACATCCTTGTCGATGCCGTCGAGTTGTTTGTGTTCACGGAAGAGCTGCAATGTGCCCCGACTGCGCTCGTCATAGCTGATCCCGGTTTCCGCGCGCAGATCGATCAAGCGATCCCGACTGAATTCGGCCAGACGGACCATGCGGCTTTTGTTCAAGGCATAAGCTGGCTTGGTGCAGTTCCCGAGCATCGCCACGATCCAGCGCAGCATCGCCCAGTCGGCTTGGGGGCGCAGGATCAGTGGGGCGTGCTGCATGAACAGCCACCGCAGTGCTTTCATCGGAATACCGGGCGCCGCCCAGGGAGAGGCATAGCCGGGAGAAATCTCACCCGCATTGGCGAAGCTGGTCTCGAGGGCGGGCCCTTGCTGGCGGTCGATGACGGTCACCTCATGACCCGCCTGCGCCAAATACCATGCCGACGTGACACCTACGACGCCGCTGCCAAGAATGGCGATCTTCATGGGTCAGGCGCTCCGTTTGAGTTGGGTCGCGCGCGCGGGAGAATAAATGCGCGTGTAGCGATGACCCAGTTGGGTCAGGATTTCGTAGGAAATGGTGCCCGCGTCGTCGGCAACATCGTCGATGCTCTGGTGCGAACCGATCAGTTCCACTGGCGCACCCGGATAGAGCAGCGCATCGGGAACATCGGTCACGTCAAGCGTGATGCTGTCCATCGAAACGCGTCCGGCGATAGACACTCGGACCCCACCAATGTAGGCCGATCCCCGGTTGCTGAGATGCCTGGGCCATCCATCGGCATAGCCGACCGAAATTGTCGCGATGCGGGACGGCTGCTCACAGCGGTGGGTCAGACCATAGCCAACGGCTGCGCCCGCCGGGACGGTTCGCAGTTGAAGAATTCTCGCTTCGAGACTTACGACCGGGCGCATCGGATTGGGTCCCGTCCTGGGAGCGCCACCGTAAAGAGCAATACCAGCGCGAACGAGGTCGAAATGGCCCCGCTCAAGGAAGACACCGCCACTGTTATCGAGTGAGCGTGCCACATTCGGGAAAGCTCGGGTCAGAGCCTCGAAGGTCTCGACCTGTCGCTCGTTGAATGGCTCGACAGAATTGTCGGCGCAGGCGAGGTGACTCATGACCAGCTTCAACTCGATCCCATTGAGCCGGGAGCGTTGCATCGCCAGCGTCTGTACTTCTTCAGCAGACAAGCCGAGCCGAGCCATGCCGGTGTCGATCTGTAAGGCGGCGGAGAGCGTGCGACGAAGTTCCCGCGACATCGCGGTCCAGCGGTCGACCTGATCGAGCGAATTGAGAACCGGCACCGCACCCAGTTGCGCGCAATCCCTTTCCGTTCCAGGAAGTAGTCCGTTGAGGACGAAGAGGGTATCAGAGCTTCGCAACACGGATTTCAGTGCTACTGCCTCTCCAAGGAAAGCGACGAAGAAAGTGCGGCAACCTGCATCCATCAAAGTTTGCACGACCGGGATCGCGCCGAGGCCATAGCCGTCGGCCTTGACCACAGCTGCGACCTGTGCCGATCCGGCGTGGAGCTGGATCGTGCGGTAATTTTCGGCAAGCGCATCAAGATCGATGCTCAGCATTGCTCCGGCGGAATCAATCACAACTGCCCCCTGCTATCTGACGAAAAGGTAGTCGTTTAGATTCAAAATATTCCGTCAAAGAGACGAACACCTTGCCAATCTTCTGCCAATTATGGAATGATCGTCGACAGAAAGGGAAGGGCATGTCAGAATCAATCGACCGAACCGACCGAGAGATCATCCGCCTGTTACACCTCAACGCCCGACGACCGAATTCCGAGATTGCCGCAGAGGTTGGCTTGTCGCCTTCGGCATGTCACCGCCGCATTAAAATACTCGAAGATCAAGGAGCCATCCGCGGTTACACGGTCGTTCTTGCGCCTTTGGCGGCTGAAGCGGGCTCGGTCGATGTCTTGGTGCGCGTGACGCTCGAGCGCCAGACCGAAGATTATCTCGCGCGATTTGAACACGCTGTAAGGCAGTGCCCGCAGATCAGGGAGTGTTTTCTCATGACCGGCGAGGTCGATTATTGGTTGCGAGTCCAAGCAGAAAATGTGGCCGCTTATGAAGTCATTCATAGCGAGATTCTCTCACGGATGCCCGGCGTCACACGCATCACTTCAAGTTTTGCGATGCGCGATGCATTGCGCCCGCGACGAGTTAAAGCGGGTCGTCGATTGAATACCGGCGCGTAAAGCGCCTTGAGCAAGACGCGCAGTCTTCCAGCAGGAGAACTACTCATGGCGATCCGGAGCATTCGCGCTGAGGCTGCTGATCAATCTTCCGGAGCGATGGCAACGCGCAGGCCGTCCAGATCTTCGGTGAAGTGAAGCTGACAGGAAAGCCGGCTGAGTGAATTGCGGTGCTCGGAACTGTCCAGCAGATCATTTTCATCCTCGCTCATTGGAGGAAATTGGTCAGCATAATCGGGATCGACATAAACGTGGCACGTAGCGCAGGAACTGCACCCCCCGCATAGCGCCAGCAGTTCATCAAAGCCTGCGTCACGGATTATTTCCATGACCGAAATGCCGGGCCTTCCTGTAACAGTGCGTTCCTGGCCATCCCGATCGGTCACAAAAAGCTTTGGCATTCGATTAATCTCCCTATGAATATCGAGCGTTATCTTGCGGTTGGGACGTTATTAAGGGGGCTACGTCCACACCTTCGCGGAGGATCACGAACCGCCTGTTTCAAGCCCGGCACGTGACTTGAAAGAGCAACGCTCAGGCCGGGTCCAACATCTCGAAGGAAGCAGTGGTCCTGCTCTTTACTTCGTCGCAGGTAATGCCTGGCGCCAGCTCGATCAGCCGGAACGGTTTTCCCGTCTCAGGCCGTTGAAACACAGCCAAATCGGTGACGATCATGTCTACAACATTCTTGCCCGTCAGTGGCAGGCTGCATTCGGGCACGAACTTGGAATCTCCGTTTCTTGAGCAGTGTTCCATCACCACTATGATCTTCCTGACCCCGGCGACGAGGTCCATAGCGCCCCCCATCCCCTTGATCATCTTGCCCGGTATCATCCAGTTGGCGATGTCGCCCCGTTCGGAAACTTCCATTGCACCCAGCACCGTAAGATCGATATGCCCTCCTCTGATCATCGCGAAGCTTTGCGCGCTGTCGAAATAGGCCGACTGCGGCAATTCGCTGATCGTCTGCTTCCCGGCGTTGATCAGATCGGCATCAACTTCATCGTCATACGGGAACGGGCCGATCCCCAGCATGCCGTTCTCCGACTGAAGCGTCACAGTCATGCCCTGGGGAACGTAATTGGCCACAAGTGTCGGAATTCCGATACCAAGGTTTACGTAATAACCGTCCTGCAGCTCCCTTGCAGCACGCTCGGCCATCTGGGCGCGGCTCCAACCCTTGCCATCCTGAGCCATCACGCGAGCTCCCTTTCCCGCACAGTGCGGAACTCGATCTTCTTGTCATATGGCACCCCGACGATCAGACGTTGGACATAAACGCCCGGGAGGTGAATGTGATCTGGATCCAGGCTGCCGACGGGAACGATTTCCTCGACTTCCGCGACGCAGATTTTTCCGCATGTGGCGGCAGGCACATTGAAGTTGCGCGCGGTCTTGCGGAAGACGAGATTGCCGGTCTCATCCGCTTTCCAGGCCTTCACAAGCGACAAATCTGCGAAAATACCGCGTTCGAGGATATAGTCCTGCCCATCAAAGGTTCCGGTTTCCTTTCCTTCGGCCACCAGCGTTCCCACTCCTGTCCTGGTGTAAAAGGCCGGGATTCCTGCTCCACCGGCGCGCATCCGTTCGGCCAGAGTTCCCTGCGGGCAGAACTCGACTTCAAGCTCACCGGCGAGATATTGGCGCTCGAACTCCTTGTTCTCGCCCACATAGGATGCGATCATTTTGCGCACCTGGTGTGTGCGCAGGAGCTTGCCAATACCTTCATTATCGACGCCGGCATTGTTCGACGCGAAGGTCAGGTCCTTCACTCCGCTATCGCGCACGGCATCGATCAGCCGTTCGGGAAGGCCGCAAAGGCCAAATCCGCCAGCGGCGATCAGCAGACCATCCTCGAGCAGATCGTGAAGCGCCTCGCTCGCGCTGTCATATATTTTGTTCACCATTGCCCGACCCTCACTCCACCCCTGAAATCGCAGCAGAAAACATCGCAGTCGTCGACTTCGCTTCTTTGATGGTGAGTTGGGCTGGGGGGACCGATGTGGTCATGGTTTTGATCCGGTGGGCTGGAGTGGATTTGGCGTGGTGAGGGGTTCGACCATGCGATCGAGAGGGAAGGCATGGACGATGGCGAGGGCGGCCCGGATGCGGGCCGCCCTTGTTTCCCAGTCGGCGGATGTGCTGCTGGCGGGTTTGTCGCCGAGCAGGCTGTCAGGCCGCGACATTGGCGAAGTCCAGCGCGGAGATCTGCTCGTCGGCCGAGAAGTTGGGCATGACCTTGTCGGCGAAGAGGCGGATGGAGGCGAACTGCTGCTCGAAGGAGACGTGCGGCAAGGCCCAGTACATGATGAGGTGCTGCATGCCGAGTTCCTGCTCGTAGCGCTTGAGCAGTTCGGTCACTTCCTCGGGGGTGCCGACGAAGATCTGGTCCCGCTTGCGGAAGAAGTCGAACCAGTCGCAGGTCTTCTCCTCTTCGGTCAGTTCCTCGGTTTTGGCGAGCATGGCCTGACGGCCGAGCCAGTTGTCGAGACCGAAGAGCTTGCCGAACAGCCCGTTGAGCGCCGGCCGCATCACGGCGTCGGCCTCTTCGCGGGTGTTGGCGACGAAGGTCGGGCGCATCATCGCGGTACGCAGATTGGCGCCCAGCGGCATCTTGCCCGCAGCGATCGTCTCGCGCGCCGCCTGCCGATAGGCGGTGAGGCGTTCGCGCGTGCCCTCGAAGGTCTGGGCCCAGCCGGTGGCGGCAACGCCCCTTCTGGCCGCTTCGACGGTCGACGCAACCGAATCGACCATGGTCCAGCACGGCGGCAGCGGTTCCTGAAACGGCGTCGGCAGCCCCTGGATCGCGGTTAGCGTACCGTTGGCGTCATAGTAGCGCGGATCGCGATGTTCCGCGGGGATGAACGAGCCGTCCCAGGCCGTCGGGAAGGTGAAATAGTCCCCGTCGAAACGGAAGGGCTTGCCGCTCCAGAAGCGCTTGATGATCTCGAAGGCTTCCCAGGTCAGCGCGCCATTGGTCTTGTTATGGTCGCGCTGGATCGCGGTGTTGGGATCGAACTGATAGCTGACCTTGCCCGAGAGCCCCTTCATGAAGCCGAAGTCGAGACGCCCCTGGCTCATATGATCGAGCATGGCCGCGTCCTCGGCGACGCGCAGCGGATGATGCGCCGCAAGGTTGGTGCCGCACTGGCCGATCCGCAGCTTGCTCGTCGCCGCCGCTATGAAGGCCCCGATATGCAGCGGATTGGTCGGCGTCGGCGTGACTGTAGCGCGACGATTACGGAGTCCGGTCGGCGTCAATTTTGATGGCCGATAGGTGGCCGCGCCG
>NZ_JARESE010000041.1 GCF_029076845.1 Novosphingobium album (ex Liu et al. 2023)
CCGTGGGCGTCCATCGCCGACCTTACTGCAAAGTTGCGAGCGGCGCAGACTGTCCAGATAAGGCGACCAGTTCCTCGCGGGCGTAATCCTTGCTGCCGAAGCGGTTGGTCAGGTTGCGGTTGAGCCGGGTCGGATGGCCGGTGGCGTGGGTCAGTTCGTGAAGGCAGGTCCGGTAATAGTTGATCTGCTCAAAGAAAGCGGGCTGCGGCGGCACCTGCACGAAGTCATGGCTCGGCACATAGAATGCCTTGTCGCCGCCGATGCGGAAATCGACGCCGCTCGCCGCAATCACCGCCTCGGCGACGGGGACAATTTCGCGGTCGGGAAGCGGCGCAGGATCGGCGGCAAGACCGGGGCGAAGCCCTTCGCATTGGGCGACATTGAACACGGTGAAGCGCTTAAGGAACGGGATCGCCTTGGCGTCGCCGCCCTCGCGCTCGACGCGGGCCTTCTCGCCCTCGGGAACGAAGCGGTCGGCATAGACCACGATCTGGCCGCGTTCGCCCTTGATGACACAGCCGCCCGCCTCGCGCGCCTGCCGGAAGGTCAGCCAGCTTTGCGAGGGATAGCCATTGGCGATGACCGCGCCCCACAGCAGCAAGACATTGACGCCCGAATAGCTGCGCCCGGTGAGCGCGTTGCGAGGCAATGAAGGACCGGCGCAGGCGGCACCGCCCCACGGCTGGACCCACGGCACGCGCCCCGCCTCAAGCTCGGCGATGATGCGGGCGGTCACCTCGTCATAGAGATTGCCGCGTGGCTCGGCACTGTCGCCCAAAGCCTTGCCACGCGCACGACGATTCGTAGGACTCGACACCATAGCCTCCTCACCCGCCCAAAAAGCCCCATGGCCTCCCCCGAGAGGCGGGGGGTGGGCGGCGAGACGCGACCAGAGGAGGCCCGGCTCCAGCGGCGCGCGCACCCGAAGGGGCGCAATGGACGTGAAGCACTCCGCGCAGCGGAGTTGCGAGCGCCGCGACGGGCCTCAGGCGGAAGCGCCGGCCACACCCGCCGACGAGGGAAGGCCCACAAACAACGCCGTCGCGTCATCAGGACGCGGCGACCACAGATGCGCCATGCGATCGTCACCGTAAGGCCGAGACCCGCAAGGGGCTCGGGGTCGCGGGAGCGACCTAGAGCGCGGTCGTGGGCGGCGAAGCCGCGATGCCCCGCGCCGCCCGGCGCGAGACAAGACGCACCCTTGCATGCGGCCGGCCAGCGCGGCGGCGTGCGCGCGGGCCTGTGGGCCAGCCGCCGCCGTGCTCCACGGTCGCGCAAGTGTGCAGACGCGGGTCAACCAGACGCGCGACCCCTGGCGGCGGCGCAGCGACGCCAGAGTGCGCACCGCAGATCCCGCGTTCGACCAGGCATCGCCGCCGTCCCGCGAGGCGCCTCACTTCTCGCGTTGCCGCCGCCGACGGGAAGCCGCGCGTGCCTGTTCGCCGAAAGCGGTGATTGCGCTGCGCAGTCCATCGCCGGTAATCCACCGTGCCCGCGCAAGATGCGTGTCCCAGCAGGTCTGGGCGCGCATCGCATCCGTGGTTGGATCGATACCCAGAATCTCGAGCGAGCCGTCCTGCCAGGCGACGCCGTCCTTCTCGGCATCCAGCAACTCGGCATAAGTGAGCAGGTGCCGCCGATCATAGTCAAAGACGGTCTCGCCCGACGGCGCGACGGTATCGAGAGGATCTGACGACATCGGGCCTCGGTTGCTCAATGGCCGACCAGCGGCCGTCCCCTCTATACATCAAGTTGGTGTAAGATACAGCTGAAGTCACGGTCTCACATCAATTTGATGTGAGGGACTGGTGGCGCGAGGCATCCACGATAGTCGCTATCGCTGGGTGATCGAGCAACTGATCGAAGCCCGCAAGCAACAGGCGCTGACGCAGCAGGCCGTGGCGGAGAAGCTCGGCAAGCCGCAGCAATATGTCTCGCGCTACGAGACGGGCGAGCGCCGGCTCGACATTTTCGAATTCATCGATGTCGCGACCGCCTTGGCGATCGACGCGCTCGCCCTGGTAGGCAACGCGCCCAAATCCTAGATTCGTCCTGCCAATACGCCGCGCGGACCTGCGCGGATGAGGGCGACGGCGAGCGGGATCATCCGGCGTACGCGCGATTTGAGATGCTCGCCGTCTCCGGGCCAGTCGCCGCCATAGATGCCAAGGCCGATCGCGCGCTGGCTGGCGCCCGCGGCGGTCGCGTCGCCGACCCGGAGCGCTTCCACCAGCCTGCCGAACCGCGTCCCGACATCGGTTGGCGGCTCCCGACCGCGCAGAAAGGCATCGAGGCGGCGGGCCGACTCGAGCTGGGGTTCAAGGATGCGACCATAATCGATCAACGCCGCGACCGGACGCGGCCCGTCGTCGAGGGCGCCATCACGACCTTCCAACTGCAGTGTTCCGTCCAGGAGGTCGAGCAAGACATGCCGTCGATCCGCAATCCGAATCCCGCGACGCCCTATCCGTGCGAGATCGAGCGCCGGACCCGACCGCGCCGGCACCACCGCCAGCAGACGCGGGTTCGCGGCCGCCGTCCAGGGCGGGACCGCGTGGGCGCAGTCAAGCTCGGGATCAGCCGGGAAAGTGCAGCCCCCACAGAGCAGCAAAATGAGCGGCGGCCTCGCTGGCAGGGACAGCGCGCATGTCCGCGCGGTAGGCCGGATCGCGCCGCAGCAGTTCCCAGGCGAGCGCCGGCCGCCCGCCGGCGAGCACGGCCGCGTAGGCAACCGTGTCCCGCCAGTCGGGAAGCCCGGACATCGGCATCAGTCCTGCCGATCCGCGAGAAAGGCGACCGCCTGCGCTTCCTGATCGGGACGCAGCGCGTCGATCGCGCCGGGATATTCGGGGACCGATTCCCCAAGCAGTATCGACGGGCATTGCCCCTCGACATTGCCGAGATTGGGTCGGTGCTGCGCATAGCCGACCAGCGCCGCCAGCTCGGGTGAAAAGTGCCGCGCGACCGCCGGCGGATATACCAGCCACTGCAGTTCGAAGGGTCTCAGCCAGCCGAGGCAATAGCTGACGATCACACCACGGCGCGGCGCGGCCGATATGTTGCCGCCACCGCCATGCAGCGTCGAGCCGAGAAACAGCAGGGCGTCGCCCGGCGCGAGCTCGGGGACGACCGCATCCTCCTCGGGCAGCTCGCCGGCATCCTGGTCGACATGGCTGCCGGGCCACAGCCGCGTCCCCCCATTCTCGAGTGTGAACGGGTCGATCGGCCACATCACGTTCACGAGATATTCCATGCTGCCCTTGGGGCCGGCCCACATGTCCTGGTCGCGATGGGGCAGTTGCGCCGGTGCGCCGGGATGGATCTCGACCGCCTGCGTCAGGTTGAGCGCGATGCGCTCGCACCAGGGCAGCAGCATGCGTTCGACGATCGCCAGCACCGCCGGGTGGCGGACCAGCGCCTCGGCATGTGGCGAACGTCGGAGCAGAGCGCCGAAACGTCGGGTGCGGTGCCCGTAGAAGACGCCCCGGCACATCGGCGTCAGAGCGAAAGATGGGGCGAGGTCGGCGGCCAGGGCGCCGATCGTGGCAGGATCGAGCGCGCCGCGCATCACGCTCACGCCCTCTCGCGAGAGATCGCCGGTGGCGATGTCGATGCCCACGCTCATGCCGCGAGCTCCAGCGCGCCGACATAGGTGCCGGTCCAGGCGAGCCGCTCGCAGATGTCCGACGTGACCTCGATGCGGAAGGCGCCGATCGGACCGCCGGCAATGCGAAGGGCGGGGCCGAGCGGTTCGGCGCGCCATCCCATGGCGAGCACCTCACGCCTGAATCCCTCGGGGATAACGCCGGTGATGTGCTCGAGCCCGCGCGCCAGCGCGAAGTCGGCCATCGCCGAGATCAGTGCGCTTCGTAGCTCCCGCCTGCGGGCGGCACCGTGGCGGCTCGGCAGGCAGAGCCGCGTGCTCTCCCACGTCGTTGGTCCCACGGGAACGCCCGCGATGCAAAGGTGGGGAAATATCTCGCCCAGCAGGTGCGGCAGCCAGCTCGGCAGCATGCGCAGCGACGCCTCGTGTCGTCCGCCATCGTCGATCGAGATGATATAGACGGCATCGGCGGTGTCGAATTGGTCGATCTCGAAGCGGCCGTCGACGACGGGGACGTCCCAATCGAAGAAGTCCACGAACTGCGCCTTGCGGTCCGCGAACATGGATTCGAGCGCCGCCTGATGCGCGCTCCCGGGGTAGTTTTCGATGGTAAGGATCATGTGCTGCTCCCGTGGCTTGATGCGCCGCGAGAGGAAGCAGCTTTGGACAGTCAGCTTTAGCGCCCGGAATCCACGGTCCTTGACGGCCGCAATTCGTCCGTCGCGATCTCGCCGGCGAGGATCGCGGCCGCCAGCAATTCGGTGCGGTCGCTCGCCCCGAACAGGCGGCGCGCATCCCGCATGTAGCTCTCGACGGTGCGGACGGTCAGGCCGAGCCGATGGGCGATGAGCTTGTCCTTCAGGCCCTGTCCGGCGAGCAGGATGCAGTCGCGGTGGCGCGGCTCGAGCCTCGGCAACGGACCGCGCTGCGCCGGGCCGGCAAACCGGCGGGCCTGCTGGAAGGCGAAGGTGCCGAACGTCTGCGCAGGTCCGAGCAGCATTTCGGCGCGGCGCACGGCCTTGAGGCCGGCGAAGGTGCAAGACCCGAAGCAGGCGCCGAGCCTGGCACAGGGGACGGTGATCCCCTCGTTCAGTCCCTCGCGGCGACCAAGTTCCAGGGCAAGCCGGTCATGGCGATCCAGATCGATGATGGCGGGCAGGTTCGACCACAGGAACGCGGCCTCGGCGAACAGACAGCCGCGCATGACCGGATCGCGGCGGTAGCGGCCTTCGGCGATGATGCGCCGGGTGGCACCAGCCGCATAGTCGCGCAGGTCGACCGTTCCGGGCTTCGGAGATCGCAGATCCTCGTGCGTCAGGATCGCAAAGTAACGGCAGCCCAGATCGTCGGCGAACGCGCGCGTCACCGCGCGAAGCTGGGCGCGATCCTCGGTGTCGCGGATCGCGCGGACAATATCGTCCAGCAGACTGAACGCGCACTCGTTCCACAGCCGGCTGCCTCCAGCCATGTAGACCTCCTGCCGCGGCATGCCGCGAACCCGGGCCCCCTAAGCCGGTCGGTTGATCATCCTGCCCCGTTCGCGACTATGACAAGGCGACGCCCGAAATGGGTAACGTGGCGATCGATCCGTTCCGGTGCCAGAGCCTCCCCGACGGTGCGTTACCCATATCGATGCGCGGCTGGTCTAACCGGGCATTCGCGGGACCCGCCGCAAGGATCGAACAGGGCTGGCGAAAAAAATGCGTGGGTAGCCAAATTTCGCGTTACCAATTGTCCCGGTGCGGACTGTCATGTGCACTTCGGACAATTGCAGCGAGGTTCACCCCGCCTGAATGGTCGACGATGACGAGCTCAATGCCTGGTTCGTGCGGGAGGTGCTTCCTCTCGAGCGGGCGTTGACGTCCTACATCCGTCGCAACTGGAGGGTGTCTGAAGACGTGCTGGAACTGAGGCAGGACATATATGAGCATTCGCTGATCGGTGCGCGCCGCGCACTGCCGCTCAATGCGCGTGCCTATGTCTTTACAATCGCCCGCAATCACCTGATCAACAACGCCAAGCGGGCCCGCATCGTGCCGATCGATACGATGGCCGACCTGGATGACATTCACCACGACATCGACATGTTCGAAGCGGAGCGGGCGCTTACCGCGCGGGACGAACTGCGCCGCGCGAAAGAAGGGATCGACAAGCTGCCGCCCAAGTGCCGCGAAATCATCCTGCTGCAGAAGATCGACGGGATGACCGATCGCGAGGCGGCGGCGTCGCTGGGCGTCTCGGTCGAGACGGTCCGGCGCCAGATCAAGCTCGGGATGAAGGCGCTGTTCGACCACATGGCGGGCGGGTCGGGCAGGATCGTGCGCAAGAGCTATAGGCGGCGCGCGGACGGTGAGGTGCTGCCATGAGGCGGCAGGAAGCGATCGAGGACCAGGCGCTCGACTGGTTGATTCGCCGTAATGCGCCGGACTGGACCGAGGACGAGCAAGCCGAGCTCGATGCCTGGCTCGACGAGTCCATGGCGCACAAGGCGGCGTTCTGGCGCGCGGACCATCTTTGGCAACAGGCGGACCGCATTCGCTCGCTCGGGATCGAGCACGACGATCGGGCCGACGAGCACGGCCCTCGCCGCAGATGGTGGCCGGCGGCGATCGCCGCCAGCCTGGTCGCCGCCGTCGGCATTGGCGGATTGTCGGTCGCTCCGCGATTTCTCGACCAGCCTGCACCGCAGGTGCAGCAGGCCCGCTTTGATACGCCCATCGGCGGGCGGCGCGTGGTGCCGCTGGTGGATGGCAGCAAGGTCGAGTTGAACACGCAGACGGTGCTGCGGACGGCGGTTGGACAGAGCAAGCGGGAGGTCTGGCTGGACTCGGGCGAAGCGTTCTTCGAGGTCGCGCATCGCGATGGCGAGCCGTTCGTGGTCCATGCCGGTCGCCAGACGATCACGGTCCTCGGCACGAAATTCTCGGTTCGCCGCGACAAGGATCGCGTGACGGTCAATGTGCTCGAAGGGCGGGTCCGGGTCGACGACGGCGAAGGCGCGATGGCCCATGCCGCGATCATCACGGCGGGCGATACGGCGATCTCGCGCGGGCCATCGACGCTGATCGCAGCCAAGTCGGAGGAGCGGGTCGCGGATGCGCTCGCATGGCGCGACGGCATGCTGAGCTTTGACCAGGCGCCGCTCACGGAGGTCGTCGCCGAGTTCAATCGCTACAATCGCACCCGGCTCGTCGTCACCGATGCCGCTGCCGGGCGGATCCCGATCGGCGGCTCGTTCCAGGCGTCGAGCGTGGACTCCTTCACGCGACTGCTGCGCGACGCATACGGCCTCAAGATCGAGCGCGACGACACCACCGTGAAAATTTCGGCGCCGTAGCGTTACCAAAAGCAAAGACCGGATTGTCGCACCCTTCCATTGGGGCAGATAACCTGCCCGGAATGGGGGCAAAGAAATGATCCGGACACTCGCGGCAGCATTGGCGACCAGCACGTGCATTGTGGCGCTCGCCACGCCTGCGGCAGCACAGACGCGCGAGTACAACATTCCCGCCGGCTCGTTGAAGTCTGCGCTCGATGCCTATGTTCGGCAGTCCGGTCGGCAAATCGTCTATCGCGCCGACGAAGTCCGCTCGGCCCGGTCTCCCGGTGCTCGCGGACAACTGTCGGCCGAGGCTGCTCTCACCAACTTGCTCGCAGGCAGCGGCTTCAAAACCCGCGTCGATGGCAATCTCATTGCGATCGTGAAGGCAGGAAACGTCGAAGGGGTCGTTAGCCAGGGCAGCCCCCTCGCGCGCAACACCAAGGGGCGGCAGGTGCAGCGCGCTCGCGGGCATGGCATTGTCGAAGGCAAGGTCGTCGACAATGCGACCGGTGCCGCTTTGAAGGGCGCGCTTGTCGAAATCGTCGAAACCGGAGAGGTCACGCGCACCGACGATCTTGGGAATTTTCGTCTGGTCGGCGTGCCGGCTGGCGAGTTGACCGTCCGCATATCTTATCTCGGCTATGCCGAGGTCACCAACGACGTGTCGGTATCTGGCAACGCTCCCGTGCGCGTGCAATATTCGCTTCTTGCGGGACAGAGCGCCGATATCGTCGTGACCGCCTATCTGTCGTCGCGCGCGCAAGCGCTCAACCAGGAGCGCACCGCCGACAATGTCTCGACTGTGATCTCGAGCGACCTGCTTGGCGACTTTACAGGGACCACCTTGTCCGAAAGCCTTCGCCGCGCGCCCGGCGTTATCTTCGACCGCGATGCGGCAACCGGCGATGGCACCAATATTACCATTCGCGGCATGGCGCCCGATTTCAACGCAGTGAAAATCAACGGCGTTGAGCTTCCTGAAGGATCAGGTGTCGGACGATCCGCGTCGCTCAACAATGTGCTTACCGAGTCCATTAACAAGGTTACAATCTCGAAGACGCTGCTTCCAAGTCAGGACAGTGCGGGAACCGGCGGGCTTGTCGAAATCGAAACGAAAACGCCGCTGGACCGGCCACGGCGCTTCGTGTCGGTGAGTGTCGAGGGCGCCAAGCGCGGCCGTGATTTCACCGACGACTTCCTCGTCGGCGGTACGGCCTCGGCGCGTTTCGGTGCCAACGACCAGTTCGGTATTTCGGCGTCCGTCCAGTATCGTGACCGCAGCTTGATGCGCATCAGCTATAATACGAGCCCCTTCTTCGGCCTGTATCTGCCGCTTCAAGTCGATGGCACCCCGACGATAACTTCGACTTCGGACATCGATCCGCGTCTCGCCTTTCCATTCGAGCAAGGATCCGACGGCGTCTATCCGATCGGGCTAGATATTTCCTCCGACCGCACGCGCACAAAAAATCTGAGCGCCACCCTTAGCGCGGCTTGGGAAGTCGACACGCATACGAAACTGTTCGCCGACTATCAGCGGCTCGATCTCAAAGTGAACCGATACTCTGAGTCGCTTAGCATGTTCGCGAATCCGATCTCCTATGCGCCTCTTCCAGTCGCTGCCCTCGGAGGCGAGGTGCGTCAGGCGATCGACTGGTCGAGCCGCAGTCTTGGCGTTACGCCGTCCTTTTCATATACGCCCAATGCGAAGACGACGACCGACGTGCTGTCTTTCCGCGGCGAAACCAATCTTGCCAGCTGGAGCTTCAAATATTTGGCCGGCTACGCCAAAGGGCGGACGCGCGGCGAGACGATGAATGTCAATTTTGAATCACCGACGCTTGTCCTGACGGACGACCAGCTTTTGCCCGAAGCGTTCGATCCGGTGGAAGGCCGCGTCATCACGCCCTTTCCCCAGCTTCGTCCAGGCATGAGTTCGATTCCGACTCCCTTGCTTTCGCAGGCCGGTCTCGATCTCCTCAACGCCTCGACTTACGAATGGCGACGCGCAAACCTCTACAGCGCGCGGGGACAGAACGAGCGGTGGAATGGTGAGTTCAGCGTCAGGAAAGAGTTTGCTTCGAGTGTTCTGCGGTCCATCGAAGCTGGTGCGACCTACAAAAATTCAAAATTCTCGGACCAATCGGGCGTGGCTTTTGACTATGCCGCGCTCGTCGTGGGGCTTTCCCCCGCGACCTTCGGCTTGCCGCTCACCGACTCGCCGCTTTCTCCGATCGGCGTCGATTTCGGCTTCCGCAATCTCAGCCGGGAAGACGGGATCGCCTTCGCACAGATTTTGCAAGACGCCTGTTTGAGCACCGTCTGTCCGACCGGATCGAAATATGCTCGCTATATCAACCCGGCCGACAGCCGTCTGAAGGACGAGTTTACCCAGGAAAGCGAGCTCTCGGCCTATCTGCAGGCCACGCTGCAGTTCGGAAAACTCGAAGTCATCGGGGGTGCGCGCGTCACCCGCGTCGATGTCAAAGCCGTCAATCTGCAGGGGCCGCGGATCTTTCGGGCGGATTTCAGCCAGGATGATGACTTCTTTGCCGTCAATAATGCCGTCGTGGCGGATAGGGCGCGGCAGACCGACGTTCTTCCACGCATTCTCGCCAATTACCGGTTCGACGAGAATAATATCGTACGCCTTGGCTATTTTATGACTGTCGCGCGACCGCAGATCAATCTTCTGTCGCAGACACCCGGTGTCACGCTTTTCCTAGGCCCCCTGCCTGGGCCGCGAGGCAACCTTCCGTCGCTGTTCGTCCAGTCGGGCAATCCGGACCTCAAGCCTGCGCGCACCGACAATTTCGACCTGAGCCTCGAACATTATGACGGCGCGATCGGCGTCATCAAACTGGGTGTCTTCTACAAGCGCTTCCACAATCTTTTGGAGTCGACCTACCTGTCTGGCGCGGCGACGATCGACGCGGTGAGGGGCGTGCTGCCCGACGATCCGCGCTTCGCCGACGTCCTCGCCAATCCGAATAACTATAATCTGACGCTGTTCCGCCCACTCAACAATGAGGACACAGCCGATCTGTGGGGCGTCGAAGCGGCGATCGAACGGCAATTCACCTTCCTTCCGGCGCCTTTCGACGGGCTCGGGGTCTATGCGAACTACACTTATGCCAATAGTTCGAAGAACCAGCCGATCACCTGGACTGCAAAGCCGGTGCTCGACGCGCAGGGCGCTATCGTGGACTTCGAGTCCGAAGATATCGTTCTGCGCGATCTTCCGTTCAGCGGGCAGGCGAAACATTCGGGAACTTTGGGCCTGACCTACAACAAGAAGGGATTCAGCGGAAATCTCGCCTACACGATGCAAGGGCGCAGGACCGTCGGCTATATCGGAAACGGCATCAGCAATTTCGAGGAATCCTTTGGAACGCTCGATTTTCGTGCCCAATATAGCACCAAGCTCGCCGGCGGCGATTTCCAGATATTCCTCGAAGGAAGCGATCTGTTGCGGGGGGCGAGCGATTCTGGACTCCGCAGCTCGCAAGGCACCGGCAGCGGATCCAACGGCCGTTATCTGTACCGCGGATCCTATTATGGCGGCAGGCAGCTTCGCGCCGGCGCGAAATTCTCCTTCTAACGCAAACGTCTATCCTACGCGATGTGTCGGACTCACCGATATGGCAGGTGAGTCCGGGCATCGTCGACCGAGGTGCCCATGACATTGATTCCGCGACGTCCCGCCAAGCGGCATATCCCGCTTCGCCATTCCCTTCTCCTTGCCTCGGCGATTGGTGCTGGCCTCCTCGTATCGTTCCCCGCCGTTGCGGCTGAGCAAGCATGCGTGAAAAAGGAGGTGTGCATCGAAGCTGGCGACACTATCCTCCTTCATGTCGCCCGGTCACGTCTCGGCGAGGATCTCATCTGGATCCGCGAGCCGAGCGAAGAAGTGCGCTACATCAAGATGGAGGAGGTTGGCGCGGAGTCCGGCAAGCCCGAACTCCGCCTCACCATCGATCCCGACGAAGCCGATTATGACGACCTTCCGGGATATGCGCCCTCGTCCCACCTTCCGCGCGGAATCAGCCAACCGAACCTCTTCGATGCGTCGGGACCGCTTGCACCCTCGAACCTCGTCGATGGCTATGTCTTCGACATCACCGCACTGCTGAAGGGAGATCGCACTGAGGGCGCCGACCTCGGTGCGGTCAAGTCCGATAGCCTCAAGCTCGCCAGCCTTCGTGCATTTGGTGAGACGGTCCTGGTCGGTCTGAATGCGAGTTACGAGATCAAGAATTCGCCAGGGAAGCAGGGCAATTTCACGACCTACTGGTCGTTCCGGCTGCCGCCCGCGGAAGCGATGGAGGCACAGCCCTACAATGAGAAAATGGGGGGCTACAGCGCGATCGACAACCGGCGCAAAACGGGACGTCGGCCCGCGAATGTAGTCAAGTTCCGCTTATCGGCTGCCGATGTGGCGAAGGGGACCCCGGTCATCAGATTCTATCTCGACCCTGCAATCCCGCTGGCATTGAAGCCCGCGGTCGTCGAAGGGATACTGGCCTGGAACAAAGCTTTCATTCCCCTCGGCATCGATCATGCGATCGAGGTCCGCGAGATGCCGCCGGGTGAAAGCTGGCCCGAATTCCGAACAAGCGTCTCAGCGCTTATCTGGGGGCCAATCGATCGTTCCGCCAATCTCGCCACGGGCGGAGGGACGGCTCGGCATGTCATCGATCGCCGGTCGGGCGAGATATTGAAGGCCGATGTCTTCGTCGATGGTCCTTTTTTCGACGGGTTGCGGCAATTCTTCGCCGTCGCTCCGAGAAAACTCGAAGGAACCGACTATCTCGACGTAACGGGTCCAATCCATCTCGCCTTGCTGCGCCGCTTGACGGGGCACGAGGTCGGGCACGGCATCGGGCTGCGCGACGGCAACTATGGGATCGGAACCTATTCTGTTGCCGCGCGCAGCGATCCCCAATGGCTCGGCAAGATGGGTTTTACTCCGAGCATCATGAACTACGAAGAGTATAATCGCCTGATAGAAGCCTCGCCGGCTCCGAATTTTCCGCTCGACTATCTCATCGCCGGCGTCGGGCCGGGCGATGTTCATCAGATCGGGCTTTCCTACATGATCGCCGATGGCCTCACCCGCGCGCAGCGGATCGAACGCATCCAGTTGGCGGCGCGGGCGCAAATCGATCAGCCCTGGCTCCGTTTCATCGGGCAGGATTTTCTTCATGCCGTGCCTACGAAGATCGCAGACTACGACGACACGAAGGCGCTCGAAGTGGCATGGGCGAAGACGTCGGACGGGCTCGCGGTGCTAGGCCGCGACGCGGCGCGCGGCAGCATCGACCCGGCGACCGCCGCACTCTTGTACAAGGAACTGCAGTCGAGTTTTTCGGTAACGCTCATGAAGCATATCGACATCGTCGGTGCGACCGAGAAGGGCTATACCGAGGCGGCCTGGCCAAATCCCGTCTACCAGCCCGTCGCGGTCGAGCGTCAGCGTAGGCTCGTGGGCTATGTCGCATCGAACCTCAGCCGCTTTTCGGAGAGCTTCCTCGAAGGCGCACCGCCGACGATCAAGACGAGCATCATGCTCGGCGCGGCGAACGCGGTAGGCCAGACCGCGCTACTCTCGCTCCTCGATGGAAACCGGATTTTCGCGCTCGAAAAGGCGATGGTCCTCGGCAAAATGGCCTATCCGGTCGGTGTCTATCTCCAGGACATCCGCGAAGGATTGCTCGGGGCGGGGCGTTGCCCGACGCTTTCCGAAACGCAAAAGCAGCTTCGGCAAAGCTATGTTGATGTGCTCGACCTTCTCGCCAAGCGAGCATCAACGACGGTGCAGATGGCGATCGACAAGGAAATGGGAGTGCTGAAGAGGCAGGCGGCCTGCGGGGACGAGCGATAGGCCGTCGCCTAAGTTCGGTATGAGCGCGACCGCCCAGAGCTGGAATGTCGTCATGCCGCTCGTCGAAGGCTTCGGCATGTCCGTCGGCGGATCGGCCGCAATGCGTGCGGAGATGCCGCACTCGTTCGACTCATGGCAGATACTCACCCAAAGGGACGAATTACATGATGTTTCGGAAAATTCTCGTTGCGGGGCTGCTTGCCTCGGTACCTGCTCTCGCGCCCTCGGCCGCCGCCAAGCCAACCGCTTCGATTACCAAGCCTGCTGTCTCCGATCCGCTCGCCGCGCTTGAACTCGACGTGCCGGCGAAAAGGTTCGTCTTGAAGAATGGCCTGACGCTTATCGTCCATGAGGACAAGTCGGCGCCGCTCGTCGCGGTCAACATCTGGTATCATGTGGGCTCGAAGAACGAACCGAAAGGGCGTTCGGGCTTCGCGCATCTCTTCGAGCATCTGATGTTCAACGGCTCGGAGAATTTCAACGACGACTACTTTAAGGCCACCGAGAAGATCGGCGCGAGTGACCAGAACGGCACCACCAATCCCGACCGCACCAACTATTATCAGACCGTGCCCAAGGCGGCGCTGGACTCGATCCTGTGGCTCGAGTCCGATCGGATGGGGCATCTTTTGGGCGCGATCGACCAGGCGAAGCTCGACGAGCAGCGCGCGGTCGTGAAGAATGAAAAGCGCCAGGGCGAGAATAAGCCCTACGCTAAGGCGTCGGATCTCATCATGGCGGCGACGACGCCATCGGAGCATCCTTATGGCCATTCGACCATCGGCTCGATGGAAGATCTCGATGCGGCCTCGCTAGACGATGTGAAGCAATGGTTTCGCGACTATTATGGCCCCTCGAATGCGGTGATCGTCTTGTCGGGTGACATTTCGCCCGAGGAGGGTCTTGCCAAGGTCGAGACATATTTCGGGAGCTTCGAACCGGGAACGCCAGTGTCGCAGCCCAAGAGCTGGCCGGTGCGGATGGCAGGAGCGGTGCGAGAGGTCGCCTATGACCGCGTCGCGCAGCCACGCCTTTACCGCGTCTGGAACATCTCGGACTATGCCTCGGCCGACACCGACTATCTGCAATTCCTGGCGCAGGTGCTCGCCGGCGATCGCAACTCGCGCCTGGTCAAGCGCCTGGTGATCGACGAGCAGGTCGCGACGGGTGTCTCCGCCGAGGTCGACAATCGCGAGATCGGCGGCCAATTCTACATCAGAGTCGACCTCAAGCCCGGCGCCGACATTGCCGCGGCCGAGCGCGCGATCGGCGAGGAATTGAAGAAGATATTGGCCGCGGGGCCGACCCCTGCCGAAATGGCGCGGGTGCGTACGCAGAATGTCGCGGGCTTCGTGCGCTCGATGGAATCGATCGCGGGCAAGGCCAGTCTTCTTGCCGAAAGCCAGACCTATCTGGGTTCGCCCGATGGCTGGAAGCTCGGCTGGTCGCGCTATAAGGCGGCGAAGCCCGCCGATCTCGTCCGCGCCGGCAACGCCTGGCTGACCGGCGGTGACTATGTTCTCCACGTCCTGCCCTTCGGCCAACTCGCCGCTTCGGGGGTCGATGCCGATCGCAGCAAGCTCCCCGAGCCGGGCGCGACGGCGCCGGCGAGCTTCCCCGCGGTCGAACGTGCGACGCTTGGCAATGGTCTTGAACTGGTGGTGGCGCGGCGGACGGGGGTTCCGGTCGTCAACATGACGATGCTGATCAGTACCGGGACGCCGGCGGATTACGCCTCGACGACGCCCATGACGGGCGCTCTTGCCATGGGCCTGCTCAAGGACGGCACCGCCTCGCGAACCGGCGAGCAGATCGTCGACGAACTCGCCGCGCTTGGTGCCAGCGTCGGCGCGGGTGGCGGCGGCGAGCAGAGCACCGTGACGCTCTCGGCGGTGAAACCGACGCTGCGCCAGGCGCTCGCCATCTATGCCGATGTCCTCCTCCATCCTGCCTTTCGCAGCAAGGATGTCGAGCGCGTGAAGGAGCAGGCGATAGCCGGCATCACCTCGGCGCGGCAGGACGGGGCGTCTGCGGCGGGGCGTCTCTTCCCCTCGCTCATGTACGGGAAGGCATCGCCCTATGGCCGTCTCGCGACCGAGGCCGATGTCGCATCGCTTCGCCCCGCCGATCTTGCGGCTTTTCACGATCGCTGGTTCAAGCCGAACAATGCGACGCTGATCGTCGCGGGCGATACCACGCTCGCCGAACTGAGACCGCTCGTCGAGTCGGCGCTGGCCGGGTGGCAGCGCAGCGCCGTCCCCGAGCATATCGTCCCCGAGAGCGCGTCGGCTAAGTCAACTGTGGTCTATCTCTTCGACAAGCCCGGTGCGCCGCAGTCAGCCATTCGCGCTGCTGTGATCGCACCTAAGCGTGCCGATGGCGACGAAATCGCGCGCGATCTGTTCAACACCGCGTTCGGGGGCAGTTTCACCTCGCGCATCAATATGAAGCTGCGCGAGGAAAAGGGCTGGGCCTATGGCGCTTCGAGCGGGATCTCAGGAGGGCGTGGAAGCCGGCTCTTCGTCGCGCAGGCCTCGGTCCAAGCCGACAAAACCGTGGACTCGATGACCGAAATCGCCACGCTTCTCAAGGACGCGCTTTCCGGCAAGCCGGTCGACGCGGCCGAGCTCGCGCGCGCCAAGGACAATATGAGCATGGGCCTCTCGAACGACTGGTCTAAATCGAACGGGATCGCGCAATATCTGCTCGACGAAGCCGTCGCGGGCCTGCCGGAAGACTACTATGCTGAGTATGCGGCGCGGATCGGCGCGGCGGGCGAAGCTGGAGTAAATGCCGCCGGTTCGGAATTGCTGGCGCGCAAGCCGCTCACTTGGGTAATCGCGGGCGATCTCGCCAAGATCGAGGCTCCGATCCGCGCGCTCGGACTTGGCGAAGTGCGCGTGCTCGATGCCGATGGCAATGTCCTGCGCTGATCCCAACGGGTTGCGTGTGCGGTAGGCGCAAGTAACCAGTAACTCTCGGTCACAGACAGCGATTGAGCAGCTGCAAAGGCCCCATAAAGTTATTCTGTGGCCCTTGCCGGTAGCTCACACCAAGCGGCCAACTCTGACACTTTCCGACCAAGCCAGCGGACACCTTTCGTCCAACGCAGGCGGAGGTCGGAAAATGACGCCTACCAAGCTGCTCATCGGTCAGATCCTCGTGGTGCTCGCGATCATCGTCGCGAGCATCTGGACGGCGACGCAGTGGGCGGCGGCGAAGCTCGCGTACCAGCCCGAGCTCGGGTCGCCCTGGTTCGTCGCCTTCGGCCAGCCGATCTATCATCCGTGGTCGATCTTTCCGTGGTGGTTCTCGTTCGACGCCTATGCACCGATTATTTTCGACGAAGCCGGCGCGATCGCGGCGGCAGGCGGCTTCATCGGCTGCGCTGCCGCCATTTTCGGGTCGCTCTGGCGCGCCCGGCAATCGCACAACGTAACCACCTATGGCTCGGCGCGGTGGGCGACCAACCGCGACATCACCACCGCCAGGCTGTTCGATGATCGCGGCGTTGCCTTGGGCCGGCTCGGCACGCGCGACCTGCGCCACGACGGCCCCGACCATGTCATGGCGTTCGCGCCGACTCGCTCGGGCAAGGGCGTCGGCCTAGTCGTGCCGACGCTGCTCAGCTGGACCGGCTCGACCGTCGTCCACGATATCAAGGGCGAGAACTGGCAGCTGACCGCTGGCTGGCGTTCGCGCTTTTCGCATTGCCTGCTGTTCAACCCGACCGACACCCGCTCGGCGCGCTACAATCCGCTGCTCGAAGTGCGTCGCGGTGTAAACGAAGTCCGCGACGTCCAGAATATCGCCGACATTCTCGTCGATCCCGAGGGCGCGCTCGAACGCCGCAACCACTGGGAGAAGACCAGCCATTCGCTGCTGGTCGGCGCGATCCTTCATGTCCTCTACGCCGAGGAAGAGAAGACGCTCGCTCGCGTCGCGACGTTCCTCTCCGACCCGCAGCGCAGCTTCGCCGCGACGTTGCGGCGGATGATGGCGACGAACCATCTGGGCCCGGCGGAGGCGCCGATGGTGCACCCCGTCGTCGCGTCGGCCGCCCGCGAGCTGCTCAACAAGAGCGAGAACGAGCGCTCGGGCGTGCTCTCGACCGCGATGTCGTTCCTCGGCCTGTATCGCGACCCGACCGTCGCAGCTGTCACCGCGGCATCGGACTGGCGCATCGCCGATCTGGTTGAGGCGGGCCATCCGGTCTCGCTCTACCTCGTCGTGCCACCGTCCGACATCAGTCGCACGAAGCCGCTGGTCCGCCTGATCCTCAACCAGATCGGCCGCCGCCTGACCGAGGAGCTGCACGGCGTCGGCAAAGATGGCGAGGCTGGCCAGGGTCGTCACCGCCTGCTGATGATGCTCGACGAGTTTCCGGCGCTGGGGCGGCTGGATTTCTTCGAGACGAGCCTCGCCTTTCTGGCCGGCTATGGGGTGCGCGCCTTTCTCATCGCGCAGAGCCTCAACCAGATCGAGAAGGCTTACGGCGAGCACAACGCCATCCTCGACAATTGCCATGTCCGCATCGCCTTCGCGACCAACGACGAGCGAACCGCCAAGCGGATTTCGGACGCACTCGGCACCGCGACCGAGCAGCGCGCGATGCGCAACTATGCCGGCCACCGGCTCGCGCCCTGGCTCGCGCATGTCATGGTCAGCCGGCAGGAAACCGCCCGTGCGCTGCTGACGCCCGGCGAAGTAATGCAACTCGCGCCGACCGACGAGCTGGTGCTGATCTCTGGGCATCCGCCGATCCGGGCCGAGAAGCTGCGCTATTATGAGGACCGCAGGTTCACCGCTCGCGTGCTGCCCGCGCCGTCGCTGGATGCCACCGGCTATCGCGACCTCCCTGCTGCTCGCCCGGATGATTGGGCAGGACAAGTTCGCGGCGCCGACATGCGGCTCGCCGCCAGCAACGATGCCGACGAAGGCGTCAATGCCGGCGACCTCGAACAGGCGCGCCATCCCGCGCATGAGATCGAACCGACAGTCGTCGTCGAGCCCGAGATCGCTGACCCGCTCGGCCTCGGCGAGGACGATGGCGACCAGGCGGCCGAGCGTCGCGCGATGGACCGGGTGCAGGCGCTCGGTACCGCGCGCACGGTCTATGGTCTCGATGCCGCTTCGGGCCGTCCCGACGACCTGCAGCTGGGGTTCTGACCATGGAAAAGGTCCGCCACCAGCTCTTCCTGCCGAGGCCGCTCTCTGACCGGCTCGAAGCGCTTGCCGCCAGGCCCGGCGCGAGCAAGTCGGCGATTCTCGTCGACGCGGTCACCGCCTGGCTCAATCGCCGCGGTGCCTCCGAGCTGGAAGACCGGTTCGCAATCCGGCTCGACCGGCTGACGCAGGCGATCAGCCGGGTCGATCGCGACGCCTATGTGATCCTCGAAACGCTGGCGCTGTTCATTCGGTTCGAACTCGCGATCCAGACGCCGCTGGCTGAAAATGACAAGGCGGGCCGCGCGCTCGGCGCGAAGCGGTTCGAGGCCTTCGTCATGCAAGTCGGGCGGCAGGTGTCGACCGGGCGCCGCACATTGGGTGCCGACGCGGGGGACGGCGAATGACCACCGTCGTTCCCGCAACCTCCGCCGAGCGCCGCCGGCGCATGCTGATTACAGCGCTCGGTGCCGACATCGCCTCGGCCATGCGCGATCCGCTGGTTGTCGAGATCATGGTCAACCCGGATGGCGCGCTGCGGCTCGACCGGCTCGGCGAAGGCCGCCTCGATACCGAAGTGCGGATGGAGGCGCCCCAAGTCGAGCGCATCATCCGGCTGGTGGCGAGCCATGCCAGGGCCGAAGTCCATGCCGAGCATCCGATCATCTCAGCCGAGCTGCCGTCGCATATCGAGGGCCGTGCGGGCGAGCGCTTCGAAGGCGTGCTCCCGCCGGTCTCGTCGGCACCCTGCTTCTCGATCCGAAAGCCGGCGCAGAAGCTGCACACGCTCGACGACTATATCGCCGACGGGCTGATGTCGGAGGTCCAGGCCGATGCGCTGCGCGCCGCGGTCACGCAGCGCTACAATATCCTCGTCGCCGGCGGCACCAGTTCAGGCAAGACCACGCTCGCCAATGCACTGCTCGCCGAGATGGCATGGGTCGATAGCCGGGTCATCCTGATCGAGGACACACGCGAGCTGCAATGTCCGCTACCCGATACGGTCGCGCTGCGCACGCGCCCGCCGCAGGTCACGATGACCGAACTGGTGCGCTCGACCATGCGCCTGCGTCCCGACCGGATCATCGTCGGGGAGGTTCGTGGCCCCGAAGCACTCGACATGCTCAAGGCATGGAACACCGGCCATCCCGGCGGGATCGCGACCGTCCACGCCAACAGCGCGATCGCCGCGCTCTATCGGATCGAGCAGCTCGTGCAGGAGGCGGTGGTCACCGTCCCGCGCCAGCTGATCGCCGAAGCCATCGACATCGTCGTGTTCATTTCCGGCCGCGGCGTGGACCGCCGCGTGTCGACGATCGCCCGCGTCGCCGACCTCGACCCGGACACCGGTTCCTATGCGCTCGCCAACCTTCCGACCCTCAGCCCCAAGGAGATTTGATCCATGCTTCATATCCAGCCTTCACGCCTCTCGTCCAACCGCCACTTTTTCACCGGCGCCGCGATCGGCCTGGCCCTCGTCGTCACCACGCGGGTCCAGGCCGCGGGCTCGGGCATGCCGTGGGAGGAGCCGCTCCAGCAGGTTCTCGAATCCGTGCAGGGGCCTGTCGCCAAGATCGTCGCGGTGATCATCATCATCGTGACCGGCCTGACACTGGCGTTCGGCGAGACCGCGGGCGGCTTCCGGCGCCTGATCCAGATCGTGTTCGGCCTGTCGATTGCCTTCGCCGCGTCGAGCTTCTTCCTGTCCTTCTTCAGCTTCGGCGGTGGGGCGCTGATCTCGTGATCGGTAACGGCCAGCATATCGACGGCTTCGAGGTGCCGATCCACGGCTCGCTCGGCTCGCCCTTGCTGCTCGGCGGCGCGCCACGCGGACTGGCGATCGTCAACGGCACGCTCGCCGCAGCGGTCGGTCTCGGCCTCCAGCAATGGCTGGCCGGGGTCCTGCTCTGGGCGGTCGGGCACAGCGTCGCGGTGATGGCCGCCCGCCGCGATCCGAGCTTCGCGCCAGTCCTCCTCCGCCACATCCGCCAGAAGGGCTATTTCGCATGCTGAACCTCCGCGAATATCGCGACCGCGCCGAGCGGCTCGCCGATCATCTGCCCTGGGCGGCGCTGGTCGCGCCGGGGGTCGTCCTCAATAAGGACGGCAGCTTCCTGCGGGTGCTGGCGTTCCGCGGTCCCGACCTCGAGTCCGCGACCGAGGCCGAATTGGTCTCGGCCTGCGCGCGCGCGAACAATGCGCTCAAGCGCTTCGGCAGCGGCTGGGCGCTGTTCTTCGACGCCGAGCGGCGCGAGGCGCTGGCCTATCCCGACAGCGACTTCCCCGATGTGGCGAGCTGGCTGGTCGATGGCGAGCGGCAGGCCGCGTTCGAGGCCGAGGGCACGCATTTCGAGAGCCGCTATCACCTCACCCTGACCTGGCTGCCGGCCGCCGACGCGACGGATCGCGCTGGGCGCTCACTGGTTGAGCGGCCCGATGGCGAAAAGGCGCGAGACTGGCGCGGCGCGCTCGAAAGCTTCGTTGCCGAGACAGACCGCGTGCTCGACCTGCTGGCCGGCTTCATGCCCGATGTTCGCCCGCTGGACGATGGCGAGACGCTAACTTTCCTCCACAGCACCATCTCGGACCGCCGCCACGCCGTCGCCGCGCCCGAGACGCCAATGTATATCGACGCCATCCTCACCGACACGCCGCTGGTCGGCGGGCTGGAGCCGCGGCTCGGCGAGTTGCATGTCCGCACGCTCACGATCCTCGGGTTCCCGAGTCTCAGCCGTCCCGGCATTCTCGACGCGCTCAACCATCAGGATTTCGGCTATCGTTGGGTCACGCGCTTCATCGCGCTCGATAAGACCCTGGCGACCAAGACGCTCACCTCGCTGCGCCGCCAGTGGTTCAACAAGCGCAAGTCGGTCACCGCGCTGCTGCGCGAAGTGCTCTACAACCAGCCGGCGCAACTGCTCGACAGCGATGCCGACAACAAGGTGGTCGATGCCGACCAGGCGCTCCAGGTGCTGGGTGGCGACCATGTCGCGTTCGGCTACCTGACCACGACGATCACGGTCACCGACCGCAGCCGGGCCGCGGTTGAGGACAAGGTTCGCGCGGTCGAGCGGATCGTCAATGGCCTCGGCTTCACCGCGAAGCGCGAGGGCGTGAACGCCGTCGAGGCCTGGCTCTCGTCGCTGCCGGGCCATGTCTATGCCAATGTCCGCCAGCCGCTCGTCCACACGCTCAACCTCGCCCACTTGATGCCGCTGTCGTCGGTGTGGGCGGGACCAGTCCGGAACGCGCATCTCGATGGCCCGCCGCTGCTGGTCGCCAGGACCGCGGGCTCGACGCCGTTCCGGCTCTCCACCCATGTCGGCGACGTAGGCCACATGATGGTGGTCGGCCCGACCGGCGCCGGCAAGTCGGTACTCCTCAGCCTGATCGCACTCCAGTTCCGCCGCTACGCAGGGGCCCAAGTCTACATCTTCGACAAGGGCAATTCCGCGCGCGCCGCCGTGCTGGCGATGGGCGGCGCGCATCATGCGCTCGGGTCGTCCGAGGCTGACGGCGAGGCACTCGCCTTCCAGCCGCTCGCCGGCATCGACGAAGCGGCCGAGCGCAGCTGGGCGTCCGAATGGATCGCGGCACTCCTCGCGCATGAGAATGTGCCGGTCACCCCGGACGTGAAGGACGCGATCTGGACCGCGCTCGGCAGCCTCGCCTCCGCACCGCGCGAGGAGCGGACCATGACCGGCCTCGCGCTCCTCCTCCAGTCCAACTCGCTGCGGATGGCACTCCAGCCCTATACGCTGGAGGGTCCGCACGGCCGGCTGCTGGATGCTGCCGAACAGCAGCTCGCGCTTGCCGACGTCCAGTGCTTCGAGACCGAGACGCTGATGGGCCAGGCCGGGGCGGTAGCGCCGGTGCTGACCTATTTGTTCCACCGCCTGGAGGAGCGCTTCACGGGCAAGCCGACCCTGCTCATCCTCGACGAGGCATGGATCTTCCTCGACCATCCGCTCTTCGCTGCGCGCATTCGCGAGTGGCTGAAGGTGCTGCGCAAGAAGAATGTCGCGGTGCTGTTCGCGACGCAGAGCCTCGCCGACATAGCCGGCTCAGCGATCGCGCCTGCCATCATCGAAAGCTGCCCGCAGCGCATCCTGCTGCCCAACGACCGCGCGATCGAGCCCCAGGGCCATGACATCTACGGACGGTTCGGCCTCAATGACCGCCAGATCGAGCTGATCGCGCGGGCGACGCCCAAGCGGCACTATTACCTCCAGTCGGCGCGCGGCAACCGGCTGTTCGAGCTCGGCCTCGGGCCCGTGGCGCTGGCGCTGTGCGGCTCGTCCGACCCGGCGGCGCAGGCGCGGATCGACGCGATCCTCGCCGAACGCGGCCACGAACATTTCGCGGAAGCCTTCCTGCGCGACGCCGGCCTCGACTGGGCGGCCGATCTCGCCGCCGATTTCCCGGCCCCATCCGACCCCGATCCTCAAGCCCCCCAAGAAGGAGAAGAATGATGCGTATTCCCAATCGAAAGCACCTGATCGCCGCAGCGCTCGGCATCGCAGCCTGCGGCTCGCTCGGCATGGCACTGGTCGCCCCCGCCACGCCCGCCCATGCCCAGCTCGGCGGCGTCGTGTTCGATCCCAGCAACTATGCCCAGAACATCCTGACTGCCGCGCGCACGCTGCAGACCGTCAACCAGCAGATCCAGCAGCTGCAGAACGAGGCTCAGATGCTGGTGAACATGCGCAAGAACCTCACCCGCATCGATTTCCCCCAACTCGACGCGCTCAAGCAGAAGCTCGCCGAGATCGACCGGTTGATGGGCCGCGCGCAGGCCATCGACTTCCGCGTCGACCAGCTCGACGACAAGTTCCAGAAGCTGTTCCCGCAGGATTTCTCGTCGGCGCTGCGCACCGATGTGCGCGTGCGCGATGCGAGGTCACGTCTCGACGCCAGCATGGGCGCGTTTCGCCAGACGATGACCGTGCAGGCGCAGGTCGTGGAGAACATCCAGGCGGATACCGAGGCGTTGGCGGACATCGTCGCGCGCAGCCAGGGCGCCGAAGGCTCGCTCCAGGCCCAGCAGGCGACCAACCAGCTGCTCGCACTCACCGCCAAGCAGCAGTTCCAGCTGCAGCACATGATGGCCGCGCAGTTCCGAAGCGAAGCTGTCGAGCAGGCACGGCGCGCCACCCAGGCCGCGGAGGCCCGCGCCGCCACCAAGAAGTTCCTCGGTTCCGGATCGGCCTACACGCCTCGATAGCCCCCTCGGGGCCGCCAGGCCCGATCCGGACCAGCGATCGGCGGTTTTCCCCTCGCCACCGGTCGCCGTCGCGGGGCGCGGTTCCGCTCCCCCAGCCGCGTCCCGCGACATCCTTTAGCGACAGCAGGAAGGCAGTCCCTTTGAACGACCTCAACGTCATCGACCGCTTCCTGCAGGCGTTCATCACCTACATCGACAGCGGGTTCGGGCTGCTCGGACCCGATGTCGGATTCCTGACCGCGACGCTGATCGGCATCGACATCACGCTTGCCGGCCTGTTCTGGGCGATGGGCGGCGAAGACAATGTCATCGGCCGGTTCCTGCGCAAGATCCTCTTTATCGGCGCGTTCGCGTTCATCCTGAACAGCTTCTCGACACTCGCCGACATCATCTTCCGCTCGTTCGCACAGGCGGGACTGACGGCGGGCGGGGGCACGCTCTCGGCCGACGACCTGCTCAAGCCCGGACGCCTTGCCGGGACCGGCTTCTCGGCGGCCTGGCCGCTGCTCGAACAGGCCAGCGAGATGGTCGGCTTCACGACCTTCTTCGACAATTTCCTGACGATCATGGTGCTGCTGTTTGCCTGGGCGCTGGTGATCGTCGCCTTCTTCATCCTCGCCGTGCAGATGTTCGTCTGCATCCTCGAGTTCAAGCTGACGAGCCTCGCCGGCTTCATCCTCGTGCCGTTCGCGCTGTGGAACCGCACCAGTTTCCTCGCCGAGCGCGTGCTGGGCAATGTGGTCAGCTCGGGCATCAAGGTGATGGTGCTGGCCGTCATCGTCGGGATTGGCTCGAACTTCTTCACCGAGTTCACCGAGGCGCTGCAGGGCCAGGAGCCCGACATAGGCCAGGCGATGAGCCTCGTGCTCGCCAGTCTCTCGCTGTTCGGCCTCGGCATCTTCGGACCGTCGATCGCCTCCGGCCTTGTCGCTGGCGCGCCGCAGCTCGGTGCGGGTGCTGCCCTCGGCACGGCCGTTGGCGCGGCCGGCGTGACCATGCTTGCCGGGGGTGCTGCCGTTGGCGGTGCCCGCGCTATCGGCGGGGCGGCGCTCGGCGCGGTTCGCTCGGGCACCGCGATGGGGTCGGCCGCATCGACGGCCTACCAGCTCGGCCGCGAGACAGCCGCCACGCCATCCGTCGGCGCCGGCCTCGGGGGTGTGGCGCGGGCGGCCGGAAACGCTGCCAAGTCCCGCGCCAGCGGCGCACTCGGGCTGGGCGAAGCCGCCGCAGGTGGCCGGCAGGCGGCGTGGGATGCGCTCAACCAGCGGAACTCTCCGTCGCCGTCGCAGAGTGGGCCGGGCGGCGGCGGGGAGACCGGCACGCCGGCCTGGGCACGCGCCATGCGAGACCAGCAAACCAGCCGGCATCGCCGCCAGCTCGCGATCCACACGCTCCAGCAGGGCGACCGCGGCGGCGCGTCCGCCACCCCCGACATCAAGGAAAGGAACGACTGAGCCATGTTCTTCAAGCGAAGTGCGCAGCGCTACGGGCGCATGCCAACGCCGGAGACGCCCTACCAGCGCGCGGGCCAGCTCTGGGACGAGCGGATTGGCTCGGCGCGGGTGCAGGCGCGCAACTGGCGGCTGATGGCGTTTGGGTGCCTCGTGCTCACCGCCGGCACGTCGGCGGGCCTTGCCTGGCAGTCGTTGCAAAGCCGGGTCACGCCCTATGTCGTCGAAGTCGACAGGCTCGGCGAGGCACGCGCGGTACAGCCCGCCGATGTCGAGTATCGGCCGACCGACCCACAGGTCGCGTGGCATCTCGCGCATTTCATCACCAACGTCCGTTCGGTCTCGCTCGACCCTGTGCTGATGCGCCGCGACTGGCTCCACGCTTATGATTTCGCGACCAAGCGCGGTGCGCAGTTTCTCGGCGATTATGCCCGGGCCGCATCCCCGTTCGCCAATGTCGGCGAGCGGACCGTGTCGGTGCAGGTCACGAGCGTCGTGCGCGCATCGGACAAGTCATTCCAGGTCAAATGGATTGAATCCGCGTTCGAGCGCGGCAGTCCGGCAGGCGTCCAGCGCTGGACCGCGATCCTGACGACCGTGACCAGGCCGCCGGCATCGGCCGACATCCTGCGCAAGAACCCGCTCGGCATCTACGTCGACGCGATCGACTGGAGCCGCGAACTGGACGGCGAGGCTCCCGTGCGCCCTGCGCCGACCGCGTTACCCGCGGACGTACCCTCGACTGTCGCAAGCTCGATCCCCGCCGGGTCGCCGCTCGATCCCGCGACCGGCACCCCGGCCATCAACATCCAGGAGACGCAACCATGAAATCGGCCATCCTTCCAGCGCTTGCCGGAATTCTCGCCGCCACGCCGGCACTCGCCCAGCCCGAAACAACGGCGGGATCGATCCGTCAAGTCGCGACCGCAAACCGCGCGGCGACGTTCCGGCCGGCGCCGTCCGGGTTCATCGGCGGTGCGCAGGTCTATCCTTGGAGCGAGGGCACGATCTATATCGCCTACACGGCGCCCGGACTGGTAACCGACATCGTCCTCCAGCCCGGTGAATCGCTGATCGCGGTGGCGAGCGGCGATACCGCGCGCTGGATGATCGGCGACACTACCAGCGGCTCCGGCGAGACGAAGCAAACACATTTGCTCGTGAAGCCCTTCTCGGGCGGTCTCGTCACCAATCTTGTCGTTACGACAGACCGTCGCACTTATCATGTCCGGCTGGTCAGCACTTCGGCGACCGCGCTGTCGTCGATGCGCTGGACCTATCCGCAGGATGAGTTGCTGGCGCTCCGACGCAAGGCGGATGCCGAGCGAGCCGCCGCGCCTGTCGCGACGGGACTTTCGGTCGAGACGCTTCACTTCAACTACGCGATCAGCGGCGACAAGCCTGCATGGCGTCCGTTGCGCGCATTCGACGACGGCCAGCGGACCTATGTCGAGTTCCCCGCATCGTTGGCGAGTAGCGAGGTGCCGCCACTGTTCCTCGTCGACCGCGAGGGCAAGGCTGAGCTGGTCAACTACCGGCTGAGCGGCCGATTCTACATCGTCGACCGGATCTTCGACGCCGCGGAGCTTCGTCTCGGCCTCAAGAAGCAGCAGATTGTTCGCATCGACCGCACAGCGCCATCGGCCAAGCGGAGGGGCGCATGACGGAGACCGCTGCACCCGCGCCATCCGCATTGGGCTTGCCGCCGAAGGTAGATCCAGAGACCTTGGCCATCCGTTCACGCCCGGCGCGTGCGATCCGATTCCGAAAGAGTGCGATCATCGGCATCGCGGCGCTTGGGTCGGCCAGCCTGATGGGGATCGCCTGGATGGCGCTCAAGCCGCAGGTGTTCCGGCAGGTGGCTCAGGATAGCGAACTGTCACAGCCATTGTCGAAGCCTGCGTCTGACGCGCTCTCCGGCTTGCCGACCAGCTACGGCGACGCGCCGAAGCTCGGGCCGCCGCTTCCTGGCGACCTCGGTCGGCCGATCCTGCGGGCGCAGCAACAGGCGGAGGGCGTTACTCCGCCCGCGCGGGTCGATACTGCCGAAGCCGAGCGCCAACAGCATCACGCCGAACTCAAGGCCGCACGGGAATCGGGATTGATGGCGCAGGTTCAATCGAGCCGTGGTGCTCCGGTCTCGAGGGAGATTGATCCGGCCGCGAGCGTATCAGGCACCGAGCCAACGCAGCCGGCCGCAGCCGGCACCCGTAAGGAGCAATTTGTCTCGGCGCGCGACAAAGACGGCGACCTCAACTCCGGCAGCCTGGTCGCGCCGGTCTCGCCGAACAGCGTGCTCGCCGGCAGCGTCATCGCGGCGAGCCTCATCACCGGGCTGAATTCCGATTTGCCCGGCATGGTCACGGCGCAGGTGACGCAGAATGTCTTCGACACGGTGACGGGGAATATCCTGCTGGTGCCGCAAGGTGCTCGCCTGATCGGCAAATACGATTCCGTCGTGGCCTTCGGGCAGCGACGCGCGCTGGTCGTATGGCAGCGCCTCCTCCTGCCCGATGGCGGGTCGATCAGGCTGGACAACATGCCCACGACCGATCCGGCAGGCTATGCGGGGCTCGCCGACAAGGTCGATTTCCATACATGGACACTTCTCAAGGGCGTGGCGATCGCAACGCTGCTCGGGGTCGGCTCGGAATTGTCGATCTCCGGTGAAAGCGATCTCGTTCAGGCCATCCGCGAGTCCGCCCAATCCAATACGGCACGGGCCGGAGACCAGATCACACAGCGCAATCTCGACATTCAGCCGACGGTCACGATCCGCCCAGGGGCGCCCGTCCGCGTTCTGGTGACCCGCGATCTTATCCTGGCGCCATGGCGCGGCGCGACGGAGAATTGACCAATGGTGGATCTGAAACTCGCCAAGTTGCCGGATCGCGCGCCGGTCAAGCTCGCCATTACCATAACGCCCGACTTGCAGAGCGCCCTCAACGATTACGCCGCGCTCTATGCGCAGGCGTATGGCCGCGAGGAGCCGGTGACCGAACTGATCCCTGCGATGCTGACGTCGTTCCTCGAGAGCGACCGCAACTTCGCCAGGGCGCGCGACGCGCGCAAGGGGCGGCCATGATCGAGCGGGCCTGGGAGCAGAAGATCGAGCCCCTGACGGTGCGTATCTCGACGGCCGTCCGCATCACCGGTCTCAGCCGGTCGAGGATCTACGAGCTGATCCAGTCCGGCGACATCGACACGGTGAAGGTCGGCCGCTGTACGCTGGTTCAGTTCGCGAGCCTGAAGGCACTGACCCGCAGTCGAGCGGCGTCGGATGGCTGAGGTTGGCTACCGGCCATTCGCTTGAACCCGACAGCTTATTGCAACCTCCGCGGAAGTCGTCCCGAACTGGATGGTCGACTATCGATCGATGCCATCGTCGGCGCGGGCGTAGAGTTCGGGACGCGTCCGGGCGAAGTGCAGGCGTGTCGCGCGAGCCTCGACAAGACCCGGTGCGAAGGCCTCCCATGCCGCCACCGCCGCGACGAGACTGCCTGATCGATCGAGCAGCCGGTCGGCGAGCGCGACCACGACCAAGTTCGGCGTGACTTCGGGCCGGACCGCCAGCAGTCGCTCCAGCGCCTGCGCCTCATTTCCGGGACCAAGTCGGTCGGCGAGGATCGCCAGCGCTACCCCGGCGGAGCGTCCCACGCCGTGGAAGCAATGCACCAGCAGCGAGCGATCGGTCCAAGCCCGCGCGAAGACGACCGCGCGCTCCACGTCTCCCAGCGTCGCCACGCGGATGCCGAGGCTGTCGGTGTCGACGTCCTCGAACTGGAGCACGAGATGCGCCCTTCCGGGATCGGGCGCGAACCGAAGTCGCAGGTTCGGCCGGGCACCCGGATCCTCGATCGTGATCACCGCGTCGAACTTGCGCTTGTGGCGCTTCGCCTGCGGCAGGCTTCCGACGGACACGCCGCCGGGCTCGGGTAATGCGAGCGGGGTTGGCTTGATGTATTTCGACATGGTTTGTGCTCACGGAATTGCGGCGAAAGGGCAAGGACAAGGCGCGCGTTGCTTTTGGGAACGTGCCGGTAGCTGTCTGGCCAGCGGCGCTCACGGCCGGCGATCAGGCGCGCCGCGCCGCCGGAAAGGCTGGCCGTAGGATCTTCCCACCGTCGCGCAGCTGGTCGAGATAGTCCGACCAGCGCTGCATCATGACGACGCGCTCGTCCCAATATTCGCCGCGAGCATAGGCTCGCCGGACCTGGTTGGTGTCGACATGGGCGAGCTGACGCTCGATCGCGTCGGGGTTCCATTCGCCCATTTCGTTGAGCAGCGTCGCGGCCATCGCCCGGAAGCCGTGCGCGGTCATCTGGTCGGTCGTGTAGCCGAGCTTGCGCAGGCCCTGGTTGACGGCATTCTCCGACATCGCCTTGCGCGGCTTGCCGAGGCACGGGAACAGGTATTTCCACCAGTGCGTGTGCTCGTGAAGCTCCTTGAGCATCGCGATCACCTGCCGTGACAGCGGCACCCGGTGCGGCCGTCGCATCTTCATGCGCTCCGCAGGGATGAACCAGATCGCCTCGTCGAAATCGATATCGGTCCATTCGGCCTGCCTCAGCTCGCCGGGCCGAAGCAGCACATGTGGGGAGAGCCGCATTGCCATGACGGTGACCTTGTGGCCGCTGTAGCCGTCAATGGCCCGGAGCAAAGCGCCGACCTCGGACGGCCGCGTGATGGCCGCGAAATGCTTGACCTTGGGCACGGCGATCGCGCCGCGAAGGTCGGCGGCAACATCCTTGTCGCACCGAACGGTCGCCACGCCATAGCGGAACACGCGGCTCAGGACGCTGCGCATGCGCCGTGCGCTCTCGTAGGCGCCGGTCGCCTCGACCTTGCGAAGGACAGCGAGCGCCTCATGCGGCGTGATCTGCGCGATCGGGATGGTGCCGATCAATGGATAGGCCTTGGCGAGAAGCCAGCGGATCTTCTCGACGGTCACCGGCGCCAGGCCGTCCCGTTCGCACTTGACGAGCCATTCCTCGGCGACCGCCTGGAACGTGTTGGCGGCGGCATATTTCGCGGCGATCCGCGCACGCTTCTTCTCAAGCGCCGGATCGAGGCCCTCGGCAATCTTCTTTTTGGCTTCATCACGCCGCGCCCGTGCATCGGCTAGGCTTATGGTCGGCCACCCACCGAGATGAAGCTTCTTCTGCTTATCCAGGAAACGGTAGTTGAAGCGCCATAGCTTCGAGCCGTTGGGCTGGATGACGAGATAGAGGCTTTGAGAATCGCTCAGGGTCCAAGCCTTTTCCCTCGGCTTGGCGGCATTGATCTGGATGTAGGTCAGCATGGTCGTATTCCCAGCAAGGCCGGGTCGATCCGAGGGCAACAAAAGGAGCAACTTTTGTGGTCGCTGCTGTTGCCCTTAGCCGGATTTCGCCGGACGGTGTCTGGCGATTCTCGGCCTAAAAATGCTGTGAAACCAGCCGCTTACTGGACGCTGCTGGACGTATCCAGAGCCAGTATTGGTGCCCAGAAGAGGACTCGAACCTCCACGCCCTTTCGAGCGCCGCCACCTGAAGACGGTGCGTCTACCAATTCCGCCATCTGGGCACGGGCGGTGCGCTTTTCAGGGCGCCCCGCAGGGTAGGTGGGCGCCGATACGGGTTGGCCGCGCGGATGTCAACGGCGTTCGATGGTTCTTGTTGGCAGGCGGTGCGCGTGGGGGTGGGATGCTTTGGCCGGTTGCCCCGGCGCGGGGCTTGTGCCAAGGGCGGAGCCATGCGGAACGGCGCGGGTCGGGCCTTTGGCCCGGTGCCGGCGCAAGACCTGAAGGACGCATCGAACCATGAGCGAGAGCGCAAACGCATCCCTGGCCGGAAAGGTCGTCACCGTGCTGGGCGGCAGCGGTTTCTTCGGCAGGCATCTGGCCCAGGAACTGCTGGCGCGCGGCGCGCGGCTGCGCATCGCCAGCCGCAATCCCGAGCGCGCCTTTCGAATCAAGCCGCTGGGCAATCTGGGCCAGGTCGCCTTCGCGCGCGTCGACGTGACGCGGCCCGAAACGCTGGCGCCGGCGCTGGCCGGATCGGACGCGGTGGTGAACCTTGTCGGCGCTTTCTCGGGCGATCTCGATGCCTTGCAGGGAAGCGGCGCGGGCCGCATCGCCGCCGCGGCCAAGGCCGCCGGAGCGAATGCTTTCGTGCATGTCTCGGCGATCGGCGGCGATGCCGGCTCGGCGGTGGCCTATGCCCGGACCAAGGCCGAAGGCGAAACGGCGATGCGCGCCGCCTTTGCCGAGGCCACGATCCTGCGCCCCTCGCTGCTGTTCGGGCCGGACGACAATTTCGTGATGATGTTCGCGCGGCTGATCGCGCTGTTCCCGGTGCTGCCGGTGTTCGGCCCGCAAGTCCGGCTCCAACCGCTGTTCGTTGACGACGCGGCCGCGGCGGCCGCGCTGGCGCTGGCCGATCCGGCCGCGCACGGCGGCAAGACATACGAGATCGCCGGCCCCGAAGTGATCAGCATGGTCGATCTCAATCGCCAGATAGCCCGGGCGCAGGGCCGCAAGCGCAGCTTCATCGAACTGCCCGACGCGGTTTCGGGCGGAATCGCGGCGGCGACCGGCTGGCTGCCCGGGGCACCGATCACGCGCGATCAGTGGGATCTGCTCAAGGCCGGCAGCGTGGCCAGCGGATCGTTGCCGGGGATTCGCGATTTCGGCATCCATCCGCGCCCGATCGAGCTGTTCCTCGATCGCTGGATGGTCTCCTTCCGCAAGCACGGGCGATTCGGCGAAGCCACCACGGCGGGGTAAGGCGGCTCGCGCGCCGCCTCCGCTCGGAATGGCCCGAGCACGCAGCCGATGGGCGTTACGCGTCCACTTCGGCGTAGTGGCTGGGCGGCTGGATCACTTCCATCCGCTCGGACAGCAAGGGGCGGAAACTGGGCCGGCTCTTGATCCAGCGATACCATTCGTTCGCCTGCACGTGCGAGGACCAGTCGATCCCGCCGAGGTAATCGGCGACGGAGATCTGCGCGGCGGCCGCCAGATCGGCCAGCGTCATCGTCGGGCCGGCCAGCCAGGGGCGATGATCGATCAGATAATCGATGTAATCGAGGTAATCGTGCGCCAGCTTCATCGAATCGCGCAGCATCCGCGCGTCGGGTGACTGGCGCAGGACCAGCCGTTTCTTCATCCGCTCATGCAGCAGCGGGCCGGAGACATCGCCGAAGAAGTTCTCGTCGAACATGGCGATCAGCCGCCGGATCTCGGCGCGCTGCTGGGCGGTGCCGCTGATCAGTGGATTGCGATCGACGGTTTCCTCAAGATATTCGCAGATCGCCCGGCTGTCGGACAGGGTGATACCCTTTTCCTCGTCCTTGATCACGGGGGTGCGGCCCGCGGGGTTCATCGCGAAAAAGCGGTCTTCCCCTTCCCAGGGCTTGGCCGTCTGGAGTTCGTAGGCGATGCCCTTTTCGCTCATCAGCAGGCGGACCTTGCGGCTGAACGGGCATAGCGGGAACTGGAAAATGTGCCACATGGTGATCTGGAATGCCAAAGCGGGTTCTCCGCGTCCACCCGATGGCGATTCGCCGCACCTGCGAAACAGGTGGATAAATCGCCGCGCGCCGGTTCGGCCACGCGGGCAAGCGCGCTGTTGCCGGTTTCCCGCATAGCGGCTTTCGCCGCGCTGAACATTTTTCGCTCCGGCGCTGCCGCGCGCGATTGACCCGCCCGGGCCATCGCCACACAAAGCGCGCGAACGGACAACCGGGAGACACGCATGTTCAGCCATATCACTGTCGGCAGCAACGATCTGCACAAGGCGAAGACCTTCTATGACGCCGTGTTCGGCACCATGGGCGTGGAACCGCTGATGTTCGATCCCGATGGCGCGGGGCGGCTGGCCTATGCGCACAAGGGGGCGAACTTCATGATCTGCACGCCGATCGACGGCAAGGAAGCCTGCCACGCCAATGGCGGCACGATCGGCTTCGGCATGGAGACGCCCGAGGCGGTCGACAACTGGCACGAGGCGGGCGTCGCGGCCGGCGGCACCTCGATCGAAAACCCGCCGGGCGTGCGCGAATTCCCCTTCGGCAAGCTGTACCTGGCCTATCTGCGCGATCCTGACGGCAACAAGCTGTGCGCGCTGCACGCCATGGCCTGACCCCACAAGCGAGAGAGGATACAACAATGCTCCTGAAAAGCCTGCGGCTGGGCAGCAATGACCTGGCCCGAACCCGCGCCTTCTACGATGCCACGTTCGGCGCGTTCGGCGTCGAACCTTCGGCGACGCCGGCCGAGTACCCGATCGTGATGTACACCCTGCCCGGCGGCACGCGCTTCGTCTGCGGCCCGGCGCGCGATGGCCAGCCGGCCACCCACGCCAATGGCGGCACGATCATCTTCGAGGCGCCCAGCGACGACGCGGTGCGCGCCTGGCACGCGGCCGGGCTGGCCAACGGCGGCACCTCCGAAGGCGATCCCGAGCCCAAGCCGCAGGCGCGCGGCGCGTTCGGCGCCTATCTGCGCGACCCGGACGGCAACAAGCTGGGCGCCTATCACGGGCTGGCCATGGGCTGAGCGGATGGCGCAGGCGGTTCAGGTCACGCCCGACGGGGGCCGCATCGCCATCGCCCGCGACTGGGTGCCCGAAGCGCCGGTCGCGCTCGAATTCAATGGCCTGGCCTATGCGGTGATGATGGCGACGCCGGCCGAACTGGAGGACTTCGCCATCGGCTTCGCGCTATGCGAGGGGCTGGCGGCGGATGCGGGCGAAGTGACCGACATCGCCGTGGCCGAAGTCGAGAACGGCTGGATCGTGCGCACCGCACTCTCGGGCCTGGGCGCCGAGAAGCTGGGCGAGCGGGTGCGCACCCGCGTCGCCGAATCGAGCTGCGGCCTGTGCGGCATCGACAACCTGGCAGCCGTCACGCGCCCCCTGCCGCCGGTGCCCGCGCACGACGCGATCGAGCCCGCCGCGATCTTCCGCGCCCGCGCCGCGCTCGGCCCCAGCCAGACGCTGGGCGCCCGGACCGGCGCGGCGCACGCGGCGGCCTATGCGGCGGCGGATGGCACGCTGACCTGCGTGCGCGAGGATGTGGGGCGGCACAACGCGCTCGACAAGCTGGTGGGCGCGATGGCGCGGGCCGGCCAGCCGCTGACACCCGGCTTCGTGCTGTCCACCGCGCGGTGCAGCTATGAGATCGTCGAGAAAGCGGTGAAGGCCGGCGCGACGAGCCTTGTCACCGTGTCGCTGCCCACCACGCTCGCGGTCGAACGCGCGCGCGCCGCCGGCCTCAGCCTGTGGAGCCTCGCACGCAAGGACAGCGTGCTGCTGGTCAATGGATAAGCAAATCTTGCTCGGGGAGGAATTCTCCTACCGCGAGAGCAGGAACACCGCGTGTTCGGCGCGCAGGTTCGCGGCGGCGGGGCTGCAGCGGGTGTCGCCCGAGAGGAACCAGGCGTCCTCCACCTTGATCCCGCGTTCATCGACCAGCGCGCGGAAATCGTCGACCGTCAGGTGGTGGATGTTGGGCGTCTCGTACCAGGCCACCGGCAGCAGCCGCGTCACCGGCATCCGCCCGCCCCACAGCAGCGAAAGCCGCACGCGCCAGTGCGCGAAGTTGGGAAAGCTGACGAAGGCGTGCCGGCCGATCCGCAGCAGTTCCTCCAGCACCTTGTCGGGCCGCATGGTGGTCTGCAAGGTCTGGCTGAGAATGGCGTAGTCCACCGACTGGTCGGGATAGAACGCCAGATCGCGATCGGCATCGCCCTGGATCACCGACAGCCCGCGCGCCACGCAGGCGCCGACATTGGCCGGATCGATCTCCATGCCGCGCGCGTCGCATCCCTTCTGGTCGCGCAGCGCGGCCAGCAGCGTGCCGTCCCCGCAGCCCACGTCCAGCACGCGCGCGCCATCGGCCACGTTGGCGGCGATGATCGCAAGATCGGGGCGCAAGGTGGCGGTCATCCCGCGATCGCCTGCAGCGCGGCGAATTCGGCGGAGAGGCGCTCCATATAGCGGTCGGGCCGCAGCGGCGCGTGAAAGCCGAGCCCGGCATAGACCCCGTGGGCATCGGCGGTGACGAGGGCGAAGCGGCGCACAGTGGCATAGTCGGGATGGCGCAGGAACCAGTCCACCATGCGCCGGCCGATCCCTTCGCCCCGATGCCCTTCGGCCACCCAGACATCGGCCAGCCAGGCGAAGCTGGCCTTGTCGGAAATGAGGCGGGCATAGCCCACCTGGCCATGCTCGCCATGATAGGCGCCCAGATTGTGCGAGCCGGCCATCTGCCGCTCCACCGCATCGCGCGCGATGCCTGGCGTCCAGTAGCTGGACGCCAGCCAGCCATGCACGCGCGCACGATCAAGCCGGGCGGGATCGTCGCAAAGCGCGATCATCCCAGGAACCCTTCGACCACCCGATCGAGCGCGGGGACATCGAGCAGGAACGAATCGTGCCCGAACGGCGCCGACAGCTCGACGAAGCTGACCGGCAGTCCCGCGGCATTGAGCGCGTGGACCACATTGCGCGATTCGGCGGTGGGATAGAGCCAGTCGGTATCGAAGCTGACGAGGCAGAAACGCGCCTTGGTCCGCGCGAAGGCATGGGCCAGCAGGCCGCCATGCTCTTCGGCCAGATCGAAATAATCCATCGCGCGGGTGATGTAGAGATAGGAGTTGGCATCGAACCGGCCGGTGAACGAAAGCCCCTGATAGCGCAGGTAGCTTTCCACCTGGAAATCGGCATCGAACCCGAAGGTCTTCTCGGCGCGGTCCTGCAGGCGGCGGCCGAACTTGTCGGTCAGCCCCGCTTCGGACAAGTAGGTGATATGCGCGGCCATGCGCGCCACCGACAGGCCCTTTTCGGGGCCCTTGCCGTGTTCGTAATAGTCGCCGTCGCGCCAGGCGGGATCGGCCATGATCGCTTGCCGGCCGACTTCGTGGAACGCGATGTTCTGCGCCGAATGCCGCGCGGTGGAAGCGATCACCATCACCGCCCGCGCGCGCTCGGGGAAGTTCGCCGCCAGGCTGAGCGCCTGCATCCCGCCCATCGAGCCGCCGACCACCGCGTGCAGGCTCTCGATCCCCAGCGCGTCGAGCAGCGCGACGTGGCCGCGCACCATGTCGCGAATGGTGATGACGGGAAAGCGCATGGCATAAGGCGCGCCATCGGGCGCGAGGCTGGCCGGGCCGGTCGATCCCATGCAGCTGCCGATCACATTGGCGCAGATCACATGGAACTTGTCGGTATCGATCGGCTTGCCCGGCCCGACCATGCGCGACCACCAGCCCGGCTTGCCGGTGATCGGGTGCGGGCTGGCGAGATACTGGTCCCCGGTCAGCGCGTGGGTGACGAGGATCGCGTTGTCCTTCGCCGGCGAGAGCGTGCCGTAAGCCTCATAGGCGATGCGCACCTCCTCAAGCTGCTGGCCGCCATCGAGGACCAGCGGCTGGGGGAGCGTCAGGACCGCGCTCGGCTCGATGATGGTGGCGCTTGCCATGGTGACCCGGCAATTGGGGTTCGCCCCGGCCCCTGTCAATCACAGGCTGTCAATCGAAGGCTGTCATTTGCGGGGCCGCTTCGCTAAAGGCCGCACCGTCATGACCAAGACCATAGCCTCCACCATCGTCCCGCAGCCCAAGCCGTGGATCGAGGCGATCCATGCCTATGTGCCCGGCAAGGCGACGGGCAAGGACGGGCGCCCGCTGATCAAGCTTTCGGCCAACGAGAATCCGCTGGGCACCAGCGAACTGGCGCTGGCCGCGCGCGCCCGGGCGCCCCTGCCCTCGCTCTATCCCGATCCCGACAGCAAGGCGCTGCGCGCCGCGATCGGCGCGCGCCACGGCATCGATCCGGCGCGCGTGGTGATGGGCACCGGATCGGACGAGCTGCTCAACCTCGCCGCGCAAGGCTATGCCGGGCCGGGCGACGAGGTGATCTACGTGCGCTATGGCTTTTCGGTCTACGACATCGCCGCGCGACGCTGCGGCGCGACGCCGGTGGTTGCCCCCGATGCCGATTACGGCACCGATGTGGACGCGCTGCTCGCGCTGGTGACGGACCGGACGCGCGTGGTGTTCATCGCCAATCCCAACAATCCCACGGGCAGCTACCTGCCCCGTGGCGAGATCGCGCGGCTGCACGCCGCCCTGCCCGCCGATGTCCTGCTGGTGATCGACCAGGCCTATGGCGAATACCTCGCGCCCGAGGACGAAGACGGCGCCATGGCGCTGGCCCTGGCGCACGAAAACGTGCTGGTGACGCGCACCTTCTCCAAGATCTTCGGCCTGGCCGGAGAGCGGATCGGCTGGGGCACTGGCGCGCCGGGCCTGATCGCGACGCTCAACCGCATCCGCGGGCCGTTCAACGTCTCGGGCACCGGGCAGGCGATGGCGCTGGCCGCGCTGGGCGACGCCGATTTCGTCGAGCGCAGCCGGCTGCACAACCGCGACGAACGTGCCCGCTTCGTCGCCGCGATCGCCGCGCTGGGCAATCACGGGTTGCGCGCCCTGCCGAGCGAAGCCAATTTCGTCCTCATCCTGTTCGAAGGCGCGCTGAGCGCCGAGGCGGCATACGAGGGACTGGCCGAGCGCGGCTATATCGTGCGCTGGCTGCCCGGACAGGGCCTGCCGCAAGCCTTGCGCATCACCATCGGCCACGCGCGCGACATGGACGCCATCGCCGCCGCGCTGCGCGACATGGCGCAAGCGGCGCGCTGATGTTCGCGCGCGTCGCGATCATCGGGCTGGGGCTCGAAGGCGGCTCGATCGGCCTGGCGGTGCGCGCCTACCTGCCCGGCACCACCACCACCGGCTATGACATCAACCCCGCCACGCGCGAACGCGCCGCCGAGCGCGGGCTGGTGGACCGGGTCTGCCCCACCGCGATCGAGGCGGTGCGCGAGGCGGACCTGGTGATCTTCTGCGTGCCGCCCGGCGCGATGGGCCAGGCGGCCGCGGAAATCGCCGCAGTGCTGCCGCCCGATTGCCTGGTCAGCGATGTCGGCTCGTCCAAGCAGGCGATCGCCCGGGCGCTCAGCGAAGCGCTGCCCAACCACACGGTGATCCCGGCACACCCCGTCGCCGGCACCGAGAATTCGGGGCCCGACGCGGGCTTCGCGCACCTGTTCCGCAACCGCTGGTGCATCGTCACCCCGCCGCAGCACACCAACCTGCTCAAGCTCACCGAACTGGTCGCCTTCTGGGAAGCGCTGGGTGCCAATGTCGAGATCATGGATGCCGAGCATCACGATCTGGTGCTGGCGGTGACAAGCCACTTGCCGCACCTGATCGCCTATACCATCGTCGGCACCGCATCGGATCTTGAGGACGTGACCCAGAGCGAGGTCATCAAGTATTCGGCCGGCGGCTTTCGCGATTTCACCCGCATCGCCGCTTCCGACCCGACGATGTGGCGCGACGTCTTCCTGTCGAACCGCGACGCGGTGCTGACCATGCTGCAACGCTTCACCGAGGACCTGACCGCGCTCCAGCGCTCGATCCGGGTGGGCGATGGTGACGCACTCTTTTCACATTTCGCGCGCACGCGGGCGATCAGGCGTTCGATCATCGAGGAAGGGCAGGACGACAGCCGACCCGATTTCGGGCGCGGCGACCACGAAAAATCCTGACCTCTTCGGGAGCTTTCGCACGCGCCACGACTTGTCGAGGCAAGATCCACGCTTCGGGACGCAGAGCCGCACATGAAGATCAAGATCAGGACCGAGCTCGACTACGACTGCCCCAACCCCACCGACCTGCTGCTCCAGATCGAAGCGGCGATCATCCCCGAACAGCGCGTGCTGGCGGCGCATATCGACTTGCCGCAAGCCCAGCATTTCGCGCGCGTCCCGGGGCATGACGCGATCGGCGATCGCATCTGGCTGCGCTTTCAGGGCAATCTCAAGGTGGTCTACACCGGCGAGGTGGAGATCGATCGGCTGGATGCCGATATCAGCCAGCTCGCGGCCGTGCCGCCCCACTTCCTGCCGGGCGAGACGGTGCAATACCTGCTGCCTTCGCGCTATTGCCCTTCGGACCATTTCCTGATGCTGGTGGAGGCCGAATTCGGCCATCTGGCCGGCGGCGCCCGCATCGCCGCCATGCGCGACTGGATTTACCAGCACGTCGTCTATGCCAGCGGCAGCAGCAATGCCTTCACCGGGGCGATGGAGACATTCGTGGACCGCCACGGCGTGTGCCGCGATTTCGCGCACCTGATGATCACCATGGCCCGGGCCAGCGCGATCCCGGCGCGCTTCGCCAGCGTCTATGGCATCGGCGTGGAGCCGCAGGATTTCCACGCGGTGGCCGAAGTGTTCCTCGACAACGTGTGGTACGTCGTCGATGCCACCGGCATGTCCTCGTCCGGCCGCATAGCCAAGATCGGCATCGGCCGCGACGCGGCGGACGTCTCGTTCCTGACCAGCTACGGCACGGTGATCATGAACAGCCAGATAGTGGAAGTGACGGAAGCCTGAAGGCTGGCGCAGGCGCGATCGCGCTCCATGGCCATGTCTCCACCCGCCCCCTCGCTCCGGCGGTGCCACGGATACCGAGCCGGGCTCAGCCGTTCAGCGCGTTGATCGCGTCCAGCACCCTTGCCTCGATCTCCTCGCGCGGCAGGCCCGGCGCGATCGTTTCGCCCACGCGGTACGTGATCGTGCCCGGCCGCTTCCATCGCCGGTGATACAGCGGCCCGCTATCGACCGCGATCGGCACCACCGGCAGGCCGATCAGCTTGTAAAGCCCGGCAAAGCCCGATTGCAGCGGCGCGCGTTGCCCGTGGGGCACGCGGGTGCCTTCGGGAAAGATCACCAGCGGGCGCCCTTGCGCCGAATAGACCCGCGCCGCCGCGATCATCGCGCGCAGCGCCTTCGCGCCTTCCTCCCGCTCAACCACGACGACGCCATAGGTCCGGGCGGCCCGGCCCCACAGCGGGATGCGCACCAGTTCCACCTTGGGAAAGGCCGCCGGCCGATGCATCAGCACCGGCGTGTCGATCGCCTCGAAGAAGCTCTCGTGCTTGACCGCGACCAGCACGGGCCCTTGCGGCATCGTCCCTTCGACCGCCACGCGGATGCCCAGCAGCCGCTCCACGCACCAGCGGTGATAGCGCGCCCAGCTATCGACCACGCGAGCGAACGGCTCGGGCCCGATCACGCCGGCCGCGAAGGCCGCCGCCACGAAGCCCAGCGTGCCGCCATAGAAGGCAAGGTAAAACGCCAGGCTGCGCGCGATATCCCCCGAACGCACCGGCATCAGCGCTTCCACAGGCCCACAAGGTAGCTCGCGAGGAACTTGTGGTATTCCAGGAACAGGCTGCGCAGCGTGGGGCGCGATGGCACCGCATCGCGCAGCAGCGTTACGCCGGGCGGCAGCTCGCGCCCCAGTTCCAGCGAGGCGCGGCGCATGTGCCAGTCGGACGTGACCAGCCGCACCGTCCTGGCCTTGCGCGCACCGATCCAGCGTGCCGCCTCCACCGCGTTGGACCGCGTGTCGTAAGCGTCATAGCCCAGCGTGACGCAGCAGGCCATGAGCCGGGCCGGCACGTTGTATTCCGCCGCGAATTCCCTGGCCCGGACCTCGCGGTCCACGCCCGAGACGAGCAGCCGGGGCGCCAGCCCCTTGCGCAGCAGCCCCAGTGCGTGATCAATGCGTCCGCCGCTGCCCGTCAGCACGACGATGGCATCGCTGCGCGTGCCGTCGGCCGGCCCGGGCAGGACGATGGCGAAGGCCAGGAAGCCGAGAATCCAGATCAGGAACAGCGTGGCGGCGATGCGGCGGTACATGGGCCGTGGCTTACAGCATCTTGCGCAGCGCGCGCACCACCGTCAGGCGCGCGGTGATCATCGCCAGCAGCGTGGAAAGCACCGGAACCAGCGCGAGCAGGACCCAGTCGCCCGGCCCCAGCGCGCCGTTATCGACCATGCCCGCCCCCAGCCCGGCAAAGCGGCGGCCCAGGAACAGGATCACCACCACCGCGAGCACCAGCCCGACAAGGCCGCCCGCCATCGCGTCGATCGCGATCGAACGCTGGAACACGCGCGCGATCTGCGCGTCGGTGCCGCCCAGCAAGTGGACGATCTCGATCGTATCGCGATTGGTGCCCAGCGCGGTGCGCGCGGCCAGCAGCACCGCCGCCGCCAGCGCCGCCGCCAGCAGCGCCACCAGCGCGATCGCCAGCCATTGCAGCGAGACGATCGCGTCGAACACCGGGCGCAGCCAGTTCGACTGGGCATCGACTCGCGCGGAAGGCGCGACCTTGGCCAGCCGCGCCTGCACCGCCGCCAGTCGCGCGCGCGTGGCTGGGCCATCGAAACGCACGTCGATCAGCGCGGGCACCGGCACGGCCGAGCCCACCGCGCTTTCCAGCCCGTCGCCCAGCCACGGCTCGATCAACGCGTCCACTTCCTCATCGGGTACCAGCCGCAGCGTAACCACGCCGGGCATGTCCCGAAGCGCGTCCAGCGCAGCCCGCGCCTCGGCCTTGCGCACTTCGGCGCGCGCCTCGACGATCTGGACGGTGACGCCGCCTTCCAGCTCGGCCCGCGCCGCCACCACCGCGTTGCCGAGCGACAGGCCGCCCGCCAGCGCGATGACGGTCAGCGCCACCATGATCGCGATGACCCACGGCATCGGCCCGGAAAGCCGGGTCTGCGGCACCAGATCGGTATCGCTGCCGACGAACAGCCGGCGCGCGCGCGACAGCGACGGGCCCGATCCGGCCCGCGCCGCGCGGTTCTGCCCGGAACGGGTCGCGCCGATCACGGCGTGGCCCTGCGCGGCGGATAGCGCAGCGCGCCGGTGGGATCGGACAGCCGCCCCTTGTCGAGCCGCATGATCAGCGAATCCGGCACTTTCTGCAGCAAGTGGACATCGTGGGTGGCCACCACGATCGTGGTGCCCTGGCGATTGAGCGCTTCGAACAGCCGCAGCAGCTTCACCGCCATTTCGGGATCGACGTTGCCGGTCGGCTCATCGGCCACCAGCATCTCGGGCCGGCCGATCAGCGCGCGCGCAATGGCGACGCGCTGCTGCTCGCCACCCGAAAGCGTCGCGGGCCGCGCGTCGAGCCGGCCGGCAAGCCCCACCCATTCCAGGATATCGGCCACCGGCTTTTCCAGATCACGCTCGGCAATGCCCGAAACCCTGAGCGGCAGGGCCACGTTGTCGAACGCCGACAAGTGGGGCACCAGCCGGAAATCCTGGAACACCACGCCAATCCGCCGCCGCAGCGCCGGCAGCCGGCTGCGCGGCAGGGTGATCGCATCGGCGCCGAACATGCGGATCATCCCCCGCGAGGGGCGCTGCGCGAGGTACAGCAGCTTGAGCAGCGAAGTCTTGCCCGCGCCGCTCGCGCCGGTGAGGAAATAGAAATTGCCGGGGTAAAGCGTGAACGACAGATCGCTCAGCACTTCGCGATCGGTGCCATACCGCAGGCCGACGTTGTCGAAGTGAATGATTTCCCCGTCGGCGTTCAGACTCATCAATCTTTCTTTATGTGGCCTCTATTTGACCCGTGCAGGCCTATAGCCGTCAATGAATGTGGAAAAAAGGGCATAGGGCGCTCATCCCCAATCCCGAACGCTTGTCGCTAAGCCGGCAGTCATGCTTTACGGAAAGTGTCATGATTATCGCCTGCCCTGCCTGTTCAACGCGTTACGCCGTCCCGGACAGCGCGATCGGGATCGACGGGCGGACAGTGCGATGCGCCAAGTGCCGCCATAGCTGGTTTCAGGAAGGGCCCGAATACGCCGCCGAGCCCGGCGAGTTGCCGCGGGACCGGGCCGCCGCCGCGCCGGAACCGGCCGTGCCGCCCGCTCCGCCCCCTCCCCGCGCGGCGCCGCCGCCACCCTCGCCTCCGCCTTCGCCTCCGGTCGCGCCGCCGCCCGAGCCCGAAGCGGAACCCGGCTTCAGCGAGCCGCCGGTCGCCTCCCGCTTCGAACGGGTGGCCCCGCCGCCGGTCTATGACGATACCGAATCGGTCGCCTATGCGGACGAAGGCCCGTCCAGCTTCGATTACGCGCCACCGTTCCGTCCGCGCCGCAACTGGTCGCGCCTGGGCACTTACGCGGCGGTGGTCTTCGCCGTGGTCGCGCTGGGGCTGGCCGCCGCGATCGGCTGGGGCGGCATTCCCGCCTGGCTGCCGATCCCGCTGCCCCACGCCACTTTCGCCGAAGCGCAGACGGACCTGCAGCTCGATTTCCCGCCCAACCGGCAGGATCGCCGCACGCTGCCCAACGGCACCGAATTCTTCGGCGCCAGCGGCACGATCAGCAATATCGGGCGCGAGACGCGCAACGTGCCCACGATCCTGATCGTGCTGCGCGATGCGCGTGACCGGATCGTCTACAGCTGGGAAGTGGTCCCGCCCAAGCGCCAGTTGAGGCCCGGCGAATCGATCACCATCAACGAAGCCGTCACCGACGTGCCCAAGTCCGCGACCGCTGCCGAAATCGGCTGGAAGCCGGGCTGACGCACCGCCTTCGCGCCACGCCGGGCAAATTCCGCGCAATGCCGGATGACCGCTTGCAGCCCCCCGAACCCTTTGCTAAGGGCCCCCTCCTGCCACGGGACCGAGGGCTTGCTCCGATCCCGTTGATTTAGCGGTCGTGGCGGAATTGGTAGACGCGCAACGTTGAGGTCGTTGTGGGCGAAAGCCCGTGGAAGTTCGAGTCTTCTCGACCGCACCAGGCAATTTTCGAAAGATCGTGAATTTCGCCTTCGGGCGACTGCCCCCTGCGCGCGCTGGTGCCTGCCGTCGAGTTCCCTTAATCTGCGGGACCGGCTTGGCAAGGATGGCGTGAAACCATGAAGAAGGCTCCCCTGCGTCTCGCCCTCGCGGCGATCATGGCCGGGACTCTGGCGGCAAGCGAGGCGACGGCGAAGGAAACCGCGCCCGCGAGGGGAGAACTGGCGGTCGAGGAACGCTCGCTCGCCGATCTGTCGACGGCGCTGGCCACCGGGCGGACCAGCGCGCGGGCGCTGGTGGAAGCCTATCTGGCGCGGATTCGCGCGATCGACGATGCGGGGCCCGCGATCAACAGCGTGATCGCGGTCAATCCGCAAGCGCTGGCCGAGGCCGACCGGCTCGATGCCGAGCGGCGGGCCGGCAAGGCGCGCGGGCCGCTGCACGGCATTCCCCTGCTGATCAAGGACAATATCGAAACCGCCGACCCGATGCCGACCACGGCCGGCAGCCTGGCGCTCAAGGACAACCTGACGCTGCGTGACGCGCCGTTCGTCGCGCGGCTGCGCGCGGCCGGGGCGATCATCCTGGGCAAGACCAATCTTTCCGAATGGGCCAATATCCGCGCGCGTCGCTCGACCAGCGGGTGGAGCGCCGTGGGCGGCCTGACGCGCAATCCCTATGCGCTCGATCGCAATGCCTGCGGATCGAGTTCGGGCAGCGGCGCCGCCGGCGCGGCCAGCCTGGCCGCGGCCGCGATCGGCACCGAAACCGATGGCTCGATCACTTGCCCGGCCGCGATCAACGGCCTTGTCGGCCTCAAGCCGACGGTGGGCCTGGTCTCGCGCAACCGGATCGTGCCGATCTCGCACAGCCAGGACACCGCCGGACCGATGACGCGTGACGTGCGCGATGCCGCCCTGCTGCTGACCGCCATGGCCGGCTCCGATCCCGCCGATCCGGCGACCGCCGGAGCCGACGCGCACCCCACCGACTATGCGGCGCGGCTTTCGCCCGATGCGCTGAAAGGCAAGCGGATCGGCGTGCTGCGCTTCGCCATCGGCTCCGACCCCAAGACGGCAGCGGTGTTCGAAACGGCGCTGGCCGATCTGCGCGGCGCCGGCGCGACCCTGATCGACATCGCCGACCTGCCCGGTCGCGACAAGCTGGGCGATGCCGAAACCACCGTGCTGATCACCGAGCTGAAAGCCGACCTCAACACCTATCTGGCGACCACGCCGCCCGCCGTGCGCACGCGCACCCTGGCCGACGTGATCGCCTTCAACCGGGCCCACGCCGCCGCCGAAATGGCCTGGTTCGATCAGGGCCTGTTCGAAGACGCACAGGCGACCCGCGGGCTGGACGATCCCGCCTATCGCGCCGCGCGCGAGCAAAGCCGGCGGCTGGCCGGCCCCGAAGGCATCGACCGGCTGCTGCGCGAAAACACCCTCGACCTGCTGGTCGCGCCGACGACGGGCCCGGCGTGGACCACCGATCTGGTCAATGGCGACCATTTCGGCGACGGCGGGGCGGGCGATCTCGCGGCGGTCGCGGGCTACCCGCACCTGACCGTGCCGATGGGGCTGGTGCAGGGGCTGCCGGTGGGCCTCTCGTTCATCGGACCGGCCTGGTCCGAAGCCGAGCTTCTGAGCGCCGGCTATGCCTATGAACAGGCGACGCACCGACGCGAACCGCCACGCTATCGGCCCACCGCCACGCCGTGAAGCGAACGGGCCGTCGATCCCGGCGGCGGCTATTGCGGCAACGGGGTGAATTCCTGGTCGTCACCATCGGGCAGCTTCATCCTTTGCTGCCGCCAGTCCTCCTTGGCCTGCTCCAGCCGTTCCTTCGAAGACGAAACGAAGTTCCAGAACAGGAAGCGTTCGCCCAGGGGGGCCCCGCCCAGCACCATCACCGTGGCCGCCTCGCTGGCCGAAACCGGCACGTCCCGGCCCGGTTCCAGCACGGCCATCTGCCCGGTCCGCAACGGCTGGCCGGCGATCTCCACGGAGCCGGCGGCGACATAGACCGCCCGCTCGGCATGTTCGGCCGGCAGGATGCGCGCCGCGCCGGCCGCCATGTCCCAATGCATGTAGAACTGCGGCGAATGGACTTTGACGGCGGCCTTCATCCCTTCCGCCTCGCCCGCGATCAGCCGCCCTTTCACGCCCTTTTCCTCCCATGTCGGCAGATCCGCGCCGGCGAAATGGTGGAAATCGGGATCGGTCTCCTCATCCTCGACCGGCAGCGCCACCCAGGCCTGGATACCGTGCATGCGCGCGCCATGCGCGCGGGCATGTTCGAAGCGCTCGGAATGGGTGATGCCGCGCCCCGCGACCATCCAGTTGACCTCGCCCGGGCGGATTTCCTGGTGCGAGCCCACGCTGTCACGATGCGTCAGCGCGCCATCATAGAGATAGGTGACAGTGGACAGGCCGATGTGCGGATGGGGCCGCACATCGAGCGTGCGGGGAATGCCGGCGGGAAGGTCGACCGGCCCCATATGGTCGAAGAAGATATAGGGCCCCACCATGCGCCGGGCATGGAACGGAAGCACCCGCCCGACTTCGAAACCGCCGCCCAGATCATGCGTGCGCCGGCTGATTATCCGTTCGATCATCGATGCTCTCCTTGGCCGCGCTTGTAGCCGGAGCGGCGGCCGTCCGTCCAACCCGAAGCGGCGGTCGAATCGGCTTGCGCCCTCCTGCCGAATGTCACACCGCATCTTGACCAATAATTGACACTCAAGAACAGATTGAGAAGTATTGGTATTTTTCAGAAATATTAAAATAATTGTTCTCGTTAATTCCAGAATTATAGGTTATTCTCACCCCAAACAGTCAAGACCGATGCTTTCGCAACCTTTTCAGTCGACGACGTGCAGGGGGATGAAACATGGAAGACTCCAGCGAAGCCGAGCGCACGGCAATCAATACCTGGTTCGAACGCCTGAAGGATCGCGATGCCGATCTCCATCGCGCTCTGCTCGCCTCCCTGAACGAGAATCAGGATGGCGGCGGACCGGCCCTTCGCGGTGAAAGCACGGTCCGGGCCGAGGCGGCCGGGCTCATGCCGCAAGCGCGGATGCGGACAGAAACGATCGTCCAGCTCGGCAGGCCCGCGCTCTTCGTGGTGGGGGGACAGATCCAGCCAGAAACCCCGCTCAGCGACAGTGTCTCGAAACTCATGGTCGAACGCGTGACGGCGGCGAGCGGTGCGCTGAATCCCTGGATGCCGCTGATCGGCCGGATCGACGTGGAGAACCATCCCGCGGGCTTCAACTATGTCGGCACCGGCTGGCTCATCCAGCCGGGCCTGGTCTGCACCAATCGCCATGTCGCGGAGCTGATCGGGCGGCGCGAAGGGGCCGAATTCACCTTCTCCCGCGGGCGCTTCGGCAAGGCGCTTGGCGTCTCGCTCAACCCCGGCCACGAAAATGGCGGGCCGACGGGGCCAGGCGGCGCATTCCCGATTTCCGGGATCGCCTGGATCGAACCACAGGACGGCCCGGATATCGCCCTGCTTCATGTGAACATGCCCGATGACGGCACGCGGCCGCGCTGCATCGAACTTGCCGACGATGATGGCCAGCCCGACGATTTCATCGCCACCATCGGCTATCCCGCCCGCGCCTATGAGGATGCGATCCCGGACCAGGACTGGATGGACGAGATCTATGGCGGCATCTACGATGTCAAACGCATCGCGCCGGGACAGCTCGACGAATTGCGCGCCGACAGCACGACTTACGATTGCACCACGCTGGGCGGTGCATCGGGTTCGCCGGTGTTCGGCCTGAAACACGGCAAGGTCATCGCGCTGCACTTCGCCGGCCTCTACAAGATCGAGAACTACGGCGTGCCGGCAAGAGTGCTGCGCAAGTACGCACAAGGCATCCCGAGCGTCACCACCACCGCCGAGAATCCCGCCGGGCAGACCACCGGAACGATAATCGCAGGGGCGGGAGCAATCGACCTGCGGCTTGCCTCGACCGGCGCGGAAAGCTCGATCGTGGTGCCGCTGCGGATCAGCCTCTCGCTTGGCGAACCGGCAATGACCGGCGCCGATGCGATGACGCTGGATGCCGCCGTGGCCAGCCTGGCCGCGCGGGACCATCCCGGCGTCCTGGCGGTCAAGCCCGGCTTCGATGGCCGGTCGGACTGCATTGTCGTCGCGGTATCGCCCGATCGGTTCGCCGCCGTCAGCGCCGCGATTCCCGCGACTTTCGCAGGCTACCCGGTCGACGTGCGCTATGCCACGATCCGGGAACAACTCGGCCTGTCGGAGCTGGGCCTCGAAGCGAGCGGCGCCATCGTCTACGACGATACCCGGCGGCAAGGCCCCGCCTTCAGCTTCGAGGAAGTGTCCGACGAGGACATGACGGTGATCGCGCATGTCGGCCCGGAATTCAGCTTCCCCGTGCTGGCCAGGTTCATTGGCGAGACGCGGACCAGCCTGACCTCGTCGATGTACCAGTTCTTCGCCAGCCACATCGCCGATGCCGTGCGCGAAAGGCTGGAATCGGCGCAAGTCAGGATGCGCCTCGTCCTCGATCCGGCGACGCGCGACGGCACGGCGGACCAGCCCAAGCCCGGAGAATTCGACCGTAGCGACACTTTCGCCGCGTGGCGGGCCCATCATGCCTTCGAAAACATCTATGTGCGCAAGGGGAACGGCGGCCTGGTCAGCAGCGCCTATCACATCAAGGTCACGGTCCGCGACGGCGAATGGGTATGGCTGTCCAGCGGCAACTGGACGAAAAGCAGCCAGCCCGCCCCAGATCCGGTCACGCACCGGGCCAAGGGGAACCGCGAATGGCACATCGTGATCCGCAGCCCCAGGCTGTCGGCGATGTTCGCCGCGCACATCGAGGCCGATTTCGCCCAGTGCGGCGAGCTCATGGGCACGGCCGAAGCCCCGGCGATCACCGAACAACTGGTGGACGTTCCCGAAGATGTGGTCGTCGAAGCGCCGGTCGAACTGCTCGAACCGCTGGAGATCACCGGGCGCAAGGTGCGGGTCAAGCCCATCCTGACGCCGGACCGGCACGGCCGGGTCTACACCGATGCGGTCCTTGATCTCATCGCCTCGGCGCGCGGCGAACTGCTGTTCCAGAACCAGTATATCAAGATTCGCAGGAACATGGCCGGAAACCTGGGCGAGCTGGTCGATGCGCTGGTGGCCAAATCGAAAGCGATCGAGAACCTGCGCATCATCCTGCGCTCGGGCGACGTGGCTGACGACGTGGCGGAACTGCGCCGCCGGGGCATGGACGTGATGCGCTGCGTCCGCGTCATCGCCAATACCCACACCAAAGGCATCATCGCCGACGGCCAGCGCGTCATCATCGGCAGCCAGAACTGGAGTTCGGACGCCGTGACGTTGAATCGCGACGCAAGCCTGCTGTTCACCGATGCGGATATCGCGGGCTACTTCCGCAAGGCGTTCGAGATCGACTGGGCCCGCGCCCGCCCGGCCGCCGGCATCCACGAGGAACGCCCTGTCCTTCCCGCGCGGGGCGAGGCGCCGCCTCCAGGCTATGTGCGCATGACGCTGGCGGAATACCTGAACGGCTGAGGCGCGGACAACGGATATCGTGGCGGGGCCGGCTCGGCGCGCCCCGCGCATCTGGAAGAAAGGACGGCCATGTCCGATGCCTATCTGACCATTCGCGTCCCCCTGCGGGAGCCGGGCGGGGTGATGGAGGAATCGGCCGGAGCGCCAGCCATCGAACTGGAATGGATCGACGCGCAAGGGCTCGCCGTGGGCGCGCCGCTGCTGGTGCCGCCGCCGGAACAGGTGCTGTCGGAAACATTCGGCGCGCCGGGCGGGCCGCAATGGGGGCACAGCCAGGCGGACGCCATGGTGCCGGCAATCCAGCCCGAAAGCGCGCGATCGCTGCGGATCGGCGGACGGGGTCTGGCGACCCGGCAAGTCACGCTCGAAGCGGCCAGTCGCCGCGGGCTGGGAGCACCCGACGCCCCGCCTTCGCCGCGCGGCCGTGCGGATGCCCCGTGGCGCCTCGCGGTGGTCGCCGACGGATACCCGACCTTCGCCGCCTTCGACGCGGACCTGGAGCGACTGTGGCGTGATTTTTCCGAGGCGCGCCCCTTCGACACGCTCATTCTGGAAGGACTGGTCGGCATGGTCGGGCTGTACTGGCGATCGGACGACGGGCGCAGCCTGTTCGACGCCCGGCCGCGCGACGAAAACCCCTGGATCATCTATGGCACGCACGAAGCCGTGAACACCGCCGTGGCCGGAACCGGGGAGAGCCACGCCAAGATCCTCGTGGTGATGAATCGCGGCGAACGCGGCGGCGCCGGAGGCTTCGACAGTTCGCGGCCATCGTGGACGACCAACCGCGATTCCGAAGGCGAAAGCTGGACGCAGATCGCGATCCATGAACTCGGCCATGCCTTCGGGCTTGCCGATGAATATGCGACAGCGGGCAACGGCACCGCCGTACCCGATCCGATCGAACCCAATGTCAGCACGGAGCCGAACCCGGCTACCGTCTCCTGGCGAAGCCATGTCACGATAACCAACGGCGAAGTACCGAGCCTGCCGGCGGGCATGGCCAATTCCTACCCGGACGGGGCCATCGGCACGTTTCAAGGCGCGCGGTATGATGACACCGCGTTCTTCCGCTCGTCATATGGTTGCCGCATGAAATGGACGACGTGGGAATTCTGCGAGGTCTGCGCGGCCCACATCACCGATATCGTCAGGCGCCTTGGCTGAAATGCGCCGCGGGCCGCCACCGCCGAAACGCAGGCGGATCGCCCCGCAATAATAGCGCCCGATGTACCGCAAGAAGATCGGACAACCTCCAGTCTATCCGTGCTATTTTTAAACTTGTTCTCAGATCATTGTAGAATTACATTCACTGAGTTTCGATTCGATCATACCGTCCTATCGGCCCGTATGAGTGACTATTTCCCTTTCGACATATTATATCGCCTTCTCAGGGCACGCCGGGCCGCATACTAAAAAATACTTATCCAAAAAAAAATCGCTTTCTGTACTTTGCATCTCCGCGCCGGTGCGTGAAAATGGGAAGGGCTTTCCAATGGGAATTTTCAAGAACTGCAAGGATCCCACGCTGACCGCCCTCAAGAAGCAGGGCTTTAACGTCGTGCAGGTTCCGCGCGTCAACCTGCTGCCGACGCAGCTTCTCGTCGGTGTCAATGGCCGGCTGCGCTATATGGGCGACCTCACATCGGTATTCGTTCCCGACCCGCAAGGCGCGCCGATTCCCCCGATCGGGCCCGATCAGCCCGGCCCGAACATCAGCGGCACGAAATCCGCCGATGTCGGCATCGGCGTCGGCCTCGACATTCTCGGCGGCCTTATCTCGGCGCTTGGCGGATCGACGCTCGGCATCAATGTCGCTTATGCCAAGGCCGCCTCGGTCCAGTTCGAATATGCCGCGACACAGCGCAGCGATACGCAGATCGCGCTGGTGGACCAGTTCCTCGCCAGTTCGACCATCAACCCGTTCGCGCGATCGGCCAAGGCGATGCTCGATGCGGACCAGGTCTACGTGGTGACGAGCGTGATCAAGTCGGACACGATCAATGTTTCCGCCAAGGATTCGAACAAGGTATCGCTCGCGGTCAACGTGCCGGTGATCCAGAACGCGATCGGCGGCAAGCTGTCGGTGACGGCAAGCGGCGATGCCGCTTCGGTCGTGACCTACAAAGGGCCCATGCCGCTGGTCTTCGGCTTCCAGGCAGTGCGGCTGATCTTCGACGGCGCTGTCTATCGCACGATGAAGCTGGTGGAAGCGGGAACCGTCACCGGCGAAGCCGTTGGCGGAGCGCCGATCATGCTGGATGTGGAGCAGATGCTGCTTGCTGACGGCTGAGGGCCGGTGCGGGAGGAAGTGGCCATGGCCAATCGAATTCAGGAGCAGCTTCGGATGCTCGCCGTTCGCGAGCGGATGCGCGAAGGGGGAGCGGAACGCATCGGCGAGGCTTCCGCGAACCTCCCGGCCGACGCCGTGCCCGAACGGCCCGCCGAAGCGCTCGACAATGTCGCCGACAACTTGCGCCAGTTGCGCCAGCGGGACGCGCAATGGCTGGAAGGAACCGACGCGACGGCATGGGAGCAGGCCCGGGATATCTTCCTGGCCCATGCCGGCCCGATGCTCGGCCGCGCGGTCGGCCGCCAAGCGCCGCACCCCCACGACGGAGTGGTGGCCGAAGCCGTCATCATCGCCGACGGCACCCGGCCAAGCTTCCTGCTGTGCGATGGCAAGGTCGATCCGGCGGACCCGTTCCTCGGCACCTGGGGAGGCGAGGTCGCCACCGCGCGGACCGCCGGCATTGACCGGCTGGCGGGGGCCGTGGGCCGCATCCAGCCCCAATCCGGCCACGCCCGCAATTTCATCGGCACCGGAACGCTGGTTTCCGCCGATGCCGGCGACGGCACGGGCCTGATCCTGACCAACATGCATGTCATCGAGGAAGCGCGCAGCACTTTCGGCATCGCGATGACCCCGGTGGGCGACGCGCTGCGGATCGACGGCCATATGGAGATCGACTTCGTGGGCGAGGCGTGCTCGCTCGGCCGCAATCGCTTTCGCATCGTCGAGGCCCGGTATCCGGCGGGGGCGGGCAGGATCTTCACGGGCATAGATGCTGCGGTGGCGACGATCGTGCCGATCGACGAGACCTCGCGCTTTCCCGTGCCCACGCCGGCGCTCAGCACGCTTCCGGCCTATGCGACGGGTGGCCTGACCTCGCTCGCGACGATCGGCTTTCCCGCCGCGCCCGGCTTCCACGACGACCCCGAAGTCGACTGGAACTTTGTCATCGGCACGCTGTTCGGCAACAAGTTCGGCCTGAAGCGCCTTGCCCCCGGCCTGTTCACCCAGCCCCTGGGCAGCCATCCCGAAGACATCGGGCACCGCGCCATCGGCCATGACGCGACGACGTTCGGCGGCGCGTCCGGTTCGCTGGTCGTTGCCTGGCTCGATGCCGATACGCCCGGCTTCGCGCTGCATTTCGGCGGGCAGACCAGCGCGAGCAACTATGCGGTTGCGTTCGCCGTCGAACGGACGGCGCTGGAAGCCATCGGCGTGCCGTTCGACGGGGCGGCGCTCCCGCCCGTGCCAACGCCTTAGCCACCATGCCCGGTGAAAGCGCACGACTGGCCGAATGGACCACGCTGTCGAACGGACGGTTCGGCGAATGCTACGTAACCGTGAAGCCGCGCGGCCGGGGACGCCAGTGGGAAGAGATCGTCGCGCTGGCGAAGCGTCGCGAAAAGCGCATGGCCTGCGAGGAAGCGGAGCGCGAGGGGTTTCTCGACCGGCTGACCGAAGCCGTGGTCAACTGGGAGTTCCGGGCGGGCCGGCCCGCGGCGGACATCGCGCAATTGCTCGACAGGAGTTCAGGTTACGGTCTGCTGCAAGGAATGACCGACCAGCAGAAAGGCTTCATGTCGGCCCAAATCCTGATGCCGCTGCTCAAGGTGAGCCAGGCCAGCGCGATCGTCTTCCGCTCCGATCCGGTCCAGAAGCAGATCGGCACGGGTTTCCTGGTCAGGCCCGACCTGGTGCTGACCGCCGGCCATGTGGCGCTGCGCGTCATGTCGACGGAAGACGGCGATGCTGAACCGCTCGCCGGCGCGCAAGACGCGGCCGGGACGAACGGCACCTGGTCCGACAGCCTGATCCCCGGCCTGGAATTCCACTTCACCGCCCTGCCCGGCCATGCCGCCAATGATCGCTTCGTCGTCCGGCCAGCCGCGCAGAAGCCGCTCATCTGCTCGTCCCTTCCCCACGGCACGCCGCCCGACCGGCTGGACCTGTCGACCACGCCACCGGCGGATTCGCGGCTCGATTTCGCGCTCATCAGGCTTGCGCAGCGGGTCGAGCATGTCGATCCCGTCGAAATCGTCGACCATGTGACCGTCGAGGAAGGGCGGGCCTGCTGGGCCTTCGGCTTTCCCGGCGGCAACCTGCTGATGATGGACGTCGCCAATGTTGCCAAGATCGAGGCTGCGGCCGGCCGCTGGCGCCATTTCGCCAACGCGGCGGCGGGCATGTCCGGCGGATGCTGCGTCAATGCCGAAGGGCAGGTCGCCGGATTGCACGAAGGCACGCTGGAACTTGTGGAAGGCGGCAAGCGGGTCCGGTACAACCGCGGCATCAGCATGGCCGCGATAAGAGCGGCGCAATGCCGGGGCGGTGCCGATCCCTTGCGCCAGCGCGTCGTGACGCCGGGTCTTGAATTCCAGGATTCGGCCATGGTGATGAACCTGTATCGCGCCGGGCTGGATCTTGGCGCCCAGGAGGCCGGCTGGCGGGAGCAATGCACGAGCGCCTTCGGCCACAGCCCGCTGGACGAGGCCCCCTTGCCGCCGTTCCATCCGTGGTTTCCCCGGATCGATTTCGAACGGTGGGTGGACGATGAGGATCGCCATGCACGCCTTTGCCTGATCCACGGCGCCCCCGGTGTCGGCAAGAGCTTCACCCCCCGTATCCTGCGGGCCAAGCTGAGCGCGCTGGCGGCCGATCTGCTCTCGCTGAGCCCAACGAAGACCACCGGCATGGCCTGGGAAGACGCGGTCAGCCAGGAACTGGCCGGCGAGGACGCGGAATATCGCACGGCGGCGGCGGCGGCACGCTACACCGATGTCGATTCGCTGATCGCCGAATTGCGCCGGCGATCGACGGACCGGCGGCGCAAGCGGTTTGTGGCGCTGGATTTCGGCAGGGGCGATGCCGGGCGCCTTGAAGGGACGCCCTGGTTCAGCCTGGTGATCGCGATGCTGCTGAACGACTGGATCAAGGTTCTGCTGATCGGGCTGGACGAAGCGGACCGCAATGCGCTGGCCGACCACCTCTATGACGATCCGGTCATGCGCGAGATCACGACGCGCGAGATCGAGCTTCGGCACATCGGCGAAGCCGAATTCATCGGCTATGCCGGCGATCTTGCCAAGGCGCGCGGCGTTTCGCGCAAGATGTCGGACATCCGGGCCTTCGCCCAATCGAACTTCGTCGACCTCACTGGCGACGACAGGGCCCCGTTGCAGACGGTTTCCGCCGCGCTGACCGCCATTGTCTTCGAACGGAGCCTGGGATGACGCCTGGATTCGATCTGAAGGGGTTCGATCTCAACAAGCTGGCCATCGCCGACGGCCTTGCCGATCCGGGCGCATCGGAAGATGCGCCGGTGGACCTGCTGCGCCGCCGCCTGGCCGTGCGCGGATGGGCCCGCCCGCTCCTGCTCATCGACGAAAGCGATGCCGCGCGGCGCGACAAGTTCCTGTCCGCGCTGGCCCCGGAGGTGGAGACCGCGGTGGAGACGCGCCCGGGTCAATGGTATCTTGCCGTCCCGGTGCGCCGCCGCGTGCTGGCGCGGTGCGGGCGCGAAGAGCTGCGGTCCGCCGTCGCGCCGCTTCCGGGAGAAGATCCCGGCGACCCGCTGCGGCAAGCCTTCTCCCTGTGGGTCGAGGATCGCTATCCGCCGCTCGATACACTCCCGTCCGATGTGCTCCCCGAACTCGACAACGTGCGCGGCTGGACCGGATCGCAATGGTCCGCGCCCTACGGCGCGCAGCAGATCCGGGCGGAAATCGCCGCACGCACGCTCGACGCGGATCTGCGCCGGATGACGGCCTATCCGCTTGTCGGACAGCACCACCGCGACGCCTGCGACCTGCTGGAAACCTTCGCGACCCGCCCCGCGCGCGGCGGCGCGAGCGGCATCTACCTCCACGGCGGCGGTGGCACCGGCAAGACCACGCTATTGGCCTTCCTGCAAAACCGGCTGCGCCGCCGCAAGCCGCCGATCGCGATCGCGCGGATCGATTTCGACGAGCCCGCGATCGATCCCGCGCGCATGTCCACGCTCAATCTGGCGCTTTACGAGCAGCTTGCGCGATGCGTGCCGGGCATTGCCGAACGTGGCGACTTCATCCTCGACAATCTCCGCCAGCTTTCGCAGATGCAGCGCAACGCCGATTTTGCCGAGCGCGGGGGCCCCGGATCGGGCCTGAAACGATCGACGGCGGTCGCCGCCGAATCCGTGTTCGCGCAGACCGCGTCCGATGAAGGTTCGATCCTTTACCACACGCTGGCTGCCGACGTGCTGCGCGGCCCGCTGGTGCTGGTGCTCGATACGGCCGAACTGATCCTTTCGCATAGTGACCGCGCCATCTCCGGGCTGGTCTTCTGGCTGCGGTTCCTGCGCTCCGAAGCCCAGGCGGAGGATATCCGCCTGATCGTGGCGGGCCGTGACGCGCCGCCCGGAACGAGCGAGGCCGAGCAGGGCCCGGCAACCCGCGGCCTGCTGGAGCGTCTGGCCGAAGAAGGCGTGGAATTTGATCCGCCCATCGCGCTGACCGAGCTTGACCCCCAGGAATCCAGCCAGCTCCTGCGCAACAGCGGCATCGCGGACAAGGCCGTCGCCGACGCCGCCGCCGCCGCGGTGCCGGGCAATCCGCTGCTGCTGCGCATCACCGCCGATGCCTTGCTGAGCGACGACAGCGATATTCGGCAAACGGTGCGCGAGGCCCATCAGGAAAGCCGGATCGATCCCGACAGCGCGCGAAACTATCTGATGCGCCGCATCGTCGCGCATGTCGCCGATCCCGAAGCGCGGCCCTATGTCCTTGCCGCGCTTTATTCCCCCTTCGCCACGCGCGATCTGCTGCGCGAGGTGATCATGCCCGCGGTCGAACGCGGCGGCGGAGCCGGCGCGGCGGACGGGACCCAGGCCCGCCGACGCGCCGATCGCCTGTTCCGTGCCCTTGCCTCCACGCACTGGATCGCCAGCCCGAACCTCGACAGCCGCACGGTGCGCTTCAATCGCGACATCCGGGCCTTCGCGCTCAAGCTGATGGCGGCAAACCCGGACAGCGGCATTCTTGAGCGGGACCTGCGCCAGTCGGCGGCGATCCATCACTTGCAGCGCCGGAGCGGTTTCGACCGGGCGCTGGCGATCTATCATCTCGCCATGCTGGGCCAGCCCTATCGCCGTCCCGCGATCAAGGCCCGCGCCGAAATGGCGCAAGTGCTTCGCGACGTGCTTGATGAATTGCCCGAAGCGCTGCGGAACTGGCTGACCGCCGAGCCCGAACCGACAGGGGCTTCGGCGGCCACGGCGCCCGATGACGCGCCGCCGGCGATGTCGGACGCGGAATGGCGCCTCTATCTTGAAGGCGAGCCGGATCGCGATGGCGAAGGCATGAAGCTCGTCAAGGACGACCGGGCCACCGAAGCGCTCGCGCTCTATGCCTCCCGGCCGACCCGGCCGCATGGCCTGGCGCCTCCCTTCGTCGTGCGCGCGCTGGCCGACCTTGGCGACTGGCACAACGAACTGATCGACATCGAGGCGATTATCGCCACCCAGCAGGAACGCTGGCTTGGCGCCAGGCGCCTGACGCCGGACGATCTTTCGGAACTCTACTGGGTGACGCGCTTCGCGCTCCAGCGCGATAACGCCGTTCTTCCGCAGCCATACGTCGGCTTGCTGCGGCACATCACGGCGATCACGTCCGGCCCGGGCCTTACCGCCTTCCCGGCGCTGATCGCGGTGGCCGAGGCCAGGCTGAAGGTTGCGATCATGGACCCGAGAATGCGCCGGGCCGCGCTGGCTTCCGGCAACGAACCCAGAGTGCTGCTGGGCGCGGCGGACGACGCGGGGTTCGAGCAGGTCGAACTGGCGGCCGGCCAGATCGCCGTGGTCCAGGCCAACTGGTGGGACAGGCTGCAGCGCATTCCCGAGATCGCCAGGGCCCTCGACTTGTCAAGGCTCCATTGGCTTCAGCAAGACCTGCTTTCCCTGCAAGGCCGGCCTATGGCCGAGGTCAACCGGCTGTTCGATCGCCTGCGCGAACGCGTGCCGGTCAAGGTCGGGAGGCTCGACGAAAGGCAGCGAGCGCTTCTCTTGCGCGGCATGACGCCGGAATTCCACCGCCCCATGCGCGAAGCGTTGCTGACCGTCTGCGCGGACGGCATCGTCGGCCCGGCCACCCGCGCCCTGCTGGACCCGGTGCTGGGCGCCATGACCATCCTGCCCGCGGAGATGAAGCCCGCCGCCTTCTACGAACGGCTTTCCGGCAATCCGCGCGCCTGGGCCTCGGCATTGGTCAGCTTCGCCGACCAGTGCCGCCTGCTGCCGCTGCTGGCGGGCACGATCGCGACCCGGGCCGCCGACGAAAGGGCCCGCCGCATCGCCAAATCGTTCCAGTCCTGGGACGCCGCCCTGTGCCGGTCCGGGTCGAGCGACTGGAGCTTGCCCGATTGATCCGCCACGCCATCGCCAACGAGAGGACACCCAGACCATGACCGCGCAGAGCCTGATCGAGGAAGCCGTCGCCAGCGTCGATGCGATGACACCCGCCGCTTCGGTGGAGGCCGAAAGCACGGCGGGCCACGGCACGTTCTTCGGCATCCCGGTGAAGATCGAATTCGATCTCGACGGCCGCAGCGGCCGGCTGCTTGAGCCGATCCGTTATGTCACGCAGGCGGGTGTCGAATGGCCCGTTCCGCAAGACGCATGGCTCGATGGCGCCTCGATCCCGCGTGCGTTCTGGAGCATCATCGGCGGGCCGTACGAGGGGCGCTATCGCGAACCCTCGGTCGTCCACGATCACTACTGCATCGTCAAAAGCCGTGGCTGGAAGGACACCCATCGCATGTTCCACGAGGCGATGCTCTGCCGCGAGGTTCCCGCGCTCAAGGCACGCCTCATGTTCTATGCGGTCTACCGCTTCGGCCCGCGTTGGCGTTTGGGGGTGGAAGCCGAAGCGGCCATTCCCCCCGCGCCCGAGATCCTGACCGACGACAAGGCCGCATCCATCGTCCGCGACGCGCGGATCATCGCGGAAAGCGCCATGTCGATGGAAGCGATCGAACAACTGGCCGACGCCAGCCGCGCGGCCGGCTGACGGGGCGGCGCCTTACCAGCGGTCGCGCCCGGCGATCAGGTTGTCGACCATGCGTTCGATCCATGCGCGCCGCTCGGCCGGCGGAACGCGCCGCTGGCCGAGCATGGCCAGGCCGTGCCAGCCGCGCAGCAGCAGGATGAAGCTTTCGGCCGGCACTTCGGGCTGGCGGCACGCCACGCCGTCGGCCCGGGCGCAGGCCGCGATGAACCCGGTGATCTGGCCGATCCCGATCCGCGTCGTCTCGGCGGCGGCGGCGGCGACTTGCGGGAAGTGCTGCGCCGCGCCGTAGATCAGCCGGTTCACCTCCAGAAACGCGCCTTCCAGGCTGAAGGCCAGCGCGCGATCGGCATAGGCGATCAGGCCCTTGCGAAGATCGGGCGGACCATCGGACCGCAGCGCGGACAGCGCCGCCATCCGCTCTATCTGCTGGGTCATGATCGCGCGGAACAGATCGTCCTTGGTGGCAAAGCGCCCCAGCAGCGTCGTGCGCGCGACCTGGGCGCGCTTGGCGATGTTGCGCATCGAAGCCCCGCCATAGCCGCATTCGACGAATTCACGCAGCGCGGCGGCAAGCACCGCGTTCTCGATCTCGGCGGTATCCTCACTGCGCGGGCGGCCTCTGGGGCGCGGCCCCGCATCGGCGCGGAATACTGGCATTGTCCCGGTCAAATCCGCTTGCTCCCCGGCCTTTCGTGCCCGGCTCCATCTGCCCTCTTGCGAATAAACAGTCCATATGGAATATTTAATAGACACACGGATTCGGCGTCCCGCAGGGGGCGCACGATCGGGGAGAGGACAGGCCATGGCCACCAGGGCGGGCGAATTCGTCGACAATGCGCCGCGCATCGCGGAGCTGGACTTTTCCGCCATGCGGATGCGTGTGCCGACCGATCGGTATCATTCGGCCGAATTCGCCGCGCGCGAGCGGGCACTGCTGTGGATGCGATCCTGGCAATTCGTCGGCCGGGCGGACGACATTCCGCAAGCGGGCGACTGGATGGAATACCGCCTGTTCGACCAGTCGTTCGTGCTGGTGCGCGGGCGCGACGGCCGGATTCGCGGCTTCGTCAACGCCTGCCGCCATCGCGGCAATGCCTTTTGCGAGGGCAAGGGGCGCTCGGCACGGTTCACCTGCCCTTATCACAACTGGTCCTACGGGCTGGACGGCAAGCTCCTGGCGGTGGCCCGGCCCGATTTCACCGGCACGCTGGAAGAATTCGTCGGCGACAAGGACCAGTTGGGGCTGATCGAAGTGCCCGCCGATATCTTCGCCGGCTTCCTGTTCCTCAATCCCGATCGCGCCGCCGCGCCGCTGGGCGAGACGCTGGGCGAGGCCGCCGAACTGCTCGCGCCTTATCGGCTGGAGGAGATGGTGCCTTGCGGCCTCAACGTGCGCGAGGGCCTGAAGTGTAACTGGAAAGTCATCATGGATGCCTTCCAGGAAGGCTACCATGTGCAGGGCATCCATCCCGAACTGGTACCGGCGATGGACGAATCGCAGGAACGCTATCGCTTCCTGGGCGATCACAGCGTCGCGACGGCGCCGTTCGGCGCGGCGAACATGGCCCATTCCGGGCTGGACATCCAGATCGCCGCGATCCGCAACCTGCCGGCGACCTTTCCCGGCGTGGCCGACGCGCTGCCGCGCTTCGACGCACTGGTCGAACGCTATCGCGGCGCCGACGGCACACTGCCGGCCGATGCCAGCCCGCGCGACCTGCTGCAACGCGCCATGCGCGAGACGCTGGTGGCCAGGGGCCTCGACGTCGGCGGGCTGACCGACAACCAGATCAGCGACAACCAGTTCTGGATCCTGTTCCCCAACTTCTTCATGACCATCCATGCCGGCGAGGCGACGGTGATCGTCGCCCAGCCGCACACCAGCGGCGATCCCAACCGCTGCTTCTGGCACGTGATGAACCTGCAATGGTTCCCGCCCGAGGAACGCGCGGCGCGCCGCGCCGAATTGCTGGAAATCGCCGAGGGCGATCACTTCCCCTATTTCCTCGCGCTGGAGCAGGACTTCGCGCAGATGGAACGCCAGCAGCGCGGCCTGCGCAACCAGGCGCAGGCCAGTCTCACGCTGACGCGGCAGGAAGTGCGGCTGGCCCATTTCCACGCCGCGATCGAAAGCTGGGCGTACCGCGCCTGATCCGGGCGCCCGCCATCACGCCGCGAACCGACAGACCGCACCGATACACCGCACCGGGAGAACCCTTGCCATGGAAATCATCACCGCCACCGCGACCAGCGACGAACTTGGCCCCCTCACCCGGATCGTCAACGCCTATGCCGAAACCCACGGGCGGCTGACGGCGGCGGGAATCTCCTCGCCGGCGGACTGGGAGCCGCTGGGCGAATATGTCGCGATCGACGAATTCAGGCGCGTCGGCGCTTATCTGGAGGAATTCGACTGGCAAGAATATTGCCAGTTCCTCACCGACTGGGCCGAAGGTACCCGCTTCGAGATGACCGTGTTCCGCATCACCGAGGCCGGCCGCGTGGTGATCCAGGAGATCGAGGAGCGCCACTATCGCGGCGAGGAATTCATCCGCAAGAACGTGGTCGCGATCTATGCCTTCAACGCGGACAACAAGATCGTCCACCTCGACATCTATGAGCAGGCCAGCGATTCGGGCCGCTGGATCATCGAGGCGGCCAGCGCGGCGATGGCCTGAAGCGGCAGGCTCACCCCGGCATTGCGTTGCTAGGCGTGCGCCGCCACGCGCTGGCCGCCGAACCGGACGCCGGCCAGCGTGATCAGCCCCGCGGCGATCAGCACCACGCCTGAGGAATGGCCGAAGCGGGCGGCGGTCAGCGCTTGTGCCGCGATCGGCAGCAGCGCGCCGCCCACGATCCCGCCGCCGTTGAACGCCAGCGAAACGCCGCTGTAGCGCACGCGCACCGGAAACAGCGTCGCCAGCCAGCCGCCCAGCGGCGCGTTGGCAAAGCCGAGAACGAACATGGCCGCGCCCACCGCGAGGCCGGCAAGCAGCAGCGAGCCCGATTCGAGCCCGGCCTGGAAGCCCAGGCCGACCGCGACGGTGCCCAATGCGGCCACGGTCAGCAGCGGCGCGGGGCCAAGGCGATCGCCCAGGGCGCCGGCGATCAGGATCGCGCCGATATAAAGCAGGCTGGCGCCCATCTGCACCGCCAGGAAGGCCTGCCGGTCATAGCCGAGCGGTCCGCTCGCCTGCGCCAGCGCGAAAGCGGTGGCAAGGTAGAACAAGGCAAAGGTGGCGACCACGCCGGCGCTGCCGCACAGCACCGCGCGCCAGTGCCGCGTCAGCACTTCCAGGAAAGGCAGGCGCACCGGCGCGGCGCGCTTCAGCGCCTCGCGGAAGGCGGGCGTCTCCTCGATGCGGAAGCGGACATAGAGGCCCACCGCGACCAGCAATCCGCTGGCCAGGAACGGGATGCGCCAGCCCCAGGCCATGAACGCCGCATCGTCCATCGCCGCGCCCAGCGCCAGGAACACGCCATTGGCGGCAAGGAAGCCCAGCGGGGAGCCAAGCTGCATGATCGAAACGAAGCGGAAAGCCCAGCCTTCGGGCGCGTGCTCGGCCGCCAGCAGCGCCGCGCCGCCCCATTCGCCGCCCAGCCCGAAGCCCTGGCCAAAGCGCATCAGGCACAGCAGCGCGGGCGCGATCCAGCCCGCCGTCGCGTAAGTCGGCAGCAAGGCGACGGCGAGCGTGGACAGCCCCATCATCAGCAGCGAGGCGACCAGCGTGGACTTGCGGCCGATGCGATCGCCGAAATGGCCGAACGCCACCGCGCCGACCGGACGCGCGAAGAAGGCGATGCCGAAGCTCATCAGCGCCAGCAGGGTCTGCGCCGCCTGCGACTGGGCGGGAAAGAACAGCGGCCCGAACACCAGCGCGGCGGCCGTGCCGTAGATGAAGAAATCATAGAATTCGATCGCGGTGCCCATCAGCGCCGCGAACAGAACTCGCGCGTTGGTGCAAAACGGGTGCGGCGCCAAGGGGCTCAGCCCCGCTGGTGCAGCAGCGGCAGGCCGGCGCGCGGCCAGTCCACCGCGACCAGTCGCCCGGTGCCCGAGACGGTGATGAACGCGGTGCGCAAATCCTCGCCGCCAAAGCAGATATTGGTGCAGTAGGGCTCCGGCCCCTGCCAGTATTCCAGCTTCTCGCCTTCGGGCGAGAACACGCTGATCCCGCCCGTCACCAGCGTGGCGACGCAGATGTTGCCATTGGCTTCCAGCGCCATCGAATCGAAACGCTGGTATCCGCTCGCCCCGCCCACCATGGTGCCACCATTGGGCGAGGGCCAGGGTTCCTTCGCCAGTTCGCCGGGGCCGACGATCGGCCAGTGCCACAGCCGCCCGGTCTCCGTCTCCGAGACGTAGAGCGTCTTTTCGTCGGGCGAGAGGCCGCAGCCGTTGGGCGTGACCAGCGGGAATGCGGCCTGCCGGATGAACGATCCGTCCGCCGCCGCGAAATAGACCGCGCCGCAATCCATCTGCCGGCCATAGGTCTTGCCGTGATCGGTGAACCACATGTTGCCTTGCGCATCGAACACGATGTCGTTCGGCCCGTTGATCGCCACGCCGTCGCATTCGGTGTAGAGCGTGGTGACCTCGCCAGTGGCCAGATCGACCCGCTGGATCGAGCCGCCGGTATAGGCATCGGCGCGGCCATGCGGGCGCATGTAGCCATCGGCCTCGGTGATCCAGTTGAACCCGCCGTTGTTGCAGACATAGCAGGCGCCGTCCGGGCCGATGGCGGCGCCGTTGGGCCCGCCGCCCAGCTCGGCGGCGACTTCCTTGGTGCCATCGGGCAGCACGCGGATCAGCCGGCCGCCCTTGATCTCCACCACCAGCACCGATCCGTCGGCCATCGCGATCGGGCCTTCGGGGAATTCGAGCCCATCGGTGATCTGCCGGAATTCCAGCCGTTTCGTTTCCATCCTCGCCCTCCCCTGGTGGTCTTACGCGCGGTCGATCACCTCGATGATCGCCGGGAAATACTTGTCGCCGATACCCTGTTCGATCGCCGCGCGGTAGTATTCGGCGGCAAGGCGCGGCAACCGCGGCTCGACCTGCATCTGCTCGGCCAGCTCGATGGTATAGCCCAGATCCTTCAGCACATAGGGCGAAGGGAAGGCCTTTTCGGGAAACTGGCGCGGCACCATCGCCTTGAAGCAATGGTTGCGCAGCGCGAAGCTGTCACCCGAACCGAGCGAGACCGCCTCGACCAGCTTGGCCCCGGTCACGCCCGCCCGTTCGGCCACGACGACCATTTCGGCCAGCGCCGCCACTTGCTCGAACAGCAAGGTGTTGTTGATCAGCTTGACCACCTGGCCGCAGCCGACATCGCCGCAATGCGTCACGTCGCTGCCCATGTAGCGCAGCAGCGGCGCGATCCGCGCGAACAGCGCGTCAGCGGCGCCGACCATGATCGAAAGCGTGCCGTCGATCGCCGCCTGGCGCGTGCGCGCGACGGGCGCATCGGCGAAGAGCAGGCCCTTTTCCGCGAGCATGGCTGCGACCGCACGCGCCTCGGCAACGGCGGTGGTCGAAAGATCGACCACCACGGTTCCGGGGGCGGCATGAGCGGCGATCTCCTCGCACACCGCCGCCACCTGCTTGCCGCCGGGCAGCGAGAGGAAGATCACTTCGGCCTGCGCGGCCAGTGCCGCCACCGATGCGGCCGGCCGCGCGCCCGCGGCCCCCGCCGCTTCCAGCGCGGCCGGAACCCTGTCGAACGCGTAGACCGGGCCCTGGTGCTTGCGCGCGACATTGGCGCACATGCCCGAACCCATGACGCCCAGGCCGATGAAGCCGGCGGGAATTGTCTGATCGCTCATCGCCTCAATCCATCAACATGCCACCGTTGACGTCGAGCGTCGTGCCGGTGATCCAGTTCGATTGCGGCGAGCACAGGAACAGGATGCCCTGCGCGATATCCTCGGGCTGGCCATAGCGGCCGAGCGGGACATTGCTGTTGGCGGTCGGCCCGCTGGCCGGCGGCGGCGCGCCATCGGTGCACTTCTGCCACATCGGCGTCTCGACCGGGCCGGGGGCGATGATGTTGGCATAGACGCCATGCTTCGCGCCGGACTTGGCCACCCATTTCATCAGGCCATGCACCGCCGACTTGGCCGCCACATAGGCCGGGCCCGAGGCGACGCCGCCGATCTTGGCGGCGATCGAACCCAGCGCCACCATCTTGCCATAGCCCTGATCGACCATCACCGGATAGATCGCGCGCACCGGATTGACCACGCCCATGGTGTTGACGCGCCAGATCTTCTCCCATTCCTCGTCGCTGGCATCGGCCAGCGAGAGGTTGGAAATCGCGCCCGCGCAAGCGACCAGCACGTCGATGCGGCCATGCGCGGCCAGCGTGCCTGACACCACGCTGGCGGTATCCTCGGCAGAGGTCACGTCATAGCGTATGTAGTGGACGCGCTCGGCGCCTTCGAACGGGTTTTCCGCGCCCAGATCGGTGGCGATCACGGTCGCGCCCGCCGCCGCGAACGTGCGGACCACTTCGCTGCCGATGCCGCCGGCGGCACCCGTGACGATCGCGACTTGCCCATCCATGCGGGGCATCGCGCTTATCGGGATATCGACCATTCCTGTCTGTTCCTTCCTCTCCCGCCGGCGCCTGGTTCCGCCGGTACGGTCAGTAAATGATTTCAGCCTCTTCCAGCCTGCGCCGCTCCGCCCGGTCCATGCCGAGCAGCTCGCCGTAGACGTGATCCTCATGCTCGCCGAGCTTGGGCGTGCCGCGATGGATGCCCACGTCCGCGCCTTTCGACAGGCGCATCGGCACGCCGACGGCGGCGCGCACCGTGCCATCGGGCTCGACCACATCGACGATCGCCTTGCGCGCGCGCAGATGGGCATCGCCGGCCAGCTCGGGCGTGGTCCAGGAGGCATGGGCGGCAATGCCGTGGGCCTGCAGCGTCTCGGCCGCGGCATTGGCATCCTGCGTGGAGGTCCAGGCCGCGACAGCCTCGTCAAGCGCGGCCTGGTTGTCGTTGCGTGCGGCGGCGGTGGCGAAGCGCGGGTCGGCAGACAGCTCGGGCCGGCCCATCGCCTGGGCCAGCGCGTGCCATTGCGCATCACCGGCCACAGCGATGGCGATCCAGCGATCCTCGCCGCTGGCCGGATAGACGCCGTGCGGCGCCATGCGCGCGTGCGCATTGCCCATGCGGCCGGGCGCCCCGCCGGCGGCGGCGAGCAGCAGCGCCTCGCCCACCAGCGAGGAGGCCACGTCGCGCGCGGCGACATCCAGATGCGTGCCACGGCCGGTGGCGCGGCGCCGGTGCAGCGCAGCCATGACCGCCATCGCCGCGTTCATGCCCACGGTGTGGTCCATGACGTGGCGGATCTCGACCGGCGGCCCATCCTCGTATCCGGTCAGCGCGCCCAGCCCGCCCCAGGCGCCGAACAGCGGGGCATAGCCGGCGAAATGCGAATCCGGCCCGCTCTGCCCCGAGGACGAGACCGAGAGCATGACGATATCCGGCTTGACCGCCTTGAGCACGTCATAGCCCAGCCCCAGCCGGCCCATCACGCCCGGCCGGAAGCTTTCGGCCGCCACGTCGGACAGGCCGACGATGCGCTTGGCCAGCGCGATGCCTTCGGGCTTTTTCAGGTTGATGCGCACCGAAAGCTTGGTCGATGCCACCTGGTCGAACGTCGCCGGGCCCATGCGGCCATAGACCGGATGCGGCTTGCGGAACGCGTCGGGACGCATCGCGCTTTCGATCTTGATGACTTCGGCGCCCAGCTGCGACAGCAGGTGCGTGCAGAACGGCCCGGCATTGTGCACGGTGAAATCGGCGATGCGCAGGCCGGCAAGGGGCTTGGCCATGATCAGCCCTCCACTTTCTCGGCTTCGCGGCGGCTTTCGCCCAGCGCCGGCGGTCCGCCCGCCAGCGCCAGCGACGCGCCATCGAAATGGAAGGGCGAGACCAGCACGTCGAGCACGCCCGCGCCCGCCACCACCACCGGCTGGAACAGGCCGCGATGGCGGCATTGCGGATCGGCCAGGATTTCCTCGGGCGTCTTGTAGCGCGCCAGCGGCACGCCCAGCTTCTGGCCGGCATCGACGATATCGTCGACCTTGCGCACGGCCGCCCAGGCGCGGATGTGGCCATTGATCATCGGCCCTTGCCGGCTGCGTTCCAGCGGATCGCCCAGCGCGGGATCGAGCGCCCAGTCCGGCCGGCCGAGCAGGTCGACCAGCCCGTCCCACTGGCGCTGTTCCAGCGTCAGCAGCTCGACATGGCCATCGGCGCAGGGGATCACGCCGCCATAACGGAAGCTGCGCTCGACCCGGTGCTCGATCGAGCCGTCGCCCAGGCGCTGGATGGCGAAGGCGCCGACGGCAAGGCCGGCGTCCTGGCTGGAGATATCGACATACTGGCCGCCGCATCCGGGCCGCGCCCACAGCGCCGAAAGCGCGCCCAGCGCGGCGGCGATGCCGCCCTGCATCGTGCCGAAATGGCCGAAGATCTTGAGCGGGGGCCGATCGGGAAACATCTCCACCGCCAGCCCGTTGGGCAGCAGGTTGCCCTCGCCCGAAGCGTGCTGGACGATCAGGTCCTCGCCGGTCCAGCCCGCCTTGGGCCCGCTCGCGCCGAAGGGCAGGACCGAGACATGGATCAGATCGGGATGGCGCCCGGCGACGGCCGCCTCGTCGAGCCCTAGGGCAGCGCGATCGGCCAGCGGCGTATCGTCGATGAACACGTCCGCCTCGCCCAGCCGCGCCGCGAGCCGTGCGTGATCCTGGCCGCCGGCCAGGTCGAACACTTCGCTGTCCATGCCGGCGGCAAGATAGGCGAACAGCGCGCTCATGCCGCTCTCGCCGCCATCCTGGCCGGGCAGGAACGGAGGCTCACGCCGCAGCGCCGAACCTTCGGGCGGCTCGGCCAGCAGCACGCGCGCGCCCAGCACGCCCAGCAGCCGCGCGGCATAGGCCGCCGCGACACCGGAGGCGTGCGCGACGACCCGCAATCCCGCAAGCGGCCTGATCTCCTCTTCCGACACGCAGCCTGGCCCTAGCGGACGACCGGCAGCTCGAGATCGAGATTGGCGCCATCGACGAACACCTTGATGTTCGGGTCGAGCGAGGGCAGCACCACCGTGGCCAGGCCCGGCGTGGTCAGCTCGCCGCGCTGGTTCTCGCCCTTGATCTCGATATCGACGAGGGCGTGGCCGTCCTTGACGTACTTGCGCGTCACCTTGCCGCGCGCCCAGGTGCAATCGCCCATGGTGTTGAAGCGGCTCATGCGGGTCTTGATGCGCTTGAGGAAGCCGGCATCGCCCATCCAGTTGGTGACGAGGCTGGCCATCCAGGCCGAACGCTGCGGGCCGTAGTCATAGACGCCGGGCACGCCCACTTCCTTGGCGGTCGATTCGCGGTGGTGGCCGATGCCGGTATATTCGATGCCGCCGCCCGCTTCGGGGTTGCGGAAGAAGTGGCCGGGGTGCTTGACCGCGTTCTTGAAGATCACGCCGTGGGTGTGGCCGCGGCCGCAGCCGACCAGGAAGCCCATGGTGTCCATCAGCGAGAGCGGACCGCGCACGATCTCGGGCAGTTCCTCGCCTTCCTGGACTTCTTCCCAGTAACGCACGTTGCCGCCGCGCATGTTCTTCTCTTCGTCCAGGATCGCCTGGTCGATGCGCTCGAACTCCTCGGGGGTGTATTCGTGCGTCTTGATGTCGGCATACTTGCCGGCCTCGCGCGCGGCCTTGCGCTCGTGCCGGGTGCAGGTGCCGAGCGCGCGGCTGACCAGTTCGCCGCGCTGGTTGTAATAGCTGGCCTCGACATACTGGAGCACCAGCGTGCCGGAGAACTGGCTTTCCTTCACTTCGACGCCGACGACGCGCTCGATCGCGGTGATGCGATCGCCGGGGCGGATGTGGCGGAAGATCTCCCAGTCGTTGCCCGCATAGAAGCCATGCACGCCCGGCAGGCCCCAGCGGGTGCGGCCGACCCAGCCGAATGCCATCGGGAAGTTGGGGTGGGCGACCATCGAGCCATGGCGCGACAGGCGGCCATGCTCCAGATCGCGGTACAGCGGATTGAGATCGCCGATGCCGTTGCAGAAGTTGCGGATCGTGTCCTCGGTCGCGTCCTGCAGATAGGGCCCTTCGGGCCGCAGCTGCATACCGATCATGTTCTCGGCGGCCTTGATCGCCTCGGGCGTGATCTTGCCTTCGGCCGGCGCCGCGCCGACTTCCTTGTCCTTCACCTCGGTGGTCATGTCTTGCTCCTCTTCGGGCGCCGGAAAGGCTTCGCTTTGCGCCGGATTCGTTCAGATTGTGGATAATGCATTATTTTGCCGGATAGCGAGAGTCCAGTGCGCCGGGCATCCCCGACGCAAAAAAGTCTCGTTCAATCGCGGGGCTGGGGCTGGCGCCGCGCTCAGGCGGCCCAGTCGAACTCCGTCGAAGCGACGATCGCGCCGTAGCGGCCCATGCAGGCGATCGCGTGCATGTGCTCGTCGGGCGTCACGCCGGCGCAGCAATCCTCCAGGATCACCACTTCGTAGTCGCGATCATGCGCCTCGCGCGCGCCCGAATGGACGACGCCATTGGTCGAAACGCCGCACATGACGATCCGCTCGATCCTGTTGGCGCGCAGGATCGCTTCGAGCGAGGTGGCATAGAACGGGCTGACCCGGTGCTTGACGATGTCGAAGTCGCTCGGCTCGGGCGCGATCGCGGGATGGACTTCGGTGCCCTTGGTGCCGAGCTGGAAGATGCCGTTCTTGCGCGCGCCGGAAAAGATCGGCGAAGCCTCGGGCACCTCGCGGTAATCGCTGGAAAAGCCGACGCGGACATAGCCCACTTGCGCCCCGGCCGCGCGCGCGGCGGCGATGGCGGCGGCGGTGTTGGCCAGCACGCCGCGCTCCTTGCACTGGATGCCATAGGTCTGGGCGTTGAAGCCGTCCTCGGCCACCAGGTCGTTCATCATGTCCATGACGAGGAAAAGGGTCTTTTTCATAGCGATCTGCTCTCCGCTGAAGGGGGATTGGGCAAGCTGGCGACCGAGTCGCGCAATTCCTGGAAACCGGCCTCGATGTGCTGGCGCGTGGCCAGCATGGCGGCGCCGGCGTCGCCCGCGATCAGCGCCGCGAGCATCTCGTCATGCTCGTCGGCCGCGCGGCTGACCCGGCCCTTGAGCCGGTTGATCAGATCGAACGGATAGCGCGCCCACAGGATCTGCACGAAATGCAGCGTCTGCGGCATCGCCGCGATGGCGAACATGCGGTGGTGGAAGCGATAGTTCGCCGCGCGCGCCGCCTCGTTGTCGCCCGCCGCGAACGCGCTGGCGAATTCGGAAGCCAGCACTTTCAGCTCGGAAATGTCGGCCCCGGTCACGTTCTCGGCCGCGCCGCGCACGAGCTGGGTTTCCAGCAGGATGCGCAAGTTGAGCACCTCGCGCGAGGTTTCGAGGTCGAACGGGGCGACCGTGGCGCCGCGATAGCTGTCCCCGATCACATAGCCTTCGGCCGCCAGCAGCTTGAGCGCCTCGCGCACCGGCGTGATGCTGGTGTTGAGCATCGTGGCGATTTCCTGCTGCTTCAGCCGCGCGCCGCGCGCGAAGCGGCCGGAAATGATCCCTTCACGAAGAAAATCAGCAACCTGCTCTTCCTTCGTGCGAAATTCCATCACGTCGATTCCGTTTTCTGCCGCACGGGCGCCCAGGCAAAGTCCCCCGGCTGGTAAGCCTTGGCCGCGCCCGAGGACAAGAGGCTTGCCGCCGCCTCGTCGCTGTAGCCCAGCTCATGCAGCAGTTCCACGGTATGCTCGCCGATCTCGGGCGGCGGCAGGTTCGGCACGACCTCGCCCTGCCCGGCGAATTCGGGAACCTCGAAATGAAGGCCCCGGAAATCCAGCTCGCGCAGCTTGCCCGGCTGGCGCGCCTGCGGGGTTTCGAGCACGCGTTCCAGCGGCATGACTTCGTTGAAGCCCAGCCCCGCCGCGCGCAGCCGCGCGCTCACGTCGTCGAAAGTGAACTGGCCCACCGCCGCGCGCACCGCCGCCTCCACCTCGTCGCGCCGCTGCTTGCGGTCGCGCAGCCTGGCGTATTCGGGCACGCCATCCTCGGGCATGGCGAGCGCGCGCGTCAGCTTGGCCCAGTGCGCGTCGGTCAGGATCAGCAGGTAGACCCAGCGCTGGTCGGACGTCAGGTAGGAGCCATAGCCGGGCATCGAGAACTCGCCGCCGCCCTCTTTCTCCAGCCGACCGAGAAGCTGGGTCTTGAGCTGCATCCCGGCAAGGTCGCGCGCGGCCAGGTGCAGCCCGGTCTCGTACAGGCCGATCTCGATGCGCCGGTCCGCTTCGGTGGCGTACGGGTTGAGCATCGTGCCCAGCACGCGGATCACCGCGTAAGTGCCGGCGAACTGATCGTGATAGGACGGGCCGAAGCGGGTCGGGCGGCCATCGACGCGGTGATCGTCCATCGCCCCGGTCGCCGCTTCGGCGATCGGGTTGGTCATCAGGTCATCGGCCTGCGGCCCATGGGTATAGCCCTTGACGTGGACGTGGATGATGCCGGGATTGGCCGCCATGCAATCGTCCGCCGTCACCCCCAGCTTGCGCGCGGCGGAAGGGGCCAGGTTGTGGATCACCACGTCGGCCGTGGTGGCCAGCTTGCGGAAGATCTCCTTGCCGCCTTCGGTGGTGAGATCGAGGCAGATCGCCTTCTTCGAATGGCTGTAGGCGATGATCGTGCCCGAAGGCCCGCCGCGCACCAGCGCGCGAGTCGTATCGCCGGCCGGCGGCTCGATCTTGATGACCTCCGCCCCCAGTTGCGACAGGATGTGCGTGGCGAAAGGCGCGGCGATCATCGTGCCCAGTTCGAGCACGCGGCGGCCGGCAAGGGGTTGCGCGGAAGCGGTCATGCGTTTCTCGATAAAGATAATGCATTATATATCAAGTCTGGCGATTGTCCGCGCGCGCGGCTATGGCCTGCCGGATTCGGCAAATGCGGGAGAAGCGTGGCGTGAGCGAAGACTTTTCGGGCTGGGTGGGCAAGCAGGAACAGGCCGCCGACCGGCTGGAGCCGGCGCGATCGAACGCGCTGCGCGCCGCGCTCGGCCATCCGGCGCCGCTTGACGCAGGCGCGGTGCTGCCACCGCTGCACCACTGGCTCTATTTCTGGAACGTCCAGCCGCCAGCCGCGCTCGGCGCCGACGGGCATCCGGCCAAGGGCGGCTTCCTGCCGCCGGTGCCCCTGCCCCGCCGCATGTGGGCGGGCGGGCGCCTGGAATTCGTGCGTCCGCTGCATCTGGGCGAAGCGGTGTCGCGCACCTCGACGATCCTTTCGGTGGAGGCCAAGAGCGGGCGCAGCGGCGACCTGATCTTCGTCACCGTGCGGCACGAGATCGCCGGCGAAAGCGGCCCGGCGGTGATCGAGGAGCAGGATCTGGTCTATCGCGGCGCGGCCGCGCCCGGTTCGATCAAGGCGCCCTCGCCCCATACCCCGGCGATCACCGCCGCCGCGCACGAAGTGATCGCGCCCGACAGCGTGCTGCTGTTCCGCTATTCCGCGCTGACCATGAACGGCCACCGCATCCACTACGACCGGCCCTATGCGATGGACGAGGAGGCTTATCCCGGCCTGGTCGTGCACGGGCCGCTGCAGGCCACGCTGCTGGCCGATCTTGCCGCGCGCCAGGGTCGCACGCTCAAGACCTTCCGCTTTCGCGGCATGTCCCCGGCGTTCGACGGCACGCCGCTGCACGTCTGCGGCGACTATCGCGACGACGGCGCGGACGTGTGGACCCAGCAGGGCGAGACGCGCTGCATGGAGGCAAGCGCCACGTTCGGCTGACCGCGCGGCACGCGCCGGAACCCGCGCCAAACCGCGTGCAGTCGCGCTTTGGCGCGGCTAAGGTGATTCGCGTTTCGCCAGTCTCGCCATCATCAGGGATGATCATGATCCGCACCGTGCCGACCCAGCCGTTCGAAGGACAAGTGCCCGGCACCTCGGGCCTCAGGAAGAAAGTCCGGGTTTTCCAGCAGGCCAATTACGCGGAGAATTTCATCCAGTCGGTGTTCGACGCGGTGCGACCCGAGGCCGGCGCCACGCTGGTGATCGGCGGCGACGGGCGCTTCCTCAACCGCACGGTGATCCAGCAGGCGATCCGCATCGCCGCCGCCAACGGCTATGGCCGCGTGCTGGTGGGCCGGGGCGGCATCCTTTCGACCCCGGCCGCCAGCCATCTGATCCGGCTTAACCGGGCGAGCGGCGGGCTGATCCTGTCGGCCAGCCACAATCCCGGCGGACCGGACGAGGATTTCGGCATAAAGTACAACATCGCCAATGGCGGCCCCGCACCCGAAGGCGTGACCGGGGCGATCCACGCGCGCACGCTGGAGATCGACCGCTGGCTGACGGTGGATACGCCCGATGTCGATCTCGATACGCCAGGCACTGTCGCTGTCGCCGGCATGGCCGTGACCGTGGTCGATCCGGTGGCCGATTATGCCGACCTGATGGAAACGCTGTTCGATTTCGCCGCGATCCGCGCGGCGGTGGCTGGCGGCTTCACCATGCGCTTCGACGCGATGAGCGCCGTGACCGGGCCCTATGCGATCGAGATCCTGGAGAACCGGCTGGGCTTTGCCCGTGGCACCGTGGTCAACGGCGTGCCGCTGGAAGATTTCGGCGGGCACCATCCCGATCCGAACATGATCCATGCCAAGCCGCTGTTCGACCTGATGATGGGGCCCGACGCGCCCGACCTCGGCGCGGCCTCGGATGGCGATGGCGATCGCAACCTGATCATCGGGCGCGGCCGCTTCGTCACCCCGTCCGATTCGCTGGCGATGCTGGCGGCGAACATGCATGTCGCGCCCGGATACCGGGCCGGGCTCAAGGGCATCGCCCGCTCGATGCCGACCAGCGCCGCCGCCGACCGCGTGGCCGCGGCGCTGGGCATCGCCTGCTATGAGACGCCGACCGGCTGGAAGTTCTTCGGCAACCTGCTCGATGCCGGCATGGCGACGATCTGCGGCGAGGAAAGCGCGGGCACCGGATCGGACCATGTGCGCGAGAAGGACGGGCTCTGGGCCGTGCTGCTCTGGCTCAATATCCTGGCGGTGCGCGGGATATCGGTCGACGCGCTGGCGCGCGAGCACTGGGCGCGGTTCGGCCGCAACTATTACGCACGGCACGATTACGAAGGCATCGACAGCGGCGCGGCCAATACCCTGATGGCCGAACTGAAGGACAAGCTGCCCACGCTGGCCGGCGCAAGCTTCGGCCCGCTGAGCGTGCAGGCGGCCGACAGCTTTTCCTACACCGATCCGGTCGATCACTCGGTCAGTTCCAACCAGGGGCTGCGCGTGATCTTCGCCGATGGATCGCGGATCGTCTTCCGCCTTTCGGGCACCGGCACGCAAGGCGCGACGCTACGCGTCTATCTGGAGCGCTACGAACCGGCGAGCGGCGCGCTGGACGCGGAAACATCCGCCATGCTCGCCGACCTGATAGCCGCCGCCGGAACGATCGCCGGCATCACGCGCCACACCGGCCGCACCGCGCCCGACGTCATCACCTGAGAGGCTTGCACCTGAGAGGTTTGCGTGGCCATGCGCTTAATGGCGCATGGACGGCACCGGCCCGCGCCCCCACCCGGCCTCGCATGACGGTATGCTTCCGTGGGAGGCCGGGTGGGGGCGCGGGCCGGTGCCGCTATGAAATGCGCTCTTCCGCGCATTTCCCGACAATCTCTCCCCTCACCCGATGCGCGCCACCGCGCATCGGGTGAGGATCGCGCACGATCAGCCCTTGCGCTCGTCCGTGACCATGTCCTCGGCCAGCTCCAGGCCCGCCAGACCGCCGGCGGCGGTGTGCGCCGGAGCGTGCGGGTGCTCGACATATTCGGGCTCTTCCACCTCCAGCATCCCTTCCCACTTGGTGACGACCGAGGTGGCGATGGCATTGCCCAGCACATTGGTGGCGGTGCGGCCCATGTCCATGAAGTGATCGACCGCCAGGATGAAGGCCACGCCTTCGATCGGCAGGTTGAACTGGCCCAGCGTCGCCGCCACCACCACCAGCGAGGCGCGCGGCACGGCGGCGATGCCCTTGCTCGTCACCATCAGCACCAGCAGGATGGTGATCTGCGTCATCACCGGCACGTCGATGTTATAGGCCTGCGCGATGAACAGCGTCGCGAAGCTGGCGTACATCATCGACCCGTCCAGGTTGAAGCTGTAGCCCAGCGGCAGGATGAAGCTGTAGATGCGCCGGGGCACGCCGAACCGATCGAGCTGTTCCAGCATCTTGGGATAGGCCGCTTCGGACGAGGCGGTGGAAAAGGCGATCAGCACCGGCTCGCGCACATAGCGGAGCAGGCGGAACAGCCGCTTGCCCAGCACCGCGAAGCCGGCGGCGGCCAGCAATATCCACAGCACCATCAGCGTCAGGTAGAATTCGCCGATCAGCTTGCCGAACGTCACCAGCACGCCGATGCCGTCCTTGGTCACGGCGGCGGCCAGCGCGCCAAACACCGCCAGCGGCGCGAAACGCATGACATAGCCGGTGACTTGCAGCATCAGTTCGACCAGCGATTCCACCACCGCCAGGATCGGCTTGCCCTGATCGCCGATCGCGGTGAGCGCCACGCCGACGAACAGCGAGAAGACGACGATCTGGAGGATCTGGTTGGTCGCCATCGCATCGACCGCCGACGTCGGAAACACGTGCAGCACGAAATCGGCGAAGTTGAGCGCGCTGGCATCGACGCCGGAATTGGCTGCCCCGTCGCGCACCAGATTGAGCCCGTCTCCGGGGGAGAACAGGTTGACCGAGATCAGCCCCAGGCTGATCGAGATCAGGCTCGCGGTCAGGAACCAGGCGATCGCCCGGCCGCCGATGCGGCCCAGCGCCGCGCTGTCCCCCATGTGGGCGATGCCCGCCACCAGCGTGGAAAGTACCAGCGGCGCGATGATCATCTTGATGAGATGCAGGAAGATATCGGCGAGCAGGTGGAAATAGTCGGCCACCGTCTTGGCCCGTTCCGCATCGCCGCCGACGATCGCATGGGCGACCACCCCGGTCGCTATCCCCAGAATCATGCCGAGGATGATGTATGTCGTGAGTTTTCGTTCCATGCCTACCTTGTGCTTCCTTCCGGCGGGGGGGCGATCCATGTCGAGTGCGGAACATGGCCTAGTCGATAGGCACGGCTGCCGCCAGAGACACAAGCACGAAAACGACCGCGAACCGGGACGGACGAACCTTGCCCTGCCACCGTTACGGATGCTGCGAACGGACACCGCGAACGCGATCGCCGGGAGCGCGGGTTCCAGACCGGGCGAAGGCGGGGCCGCCTGGCCCGGCCGGCCGAATGCCGGACGGCAAAAAGGAAGGGCGGAAGGCCACGAGGGTCTTCCGCCCTTCAGGTCCGTCAGTCGTCGGAACCGTTGTCTCCGGCCTTGCTCGGGCCGTAGTAAATGCCGTTGAAGAGGTACTTGAACGTCGCGTAAGGCTGGCCGCGCTGCGTCACTTCGGGAGCAAGCAGGAACACGCGGCCCTTGCCGAGCGAAGCGTCGACAATGGCGGTGGTGCCCTTCAGCGTCTTCTGGCCCCAGGCCCAGCCCGAACGCAGCGGATCGTCCTTATCATACCAGGCGACGCGGCGCAGCGAGGGATCGCCTTCAGCGAACGTGAAGGCCGGGCTGTTGTAGTAGAACACGTCCGAATTCGCGGGCAGGCCATAGGCGAGCGGCTGCGCGATATCGACGGTGGTGGCAAGGATCGAGCCCGGCACATAGAACTTGGTGTCGGGCAGCGGCACCTGCTTGCCGTCCTTGTCGGTCGTGGTCAGGGCGTTGCGCAAGGGCAGGCCCAGCTTTTCGCCCATGGTCGTGGCATCGCCCACGGCGATGACCGTGCCGCCGCCGCGCGCGAAGGCGGTGACCGCCGGGATGGTCTTTTCCGGGGTCAATGCGCCGAGCATCGCACGATATTCGGCCGGGATGCTGGCGGGCGCCGGCTGCGAGCGCGAGCCACGGCCCTGGCGGCCGAACACGTCGCTCTGGAAGATCAGCACGTCGTATTTCTTGTTCAGGTTGCCCGCGTCAAGCTCCTGCGGGAACACCTTGGTATAGGCGAACTCGTACTTGTCGAACAGCCAGCGGTTCCAGCCCGAGGCCATCGAGCCGCCATAGATATCGACCAGGCCGATGCGGGTGGGCTTGAGCTGGATCATCTCGCCGGCCGGGCGCGCGTCAACCGCATGGGCATCGATGCCGAGCGGCGACACGCTGTCGCCGATGATCGCGGTCGCCTTGGCAGAGGCGGGGATCCACAAGGCGCCCGGCGCCATCTGCTCGCCATCGACCGTGGTCGCCGATTTCAGCCAGTAGACCTGCTGGCCCGCCTTCATCAGCCGGTTGGTCAGCGTGAAGCTGTTGTTGGTGGCATGGCTGACGACATAGCCCGCCTTGCCCGTGCCGATCACGCGGCCGGCCGGCGGGGTCTCGATCACGTCGGGCACCGCCGGGAACTGCGGCGGCGCGGTGTCGAGGATGCGGTCGAACTTCACGTTCATCTGGTAGGCCAGCGTATAGCCGGTGATGTCATAGGGCCGGACCGGCGGGCCGCCCGGATAGGCGAAGTCCTGCGGGTGGTCCTGCGGCTCGAACATGTCGAGCACGTGCGGGCGGAACGCCTGGTCGGAGCGCACGATATAGGAGCCGGCCGGATAGGACTTGCCGTCCAGCGTGAAGGGCTTGTCGGCCGTCTGCACCTCGATCCCCGCCTTGAGCAGCGAGTTCAGGAAAGCGACGGTGGTGGGCATGTCCGGCTGGCTGTCGGCCGGGATGATATAGGCGCGCGGCGCGCGATAGGCCGGATCGTGCAGCACGGTATCGTAAAGGCCGCTGTCGACGATGTCGCGCGTGTTGTAGCCGGTCAGGCCATCGAGCGGGCTGCCCGCGTTCTTGGCGCGGCTGTCCGCGCCGGCCTGCTCCAGCGCCTGGATGCGCTTGGGCGTGACGATCCAGCTGTCCTCGCTGCCCTTGGCGATCTGGTTGCGGCCCATGACATAGCGATTGTACAGCAGCGTCTCACGATAGCGCGACGCATAGTCGAGCACGGCGCGGTCCATCGTCTTCACATAGTCGATCGACTGCTGGAAATGCCATTCCTGCGGCGCGATCGGCTCGGCCAGATCGCCGCGCGGCAGCTGGTTCTTGGGCACCAGCGGGATTTTCATCGGGGTGGGATTGCCGATGATCTCGGTCAGGATGCCGAGCACGTTGTGGAAATAGCCGATCGTGCGGACACCGCCGTTGAACCAGGTGGAATAAGGCGCGCCCGAACGCATCACCGAGCCCGGCTTGCCTTCGGCGATCAGCCGCGCATGCATACTGTAGCCCAGCATGTCGGTCTGGTTGATGACCAGCGATTCGTAGTTGTAGTTGAACGGATCGCGGAACGGCGGGATGAACACCACCGTGCCGACCGGCCCGGTCTGATGCTCGTTATAGATGATCTGCGGGAACCATTCGCGATAGGACGCGCGGTTCATGTTGGTGGTTTCGGGCTGGTTGGCGGCGAAGCTGTCGCGATTGTTATCGTGGCCGACGTACTTCTGGTAAAGCACCGGCAAGTCGTCGGTGGTCCGCGCCTTGGGGTCCTTGGGGCCCATGTACCAGTTGGCCACCAGTTCCAGCCCGTCCGGGTTGGCGAAGGCGAACAGCATGATGTCATCGTTCAGCAGCCGCAGCGTTTCGGGATCGTTGCCGGTCAGCATCTCGTGGATGATCTGCACATGGGTCTGCGCGTTGACGATCTCGCTCGCGTGCAGGCCGGCGTCGATCCAGACCATGGCCTTGCCTTCGCGGGCCAGCGCATGGGCCTGCTCGTCGGTCAGCCCCTTGGCCCACGCCAGCTTCTGCGCGATCTGGCGATGATGCTCCAGATTGCGGATGTTCTCGGGCGAGGACACGATCGCCATGTACTGCTCGCGCCCTTCGGCGGTCTTGCCGATACTGACCAGCTTCATCCGGTCGCTCTGCTTGGCGATGGTCTGCAGCCAGGCCGAAATCTGCGTGTAGTTGGCCAGGAAGTAGTCCGAACCGGGCTTCGCCTTGAACACGGCCTCGGGCGGGGTGATCTGGGCGGTGGTGGCCGGAGCGGTCTGCGCGGCGACGGGAAGCGGCGCCAGAGGCGTCACGGTCATCGCCAGCATCGTCGTTGCAAGCAGGAATTTGCGCATCATGGTGTCCTTGTTACTGTTGAGCCCTGGGCCACGATCCTGGTGAGAAAGCAAACGCGCCGATTATCGCCAACGGCGCCGCAAAAAGGCCGCGCCGGGCCAGGCCGGCAAGCCGGCGTGGTATCGCGGCTCACGCTCCACCCGCGAACCGACGCTACCGGCGGACGCGGTGCTTTCGGCCGAAGAGACGGATGCCGGGCACGATGCCGGCTCGTCCAGCGGCGGCAACAGCCGGATAATGTAACGCATAGGCGGCCCCCCTGTCTGGCGCCTTGCGATGGAAGCCCGTTGCTTATGCGTGCCGCTGCCGGCACGGGTTCATCGATCCTTCATCGCATTGGCGGCAATACGCGATCTAAACTCCGCCTCTCCATTCCGCGAGTATATGCGGCCCGTTTCGATTTGCGCGTCTTTTCCAGCGCTTCGGGCTTTCAAAGGTTTGCGGCGCCCATAGCTTGACGCTATGGGCCGAAGGCGCGTGACATCCGCGCGCGTGCGCTGGCGCCGCCCCTGGACGCGCGATGTTGCAGCACAATGACTTGCGCGAAGAACTGGGACTTGCGCGAAGAACTGGCGACTTGGGAACATGAGGGTTTTCGCCCCGAACCGGAATGTCCGGCCCCGAGGCGACGGCGAACGCCATAGCCTCACCCCGGCTCAAGGCCGGGTGAGGCTATGCGTGTAACGGTGGAGATTTAAGCCCTGAAATACGCGCCCCGGCAGCCTATTAGGCAGCCTATTGGCCGGGAAGCGCCTCGCCCCGGGCATAGGCGACGGTGCGCAGGGCCAGCACGTCGGTCGAATCGAGCATCGGCACGTCAAGGTCGCCGTCGGCCAGCAGCAGCGGCACTTCGGTGCAGCCCGCGATGATCACCGAAGCGCCCTGTTCGATCAGCGCGTTGGCGACAAGGCGCATGTCCTCGATCGAGCCCCGGCTCTTGTCGCCGCGCTTGATCGCCCAGACCGTATCCATGAACCGGCGGCGCAGCGCGCCCTGGGGCGTGACGGCCTCGATCCCGGCCGGCGCCAGCGCGTTTTCATACAGGCGGGCGTCGGCGCAGCCATTGACCGCAAGCACGCCAACCCGCTCAACGCCGGGAAAGCGCGTCCGCAGCGCGGCAACCGCTTCGTCGATCAGGCTGACGAAGGGCACCGGCGTCGCCGCGCGCACCGCATCGGCGAAGGCGTGGGCCGCGTTGCACGGCATGACCAGGAAATCGACTCCGGCGCGCTCCAGCCCCCGGGCCATGTCGGCCAGGAACGGCGCGGGCGAAGGGCCCGTGCCGGCGACGGCGGCATTGCGGTCGGGCACGGCCGGATTGCTGTCGACGATCAGCCGGACATCGTCCTGCTCGCGCCCGCCCGGCCCACGCGATCCTTGCGAATGGACCAGCACTTTCGCCATGAAATCGATCGTGGCGGCCGGCCCCATGCCGCCCAGCACACCGGCGGTCCGACGCGTCATTGCGCGGCGGCGGCGCCGCTCAGGATCGGCTGGTAGGCATAGAGCGCGGGCGAGCCGCCGGTGTGAACGAACAGCACGCGCTCATCGCGGCCGATCTCGCCGGCGCGGATCAGGCCGATCAGGCCGGCGGCGGCCTTGCCGGTATAGACCGGATCGAGCAGGATGCCTTCGAGCGAGGCGAACATGCGCACCGCCTCGACCATTTCGTCGGTCGGCAGCGAATAGCCGGGGCCGACCCATTCGTCACGGCACACCACCGCTTCGCGCGGGACGGCGGCGACGCCGGCATAGTCGGCGATCTGCGCGGTCAGCGCGTGGATATTGGCTTCCTGCTCGGCCGCCGGACGGCGCACGTTGATCCCGGTGATGGGCAGCCCCGCGCTGTTGGCGTTGAAGCCGACCAGCAGGCCGGCGTGCGTGCCGCCGCTGCCGCTGGCCACGACCACGCGATCGAATTCCAGCCCCATGTCGAAGCCCTGCTGCAGGATCTCCTCGGCACAGGCGGCATAGCCCAGCGAGCCGATCGCGTTCGAACCACCGCCCGGAATGATGTAGCCGGTGCGGCCCTCGGCGGCGAGCGCCTGCCGTTCGGCTTCCATCGCCGCGTTCAGATCGTCGCCGGCGTTGACCACGGTGATCTTTTCGACCCCCAGCAGATCGAACAGGAAATTGTTGCCCGAGGCATCGGCGCGGTAGCTGCCGGGAACGCGCTGCTCCAGCACCAGACGGCACTTCAGCCCTTCGCGCACCGCGGCGGCGGCGGTCAGCCGGCAGTGGTTGGACTGGACCGCGCCGACCGTGATCAGCGTGTCCGCCCGCTGCTTCAGCGCCTCGGCCACGAGGAATTCCAGCTTGCGGGTCTTGTTGCCGCCGGACGTGAGGCCCAGCAGGTCATCGCGCTTGACGTACAGTTGCGCGCCGCCAAGGTGCCCGGACAAATGCTCCATTCTTTCGATCGGCGTCTGGCTGAGCGTGTAACGACGGCGAGGAAAGCGAGCAAGTTGCATGGGTGTGTCCCGTAGACTGGCAATGAATGACTATGATCGCAAGGCAGCGATCCACTCGATAGCCGTGAATTTGAGCAGGCGGGAATGTATTGGCTGGCCAACACCTGCCCCGCGATCTCTCAAATGGCTCGGGTTTATTCCCCCGAAAGCGGCTCTTCCTATTTGGCGGTGATGGCCTGTCGCCGCAAGAGGGGAGCCGTTTCAGTGATTTACGACGCCCATAACCTTTGGGCATGGCCTTGCGGCCGCAAAGCCGCGCGGCCATGCCCAGGCGGTGCGCATAATTGGGAGGTTGTTGGGAAATGCGCGGAAGAGCGCGTTTCAGAGCGGCACCGGCCCGGCCCTACAAAGCCGGCGCGTCCGTCGGCAGGCCATCGGCGATCACTTGCCGCTGCACGTCCAGAAAAGCGCGCGAGATCCGCGACAGCGGCTGGCGCACCAGGTGCAGCGCCTTCAACTCGAACGTCACCGCCGGCTTCACCGGCCGGAAGCACAGGTCCGGCGAGACGAAGCCCTGCGCGGTGAATTCGTCGACGATCGCCACGCCCACGCCGTTCTTCGCCAGCGCGGCGGCGATATAGACCGAATGCGCCACCACGCTGCGCCCGGCGTCGGCGGCCAGCTTGTAGGCGGCCTGCCCCACCAGATCGGCGATCGCCACGCTGGGTGAGAAGCGGATCACTTCATGGCGCTGCAGCGTTTCCAGATCGATCTCGCCGTTCTCGTCCTCGGCCATGCCCCGGCTCATCAGCGCGCCCACGCGGCCTTGCCCCACCGAGACGCCGGCGATGTCCGGGTCTTGCAGCAAGTGGTGGCCGATCACGAAATCGCACTCGCGCGAGGTCAGCACCGCGCGGAACTCGTCATGGTGCAGCGCGCGCACGTCCACCGTCACGCGCGGGGCCAGGCTGCGGAAACGCGCGATGCTGGCCGGCGTCACCGAAAACGACAGCGAGGGCAGCACGCCCAGCCGCAAGTGCCCTTCGGCCATGGTGCGCAAGTTGCGCGCGGTGCGCTGGAACACCGCGATCTGCTTGTGCAGTTCGTCCACCTCGCGGAACAGGGCATGGGCCTCGTCAGTCGGCGCGAGACGGCCGCGCACCAGCCGGAACAGCGAAAAGCCCAGGCACGTCTCGGTATGCTTGACCACCTTGCTGACCGAAGGCTGCGAGACATTGAGCAGGCGCGAGGCCGCGCTGATCGAGCCTGCCGAATAGACCGCGTGGAATACTTCAATCTGCCGCAGATTCATGATGCAACTCTTTCCAACCTTGTCGCTCTCTCCACTCCCTGGACGGACGGTTATCCCAGCCTCGAAACGTGCAAAAATTCACCGCTAACATGAGACAACCGATCGCCGCCAGCCCCCGCGTGGCGGCCCTGTGGCCGCACGTCCCGCGCCGGCATCGGCCGGGCCGGTGAGCCAGCGCCGGGGGCGCGCTATTTTTGCGCTCCCACCGTGCCTTTAATGGCAATGGACGGCAACAGGGCCCCTCGATAGGCAAGGCTTCCAGGCACACCCGCCGGGTCGGGAAAGATCGAGCCCGGCCGCACCGCGCGATGACAGCGACGGCGGCGGCGGTGGCGGGCCGGCGGGACAACTGGATCGGAAATGATGAGCCTGAAGCGGCGTCCCACCATCGGCAGCAGCGCGCTTGCGCTCAGCCTGCTCGTCACCGCCGCGTCGCTTTTCGCCAGCGTGCGCGGGGACGAGCCGGCCGATGCGGCCCAGCCGCGGCCCGCCGCGTTCGCCGATGCCGCCGAAGCCGGGCCGCCGGCCATGCTTGAGCAGTATTGCGCGCGCTGCCACAACGATATCGACATGGTCGCCAGGCTGTCGGTGGAGGACTTGCGCCGCGCCGACCTGGGCCAGGGCCGGCATAACGAAGCCTGGGAGAAGATCCTGCGCCGCGTCCGGCTGGACGAGATGCCGCCGCATGGCAAGGCCCAGCCCGATCCCGCGACGCGCGCGGCTTTCCTGGCCTGGCTGGAAACCGCGCTCGATGCCTATGCCGCCGCGCATCCCGATCCCGGCCGGGCGACGATCCGCCGGCTCAATCGCGTCGAATACGCCAATGCGGTGCGCGACCTGCTGGCGCTGAACGTCGATTTCAGCCGCGAGCTGCCGCAGGACAATTCGGGCTATGGCTTCGACAATATCGCCGATGTGCTCAGCGTCTCGCCCACGCTGATGGAGCGCTATGTCGCGGTGGCCGGCAAGATCGGCCGGCTGGCGACGGGGCTGACCTCGACGCGCGAATTCGTCACCACCTATGAAGTGCCCAAGGACGGCTCGGTGATGAATTCCGGCCGCCCCGCCTATAACGAACGGGCCAGCGAGCTGCTGCCGCTCGGCTCGCGCGGGGGCGGCGCGTTCCGATACTACGCCCGCTATGACGGCGAATACGAGATCAGCGCCTATCTCAACGCCAATACCAACAACGAGACCGACCGGCTGGCCGAAGACAAGGTGAGCCTGCGCGTGCCGCTCAAGGCCGGATCGCATGTGATCGGCATGTCGTTCCGCCGCGAGATCGCGCCGGACGAAAGCGTGCAGACGCTGCGCAACACGCTCGATGTCGTGCCGCTGCCGCTCGATCCGCCGAAGATGCTGCCGCTGGACGTCTGGGTGGATGGCGCGCGCGTCAGGCAGCTTGGCGTGCCGTCCTACCGGATGCATCCGCGCTATTCGCAGCGGAACTTCCCGCGCGACGTGCTGGAGATCGAGGTGGCGGGCCCCTTCGCCGCCGCCGGCGCCGGCGACACCCCCAGCCGCCGGCGCATCTTTGTGTGCCGGCCCCGGCGCGCGGCGATGGAAGAAGCCTGCGCGCGCCAGATCGTCGCCGCGCTGGCCCGCCGGGCCTATCGCCGTCCCGTGACCGAGGCGGACCTGGCCCCGCTGCTGCGCATCTATGCCGCCGAGCGCGCGGGATCGGATTTCGCGCATGGCGTGGAAGCGGCGGTCGAGGCGATCCTGGTCTCGCCGTACTTCCTCTTCCTGGTCGAGCAGGACCCGCAAGGCAGCGCGCCGGGCAGCGTCCATCGCCTCGGCGACCTGGAACTCGCCTCGCGCCTCTCGTTCTTCCTGTGGAGCAGCATTCCCGACGATACCCTGCTCGATCTGGCCGAGCAGGGCCGGCTGCGCGACCCCGCCGTACTCGACGCACAGATCACGCGGATGCTGGCCGATCCGCGTGCCGCGGCGCTAACCACCAATTTCGCCGGGCAATGGCTGTACTTGCGCAATCTGGACCAGCAGCGCCCCGATATCGCCGTGTTCCCGCGCTTCGACACGCGGCTGCGCGGGGCGATGGCCAGCGAGACCGAGATGTTCTTCAGTTATGTGCTGAAGACCAACCGCAGCGTGCTCGATTTCATCGCCGCCGATTACACCTTCCTCAACCAGCGGCTGGCCGAGCATTACGGCATTCCCGGCGTCAACGGCACCGCGTTCCGCAAGGTCAGCCTTGATCCGGCGTGGCATCGCGGCGGATTGCTGGGGCAGGCCAGCATCCTGACGGTGACGTCCTACGGCAACCACACGTCGGTGGTGAAGCGCGGCAAATGGGTGCTCGACAACATGCTTGCCGCGCCCCCTCCCCCGCCGCCGCCCGACGTGCCCGCGCTGAAGGAAACGCACGACGGCCGGCTGCTGACCGCGCGCGAACAACTGGAACTGCACCGCACCAACCCGACTTGTGCCGCCTGCCATGTGAAGATGGACCCGCTGGGCTTCGCGCTCGAAAATTTCGACGCGATCGGCGGCTATCGCACGCGCGACGCGGGCCAGATGATCGACGTTGCGGCGAAAATGCCCGACGGCACGCAGTTCTCCGGGCTCACCGGCCTCCAGCAGATCCTGCTGGACCGCAAGGACGAGTTCACCATGGCCTTCACCGAACGGCTGATGACTTATGCGCTGGCGCGCGGGATCAGCTCGCGCGACATGCCGGCGATCCGCGCGATCACGCGCAAGGCCGCCGCCGACGGCTACCGCATCCAGACCATCGTCAAGGGCATCGTCACCAGCGATGCCTTCACTCTGCGAAAGACCCCTGACAGATGAAGGTTGGCGCGTCATGAGGATCACCCGCAAGCCACTGAACCGCCGCACCGTGCTGCGCGGGATTGGCACGACGATGGCCCTGCCGTTCCTGGAAGCGATGATGCCCGGCGCCCGCGCGGCCGATATCGCCGCGCGGCCCAAGCGGCTGCAGGTGTTCTATTCGCCCAACGGCATGATGATGGAAAGCTTCCGCCCCGCCACCGTGGGCAGCGGCTTTGCCATGACGCCGACGCTCCAGCCGCTGGAGCCGTTCCGCGACCAGATCGCGGTGATCACCGGGCTGGGCCATCCGCAGGCGGCCGCGATGGGCGACCGGCCCGCCGGGCACGGCCGCTCCTGCCCCGCCTTCCTTACCGGCACGCATGTGCGCCAGACCGAAGGCAGCGACATCCGTTGCGCGGTCTCGATGGACCAGGTCTATGCCCGGCACCTGGGCGATGCCACGCAGCTCAGCTCGCTGGAACTGGGCATCGATCAGGCGAGCCTGCTGGGAAGCTGCGACATCGGCTATAGCTGCGCCTATACCAACGGCATCTCGTGGATGAATCCCACCGTGCCGATGCCTGTCACCGCCAATCCGCGCGACGTGTTCGAGCGGCTGTTCGGCGATGGCGACGCGCTGGACGAGAAGAGCCGCCTGGCCCAGCTTCGCCGGCAATCGAGCATCCTCGATTTCGTGATGGACGATGCCGCGCGCCTTTCCGGCCAGCTTGGCGCCGAGGATCGCCGCAAGCTCGACGAATATCTCGAAGCCAGCCGCGCCATCGAAAAGCGCATCCAGCGGGCCGGGGCTTCCGGCGGCGGCGCGCAGGCCGCGACGCTGGAGCGCCCGGCGGGAATGCCGGATTCGTTCGACGAGCACGTGCGCCTGATGATCGACCTGCAAGTGCTGGCGATGCAGGCGGACATCACCCGCGTGGGCAGCTTCATGATCGGGCGCGAGCTGAGCAACCGCACTTATCCCGAGATCGAGGTGCCGGATTCGCACCACATGCTCAGCCACCACGGCAAGAACCCGGACAAGATCGTCAAGCTGGCGCGGATCAACCGGCACCACATGGAATACTTCGCCTATTACCTGAAGCGGATGCGCGAGACGAGGGACGGCGAAGGATCGCTGCTCGATCGCACGCTGGTGATCCGCGGTTCCGCCTTTGGCGATCCCAACGATCACGATCACATGGACTTGCCGATCGTCGTCGCGGGCGGGCTTGTGAAAGGCGATCGCCATGTCGCGGTGGCCAAGGGCACGACGATGTCGAACCTGCTGCTTGCCGGGCTGCACCTGCTGGATGTCCCGGCCGCGTCCTTCGGCGACAGCACCGGGCCGCTCCGGGAACTGGCGCTTGCGTAAAGCGGCCGCTCCGATCCTGGCCGCCGCCGCGCTGCTGGCCGCGAGCGGCCCCGTGCTGGCCCGCCCGGCCGGCGACGACGGCGCGCGGGCCCGGGCGATCGGCGCCAACGACGTGGCGGGCGCGCAGGCCGCGCTGGCCGCCCATGCCGATCCCAACCAGCCGCAGGCTTACGGCGCGAGCCCGCTGGCCCTTGCGGTCGATACGCAGAACCCGGCGATGGTCGCCGCGCTGCTCGCCGCCGGGGCGAAGCCGAACACCGCCGATGTCGAAGGGATAACGCCGCTCGCACTCGCCTGCGAGCTGGGCGAGCCGGCCATCGTGACGCAGCTATTGGATGCCCATGCCGGCGTGAAAGCGACCGCGCCCGACGGCACCACGCCGCTGGCGGTCTGCGCACGCTTCGGCGCGGCCGATGCCGTCGCGCGGATGCTGGCGATGGGGGCCAGAGCAGACGCCGCCGACGCGCGCGGGCAGACGCCGCTGATGTGGGCCGCTTCGGCCGGCAAGACCGATACCATCGCCCTGCTGCTGAAAGCGGGCGCGGGGATCAACCGCGTTTCGGCGGGCGGCTTCACCCCGCTGTTCTTCGCGATCAAGAGCGGGGTGCCCGCCGCCACCGAGGCGCTGATCGCGGCCGGCGCGGACACCGCCCGGCGCGGGCCGGAGAATACCAGCGCGGCGCAGCTGGCGCTCTACCAGAAGAACTATGCCGCCGCCGCCATGCTGGTGGAGCGCGGCGCCGACCTGGCCGAGCGCGACCGCAACGGCAACCAACCGCTCCACGCGGCGGCGGCCGGCGGCGATACCGCGCTCGTCGCGCTGCTGCTGGCGCGGGGCGCGGATGCCAATGGCCTGACCGGCCCTTCGCGCATCACCTGGGTGACGGAGGCCAATTTCGGCGTACCCCCGCCGCCGGTGCCACCTACCCCGCCGCTGCTCTCGGCCGCCGAGGCCGGCCATGCGGCCGTGATGAAGCTGCTGGTGGATGCCGGCGCGCAGCCCGGCTTCGTCGCGGACAACGGCGCCAATGTCGTCATCGCGGCGGCCAGGGGCGGCAGCGCCGCCGCGCTCGCCTATGCGCTCACTCTCGCGCCCGATGTCAACGTGGCGGACGCGAATGGCGACACGCCGCTGCACTGGCTGCTGTTCAGCGGCAGCAAGCCCGAACTGGGTGCCATGCTGCGCATCCTGGCCGCGCACGGTGCGCGCGCGGACATCCAGGACAAGCGCGGCATCACCGCCGCCCAGATCGCCGATGGCGGGCTGAGCGAGGTGAAAGCCCTGTTCGACGCCGCTTTCGCGGTGGGCGCCATGAAAGGCGGTGCCGGGAAAGAGGCCGCCAGTGAAAAAGGGGCTGGCCTCGCAGTGGCCGCTCAGGGCACAAGGCCTGACGCAGCCCAGACACCGCGACTCTGATCGCGGCCCCATCGTTTCAACACCTCTCACGCTGGATATTCGCATGACTCGATCCAAGGCTCCCAAGTTCACGCAAATCGGCCTTGTCGTTGCCGCCGCCGTCACGGCGCTGGTAACGGCGGGCACGCTGGCGGCGGCCGCGCCCTCGCCCGCCGTCAAGACCGCGATCGCCACGCGGCAGGCCAATTTCAAGAAGATGGGCGCGGCGATGAAAACGCTGAACGAACAGCTCAAGGCCGATGCGCCCAACAAGGCGGCCATGGCTGGCGCGGCCAAGGCGCTGCTGGCCGCCGCGCGCGCGCAGCCCAAGCTGTTCCCCGCCGGCAGCGGCCCCTCCTCCGGCGTGAAGACCGAGGCCCTGGCCAATATCTGGACCGATCGCGCCACCTTCGATGGCCAGATGACCAAGCTGCTGGGCGAGGCCAACAAGCTGGTGGGCGCCACCAGCGGCGGCAACGCCGACGCGATCCGCGCGCAATACAAGGCCACCGGCGCCAGTTGCTCCAGCTGCCACCGCCAGTTCCGCGCCGACACCTGACGCATCGGAGCCCGCCGTCATGACCGATACCGCCGCGTCCGCCAGCGCGCCGCGCTTTGCCCGGATCTGGGATGCCCCGGTCCGGCTGTTCCACTGGCTGCTCGTCGCGCTGATCGCCTTCTCCTGGTGGAGCGGCGAACAGCACGAGATGGATTGGCATCGCCTGTCGGGCTACAGCATCCTGGCGCTGCTGGTGTTCCGCCTGTTCTGGGGGTTCGCCGGCAGCCGGACGGCGCGCTTCGCGCAGTTCGTGCGCGGGCCGGGCGCGGTGCTCGCCTATGCACGCAACATCGGCAGGCGCCCCTATGCGGGCAGCGACGGGCACAACGCGCTTGGCGGATGGAGCGTCATCCTGCTGCTGGCGGCGATCGCCGCGATGGTGACGGCGGGGCTTTTCGCGGTGGATGTGGACGGGCTGGAATCAGGCCCGCTGGCCGATTACGTCAGCTTCGACCAGGGACGCGCGGCGGCCGAAGTCCACGAAGCGATGTTCAACGTGCTGCTGGCGCTCATCGCGCTGCATGTGCTGGCGATCCTGTTCTATCTCGTCTGGCACCGCCGCAACCTGATCCGCCCGATGGTCAGCGGCCGCCGCGCGCTGGACGCGACCGAGGCAGCGAGCGATCTGCGCTGGTCGCCATGGAAAGCCGCGCTCGGCGTGGTCCTAGCCGCGGCTTGCGCCTACGCCGTATCGCAGGGCCTGCGCTTCTGAGAGACTGGCGGCGAAGCGCGCGCCCTGCCCGAACGCGGCAAGGCCAGAGGCCGAGCCCGATGGCAACGCCTGTTAGGAAGTTGGCGCCTGTTAGGAAGTTGGCCACCCCGCACCGCCGCCCGATGGGCAAACCGGCGCTTGCCATGGTTAATTTCACCCAGCACGAAATTAGGCGACTTCGCAAGGGTCCATGCAGTAATCAAAATAACTATTACATGACATGTATAACCTAATATAGCATTTTTTCTTTATAGATCGCCAAATCCGTCGCGTTTTTTGGTAAATTTCCGTAACGTGACCGGCTGATCCTGTTATATCCCTCGATGATACCTGCCCGGAAGACAAAACTTCGGGTCGGGAATCACAACAATGCCATTTGCACTTGCCAGCGCGCGCGCCTGGACGCGCGCCTTCGGGATCGGTTGCGCCGCGGCGCTGGCCGTTCTGCCCTGCATCGCGCAGGCCAATGCCGCGCCGCAAGCCGGCCGGTCGATCGACAACGAACTGCGCCTTCATGCGATCGCCTATCGCCTGGGCACCGCCAATGCCGCGCGCTGCACCGCGCCCGCGATGCTGACCGGGATGATCCTGCATGATGTCGGCGCCTATGACGCCGGCACGCGCGCCGCAATCAGCCAGCGGCGCGGCCTGACTTACGGCTTTGGCGTGCGCAAGTTCGTCCCCGGCAGCCCCGCCGACCACGCCGGCATCCGCCCGGATGACGAGATCGTGGCGGTGAACGGCACGGACTTGCGCGATTTCGCCACGGACGCGATCGCCGCGCGCGGCTCCTACGATCGCGTCGCCCGCTTCGAGGACTTTCTTTCGGCCGCGTTGCGCGACGGCCCCGCCACTTTGCGCATCCGGCACGGATCGGACCAGCGCGACGTTACCATGACGGGCGAAGCGGCCTGCGGCGGCGAGCCCGTGCTGGTCAACAGCGGGGAACTCAACGCCTGGTCGGACGGCAAATATGTCGCAGTGACCACGCGGATGCTGGCCATGGCTGGCGACGATGCCGAACTGTCCTTCGTGGTCGCACACGAAATGGCACACAACGCGCTGCGCCATGCCGAACGGCTGGGCCATTTCTCCCCCCTGCTCGCCGAATTCGGCCTGGGCGCCGGCAAAGTGAAGCAGACCGAAATCGAGGCCGACAAACTGGCGGTCGAAATGATGGCCAGCGCGCACTACGATCTGGCCGCCCCCGAACGCCTCCTGCGCCACGTCGGCAAATTCGACTTCCTCGATCTGGCAACCACGCACCCCGCGATCGGCAAACGCATCGAAATGGCGAATACCATGCGCCACCAGATCGAAACCACGCTCGCCGCCTCGACGGCCACGCAGCCGGCAACGGAAAGCGACGCCCCCGCAGGCGCGCTCGCGCTGGCGGACGCCATGACCGGCGGGTCAGGCAATCCGGTGAGCGTGTGAAAGCCGAGGGTGCGTTACGGTGCCTTGGGAACGAAGAATATGTGCTGAAATATCGGAGACCAAACCCCGCGCGGCGAAGAAACAGTCCATTTCGGTGAGACTGTGCGACGGCAAATCGCAAGATATCGATGCAACCGCCGCGGACCGTAGCCGAATGACCCCCGGTCCGGGCTCGGGCACAGCCCCAAAGGGGCTGAAAATCCTTCGGATATCGCGGGAGTTTGCCCGGCGTCATGAGCCAGACGCGCGGAGCCGGGACCCTGGAACAGAGCGCATTCCCACGCGCCGGTGGACACCTGAAATACGCTTGTCTCGGCGGGCATCAGCCCGATGCTCTGCCAGGGGCGTCGCATCAACCGCCCCAAGGCGCAGCGATCATCGCAGCGACACAAACTGGGCGGAACGCCAAAAACGAAGCAGGCCAGAAACAATAGTTTCCGGCCTGCTTCGCGTTGAATATACTTCGCCCAAGCGCCATCAGGCGCCCGCAATGGCCATCAGATCACATCAAGGGCTGGCAGGCCCATTCCCGTTGCCCGACGCTGCCGCAGCCGTCCCGCCAGCCGCCAACGCCGCAAGCGCACCCAACCCAAGAAAATTGGTCTTCTTCTTGACCTTGGGCTGCGCGGGCGTCTGCCCATCAGCCACTTGCCCGTCGGTGGTCTGCCCTTCCGGCGCGCCACCTTCCGTCGCCGGAGCCGCATTCACAAACGGCTTCGCCGCACCACCATCCGCCAGCGCCGGCACCGCCACCCCAAGCGTAACCACGCCAGCAGTCAGCCAAATTCCCTTGGTCATCATAAACACTCCACTTGTGCATGCGCACAGGGGTTTCAATCACTCAAACCTTCTCACACCACCCTCACAAGTCAATCCGCGACTGATCCGAAGTGGAGGGTTGCGTTATCGGCAGTTTGCGGTGCCCCCGGGGGTGGGGAGGTGAGCAAGAAATGCAAAACAACCCCATGCACAGTAGAATTCCTCGCCTTGCTCAAGGCCGATTGCATCCCCACATGCGTAAACATGGCACGCAAGAAGGATCAGGCAGCTGACGGGGCCTCGCCCAAAAAGGTGCTCGAGAAGCGCTATCCTCCCAACAAGCTTTATTCCTTCGCCAAGGTTGCAGAATGCAGTGCGGTCCAGGTCGAGCAGGAAAAGCTCACTGAGATTGCTGGCCTGCTTTGGTTCGGGGAAGGCCTGAGTGAGGAGCAAAAGCACGCCAAGATCCTGAAGGCCATCGACCTGTTCGAGAGCATCGAACCGGATGACGGCATTGAGGCGATGCTCGCTGCCCAAATGGTTGGCACCCACCATGCAGCCATCGAGTGCCTTCGCCGCGCGATGCTTCCAGGGCAGACCTTTGATGGACGCAACGCTGCCCTGACCCATGCGCAGCGGTTGATGAGCCTCTATGCCAAGCAGCTGGCCGCGCTCGACAAGCATCGCGGCAAGGGGCAGCAGAAAGTCACGGTCGAGCATGTCAACGTGGCAGCTGGTGGTCAGGCGATTGTCGGGAATGTTGATACGAGTGCGGCCTCAGGTCCAAAGAGGCGCAAGGTCGCACCGCCGCAGATCGAACATGCCGAACCGCAGTCCAACGCAATCGACGAGCTTTCTACGCCGCGCAAGGCTGGCTCGCGTGCTCGCCGTGGTTAGTTCGCATCTCCGCAATACCGAGCCAATGCGTTCCTCGCCTCGCTGCGGCGCCAAGACCCGCGCCGGCACGCCTTGTGAGGCCCCTGCGGTCAAAGGTAAGAAACGTTGCCGCATGCATGGCGGTGCCAAGGGCTCGGGCGCACCAAAAGGCAATCAGAACGCGCTTAAGTCTGGGCTCTACACTGCCGAAAGTCTGAGATTACGGCGTCACGTCAACCAACTCATCCGTGACACCAAGAAGATATTCGAGGAAATGTAGGCGGTGTGGACTCGGATGGCCCTTGGTGTGGGATGGTGCGATCTGCCATGAGCGGAACAAGTTCCAATCGCGTTCTCAAGTCGGTATTGTTCTGGCTCGTCCTGTCGGCGATCCTTATTTTGGCTCTGTTGCCGCATCCTCCGGCTGTCCCGGTGGAGTCCGACAAGGTTCAACACATGATCGCTTTTGCGACACTGAGCCTGCTGGCCAGGCTGGCATTTCCTCGGCGCAGCCTTGCTGCGCTGTTCGTAACCATGGCAGCGCTAGGTGCGGCGATCGAAGTGCTGCAGATGATCCCGGCCCTCCACCGCGATGCCGAGCTTGCCGACTGGCTCGCGGATTGCGTTGCGAGCCTCACCGTCCTGGTTCTCTTTCGGGGAATGCAGTGGATCTTGTCTCCGAAGCATGATGTACCAGGCGACGGATGAAGCCTGCTTAGTTGGTCGAGCGAGGATGGATGCGGATCCCAGGCGCGTCATCGGGTGAGCCGATGAACTCGATACCGGCTGCTTCGAGGGCTTCTTGAAGAGCTGCTAGGTTGGCCGAAGTTGTGCTTGGTACGCCATCCTCCAGTTCGGCCCGCTTAATGGTGCTGGAGCTGACGCGCGAACGCTGCGCGAGGTCTTTCACACTCCACCGCAGCGCGTATCGCGCCGAACGAATTTGAACACCAGTCACCGTTGACAGGTGACCATTCATGATACTAAAAAGACCATATGAGCCATTCATGTGCGAGCACAAACTTCCGTACACACGACTGGCGAGCGGAATTCAAGCGCCTTGATGGCGCGTTCGCGCCGTCGACGATCAAGTCTTACCTGACCGACGTCCGGTTGTTTGTTGAATGGTGCGAGGAAAGGGGGCTGGCGGCGCTCCCAGCCGAGATCGAAACGGTCTGTGCGTTTCTTGAGGACCAAGCGAAAAGCCTTTGCCCATCTTCGGTGCGGCGTCGGCTTTACGCCATTCGCAAAGTGCACCGGTTGCTGCGCCTGCCCGACCCGACCTGGGACGAGGCGATTACGATCACATTGCGCAGGATTCGCCGCGCGAAACTCAACCGCCCGAAGCAGGTGAAAGGCATGACGCGCGACTATCTGGAGCGCTGCCTGGCCGCACAGCCGGACGATCCATGGGGCCTGCGCAACCGAGCGATGATCTCGCTTGGCTACGACTTGCTCACGCGCCGCTCCGAGCTGGTCGCGCTCAGGACCGACGATATCCAAATGCGGGGGGATGGAACGCTGCGTGCGATTATTAGAGCGGTTTTCGACCGCTTTGAATCGATGAGGGATTCCCTTGCGGGCTGATTTGTGATTCA
>NZ_JARESE010000042.1 GCF_029076845.1 Novosphingobium album (ex Liu et al. 2023)
GAGGCACCGATGGATTTCACCTTCCAACCGCCGTTTTTGGCTGGACTGTCAGGATATGTCGCCGAAATGGGCTCGGCCTTCCTCTGCGCCGCGCTCGGCATCGTCCCGACCGTGCGCCATGCCGACTATCTCGCATCGTGGCTTGCGGTGCTGCGCGAGGATAACCGCGCGATCTTCCGCGCCGCCAGCGCCGCGAGCAAGGCCGCCGACTGGTTGCTGTCGCGCCATGCCGAGACCAATGCCGAAAGGATCGCGGCATGATCCTCTTGCCCCCCGGACTGCGCTTCGCGCTGCGCGCGAACGATATTGCCCGCCGCGCCGCCGACCGCGACGGCTTGGTCGCGCTCGACCCTGTGCCCGTGGTCAAATTGTTCAATCCGTGCGGCGCGGCGACATGGCTGGCAACCGAACTGGACCGCGATGGCGACACCCTGTTCGGCCTCGCCGACCTTGGCTTCGGCTGTCCCGAGCTTGGCAGTTTCAGCCTGTCCGAACTGGCGAGCGTCCGTTTGCCCTTCGGCCTCGGCATCGAGCGCGACCTGTCGTTCGAGAGCATCCACCCGATTTCGACATGGACCGAACGGGCGCGGCGCGCCGGTTCGGTCCTGTGGGCAGAAACCCTGCTGCGATCCATCGCGGCTCACGAGCTTCCGCCGACAGGCGGATGACGCAGGCGGCCGTTTGCCGCCGATCCGTAAGCCGGTCCGCCACTCCCGCAAAGAAACGACGGACCGGCACTCACAAGGAGAGTAGGGATGGTACGCCTTACCCCTTCGCAGAGGCTGGTTTCACCATCCCTCTCACCGAA
>NZ_JARESE010000043.1 GCF_029076845.1 Novosphingobium album (ex Liu et al. 2023)
GAGGCACCGATGGATTTCACCTTCCAACCGCCGTTTTTGGCTGGACTGTCAGGATATGTCGCCGAGATGACGGCGGCTTTCACCTGTGCTTCGCTGGGCATCCAACCCACCGTCCGGCATGCGGATTACATCGGCGCGTGGCTTGAAGCGATGCGCGCCGACGAAAAGGTCATCTTCCGGGCGGCCAGCGCGGCCAGCAAGGGCGCAGACTATCTCCTCGCATGCGGGGAGGACCGGTCATGATCCAGTGCATTGCCCTGTGGCACCAGCGTATCCGGGAGAACCGCCTGCGCGACGCCTTCCCGGAGGTCGAGGATCCCGAACTGCGCCGTCTGCACCGGGCGGTGGCATCCCTACCAGCCCTGCATCACGAGGTGTTCCGGCTGGCGCGTTTCGAAGACCTGACGACCGACGAGATCGCCGCCCGGCTCGGTCTTTCCAGACGGCAGGCCCGCAGGCATTTCGTCTACGCCCTTGTCATGCTCATGCGCTCGATGGAGCGGCAGAAACGCGAGAGGTGGTGACAACCGTCGCTGCCGCCCGGTGATCCGGGCGGCAGCATCATTCACGAAACATGATCCGGCGGGGCGGGCTCAGGTGTAGTCATCGACAGAATAGAAGAACGGGTTGGCGAGCCACTGCTCGATGGCGCTGCGGCGCCAGCCGACGCATCGCTTCGCGATGCGCACCTGGCTGGGAAAGGTCCCGTCCTGGACCTTGCGATAGAGCGTCGCGCGCGACAGCCCGGTTTCCTTGAGGACCTGGGGCAGACGCACGAACGCGTTGGGAGAGATAGTATTCATGTGGCGCATCCTTCCTCTTTCGGGGATTGGATTGGCCGGCCGCGAGTAGAATTGGGGCATTCCGGGAAAAGCGCAACCACGTGAGAACCCGCTCTCGCCGCTGTCTGCACCGAAAGGTACGCCGGGTGTATCCTGATGCACTCTGGCGCACTCTAGCGGACGCCGAAAATTTTTTACGGGACTACGCTGGGCGAGCGTCTGACCGCTCGCCCCGCCGCCCGTCGGCAGTTTGCCTGCATCACAATGGCTTGGCGCCCCGACTCGCTGCGCCGCGTCGATGCCCCGGTCAGGACCGCGCGACGCGGTGTGCCGGGCGGCCGTGCCCCGTCACCTCCGCGACGTGGCCAACGAGCGCAGCGATGATCTCGCGAACCTCCTCGGCGGCGAAGCCGCCATCGCCGGGCTGGATGCCCTGCGCACGGCTGAGGCTGTTCCATTTCCAGTAGGGCGACAGTACTTCCATCAGCCGCTCGGTGGCGGTGTCCTCATAGCCAAATGCCGTGGCGTTGGCGTAGGCTAGCGAGCGGTCCACGTGGAGGCCGATGTATTTCGCGCACCACATGTCGGGAAAACCGACGTCGAGCAGGTGCGAGGACATCGCCAGCTGCGCGACGATGCCCGCCGAGTAGAAGAGATAGGACGACTGGTCGGCAGTACCCGACGTCAGCAAGCCCATGAACTCGCCTGCGCGTTGATAGCGATCCAAGCTGAGCTCGCGCCCTTCGCGCGTGCGCCCGAGCCGGATGGGCAGTGCATCATAGCGCCGCCAAAGTGCGCCGAGCTCGGAATTCTCGGCGGGCAAGGTGATGATGGCAGCGCTCGGCGCTCCGGCGCCAAGGCCAGCCGAAGTAGCAGGAACGGTATTGTCCATATTTACCTCCGGTCCGCGTCAGGGCGGTAGCGGAAGGTTTCAGGGTACCACGCGGACCGACCCCGAACTCCCGCACGCTAACGCGCGGGAGCCGCCGGAGCTGGTAACATGCACACGACATGCGCCGCCGCCTTTCACCCGAAGGTTTGGACATGCGCGACGGCACCCCGGAAAACCATGTTTTCCGAGTTCGCTTCGTGTGCGGGATTACCAGTCCCGGCGCCGCCTTTTGCGCAGCGCCCTTGCACGATATCAGACGCGAATCCGTGCGCCAAGTTTTGCGTGAATGGTGGGAAGCTTACGGGCTATCCGCTCAGCCCGTGGGCGACGACGTCGGGATGCCTTTCGAGCGGCGACAGTCCTTCCAGCCTGCATCGTCCCGGGGAACGAACGCGACGAACTCGCCATCCAGCATGAGGGTGCCCTCGGCGTTGGCATAGCGCTCACTGAGCGCAGAAGGCTTGCGCGGGAGCTTCAGCTGACGGGCGCCGATCTGGATTCGTGCGCTGTCGGCAGTGGTCCGCAACAGGAATTGCCTGCCGCCCGCGCAGATGATGCGCTCGGCGGGGCGAGCGGCTGAGCCAGGGCGATTGGAGCCGCCGCGCCGGCAAGCAGGAAGGCGGTTGCAGCAAGGGAATAGAACGCCCGGCGGCGCATCGAGTAAGCTCCAGTGAGGGTAAGCTTTCTTAAGCCTCGCCCGGCTCGCTGGTTCCCGGCTCAAGTGCACTGGCGATCATCGCTGCCAGCGTTTCTTCGGCGCGGGTGCGGATCGCCTCATCCTTTGCGCCCAGGTCGTGCCGGACCCATTGCGGCGCGCGCTCGAGGACACGCAGGATAATGGCGGAGTTCGTGTCGTTCATCACCGCGCCTATGGCGATGGCACACGGGCTCGGCAAGGCGGGTCACAGATTCGCGTAAACGCCGCTCCCAATCTGCAAGCAAACCGCAGTGGCGTGATCCAAGTCACGCCCCTGGAAACAGGCCGGTCAGCGCCAGCTTGGGCGCTTCGCCGAACGTCGCTCGATGGTCTTCGTCATAGCGTGCATCGACCAGCTTCACCTTACGCACTGCAGCTGGGCGCATGATTGCCATGACAAGGAACATCCCTGCCAGCACCAGGAAGCCGTTACCGAGGGCATCGCGCATCGAGGTGGGGTCATGGCTGAGGATGCCCCAGGCAAAGCTGAAGCAAACAAGAGTGGTCAGGCCCATCGCCTTGTAAAAACGGTCGGCAATTGCATCCATGGCCTTCTGGTAATGCTCGTGCATCGCGTAACTGTTCAAGGCTCAAGCTCCCTCCGGATGATGTTGAGGATGGCATTGCACTCGAGCTCGCGCGTTTGATCAAGAGGGTGGATCGAATGCCCGCCTGCCGCGCCGCCGCCACAAGGTCAGCGCCTGTTCGCGATCGTCGCCTTTGAGCTTGCCTGCGGCCTCGGTCATGATGCCGAGCAACACGGCCCGATCATCATCGACGAGCTCGACGAGGCCGGCCTTCAAGACGAGGCCGCCCAGCTCGATCAGGTGCCGGGTTCGCTCGCGCCGCTTCACCCGCCATTCCTGCGTATCATGCCGCGCCCGGTGGGCTGCGAGGCGGTTCATCGCTGCCCGTGTCCTGCGCAGGCCGGCCTGGCTCATTGCCAGTGCCCGGGCGAGCGCTGCCAGACCCGGCCTCTCGCTCGCCTGAAAAGAAGGCGGCGCCCCGCTTGCGCCATGCCTCCCGCTTGGCTGGGTCTGTTGTCGTCACGATTGCCAGCAGCGCGCCGGCAAGCTCCTCGACCGCGAGCGCATCGGCACCGGTCGCGGCGACCAGTTCGCCAAGCTGGCTGGTCTTGCGGTTCTTGAGTTGCCGGGCCTTGTCGGTAAGCGCCCTAAGCTCGGCGTCGTAGTCGCGGGGTTTGCGCATCGTCCGTCCTTCATATTGATGGTGTCGGACGGTTCAGTTATCGGGATGATGACGCCCTCTCAATAGGGCGAAGCCTTCTGGGACTGCGTGATCCCGAGGCAGATGAAATCGTTCGAGGGCGCGCTTATACGTCGTGCCGACGTGCGCTTTTAGGGGTAATTGGTACGTCGCCATGGCGATTTACCACTTCTCGGCCAAAGTCATTTCGCGCGCCGCCGGCTCCTCGGCGGTGGCTGCGGCCGCCTATCGCTCGGCCTCGCGGCTGCACGATGCGCGGATCGAGCGCACCCACGACTTTTCCAACAAAGCCGGCGTCGTCCATTCCGAAGTGATGCTGCCCGACGGCGCGCCCGAGGCGTGGCGGAATCGTGAGCGGCTGTGGAATGACGTTGAAGCCGCCGAAGTGCGAAAGGACGCGCAATTGGCCCGCGAGGTTGAGTTCGCCATTCCCCGCGAATTGAACCAGGCCGATGGCATCGCCCTGGCGCGCGACTTCGTCCAGCGCGAGTTTGTCGATCGCGGCATGGTCGCTGATCTCAATGTCCATTGGGATATCGGCGCTGATGGAGAGCCCAAGCCGCATGCCCATGTGATGCTGGGCATGCGCGAGGTCACCGAAGACGGGTTCGGTCCCAAGGTACGCGACTGGAACCGCACCGAACTGCTGACCCACTGGCGTGAGGCCTGGGCCGAACACGTCAACCAGCGCCTGGCCGAACTCGATATCGACGCTCGGATCGATCATCGCTCGCTGGACGCACAAGGGATCGAGCTGGAGCCGCAGCACAAGATCGGTCCGGCCGCAGCGCGTATGGCCGAGCAAGGCTTGGCGAGCGAACGGCTGCAGGAACATCACGCCATTGCTCGGGCCAACGGCGAGAAGATCCTGGCGAAGCCACAGATTGCGCTCGAGGCGATCACCCACCAGCAGTCCACCTTCACCACCCGCGATCTGGCAATGTTCGTCCATCGGCATAGCGAAGGAAAGGATCAGTTCGATGCGGTGATGGCAGCGGTGCGGGCATCGCCAGAATTGGTGAAGCTGGGCCAGGACAGACGCGGCGAAGACCGCTTCACCTCGCGCGCCATGATCGAGACCGAGCAGCGCTTGGAGAACGCCACGATCCGGCTTGAAGCGCGGCGCCATCATGGCGTCGCCGAGCGGCATCTGGATCGCGCGCTGGCCCATGCCGAGGGACGCGGCATGATCCTGTCCGCCGAACAGCGCGGTGCGCTCGAACACGTGACTGAGGGGCGCGGGCTCGGCAATGTCATTGGCTATGCCGGCACCGGCAAGAGCGCGATGCTGGGCGTCGCCCGCGAGGCCTGGGAGGCAGCCGGCTATGAAGTGCGTGGCGCAGCGCTGTCCGGCATCGCCGCCGAGAACCTCGAAGGCGGCTCGGCAATAACGAGCCGCACTATCGCCAGTCTCGAACACCAATGGGCTCTGGATCGCGAGCGTCTGACCGACAAGACCGTGCTGGTCATCGACGAGGCCGGGATGATCGGCACTCGGCAGATGGAACGAGTGCTGAGCGAAGCCGACAGGTGCGGCGCCAAGGTGGTGCTGGTCGGCGATCCGCAGCAGCTCCAGGCGATCGAGGCCGGGGCTGCCTTCCGTTCGATTGCCGAGCGCCATGGCAGCGTCGAGATCACCCAGGTGCGTCGGCAGCAGGAAGAATGGCAGCGCGATGCCACCCGCCAGCTTGCCACGGGCCGTACTGCCGAAGCGCTGGAAGCCTATCGCGAGGCCGGGATGGTGACCGAGTCTCTCACCCGGGAAGCGGCACGTGAGGAGTTGATCGGGCGCTGGGATGCCGAGCGTGCCGCCGATCCCCATGCCAGCCGGATGATTTTGTCTCACACCAACCAGGAATGCGACGAACTGAATGCACTGGCCCGAGATCGTATGAAAGCTCGTGGGATGTTAGTCACTGATATTGCGGTCAAAACCACACGCGGCGAGCTCTTGTTTGCCGCGCAGGACCGCATCATGTTCCTGCGCAACGAGCGTTCGCTGGGAGTGAAGAATGGCACTTTGGGCAGCATCGAGGCGATCACAGCGGCCCGCATGGACGTGCGGCTCGACGATGGGCGCACAGTGGCCTTCGACCACAAGGACTACACCGATCTCAATTACGGCTACGCCGCGACGATCCACAAGTCGCAAGGGGTCACTGTGGACCGCACCCATGTGCTGGCCACGCCGGGGCTTGATCGCCATGGTGCCTATGTGGCGCTCTCGCGCCATCGCACTGGGCTCGATCTGCACTACGGCAAGGATGACTTTGCCGATCGCGACAAGCTGGCCCAGGTGCTGGCGCGCGACCGGTCCAAGGACATGGCCAGCGATCATGACCGGCATCACGAGCGCTTCGCCGCTGCCAGAGGCATCGGTCGTGTGGGCGAAGGTTTGGGCGCCCCTGTTGCAGAGCACCGGCCCGCACACGCGCCGGAGCTTACCCCACACCAACCCATCCACACCGAACCCGCCAAGCCGCGCGGACGGTTCGAGGGGCTGCGGCTGCGGGTGCCTTCGTTTGGCGCGCCGGTACAAAGCCGGTCTACGTCTGGGCGGGACACGCCAGTACCAGCAGTGCCGCAGCCTCAGGTTGATCTCGGCCAGACCGTTCAGCGCTATGCCCGTGCTGTGGCGGACATCGATCGTATGACGGCGCAGAACCTACCGGCGCTGGAATACCAAAAGAAGACGCAGGTGCGGGCTGCACAGGCACTGGAAGCCATCGCGCCAGGGGCGCTGCGCGATCTCGACAACGCTTTTGCCCGTGAGCCCGCACTGGTGAGCGAGGCTGCCAATGGTCGCACCGCCACCGCGATACGAGCGATGCAGTTGGAAATGGAAGTACGCACCAATCCCGAGCTTCGCGCCGATCGCTTTGTGCAAGGCTGGCAGCAATTGCGCGCGCAGCGCGACGCCTTGCGCGGGTGGGACAAGGAAGATGTCCGCACCCAAGTCGAGGCCCGCATGAAAGATATGGCCAAAGGCGTGGAGAAGGACCCGGCGATGGGCGCGGCGCTGGCGAGCCGCAGCAATCAGCTGTTGGGCAAACGCTGGAGCCCTGAATGGGTGCCGGGCAGCCGGAATGGCGGGATGGGACGTGACCTCACCGACATCGCGCGTGCCAAGGAAATCGGTCGTGAACTCACTCGCTCGATCGATCGCGGGCGCAACTTGGGAATGGAGAGATGATGGACGGAGCCGCCATAGACACCACCGTCCGGTACCAGAGCGAACCAACCGCCGAACCGGTCGATCCGACCGAAGCTGCTTTTGAGGCCATGACCACCAAGCTGGCCGGCCTGACCGCTGCCATCGATGGCTTTGCCGCGCGCCAGCAGGAACTGCATGCCCGCGATTACACCACCGACCTTGCCAAGGTCCAAGAAGCCTGCGCTAAGACGCATGAGGCCATCCATATTCTGGCCAAACGTCCAGCCATGGCGTTGACGCCCCAGGCTATGGCCAAGGAGCTTCAGATGGCTGCAGTAAGCGTGCGCGAGGCTGATCATCGCGTCTTGGCCGGAGCCGAGCGGGACTTGCGCTCGGCGATCGGCACCATCACCAGCGTGGTGGCTTCGGCGCTGACTGCACGTCAGCAAAAGCAGTGGGCTGCGGGTATCGCGGCCGGCGCGCTGGTCTTGGGGTTTGTGCTGGGCGCGGTGATCCCGAACGCGATCGATCATGCAGTGCCCGATAACTGGTATTGGCCTGAGCAAACGGCCGCGAGCGTTCTGGACCGGGATATGTGGAGCGCGGGGCAGCGGCTCATGCAGGTCGGTGATCCCGAAGGTTGGCGGGCGCTCAAGGAGGCCGCAGCCTTGTCGCGGGAGAATGCCAAGGCACTCGACGGTTGCAGACAACGGGCGACGAAGACGGGCAAGGCGAGGGCGTGCTCGGTTTTGGTGCCACCTTCAAATAACGACTGAGGTCCATCTATTTTCCAGGTAGGAATGTCGTGCATTGGGACATTTGCGACTGTCGGGTTCCGGTGACGATTTGAGGAACACGGACATTCAGGGTGGGACGCGGTGATGACCGCTGCCGCCGACAAACCGGACGTTGGGAGGCCCCGATGCACCTCCGAAAAGCTGCCAGAGGTCCAGAGGTCGCCAAAGAGTAATCTTAAAAGATTGAGGCTGATCGCTTTTGATTGCCACTGAGATTTGAGCCGGGATTTCCACCGAGAAGTGCCCCGCCTGACTGCTATGGCATCCGATCTAGACCGGCCTGTAGCGCGACGATTACGGAGTCCGGTCGGCGTCAATTTTGATGGCCGATAGGTGGCCGCGCCG